>NZ_CP052909.1:0-1493649 GCF_014295415.1 Constantimarinum furrinae
TTTTTTTGTTCACATATTTGCAATGTTAAGATAATGTTAGAGGAATTCCTTTTCTCACTTCTTATCTGCGCCTTTTTAACTAACTAAAACTTCAACCTCAACTATGAGCAAAACTGCGGAATCGGTTTGGAACAATTGTTTGTCCTTTATTGAAGATAATATCACTTCACAAGCGTACAAAACCTGGTTCGAACCTATAAAAGCCGTAAAACTTGCTGATAACGCTCTTAGTATACAGGTTCCCAGCAAGTTTTTTTATGAATGGTTAGAGGAGCATTATGTAAAGTTATTAAAAGTTGCCTTAACCAAAGAATTGGGGTCAAAAGCCAAATTGGTCTATGTGATCAAAATGGAAAACACCTATGGCAACAAACAACCCTTTACTGAAAAGATCCCAAGTTCAAACAGAAGTAACTCACAGGCTTCCCAAGAGGTCGATGTACCTTTGAAGAATAAGAGTCCCGAATTAAAGAATCCTTTTGTAATTCCGGGGATCCGAAATGTTAAGATAGAATCGCAACTCAATCCCAATTATAATTTCGACAATTTTCTGGAAGGGGAATCCAATCGCTTGGCCCGTTCGGCAGGGATGGCTGTAGCCAATAAACCAGGAGGCACTTCGTTTAATCCCTTATTGGTATTTGGTGGTGTTGGATTGGGTAAAACGCATCTTGCTCACGCTATTGGTGTTGAGATCAAGGACAAGTATCCGGAAAAAACGGTTCTCTATATTTCAGCCGAAAAATTTACTCAACAATATATCGAATCGGTTAAGAAGAACAACCGTAACGACTTCATACACTTTTATCAGATCATCGATGTGTTGATCGTGGATGATATTCAATTACTATCCGGAAAAGCCGGTACACAGGATGTATTCTTTCACATCTTCAATCACCTTCACCAAAACGGAAAACAAGTCATTTTAACGAGTGACAAGGCTCCGGTGGATATGATCGACATTGAACAACGCCTGTTGTCAAGGTTTAAATGGGGGCTTTCGGCCGAATTAAATCACCCCGATTACGATACACGGGTAGCCATAATTCAGAATAAATTATACCGTGACGGTGTGGAAATGCCCGAAGATATTGTCGAATTTCTGGCAAATAATATAAAAACCAATATTCGCGAACTGGAAGGTGCCATTATTTCGCTAATCGCTCACTCGTCTTTTAATAAACGAGAGATCACTATCGACCTCGCTAAAAAGATCGTCGATAATTATGTAAAACACACCAAGCGAGAAGTTTCTATAGATTATATCCAGAAAGTAGTAAGCGAATATTTTCAGATGGATGTGGATACACTTCAGTCTAAAACAAGAAAACGTCATATTGTTCAGGCCAGGCAATTGGCAATGTTCTTTGCTAAAAAATTCACTAAAGCCTCTCTGGCTTCCATTGGGTCTCAAATTGGACAGCGCGATCACGCCACGGTACTTCACGCCTGTAAAACAGTAGATAACTTATCCAGTACAGATAAGCAATTCCGAAAATACGTAGAAGACCTCAACAAAAAACTGACGCTGTAAAGCACAGTTCCTTTTTTCACATTTTTTTCGTTAATTTCCAACTATGAAAACAAAAGTTTTAATGGTTTGTCTTGGCAATATCTGCCGCTCTCCTTTGGCAGAAGGAATCCTGAAATCTAAAGTAGATACTGCTAAGGTGTATGTTACCTCAGCAGGTACCGGGAGTTGGCATGTTGGTGAACAGCCCGATCCACGAAGTATTGCCGTAGCTAAAAAGAACGGACTCGATATTTCTAATCAGCGCGGAAGACATTTTACGGCATCCGACTTTGATGAGTTCGATCATATCTTCGTAATGGACAACTCAAATAAGAAGAATGTACTCGATTTAGCTGTTTCAGAAGATCAAAGAAAGAAGGTTCGTCTCATCATGGAAGAGATCTTTCCCAACGAAAATGTAGATGTCCCGGATCCTTATTACGGTGGAGAAAACGGATTCGATCAAGTCTATGATATGCTGGATAAAGCCTGTACTTCTATTGCTAAACGGCTTTAACTTTTATTATTGAAGGCTTTTAGCTAACTTAGTGTATCTTAAAAAAAATGTTATGAAAAATATCTTTACTATTCTCCTGTTTTTGGGGTATGCTATTACAATCCATTCGCAAGAGCCTGCGCTAATCACGTTTGCAACGGGCTTTAGCAGTCCGGTCGACCTGAAGCATGCCGGTGACGACCGTCTCTTTGTGGTAGAACAGGGTGGACGAATCAAAATCCTGAATTCGAACGGAACAACGAATACCACCCCATTTTTAAACATCTCTACTTTGGTTTCAAATGGAAGTGAGCAGGGATTGTTAGGACTTGCCTTCCACCCCGATTATGATACCAACGGATTTTTCTATGTAAATTATACTAAAACCAACGGAGATACCAGAGTTGCACGATATTCTGTGGATCCGGGTAATCCGGACATTGCCCTTCCCGGTTCGGAACTGACGATTATAGAATATACCCAACCGTTTCCAAATCATAATGGAGGTGGTCTTCAATTTGGACCCGATGGCTATTTGTATATTTCTTCAGGGGACGGAGGTAGCGGCGGCGATCCCGGCAACAGAGCACAAAATACGACAATTCTACTAGGCAAAATGCTTCGCCTGGATGTTGACAATCCGTCGGGAGGTAATAATTACGGTATCCCGACTGATAACCCATTTTCAGGTAGTACTGTTAATGCGGAAGAAATTTGGGCATACGGACTGCGAAATCCGTGGCGTTTTTCTTTCGATCGTGACACCGGGGATATCTGGATTGGTGATGTGGGTCAGGGTGATGTTGAAGAGATAGATAAAGCTTCGGGGACCGAAGCCGGTCTAAACTACGGATGGCGTTGCTATGAAGGATCGGCACCCTTCAATACCGCAGGATGTCCACCTGTGGGAGATCTTACATTTCCCATTGCAGAATACTCTTCTTCTTCAGGAAGTGGAAACTGCTCAATAACGGGTGGATATGTATACAGGGGAAGTCAGTATCCACTTATACAAGGCATTTATTACGCAGCCGATGTATGTAGTGGTAACATCTATACTGTAGGTACTTCAGGAAATCTTATAAATCACGGATCTTTTGGTGGAAGTTGGGTGGCCTTTGGGGAAGATTTGGCTGGAGAAATGTATATTGTAGATCTGGGAGGTACCATCTATAAAATGGAAGACAATTCGCTGATTGGATATGAGGATAATATACTCTCCAACCTTGCTATTTTTCCTAATCCTGCTTCAGAATATATCACCTTATTGCTGGAAGAAAGCACCATTTCATCAATTACGATCACGGATCTTAAAGGGAGTACTATTGCTTCGGAAGAAAATATAAATACGTCACAAAAAAATGTTTCGGTCAACGCAATGCGTCCGGGATTGTATTTGATTAAGGTGATCGACACCAATGGATATACCACCGTAAAGAAACTAGTGATCCGCTAAACTGAATATGAAACCCCAAAAAGGCAACTTATATTTAATCCCTTGCACTCTAGGTGATACTCCGCCTTTAGAAGTATTGCCGCTGTTGGTTAAAAAGGCTGTGGAACATATCGACCACTATATTGTGGAGCACGAGAAAAATGCGAGACAATTTATAAAAAGTATCGTTCCCAGAAAGTCACAACCTGATCTGCAATTTCAGCTGATCAATAAATTTACCAACGAAGGTGAAATTCCTCAAATGTTATCTCCTTGTTTTGAAGGAATTGATGTGGGCGTGATAAGTGATGCCGGTTGCCCGGGTATTGCCGATCCCGGAGCAGCGGTGGTAAAAGAAGCGCATGCGAACGGAATTAAAGTGGTTCCACTGGTGGGACCCTCCTCTATTCTAATGGCGATGATGGCAAGTGGGTTTAACGGACAAAATTTTGCATTTAACGGTTATCTTCCCATTGATAAGAAAGAACGAAAAGCCGAGTTGAAACGACTTGAAAGGCTTTCATATGAGCGAGACCAATCGCAACTGTTTATAGAAACACCCTACCGAAACAATCAGATGTTAGAAAGTCTGTTGGTTTCCCTACACAAGGATACCCGGCTTTGTGTGGCTTGTGATATAACTTTGCCTTCAGAATACATTAAAACGACAACAGTAGAACATTGGAAAAAAATAAAGGTGGACCTCCATAAGAGACCCACCTTGTTTGTAATTCAGAAATAATCCTTTTACATCACCTTTGCTTTTGCCTTTTTATTAGGCAAAATGTGTGAAGTATCGTATCCCGAGAATTTCTTTAAATAATATCGAATAGAAGTACCAAAGGCATCACTAAATCCCTGTGCTCCTCCACTTCGAAGGTATTTCTTCACATTTCCTGCTCCCGCCAAATGTGCAGCGGCCAAAATACCTGATTCAGTAACCTTTACACCATTGATGTATTTTCCATTATATCGTTTAATGTCTTTTCTAAGAATCCATTTGTTTCGAGACGTATAAGCAGAAAATGCAGCTTCCTGTAATTTTGAATCCTTCAAAAAGCTATCGGGATTGTATATTCCGATCATTTGAAGTGTAGTTCTGGCAAACTGGTATTTACCTAAATAACCAAACTGGTTAATGGTAGAGTAATCTCCACGGGATTCTTTAAAACCTAAAGCTTCTTTAAATCCAACATAAGATTTTCCTAAAAATAAATTATAATTAGGATTCGGGTCAAGCATAGTGAGAGCTACCTCATCTTCATTAGGAACATGAAAATAAAGCTCTAATCCACTAGTAGAAAAGTGAGACGGGGCTTTTTTCTTTCCAAAAGAAAAACCCGTAGTCACTAATACTGCTACAATCACAATTAAACTAATGCGTAATAGTTTGCTTTTCATTTTTTAAAAATTAAAGTGAGAATTTCCTCACCTAGTTTTCAGCGCGCAAAGATACGGTTTATTTTACAAATTTGATTATCAGCATGTTAATAAATGTTAAAGAACTTCTAAAGCTATACTAAACTTTAGCTAATGGTTTTTTTTTGCACTTCTAAAGATACTTCCCAAACCCTTTAGTTTTAATTCTATACGCACTTAGTATGAACCGAATTATTAACAACAAAACATGAAAAAAGCCAGGCTTGTCGACCTGACTTTTTCAATAATTATAATGTCGCTCTGGCATTGTTATCTGGGAGTATGGATGATATATCATAACCTGCAAAGACTTTCATGTACTTTGTTATGGGAACGTTATTTGCGTCAGCAAACACGTCTTGCCCATTAGATTCAAGAAACTTCATTACGTTTCCTGCACCTCCCAAATGGGCTGCGGCGATTAAGCCGGATTCGGTTATGCTAATACCATTGATTATTTGGCCGTGGAATTTATCAATATAGTCCTTTAAAACCCACTTGTTTTTGGAAATTAAAGCTTCAAAAGCTTTTTCCTGTAACAAAGGGGAATTTAAAAACTGACTTCTATTGGTAACTCCAACCCATTGAAGGGCAGATCGTCCAAACTGATATTTGCCTGCATAACCAAGTCGATTAACAGCCTTGTAATTACCACTGCTTTCGGAAAAGCCGAGGTCTTCACAAAAACCAAGATACGACGTCCCAACAAAAGGAATATTCTGTTGGGGATTCATATTTACTTCAAAATCGTAGGGAACATAGGCAAGTTCACCTGCAATTTCTGAAATAAATATAGAACTGCTAAAAGTTTCTCCTTTCGAAGTGGTTCCCGCTGCACAAAGCAGCACCAAGGTTATTAGCAGCACAGACAATTTCATAAAACTTTTTACCATGTTTTATTTATTTTTAAGAATTATAATTATTGCCTGTAAGCCTCGTGCTTACAGGAAATAGTCTTAAAACAAACACGAACAAGTAGCCAGCAAATTCACGCTTGCCAAAAGGTCTTATGATTGTCAATTACGTTATTTCAAAGATCTTAGCACTAAAAAAATCTCTTTACGAGATTTCATTAATAAAAATAAGAAAACAATAAGCAGTGGAGCAGGTGTTAACAGACTTTAACCCCTTATTTTAGAAAGGTTTAACAGGAGTAAGACTATCGATTCACCCCATTCTCATTCACCCAGCGCACGTACTCCGCCTTGTTGCGATTATGCTGTGCCAGGGTTTTTGCGAACTTATGGTACCCGAAATTTGTAACATCGGCCACAAAATAAAAATAATCGTGTTTTTCGTAGTTTAACACGGCGTCAATAGAGGAGATATCGGGCATGGCAATGGGACCGGGAGGTACTCCTGCGTATTTGTAAGTATTGTACGGTGAATCAATTTCCAGATCCACATACAATACTCTTTTGATCACTTGATCGAAATCATTTTCAGTGAGCTTTTTGGCATAGATCACGGTTGGGTCTGCCTGAAGCAACATTCCCTTGTTTATCCTATTCATGTACACCCCTGCAACCCGCGGACGCTCGTCTATTTTAGCCGTTTCTTTTTGAACTATAGCTGCTAAAGAAATAACCTGGGCTCTGCTGAGTCCGAGTTCTTTTGCTTTTTTGGTTCTGTTTTCGTTCCAAAAACGTTCGTATTCGGTCTTCATCCTATCTCTGAACGCTTCAGCATCGGTATTCCAATACAGTTCGTACGTATTAGGAACATACATCCCCAAAGCGGTCTCTTGGGTTAGATTGGCATCCCTTAAAAAGATGCTATCCCGCATTGCTCTTATAAGGGAAACACTATCGGCTTCTATATGCTGCGAAATTCGACCGGCAAGATCTTCCAATCGCTCCTGATTATTAAACTTTATGTTAATAGGGATGTTACGGCTGCGAAGGGTATTTATTAGCTCATTATTATTCATCCCCTTTTGTATTATAAAATGTCCCGGCTTTATGTTACTCACGTACCCTTTCTTTTCGGCAGTTTTAGCAAAAGATTCTATATTGTCGAGCAAAGGTCTCAGTTCTTCAATTACTTTTGAAAAATCAGCATTAGTAGGAATATAAACATGTGCTTCCTTGTTATTGAATGCGGTATTTTCTGAAAAAAAAGTGTTGTAGACATACATGGCGAATCCGCCCATTACTACCAGTCCGAGCAGCAGGATCGCAACGATTATTTTTTTGATATACATACGCTTTAGGTAATAATGTTAGTTTAAAAGTAACTGAAAAATATGTTCGTTCTTAAATTTTCCTTCTGAATAGATCCAATCTTTTTTTATTCCGCTCTCAGTAAATCCCAATTTCTGAAAAAGGCGAATACTCCGTTCATTGTCCTCTGTTATATTGGCATAGAGCTGATGAAGGGCTAAATGTCTCAACGCATAATCTTTTACCAATTGAAGCGCTTCTGAAGCAAATCCTTTTTGCTGGTCTGTTTCCCGGAATATTACGATCCCAACCCCTACCCGTTTGTGTTTAGGTTCAAAATCGAAAAGATCGATAAAACCTACCGCGTTCGAGTCTTCTTTTTTACAGATAACTAATCGGAGTTGCTTAACTTCAAAAATATCACGGTGTGCATTTTCGAGATATTGTTTTAGAACAAATTTGGAATAGGGTGTTGTGGTATTACTAACTTCCCAAACAGACATATCGTTTTCCAGATCGTAAAGAAATTCAAGGTCCGAAGGTTCCAACGCACGCAGAAAAATATGTTCTCCTAAAAGTCCTTTCATTCCCACTCTCCTTTAAAAACCATGGTTGCGGGGCCTATTAGAAAAATGTCTTCATATCCCTCTGTCGTTTTTTTATAACTAACTTTTAAAACACCGCCAGGTGTCTGCAGGCTTACTTCATTTCCGGTGGTCATACCTGTTTCAGCCAGTGCTAACGCCACTGCGGTAACCCCTGTTCCACAGGAAAGGGTTTCATCTTCAACACCTCGTTCGTAGGTTCTAACGTTCACGGTATCTTCAGATATTGCTTCAACAAAATTAATATTAGCGCCTTCCGTTCCGTACAGAGAATTCCGAAGGGACCGTCCTTCGTTAAAAACATCATATTCCTGCAATCCTGTAACCATGGCAACATGATGAGGAGAACCGGTATTGAGATAACAATAATGATTATAAACCTCAATATTATTTACGTCCTGCATCTTAAGCGAAATTACATCGCCTTCGATAGTGGCGTGATGAACACCGTCTACAGCTTCAAATTTGGCTTTGGCTTCAATAATGCCTAAAAAACGGGCGAAATGCGTGATACAACGTGCGCCGTTTCCACACATAGACCCGGGATTTCCGTCGGCATTGTAATAGATCATTGAAAAATTGGCAGTTTCACTATCCTCGAGCAGGATAAGTCCGTCTGCACCTATGCCAAATTTTCGGTCGCACAACCTCGATACGAATTTGGTATTATTTTTGGGGAATTCTCCACGACGGTTATCAATCATGACGAAGTCATTGCCGGTGCCCTGATATTTGTAAAACTGAAGTTGCATGGTGGCAAAGGTATAAAAACCAACACCCCAAAACTATGTTTTGCTGGTGTTAAATAGTCGTTAAAACTGAAATATTACAAAAATATTTTCGTCTTATAATTGTTTAAAAGTTAATACTAAAAAAGAAAGAACATGAAACAGACCCTAAGATTATTTTTAGTAGCGCTGGTTGCCGGTGCATTGACTCTGGGTGGGTACAAGCTCCTGGAAGACAAAAATGAGATCGTTATTTCTGAGGCTTCACAGGATCCTTCCTTTATTCCTGCCAATTATACCAGTAATTTATCAAGTACACCATTTAATATAGACTTTACAGAGGCTGCCGAGAAAACGGTACACGCTGTTGTTCACGTCACCAATACCACCATTAGCAGGCAGCCCACAAATATGATGGAATATTTTTACGGTGGCGGACAAGCCCGTGCTATGGTAGGAAGCGGTAGTGGTGTTATTATTAATCCCGACGGATATATTATTACCAACAATCACGTGATCGCCAATGCAGCCCAACTTGAAGTTACGCTTAACAACAATAAAACATATAAGGCCGAACTTATCGGTACCGATCCCAAAACCGATATAGCCCTGATAAAGATCGACGCAAAACAAGATCTTCCGTATGTCACTTTTGGTGACTCTAACGAACTGAAAATAGGAGAATGGGTGCTTGCTGTTGGAAATCCTTTTAACCTTACCTCTACGGTTACTGCAGGGATAGTAAGTGCCAAGGCCCGGGATTTGAATGAATTTGATCGCAATCCGCAGTCCTTTATTCAAACCGATGCTGCTGTAAATCGTGGAAACAGCGGGGGTGCCTTAGTAAATATTAGAGGAGAACTGGTTGGTATAAATACAGCTATTACCTCCGAAACCGGGTCGTATGTAGGGTATAGCTTTGCCGTGCCGTCCAACAATGCGAGAAAAGTGATCGAAGACATTATGGAGTACGGTAATGTTCAACGCGGGATTCTGGGAATCCAGGGGTCTACCCTTAATTCTCAAAATGCAAAACAATTTGGGATCAGTGAAACCGAAGGAGTATATGTTGCCGGAATCGAACCCGGTAGCGGTGCTGCCGAAAGCGGAATTAAGGAAGGTGATATCATAAAGCAACTTGACGGATATAAAGTAGGTAAATTTTCAGACCTGGCCGGCTATCTGGGATCGAAACGTCCTAATGATGTAGTAGATGTTACCGTGCTGCGTAGCGGTAAAGTAAAAACGATTCCCGTTACCCTTGTAAAGCTGGAGATCTATCAAATTGAAGAACTGGGAATAGAAGTCAAGAACGCGACCAATGCCGAATTGCGAAGAAGAGGCCTCTCCAATGGCGTTTTGGTCACCGAATCCTTAAGAAAAGAGCGTTCCAGATATGATCTCAGCGGAATCATCATTACCAAGATCAACGGAACTGCCATAAAAAATATAGACGATGTAAAACAGGTCATGTCGAATCGTGCCTATAACGAAGATGTTGAAATGACCTTCGTAAACCGAAACGGTGAATTAAATACCATTATTTTTAGAAATTAGAACTGCTCTCTTTCGGTTTGTTGGTTTAAATCTGAAGAAGATACCCCTCTTAAAATCATATTTTTAGAGGGGTATTTATTTTTACAAATTTGCTTCACCAAGACATTTATAATAATTATTTTTGCAGCAAAATTTAAAACTAATTCCTCATCTTAAGGAGGACCCTAAAAAACACCACTATGAGTTTTGATGACGTTTATGAAAAAGAACTGTCTTTTCAAACCGATCGCCGTAAGGCTTCCGTAGAATTTATTAAGATTATCAGTGACCTTTGGTATGATAAATCTATTGAGTTGGTATTGTTCAGAAACCAGCTTATTGACCGCAATGTGAGCGAGATCCTAAATCTGCACGAGTATGCCGGGGAATTTGTTCAGAAACCAATTTCCATCTTCGATTCTGTAGAAATTGCTCAGGCGATCAAAACACTGGATCTTCCACCTGCAAAACTCGACATTGGTAAACTTACTTACGAATATCACCTAGAAGACAACCGCTATGAAGATGCGATCGCATTTGTAAGTGATAAATTAAAGGATGCCAAAGAGAAAAAGAACATTACCCCTAAAGACGTAGTGTTATACGGTTTTGGACGGATTGGACGATTATTGGCTAGAGAGCTAATGACACGAACCGGACAAGGAAACCAAATGCGTCTTCGTGCGATAGTTACACGTGGCGCAATAGATCAAACTATTCTGGAAAAACGTGCTTCTCTATTACAATACGACTCAGTTCATGGTGATTTTCCGGGAACAGTAAACATCGACCTTGAAAATCAGGCACTCATCATTAACGGAACAACGGTTCATATCATTTCAGCAAACGCTCCCGAGGAGATTGATTATACTCAATACGGCATCGAAGATGCGCTTGTAATTGATAATACCGGAGCCTTTAGAGATGACGTCGCTTTGGCACGTCATTTAAAAGCAAAAGGCGTTGCAAAGGTCTTACTTACCGCTCCGGGAAAAAATGTTCCAAACATCGTTCACGGGGTGAATCATGGAGAGCACGATCCAAATACAGTTGATATCTTTTCGGCTGCATCCTGTACCACCAATGCAATTACGCCGGTACTAAAGGCTGTTGAAGATTCTTTTGGTGTGGTACAAGGTCATTTGGAAACGATTCATGCCTATACAAACGATCAGAATCTTGTGGACAATATGCACAAGAAATACCGTCGTGGACGTGCAGCTGCCTTAAACATGGTTATCACAGAAACCGGTGCCGGTAGCGCCGTTTCAAAGGCACTTCCATCCTTCGAAGGAAAACTAACGTCCAATGCGATACGGGTTCCTGTTCCTAACGGTTCTTTGGCGATCTTAAAGCTTGAACTTCAGGCAAAGACTTCGAAAGACGGAATCAATGCGGTGATGAAGAAATATGCTCTGGAAGGTGATCTTGTGGAGCAGATCAAATATTCCTTAAACAATGAATTGGTTTCCAGCGATATCGTAGGGTCTTCGGCACCTTCTATATATGACAGTAATGCAACCATAGTTGCTAATGACGGTAAGAATGTAGTGCTTTATGTATGGTATGATAACGAATACGGTTACAGTCATCAGGTGATCAGATTGGCGAAGTATATCTCTAAGGTAAGACGCTATACCTACTATTAGTAGCTTCGGAAGGTATTCCGAAAACTCATTATAAGGTTAAACTGAAAAGCTCATCGGTATGATGGGCTTTTTTTTATGATCGATTATCTCTGATCGAAAAATTTTTCTTCTCACAGCAATTATTACACCAGAGAACAAAAGGGATAAATGTTGTCATTTAATGAGAAATTCTTAAGAATGGAAAACCTATAGCATCATTGGAATAAAGTTGTAATTTTATTTTATGAAAATTGTAAGAGCTTCTTCCCACCAAATTGATGAATTGACTCCATTGTTTAACGCCTACAGGGTTTTTTATAAGCAGGCATCAAGTCTTGAGGCCGCCAAGGCATTCTTATCACAGCGCTTTAAAAATGAAGACTCTGTGATCTTTATCGCACTGGATGACGATGGCAACGGACTCGGATTTACACAGCTTTACCCTTCTTTCTCCTCGGTATCGATGCAACGCACCTTTATTTTAAATGATCTTTATGTCTCCGAAAATGCGCGAAATCGTGGGGTTGGAGAAGCCCTATTGGAGGCTGCCAAAACTTTCGCGATTACAGAAGGAAGTAAAGGGCTAACTCTGGAAACCGAAGTTGACAATCCGGCACAGCATTTATACGAGCGTCTGGGTTGGAAAAAAGATATTCATAAATTTCATTATACCTGGGAGATATAAATTGGGTTAATTGAATTAATTTTACAACTTAAACCATTTTTTATGGATCATCTTACCAAACTTGAAGAGCTTCTGGATCAGGCTAATCTGGATATTAAAGAAGGACGTTATGACGAGGCGACGAACAAACTTGAAAAGATACTGGATATAGATTCTAACTTCGGAAAGGCCTACAATCATCTTGGCTATTTGTATGAAGTGAAATTCAAGGAATACGAAAAAGGAGAAACACTGTATAAGTTATGTCTTGAGAAGAGTCCGATGTATCCTGCCGTGTACTATAACTATTCTATATTGTTATCTACGCTTGGAAAGTATGACGAATTAAAAGAGTTATTGGATCAGGCTATCAATATCCCCGGAATCACAAAATCGACGATTTATAACGAATATGCCATCATGTACGAGCAACAGGGTAAACTGGATGAAGCCATTGAACATTACCGAAAGGCAGCGCTCAATACTTTGGATAAATCGGTTCTGGAGCGTGCCAAAGGTTCTATAGATCGCTGTAAGATGAAAAAAGAACTCTTATAAGATGCGAATTGACATTATTACCGTTCTACCCGAATTACTTGCAAGTCCGTTTGAAGCTTCCATTTTAAAACGAGCCATTGAGAAAGGCTTGGTTGAAGTGCACACACATAATCTAAGAGACTTTTCTACGAACAATTACAAGCAAATTGACGATTATCAGTTTGGTGGTGGTGCCGGGATGGTCATGATGATAGAACCCATTGACAAATGCATTTCGAAACTAAAATTAGAACGGGAATATGACGAGATCATCTATATGACCCCGGATGGCGCTACACTATCGCAAGGGATTGCCAATGAATTATCACTGAAGGGGAATATTATCATACTCTGCGGTCATTATAAAGGAGTGGATCAACGGGTACGCGATCATTTTATCACCAGGGAGATCTCGATTGGAGATTTTGTACTGAGCGGTGGTGAACTTGCGGCTGCAGTACTTTGTGATGCAGTGATTCGTTTACTGCCGGGTGTATTGGGAAATGAAACCAGCGCCTTAACCGACTCTTTTCAGGATGATTTGTTGGCGCCGCCCATTTATACCCGTCCGGCCGACTATAAGGGCTGGAAAGTTCCGGACATACTGTTAAGCGGTAATACTGCAAAAATTGAAGAATGGCGGGAAAATGAAGCCCAAAAGCACACTGAAAAACGCCGACCCGATCTGTTGGAATAAGACAGCGTTAGGGACTCACCGCTGCAGCTTTAGCTGCCAAGGGGAGCTTGTTGAGCGGTGTGTTTGAGCTCTCCTCCTGCGCTCCTGAAGGAGCAACGGAGGAAGCGAGTAGCGAAAGCCCGGCCGCGCTGCCATTCAAGGCTTTTGAGAGACTTCTATATTTTGCGCGGCAACGCCCTAAAAAAAATAAGTAAAAACGTTGCAGCATTGTAGAAATTCACTATTTTTGCAACCGATTTAATCCAACCTCTGGCGATCACCGTGAATGTTGTTTTAAGCACAACTTTTAATAAGAAATAACATGGAATCCTTAATAAAATTTGTTCAGGACGAATTTGTAGAGAAGAAAGAATTTCCGAAGTTTAGCGCCGGTGATACGATCACAGTGTACTATTCGATTCGTGAAGGAGAAAAAACCAGAACTCAGTTCTTTAGAGGTGTAGTGATCCAGGTAAAAGGAACCGGAGCATCTCAAACCTTTACCATTAGAAAAATGTCGGGAACAGTTGGTGTGGAACGTATCTTCCCGGTAAACCTTCCTGCCTTGCAAAAAATCGAGATCAATAAAACGGGTAGTGTACGTAGAAAACGTATCTATTACTTTAGAGGTCTTACTGGTAAAAAAGCCAGAATTAGAGAAAAAAGAAGCTAGGATTTCATTCCAAATAAGCTCAAAAAAGCGGATCAATACTGGTCCGCTTTTTTTGTGAACTAATGTTAATAAACTCGGTTCATAAGTTGTTAATTTTTAAACCGTTAGAAAAGTTGTTTTTTTCAATTTCTGTATTACATTAGCAATATCAAAATGATGTCACCATCATTGCGACAAAAATAAAGTAACGTTCTTTATACACTTTTTCAGATTGTTTGAGATGCTAACGATCCTCGCGATGGTTAGGGTTGAGATCGGAAAAAGTTCGAGTTTGTTTTTTGAGACATAGAGCAGCTTTTAGTTGCTAGTTCGATAAAAACATTTCTCATTGAAACAGATCACAGCTGCAAGGGTATAATAAACTTGCTTCGAGTCGTAAAGACTAGTTGGTAACGATGTGTTTCACAAGAAGCCATGTCAATGTAGCAGTACAGTGATATGGCTTTTCTTGTTTTATAAGAGTTTCTGCTCTATTCCATAAAACTTTAAAGCAGTGTCGGTTTAATTTGATCTTAAAAAAAAATAAACTTCTTCACTCCGCTTCCCTGAAACTTTTATTGCCTTCCTCAAATCCGTATATTTGCAGCTCTATTTGAGAAAAATTCTGAACAATTACATATAACGTCTTAAAATCAACTTTGATGTCCAAAACCGCCAAGATCATTTACACGAAAACCGACGAAGCTCCATATTTAGCAACTCACTCCCTGCTTCCCATTGTTAAAGCGTTCACGGCACCATCAAATATTAAGATCGAAACCCGGGACATCTCTCTCGCAGCCAGAATTCTTGCAAATTTTCCTGAATATCTTTCAGAATCGCAAAAAGTAAACGACGCGCTTTCCGAACTTGGAGCCTTGGCCAAAACTCCGGAGGCCAATATCATTAAACTTCCAAATATTAGTGCATCAATTCCACAGCTCACCGCTGCCATATCCGAGCTTCAGAAAAAAGGCTATCCCCTACCCGACTATCCTGAGGAGCCTAAGAGCCCTGATGAAAAGAAAATTAAAGCTACCTACGATAAAATTAAAGGGAGCGCCGTAAATCCTGTATTACGTGAAGGAAACAGTGACCGTCGCGCACCGAAAGCCGTTAAGAATTACGCCAAAAAGAATCCGCATAGTATGGGGGCCTGGAGCAGTGATTCCAAAACTCATGTAGCTACTATGTCTCAAGGCGATTTTCGACACAACGAGAAATCTGTGACCATAGCAAATGACGGCTCACTGAAGATCGTCCTCAATCATAACGCATCAAACGAGCTAGTACTAAAAGAGACTGTTCCGGTTTTGAAAGGAGAGATCGTAGACGGTTCGGTCATGGAGAAAAAAGCGTTGCTCAATTTCTTACAAGCTGAATTTGATGACGCCAAAAACAAGGATGTTTTGCTTTCATTACATATGAAAGCCACGATGATGAAGGTAAGTGACCCTATTATCTTTGGGCATGCAGTTCGTGTGTATTTCGAAGAATTATTTAAAAAATACCATAAGACTTTCGACGCGTTGGGTGTCGATGTCAACAATGGCTTTGGAGACCTTCAGGGAAAACTGGACGAACTTCCTGCCGGTGAGCGATCGGCGATAGCAACCGATATCACGAACATACTTAATTCCAATGCCGACCTTGCCATGGTGAACAGCGATAAGGGCATTACCAATCTTCATGTCCCCAGCGATGTGATCATCGATGCCTCTATGCCGGCAATGATCCGCAATTCGGGTAAGATGTGGGACAAGGACGGAAATACTCAAGACACCAAGGCCGTTATCCCGGACAGCAGTTACGCTGATGTATATCAAACCACGATCGACTTCTGTAAAAAACACGGTGCCTTCGATCCTACTACCATGGGAACCGTTCCTAACGTGGGCCTAATGGCTCAAAAAGCAGAAGAATACGGCTCACACGACAAAACTTTTGAGATCCCTGAAGAAGGAACCGTCTCGGTGATCGATGATCAAGGCAACATTATTATGACTCACAAGGTCGCTAAAGGGGATATCTGGCGTATGTGCCAGGTAAAGGACCTGCCTGTTCAGGATTGGGTAAAGTTGGCTGTGTCCAGAGCCAGAGCTACGGGTAGTCCTGCTGTTTTTTGGCTGGACGAAGATCGTGCTCACGATGCAGAGATCATTAAAAAAGTAAATCAATACCTGACGCAACACGATATCAACGGACTGGAAATTAAAATACTTAGCCCTAAAAAAGCAACCGAATACACACTACAGCGCGTAAAAGAAGGTAAGGAAACCATTTCGGTAACAGGAAATGTACTACGGGATTATTTAACCGATCTTTTCCCCATACTCGAATTGGGTACAAGCGCAAAAATGCTGTCCATCGTTCCGCTTATGAACGGTGGTGGTTTATTTGAAACCGGCGCGGGAGGATCGGCACCAAAACACGTACAGCAATTTGTTAAAGAAGGCCATCTTCGCTGGGATTCGCTGGGAGAATTTCTTGCTCTGGCAGTTTCATTGGAACATTTAGGTCTTACCTATAACAACAATAAAGCCCTGGTACTTTCGGAAACACTCGATGAAGCCACAGAAAAATTATTGGAAAATAAAAAAGGGCCCTCCCGAAAGGTAAACGAGATCGATAACAGAGGAAGTCATTTTTATCTTGCCATGTACTGGGCCGAAGCGCTTGCTGCACAGGATAAGGATACGCTCCTAAAAGATCGCTTTACGCCGATAGCAAAGAAAATGCAGGAAGAGGAGTCAACGATCATGAAAGAGCTTAATCAGGCTCAAGGACATAAGGTTTCCATTGAAGGCTACTATTGGCCTAACGAAGCATTGGTAAGTGCCGAAATGAGACCGAGTAAGACTCTTAACAATATACTTTCATCAATAAAGTAATCACAGTTTTCACCCTTAAAAAGCCTTCAATTTTCGAAGGCTTTTTTGTTCTAGGCCCGAAGAACTTTAACATCCTCAAATATTTCAAAAATCGTAAATTCGCATATGGCCTTTACCAAAACCACCGAAGAAGATTCCAGGTACGACGGACTTGAAAACATGTCGGTTAGCGAGCTGCTTCGGAATATAAATGCCGAAGACAAATCGGTACCCTATGCCGTTGAAAAAGCACTACCGCAAATTGAAGCCCTCACGGAGGTTGTTTCAGAACAACTGAAAGCGGGTGGAAGATTATTTTATATAGGAGCCGGAACCAGCGGTCGTTTGGGAATCGTCGATGCGAGTGAGTGTCCGCCCACCTTTGGAGTGTCTCATGATGTGGTAATAGGATTGATTGCGGGTGGTGATTCCGCGATCAGAAAAGCCGTAGAGTTTGCCGAAGATTCTCTCGATCAGGGTTGGAAAGATCTTCAGGAGCATAAGATCTCGGAAAAAGATGTGGTCGTTGGTATCGCCGCTTCGGGCACCACGCCCTATGTGATCGGTGCGTTGGAGCAATGTAACAAAAACGGAATTGTGACCGGTTGTATTACCTGTAATGAAGGAAGCCCTTTGGCAAGTACCGCTAGCTATCCCATCGAAGTTGTCGTAGGTCCGGAGTTTGTCACCGGCAGTTCGCGAATGAAAGCCGGCACTGCTCAAAAACTGGTCCTTAATATGATCTCTACCGCTGCGATGATTCAGTTGGATCGTGTTAAAGGCAATAAGATGGTCGATATGCAATTGAGTAATAATAAATTGGTCGACCGCGGCACGCTTATGGTGATGAACGAATTAAAGATCTCCCGGGAGCAAGCTCAACAACTGTTAAACGAGCACAAGAGTGTTCGAAACGCCATTAATTCTTATAGAAATGAGTCACACCAATAAGGCATTATTGCTAAAGGGTCTCAAACGATTAGCGATCTGTATCCCTTTAGTGGTGCTTACCACCTATATCCTTACCTTTTCTTTTCTCAACAAGGAAACCATTCCTTTGTATATCTTCCTTCCGCTGGGTATCATAGCTATGGGGATTACCATATTTTTATTATTCAGTGGAATAAAGATAATTCTGAAAGCCGTTTTCGGTTATTAAACTCTTAATCCTGTTTAATAAGTCGTACCGTTTGTTGATGATCTCCAAGATCAATATGGATCAGATATATTGCTGCAGATAGTGATGAAACATCGAGGGTTGTCTTATTCGAATTCACTTTTTGCTGCATCACCTGCTGTCCAAGTAATGTATATACGGTAAGCTGTTCTATTTGCTGTGAGTTGCTAATGGTTACCAGTCCAGTAGTAGGATTGGGATAAACACTAGACACCGCCAATTCATTATCTCCTACAGATAGGATTATTTCAACGGTCACGGCAAGGAAATTACTCAAACAGTTATTTACAATATTCACGGCATAATACGTAGTCCCATCAACCAATGGAGTTGACAATGGCAACGGATTGGTACCGTTCATTGCATCCATCTCTGTGGCGAACCAGGTGACACTGCTTGGAGACACTACAATATCGGCTAGCGTAGCCCCCGGAGGAAAAGACTGCATCGCATCCCCGGTTGGGGTAGGTGGAGGCGTACAAGGTGTAAGCGACACCCGACCAAAAAACTGACTGCTTCCGGCAGCGACTGTGGTCGCGTTTCCGGTTCCCGGATCGAGTATATGTATTCCGGCTCCATTGGATATAAGCACATTATCATCATCCAGAATGGCCACACCTCTTAAACTCCCCTGAGCACCGTAATAGTTCAGAATTGCGCCGGTATTCCTGTCAAATTCATAAAGCCCCGACGAATTTGCACCTGCAACACTAAAAACTGCCGCGTAGAGTGACGTATTATCAACAACTTCCATCTGCTGAACAAAATTTACTACATTATTGTTTACCACATTTCCTAAGAGAGCACCGCTGTAATCTCTACGTTCTATTCGGGAACCACCATTAATATAAGAAAGGTAAACTTCTCCGCCGCCTATATCTATGATATCGAAAGTAGAATCACCTGTACTAAAAGATCCAAGATTATTACCGTCAAGATCAAACCGTACTATAGCATCCCCGGGAGCCCCATTACCATTGTCGGCATTGGTCACCCAAACTTCTCCGTTTACAACGGCCATCCCCTTAATATTGTCCAGGCCTCCCGAAATAGTGCTCAAATAGGTACCGGACAGGTCAAAACGGTCAATACGGTCTCTTATCTGATCGGAGATCCAGATCTCATCCAACACCTGTATGATTCCCTTAGGTGTTCCCGGATTTAACGGGGTAAGATCGATAAATGAAGGATCGACTATGGCACCATTTGCAGGATCTAATAGTACTACATTTGGGGACTGTATCACTGCAATTCTGTCTTGGGCATATGCTATGCTACCGGAAAGAAAAATGAATAAAAGAGCAAATAGAATGATTTTAGAAGTAATGATTTTCATAATTGGTTTGTTTAGTTGCGCCAATATAGATAATATTTTAAATCTATTAATATGATAGAGTAATAAATTTCCGGGAAGTGCGCGGCCTAAGACCATAACAAGGTATCCACTAAGTTTCCATAATAAAATCAGCAATGAATTAGTGATTCGTTTACTGGTTTCGTTGGGCAATCCTTTGCCCAATAATTTTAAGAGTTATTCTAATTCATTGACAGGCAAAGTCAGGCCATCCGTTATATCTCTCCTTGTGCTGTGAGCAGCAAAGGAGAGGATGCCACTGCTGTCCTTATTGTAGGCCTATGAAAAACCCATTTGGAGATCCCCATAAGATGGTTCCATTTCGAAATATTGGTGGTTTGCAACGGGAAGATTTCTTCTCCCCCGAAGGCAGCGGGTGTTGTGTGCTAAAAAAAAGGAACATCCTGTGTATGGCAAAGTGAGATGGCTCTGAAGCAGTTGTTGATTGTTGTAGTTTTCAGTGTCTAAAAATCAACGTCTCTACGACCAAATGGCTATCATCGTTGGAGGTAAAGAAGATTTCCCCCAACTGAAAGAGGGTCTGGCGGCTTTATCGATGGAAACAGCAAATCCCGGTGTTTTGTAGATTAAAAAAGTACAAAACCCAGGGATTTTCTACCACCTATTTGTGGAAGGTAAATTTTGTTCAAAAAAAAAGACCCAACCTATTGCTAAATTGAGTCTTTATAAGAATGTGGCTCATTAGATTGAAACGGAAAACGCAGGGATTTCGTAACTTATTTAACGTACAAGATCCCTGCTTTTTCCACCACGCCACTTGTGGGCGTTGCGTTTAGTCCATAAAAAAAGTCCCGATTCTATAAAGAATCGGGACTTAAAGAAGGCGGCGACCTACTCTTCCACAAATGTAGTACCATCGGCGCAAACGGGCTTAACTTCTCTGTTCGGAATGGTAAGAGGTGAGCCCCGTCGCTATAACCACCTTAGTTGTAAGTAATTAGTTGTTAGTCGTTAGTAATTAGTTGTCTAATTCCTGGGTACTAACCCCTAAGTACTGCAGCCTTTGGCTGCAAATATCTTAACATATCGGAAAAAAGAAATAAGGGAAAAATAACTAATAGAAGGTGAATATACTCAGGTAAAAAGAGTTGCCTCCTCCCCTTGCGGGGAGGAAAGCGCGTACATAAGCATACGGGTTATTAGTATCACTCGGCTACGTACATTACTGCACTTACACCTGTGACCTATCAACGTGGTAGTCTCCCACGACCCTTTAAAGAAATCTCATCTTGTGGTGGGTTTCGCGCTTATATGCTTTCAGCGCTTATCCCTTCCCGACGTAGCTACCCAGCAATGCTCCTGGCGGAACAACTGGTACACCAGAGGTCAGTCCAACTCGGTCCTCTCGTACTAGAGTCAGATCCACTCAAATTTCTTGCGCCCACTGTAGATAGAGACCGAACTGTCTCACGACGTTCTGAACCCAGCTCGCGTGCCACTTTAATGGGCGAACAGCCCAACCCTTGGGACCTTCTCCAGCCCCAGGATGTGACGAGCCGACATCGAGGTGCCAAACCCCCCCGTCGATGTGAGCTCTTGGGGGAGATCAGCCTGTTATCCCCGGAGTACCTTTTATCCTTTGAGCGATGGCCCTTCCATGCGGAACCACCGGATCACTATGCTCTACTTTCGTACCTGATCGACTTGTAGGTCTCTCAGTCAAGCTCCCTTATGCCATTGCACTCTACACACGATTGCCAACCGTATTGAGGGAACCTTTAGAAGCCTCCGTTACTCTTTTGGAGGCGACCACCCCAGTCAAACTACCCACCAAGCACTGTCCCCATATACATGGGTTAGGCTTCAAATAAGTAAAGGGTGGTATTTCAACAGTGACTCCACCACGCCTGGCGACGCAGCTTCGAAGTCTCCCACCTATCCTACACATTACTTATCCAAAGTCAATACTAAGCTATAGTAAAGGTTCACGGGGTCTTTTCGTCCCACAGCGGGTAACCGGCATCTTCACCGATACTACAATTTCACCGAGCTCATGGCTGAGACAGTGTCCAGATCGTTACACCATTCGTGCAGGTCGGAACTTACCCGACAAGGAATTTCGCTACCTTAGGACCGTTATAGTTACGGCCGCCGTTTACCGGGGCTTCAATTCAATGCTTCGCACAAGTGCTTACATCTCCTCTTAACCTTCCGGCACCGGGCAGGTGTCAGGCCCTATACTTCATCTTTCGATTTTGCAGAGCCCTGTGTTTTTGATAAACAGTCGCCTGGACCTCTTCACTGCGGCCCTCAATCTAATGAGGGCGACCCTTCTCCCGAAGTTACGGGTCGATTTTGCCTAGTTCCTTAGCCATGAATCTCTCGAGCACCTTAGAATTCTCATCCCAACTACCTGTGTCGGTTTAGGGTACGGGCTGCTTCACTCGCTTTTCTTGGAAGTCGATCCTTTAGGATTATCACCGCAGCCGTAGCCTTAGTGTACTATCGCCGTGTTACCACTGGCTTCAACGTGCTATTCCGTCAGCACGCACCTAATTCTCGCCTCCGTCACTTTTAACGTGAGCAGGTACAGGAATATTAACCTGTTGGCCATCCACTACCCCTTTCGGGTTCGCGTTAGGTCCCGACTAACCCTCAGCTGATTAGCATAGCTGAGGAAACCTTAGTCTTTCGGTGTGCGGGTTTCTCGCCCGCATTATCGTTACTTATGCCTACATTTTCTTTTCTATCCGCTCCAGCATACCTCGCAGTACACCTTCAACGCAAACAGAATGCTCCCCTACCGCCATAAATGGCCCATAGCTTCGGTAGATAGTTTATGCCCGATTATTATCCATGCCGGATCGCTCGACTAGTGAGCTGTTACGCACTCTTTAAATGAATGGCTGCTTCCAAGCCAACATCCTAGCTGTCTGTGCAATCCAACCTCGTTTATTCAACTTAACTATCATTTGGGGACCTTAGCTGATGGTCTGGGTTCTTTCCCTCTCGGACATGGACCTTAGCACCCATGCCCTCACTGCTAGTCAACATTTTATAGCATTCGGAGTTTGTCAGGAATTGGTAGGCGGTGAAGCCCCCGCATCCAATCAGTAGCTCTACCTCTATAAAACTAAACTAACGCTGCACCTAAATGCATTTCGGGGAGTACGAGCTATTTCCGAGTTTGATTGGCCTTTCACCCCTACCCTCAGGTCATCCCAAGACTTTTCAACGTCAACGGGTTCGGTCCTCCACTATGTGTTACCACAGCTTCAACCTGCCCAAGGGTAGATCACACGGTTTCGCGTCTACTACTACTAACTAAAACGCCCTATTCAGACTCGCTTTCGCTACGGCTCCACCTCTTAAAGGATTAACCTTGCTAGCAACAGTAACTCGTAGGCTCATTATGCAAAAGGCACGCCGTCACACATAAATGCGCTCCGACCGCTTGTAAGCGTATGGTTTCAGGTTCTATTTCACTCCCTTATTCAGGGTTCTTTTCACCTTTCCCTCACGGTACTGGTTCACTATCGGTCTCTCAGGAGTATTTAGCCTTACCGGATGGTCCCGGCAGATTCATACAGGGTTTCACGTGCCCCGCACTACTCAGGATACTGCTATCTATTATGATCTTTACTTATACAGGGCTATCACCTTCTTTGGCTCCTCTTTCCAAAGGATTCTAATTCATTACACATAGAATGTCGCAGTCCTACAACCCCAGTATTGCCGTAACAACACTGGTTTGGGCTAATCCGCGTTCGCTCGCCGCTACTAACGGAATCACTTTTGTTTTCTCTTCCTCCGGGTACTTAGATGTTTCAGTTCCCCGGGTTCGCCTCCATAAATGGATAACTATTCTTCAAATAGCTGGGTTGCCCCATTCGGAAATTCGCGGATCAATCGGTATGTGCCCGTCCCCGCAACTTATCGCAGCTTATCACGTCCTTCATCGCCTCTGAGAGCCTAGGCATTCCCCATACGCCCTTACTTTGCTTATTGTACTTTTTTGCTCTTTAATGAGTTATTCAATATTTTCAGTATACAGTACACAGTATCAGTAAACAGTAAAACTGCCAACCAAGTACTGAGACCGCAAACTGATCTTTTACTTTATTATTTGCTTTTCTCGTATTTCTTATTCCAATATGTCAATGAACGTTTCTGATCTCTCCTGGTAGCTTCAGCTAAAAAACTATCCAAGGTCATAAATCAAATAGGTTGTCAAAATTTCCGGTGTCGGAGTTTCCGCCCCTGGCGGAACATCCTCAAACTTCAATTTTGAGAATGCTCTAAAAGAATCTCAATCGAAAAACCTCAAAAAGTAAACTTTCTACGTTTTTCTCTTTCCGATTCTGCTTATTAAAGCATTCATCGTGGAGAATATCGGAGTCGAACCGATGACCTCCTGCGTGCAAGGCAGGCGCTCTAGCCAGCTGAGCTAATTCCCCATATACTAGTAGTTAGTACATAGTAGTTAGTAATTAGTATCACAACTAAGTACCTCTCAACTTCTAGAATTTCCTTTCAATAATCAATGAACGTCGCACGAATAACTAATGCCTAGTTACTAAGTACTGGCAGCTTTGCTGCGTGGTAGTCTCAGGCAGACTCGAACTGCCGACCTCTACATTATCAGTGTAGCGCTCTAACCAGCTGAGCTATGAGACTGTTTCAAAAAAAAGCCTCCAGCGATTAAGTATCCAGCCAGTGAGAGTATAAACCATCACGTAATGCTTAATTACCTAAGACCTTTATATTATAAAATTGACAGCTAAACCAAGCTAAAGCTTTGTGACCTTTTTAAAGAGTGATCAATCTTTGTCGTACCTATCTTACCTGCTCGCGCAGGCAAGCTCTAGAAAGGAGGTGTTCCAGCCGCACCTTCCGGTACGGCTACCTTGTTACGACTTAGCCCCAGTTACTAGTTTTACCCTAGGCAGCTCCTTGCGGTCACCGACTTCAGGTACTCCCAGCTTCCATGGCTTGACGGGCGGTGTGTACAAGGCCCGGGAACGTATTCACCGCATCATGGCTGATATGCGATTACTAGCGATTCCAGCTTCACGGAGTCGAGTTGCAGACTCCGATCCGAACTGAGATAGGTTTTATAGATTCGCTCCTGCTCACGCAGTGGCTGCTCTCTGTACCTACCATTGTAGCACGTGTGTAGCCCAGGACGTAAGGGCCGTGATGATTTGACGTCATCCCCACCTTCCTCACGGTTTGCACCGGCAGTCTTGTTAGAGTTCCCGACATGACTCGCTGGCAACTAACAACAGGGGTTGCGCTCGTTATAGGACTTAACCTGACACCTCACGGCACGAGCTGACGACAACCATGCAGCACCTTGTAATGAGTCCGAAGAAGGGCGTGTTTCCACACCTGTCCCACTACATTTAAGCCCTGGTAAGGTTCCTCGCGTATCATCGAATTAAACCACATGCTCCACCGCTTGTGCGGGCCCCCGTCAATTCCTTTGAGTTTCATTCTTGCGAACGTACTCCCCAGGTGGGATACTTATCACTTTCGCTTAGCCACTCAGACCGAAGTCCGAACAGCTAGTATCCATCGTTTACGGCGTGGACTACCAGGGTATCTAATCCTGTTCGCTCCCCACGCTTTCGTCCATCAGCGTCAATATAGTATTAGTGATCTGCCTTCGCAATTGGTATTCTGAGTAATATCTATGCATTTCACCGCTACACTACTCATTCTAACCACTTCATACTAATTCAAGACAACCAGTATCAAAGGCAATTTTACGGTTGAGCCGCAAACTTTCACCTCTGACTTAATTGCCCGCCTACGGACCCTTTAAACCCAATGATTCCGGATAACGCTTGGATCCTCCGTATTACCGCGGCTGCTGGCACGGAGTTAGCCGATCCTTATTCTTACGGTACCGTCAAATCCCCTCACGAGGGGAGGTTTCTTCCCGTATAAAAGCAGTTTACAACCCATAGGGCAGTCTTCCTGCACGCGGCATGGCTGGATCAGGCTCTCGCCCATTGTCCAATATTCCTCACTGCTGCCTCCCGTAGGAGTCTGGTCCGTGTCTCAGTACCAGTGTGGGGGATCCCCCTCTCAGGGCCCCTACCTATCGTAGTCTTGGTAAGCCGTTACCTTACCAACAAACTAATAGGACGCATACTCATCTTATACCGTAACCTTTACTATATAAATGATGCCATTCATATAGACTATGGAGGATTAATCCAAATTTCTCTGGGCTATACTCCAGTATAAGGTAGATTGTATACGCGTTACTCACCCGTGCGCCGGTCGTCGGCGGTGCAAGCACCCCGTTACCCCTCGACTTGCATGTGTTAGGCCTGCCGCTAGCGTTCATCCTGAGCCAGGATCAAACTCTTCATCGTGTAATCTTAAATAATAATTCAAGCACAACAAAAAATCTTCACTCAAAAAAATCTCAAGAGTCTTTAACTTAGTTTAGTTTCAATACAAGTCATATACGTTTCCATACATAACTCATACGCTGTCAATTTCAATAAATCAATGAACTTTTCTGATTTCTCGCCTAAACAAACTTGTGTTTTTAATAGTCACTCATCGTTTTAGCGGGTGCAAATGTACAACACTTTTTTTAACCTGCAATAGATTTTAAAAATTATTTCAGAAAAAAAATTGAACGTTGTTATCTACAAACTGAAGAACAAAATCATGCCCTTCCCTAATAACCGCTTTTGTAAATTTTTATAACTCACTTTAGCGGCTGCAAAGATAATTTGCTTTTCCAATCCTACAAGCCAAAGACTAACTTTTTTTTATATTTTTTTCCTTCAAAACGATAAGATATTGATACTAGAAGATTTATAGAAAATCAAATTTTATCCACGCCATTTTACCTTTATATATATACTACTTTTCCCTGTAGACACTCCAAAGCCGAAGTTACCTGAGTGTAAATGATAGCAGTGGCATCCTCTCCTTGGCGTTCCGAGGAACCAACGGAGCTCTATAGCAAACAGCCTCCCCTTATCAACAGGCAGGCTCGTCCTTACTTTTGCTTCACTCGCAACTCTAGCCTTAGTGATGTGCACGCCATCGAAGAGGCCGCCATGAAGATTAAAAAAATAAGGCAATCGATCATCTTGTAAAACGAATAAACTCGTAGTATCTTTGCGCTTGCCCAAACAGCGATAAATGTACATTGACGGGTGTATTAAACAATTGAATATGATAGCGATTACCTTACCAGATGGAAGTGTAAAAAATTACGAGGCAGGTACCACACCCATGGACGTTGCCAAAAGTATAAGTGAAGGACTTGCAAGAAATGTTATTTCTGCTTCTTTTAATGACGAAACAATTGAAACCTCCACTCCGCTTACCCATGACGGCAGTCTGGTACTATATACCTGGAATAATGAGGAAGGTAAAAAAGCCTTCTGGCACTCTTCTGCGCATATTTTGGCACAGGCACTTGAGGAATTATTTCCGGGAATAAAATTAACGATTGGCCCAGCCATTGATAACGGATTTTATTACGACGTGGATTTTGGAGATCACACAATCGCAGAAAAAGATCTGGCCGAAATTGAAAATAAAATGCTGGAGATCGCTAGGGGAAAACACGAGTTTCGGATGCGATCCTTAAGCAAGAAGGAAGCGCTCGATTATTATAATAAGCAACAAAACGAATACAAGGTCGAACTTATAGAGAATCTCGACGACGGAACCATTACCTTTTGTGATCATGACACCTTTACCGATCTGTGCCGTGGCGGACACATCCCTAATACCGGAATCGTAAAAGCTGTTAAACTAATGAGCATTGCCGGTGCATACTGGCGTGGTGATGAAAACAACAAGCAGCTAACCCGAATTTATGGCGTGAGCTTTCCAAAACAAAAAGACCTAAAGGAATACCTCGAACTGCTGGAGGAAGCAAAGAAAAGAGACCATAGAAAATTAGGAAAGGAGCTCGAATTATTTACATTCTCTCCTAAAGTAGGCCAGGGATTACCATTATGGCTTCCTAAAGGTGCTGCATTGCGAGAACGTCTGGAAAATTTTCTGAAGAAAGCACAAAAGAAAGCGGGCTACGAAATGGTGGTTTCTCCTCATATTGGTCAGAAGGAGCTTTATGTAACTTCAGGGCATTATGCCAAATACGGAGAAGACAGCTTTCAGCCAATTAGAACTCCCAATGAAGACGAAGAGTTCTTATTAAAACCGATGAATTGTCCACATCATTGCGAAATCTACAACAGTAAACCATGGTCCTACAAGGATCTTCCGAAGCGCTTTGCAGAATTCGGCACAGTATATCGATACGAACAGAGCGGAGAATTACACGGTTTGACACGAGTACGCGGATTTACTCAGGACGACGCTCATATTTTTTGCACTCCCGATCAATTGGATAAGGAGTTTAAAGATGTTATCGATCTGGTATTCTATGTGTTTGGATCTTTAGGCTTCGAAAACTTTACGGCTCAGGTGTCCTTACGTGATCCCGAAAAGCCGGAAAAATATATTGGAAGTCTTGAAAACTGGGAAAAAGCAGAACAGGCCATTTTAAATGCCGCAGAAGAAAAGGGTCTGGATTATGTTGTTGAAAAAGGCGAAGCCGCCTTTTATGGTCCGAAGCTGGATTTTATGGTAAAGGATGCCTTGGGAAGAAGCTGGCAATTGGGTACCATTCAGGTTGATTACAACTTACCCGAACGTTTTGACCTAACTTATAAAGGCAGTGATAACGAGTTACACAGACCGGTAATGATACACCGGGCACCTTTTGGTAGCATGGAACGTTTTGTAGCCATTTTGTTGGAGCATACCGGGGGGAATTTTCCGCTTTGGTTAATGCCTGAACAGGTCAGTATCCTGTCTCTGAGCGAAAAATATGAAAAATACGCTCAAAAAGTTTTAAATTTGCTTGAAAATGACGAAATTCGCGCCCTTGTTGACAACAGGAATGAAACCATCGGCAAGAAGATTCGGGAGGCAGAGATGAATAAAATCCCATATATGCTGATCGTTGGAGAGCAGGAAGAAAAAGATGGTACGGTTTCTGTACGTAAACACAGTGAAGGAGATTTAGGAAGCATGGCTGTAGAAGCATTTTCAAAACTCATCAAAGAAGAAGAAAAAAGGGACTTGAAAGAGTTCAATGTTTAATTTAAATATTTGTAACCATAGCAATACGAAGAAAAAGAAGCCGGGGCCCTGCAAGGGTCATTAAGGAAGACAAACACAGAATCAATGAAAAGATCCGTGCCGAGGAGGTACGTCTTGTTGGAGACAATGTAGAAATAGGTGTCTATCCAAGAAAGAAAGCATTAGAAATAGCTGAAGAACAAGGTGTAGACCTAGTTGAAATTTCACCAAATGCAAGTCCGCCGGTTTGTAAGGTAATGGATTACAAGAAGTTCGTTTATGAACAAAAAAAGCGTGAAAAAGCTCTAAAGTCTAAAGCGACTAAAGTTATAATCAAAGAGATCAGATTTGGGCCAAATACCGATGATCACGATTATGAATTTAAAAAGAAACACGCCGAGAAGTTCTTAAAAGACGGGGCCAAGTTAAAGGCTTATGTCTTTTTTAAAGGTCGATCCATTATTTATAAGGATCAGGGAGAGATCCTGTTGCTTAAATTAGCACAGGAGCTGGAAGACTATGGAAAGGTAGAACAAATGCCTAAGTTGGAAGGTAAGCGAATGATCATGTTTATCGCTCCTAAGAAGAAGTAAAAAATATAACCTCTTGATAAAGAGTCAGGATGTTAAACAATAAACTTTCTATTGTCAACACAATGGAAAGCCAAGCGAAGTAATACTAAAAAAAGGAAACATGCCGAAACAAAAAACAAAATCCAGTGCCAAGAAGCGTTTTAAGCTTACAGGTACAGGTAAGATTAAAAGAAAGCATGCGTTTAAAAGCCACATCTTAACAAAGAAGTCTAAAAAACGTAAGCTTAAACTTACTCACGATGGTCTTGTAGACAAATCGGATGAGAGTAATGTTAAACAAATGCTTCGATTGAAGTAATTGTTTAACCGGTTAAAACAATTTAAAAACCCTGGAGTATGGCTACTCAAAAGATAAATTATCTTAATAAGTAAAAAAAGTACACGATTTGCGTGTCGCCTGCTACAAAAACAAGTAAAATTATGCCAAGATCAGTAAATTCAGTTGCATCCAGAGCCCGAAGAAAAAAGGTGATGAAGCAAGCCAAAGGTTACTTTGGAAGACGTAAAAATGTATGGACAGTCGCTAAGAACGCCGTTGAAAAAGCAATGACGTATGCGTACAGAGACCGTCGTGCAAAAAAGAGAAATTTCAGATCCCTATGGATCACCCGTATTAACGCGGGAGCTCGTCAGCATGGAATGTCTTATTCTCAGTTTATGGGGAAACTAAAAGCAAATGAAATCGAATTAAACCGTAAGGTGCTTGCCGATTTAGCTATGAATCACCCTGAAGCTTTTGAAGCTATTGTAAACAAAGTAAAATAAGACCATAACCTATTATTTCGCTTAAAAACCCGCTCAAATCGAGCGGGTTTTTTTATTCAATGAAATCGACATAAACCATTAAAGGACAGAGTTATTCAGATTACTTATCTTAGATAAAATATTTAAAATGAGAATCTGCCCCATTTTAATACTAATAACTATTCTGTTTTCCGCATCCGGTAGTACAGCGCAGGAAGTTACAGGAAAGTCATACAAGATAGACCGCTACAAATCCATATACCTACCATTAGGCACTTTGTCCTTTGCAGACAGCATCGTTCATTTCAGACTAGGTTTTCCCGAACCTCTACAGAAATATACAGACAGCTCACAATGCCTTCATGAACCAAACTATAAAAGATATCAGGATCCTAATTTTTTATCTTTAGGCTGCGGCGGAACTGTAACCGTTGCTTTTACAGATAACGGATTTATGAATCTTCCCGGTGATGACCTCTATGTCTTTGAAGTTGGACCGTCACGGGAACCTGCGAGCATAGAAATTTCTGAGAACGGAACAGATTGGTTCTATGCCGGAAAAATAGACGGAGGCAAGTCGGTGATCGATCTGGCAGATGAGAATATTTCTACCGAAACTGTATTTTACTTTGTACGGGTAACCGATCTGAAGAACCTTTGCAAAAGTAAAAGTGCCGGAGCCGATATTGACGCTATCGCAGCAATAACAAGTGTTATAAAATTGTCCATAAACGCCGATGTATTATTCGATGTCGATGAGTTTACACTTAAAGAAACCGCCTCCAACACTTTGGATACTTTGGTAGCCACCATTCAAAAAGTAGATAAAGCCACCTTGCTGATAGAAGGACATACAGACAGTGACGGTACAGATGCGTACAACAAGACACTTTCAGAAAATAGATGTTATACGGTTGTAGATCGTATAAGAGCCTTGTTGGGATTTGAAGCAAATTACGATTATGAGATCAGGGCATTCGGTGAAACCAGACCAAAAGTCTTAAATGACAGTGAGGAAAATAAACAGATTAACCGTCGTGTTGAAATTACGGTCTTACCTCCGAAAAGTTATTTTGAATCCTTGAAAAATAAAGATTAGGTTTTTTGCTTTTTCTTTTTAGCGGCTGGAAAAAGAACATTGTTTAAAATTAAGCGATACCCCGGTGAATTAGGATGAAGTGCCAATTCGGTTTTAGCGTCTCCTACCCTATGTTGATAATCTTCTGGATCATGTCCGCCGTAAAAAGTAAAAAATCCCTTTCCTTTTATTCCGTGTATGTACCTGGCTTCCCCATTGGTTTTGTTTTCTCCCATGATCAGGACGTTCGATTTAATTTGATCCCGGTCATACGAAGTAGTCTGCCCCATAAAACCTTTTACCAAAGCCGTATGATTTTGAACAAGCATACAGGGAATTGGATCCCATTTGGCCGAATAATCCATCAGTGAGAAATAATCGGTTTCTTTCATGATCTGGCGCTTGGTGGTCATATCTATGGAAGAAAATTCATATACCATGGGGTTGCGTTCCAGAATAAAATCGGTAAACGCAAAGGTCTTACTGTAATCGATCTTACTTTGATAACCGGGGTCGCTGGGATCTCCATCGAACATAGGCTCGCAAATATCTACACCTTCTGCTGCTAACGCTATGTCGTAACTATCCGTGGCACTGCACATAGCAAACATAAAGCCGCCACCTATTACATAATCCCGAATCTTTAGTGAAACATCTCTTTTTGCTTCAGATACTTTAGCATATCCCAATTTGGTAGCCAATTCTTCGGCTTTTCGCTTTTCTTCAATATACCAGGGTGCAGAACGATAGGCACGATAGAATTTTCCGTATTGACCCGTGAAATCCTCATGATGCAGGTGAAGCCAATCGTAAAGTATTAACTGATCGCCTAACACTTCTTCATCGTATACAACGGTATAAGGAATTTCGGCATAAGTAAGGACCATGGTTACTGCATCGTCCCAGGGCTGATTCCCTTTGGGTGAATACACTGCAATTCTTGGCGCTTTCTCAAGAACAACAGCTTCCATATTCTGAGATGGACTACTAATTTCGGTTAATATCTGTTCCGCCTTAGCATCGGAGATCATTTCGAAAGAGACACCGCGAATCTGGCATTCCTTTTTAATTTCTTCGGAATCGGGAAGTAAAAATGAACCCCCACGATAATTGAGCAGCCATTTTACCTTTACCTGCCTTTCAAGCGTCCAATAGGTAATGCCGTAGGCCTTTAAATGCTCCTTTTGTCCTTCGGCATCCATAGGAATTAAAATATAGGACGCTGAAGCCTGAGAGCTGATAAATAAAAATATAAATAGTGTAAAAATTTTCGTCATCATGCTAATATAACGACAAATTTTGAGCCAAATTTTAATTTATCATATAATTTGGTTGTTGTAGTAGGGTAAAAACGTTTCAGTTTGTTATACAGATAAATATTAGTATTTTAATACAAAAATATTCTTTGAACAAATTAACTCATACAATCTACATTTGGTCGATGGCGCTTATCGTTATTTCTGTCACGATCTTTCTTGCCTATACGGGTTACTCCTATTATACCACGCCACTCGAAGAACGCTTTTATCATCCAAGACATGAATGGTTTAAACCCAGTGGTTTATTTGGGCAGGGATTAGGGATAATTGGCACATTCCTGATATTTTTTGGAGTTTCCATTTATATAGCACACAAGCGGTATAATATTCTAGGAAAGCGAATTCGATTAAAATATTTACTTGAATTCCACATCTTCCTGTGTAGTCTGGGGCCAGTATTGGTTTTATTCCATACAGCATTTAAATTTGGGGGCATTGTTTCGGTTGCGTTCTGGAGTATGGTTGCGGTGGTTGCCAGTGGAGTAATTGGTAGATTTATTTATTTGCAGATTCCGCGAACCATAGAAGGACGGGAACTTAGTTTAAAGGAAGTTAAAGGAACTCAAACCGATGTCTCGACGGTTCTTAAAAATAAATATTCTTTTGATGAAGGCACTGTTAATTTGCTTTCTGCTTTTTCTGAAAATAATCCCTCAAATAGTCCGTCAATTAGCAATTTAAAACAAGTGCTTACACGGCAAAATGTAACCCATCATGAAAAGCAGAGCATCTTACAAATGCTTAAGAAGGAGCGTTCACTTTCCCGAAAGATAGCGCGTTTGGAAACCATGAAAAAACTCTTTCGATATTGGCATGTTGCACATATGCCTTTTGCCATCATAATGCTTGTTATTGTAATGGTTCACGTAATTGTAGCATTTACCTTTGGATACAGATGGATATTTTAATGAGTGATATTTTTCTTGAACAATTAATTACCTATGGTATTGTATTTATATTCTGTGCCGCTATTTTGTTCCTATATCTTCGGAAAAAAAACAAAGCCACTCAACAGACCATAAAAAAAGTTGAGATCGCTAAAGAAGAAGGATTACACGAACCGGTATCACTTCACCCCTATATCGATCCAAATGCCTGTATTGGAAGTGGTGCATGTGTAAAAGCTTGTCCCGAACAGGACATCCTGGGAATGGTTAACGGTCAGGCATCGGTAATAAACGCATCTAACTGTGTCGGTCACGGAGCTTGTTTTCACGCCTGTCCGGTTGAAGCAATAACCCTTAGAATAGGAACCGAATCCCGGGGAGTCGATCTCCCTCATGTAAACCAGAATTTTGAAACCAATATGAAAGGGATCTATATCGCCGGTGAGTTAGGCGGGATGGGACTTATCAAAAATTCGGTTGAACAGGGGCAACAGGCCATAGAAAGTATCGTTAAAAGTAAAAAACCCAATCCGAATAAATTAACAGATGTTATAATTATCGGAGCAGGTCCGGCAGGAATTTCAGCCACGCTAGCGGCAAAAAAACATAAACTAACAAGTAAAACTCTTGAGCAGGATTCTTTAGGCGGAACTGTTTTTACGTTTCCACGGTCGAAAGTAGTGATGACCTCACCTATGAATTTACCCCTTCACGGAAAAGTCAAGCTACATGATACTTCGAAACAGGAATTACTGGAGCTATGGCAAAAAGTGATCTCTGAAAATAAAATTGAAATACAGGAAAATACCAAAGTTGAAAATATCACTCCTCAGAAAGACGGGTCATTTAAGTTAACCACAGCGAACGGACAAGAGCACTTTGCGAATAATGTGCTTATTGCTATCGGAAGGCGCGGAAGTCCGAGAAAACTTGGGATTCCGGGAGAAGATTCAGAAAAAGTAGCTTACCGTATGTTGGAACCCGAACTCATAGAAGATAAGGATATCATCGTGGTTGGTGGGGGTGACTCGGCAATGGAAGCCGCTATGCTAATGATGGACAAGAACCGGGTAAAAATTCTGGTACGAAGTGATAATTTTACGAGATCCAAGCCTAAAAACCGTGAAAATATCACGAAAGCAGCAGAAGAGGCAAAACTGGAAATTATTTATAACTCTAGTCTCATTTCCATAAGCGACGAAAGTTGTATCTTTAAGATAACCGATGAGGAAGATGCACACCAAGTAAAAAATGATCTTGTTTATATATTTGCCGGAGGATTATTACCAACGGCCTTTCTGGAAAAAGCTGGTGTAGAAATTACCAAACGGTTTGGTTACATCATGAAAAAACATTAAAAAACTGTTTTTGTGAAGGAGTTCCGAAAACATATTGTCTTATTTTTTTGTCTGACTCTTGGCACTCTGAATGCTCAGATATCACCCGGAGATCTTACCGACTCCCACAGTAAGTTTGAAGGTATGAGTAATTGTACGCTGTGTCACGAATTAGGATCGAAAGTGACCAATAACAAATGTTTGGAATGTCATACTGAAATAAAATCGCTACTATCCCAGAATAAAGGGTTTCACGCAACACCAAGAGTTGAGAGTCAGGACTGTTTTAAATGCCATAGTGAGCATCACGGAAGAAATTTCGATATGATTCGTTTCGATACCCAGAATTTTAATCACGATCTCACAGGATTTGAATTGGAAGGAGCCCACGCTTCAGTGGATTGTAGGCTTTGTCATGCGCCGAAAAATATTAAGGACCCGAAATTGAGAAAACGCTCCGGTACTTATCTGGGATTGGATGACCAATGCCTTTCCTGTCATGACGACTATCATCAGGGTACGCTTCCTGTAAATTGTCTGCAGTGCCATAATATGAATGCGTTCTCTCCTGTTCTGAATTTCGATCATGATCAGGCCGACTTTAAACTTAAAGGAAAGCATTTAGCAGTAGATTGCAAAGAATGCCATAAGGTAACAACGAAGAACGGAAGTAGTTTTCAACAATTCACTGGAATGAATTTCAGTGATTGTAAGGCGTGTCACCAGGATCCACATAATAATCAGTTGCCTGGAGCATGTGCCCAGTGTCATACCGAAAGCTCATTTAACACTTTTACAGGTAGAGGAAATTTTAATCATTCCCGTACAGATTTCGATTTGAAAGGGCAACACAAACGAATTGACTGTTTTACGTGTCATGCCAACACTTCAAATATTAGCAACTTGTTTCAGGACAGGGCCAATGTGCCCGAAAACAATTGTGTAGCCTGTCATAGCGATCCCCACGACAACAAATACGGGCAAGACTGTGCAAAATGTCATTCTGAAGAGAGTTTTCTCGCACTAAAGGATATGGATTTCTTTGATCATTCCATTACCGATTTCCCATTGGAAGGTATGCATACTGGTGTAGATTGTCGGGCTTGTCATATAGAGCGTTTTTCAACGCCAATAGATTTTTCAGAATGTAAGAGCTGTCATTCCGATTACCACAATGGTGAATTTGCGGAAAATGGAATTAGCCCCGACTGTAAAACATGCCACACACTTGATAAAGGTTTCGACTTTACTCTGTTTACTATAGAAGATCATCAAAAATCCGATTTTCCCTTGGAAGGAGCACATATAGCAACTCCGTGTTTTGCTTGTCATGTAGATGAACGGGAAAATCGTTGGACTTTCGCGATGACCGATACTCGTTGTATCGATTGTCATTCAAACTTTCACGAAGGGTTTTTGGCTGCAGAATTTATTCCGAATAACGATTGTACCGCTTGTCATGGAAACGATAGTTGGGATGCGATAACTTTCGATCATTCACAAACCGACTGGCCGTTAACAGGGCAGCACAACAATGTATCCTGTAGCGCCTGTCATTTCGAAATATCTGAAGACAAAAAACTAATCTCACAAAATTTTAGTAACTTAGATACAAACTGTGCTTCCTGTCATGAAAATATTCATGGTGATTCATTTGCAGTAAATGGAATTACAGATTGCGCCCGGTGTCATGTGACAAATAGCTGGTTCCCCGAAAAATTTGATCATAACAATACGCGATTTGCATTAACCGGAAAGCACGCACAGGTCGATTGCAGGGCCTGTCACGAACTAAAAAATGAAAGCGGAACAACAACTGTTGTTTATAAATTAGGAAAACTGGATTGCAAAGACTGTCATTTATAATAGTACTCATTTGCTGTCCCTTCATATTTTGGGGACAATCGCCACATGGCAATAATCTGAAGATAGATTGTGCTCAATGTCACAATCCCAGTGGCTGGGAAATTGATTACGACACTATTAAATTTGATCACAGTTCTACCGATTTTGAATTGGAAGGAACTCATGCCATAGTAGATTGTAAATCCTGTCATGCCGAACTTGTTTTTGAAAATGCTCCTACCGATTGTATTTCCTGTCATCTCGATGTGCATAGCGCCAGTGTGGGTAACGATTGTATGCGATGTCATACGTCTGAAAGCTGGTTGGTTTTTGATATTCCTGAATTACACGAACAAAACGGATTTCCGCTAATAGGCGCACACAGCAATCTGAGTTGTGTTGAATGTCACCAAATGGAAAGCAGTCTTATTTTTAATCGCCTCGGAAACGAATGTATAGAATGCCACAGGGAAAATTATGTAATGGCTCAAAACCCTAATCATGTGGTTTCGGGATTTTCGCAGGACTGTGTTGAATGTCACTCTCCGTTAGGATTTGGTTGGGATGCCGAAGGAATAATTCACGATTTCTTTCCATTAACCCTGGGTCATGACATTCAGGATTGCAGCGCCTGCCATAACGTAAATAATTTTAGTGATATTTCTGCCGATTGTATTGCGTGTCATATGGAAGATTATGCCAGTGCGCAAAATCCTAATCATCAAAGCGGAAACTTCCCAACAGATTGTACCCAATGCCACACCACCAATCCGGGATGGATGCCGGCCACAATTAACCATGATTTTTTTCCGCTTACGCTCGGGCATGATATACAGGATTGTAATTCCTGCCATGCCAACGGAAATTTCAACAACACCCCTACCGATTGTTTTGCCTGCCATATGGACGACTATGCATCTACGAATAATCCAAATCATCAGGCTGCCAATTTCCCTACAGACTGCGCCCAGTGTCATACAACGAATCCCGGTTGGATGCCTGCAACTTTCGATCATGACGGGATGTTCTTCCCTATTTACAGCGGAAGACATGAGGATGAGTGGAACAGTTGTACCGATTGTCATATGAATCCTAATAACTATGCGTTTTTCCAATGTCTCACCTGTCACCCTTCAGGAGAGATGGCCGACGAGCATGAGGATGTTAACGGCTATATCTATGAGAGTAATGCTTGTCTCTCTTGTCACCCGAATGGAGAAGGATAAAGCCATGAAAAAAACAATTTCTTTCATAGTAATTTTCATAACCGCTTTAAGTGCGACAGCTCAGGAAAATGAAGAGGTAATTGAAGGGACGGTTACTTTTGTAACCGCTAATAACGTTTATGTTCGCTTTGAAGACACCGAAGAAATTAATATAGGAGATACCCTTCAGTTTGGAAATTCAGACTGTCTGCAGGTGACTCAAAAATCAACTTCTTCAGTGGTTTGTACAATAATAAATAATTGTACAATTAATACCGGAGAAAAAGTTTCTGCTACGATTAAAAAATCTTCAGAAGTCATTGAAATGCCCAACGAACCTATAGAAGATGAAGCAGTTCCTAAGACCAATGTGGATGAAAGTACAAGCAACAAGGAATCAGAGTCTTTGTATCGTGAAAATATACGTGGTAGGGTATCTGTTGGAAGCTATAATACATTTTCAAATTTACGTGAGAGCCGTGACAGGTTTCAAGCGCGGTTTTCGTTAAGCGCAAATCATATTGGAGATTCTAAATTTTCTACGGAAAGCTATATAGCGTACCGAGGTTTATTGACCACTCCTGAAGATTATTCGGGAAGAACAAGCCTGTTTAATGTGTATAATTTGAATCTTCGCTTCGACGCTACCGAAGACTTATCGTTAACTGTTGGAAGAAAAATAAATCCTAAGGCCACCTCTGTTGGAGCCAATGACGGCTTGATGGTTGAAAATTACTTCGGAAACTTTTACGTGGGAGCTATGGCAGGGTTTCGACCCGATTTTTTTGATTATGGATTTAATGCAGATCTGTTCCAGTATGGAGGCTATGTTGGCGTTGAAACAAATACAGCCGATTTTTACAGTGAGACTACCTTAGGCGCCATGGATCAATCCAATAATGGTATGACAGACAGGCGTTATTTGTTCTTTCAACACAACAGTACCATTGCTTCAAATTTAAACCTCTTTAGCAGTATGGAACTGGACATATTTGGAAGGGAAGGCAGTAATACCAGACTTACCAATATCTATCTTTCGGCACGATACAGATTCAGTAAAAATGTAAACGCAGCTATTTCCTACGATTCCCGAAAAAGGATCATTTATTACCAGACATTTCAGACGGAAATAGAACGCATACTCGACGATGATCTGGCACGACAGGGCGTTCGGCTACGCTTGAATGTAAGGCCTGCTAAAATACTTTGGTTAGGCGCCAGTTACAGCAATCGTTTTCAAAATGATCAACAAAACAAATCCGACAACGTTTACGCCTACGCTACGCTTTCAAAGATTCCCGGAATTGGAGGAAGGTTCAACGTTTCCTATAATATCAATACCTCCAGATACCTCACGGGTAACATTCTTTCGGTGAGACATTCAAGAGATTTAGTACGAAATAAGCTTTATGCCGATGTTTATTTCCGACGAGCAGACTATAGTTATAACAATATTGATGAAGAATATAAGCAGAATTATTTTGGAGGCGGACTCAACTATACATTCTCAAAAACATGGCAAATAAACTTTTCGGGGGAATTGTCTACTTTTGGTGATGAGCAGAATTACCGGTTCTATACCCGACTCACAAAACGATTTTATTCTAAAAATAAAAAGAGATGATAAGAAAAATAAATATCATAACCAGTGTATTCATTCTTTCAGTGTTTTTAGCGTGTAATAACGGCCCAAAAGTTATTTCAGCAAAGTCCAGCGATACTACCGAACGGGTTTCGAGTGGTATCTTTTCAGAAGAAGATACAGCAGATAATACCTTTGATTCGAGTAACAATAATACCGGATCATTCACAGAAAACCTTCATACCGTAGTCGCAAAAGAGGTTTTGCCAACAGAGAAATATGTATACGTTAAAGTCACTGAAGGAAGAAAGGAGTTTTGGATCGCTGCGATAAAACAAGAGATCGATCTTGGTAAGGTTTACTATTATCGAAACGATCTTTTAAAAACAAATTTTGAAAGTAAAGAATACAACAGGGTATTCGATACGATCTATCTGGTTTCAAATCTTGTGTCACACAATCACGGAGCGGGAAATCTAAAGGCCGATTTTACCGAGGAACCTAAAGTTGTAAAATCTCAAAAACAAGACATCCCCACTCATACCGAAGAAATTATTGAACACAAAGGCTCCACAAAAATTGCTGAAATAGTCGCCAACCCTCAAAAATATGCGGGTAAGACAGTTCAGGTCACAGGAAAGTGCGTAAAGGTAAATCCCAATATCATGAACAGAAACTGGATCCATCTGCAAGACGGCAGCAAGGATGATTTCGACTTCGTGGTAACATCCAATACTTTCGTACCCGAGGGACAAATAGTGACCATGAAGGCCGAAGTAAGCTTAAATCGAGATTTTGGCGCCGGATATTCCTATAACCTCATTCTGGAAAACGGGATCGTTGTAGAATAATTTAACCGAATCCGCCAATCTTTCTCTTTCGGAAATATGCGATCAGGCATACTATAATTATACACACCACCGCTATATAAACCCAGTTCGGTATAGGCACAGGGTCACCGGTTGCGTATGAATGTAACCCGGATAGGTAGTAATTAACCCCATAATAGGTCATGATCACAGAAGCCAGACCGAAGATCGTCGCAACGTTATAGGCATATAGTCCGCGCAGCATTGGAATAAGTCGCATATGCAGAATAAATGCATATACTAATATAGTAACCAATGCCCATGTTTCTTTGGCATCCCAGCCCCAATACCTTCCCCAGGATTCATTTGCCCATACACCACCCAGATAAGTACCTACACTTACCATAAATAATCCGCCAATTAAAGTCAGTTCACTAATTAATGACATCTCCTGAACAATACGTTTTACGCGTAACTTATTTTTCTCGCTAAGAAACATTAACAGAATAAGATTGATAAGACCTATAATAGCACCCAGCATGAGGAATCCATAGCTTCCTGCTTCCAAAGAGACATGGATGGTTAGCCAATAGGACTTTAAAACAGGGACCAGAGGTGTGATCTCCGGATCGAGAAAACTAAGCATGGATACAAAAAGTATTGTCCCAGCGAGTACCATAGTAGCAGCCAAACCACCAAAGGATTTTCGGGTAAAAAGTATACCAGCCAATGTTGATGTCCAGGCAATGTAGATCATCGATTCATATCCGTTACTCCATGGAGCACGACCCGAGACATACCACCGCATACCTAAACCTATGGTGTGAAGTATGAATCCGAGTACGACTAGGGAGAATAAGATGTAATAGATCTTTTTTAATTTCCATTTGGGTTTAAAAATAGAAACAAACAGAAAGAACAATAACAGCACAGCAAGTAGCATATACCAGCCGGCGAGACGTGAAAACACGTTCATTTTATTGAGACTTATCTCTGTATTGATCTTCGCATCCGATGGCATAATTTCACCACCACGCGCTCGCTGATAGGTTTTTAGCTCTTCAAGTAAATGACCTGTATGCTCGTAGTCATTGGTCTGTGTGGATTGCTTAAGGGAGGCACCAAACGCATTGAAGAAATTGCTCGCCACCGTACTGTGGTTATGGCCGTCGTTATGATTATGGCTACTGTAGCCTTCCCAGGTGTTACTGGGAGATTGCGGGTTAGGTACTATTTTTAACAAGCTGCCCGAAAAGATCATGCTTAATATGTTGAGACGTTCATCGATCTTTATCAATTCTTTCGCATAAACACCTCTGTCCTTTTGATCCATTTCATACACCCGCCGCACTTCATCCCGCATTTTGTAATCCCCTGCTTCGGTAAAGAAATCCTTATAAGAGGCGTATTCTCCAGAAACTCCCAATAACTTCTGGACATCTTCATGTTTCCCAAGTTTAACGAGTTTTACATCATACCAGTCCTGTTTATTGACGAACATGCTTAGAATTACCTGATCGGCTGTAAGTCCATTCCATGATTCCTTTCTGGAAACTTTCCTGAGCAATTCTCTCGATAAGGTATGGACGGGCTTCATTCTACCCTTAAAATCCTGTACGACCACAGTACTGAACTCTTCCGCAAAATCCTTAGAAACTGCATTTTTTACATAACTTTCGTTCTGAGAATATACAATTCCCGAAATAAGCAGTGCAATTAAAAAGATGAATGTGCTGCTTTTAGCCCGAATCTTTTTGATCTTTTTTCTTACTTCGTAGAAGCGTGTCTTTTTACTGAAGAGGGTGAGAATCATCCCCAGAGTAAGCAAGGCATATCCAATATAGGAGACCAGAGTTCCCCAAAAATCACTGTTTACACTTAAATAGGTTCCTTTTTCATCCTTGTCAAAAGAGGACTGAAAAAACCTGTATCCGCCGTAATTAAGGATGTTGTTCATATAAATTCGGTAATCGAACTCCTTATTTTCTTCCGGATCGAATAAAGTAACCTCGCTTGCGTAAGAGGAAGCACTGTTGGTGCCGGGATATTTATCTAAAATAAAATCATTGAGTTTTATGCGGAAAGGAACGCTTATTTCCTTGGCGCCATAAGACACTACAACAGTAAGATCCTCGAAAGCAACGGTCGTAGGGTTACCGGACCAACCTTTATTTCCATAGGCATAAGCGGTTTTTGACCTACCGTTAACAGAAATGTTCAACACTACGGCAACGGTACTTTCGTTCTTTACTTTTGGATCTTCGGAAGAGATCTTTACTTCTCCTGAAGGATTAAATTCGGAGAACACAAAACTATTCACACCATCTGAATACAAGGCACGTAATTTTAAGGTCTGAAACTTTTCTGAAGGGACAATCGTATCCCGCTTTTGTGTCGCCATTACCGTTTGTGTAAGCATCCGGTTGGTGGAAAATGTTAGACTGTCGTTTGCATAACGCAGGTTTATAGCCCCGGGCACAGGGTCTTCTTTAAAATTATAGAGTACATTCCGGAGTCGCTTTGTTTCTCCCTGCTCGATAAAAAATTCTTCTCTACCGGATACTCCCGCCATTACAAGTTTTAATATGGGCTTTCCGTCATTTACTGCCTCTATTTTTTGAGTAGGATTCGGGATAAAATCTGTAAGTTCAATCTCTATAAGATCCTCTTCAATAAGATAGGATTCTTCAAAATGATTCTTCCCTAAAGAAGCAAACAAAACGGGCTCACTGAATTCAAAAGTATTCCCTGCCTTAATAACCTTAAAGTTTAAATTAGTGTCTGCAGATAAAAAGGAACTTTCGGTTTGTTGTTCTCTAATATGCATTACCCCCTCAAATCCTAAATAACGAGTTAGGCCTGCTCCTATTACGATGATAATAATGGAAAAATGGAACATAAGTACGGCCCATTTTTTCTGTTGTATCATTCGATACCTATAAATATTATAAATTACCGATCCGCAAAACATTAGCAACAATACTTCAAACCAAAATGCCTTATAAATTATCTTTTGTGCGGCACTGGTCCCAAAATCATTTTCAATAAATGTGGCTATTCCTATAGCTGATGCAAAGAGAAGAAAATAGACACCAGCGGCTCTGGTGTCGAATAGTCGAATAAGAATTTTTCTGATATTCAAAGCAGGTTAAAAATAATGAATACAAAAATTAGATTCAACTAAAATAAAGAGATATTTTGGATAAAAGAGAAGATTTAATTAAAACGGCACATCATTTTCATCGTCAGGAGAAAGATCTTCGTTCATTGAACTTCCAAAGGCTTCATCCGGAGAGGGTAATTGATCGGTTTTAAAGGTATCATCGTTTGCCGCTGCGTTCATTCTGGAGTGAAACTCGTTGGAGAACTCAAAGGTCTCCAGGTTTTCAAAGCGTCCCAGATGTCCTACGAACTTTAAACGAATTTCATCCAACCCACCATTACGGTGTTTCGCAACGATAAATTCGGCCTGACCATCTGTGGGAGAATGCTCTTCATCATCCCATTCTTCGATCTTATAATATTCTGGACGATAAATAAAAGAAACGATATCGGCATCCTGCTCAATAGCCCCCGATTCACGCAAATCTGATAATAAGGGTCGTTTACTACCCCCACGGGTTTCAACCGCACGGGAAAGCTGCGATAATGCTATGACGGGAACGTTAAGTTCTTTCGCCAGAGCTTTAAGGTTTCGGGAAATGGTTGAGATCTCCTGTTCGCGATTTCCGCCCTTCTGACTTCCTCCTGCCGTCATAAGCTGAAGGTAATCTACCACGATCAATTTAATACCGTGCTGCGAGGACAGCCGACGCGCTTTCGCTCGTAAATCAAAAATTGATAAGGATGGAGTATCATCTATAAACAAAGGAGCGGTTTCGAGACCCTTTACTTTTACGTTTAATTGTTCCCACTCGTGTTTTTCAAGATTTCCGGTTCTAAGTTTTTCTGAACTCAGACCGGTTTCCGAAGAAATTAAACGGGTGATCAATTGTACCGAAGACATTTCCAAAGAAAAGAATGCCACAGGAATATTGTGTTCCACAGCTATATTACGAGCCATAGAAAGTGTAAGCGCTGTTTTACCCATACCGGGTCGCGCCGCAATAATAATAAGATCACTGGGTTGCCAGCCTGAAGTGAGTTTATCTACTTTTGAAAAACCTGAAGGTACGCCCGAGAGGCCTTCTTTATTTGCGATCTCTTCAATTTTTTTCTTGGCCTGGATTACGAGACTCTGAGCTGTTTCGGAAGAACGTTTGATATTTCCCTGAGTGATCTCATACAATTTTGCTTCAGCAGTATCCAGTAGATCGAATACATCGGTGGTTTCGTCATATGAATCTTCAATGATCTCATTGGAAATCTTAATGAGACTTCGTTGAATGAACTTTTGAAGAATAATACGTGCATGAAACTCAATATGGGCTGAAGAAGACACTTTTTGAGTTAATTGGACCAAATAAAACTCCCCTCCTGCCAGTTCCAGTTTTGAATCCTTCTTTAACTGAGATGAAACGGTTAATAAGTCCACAGGCTCACTGTTTTCAAAGAGTGTATGAATGGCCTCGAATATATGCTGATGCGCTTCTTTATAGAAAACTTCTGAATGTAGTATGTCGATCACCTCATCGACTCCTTTTTTATCGATCATCATGGCTCCCAACACAACCTCTTCTAAATCAATTGCTTGCGGAGGCAGTTTTCCCTTTTCTAGGGAGATCACCTGTGAAGGACGTCCGCTGTAAGCAGTGTGAGGTTTTAGTTTTTCCATTGAGCGAATGTAAATAAAATGTTAAGAGAGTTGGTTGTTTTTTTAATTACGATGTTCACCGGTCATTAACAATTGAACTGTTCACAACTCAATTTTATTGTTAATAAGTTACAAAAAAATCCGAAGGATTTACTTCGGATTTTCTAAAGGGTTGGTATTACTGAAACTATCCTTTAAAGACTCCCATTTCAGAATATTTTTCCATGCGTTTTTCCACCAAATCGGTTGGGGATAAATTCTTTAATTCATCATACGTTTTAGATATGGTATTTGCCACAGTGATGTAGGTTTTTTCTCTATCGCTATGTGCACCTCCCAATGGTTCTTTTACAATGATATCTATTAGATTTAGCTTTTTCATATCAGTAGCAGTAAGCTTTAGCGCTTCTGCCGCTTGTTCCTTAAATTCCCAGCTACGCCAAAGGATTGAAGAACAACTTTCAGGAGAGATTACCGAATACCATGTATTTTCTAGCATAAGCACCCTGTCTCCCACTCCAATTCCCAGAGCACCTCCACTGGCACCTTCCCCAATGATCACCACAATAATGGGTACTTCCAGGCTGGTCATTTCAAGAATATTACGGGCGATAGCTTCTCCTTGGCCGCGTTCTTCAGCTTCCAGACCCGGATAGGCTCCAGGCGTATCTATAAGAGTAACTACGGGTATACCAAATTTCTCTGCAGATTTCATAAGGCGCAATGCTTTTCGATACCCTTCGGGATTAGCCATTCCAAAATTTCGGTATTGACGCGTTTTGGTATTATACCCTTTTTGCTGACCGATAAACATATACGACTGATCACCGATCTTACCCAATCCTCCTATCATTGCCTTGTCGTCCTTAAAATTACGATCACCGTGTAATTCTAAAAAAGAATCTCCGCAAATTGCTTTAATATAATCTAAGGTATAAGGACGGTTTGGGTGGCGGGATAATTGTACCCGCTGCCATGGGGTAAGATTCTTATAAATCTCCTTTTTGGTTTCCTTAAGCTTCTTTTCGATCTGTTTGCAGGTATTGGTTACATCTACATCGCTATCCTCTCCAATCTGGCAAGCTTTTTCGTATTGCTCCTGTAGTTCCTTTATAGGTAATTCAAAATCAAGATATTCCATAGTCTGGTTACGCTATATAATTTTTGCTTCGTTTACAAAGATAAAACTTTGCGCTTAGGTATGGCCCAATCGCCTTTTTTTTCTTTGCTGAGTGTTCTTTATTATTCCATTGACAATTACTGTCGCCAGTATAATGGCAGCTCCATAATAAAACTGGGCACTCATATTTTCGGAATCTCCCAGAATGATCATTGCCAAAATTATTCCATATACCGGTTCGAGGTTGATCGTGAGCATCACCGTATATGGACTCAACCACTTCATCACATAGGTGGAAGCCACAAAGGCATAGGCAGTGCAGATCGAGGCTAGGATTAAAATATAGATCCAATCACTAGAAGACAGCTGAAAAAATGCAGCATCAAACTTTCCAGCGATCGCCAAATAGATAGTGATGGCCCCTACACCTGCTAAAAGTTCATAAAATGAAATGGTGCTGGCCTTATACGTCTTAATGTAAATTCCGTTTATCACCGCAAATAACGCACTCAAGAAAGCTGAAATGAGGGCGAGGATAATTCCCAGAGTAAAAGATGTCTCGAAGGAAAAAATTATGACAAGACCGCAAATGGCAAGCATTCCGAAGAAAACCTCATACCAAATGATCTTTCGCTTAAAAAAAATAGGTTCCAGCAAGGATGCAAAAAAAGCCCCGGTAGACATTACCGCGAGTGTCACTGAAACATTAGAAACCTTAATCGCACCGAAAAAGGTAAGCCAGTGCATTGCAATAATGACCCCTGCCACAGCAAATCCGATGATAACTTTTGGCGGAAATCTTAATTTCTCCCTTTTCCAAGACAAAAATAAAAGTATCAACACTGAAGCGATCAACATTCGATACCAGACCAACGGGATGGCATCAATGGAAATTAAAGCCCCTAATACGGCTGTAAATCCCCAGATAAATACTATAAAGTGGAGGTGAAAATAGTTAAGAAGTTTATCGTTTCGCATTTCGGAGAAGGTAAATAGCCAATATACCAAATACAATATTGGGGAACCAGGTTGCTATAAACGGTGAAAAGCTACTCTGTTCGGCCATGGTACCAAAGATCTTGTCGAAAAAGATAAACACCATTCCTATCCCGATTCCAATGGCAAGATTTACACCCATCCCTCCTCTTCTTTTCATAGAAGACACTGCTACGGCGATTATGGTAAGTATATAAGCAGAAACGGGAAGGCTCCAACGTTTATATCGTACGACTTCATAACGGTTAATGTAGGAAGAACCTCTTTCCTTTTCTCTTTCAATAAACTTATTGAGCTCGGTGTAATTTAATGTTTCAGCGATATATGTAACCGGGGTAAGGTCTTCTATTTCGAATGTAAAAGTCGTATCAAGTCGTTTTTGGGATTGTAAGATATCTTCATTTTCACCAATGATTCGTTTCGTATAGTTAAAGAGCGAATACGTACTGTCCTTTTCATTGAACTTAATTCGGCTGGCAGCAAGTTTAAAGGTCATTTTATTCCCTTCAAAGTGTTCCAGTGTGAAATTGTTGCCACTTTTCTCTTTTACATTAAAGTAACTAACGTAGATATAATCGTTATCGTTAATTTGACGATATACATTAGTCTGATTCCGGTCATTCTTGCCCTTTTTTAAATATTCGTAGGTAAATTCATTAAATCCCTTACTCGCCATAGGTGCAAGGTACATCCCCATAATAAGCGCACCAATACAAACGATGGTAGCTCCTATCATATACGGTCTTAAGAAACGATAGTACGATACCCCGCTACTAAGAAAAGCGATCACTTCAGTATTGTTAGCCAGCTTGGAAGTAAACCAGATGACCGACAAAAACAAAAACAAGGGAAACAAGAGGTTTGCGAAATACACCGTAAAATCGAGATAGTACTTAGCCACTTCAATAAAAGGGACTTCGTTAGCCAAAATCTTATCGATCTTTTCGGCAAGATTAACCGTAATTCCAATAGGAATAAACAGTAATAATAATAGGACAAAAGTACCCAGATATTTTTTTAAGATGTATCTGTCAAGAATGCTAAGCATACGATTACAGGCGTTTGTCCATTTGTTCGACCATCATCTTTTTCCAGGATGAGAAGTCACCCGCTAAGATATGCTTTCTCGCTTCACGAACCAACCACAGGTAAAAACCCAGGTTGTGAATGGTCGCAATCTGTCTACCCAGCATCTCGTTAACCGTAAACAGATGTCGTAAATAAGCTTTGCTATAGGCAGTATCTACCCAGGTGATATTCATTTCATCAATGGCAGAAAAATCGGCTTCCCATTTTTTATTCTTAATATTAATAGTTCCATGGGCAGTGAAAAGCATACCGTTTCGTCCGTTTCGGGTTGGCATAACACAGTCGAACATATCGATTCCCAAGGCAATGTTCTCCAGAATATTGATTGGCGTTCCCACACCCATAAGGTATCGCGGTTTGTCCTTCGGAAGAATTGCCGTAACCACTTCAGTCATTTCATACATTTCTTCGGCAGGTTCTCCCACAGATAATCCGCCAATAGCATTTCCTTCGGCTCCTACTGAAGCGATGTACTCTGCCGATTCTTTTCGCAGATCCTTATAGGTACTCCCCTGCACAATGGGAAAGAACGATTGCTGATAATCATATTTTAAAGGCGTCTTTTCCAGATGATTGATACAACGATCCAACCAGCGGTGTGTCATGTGCATCGATCGCTTGGCATACCGGTAATCGCATGGATAGGGTGTACATTCATCGAATGCCATAATGATATCGGCACCAATAACTCTTTGGATCTCCATTACTTTTTCCGGGGTGAAAAAGTGAAAACTTCCGTCTATATGGGACTTAAATTTCACACCTTCTTCTTTGATCTTTCGGTTGGCAGACAATGAATACACCTGATATCCGCCACTATCGGTTAAGATATTTCGATCCCAATTCATGAATTTATGAATCCCTCCGGCCTTTTCAAGTATGGGAGTCTGAGGTCTCAGGTACAAATGATAGGTATTCCCCAATATTATATCGGGATTTATTTCTTCTTTCAGCTCTTTTTGATGAACCCCTTTTACAGTAGCCACCGTACCAACAGGCATAAAGATTGGTGTTTCAACAATACCGTGATCTAAAGTAATTGTTCCTGCGCGTGCCTGACTCGTGGTATCGGTAGATTCTAGTTTAAATTTCATCAACAGTTTTTCTGAATTTATTCGCTACAGTGTATAAAGGTGCAAAGATAAACCGTTTTGGGAGTTTACATCATAAATACCTCTTGCAAATTCTCTTAAAGGATACTGTTAACTAAAAAACACAAATCGTTAATAACTGAACACTTTTCTATTTTGAACCCCTTATATATTGCCTTACTTTTGAAACTTAAAATTTCTTATATCTATGCCCGATTATAACTATCTCAACGATTTGATCATTCAGGTGCGCAGAGACATACTGCGCCAGGTTCATAAAGTAAATTCGGGACATCCCGGCGGTTCCTTAGGATGCACAGAATTTTTTGTGGCACTCTATAACGAACTTCTCGATCGAAAAGAAGGTTTTGATATGGATGGGATAGGTGAAGATATTTTTTTCCTTTCCAACGGTCATATTTCACCGGTGTTTTATAGTGTTTTAGCCCGTTCGGGGTATTTTCCCGTAGAGGAGTTAAACACCTTCAGACTTATCGATTCCAGATTGCAGGGACATCCCACGACACATGAAGGCCTTCCTGGTGTTCGTGTAGCTTCAGGAAGTCTGGGGCAAGGAATTTCAGTATCAATTGGAGCCGCTGAAGCCAAGAAACTTAATAAGGACAACCATCTTATTTATACGCTTTGTGGTGATGGGGAATTACAGGAAGGTCAAAATTGGGAAGCAATAATGTATGCAGCAGCCAATAATGTCGATAACTTAATTGTAACGATCGATCTCAATGGTCAGCAGATCGACGGATCTACCAATAACGTATTGCCCATGGGGAATCTTAAAGCAAAGTTTGAAGCCTTTGGTTGGGAAGTGTTGGAAATTCATGAAGGGAATGACTTAAAAGCCGTGATCGAAGGCATGATATCTGCAAAAGAAAAATCGGGTAAGGGTAAACCGGTTTGTGTTCTCCTTCAAACCGTCATGGGGAATGGCGTCGATTTTATGATGCATACACACGCATGGCATGGTAAAGCACCAAATGATGAGCAATTGGAAACAGCATTGGCTCAAAATCCGGAAACCTTGGGGGACTATTAATTCTGAAAAAAATGAAAAAATATACAGACAGCGGTAAAAAAGATACACGATCGGGATTTGGAGCCGGTCTTACAGAACTGGGAAAAACCAACGAAAATGTCGTTGCGCTTTGCGCCGATCTTACCGGTTCATTAAAGATGGATGAGTTTAAGGAAAATCATCCGGAGCGATTTTTCCAGGTGGGAATAGCAGAAGCTAATATGATGGGGATTGCTGCCGGAATGACCATAGGAGGAAAGATCCCGTTTACCGGTACCTTTGCGAATTTCTCTACCGGAAGGGTGTACGACCAAATTAGACAAAGCATCGCTTATAGTGACAAAAATGTAAAGATCTGTGCGTCCCATGCCGGCGTTACCTTGGGAGAAGACGGAGCTACGCATCAGATCCTGGAAGATCTTGGCCTTATGAAAATGCTTCCCGGTATGACCGTTATAAATACCTGTGATTACAATCAAACGAAAGCAGCCACTCTTGCCATTGCTGAGCATCACGGCCCGGTTTACTTAAGATTCGGCCGACCTAAAGTTGCAAATTTTACTCAAGAAAACCAGAAGTTTGAAATAGGTAAAGCGCTTCAGTTGCAGAAAGGTAATGACGTAACTATTGTAGCTACCGGTCATTTAGTTTGGGAAGCTCTCGTGGCAGCCGAAGCATTACACGAAAAAGGAATATCAGCAGAAGTAATCAATATTCACACTATTAAGCCTTTGGATGCCAATGCCATTTTAAAAAGCGTTGAAAAAACCGGATGCATCGTCACTGCAGAAGAACACAACTACCTAGGAGGTTTGGGCGAGAGTGTATCACGCGTTTTGGCTGAAAACAAGCCAACACCACAGGAGTTTGTAGCAACTCAAGATACATTTGGAGAATCGGGGACGCCGGAGCAGCTCATGGACAAATACGGGCTTAACGCTGAAGCCATCCTAAAAGCTGTTAAAAAAGTAATGGCTCGTAAATAAGATCTTACCGAAAAGTGATTGAATTAAAAAAAGCCTCAAATTGTTGAGGCTTTTTTTATGTTGGAAAGAATTTTTAGATCAACTATCTGCATCCAGATAATCCGGGATTCCATCACCATCTGAATCTGGAAAAGTGATATTACCATCTTCGTCGATCTCTATCTCTTCTGAAGTGGGCCTTCCGTCATTATCATCATCGGCATCCAGGTAATTTGGTACCAGATCACCATCGGTATCATCATCTTCTTCAAGGCCATTTCCATTTCTGTCTTCCATAAATGAAGGCACTCCATCGTCATCCTGGTCGCCTTCTTCGGCTTCATATAACTGGAATGTAAAAATCAATTGAGAGTAAATTGGAATGGATGAACCCGGGGGCGGATTCACATAATATCCTAATCCGGATTGCATAAACACTGCTCCCACACCATAGTTTTCGAAACTAAGTGTTCCGTCGGGGTTCGTAATTATATTTGTAGCGCCGCTAAATTCGGTTAATGCATCCTGAAGACCATTTACGATCTGGGTTAAATCGAATCTTACGGGAACCACTGAAGAGTCAAACACATCGGAATAGACATTCACTGTGCCCGGTTCCTCATTAATAAACCTTCCCTCATAACTAATGGTTCCTATATCCGGAAATCTTGGTGAATTTCCCTCTCCTTCAATGACATTAAGGTAGTAAAGTGTGTATTCTACGCCTTCAGTCACTCTGTCTTTCACCGTTTTCGAACTTACCTGTTCCATTAACGGAGTCTTATCTGCATTGTCACCGGCTATAGTGTCGAATTTAATTCTGAAATCGAAGTTGGCAGGAGGATTCTCAAATTCTTCGTAATTGTAAAAATGCGTTTCGAGATATCGTTCTACTATACCTGTTGACACTATGGCCTCAGGTCCGCGGTCTCTTGCAGGGATAAAATTATCGTCAATGGCATCATCCTTCTTACATGAATTAAAGGAGAAGAGAATGAGTGCGGCAAAGGCAACTACAGCATAAATTTTTTTCATCTTCATTTTTTTGTGTGCGCAAGATACAATTTTCCGCTATTTTTGGGCATCAGATTAACGTAGAATTAAGGTCTTTTGTATGAGAGTTGATAAATATTTATGGTGTCTTCGGTATTACAAAACCAGGAGTATTGCTACCAGGGCATGTAAAAAAGGCGCAATTAAAGTCAACGGAGATACTGTAAAGCCTTCCAGAGATGTTTTTCCTGGAGATTCAATCACACTGCGCAAAGAGCAGATCAACTATTCTCTGGAGGTCATCAACGTACCGGAATCCCGCCTTGGAGCAAAACTGGTAGATCTTTACCGAAAAGATACAACTCCTAAGGAGGCTTTTCAGAATAAAGAATTACTCCAATTTGCCAAAGATCACTATCGAAAAAAAGGAGTAGGCAGACCCACGAAGAAAGACCGTCGGGATCTGGAAGATTTTACCGAAGGCGAAGAAGAATAATCCTTGGGCTAATTTGTATATTTGTTTAAAATTGTACTGTTTATGACGTCTACCAGCACCATTATTCTTGACAAAAAGAAGATAGCGCATACTATAAAGCGAATTGCGTATCAGATCTATGAAACCAATGTTTCTGAAAAGGAAGTCATTATAGCCGGAATTAAGGAAAACGGATATGTATTGGCGAAAAAATTAAAAAACCAATTGGAAGCAATATCCCCCTTAAAGGTAAATTTATGTGAAGTGCAAATAGATAAAAAGAAACCTACCAATCCAATTCGAACCTCTATAGCTGCTTCAGAATACAAAAACAAATCGGTAGTCCTGGTCGATGATGTTTTACACAGTGGGACCACCCTAATTTATGGAGTAAGGCATTTTCTCGATGTTCCTTTAAAACAATTTAAAACTGCGGTTCTCGTAGACAGGAATCATAAAAAATATCCCGTAAAAGCAGATTTCAAAGGTATTTCATTATCTACTTCCATTAGTGAAAACGTTTCTGTGATCTTTGAAAAAAATAACGATCGCGCAGTATTAGAATAATCTTGCTACAATGATTTCTACGATAGCATTAACGGGTTTACCATCGGTTTCAATCACAAGATCTGCCTGGTTGTAATAATGAGCTCTTTCAAAAAGGTGTTTGCGAATAAAATCCTTCAATGCTTCTTTACTTTCAAGATGAGCGATTAATGGACGGTGAGTTGTTTCTGAAAATAATCGATGAGTTAGTTCATCCAAAGAGGTTTTAAGATAAATGCTAATTACATCCTTTTCTAATTGAATAAAGCTGGAAGAATCTCCGTAACAGGGAGTTCCCCCTCCGGTGGCGAGAACCAGCTTGGGATCTTGTTGGATAATTTCCTTTAAAATTTCGTTTTCTTTTCTTCGGAACCAGATCTCTCCCTTTTCAGAAAAAAGATTGGAAATGGGCATTCCCGCGTTCTTTTCAATTTCATTGTCGAGGTCTAAAAAGCTATAATTCAATGTAGTTGCCAACTGTTCACCAACTACTGATTTCCCGCTTCCCATGTATCCCAAAAGAACTATTTTCATACTAAAGCTCCAGATTTTTATTGTTTTTTTATCCGATTTAAAATATTCCCAAATTTAATTTAATTATGCTTTGAAAAATAGATTTATTGATAGTATATTTGCACCCGCCAACGCAAAACACCGCGTGTTCCGCTTCGGCGGATTTGGATCGCTTTTAAAGCAAGACCTGGTAGCTCAGTTGGTAGAGCACCTCCCTTTTAAGGAGGTGGTCCTGGGTTCGAGCCCCAGCCAGGTCACAAAAAAGTTAAGCCCCGCGGTTTAGCTTTTTTTTTCGCCTTAAGGCTACTGTATTATCCACAGCAAAGCGACATAGGCAACACCTACCCGGGTGCTGGAATTGGTAGACAGGCATGGTTGAGGGCCATGTGTCCTTTGGGCGTGTGGGTTCAAGTCCCATCCCGGGTACAATGAGTCATCTATTATTTGGATGGCTTTTTTTTTCGCTGAAGTCAGCCCAAAGTCCGGGCGTGGCGACAGCTCAAAAATCGTAACTTTTTTATAACGATTTTTGAGAAGGAGCCGTATTTAATTTATATGTCCCTTCTAAATTTTAATGTTAGTAGAACGGAATTTTTAATTGCACTCTTTAGACCCCCTAACTTCCTAATTGATTCGCAGTCATCTATTATTTGGATGGCTTTTTTTTTGCGCTGAAGTCAGCCCAAAGTCCGGGCGTGGCGACAGCTCAAAAATCGTAACTTTTTTATAACGATTTTTGAGAAGGAGCCGTATTTAATTTATGAGTCCCTTCTGAGTTTTAATGTTAGTAGAACGGAATTTTTAATTGCACTCTTTAGACCCCCTAACTTCCTAATTGATTCGCAGTCATCTATTATTTGGATGGCTTTTTTTTGTGCTGAAGTCAGCCCAAAGACCGGGCGTGGCGACAGCTCAAAAATCGTAACTTTTTTATGACGATTTTTGAGCTGTCGCTACACATTTCAGTGGTATCATTGAAAAAATTCGAACTTTACCAATCAACACTCTTCCTGTTAAATAATATTTTGTTCAATTTATTGGCCATTTTATTAAACAGTGGTTTAATTTTAGTATTTTCCTTTTTTGAAAAATCTGCGAGAATGGGTGTAAAAACACAATTCAGTATTAAAGACCTTGAAAACCTTAGTAATGTAAAGGCTCATACCATTCGCATCTGGGAAAAACGTTATAACCTTCTTGAACCGGAGCGTACCGATACAAATATTCGTAAGTACAATCTCGAAAATCTAAAAAAACTTCTGAATGTCGCTTATTTATATGACCAGGGACATAAAATTTCTAAAATTGCCAAGCTCGAAAATTCAGAAATTCAGAAGCTCATTCAGAAGAATTCGATTAATGAAACAAATAGTCTCGCATTAAAGCAGCTCAAATCTGCGATGTTCGATTTTGATGACGACCTTTTTCAGTATACGTTTACAGAACTAAACAAAACAAAATCCTTCAGTGAGATCTTTAGTGAAGTGTTTTTGCCTTTGCTAAGTGATATCGGACTTCTATGGCAAACAGGGACGATCGACCCCTCTCACGAGCGATTTATTTCAGAATTGATAAAAAGAAAAGTCATTGTTGCCATCGATTCGCTGAAGACTCAACCGAATAAATCTTCATCACCGGTATTTGCGCTATTTCTCCCTATAGGTGAAATTCACGAGATTGGCTTATTGTTTACCAATTTTCAGCTGCTTTCACGCGGATTTAAAACAGTATATCTGGGAACTAACATTGGAATTGAGAGTCTAGTTCATATCACGAATCATTACAACCAAATCTGCTTTTTATCCTACTTTACGGTAAAACCCGATCTAATTGAAATTCGTAAATATTTAAGGGATTTCAACAAAAGGATATCTAAGGATGATCAACACCAGCTGTGGTTATTGGGAGCAAAAGTGAGAAAGTTTAGCGATCTCAAAACTCCACCAAATATTAAGATTATAGCAAATAACAAAGATTTCCCGGAACTATTAGAAACACTAAAAAAATCATAATTTAAAAGGGAAAACAATTTTTTGTTTAATTTTTAATTAAATTTGTTAAACAAAATGAAGAATATAGCTATTATAGGTTCCGGGTTTTCCTCGCTTGCGGCTGCCAGTTATCTGGCCAAATCGGGACATTTGGTCACTATTTATGAAAAAAATGATACCGTTGGGGGGCGCGCCAGACAACTTAAAAGAGATGGCTTCACGTTCGATATAGGTCCAACCTGGTACTGGATGCCCGATGTTTTTGAGCGATTCTTTGCCGATTTCAATAAAAAACCATCCGATTACTATACGCTTCAGAAATTAAATCCTGCCTATCAAGTCTATTTTAATCCTGGGGATTATATAACGATCGAAGATACACTTGATAAAATATGTCTCGCCTTTGAAAAGGAAGAACAAGGAAGTTCGGCCAAACTCAGAAATTTCATGAATCAGGCTTTGGATAATTATGAGATCGCTATCAAAGATCTCGTCTATCGCCCGGGTATCTCCCCTTTAGAACTTGTAACGCCGGTAACCGCTAAAAAGTTAGGGCAATTTTTTAGTACTATAAGTAAGGAGGTTAGAAAGGAATTCAAAAATCCCAGACTTATTGCTATCATGGAGTTTCCCGTACTTTTTCTGGGAGCCAAACCTTCGAATACACCCGCCTTTTACAGTTTTATGAATTATGCCGATTTCGGATTAGGTACGTTCCATCCCAAGAACGGTATGTATTCGGTAATAAAAGCAATGAAAAGTCTTGCAGAAGAACTTGGCGTGACCATTAAGGTCAATGAGAATGTTGAAAGGATCGTGGTTCAGGATAAAAAGGCCACCGGTATAATAAGTAACGGGGTCTCGATTCCAGCAGATATTGTATTAAGCGGAGCAGACTACCATCATACAGAAACGTTGCTTGAGCCCATGTACCGACAATATTCAGAAAGCTATTGGGAAAAAAAGACCTTTGCACCCTCAAGCCTGCTATTTTATGTAGGATTCAAGAAAAAACTTGAACATGTAGCACATCATACGTTGTTTTTCGATGTAGACTTTGAAGAACATGCAAAAGCCATTTACGACGAACCTGCATGGCCCGAAAAACCGTTGTTCTATGCCAGTTTTCCTTCAAAAACGGATGCTAATATTGCCCCTGAGGGTACCGAAGCCGGAATTTTTCTGATCCCCTTGGCACCCGGACTTACAGATATTCCCGAGCTGAGAGAGGAGTACTTTGAAATGATCATCGAAAGATTTGAAAAGCTTACCACCCAAGAGGTAAAAAATTACATTATATTTAAGGAATCGTTTTGTCTGAATGACTTTGTTTCGGATTATAACTCATACAAAGGGAATGCCTACGGTTTGGCAAATACCCTTATGCAAACGGCTTTTTTGAGACCGAAACTGAAAAGTAAAAAAGTGGGTAATCTCTTTTTTACAGGTCAGCTAACCGTCCCGGGACCCGGAGTTCCTCCGTCACTCATCTCTGGTAAATTAGCTGCCGGATTGATTGAAAAAGATATTTAACCGCTAAGAAAATGAAAGAAATTTTTGACACCGTATCGAAGAGTTGCAGTAAAGAGGTCACTAACACCTACAGCACCTCTTTTTCGCTTGCGACTAAAATGCTATCTCCCACCATCAGGCAGGATATTTACAATATTTATGGTTTTGTTAGGTTCGCCGATGAAATCGTAGATTCATTTCACGATTATAATAAGAAAAAACTTTTTAATGGATTTGAAGAAGATCTTTGGAGAGCAATAGAAGATAAAATAAGTCTGAATCCCATTTTAAATTCCTTCCAACATACGGTGCATAATTACGGAATTGAAAAACATCTAATTACTTCATTTATGGATAGTATGCGATTGGATCTCTCAAAAAGCACCTATCTTACCTCAAAAGAATTTGAAGAATATATTTATGGTTCGGCCGATGTTGTTGGACTCATGTGCTTAAAGGTTTTTGTAAAGGGAGACCGAGATAAGTATGAAGCCTTAAAAGAATCGGCCATGCATTTGGGTTCTGCATTTCAAAAGGTGAATTTTTTAAGAGATCTGAAAGCCGATTACGAAGGTTTGAATCGCTCCTATTTTCCGAACACAGATCTCGCCTCCCTTGATGAAATTTCGAAACAGGTTATCATCGCCGAAATTGAAGAAGATTTCAAGTTGGGATATAAGGGCATACTGCTTTTACCTAATGAAGCGAAGTTTGGCGTATTTATGGCGTACAGATACTATAAAAGGCTATTAAAGAAACTTTCTAAGACTCCGGCAATTGAAATTAAAAATGCCCGGATCCGCGTTCCCAATTACGAAAAATTCGGACTATTAACCCGTAGTTATGTAAAGTATCAATTAAATTTGGTGAAATAGATTTTAAAAGCAATTTATGACAACACTACTCTGGATATTGATCTTTGTTGGCACCTTCTGTATTATGGAATTTATGGCGTGGTTTACCCATAAATATGTAATGCACGGATTTTTATGGCATCTCCATAAGGATCATCATAAAAAGGATCACGGAAGCTGGTGGGAACGCAATGATTTATTCTTTATTTTTTACGCTGCAGTAAGTATTGCCTGTTTTATAGGTTGGCAGTACTATGGGTTTTGGGCAGGCCTCCCCATTGGTCTGGGAATTTTTGCCTACGGACTTACCTATTTCTTGGTTCATGATATATTTATACATCAGCGATTTAAATTGTTTCGCAATGCCAACAACTGGTACGCTAAAGGCATAAGAAGAGCGCATAAAATGCACCATAAACATTTGGACAGACAAAAAGGAGAATGTTTTGGGATGCTTTTCCCGCCATTAAAATATTTCAAAAAATAGTGCATGAAATATTTATACCTCTATTTAAATATAGGTTCATTTATAATTCCATTTATATTTAGTTTTCACCCTAAGCTTAAATTCTATAAAAAGTGGAGATCCCTTTTTCCTGCGATCGCTATCATGATGTTGATCTTCATTCCATGGGATGTTGTTTTTACAAATGGTGGTATTTGGGGTTTTAATGAAAATTATATAACCGGTTATAAGCTCCTAAACCTTCCGGTAGAAGAATGGCTTTTCTTTATTTGTATCCCGTATGCCTGTATTTTTACTCATTACTCCCTACATTATATTTTTCCGAAGTTTTCTTTCTCCGAACATATAACGCTACTTATACAGATAGCACTACTTACGACTATGATCGTATCCCTATGGTACTTTTACGACCGTTGGTATACCCTTGTCAATTTTACGTATACCATCATCCTACTCGGTTTAGTCTATAATAACAAACAAAAAATATTACGGGGCTTTTTCCCAACTTTCTTGGTCGTGCTACTTCCCTTCTTTCTCATTAATGGAATTCTCACCGGAAGTTTTATTGAAGAGCAAGTTGTATGGTATAATGACGCCGAAAATATTGGTTATAGACTTGGAACCATACCCGTTGAGGATACAATGTATGCCCTAGGGATGTTGCTCACTGTGTTGGTTTTCACTGAAATTCTCGAACAACGTAAAAGGATAAACTAGCGAGCCGACTCATCGCTTAACAATTGGTCCAACAGGCTGTGAAAAGCTGATGTGTTCCAATCTGCAACCCCCGTCTTGTCGACCACGATCTCCCCTGAGGCCGATAATAAATAGGTCTTCGGAATAGAAGGAACAGCAAAATAAGATGGTGGTTCTTCAATTTGAATGTACACGGGAAAAGTATATCCTTTTTTCTTCAGAAAATTACTGATCACTGAAGGGTTTTCTGAGGACACAAAATAAAATTGAACACTATTCCCGTAACGTTCATATAATCGTTGGAATGATGGCATTTCAACAATACAAGGCGGACACCAGGTAGCCCAGAAATTAACTAGACTTACCTTCCCTTCAGCCCTTTTAAAAGACACTATATCCCCCTGCGTTGATCTAAGGTTCCAGTCATAGTCTGATATGGTACTACGCTCATCTAATTCGACTTCCGAAGGGCTAAACGAAATTAATCGTTGTACAAATACCTGAATCGGGAGACGGGTTTGGGGAAAAGCAAGCAATGCTATTACCATTAAAATAACAATGTTGCTCCAATTTCTTTTAATATAGCTCATTTAATAAATTGAATTTTAATAGTACTGAATTAATTATTTCTCACAAAAGATAAGTAAGGATTTATTTCACCAAAACAAACTCAAAAATCGACTAAAAACATTTTTCATTAACTTTTATTTAACTTTTTTGTTAAATATTTAAGTATTTCATCGATTTTTTATGCTTTTTATAGATTTTATTAATAAATTTAAATGACTCCCCTGATTATAAACACAAATACAAAAAGTAATGAAAAGATCTATATTTTATCTTTTTCTTATCTTCAGCATTTCTGGGTTTTCACAAATAGGGATAGGAACAACTTCACCTTCAGCAAGTTTAGACATAAACGGTAATGTAAGAATCCGGTCCGTCAATCAGGATCCGGACACAGATGTTGCACGTGATTCGGTATTGGTTATTTCAAAAGACGGAACAGTAAATACCATGGAAGCAGTGAAAATTATCTCGGCTGCACTTCCCACCGCCGTGAAGGGCAATTTCTCAAGCTCGGGGCTCGTCAATCTTTCTTTGCTTTCAGGATCGCAAACCATTACCTTCGATAGTGAAGCATTCGATATGAACGACGAATTCGATCTCACTTCTCATACTTTTACTGCGAACAACGATGGCATCTATTCGGTATACGTACAGATAGAAGCCTCTAGTTCTCTTGGTATAGCCACTAATTTTGGTGTACAAATACTAAAAAACGGAACTGTAGAAAACAGAAACAGTTTCGCCAATGTGGGTATACTGGGAACCAACGCTACTCCTCCGGTACGGTCCTCTCAAACCTTACTTCAGTTAACAGCCGGCGACACCATCACTTTCAGGGTTGAAGGTGATATTGCCTTGGGAAGTGTCAATTTGTTAGGTACAGATCAAGATAGTTATTTTACCATCCATCAAATTCGCTAAATATGAATAAAAAAACCCCGATAAAACTATCGGGGTTTTAAATAAATACATCTGGGATTAGGCGTTCTGTTTCTTTATCAGATTTAATGCCGAGCCTTCACGGAACCAGGCGATCTGTGCATCATTGTAGGTATGATTCACTGTAATGGTATCCTTGCTTCCATCCTTATGAACCACTTCAATTGTGAGTGGTTTATTAGGAGTAAAGTCGGAAATATCAACAAAATTGAAGGTATCATCCTCCTGAATAAGATCGTAATCATTTTCATTCTTGAAGGTAAGCGCTAACATTCCTTGTTTCTTTAAGTTTGTCTCATGGATCCGGGCAAAGGATTTTACCAATACCGCAGCTACCCCAAGATGACGAGGTTGCATCGCTGCGTGCTCTCGCGAAGATCCTTCTCCATAATTATGATCTCCAACCACAATTGTCTTAATTCCATTTGCCTTGTATTCGCGTTGAGTATCGGGTACTCCTCCATATTCTCCGTTTAATTGGTTTTTAACGAAATTGGTCTTCTTATTAAACGCATTTACGGCACCTATTAGGGTGTTGTTCGCAATATTATCAAGATGCCCTCTAAATCGCAACCAAGGTCCGGCCATAGAAATATGATCTGTAGTACACTTTCCGAAGGCTTTAATTAATAGCTTCATTCCCTGTAATTCTTCATCTTTAATTGGCACGAATGGCTCAAGCAGTTGCAATCTTTCACTATTTGGAGCAACTTTCACATCGACGCTGCTTCCGTCGGCCTTTGGTTCAAGATATCCGTTATCCTTTACATCAAAACCGAGAGGAGGAAGTTCTATACCTTTCGGTATATCGAGCTTTACCTGCTCCCCGTCCTCGTTTAACAGGGTGTCGTTCATCGGGTCGAAATCGAGGCGGCCAGAAATTGCTATTGCTGCCACCATTTCGGGAGAACCAACGAACGCATGGGTATTCGGGTTTCCATCGGCTCGCTTCGAAAAGTTTCGGTTAAAGGAATGAACTATCGTATTCTTCTCATCACCTTTAAGATCGCTTCGGTCCCACTGACCAATGCAAGGACCGCAAGCATTTGTAAACACAGTGGCTCCTAGATTCTCGAATACATCCAGCAAACCATCCCGTTCTGCAGTGTAGCGAATCTGCTCCGATCCCGGATTAATTCCAAAATCACTCTTAGGCTTTAATTTTTTATCAATTGCCTGCTGCGCAATAGAAGCCGCTCGAGTAAGATCTTCGTAAGATGAATTGGTACAGGACCCTATTAATCCCCAATCCACTTTTATAGGCCAGTCATTAGCTCTTGCTTTTTCACCCAATTGTCCGACCGGGGTTGCAAGATCCGGTGAAAAAGGTCCGTTTAAATGAGGACGTAGCTCAGATAGGTTGATCTCGATCACCTGATCGAAATATTGTTCCGGGTTTGCATAAACTTCATCATCCCCGGTAAGATATTCTCGTATCTTGTTAGCTTCATCTGCAATTTCCTCGCGATCTGTTGCTCTCAAGAAACGCTCCATAGAATCGTCGTATCCAAACGTTGAAGTTGTCGCACCAATTTCGGCTCCCATATTACAGATAGTTCCTTTTCCTGTACATGACAAATTCTTGGCACCGGGTCCGAAATATTCAACTATTGCCCCTGTTCCGCCTTTTACCGTTAGAATTCCGGCCACTTTTAAAATAACATCTTTAGAAGCCGTCCAACCGCTAAGCTCTCCGGTTAATTTAACTCCAATGAGTTTCGGGAATTTAAGTTCCCACGCCATTCCTGCCATTACATCAACGGCATCTGCCCCTCCTACACCAATAGCTACCATTCCTAATCCGCCGGCATTTACCGTATGTGAATCGGTACCAATCATCATTCCGCCCGGAAAAGCATAATTTTCGAGTACTACCTGATGAATTATTCCCGCTCCGGGTTTCCAGAAGCCAATTCCGTATTTATTTGAAACCGACTCTAGAAAATTAAACACTTCATTACTGGTTTCATTTGCCCGCTTTAAGTCGGCGGCTGCTCCTTGTTTTGCTTGAATCAAGTGATCACAATGCGTGGTAGTTGGCACGGCAACCTTTGCTTTACCGGCCTGCATAAACTGTAATAGCGCCATTTGAGCCGTAGCATCCTGTAACGCAATTCTGTCGGGAGCAAATTCAACATAGTCCTTTCCTCTTGTGTATGCTTCGGTAGGTGTTCCATCCCAAAGATGACTGTATAATATTTTTTCTGCAAGAGTTAAAGGCTTCCCCACGATCTCCCGTGCTTTATCTACACGTTCGGCCATTTGAGAATACACTTGCTTGATCATGTTAATGTCGAATGCCATAGTTTTATTTTTTGTGTTAGAAAGGATTGCAAAACTACAAAAATTTATAATAATTTAAAAATACTCAACAAAATAAGCCTGTTTATGATTATTTTTTATTAAATATTAAATTTTATTGCGAATATTTATCAATCAGTCAATATCTGATAGAGATAATTACGAAATTAATAATTCATTTTTTTGCTTCTTCGGAAAAATGGTCTGTCACGGATATCCATCATCGGCTTCTCATAAATCCTAAACAATATATAGGATAATAATATAGTAATTACAATATAGGCCACAGAATAAATCAATCTTTGGGTAAACTCAAATTCTTCAATAGGTGCTATATGCCGCATTAATTGCAGGACGATCGAATAATGCAATAAATACATAGAATACGAAATGAGACTTATATAGGTAATAGGGATCGCAATTGTTTTTGAAGCCTCCTTAATCCCGGCCAACCACGGTAGCAGAAAAGCAATACTTATAGAAACCAATGGAAGATACAATACGTTCCAAAAGAATGGATAAGTTTCTATTCTCACATTAAACAAGGGTACGATGGCATGTAACACCAAAAATAAAACAATTCCCAATCTTAAGAATATCATTTTATTTTTCACCCAGATCTCAGTATAAACCAAAGAAATATAGGCGGCTAGTATTCCATAAGCTATGGCATCGATCCTATACAATGTTACGGCTTTTAAATGGCGGTTCCACATGGTCATACTAAGATTGCTTGTCCATTCATTATAGATGAGCTTGGTTCCGAAGAAAAACAAAATAATAAACAGGGTGACCCAAAGAAACAGTTTTCGTCTGGAAACCTTCAGAGGCAGTAAAAACAGTAAATACAATAAGAACGGCGTGAGTATATAGGCAAATTCCTCAATGGGTAAACTCCAAGATTCAGTAAAAAACACCGGCATTTTGTAGCTTGCATTCTGAAGAAAGAAAAAATATCTTCCTATAGTTTCGGGCAGCTCCCTCCCTATCCATAAGACAATCAATATGTTTATAACGAGTACCAAATAGTAGTTTGGCAATGTTCTAAACCATCGTCTCACTAAAAAATATCGGAATTCCGATAGCAAGAAGTCCTTATCGGTATAGATTCTGAATAAAATTCGTCCGATTAAAAAACCACTAAGTACAAAGAAAATTTCCACCCCCATCACACCCATTAACTCAATGATGCTTACCAAGGGCCCTTCAGCATCGGGAAAATTCCATAGAGCGTGCGAAAAAACCACACAAAGTATGGCAACGGTGCGCATTAGGTCCAGCCCAAAGATTCGGTTGTTTAAGTCTATCTTCAAATCATTTAAATCGCGAAGATGAAGTTACTAAATCTGAAGGGAACCTTGTAAATTAAATCTGATGAATCAAGTTTTTTTGAAATATTGCAGAATAAATATCACAATTAGAATGGCACATGCAATTAATGCGATAAATGTTCCAATAGCCAACAAATTTGGTGCGTTAACAGGACCAAGAGCCCAATGGAGTATTTTGAAAGTGGTTCCCGATAACATGAACATAAAGCCAATGAGAAAGAGTATAATGGGAATTAAGAAAGGTCGAAGTTTCACTAATAGAGGCTTGTAATTATTTCCTCAATACTGAGTCCTTCAGCTTCCGCCTTATAATTTTTAATGAGACGATGACGGAGGATTCCTATTGCAACTTTTTGAACGTCGGCAATATCGGGTGAGAACTTACCGTGAAGTGCTGCATGTGCCTTCGCTCCTAAAATTAAATTTTGTGAAGCTCTGGGCCCGGCACCCCAGTCTACATAATTACGAATAATTTCGGGGGCTGCCTGACTCTTGGGACGGGTTTTTCCAACCAAAGTTACGGCATATTCAACGACGTTATCTGCTACCGGTATCTTTCGGATGAGTTTTTGATAGCTAATGATCTCTTCCGAAGTAAACAACGGATCTACTGCAGCCACCTCACCGGTAGTGGTGGTCTTCACGACTTCAACTTCTTCTGAAAAAGAAGGATAATCCAGGTTAATAGCGAACATAAATCGGTCTAACTGTGCTTCAGGCAACGGATAGGTACCCTCTTGTTCTATGGGGTTTTGAGTAGCCAATACAAAATACGGAAGGTCGAGTTTGTAGTGATTTCCCGCTATGGTTACTGCACGCTCCTGCATGGCTTCTAAAAGGGCTGCCTGTGTTTTTGGAGGGGTACGATTAATCTCATCGGCTAGGATGATGTTCGCAAAAATTGGTCCTTTTATGAATTTGAATTCTCTGTTCTGATCCAGTATCTCCGATCCTAAAATATCACTAGGCATAAGATCTGGCGTAAATTGTATTCTTTTAAATTTGAGTCCGAGCGCTTCAGCCACCGTATTTACCAATAACGTTTTGGCTAGTCCGGGAACTCCAATTAGCAGTGCGTGTCCGCCAGAAAAAATAGAAAGCAAAACCTGCTCAACAACATCATCCTGTCCTACAATTACCTTCTTTATTTCCTGTCTAAGGGTGTTATATTTTAAAACGAGTTGTTCTACTGCTGCAACGTCTGACATAGTGATGTTGTTATTGTTTTACCCAATTACTAGAGAATTCACAATCCTTGTAATCTTCATTAACGTGAACGTATGTCTCCTTTATCTTTTTATCCTGCCATTTTTCGATAGCCCTAATCTTTTTCTCCTTTAGGGCAAGCTCCTGTATCTTTTCATAATCCTTTACATAGTCTGCAGGATGCTCATCATATCTATTTACCACAGTCAGAATCTTAAAAACACTTTTTCCTGTATAATCCCTGTCGGTGTAAACCTTCGAAACTTCACCTTTTTTGAGGTTATAGACCTGCGCACCGAGTGTAGGATCCATCTTTGTAAGATCGAATTTAGTATCTCCGGTCACCGGATTTACCAATTTACCCCCATTGTTTCTGGTTTCTTTTTCATCGGAATATGTTTTAGCCGCATCTTCAAAGGAAATATTCCCATCCACAATCTGCTGACGAATGGTCTCAACTTTACTTTTGGCTTCATCGATAGTACTTTGAGAAACCTGGGGGAACAAAATAATATGTCTTACATCAACTTCTTGTCCACGAATCTTATCTACATAGAGTATATGCCAGCCAAACGAAGTTTCAAAGGGTTCGCTTACCTCACCCTCCAATAACGAAAAGGCCATGTCCTTAAATTCCTTAGCGTAGGGAGAATTTCTTTTAATACCAGGGATGAGACCTCCTTTACTGGCACTTCCATCCTTAGAATAGAGTACGGCACGGGTTGCAAAGCTTGCTCCTCCTTCAACCACTTCGGCCCTGATCTCATTAAGCCTGTCGATTACTTCCTGTTCTGCTTTCTTTGTCACCTGTGGTTCGATCACAATTTGTGATACTTCAACTTCGGCACCAAAAATTGGGCGTTCATCTTCGGGTATCTTATAAAAGAACTCACGAACCTCTTCCGGAGTAATTTCTACCTCTTCGGTAATTTTTTGTTGCATTTCGGTAGCCAACGCCAAGGTTTTATTTACTTCAAATAGCTGCTGTCTCAATTCGGAAATACTCTCCTTGCGGTAGTATTCGGCAACTTTTTCTTCACTACCCAATTCACTTACCATATACTGAATTTGCTGATCAATACGTCCATTGATCTCTGCATCGGGAACGAGTAAACTGTCTAGTTTTGCGTGATGCGCATAGAGTTTATCCTCCATTAATTTTCCGAGCATCTGGCAACGGGAAATTTCATCGATCGCAACTCCCTGTTCTTTTAACTCAATATAACTTAGATCGATATCAAACTCAACAATGACATATTCACCGATCACAGAAGCTACCCCTTCGGCCTTAAATCTTTTAAATGGCTTAATCGTATCCTTAGCTACCGATGTATCAACAGAAAAAGATGAATTATTTTCTTTTGCAACACCAGCACTATCTACCGTAACCACATTTTGAGCAGTTATAGAATGTATTGAGAGGAAAAAGATCAGAAAACTATTGAGGAGTGTAAATTTCAAACTTTTTATTTTTAATTGCATCTTTTGTAATATCTGTTTCAAGTTTCTTTATAAGTTCCAGCTTTCTTTTATTGAGAATGATTTGCTCGATGGTAGGTTTCACAAACGAAAGCGGCGCAATATCATTGGGCTTTATAATATCTTCAATTTTCACCAAATATACTCCTAATGAGTCTTGTATCTGTGCAAAATTTGATTTTTTTAACACTTTATCTTCTTCTACGGCCAGAGCAGGCAGGGCCTCAAAAACAGTCTCCTTTTTAACCCAAATGGAATCGTTTAAGTTGAGCGCTTTAAACTGAATGCTTGTGGCAAGTAAATCCTGTTTATCCTCTTCATTAAATCGATTCAGTTTTTCTCGCGTAGCTGACAGATCAGAATAATTCTCCGGAAGATGAATATAACGCAACTTTAAAAGCTCATTGTTAAGTTTAAAATTATCTTTATACAATTCGTAATAATTCTGAAGTTCATCCTCTGAAACCGTTGTATCCAGTTGTTTTAGCACGATCGCATTTTTATAAGCTTCAGTATACAAGTCATTTTTGTATTCACTTACCAACTTATCATAGGAATCCAGCTTTTGCTGTGAGAGATTGATCTTTGCCTGATCAATAAGCAACTGTTGAGTTGCCCAACGATTAATAAAATTGTTTACAATAAGGATACTGTCTTCCGCGGAAGTATTTTGAGATATTAAATCCCGAATGTCCTTTTCATACAAATAACTATCATTTACCCGGGCAACAGGCACCTGCTCGGCTTCCTGCTTAAAATAATCGCACGAGACCAAAAATAACAACCCGAATATGGTGAGAAATAGCTTTGTCATTAAGATTCCAATTCCTTTTTTATTTTTTTAAGAGTTTTAGTATTGACCTCAACATTATATTTTTTACGAAGTGATTCGATCCATTGTTCTTCGAGAAATCTCTGATAATCACTCATTACTTTTCCTTTCACTTCATCAAGTGTTTTAGGACCGGCAGCTTTGATCTCACTAACCTTTATTACCACAAAGGACCCGTTGGACTCATAAATTGGTGAGACCCCTTTAACCGCAGTAAAATCTGAAGGCAATAATCGATCTCCTTCTTCGAACGTACCTTTTGTTCCAATGATCTTTACTTCGTCATCGGTATTCATCGACGCTTTAATTTCTTCCATGGTTTTACCGGCTTCAAGCATTTCTTGTACCGTTTTCGCCAATTGCCGATCCACCACCGAAATGATCTCTGCATTTACCCTTTGTTTCCAGAGATATGAGGACTCATTCTGTTTAAAATAGTTTTCTAAACCTGTAGTATCTTCTTTTGCCAAATTCCACACCTTGTCCTCCATTAACTCGAAAATAAGAAGACCATAACGATACTCACTAATGATTGCGGCGTACTCTTCATTTTCTTCTTCAAGCTTCTTCCTGAAATATTTTTTCAATTCTTCCGTCTCAAAATCATTATACAGTTCACTGATCATCATTGATTTCAATCGGGTATTTCGCATTCGCCCCTGTTCTCTTTCAATGTATGCGGCGAACTCGCTAAACATCACGTCATGGTCGCCAATAGTGAAGATCACTTTATCGGCCTTGGTTGGGAATGAGGCAGGCTTCCATTTTTTCGTTAATATTGAATCGGTGACATAATCATTAAAAAATCCTGAAAACGGAGCACCGTTCTCAAAACCATACCTGGCTTTAATTTTTTCATTAATCGCATTGGTTACGATCTTTGTGCGGTTCTCATCCTGCACACGCTTTTCCAGTTTTTCCCGCTCATCTTCAATCGATGGTATAGGGTGTATTTCGTCTAACCTAATAATATGCCATCCGAACTTAGATTGGATAGGTTCGGATATTTCACCGACCCTTTTCAGTTTAAACGCCGCATCTTCAAATTTTTTGGCGCTTACACCACCACGTCCAAATTTGCGTAACTTTCCATTATTTTTAACCGATCCTTTATCTTCCGAATATTGTTTTACCAAACTTTCAAACGACTCTCCCTGTTGCAGCATCGTGTAAATTTCATCTATACGCTGCTTAGGGTCGAAAGTACGACTGGCATCTTCCTTATCTGCGATCATTATATGGGAGACCGAAATATCCTCTCCTTTTTTATATCGGTCTAAAACCTTTATGATGTGATAACCAAACTGGGTTCTTACGATTTCTGAGATCTCTCCCACTTTGGTATTGTACGCCATGCTTTCAAAGGGATAAACCATTTGAAAGGCAGAAAATTTCCCTAAATAACCACCGGTGTTCTTTCCGCTGTTTTCTTCGGAATACGTATTAGCGAGCTCGGTAAAATCTTCTCCAGCAATGGCCTTTTCCCGAACCATTTTAATTTTATTGTAAGCCACTAAGGTATCCTGTGGCAGGTCATCATACTTGGAAAAAACCAAAATATGAGCTGCTTCTATTACTTCAAGACTTCTTTCATAAGCCTCCTTAACTAATTCGTCGGTCACTCTCGATTCGAAAAGGTAGTTTCGGGAAAGTTGTTCTTGATACTTGGAAAATTCACTTTTATAGGTTCGATTTTTATCAAGCTCTTCGGCATAGGCCTCGGCAATTTTAAGCTGATAATCTATAAAGAGGTCTAAATATCCGTCTACGCTTTTTTGAGATTCGTCCTGAACCAATTCAAGATTCTTTTTATATACTCTTTTAAAATCGGACGCATAGATCTCTTTACCGTCTATGGTTAAAAGCACATCTTTGTTTTTCTGAGCCTGAGTATTTACAATGTTTCCAAGAAAAACAATAAGCAACAGAATAATTTTATTCATTTCAATCAGATTAGATAATTTAGTATTGAAGTGTGGCAAAAATAACAAAAAGCAATGGTTTCACAAGTTAGATACTGAAACGTTTTTGCGCCAATAATAGTGTGGTAGAGCCGCATAAATTGAAGCAAAAAATATGTAACTTGCTTCTTTAATAAAACTCGTTATATCATGAAATATACTACCGAGATAATTATTGATCTGCCTCGGGAAGAGGTAATCACAAAATTGGACAATGCCGAAAATATGAAACACTGGCAAAAGGGTCTAGTAAACTACGAATTTTTAGATGGTACTCCGGGTCAGGAAGGCGCTAAAATGAAACTTGAATACCAAATGGGGAAAAGGAATGTGGAACTGATAGAAACCATTATTAAGCGAAATTTACCCGCCGAATTTCACGCAACTTATGACACCAAAGGGGTGCATAACATTCAGCTGAACTATTTTCACGATATTGATGGAAAAAGCACCAAATGGGTAAGTGAAAGCGAATTTCAATTTGACAGTCTGGGAATGAAAATGATGGGATGGCTAATGCCGGGAGCCTTTAAGAAACAGTCCATGAAATACGCAATAGATTTTAAAAATTTTGCTGAAAAAGGAACTTCAGTCGCTATTGATCAATGAGTGACCGGGTAAAACTAATATGGGACTTTAGAGGACCAAATGCAGGGCCTATTGCTTCGCATCATTGTATTCATCTCAATGAATTTGCCGTTTCAGAAAACATTCAAGATTCAATTATTGATGTAGAAGTTGTGCACGACACACATCACATTGCTTATATGGTAGTAAACGAAGATCTGGTAACCGATCTCAGGAGGCGTTTAAAACCCAACAGAGGACAGCATTATAAAGAATGAATTATTTCTTAAGAGGTAGGCTGATCTTATAAATACGACTCTGACCGTTCTCATATTTATTCAGCTCGTTTATTAGCTCTGTAAGTGTAGGTTTTATTTCGACAGCACTTCGGTTACTTGTGAAGTACAAGATGTTATTCTTTTCATCATAATATGGGCAATAATCCAAAAAGCGGCTATTGACCAAGGGTCCTAAATTAACCGCCGGCGTCCACTCGGCGCCTTCCTTAAAACTTATATAGAGATCGCCTCCACCCTCTCCATCCTCTCGGTTATACCCGCTAAAAAGCAAAAAAGATTCGTTGGATGAAATAAAAGAATTAAATTCATATCCTTCTGTATTAATGGCATCTGTCATTCGTGTTGGTTTGGCGTATTTATCCCCAAGCCACTTGGAGAAAAAAATATCATCCTTGGATGATTCAGCTAAAACATCACCGGTAAAATATAGATTTCCATTGGCCGATACCGCCGGATAAAATTCATTTTTAGACGTGTTCACAGGCGCTCCCGGATTGATTGGTACACTCCACTCACTTTTTAAGTCTTTCCTATTCACATACCAGATATCGAAATCTGCCTTGGGCTCGGTTCCCTCTAAGGGTCGATTTGAAGCAAAGTATAAACGCAATCCGTCCGGTGACAAATAGGGCTCAAGATCCTTAAAAGCACCTGAAAAGGGTAATATGCCAACGGCTTTCCAGGTATCGGATTCCTTTTTTAACTCAATTAACACAGACAGTGAACCTGAAAAATCCAATGCAGTAATATACGCTTCATCTCCGGTTTCCGACATGGTAAAATCGCGAACATTCGGAAACTGAGAAATTAGTTGCGGTGCAAAAGCCGTGGCACTTTCTTCTATATTCTGTGCGAATACCGATAGCGACATAACACAAAAAAGTAAAAGGAATCTAAACGTCATGTTGAATTGTTTTAAACTTAAATTTAGCACAATGCTAAAAAAGTCACAACAGGAGTACGTCGGCTTTTATAAATGAAGAGTATTTCAGCTATAGCTATCGTGAATAATTTGGAGCTTCTTTGGTTATCGTTACATCGTGAGGATGGCTTTCGTGAATTCCCGATGCGGTGATCTTAACAAATTTGCCCGTTTCTTTAAGGGTTTCAATATCCTTTGCCCCACAGTAACCCATTCCGGCACGAAGTCCGCCAATAAACTGAGTCATACTTTCTACCAGGTCTCCTTTGTAAGGAACTCTTCCCACGATCCCTTCAGGAACCAGTTTTTTAATATCATCCTCCACATCCTGAAAGTAGCGATCCTTTGATCCCTGTTTCATTGCTTCCACAGAGCCCATGCCCCGATAGGATTTAAACTTTCTCCCTTCATAGATAATCGTTTCTCCGGGAGATTCTTTGGTTCCAGCTAACAATGAACCTAGCATTACACAGTCGGCTCCGGCGGCAATCGCTTTCGGAATATCGCCGGTATACCGTATTCCACCATCTGCAATCACAGGTACTCCTGTTCCTTTTATTGCAGCGGCCACTTCGAGTACTGCTGAAAACTGAGGAAAACCTACCCCAGCTACCACTCTGGTGGTGCAAATAGATCCGGGGCCAATTCCTACTTTAACAGCATCTGCACCGGCATCGACCAAGTATTTGGCAGCATCGCCGGTTGCTATATTTCCGACAATAACTTCCAAATCCGGAAACTTCTTTTTCACTTCCTTTAATACCATGACCACGCCTTTGGTATGCCCATGTGCAGTATCAATGATCACAGCATCTACCTGAGCATTTACCAAAGCTTCGGCTCTGTCTACGGCATCTCCTGTTACCCCTAGGGCTGCGGCTACACGAAGTCGGCCATACTCATCTTTGTTGGCGATTGGTTTTTGAGTAAGTTTTGTAATATCTCGAAATGTGATAAGACCTAAGAGTTGGCCATTGTCATCGACCACAGGTAGTTTTTCAATTTTATTCTTCTGAAGAATGATCTCCGCATCTTTTAGGGAAGTACCTTTGCTCACAGTTACCAGATTCTCTGAAGTCATCACTTCGCTCAGCTTACGCTCATAGTTTTTTTCAAAACGAAGATCTCTATTGGTCACGATCCCTATTAACTTGCCGGCATCATCGGTAATGGGAATTCCACCAATACTGTATTCACGCATAGTGTTTTGGGCATCACCCACCGTGGCATCCTGCTTTAAGGTCACAGGATCCTGTATCATTCCACTCTCTGCTCTTTTTACTTTTCTCACCTCAGCAGCCTGCTGTTCTATTGTCATGTTCTTATGCAAAACGCCTATTCCGCCTTCTCGGGCAATTGCAATAGCCATAGCGCTTTCTGTAACCGTATCCATGGCTGCTGAAACTATGGGCACATTAAGTGTAATGTTGCGGGAAAATTGAGTTTTAATAGAAACTTCTCTTGGTAATACTTCTGAATAAGCAGGCACTAATAGTACATCGTCGTAAGTAAGGCCTTCTCCAAGAATTTTATCATTATGTGCAGTCATGGCAATTAAATTTTAAAGCCGGAAGAACCGGAAAGCTGGTTAGCATTTAATTGCGTGCAAATGTACTACAATTAGTTGGGTTTTATTGCTTTTTTGTCAACTGAAATAAAACTGCGCCTGCACCCAACACATATACCGCAGTCATAAGGCTACCCGAGATCACCACCACATATTTCATCCAGGATATCCCTTTCCACATCAAATAAATACCTCCAAATGTGAGTATGATCGAGAAAAACGGTTCGATCATCAAAAATGATTTAAGCTTTACCGGAAGAGACGTAATCGCTACCAAGCCCCCTAGCAAGAAAAAAATAAAGGAAATCGATAATATATGCGTGTGAAGTATAGTGAGCATTTCACGCTCTCCTTTTTCAAACTTCATCACCGCTACATTTTCGATTTCCTCATTTCCCAAATAATTCTGTTCAATACCATCCGGTCTTACGGAATCGGTCTGTCTAACAAATAACAAGCCAGTAAAATACCCGACACTTAATACGATCACAAAAGCAGCAATAAAAGCTTTTATATAACCGGGAAAGGTATGTATCAGACCATGGATTTGCATTATAACTGGTTTAAGGATTGCAGTACGCCAATACTTTTTAAAAGATCATTCACAGCTTTCGTCATAGAACGTACCGAAATAGTTGCTCCGCTTATAGGAATGATATCTTTATTGTAAACCAGTTCACCTGATGAATCAGATTTTCCATTAAATTGTTGCAACCAGCGTTTGCTGCCAATTTCACCCCCGTATTCTTCCCTGTAAATAAGTACCTTGCTTTTGGTAATTATAAATTGAGTATCGAACAACACCAAATAATCAAACGTAGCTGTCTTACTTGGGGCATTTCCAATATACCCATAGCCAAGATGCATTCCGTTTGAAGAGATCTTAAACAAATTACCGTTTCCAAATTCTGAGGGTGTCAAAGCATTTGCTTCAGCGGAGATCGTTATAGCCTCCTTTGTAAAATCTGAGATATCGTAGAATTTTTCAATCTCTTTATCTGCTTTTTTTACAAGCTTTTCGGGCACAATATACCCTGTGCATAGAAACAGGATCGCGGTAACAGATAAAAGAAATTTAGTCATGGTGCAAAGGTATTTAAATTAAGCATAATGTATTTGGGTTTTTAGAACCAAACTCCTATTCCAAAGTTTAAACGATCATCTACATCACCTCCCTCTACATTGTTATCTCTAAACTGATAATCACCTTTTATCACTACTCCGGGAGCAATATGATAAGACAATCCGGTGGTTATATCGTTTCGATCGTAAGCATTGTTCTGTGCCAGTCCGCCCGCAGTATCGGCATGGGTGTTGTAATTTTCATATCGGGCAAATACGAATAATCTTTGTTTTGCCGACAACGGAAGAAGATTATAGGCCGCTTCGGCATAGTATCCCATTAAGGCACTTCCAAGATCCTGACCCGTTAGAGCATTATAGTCTTCAGTATCTGTAAGGGATGCATAGATAAATTGTCCTCTAGCGGTAAATCTTTGAAAGGCGTATCGCACATCGAATCCAACCATGCTTATTCCTACATTAGCGCCTTCAAGCTCCTCAACTTCATCTTCGGCTTGGGTCTTTCCGAAGTAACCTGCCAACCCTAAACGCAAACCGGGGATTCCGTAGTAATCGAGCTTTGTAGAAAACGTAGGACTGTCTACCGTAGATTTGATCCCTTTTTGACGTCCGCCTCTTAGTCCGCTGCTTCCTCCAATGAATCCGCTTGCTCCGCCTTCACCGTCACTAACGGTCGACTTAAAGCCATTAAAAATATATGCCTGATAGCTTAAAGAAGCATCGGCAAACCTTCCGTTTACACCAACCCCAATTTCACGCCAGGTGGTTGGGACAATGGCACTGTCTACTCCCGGACGTTCTACACCGTTAAATGTAGTGGGTTCGTGATATTCGTTTACAATTCCCATGGGAACAAGCATAAGACCTCCTCTAAGGTTCACATTATCGGTCAATGCATAATTTACAAATGCCTGTTCTACAAAAACTTCTTCTACATGTTCAATTTCTATTTCGGTAACAAATTGGGTCTTATCATTAAATTTATATCCCAACAGAAGAACCAGACGCTGAACATCCAGCTCGCCGTTATCTCCTTCAGGTTGGTTATAGGTGACCTCACCATACGCTCCAATTGTCACTGCATTTCCATTGCTGGAAGCAAGAATTCTCTGAGCTGCATTTTGTTGTAATTGAGGATTTGTCGTTATAGAATCGTTTGCAGTTTGAGCGTAGGCCAGTGACGCAAATAACACAAATAAGATGGGTAGTTTTTTCATTTAACTTTATTTAGACTGAATATAAATAGATTTATTTTTCAGCCGCAAAAGTAAAATTGAAAATACATTCTCACAAGTTTATTTAGAATAAATTTAAATAAAATCGGAAGGATTTTTCTATCGTTTTGATTCTGTATTAATTAGACGAAATAATCAGTTCTTTTTTGTATTGAAGTCGGGCCACAGTCGCCCATTGTAGTAACAACTTCTTTTCATCTTCAGAGAGATTTCCGTGAAGCCAAGTATAGGAATCAAGTGGCATTTCGCCCTTCTCTACCATTTCAATCACTTCCTCCAGCTTATGATCTTTCTTCTTAGCAGAATATGTCCCCCATTCTGAAACATTAAAATCACCCTTTCCATGCTTTATATGATCCTCTAACCAGAAAGAGATGGGTGCGATCTCGGCATACCAGGGATACTGCGTCTGGTTACTGTGACAGTCATAGCAGTTTTCTTTGAGCACCGATGCCAGATGTGCGGAAGGTTTGGTTTCCTTTTCAAAAGCCATTACACTTTCATAGCCTCCGTTGTTCTTTTCCGGACGAAAGAACTGAATTACGATCAAAGCTGCCAAAGCCAGAATAAAGAACCATTTTAAAACCTTCTTCATAATTTATTTCTTTAGGGATTTTAAATATAAAATTACAGCTTTTCTAATATCATACGCCGTTTCATTTTCTTTTGGATGATACACTTCAATCACACCGGGATGCGATTCGGTTAAAAAGGGAATATCGTAACCCAACATTAAAAAATCACTGGTGGCTATAGTGTACGTCTTCTCGTCATCAATTTGTTCATCTTTGATCATCCATTTTCCATTTGCGCTGTTCACGTTGATCAAATAGCGCTGTAAATATGCACCATTCCCTCTTTTTTCCTTCCCGTAATCCAGAACTTCGTTTAATAAAGACCCTTTCATTTTAACTCTTACAATACTTCCTCCAAACGGCAGCACCCTGAAAATATCCATAGTACTTATATCTCCTTCCAGCATATCGTCTACTCTGAAGGACCCTGAATTCACTATAACCGCGTCCATGTCATTATTATAAGCATAGGACATTCCTCTGGTTATGATCCCTCCTAAGTTGGTTTGTGTTGAACGATTTGCGCTATCGGTTCCATCTAGCGGGGGAACGGCGCGGTATATAATCTCATTGGGATTATCAATTACCTGCTTGATCTGGGCATCAAGGACCGAATTCCATTTGTCCACGATAGCTTTAACCGACGGTTTAGATGGTGTTGTATCATCAATAGGCATCAAGTGGGAGTCTATATTTAATTGCTTCGTATGCACATTATAGGTTAGGGTATGAATATATACGGTCTTAGCGTTGGCATCTGCCTTAGCAATTACGCCGCCGTTGTTAGTAACCAGCATATTGTTATGCTCATGTCCTCCCATTATCAAAGGCAAATTTGGAAGATATTTCAGAAGTTCTTTATCCTGATCTATGGTTAAATGTGTAAATCCAATAGTAATATCAGATTGATCCTTCAGTATTTCATTGGCTTCGACGGCTGTAGTATAAATATCACCGTACAACACATAATCCCTGGGGTTTGAAGGTACCGTGACACTAATAAAACCTACCGTAACCTCAGTCCCATCTTTATCACGAATCACTCTTTTATAAGTACGAGGAATAGGAATATTTCCAACGTCCCGTTGAATGGAGAATGGCTTGTTGCCGTCCTCCTGTACCTGTAAGACATTTGCAGAAACCCAGGTAAAATTCGATTCATTAAGACGTTCTTGTAACGCTTCTTCCGATATATCGAACTCGTGGTTTCCAAAAGTAACCAGATCGAAGTTCATCGCATTCATGACTTCTATCATTTGTCTTCCCGCGATCCGCTCACCTTGGAGTTTAATGGTTCCCAATAACGACGGGTTTAAAAAATCTCCCGCCATAAATAAGAAGGTGTTTGGGTTTACTTTTGCCACCGAATCCCTTACGTGGGCAACACGTGCCATACCTCCATATTGACCCCCGCTTAATGGGGCGATTTCATAAACATCATTGAGTTGTATGAATTTAAAGGTAATGAGACCGTCATCCCCGGTTTCAGTTACAGGCGTTCGAGTCGATGAACATCCAAAAAGGAAAACTGATATCAAAAAACTTAGGATAAACTGCTTCATATTAATGATATTTCGTAAATATTTTAGTGGCTTCGTTATGGGCGCTTTCAAAAGGCATGGGACTTATATTACAGTCAACTTTCGCAGCAGTAAAATAACTGAGCATTTTTTCGGTAGGCATATTTCCGGTTAATTCGTCTTTTGCCATGGGACAGCCGCCAAACCCCTGTATGGCTCCGTCAAATCTTCGGCAACCGGAAGTAAATGCTGCATCTATCTTTTCATGCCAGCTGGTTGGTGTAGTATGTAAATGAGCCCCGAATTCGATGTTTGGATACTTCGGAATTAAATTAGAATACAAATACGTTATGATCTCGGGCGTTGAAGTGCCGACCGTATCGCTAAGCGAGAGTATCTTAACTCCCATACCTGAAAGTTTTTCGGTCCAATCTGCCACTATATCCACATTCCATGGATCACCGTATGGATTACCAAAGCCCATGGATAAGTAAGCGACTACTTCTTTTCCATTTTTTGTGGAAAGGGAAAGGATCTCTTTGAGTATCTCAATGGATTGTGCAATAGTTTTGTGTGTATTGCGCATCTGAAAATTCTCGGAAATTGAAAATGGATAGCCCAGATATTGTATCTCAGGATGCGTAACTGCTGCCTCTGCACCGCGAACATTCGCTACGATCGCCAATAATTTGCTTTCGGTTGCGGAAAGATCCAGTTTTGAGAGCACCTCTGCCGTATCCTGCATTTGAGGAATTGCCTTGGGTGAAACAAAGCTTCCAAAATCGATGGTATCGAAACCACAGCGCAATAGCGATTGAATATATTGCACTTTGCTTTCGGTTGGAATCCAATCCTTTATGCCTTGCATGGCGTCGCGCGGACACTCTATGATCTTCACTTTTTGCATTCCTGTAAATATACTACTATTAGCAAGAAATTCAGAAGAGAAAAGAATTCAGGAAAACCAGTTTTCGGGAATTAGAATATAAACTGCTATTCCTAAGAATACTACGATCTGGAGCCATTTTAAGAAAGCCCCTATTCTCTTATACTTCAGAATAAATTTAGAAATACTTCCGGCTAATAGTGCGATACTGCTAAAAGTTAGGAATGAAACGATCATAAAGGTAATTCCCAGTATATAAAACTGTATCACGGTATTGTTTGTGGTGCTTTCCGGATCTTCCCATAAAAAAGCGGGAAAAAATGCCAAAAAAAAGATCATCACTTTCGGATTAACCAAGTTCATGATCACCCCTTGTTTAAACAGTGCCAGATTTGATTTTTTGGGTGCGTTATCTAACAGAGAAACTGAAGCATCGCTCTTGTATACACTATAAGCGAGGTACATTAAATACAAGGCACCCAGTATTTTTATTCCCAGATAGAGGGCTTCGGAAGTGGTAATGATCAATGAGAGTCCGAAGGCAAGAAAGGTGGTATGAACAATACATCCACTAATTAATCCGGCCGTAGTCGCAATTCCACTTTTGGTTCCGTTTACAAGAGACTGAGTAAGTACGTAAATATTATCGGGTCCGGGGGAAATAGCCAATGCCAGCGTGGCAATCGAGAAAGAAATTAAATTTTCGACCATGCCCATTTACCTTTCCAGTATTGCCTTATTAATTTTTTTGACAAGACCCGGGCCTTCATAAATAAATCCGGTATACAACTGCACCAAACTCGCACCTGCATCAATTTTTTCAAGCGCATCTTCGGCAGTATGTATCCCGCCAACGCCGATAATGGGGAATGCCCTATTACTGTTTTCTGAAAGAAATCGGATCACTTCGGTAGAGCGTTCAGTTAATGGTTTTCCGCTTAATCCTCCCGTCTCTTCCTTATGTTCTGAAGAAATTCCTTCCCTCGAAATAGTGGTATTTGTAGCGATCACTCCATCAATTTTCGTTTCTGAAACGATATCGATTATATCCAGCAACTGTTCATTTGTTAGATCTGGGGCTATTTTTAAGAGTATGGGTTTTGGTTTATCTTTCTTGGCGTTTTCAGATTTTAGGGTTTTTAATAACTGTGTTAATGGTGCTTTATCCTGAAGTGCTCTTAAATTGGGTGTGTTTGGAGAACTTACATTTACTACAAAATAATCTACATGATCGAACAAGCTGTTAAAACAGATCACATAATCTTTCACGGCATCTTCATTAGGAGTCACCTTATTTTTTCCGATATTTCCTCCAACCAGTACTCCCTTATTCTTTTTTAGACGAGTCACAGCCGCATCCACTCCTCCATTGTTAAATCCCATCCTGTTGATCAATGCCGAATCTTCCCGAAGTCGGAATAATCTTTTCTTCGGATTTCCGGATTGTGGTTTAGGTGTAAGAGTTCCAATTTCTATAAATCCGAATCCAAAATCGGAAAGTTCCCGGTACAATTTGGCATCTTTATCAAATCCAGCCGCCAGACCCACCGGATTCTTAAAAGTGAGTCCGAATAGTTGTCGCTCCAGTTTGGGATCTTCCTTCACATAAATACTTCTGAATATTCCACCAAAACCCAGACTGCTCAACATTTTTATCATTGAAAAAGTAAAGTGATGAATGCTTTCGGGGTCAAAAAGAAAAAACAAGGGTCGGATAATTGCTTTGTACATACCAGATTACAATGAGATGCAAAAATAGTATTAAAGTATGTATTTGTTAAATCGATAATGTTTTAATTTGCAACGAAATTCATAAAGTATGATCGACAAACAACACCTCATCAACCGATTTATAAGCTATGTTACCGTGGATACCGAAAGTGACCCGGAAAGTGAAACCACCCCCAGTACTGCCAAACAATGGGATCTTGCCAATGCCCTGGCTCAGGAATTAAAGGACATCGGACTTACAGAAGTCAGTATAGATGAAAACGCCTATATCATGGCAACATTACCAGCCAACGTAGATCATGAGGTTCCGGTTATTGGTTTTGTTTCACATTTCGACACTTCCCCAGATTTTACAGGGGCTAACGTAAAACCCCGGATCGTAGAAAATTACGACGGAAAAGATATCGTGTTAAACGAAGCTGAAAACATAGTGCTGTCTCCCGATTATTTTGAAGATCTGTTGCTTTACAAAGGAAAGACATTGATCACTACCGACGGAACGACCCTACTAGGTGCAGATGACAAAGCGGGAATTGCAGAAATAGTGTCGGCTATGGAGTACTTAGTGAATCACCCTGAGATCAAACATGGAAAGATTCGTGTTGGTTTCACGCCCGATGAGGAAATTGGTCGTGGTGCTCATAAATTTGATGTTGAAAAATTTGGCGCGGATTGGGCATACACTATGGACGGGAGTCAGATAGGCGAACTTGAATATGAAAATTTTAATGCCGCAGGAGCTGTAGTTACCGTAAAAGGAAAGATCGTTCATCCGGGCTATGCCAAAGGAAAAATGGTGAACAGTATGTACATTGCTACCGATTATATCAATTCCCTGCCCCGAATGGAAACTCCGGAGCACACAGAAGGCAGAGAAGGTTTTTTCCATTTGCACACTATTAAAGGTGAGGTAGATTCAACAAAACTACAGTATATAATACGCGATCACGACAGAGAGCATTTTGAAGCCAGAAAGGAAATGATGCAACAATTGGCAGACGAACTCAATGCTCAGTATGAAAAAGAGGTTATTTCAGTAGAAATAAAAGATCAGTATTATAACATGCGAGAAAAAATTGAACCTGTAATGCACATCGTCGAGCTCGCCGAAAAAGCCATGAAAAAAGCAGGTATAGAACCGTTGATAAAGCCAATTAGAGGTGGCACCGATGGTTCTCAACTCAGTTTTAAAGGACTGCCGTGTCCTAATATCTTCGCAGGGGGCCATAATTTTCACGGTCGATTCGAATATGTTCCGGTAGAAAGCATGCAAAAGGCGATTGAGGTCATTGTCAATATTGCTCAACTTGCAGCTACGAAGAAATAATCAGCTAACATTAACGCACAAAAAAACCTTCAGCAAAACTGAAGGTTCTTTTGTTTTGTTTGTCCAACAACTTATTTTTTCTTTTCAGAAACAGGTGCGTTAAGTTTGTTACTCATCTCCATAGAAATGGCAGAACGCTCAAACTTCATTTTTCCGGCTCCGGATTCAATAATGCAGGTTCCATCATCATTAAGATCGAGAATTTTACCATGCATTCCGCTTTTAGTGATCACTTTATCACCGCGTTTTAACTCCTGAGCAAACTTCTTCTCCTGCTTTTGCTTTTTCATTTGAGGGCGGATCATAAAAAGATACACCACGAGAAACATTAAAATAAGAAGAATAAAGCTTTGTTGTTCCATAGAAAGAAACTAAGAATTGTTGATTAACGTTTATTAATTACCGCTTGCTTGAATGGTAGAAGTCCCTGCAGCACCTTCTGGAGCATTTACAAAAGCTTTAATTTTAAGAGTTTCTTTACCCGCTTCTGTATTTGCAGTAATCGTTACAGTTTTACTAACCTGGTTTTTACCACTACCGTTGAATTTCACAAGCAACTCTCCTTCTTCTCCCGGAGCAACAGGTGCTTTTGTATATTCAGGAACGGTACAACCACAGCTACTTTTTGCATCAACGATCACCAAAGGAGCATTTCCTGTATTGGTAAACTTAAAGATGTGTTCAACAGCAGTCCCTTGATCGATAGTTCCGAAATCAAATTCTGTTTCAGCAAAGGTCATCACCGGATAATCTCCAGCCTTAGCATCACGGTCTGCAGCAGCTGCAACATTTTCTTCATTCACCTTGTCGGCAGCATTGTCTTTACAAGAAGTGAAAATAAAAGCAGAAAGAACTGCTAAAATTAAAATTGATTTTTTCATAGTATTAAAATTATTATGTTTTAAAGCGTGGCTAAAGTAATTATTTTTTTGCTTTTATTTAAGTCCGCGCCCGATTTTATTCAATTTATCCCCCTCCTGGAACTCTTTTACCAATTTATCTAGTATTCCATTGATAAACAGACTGCTTTTAGGAGTTGAGTATTCTTTAGAAATTTCGAGGTATTCATTTATGGTTGCCCGAACAGGGATCGAAGGAAAATGCTTAAACTCGGCGATCCCCATCTTTAAAATGATCATATCGATTTCTGCAATTCTATCCTTATCCCAATTTGGGGTTTTTCCCTCTATTTCTTTTGCCAGTTGCTCGTCTTTAAGCACAACCTTTCTAAAAAGCTCTATCACATAAGTTCGGTCTTCCTCATTTTTGTATAGATCGGGTATTAAAGTTGTTACAGCATTCTTAGGTGACAGCCCTTGCAACATTTTTACAATGGCCGTATTTACAATCGGAAAATCATCCAGCCAAGTCAATCTTCTATCTTCAAGGTAATCATAAAGTTTTTCGTTGGGTGCAATGACCTGCTTGTAAAGCTTTATTACAAATTCCTTGTCTTCTGCAAAGGTGGTGTCCGGTTTCTGAAGGTATTCGATGTACCAATCTTTTTTTCGAAGTTCTTTAAACAGTATGGCGACATACTCATTATCGTCCTTCCAGTAATTGAGCTTTTTATTTTTTATTATTTCTGAAAGGGTTTTATTTTCTGAAATAAGGGCGATCACCTTATTATTTAAAAATGTACGGGACGGATTTTTTTCCTCGGTCGTGGCGAGGTGTTTTTGTTGAGATTTCAAAAGATACGACTCGGCCTGATCCCGGGTAGCTATTAACAACTGAAGTAAAAGCACATAAAGATCGTGCATTTGATCTATACTATACCATAAGAATTTTTCTTGTTTATCGAGGTCTCTGTGGTCGGTCTGATTAAAAGCGTAGATAGATTGTAACACCTTAACCCTAATATGTCTTCTTGTAAGCATAGTTGTAAAAGAACTGTTATAAATCACAAACGCACAGGGAAACTCACTGTGCGTTGCAAATATACTATTAAAATGTCGAAATTATTTTTCTTTTTTTCTACTATCGATACGCGCCTGAGCAACATCAAAAGCTGCTTGATGCGTTGTGATCCCGTTAGTTTCGGCATTGTTAAGGATCTCAAGCGTTGTATTGAAAATATTTTCTGTTTTTCGAATGATCTCTTGTTTTCCGTAATTTTCCAATTCGGCATAAACATTAATGATCCCACCTGCGTTGATTAGGAAATCCGGTGCGTAAACAATTCCTTTTTCCCGTAACATCAGACCGTGCTTCAATTCGTCTGCCAACTGATTGTTCGCCGCTCCGGCGATCACTTTTGCCTTTAACTGGTGAATGGTCGAATCGTTTACCGTTGCGCCTAAAGCACAGGGAGCGTAAATATCCATATCCTCTGCATAGAGATTATTACCTCCGTAGATCTCCACACTGTACTTATCTCGTACTTCCTCCAAGCGCTCCTGATTGATATCGGCGATATATACCTTGGCTCCTTCATTAGAAAGGTTTTCTACTAAAGCCTCTCCCACATTTCCGATTCCCTGTACATAAACCACCTTGTTTTCAAGATCACTACTCCCAAAGGTATACTTTGCAGCAGCCTTCATTCCCATAAACACACCATAAGCCGTTATTGGCGAAGGATTCCCGGCTCCTCCTATTGATTCAGAAATTCCGGTGACATAAGGAGTCACAGTGCGAACCAGATCCATGTCTGACGTTTCCATTCCCACATCTTCAGCAGTAATATACTTTCCGTTCAAAGAATGAACAAACTCACCAAAACGCAACATCAGTTCTGGAGTTTTCTGTGTCTTTGCATCTCCAAGGATCACTGCCTTTCCACCTCCAAGGTTTAAGCCTGTAATAGCACTCTTAAACGTCATCCCTCTGGACAGACGCAATACATCATTTAAAGCATCCCATTCGTTCTTATACTGCCACATTCTGGTTCCGCCTAAAGCCGGTCCCAAAACCGTATTATGTATTCCAATTATTGCTTTTAATCCTGTATCTTTGTCGTTGCAAAAAACGATCTGCTCGTGATTGTCAAAAGAATTCTGCCCAAAAACAGGGTCTAATTTGTGAAGCTCATTTTTGTTCACTACTTCAGTCACCATAGTATTCTTAATTTTATATATCCTCTAAAAAGGACGTGCAAAAGTAGTAGTTTGATAGTAAAGCCACAAAGAAATAGTTGTTAAAATAAGAATTTGTTAATAAAACGTATTGCCCTAAATGAAAGAACTTCAATTCGTCAATAAGTACTTTGTTAAATACAAAGGGAGATTGATGCTGGGACTAATAATTACAATAGTTGCAAGAGTATTTGCCCTACTAACGCCAAAGTTTATTGGAGACTCGGTAGGTGTTGTCGAAAAATACATTAGCGGTGATATCACAGATCTTGCCCTTGTTAAATCTGAATTGCTTACCAATATTTTACTCATCATTGGAACCACTTTACTGGCTGCTTTCTTTACCTTTTTGATGCGACAAACCTTTATTGTCGTTTCGCGCTATATTGAATTCGATCTAAAGAATGAGATCTTTCAGCAATACGAACGCCTGTCGCTTAGTTTTTACAAATCCAACCGCACCGGGGATCTAATGAGCCGTATTAGTGAAGACGTTTCAAAAGTGAGAATGTATGTAGGTCCCGCCTTAATGTACAGCGTGACAACCATTACGCTGTTTATTGTGGTAATTAGTTATATGTTCTACAAGGCTCCCGAACTAACGTTGTATGCAATCGCTCCGCTTCCTGTACTGTCGGTTGCGGTGTATCGCCTTAGCGTGGCCATTCACAAACGGAGTACCATAGTACAGGTTTATCTCTCGAAATTAACCACGTTTACGCAGGAAAGTTTCAGCGGTATTTCAGTGATTAAGGCCTATGGCATCGAACCCAGGACCAACGCCGATTTTGTGGAGCTTTCCGAAGGTAGTAAAGACAAGAACATAGATCTGGTAAAAGTGCAGGCTTTATTTTTCCCTTTAATGGTACTGCTTATTGGTCTAAGTAATATCATGGTCATTTATATAGGCGGAAATCAGTTTATGAACGGCGAGATCGAAGATCTGGGAACTATTGTTGAATTTCTAATCTATGTAAATATGCTTACCTGGCCGGTCGCTATAGTGGGCTGGGTTACTTCCATAGTACAACAAGCAGAGGCTTCTCAAAAAAGGATCAATGAGTTCCTAAAGGAAAAACCTACTATTATCAATACGGTAAGTGAAGTCACCCCTATATCAGGAAATATAAGATTCAACAACCTCAGCTATACCTATCCCGACACCAACATTACCGCCTTAAAAAATGTTAGTTTCTCGGTAAACAGTGGCGAAACGCTTGCGATAATTGGAAATACCGGCTCCGGAAAATCGACCATCCTCGAACTTATAGGCAGATTGTATGATGTGGAGCACGGACAATTACTAATTGACGAAACCCCTATTTCCGAATTAAACCTGAACAGCCTTAGAGGAAGCATAGGATATGTTCCTCAAGACGCCTTCCTATTCAGCGATACCATAGGAAACAATATCAGATTCGGGAAAGATGACGCCACCGAAATGGAAATACGAGAAGCAGCCAAAAATGCTGCAGTGCATCAGAATATTGTAGGTTTTAGTAAGGGATACGACACGATTCTCGGTGAACGCGGAATTACCCTCAGCGGCGGACAGAAACAGCGGGTATCTATTGCCAGAGCGATCATTAAGGATCCGCAAATACTGCTGTTCGACGATTGTCTTTCGGCGGTGGATACCGAAACGGAAGAGGAGATCCTTCAAAACTTACACAGAATTTCAAAAAATAAGACGACCATTGTAGTGAGTCACAGGGTTTCTTCAGCAAAGAATGCCGATAAAATCATCGTACTGGAAGAAGGACAGATCATCCAGCAGGGAACACATAACGAGCTTGTAAATAGCGATGGATACTACAAAGAACTGTATGCCAAACAGCTTTTAGAAAAAGAAATGTAACTTATAGTTGCCTTATTTGTATTTTTTTTAGATTTTTGGCACAACGAAAACCAAACTTTACAACTATGAGTGAGCAGTACGCAATGGAGAAAGAAGAAATATTTTCAAAAGTGATGCGTGCCGGAAGACGCACCTATTTTTTTGATGTAAGAGCGACCAAGGCAGGAGATTATTATCTAACCATTACCGAGAGCAAAAAATTCACCAACGACGATGGTTCTTACCATTACAAAAAGCACAAGATCTATTTATACAAAGAAGATTTCTCCGAATTTCAGGAGAATGTGAATGAAATGATCCAGTATATCATCGACGAAAAAGGTGAGGAAGTGATTAGCGAACGTCACCAAAAAGACTACAAAAGAGAGGAAGCAGACGCAGAGCCTAAGCAAACTACAAGTGCTGAGCAACCTTCTACTTCCGATTTTACCGATATCGATTTTGAAGATATATAAAAAGCCTCGAGCGTTAAAAATTTTGAAACCGTTACAACTTCGTGACGGTTTTTTTATATTTAGCCTTTGGGTGTTACCCTTTTTCGCTTCCCTTTGGAAGCTACAGAGCGTCTGGTCTGCCTAACGGCAGAGGCAAGATAACGGCAGTTGCTTCCTCCACGACTCCCTTTTGGAGTATAGAAGGAGCACTCCAACAACACCTGAATAAGTTCGCCATAGCTTCAAGTACAGCTACGACGGGTCCCTAACGCAATAATTTAATCAACTATTCAGCAACTAACACATGAAAAAACTACGTTACCTACCTATCTTATTATGCTTCTTTTTAAGTACTGCACAAACTAACGAATTAGATCTTACGTATTATCTTCCATCCGATGTTACTTATAATCCTTCTATCCCAACACCTAAATCGGTGATTGGTCATGAAGTAGGTGAATGGCACATCACGCACGATAAACTCGCTCATTATATGACCGTATTAGCAGAAGTGAGTGACCGGATTTCGATCGAGAACAGAGGAACAACTTTTGAAGGACGGCCTCTGCTACTGCTCACCATAACGGCCCCTGCCAATCACAACAATATCGCACAGATCAAAAAAGATCATCTGGCGCTTTCCGATTTAAATTCTGGCTCTCTTAACACCGCTAATATGCCCGCAGTGGTGTATCAAGGTTTCTCAATACACGGAAACGAACCCAGTGGATCTAATGCAGCACTGGCTGTTGCCTATTATCTGGCGGCGGCTCAAGGCCCAAAAATAGAGGAACTTTTAAACAATACGGTGATTCTTTTTGATCCCTCTTTAAATCCGGACGGCCTACAACGTTTTTCTTATTGGGCGAATGTTCACAAGAGCATTAATATAAACCCCGACCCCAACGACCGGGAATACGACGAGGTTTGGCCCGGGGGTCGTACAAATCATTATTGGTTCGATATGAATCGCGACTGGTTGCCTGTTCAATTACCTGAAAGCAGAGCACGGATAGCGACTTTCCACGAATGGCGTCCTAATATCCTTACCGATCATCACGAAATGGGAACCAATTCCAGTTTCTTTTTTCAACCGGGAATTCCGTCGAGAACTCATCCTTTGACCCCGCAAAAAAACCAGGACCTTACTGCAGCGATCGGTAAATTTCATGCCAGGGCATTCGACAAATTGGGGAGCTTTTATTATTCCGAAGAAAATTTTGACGACTTCTACTACGGAAAGGGATCTACCTTCCCCGATATAAACGGAAGTATTGGGATACTCTTTGAACAGGCTTCATCACGGGGTCACGCTCAGGAGAGTGATAACGGGGTGCTCACTTTTCCATTTACCGTGCGCAATCAATTTACCGCAGCGCTCTCCACTCTGGAAGCAGCCGTGAGCATGCGAAAGGAATTGCTGGATTATCAGCGTGAATTTTTTAATAATGCCCGAAGCGAGGCTACCGGAAAAGCCATTGTGTTTGGGGATTCAAAAGATGCTGCTAAAGCGTATCATCTGGCCGAAATACTAGATCGTCATCAGATAAAATTCCACGAATTAAAAGCAGATTTTGAGTCAAACGGAAAAACCTATAAAAAAGGGTATAGCTATGTGGTGCCTATGAATCAGAAAAATTCCAGACTCATTACGGCCATGTTCGAAAAGCGAATCACCTTTACAGACAGTCTCTTCTACGACATCAGTGCCTGGTCTTTCCCACTGGCATTTAATCTGGATTATAACGAGAATGTCGCAATGAACAATGCAGGTGAACTCATTAGCGATCTTAAAATGAAAATGCCTGCAGCTCCGGTTAGATCTAACTATGCTTATCTCATGGAGTGGCACGAATATTATTCCCCTAAAGCGCTCAATATGATCCTAAAGGAAGGTCTACGGGCTAAAGTAGGGATGACTCCGTTTACTTTAGAAAACAACAAATACGATTACGGAACAATACTTATTCCGGTTCAAAACCAAAAATTGCAGGGGGCAGCATTAGCCGAATTTCTCGCAAAGGTAAGTTCCGAAACTAAAGTTACGATCACCGGAGTATCTACCGGACTTGCTCAGGGAAATGACCTGGGAAGTAATATGTTTAGAGCCGTAGAACTTCCAAAAGTAGCAATGATAGTTGGCGAAGGTATCAATCCTTCCGACGCAGGAGAAATATGGCATTTGTTCGATACCCGCTACGATATGCAGATCACAAAACTGGATACCCGTAACTTTAATTGGAGGGATCTTAGCAGATATACCGATATCATACTACCCGCTAGTTGGGGAAATGCTCTGGATAAAGATGATGCCGAAAAATTAAAGACCTGGGTAAAAGACGGAGGTACGCTTATCGGGTATCGAAATGCCGGCCGATGGCTTAACAGCAACGAATTCCTTAAAATGAAATTTAAGTCGGTAAAGGATACCGCCACCAATATTTCATTCGAACAGCGAGGAGATTACTTTGGTGCTCAGGTTATAGGTGGGGCAATTTTTGAAGCCGAACTAGACCGCTCACATCCCATCGCCTTTGGCTACAAGAACAGCAAACTGCCTATGTTCAGAAATACAACCATTTTTGTTGAAGCAGACGACAACAGTTATAACAATCCTATAAAATATACCAATAATCCCTTAATGAGCGGTTATATTTCCAAACCCAACCTGAAAGAACTTGGAGGAACGGTACCGTTTAAGACAAGTGGTATGGGGCGCGGACAAGTAATCTATTTTACCGATAACACCAATTTCAGAGCCTTTTGGTACGGAACCAACAAATTGCTTATGAACGCCATTTTCTTTGGAGATGAGATGTAGAATGAGTAGGGCTGGTATTTAGATTTTTAAAAGACATTAGGATGTAAGCTAAAACACTATCTTTGCCGCTTTTTTAAGGAAAGATATGTTACAAAAAACCATAAAGAATTTTACACAAAATCCTAAAAATGATATTCTCTCGGGATTAACCGTGGCACTCGCCCTGGTTCCCGAAGCTGTAGCCTTTGCATTTGTCGCAGGTATTGATCCGTTGGTAGGGCTTTACGGTGCTTTTATGATGGGAATCGTCACTTCATTGTTTGGCGGTCGGCCGGGAATGATCTCGGGAGCTACAGGCGCTATGGCAGTTGTTATGGTGCACATGATCCAGAAAGGCAACGAGGTAGGAGATGCCATGGCCACTCCTATTGATAATCTCGGATTGCAATGGCTGTTTATTACGCTGCTTATTGTTGGATTGATTCAAATTTCGGCCGGAGTACTTCGGTTAGGAAAATTTGTAAGACTTATCCCCCATCCCGTTATGATGGGGTTTGTAAACGGACTCGCCATTGTGATCTTTCTATCACAATTGGGTCTCTTTAAAGAAAATGTGAACGGAACCCAGCAATTTATGCAAGGTAGCGAGCTTTGGTTCATGTTGGGGTTGGTATTTTTGACCATGGCTATAATGTTTGGTCTACCGAAGCTGACAAAAAAAATACCTGCAGCCCTGGTCGCGATCATTGTTGTTGCTTGTATTACGATCTTTGGAGGAATTGATGTAAGTACGGTAGGATCATTTATACGTGATGGCGGTGGTGAAGGATTACAAGGTACCTTACCTACTTTTCAGGATCAGATCTTCGGACTCTTTTACACCCTCAATGGACATTGGGACCTCATACTGTCCACCGCATTTTTACTTGCCGCCGTGGGATTAATAGAATCCCTTATGACTTTGAATTTAATTGATGAAATGACCGAAACCCGCGGAAGTGGAAACCGCGAATGTGTGGCGCAGGGAGGTGCCAATATCTTAAATGGATTCTTTGGTGGAATGGGCGGCTGTGCAATGATAGGACAATCGATCATTAACGTAAACTCGGGTGGTCGAGGACGACTTTCCGGTGCTGTAGCAGCTATTGCGCTACTCTGTTTTATACTATTTGGGGCACCACTTATTGAACAGATCCCCATTGCGGCATTAGTGGGTGTAATGTTTATGGTCGTAATTGGTACTTTTGCATGGAGTAGTTTCAGAATTTTAAATAAAATACCGCTGCCGGATGCGATCGTATTAATCTCGGTATCTGCTATTACGGTTTGGCAGGATCTTGCCATCGCAGTGATCGTTGGAGTGATCATGTCGGCCTTGGTTTTTGCGTGGAAAAATGCAACTATGATCCGGGCTCGAAAGCACCTTAAAGATGATGGCACCAAGGTATATGAGATCTGGGGACCTTTGTTCTTTGGATCTACTCAAGCGTTTAATAAGAAATTCGATTTTGCTACAGACCCGGAAAAGATCGAGATCGATTTTATAGAATCGAAAGTTAGTGATCACAGTGGTGTAGAAGCCTTACGGAATATTGCCAACAAATATATAGACGGTGGAAAACAGATAAAGCTTACACATTTAAGTCCGGATTGTAAAACCCTGCTCCTTAAATGGAATCCTGAGTTCTCCACAATAATTGAAGACTCCATCGACGATCCTCGCTACTATGTAGTGACCGATATTATGGATAGTGAAGTTTAGACAATTTCACCCACTAATCGCTGTATTATATTCTGATTTTCAATATATTACACTCTATATTAAATATTTCTTAAAATCAATTTTAAAAGCATTTATTGATTACATTCGCTGTCCTTAAATTTATAAGAATGAAACAGTTAAATCGCCTAACAATATGTATTGCACTGCTCTTTTGTGTACAGGTGATTTCTGCCCAATCTGATAGTATTATCAATGCTGAAAATCCTTCAGATTCTCTGATAATTCAAAATAACACTAATAAATTACGACTGCTTGAAGCGCAACGAATAAGTGATTCGTTAAAAAAAGTTGAACTTCAGAACCAGATAGACGCATTAAAATCTACCGATGAAAATAAAAGGGTCGCTCTTCAGGAAGAATTAAAACAATTAAATTTACAGGAGGCACGACTTCTGGAACAACGTAAGCTTCAGATAGAAGCGCTAAAAAAGAACACTAAAGGGCATCCGGTTATGGGCTTTTTTGGAGATACATTGTTCTTAATTCATAATAAGTTAGGAAGCTTTTCTCCCAAGGAACGAGCAGATGCTATTGGAAGGCGTATTAAAAACCTACCTCAAAATCTGGGCTTTAATAAGGATTCACTTAAAATAGTCGAAGCAGAAACCACTTTTGATATTCTGTACGAAGAGTTGATCATTTTAAGTGTCTCCGATAGTGACGGTCTATGGAATGACAAGACGCCTTTTGAGCTCGCCAAGGACTATAAAAGCACCATCGGGGAAGCCGTAGAACGCTATCGTGCCGAAACCAACATCTTCACCATTCTTAAAGGTATTGGTCTGGCAATATTGGTGATCGTTATCATCGGGTTCTTAATTAAGTATATTATTCGGTTTTTCAGATGGTCCGCCATTAGAATTCAACAACAGGAAAACAAAAAAATAAAAGGTATACAGTTTAAGAACTATACGCTGTTCGATGCTAAAAGTCAGGTAAATGCCCTACTCATCGTCAATAAGATCCTTAAATGGTTTACCGTATTGTTAGCCATCTATATTGCCCTTCCTGTTTTATTCGGACTTTTCCCATGGACAGAGAACTTTGCAGATACATTGTTTGGGTATATTCTGAATCCTGTAAAGAAAATACTTCTGGCGCTTTGGAATTATTTACCCGATCTGTTTACTATACTGGTTATTATTTTCGTTTTTCGCTACGTTTTGAAAGCCATTCGCTTTCTCAAAAATGAGATTGCCAAAGGAAAATTGCAGATAAACGGGTTTTATCCCGATTGGGCAAACCCAACCTATCAAATTGTAAGAGTATTGATCATTGCGTTTATGATCGTGGTGATCTTCCCTTACCTTCCGGGAAGTGATTCTCCTATTTTTCAGGGAATTTCTGTGTTTCTTGGATTTTTATTTACCTTCGGAAGTGCCGGCTCACTTTCAAATCTAATCGCCGGACTCGTACTTACCTATATGCGTTTGTTCAGGATTGGAGATCGCGTTAAGATAGGTGAAGTTACAGGCGACGTTATTGAAAAATCATCTTTAGTGACAAGGGTTCGAACCATCAAGAACGAGATCATTTCAATTCCCAACTCTACGGTGATGAACAGCCATACCATCAACTATAGCAGTGATGCACCCGAAAAAGGATTGATCATTCATACCACGGTTACCATTGGGTACGACGTCCCCTGGAAGGATATGTATCAGGCACTAATTGATGCCGCCTTACGCACCGAATTAGTGCTAAAGGAGCCACAACCCTTTGTATTACAAACTAGTCTGGAGGACTTTTATGTGGCCTATCAGATTAACGCTTATATCAGAGAAGCCAACAAGCAGGCCGTGATCTATTCGAATTTACACCAGAACATTCAGGATGTTTGTAATGAAAGAGGTATTGAGATCCTGTCGCCTCACTATCGTGCGGCCCGTGACGGAAATACCAGTACGATCCCTTCAGAGTATCTGCCTGAAGATTATGAAGCTCCGGGTTTTAATGTACATACCACACAGAAAAAAGATAAAAAGTAAGCAGTTGACCTTCAGCTTATCTTAATGAGCAAGCTATAAACTTTAATTCAAACTGTAACACTTCGGTATTTTAATGCTCTTTAAAGAAACCAATAAAACGCATTATGAAATACTTTTTCCTGTCATTTATAGTATTCACTCTAACAGGGTGTTCAGAAAAAAAAGCTGAAGTACACAATTCAACAACCGAATCTACTTCGGCAGAAAGGCAACAATTAATTGAGGCTCCCTCCTCGTTCTTTCCGGAAGAAAAAGCTAAAGTTCTGGTGGTGGGAACCTTCCACATGAACTATCCCGGGCTGGACGCCCATAAAACAACCCCCGAGGATCAGATCGATGTATTAAAAGAACCGAAGAAAAGTGAGATCGACGAACTTGTAGCCTACATCAAAAAGTTTAATCCCACCAAAATAGCGTTAGAAGCCAATCCAAACTGGGAAACTATGGAAAAATACCGAAAGTATCGGGAAGGAGAGTTTGGGGAAGAACGTGACGAAAGGTTTCAATTGGGAATGCGCATTGCTATGGAGCTTGATCTTGACACCCTATATGCCGTTAACAGCTATTCCTTAAAAAGGGATATGTATGTACAGGACAGCGTCGCACTGGAAAAATTAGTGGGAAATATAGACTGGAAGCGAGAAGATCGGTATTGGGACTATGTGCAAAACTGGTTTGATTATGAAGATAAACTTCCCTCTAGAGTAAATCTACTCGATTATTTTAAGCATATGAATTCACGAGAGTCCCATAATTATGGGTACGGATTGTATTTACTGGGAAATTTTAAATCTGAAAACAATCAGGGAGCCGATAATTTGTCTATTTGGTGGTATAATCGAAATCTTAGGATCTTTAGAAATATTCAGGGAATTACTGAAAGCCCTGAAGACCGTATACTCGTAATCATGGGCAACGGTCATGCCGCTATCTTACGACAATTGTTTGAAACTTCTCCGGAATACGAATTTGTGGAATTCGATAGTTTAGATTAAAATGAAATAGCAGTATCAAAAAAAGGTCCTTCAAGAATTCTGAAGGACCTTTTTAATATAAATCAATATAAATGTTATTGAACGATCAGTTTTTTAGCCGGAGAATCATTTACCTGAACAAAGTAAACACCACTGCTTAATGAAGTAGTGTCGATCTCGACTTCCGAAGTTGATGAGAAATCTTTTAAATTCAGTATTTCCTGTCCAAACATCGAATACACTCTAACGGATTCAATAGCGGTATTTGGCGTGTTTATTTTTACCCCAGAATCTGCGGGGTTCGGATACATTGAAAATTCAATAGCCGTATTATCTCCTACCGATAATTGATCGAATCCGAAAATATAAACCCCCGAGCTATCATTGATATAAATATTACCCGTCGCCGAAGAGGGATACACACCAAAAGCTCCCGAAAAACCTTCGCCCGTAGCGCTATTCGTATCAAACGAATCGGACAAGACCAATTGTGAAGGGTCACTTATATCGAAGATCTTTAACCCAGCGGTGTAATACGACGTATAGGCGAAATCATCGATCACGTATAAATTATGCGGAGTTGCGGTACCATCTGCAACCTCATCCACTTTTACCGGATTTGATATATCACTAATGTCCCATACGGTGATGTCTGCCTGGGGATGATTTCCAAGTTCATCACAGATATAAACATAATTGCCATCGGTTGAAAAATCGCCCTGATGATGATACGTAATATCCGGATCGGTAATGGAACCCAGAAGAATAGGATTAGCCGGATCGGTAACATCGTAAAGAAATGTGCCCGAAAAACCATGGCAATCGATCATCATATTACCTCGTACCGTTACGTCGTGACCTTCAGACCCTACAGTAGTTAATAAATTTGGGTTGGTTGGGTCTGCATTCAAATCATAAATGCGTACTCCCGGAGATGAAGTGTATAAATACCCCCTGTCATCGATAAAAAAGTTATGAGCCGATGGGAAGGTTGCAACTTCAACAGCGTTTGTAGGATCACTAATGTCTACGATAGAAGCATCACCACCTCCACCTGTCGCGCAGTATACATAATTTTCCCACACTTTTACGTCAAATCCGGGAACCGAGGTTAAATGTTCAACCTGAACCGGATTGGTAGGATCGGTTACATCGATAATGGACATACCACTTCCGCCAATTACAGCATAGACATTTCCATTATTGGGATCTATATATTCCCATACATCGGTACCTGAATTTCCTGTAGTAAGTGAGCCTTTCAGTGTAATTTGTGCTACAGAAAGTATAGGTATCAAAAAGAAGAGGCATAGGTAGTATTTTTTCATAGTGCTTTAGTTTTTTTGTGCGAATATCCCAAATATACCACTTAATTGAGAAACCATCTGTGTTAGTTAAAAACTGCTTTCAAATTTTTGTGGACTTTTACAGGTAAATCAAAAATTCTCTAAGAAATTTATCGCGGTTTTTATTTCAGCATTCGCCTTAAAATCCATAAAATTGCACCATGCTATTCAATTCTATTGATTTCGCAATATTTCTGCCAATTGTCTTTGTACTGTACTGGTTTATTTTTCAAAGAAATCTAAAATTGCAGAACTTACTTATCGTCATTGCGAGTTATGTCTTTTATGGCTGGTGGGATTGGCGGTTTTTGTCTTTGATTCTTTTTAGTACGCTGGTTGATTACTTTGTCGGACTAAGTCTGGGAAAAGAAGAACGCAACGGCAGGCGAAAGCTGTTATTATGGATTTCAATTTGTGTTAATTTAGGATTTTTAGGCTTTTTTAAATACTACAATTTCTTTGTAGAGAATTTTACAGTAGCCTATAGTTTTTTTGGCAATCCTATTAAAGCCGATCTACTCCATATCATTTTGCCTGTAGGTATAAGTTTTTACACTTTTCAAACTCTGAGTTATACCATAGATGTTTACAGGCGAAAACTCACACCTACCAAAGATTTTATCTCATTTGCAGCATTTGTTAGCTTTTTTCCTCAATTGGTGGCAGGTCCCATAGAGAGAGCAACAAATTTATTGCCACAGTTTTACAAAAAACGCACTTTTAATTACGATCTGGCAGCAGACGGGATGCGACAGATCTTATGGGGCTTAGTTATGAAGATGGTTATTGCCGATAACTGTGCCTATTTCGTAAATATAATTTTTGAAAATTCAGAACACTACAATGGGAGCACGCTTTTTTTAGGAGGTGTATTATTTGCTTTTCAAATTTATGGAGACTTTGCCGGTTACAGTAATATCGCTATTGGTACCTCGAAATTATTCGGCTTTAACCTAATGCAAAACTTTGCCTTTCCCTATTTTTCCAGAGATATCGCCGAGTTCTGGCGGCGTTGGCATATTTCACTTTCTACTTGGTTTAGGGATTATTTATATATTCCTCTTGGAGGAAGCCGGGGTTCTACCGGATTTCAGATTCGCAATATTTTTATCATTTTTATAGTAAGTGGTTTTTGGCACGGAGCCAATTGGACCTTTATTGTCTGGGGTGCTTTAAATGCGGTTTACTTCTTACCCCTACTCCTGTTAAAGCGAAACAGAAATCATCTCGATATCGTCGCAAAAGGCAGATACTTGCCGGATTGGCGTTCGGTAGTGTCTATTGGTCTCACTTTTTTTATAACTGTGATCGCCTGGGTGTTCTTTAGAGCAGAAAATATAGGGCACGCCTTTGCTTACATTTCAGGTATTTTTTCTGAAAGCCTTTTCGACCTTCCGGACATCCGAAATTTCCACCAGTTTGTACTCATCTTAGTTCTCATTTCGTTTTTTATAGCAGCCGAATGGTTTGGAAGGGAAGGAAAATTTGCGACAGATGGTTTAAAATCGAAACCCAGATTAGTTCGGTGGGGAAGTTATATGTTTTTGGTATTTCTAATTGGAATGTATATGCAAACTGAAGAAACTCCGTTTATCTATTTTCAGTTTTAATATGAAAAAGTTTTTAGTCAATATCGCTGTTTTCATTCCATTAAGTGTTATCGCTTATTTGTTTCTACTCATTTTTTGGGGAGAAATCGTACCAGACAAATACAGAATTAATCTAATCTATAAAAGCCCCGGTTATGGGCATACATTCAGCCGGATGAAAGAAGCCAAAGAAGCGCCTCTCACCAAGGTATTATTCCTAGGGTCTTCTCAGGCATATCGAGGGTTCGACGTGCGATATATGTTTCAGGAAGAAAAAATATTCGGGTTTAATCTGGGGAGTAGTGCTCAAAGTCCGATACAAACAAAAATGCTTGTGAACAGATATCTTGACAGCCTTTCTCCAAAATTGGTGATCATGGAGGTTGCTCCTACGATCTTTGGAAGAGACGGCGTTGAATCTTCGTTGGATCTCATGGCCAATGATGTCAACGATAAGGAAACATTAAAAATGGCGTTAAAAACCAATCATCTTAAAACCTATCACACAATGATCTATGCGTTTTACAGAGATTGGTTTGGACGAAATGAAAAGAAGGTAGAAAAGATGCTTAAGGGTGAAGATCGCTACCGGAAAAACGGTTATGTAGAAAAGAAGATGAGTTATTACAAGCATACCAATCGATATGAAAGAGAAGTGGAATTTTCTGAAAAACAGGTTGAAGCATTTAACGATATACTTGCGAAGCTAAGGAACAGTAAGGTTCCTTATATTTTAGTACAAGCACCGGTAACAAAAGGATTGTACAATGCATTCACCAACATGGAAGAATACGAAGAATTTATAAAGAAAAAGGGGCCTTATTACGATTTTAATAAATTTATGAATCTCAACGATTCTTTACATTTTTACGACGCGGTACATCTAAACCAACGCGGTGTGGAGCTCTTTAATCGAAAATTGATGGATACGCTTCGACTAAATGAACTTTAGTATCCTGTAATTCAACTTTTTGGATATTTATATTTTGTATCTTTCCCTTTATTATGGGTCAATTTACAAAACTTAGTATACTGTTTTTGTTTATAAGTTGTGTTTTGGGATGTCAAAACGATACAAAAGAACCTCACTCAAACGCAGTAGTTACTCCTTCCGAAGTAAAAAAAACACCCGACAATACCTTATTTATCGGCTCCGACTTTCTGTTGGATGATCAACATTCTTATATAGGTTTTAAGATAAAATACTTCGGATTCAGTCCGGTACGTGGACGTTTCGATCGTTTTAACGGAATCGTTTTTTATGACCCCGAAAATATTGATGCCACAACAATGAACGCGATTATTTGGGTGAATTCGATCAATACGGGTAATGAAACCCGCGACGCAGATCTAATCACCGAAACTGCCTGGTTTAATGAGGCAGAATATCCATTTATTACATTTCAATCTAAGTCGGCTACGGAAAATCCTGACGGTTCATTTATCCTAAACGGTATCCTTTCACTTAACGGAATTACTAAGGAAATAGCCATTCCATTCGATAAACCAACTGCTGTGAGCAGGGATTGGGCCTTTAATGAGCAGGTGGACTATTCGGCAAGATTTACTTTAAAGCGTAAGGATTTCGAAGTTCACGGGGGTGATTTTTGGGACAGCATCATGGAAAACGGACTTACTCAGCTTTCAGATGAAGTTGAAATTGAACTGGACCTGCATACTCGACGAGCAGATTATAAGAAAAGATATGCGGATCTGGAGGAGGAAAATGTAAGGAAAATTGTTTTGGATACAATTAAATCTGAAGGGATCGCAGCGGGTATTTCGTACATTGACTTCATAGGAAATACGCCCGATTCGCCCTTCACCGTGGGTGCCTTTTCGACCATCAGCAATACGCTTATTTCTTGGGACATGTACGCTGAAGCACGATCGATAATTGAAAAAGCGCTGCAATGGTATCCGGAAAGTGCGTCCCTTTACAATCAATTGGGCGTAGTGCACTTAAAACTTGGATCAAAGGAAGAAGCACGAAAGAATTTTGAAAAGGCGGCAAAATTTGAACCTGATAATGCGAAAAGTGCGGCCTATCTCGATCTTTTCTTCTAAACTAATCCCTCAGGAAATTCTTAGTCCGTTGTCCACATCTTTCCCCGGCTCGAGTAAGGTAACTTCCTTTCCGTTCACGGCTCCCAGTACCAGACATTCACTCATAAAAGGACCTATTTGTTTTACAGGAAAATTAACCACGGCAACGATCTGTTTTCCTAACAATTCTTCTTTAGCGTATCGCACGGTTATCTGAGCTGATGTCTTTTTTACACCCAGATCCTTACCAAAATCGATTCGCAGCTTGTAGGAGGGGTTGTAGGCTTCGGGGAAATCCATAACTTCAATGATAGTCCCTACCCGCATTTCTACCTTTTCGAAATCGGACCAGCTAAGAAGATCCTTCATGACGGATTTTAAGTTTTTCAAGCATTTCCGGGGCGACATTTCCATTGTCGGCACTGTAATTATCAACTAATAAGCCTTTGGTACCATCCTTAGTTTCTATGACGTACAAAATTGAATTATCATCCGGATTAGACATTCCTTCAAAGCGATAATATTTAATCACATCACAATCCCCGGCCTGCCATTTGCTCTTTAAAGAACGTGAAGCCAATCCCTCTTCAGCCAGATTAAAATCTGCTGTATATCCTTCAGCAACCAGAGCATTTATTGCTACCGACAACGATTCATATGAATTTTCCATAGTTTTTCTATTTCTTATAAAGTTACAGGAGATAATAGAGTTTCACAAATCTTTATAAAATCTTTAATAGTTGTAACTTTAGAGATGAATGTACAACTAATAGACTAAAAGATTTTATGGCACTTACCCCTTCAAATATGCTCCCTTTAGGTACCGTTGCTCCTAATTTTCAACTTATTGATACCATTACCTCAAAACCGGTTTCTTTGCAGGCCGTTCGAGGAGAAAAAGGGACCGTTGTCATGTTCTTATGCAACCATTGTCCGTTTGTAAAGCACGTAAATGAAGAAATCGTCCGAATTGCAAACGACTATAGGGTAACCGGCTTCGGCTTTGTAGCCATAAGCAGTAATGATATTGAAAAGTACCCACAGGACGGACCGCAGGAAATGTGGAAAACCGCAAGAAAGCACAACTATTCGTTTCCTTATCTGTTCGATGAGAGTCAGGAAGTTGCCAAAGCCTATGATGCGGCTTGTACTCCCGATTTCTATCTTTTCGATCATGATCTCAAACTCATCTACCGCGGACAATTAGACAATTCCCGTCCGGGAAATAAGATACCTGTTAATGGTCGTGATCTTCGAGAGGCCTTGGATAATGTATTAAACAACAGTCCTCAGCGTAAAGATCAAAAGCCCAGTATAGGGTGTAATATTAAGTGGAGGGAATAGGAGCTTTAAATATGGATTGAGGGTACAAGATTCGAGATTCAGGACAAACTTGAGTTTTATCCTTCAGGCTATAGAATTTCAGGTCTTATAACTAATTCTGCACTAATTCCTAATTCCTGTTAAACCCATCCTTTGCGTTTCAGTAAATTTTCAATGTGCGCATAGTGATGATTGCTGTGCCAGGCGTAGATCCCAACCGTTTCCCCTAATGTAACATTATTAGTTTTTTCCGGATGTACGTATTCTTTCTGAAATTCAACATAGGAAAGTCCCTTCAGTAAAAAAACCAATTTTGCATGTAAGGCTTCCAAAGCTTTTAAAGAGAGCTCAATAGGTGCCATTTTATAATCGAAGAGCATTGCCCATTCTTTTTCGTTATAAGCTTTTATTAAAGGCGTGGCTTCTGTCAATGCCCATTTAAAGCGAATATAACTGTGATGATGACTGTCATAGATATGATGAATAACCTGCTTTACAGTCCATCCACCATCCCTGTAGGGTGTATTTAATTGTTCTTCGGAAAGAGAAACCACCAGATTAGACAATCGATTCGGAAAATGTTCAAGTATCGAGATCCAGGCTTCCAGCTTTTCATGGGTAATATTTGAAGGGCAATCGAATTTGCCAATAGGGTATTTCAGCTTTTCTATATCCATGTTCTAAAAATACAAAACGCCCCGATGATTCGGAGCGTTTATTTTTATAATTCTAAACGTTTTTCTAGGGGATAAGGAAGATTATTTTACCTCCATCAATTCCACATCAAAAACTAAAGTAGCATTTGGAGGAATTACCCCTCCTGCACCTCGTTCTCCATAAGCCAAATGCGACGGAATTACAAAACGGGCCTTGTCACCTACTTTTAGCAATTGTATACCTTCATCCCAACCGGCAATTACGTTCCCCATTCCAACCGGAAATTTAATGGGCTCTCCTCTTTTATAAGAGTTATCGAATTCGGCACCATCGGGAAACATTCCTTTATAATGTACTCCAACAGTCTGTCCGGCTTCCGGGCTCACCCCATCGCCTTTTTGAATGATCTGATACCTCAATCCGCTTTCAGTTTCTTCAAAACCTTCCGAAATAGACGTGAGTAAATCTTCATTTGCTTTTTTAGCCGCTGCTTCACGCTCTGCTTTGGCTCCATTAAATTGTCTGAAGTTTTCTACAGCGTTCCAAGATTCGGCTTCTTTACCTTCTCTAATTATTTCAACAGTTTGCATGGTATCTCCCTGTGCAATACTGTCTACCACATCCTGACCTTCAATGACGTGACCAAATACCGTATGATTGTTATCAAGCCATGGCGTTGGTACATGAGTGATAAAAAACTGGCTTCCATTGGTTCCCGGACCTGCATTTGCCATGGAGAGTACTCCCGGTCTGTCGTGTCTTAATTCGGCATGAAATTCGTCATCAAACTTATATCCCGGACCCCCTGCTCCGGTTCCTGCCGGGTCTCCGCCCTGTACCATAAAATCCGGAATTACTCGGTGAAATGACAATCCGTTGTAGTAGGGTGTGCCTTGGGGTTTGGCTTCATTTTCAAGATCACCTTCAGCCAGTGCCACAAAATTCCCCACTGTTCCCGGAGTTTTATCGTGCGTTAGCTTTATGAGTATCTCACCCTTTTCTGTTGTGAATTTTGCATAAATTCCTTCTTGCATACCTGTATTTTTTTAAATAAGCGGCAAAGGTACAGTTTCCTGCTAAAAAAGAAGAAGAATGTCTAGATTTTAGTGTAGTAGAGTGACAATGCTTAGTTGGCCACTTCGCTAATAAACTTAATACGATACAATCGCAACTCTTCAAGATCGTACTCTCCGTCGAACTCGTCCATTGCATCTTCTATCCGGTCGGTTTGCGCTTCCAAAAAATATTCGTGGATCTCTTCCTGCTGATCCTCATCCAGTATATCTTCGATCCAGTAGTCAATGTTTAATTTTGTACCGCTGTAGACTATAGCTTCCATTTCCTTTATAAAATCACTCATGTCCAGACCTTTCGCATCGGCAATGTCGGTAAGGGGTAATTTGCGATCCACACTCTGAATGATATAAAGTTTTAGTGCACTGTTGGTACCGGTAGATTTCACCACAAAATCATCGGGACGGATAATATCATTCTCTTCAACGTAATCATTTATTAATTTTACGAACGGAGCTCCATATTTTTTTGCCTTGCCCTCGCCTACACCGTGAACATTAGAAAGTTCTTCAATGGAAATGGGATATTTTAAGGCCATATCCTCTAAGGATGGATCCTGAAAGATCACAAACGGAGGGAGGTCCATTTTGTCTGCAACCTTTTTTCGTTCGGCCTTTAATAACTTAAAGAGGTTTTCATCGGCAGTTGCTCCTCCCTTTTGAGCTACTACGATAGTATCGTCAACCTCGTCGTTGTATTGATGGTCTTCGGTCATCATAAACGAATGCGGAGTTTTCATAAAGTCTCTACCACGTTTGGTAAGCTTTACCACCCCATAGCTTTCAATATCCTTTTTTATAAAACCTGCCACCAACAATTGTCTTAGTAATGCCATCCAATAACTGCTCTCTTTATCGGCACCGGCACCAAAAAATTCCTGGGTATCGGTTCGATGCGATTTAATCATGGCATTCACTTTCCCAACCAGCACATGAACAACTTCTTTCGATTTGTACTGCTCATTGGTCTTTTTAATCACATTTAAAAGGGTTTCGGCATCTTCTTTGGCTTCATGTTGCTTCTTCGGATAACGCATATTATCATCCATGTCCCCGCCTTCACCTGTTTCATTGTCAAATTCTTCACCAAAATAATGAAGAATGAATTTTCTTCTCGAAATTGAGGTTTCGGCAAAAGCAACCACCTCTTGTAATAAGGCATGTCCAATTTCCTGCTCGGCCACAGGTTTTCCGCTCATGAATTTTTCAAGCTTTTCGATGTCCTTATAGCCATAGAATGCCAAACAATGTCCTTCACCACCATCTCTGCCCGCCCTGCCGGTTTCCTGATAGTAACTTTCTATACTCTTCGGAATATCATTATGGATCACAAACCTCACATCGGGCTTGTCAATTCCCATTCCGAAGGCAATCGTAGCCACCACGACGTCGGCATCTTCCATCAAAAACATATCCTGATGTTTTACCCGGGTCTTGGCATCGAGACCTGCGTGATAGGGAACGGCTTTAATTCCGTTTACCTGAAGCGTTTGCGCCAGTTCTTCAACCCGCTTGCGACTCAAGCAGTAGATAATTCCGCTTTTACCTTCATGCTGCTTCACAAAGCGAATGATATCACTATCAACGTTCTTGGTCTTGGGTCGAATCTCATAGTACAGATTAGGCCGGTTAAAGGAAGCCTTAAAAGTGTTTGCATCCTGAATTCCGAGATTCTTTAAAATATCTTCCTGAACCTTAGGCGTGGCAGTTGCCGTAAGGCCTATAATTGGAATATCATCACCAATCCTTTTAATGATCGATTTTAGGTTTCGATATTCCGGACGAAAATCATGCCCCCACTCACTTATACAATGCGCTTCATCTATCGCTACAAATGAAATTTGTACCGATTTCAGGAATTCTACATTTTCTTCCTTGGTAAGCGATTCGGGTGCAACGTATAAAAGTTTGGTAATTCCGTTGGTGATATCACTTTTTACCTGTTTCACTTCGGTCTTATTTAGAGAAGAATTAAGCACATGGGCAATACCGTCATCCGAAGAAAGAGCGCGTAAAGCGTCCACCTGATTTTTCATAAGGGCGATCAAAGGAGAAACGACAATGGCGGTACCATCGTTGATCAAAGCCGGTAATTGATAGCAAAGGGACTTCCCACCGCCGGTAGGCATGATAACAAAAGTATTCTCATTGGCAAGAACACTTTTTATTACTTCTAACTGAAGTCCTTTAAATTTGGTAAATCCAAAAAATTTCTTGAGTGCTGCGTATATATCGATCTCCGTCACGCTGCTTTAAAATTTAAGTTTATGTTGATCAGGTTTTGTCAATTATAATTGGTTAAACAGGGGAACAATTGTAATTTCGCAACCTTTATGGTAAAACTGTATCTACTACATAGATACAACGAACGAAAAATATTGATCAGTGCCGTGTTCGTTATCTAAATATAGTAATTTCTGAATCAGTTACAAACTAATAAAAGCGTAAAATTTTGAATCAACAATCCCGTATAATTTCTGTTGCTAAGCAAACGATCGAAACTGAAAGTAAAGCCATTCTCTATTTGTCTGAACTGGTTACTGAAGAATTCGCCGATGCTGTGAATTATATTTATAATTCTGAAGGCCGGGTGATCGTTACCGGAATTGGAAAAAGCGCTAATATCGCCACAAAAATAGTAGCTACCTTAAATTCAACAGGGACTCCGGCAATTTTCATGCATGCTGCCGATGCCATTCATGGTGATCTGGGAACAATTCAGCAAAGGGATATCGTGATCTGTATCTCAAAAAGTGGCAATACTCCCGAAATTAAAGTACTGGTTCCCCTTATAAAAGCCATTGGAAATAAACTTGTCGCCATTACTTCCAATAAAGAATCATTTTTAGGACAACAAGCCGATTTTGTCCTTCATGCCTATGTGGAAAAGGAAGCCTGTCCTAATAATCTCGCCCCAACGACCAGTACCACGGCACAATTGGTTATTGGTGATGCCCTGGCCATGTGTTTGCTTGATCTACGCGGATTCTCATCCCGGGATTTTGCAAAATTCCATCCGGGTGGTTCATTGGGGAAAAAATTATACCTTCGTGTAAGTGATCTTACCTCCTTAAATGAAAAACCCATGGTTCACCCCAATACCGATGTAAAAAAGGTAATCGTGGAAATTTCTGAAAAAATGCTTGGAGTTACTGCTGTTGTTGAAGACAATCAGGTAGTTGGGATCATCACAGACGGGGACCTTCGTAGAATGTTAACCAAAGTGGATAATATTGCCGGCCTTACTGCCAAAGATATCATGTCGAAGAACCCGAAAAAGATCAATAACGATGCAATGGCAATTGAGGCTATGGAATTAATGGATAAGCACGGTATCACTCAGATCCTCGCGGAAGAGGATGGGGCATATTGTGGTGTGGTTCATATCCATAACCTTACCAAAGAAGGTATTATTTAATGTCGCCCAAAAAAAAGAAATCCCCCGAAAAAGAAATGTCCTTTCTGGATCACCTTGAAGAACTAAGGTGGCATTTAATTCGCTCTACAATTGCCGTTGTAGTTTTAGGGGGCATCGCGTTCCTGGCAAAGGACTTTATTTTTGACGTATTGATATTCGGTCCAAAAAAAGCCGATTTCCCAACCTACAAACTCTTGTGTAAATCGGCTCGCTATTTGGGTTTCGATAGTTTTTGCTTTACCGAATTACCGTTCAGGGTACAAAGCCGAACCATGGCCGGACAGTTTTCGGCACATATCTGGACTTCGATTACCGCCGGATTTATAGTGGCCTTTCCATACGTTCTCTACGAGTTCTGGAAGTTTGTGAGTCCGGGATTACATAGAAATGAACGTTCCGGTGCACGCGGATTCATAATCGTCGCGTCACTTTTATTTTTCACAGGGGTATTGTTCGGTTATTATGTGGTTACCCCGCTTTCAATGAACTTTCTTGGCAGCTACCAGGTGAGCGACCAGGTGTTTAACGATTTTGATCTTAGCAGCTATATAGGCTTGGTTAGAGCCTGTGCGTTATCCTCCGGACTCATCTTCGAATTGCCAATCGTTATTTATTTCCTTACCAAGATTGGAGTGGTCACGCCGCAGATACTTCGCAAATACCGAAAATTCGCTTTGGTGATCGTTCTAATAATTTCGGCTATCATTACGCCTCCCGATATCGCGAGTCAGGTGATCGTAGCAATCCCGGTGATCATTCTATACGAAGTGAGTATATTTATATCGAAAGCAGTAGTCAGAAAACAAAACAAGCGCGCTAGAACTCATGGCAAACAATCCAATTGAAGAATTTAACGCTTATCGGTCTAAAATGAACGAAAAGCTGTTGGCAGATAATAATAAGATCATAAAAAGGATCTTCAATCTTGATACTAACGCCTTTAGTGAAGGGGTGCTTCCGAAGAAAACCAAAGAACTGCTGGGTTTAGGAAATTCTTTGGTACTGCGATGCGACGATTGCGTGCGATACCATCTGGAAGAATGCTACAAACTCAACATTTCTAAAGAAGAAGTGGTAGAAGCGATGAGTGTTTCTTTACTTATTGGTGGAACGATCGTCATCCCACACCTGCGAAGAGCCTTTGAATATTGGGAAGCACTGGAGGAAACCAAAAATTAAATAGTACTTTTATAGTCCCGATTGGCAAGGATATTGCGAGCACTCAACGAAAATACCATATGAAGCTAAAAGCCGAAAATCTTATAAAATCCTATAAAGGCCGTAAGGTCGTAAAAGGCATCACCGTTGAAGTGAACCAGGGTGAGATCGTCGGACTTTTAGGTCCTAACGGAGCAGGTAAAACCACCTCGTTTTATATGATCGTAGGATTAATTAAACCTAACGGCGGACAAATTTTCCTTGAAGGCACCAACATTACCAAATACCCGATGTATAAAAGAGCGCAGCACGGCATAGGGTATCTGGCACAGGAAGCTTCGGTGTTTCGAAAACTGAGTGTAGAAGATAATATCTTAAGCGTGCTTCAGCTTACTAAGCTGTCTAAAAAGGAGCAAAACAGTAAAATGGAATCGCTTATAGAAGAGTTTGGGCTCGGTCATATCCGTAAAAACCGTGGAGATCTTTTAAGTGGTGGAGAGCGAAGACGTACCGAGATCGCACGTGCCCTGGCAACCGACCCACACTTTATTCTTCTGGACGAACCCTTTGCCGGAGTAGATCCGGTGGCCGTGGAGGACATTCAGCGCATCGTGGCGCAATTAAAGGAAAAGAACATCGGTATTCTCATTACAGACCACAACGTACAGGAAACGCTGGCTATTACAGACCGTACCTATTTGATGTTCGAAGGAAGTATCTTAAAACACGGAATTCCGGAAGAACTTGCCGACGACGAAATGGTTCGCAAAGTGTATCTGGGTCAGAATTTCGAATTGCGCAAAAAGAAACTATTTACGTAATTCTTTCAGGTGTTCTTTCTTTCCAAAGTAGTGACAATACGATATACAGTAAAATTATCACCGGAATAGCTATATACTGAAGTAGAAGAATAGCAATTATACACAGTGCTAAAAACACATACCGTTTTACGTTGCTTTTAAAATCCCAACTCTTAAATTTTAAGCCGAACAATTTGATCTCTGAATTCAGTAAAAAACAACTCAGAATCGTTAGACCAAGTAAAAACCATTTGTTTAGGAGAACACTTTCTGCTTCAAGGCTATACTGAAAATGCAGTATTAACGGGATGCTCAGGATAAGCATGGCATTGGCGGGAGTGGGTAACCCTATAAAGCTAGTCGTCTGACGCGTATCAACATTAAACTTTGCCAAACGATAAGCGGAAGCTACTGCGATAAGAAGACCTACCAAAGGCCAATAACTAAACTGTCCGGCACTCCATAACATAGTTTCAGATTCTTCTATAGAAAATGTAAATGGTAAACCCAGCGTCGCTTCCGAAAACAATTGCACCATAACGACAGCCGGTGCAAGTCCGCTGGTGATCACATCGGCCAGTGAATCGAATTGCAATCCGATTTCGCTCTGTGCCTTCAGTAATCTGGCGGCCAGACCATCAAAAAAATCGAAGAATATTCCGAAGAAAACAAAAAAAGCAGCCGTAACAAGATCGCCCGAAACGGCAAAGAGAATAGCAACACATCCACACAATAAATTAAGGGAAGTGATGATGTTAGGTATCTGTTTTATCATATTAATTGATCAGCAGTGTAAAAATAGCAAACTATTTGCGTCTAAAGCCATATATACACAATATGTGCTTAAAATTATAGTTTAGTATTCTGTAAAATAGTGAGATATTTGCTGAAAATTATTAGCTTGAAGAAGAACGTTTTTTTCGTTTTACTTATCGTTTCAATATCAGTATCTGCACAAACTGTTCGTAAATATTCCAACGAATTTATGAACATAGGTGTGGATGCCGCTGCTTTTGGGATGGCTAATGCTGTTGTCGCTTCTACCAATGATGTTAATTCCGGTTACTGGAATCCGGCGGGACTCGTAAATCTGGAGGATAAACAACTTTCTTTAATGCACGCCTCCTATTTTGCCAATATTGCCAATTACGATTATGCCGGCTTTGCCATGCCGCTGGACGACAGAAGCGCAGTCGGACTCTCGGTAATTCGCTTTGGAGTGGACGACATCTTGAATACCACCCAACTTATCGACGAACAGGGGAATATCGATTACAACCGTATTAGTTTATTTTCTACGGCCGATTACGGGATCACCTTTTCATATGCCCGGAAGTTACCGCTCGACGGCCTTAACTTTGGGATGAACGCCAAGGTAATTCGACGAGTTATTGGTGATTTTGCATCGTCCTGGGGGTTTGGTCTCGACGCCGCCATTCAGTTTGAAACCGGAGAATGGAAATTTGGAATAATGGCCAGAGATATTACCACGACTTTTAATGCCTGGTCTATTGATGAAGAGCAATTCGCTACTATTTCGGGAGCTGTGGAAGGACAGAATCAGGAATTGCCTGAAACAACCGAGATCACCATCCCTAAATTGCAGATTGGGGCAGCCCGGAATTTTGTCTTTCATTACGATTTTGAGTTACTTGCCGAAGTTGATCTCAACTTCAGATTTGCAGAGACCAACGATATAATTTCTACGTCATTTACCAGTATTGACCCAGCACTGGGGCTACAGTTTGGCTATATCGATATGATCTTTGTTCGCGCCGGACTGGGAAATTTTCAAAATATTAAGCAATTGGATGGAAGTGAGTCGGTTGGATTTCAACCCAATATAGGTGTTGGCTTTAAGTACAAAGGCATTCAGGTTGACTATGCACTTACCGATATTGGCGATCAAAGTGCCGCCTTGTATTCTAATGTTTTTTCCGTTACTTTGGATTGGAGTATTTTCAGGTAAATACTTATTTTTAGTCCCTGAATTCTGAACCCTTTTTCTATGATAAAAAAGTTAGTAGTTCTTCTGGTATTCTTCCTGAACTTTTCGGCATTCCCACAAATTTTTACCCTTTCAGAAGAATCTGAAATAAGCATCCTTACCATCGGTCCCGGAGACAATCTGTACGATAAATTCGGACATAGTGCCTTCAGAGTAAAAGATTTTGCCAAAGGCACAGATATAGTCTTCAATTATGGTGTTTATGACTTCGACACCCCAAACTTTTATACCAAATTCGCTCAGGGAAAATTGAACTACAGGCTGGCTGTAAGTCCATACCGCCCCTTTATTCAAAACTATATTGCGCAGGATCGCTGGGTTGAGGAAGCAGAACTCGAGTTGACCTATGCCGAGAAAGTAGCGATCTTTACATATTTGCAGAATAATGCGCTGCCTGAAAATCAATATTATCTCTACGATTTTTTCTATGACAATTGTGCGACCAAGATCCGTGATGTTTTGGTAGAAGTTTTGAGGGATAAGATTAAATACAATAGTAAGTTTATCGATAAGGAGTATACCTTTAGGGAATTGATCCAAAAGAATGTACAGGCCAACAGCTGGGGAAGTCTGGGAATGGATGTTGCCATTGGTGCGGTGGTCGATAGAGAAGCCACACCGTGGGAATATCAGTTTCTTCCCGAATATGTTCAAAAAGCAGCTGCAACGGCTACCATCACTCATTTGGGAGAAAGTCAGCCGCTTGTTAAGAATTTACAGACCATCCATCGCGTGCAGGGAGAACGGGACAGTTCGGGGTTTTTTATGAGTCCGTTGTTCGTTTTTGGAATACTCGGTCTCATTATTATGTACATCACATACCGAGATTATAAGCAAAAAACCAGAAGCCGTTATCTGGATGGCACAATTTTCTTTATTACCGGTTTAATAGGCGTCTTTCTATGTTTGTTGTGGTTTGCTACCGACCACACCTCTACCGCGAACAATTATAATCTGTTATGGGCCTTTCCGCTTAGCCTGTTCTTTTTTACCCTTATCAGTAAACGCGAACCTAAGAAATGGTTAGGCCGCTATGTTTTTTTATTGCCTCTAATGCTAATAGTATTGATCACACACTGGGTAAGCGGAGTGCAGGTATATGCCATAGGTCTTATTCCTTTGCTTGTTGCGCTTTTTATTCGCTATACCTATGTTTTCTCATTTCTAAAGAAACAGCAGGCGCAGGTGGCAGGGATTAACGAGTAGTGATTAGGATTAGTGGTTAGTGGTTAGTGGTTAGTGGTTAGTGGTTAGTGAAAAAGTAAGCACTAATTCTCGCACCGTACTCCTGACTCCAGACTCCCAACACCTGACTCCAGACTCCCGACTCCCGACTCCTACTGTCCCCTAAAGAAAATTATGGTACTCAGTGTTTTTATCACAATACTGATATCGAGAAAAAGACTTCTTCGTTTAATATAGTAAAGGTCGTATTGTAGTTTTTCCAGCGTATCCTCATGAGAGGTACCGTAATTGGCATTCACCTGTGCCCATCCTGTTACCCCGGGTTTCACCAGATGTCGTACTTCATAAAAAGGGATCTTTTCTGAAAGTTCTTTCACAAATACCGGTCGTTCGGGACGTGGACCAATCACACTCATATCGCCCTTTATCACATTGATAAATTGTGGGATCTCATCAAAACGCGAACGTCTTAAAAACCTGCCGAATTTTGTGACGCGGGTATCCCTCTTTTCGGCATATTGTGCTCCGTCCTTTTCGGCGTCGGTCACCATACTTCTCAGTTTATATATTCTGAAATGTTTTCCGTTCTTTCCCACCCGAATCTGAGTATAGAACAAAGGACCCCGATTGGCAAAAATATTACCTATCAATATGATGGGGAAGATGATCATTCCGAAGAGCAATCCCAGAGCTGAGAACAGGAGATCCAATATCCTGTGGAAGAATAGATATAATTTATTCTGATTAGACCGGCTAAAAGGGAAATACCGGTAAAAATCCTTATCAACATGCTGAACCGGAACCCTGCGTGTGATCTCTTCATACACCTGAGTATATTCTCTTATGGCCACCCCATTTTCCAATAATGATATCAACTGATTATAGAGAGAAACCGTCATACCGTCACTGTGTGGCGTAGCAACCACAATTTCAGAAATAGATCGTTCAGAAACAGTATTAGCCACATTATCAAGGCTGAATTCTTGAAGTTCCTTTTGATCGTAACCCACATACGCGGAAGATCCGGTATTGATAAAACCAACTACCTTATAATTGGGATCCGATTTCTGCAAGGAGGAAATAATGATATCCACATCGTCGGCATTTGCAACCAGCATCACTTTTTTAAAAAAGCGCGGAGCAGAAATTAAAACAATATATGCATAGCGCCATACAAATAGCGCCAGGTTAACAGAAATATAAAAATAGATGATCTGTAAACGGTTGGCGGGAAGTTCGGGAGTAAAAAATGGTGTTAAGAGATAAAATAATACCGTGACTGAGGAAGTAAGAATAATATTCTGCACCACCACTTCAAACTTGCTGGCTTTTTGCAGGTTGTACAATTCAAAAATGGTAGCGAATATGGTGAGGTAAATCCCGAGTACGATAGACCACACCCAGTGATCTTTATTGATCTTGAAGTAGTCGAAATTAAAAACGATCCCAACTAAATACAGCAGCGCCAATACACTTGCGATATCAAAAAGCCGCAACAGGACTTTCCGTTCGGAAATATCAAAATGAATATTCGACTTCTGAGACATTGGTTAAGTTTAGCGCTATAAAAGTAGTAATTATTTAAGCGTCTAACAGTTGAAACCATTTTAGTTTCACTTTCTCCCAATCAAATTCTTCAACTTTCTTACGAGCGTTTACTGAAATTGTTTGAGCCAAGGGTGGATCATTTACGATCTTCTTAATCGCGATTATAAACTCTGAAGAGTCATTTGGGGCTACCAAAATTCCCTCTTCCCCATCTTCGATTAAATACGGAACTCCACCTACTTTGGTGGAGATCACAGGTAATCCCAGCGCCATTGCTTCTATCACACTTACCGGGGTATTGTCGAAATTGGTAGTATTGATGAACACATCGTATTCTCTAGAAAGGCGTATCCAGTCTTCTTTTGATAGCTTTCCGGTAAAGCGAACAGGTAATTTTTTTGCTTCAGAAATCGTTTTGCATCGGGCCAATGAACCGTCTTTTTCGGGTCCAACCATACACAATTCGGCATGAATCCCTTCAGAAATTAGCGATTCCAGTACAGTAAGAGCCAAGTCTGGGTTATAAATTTCGGCAAACGACCGCACCCATAATAATCGCGGACGACATTCCTTGCGAAGAAAAAAAGGATAATTTTCGATTGCAATTGTATTTGGAATATAGGTAACATTAGAGAATCCCTGCTTTGTGAATGCATTCAATAAATAAGCCGAAGGGGCGACATTGGTTTTAGCGCCCCCAAACAGTTTCATACTATGAATTTTACTCTTAACCAATCGGTTAGGGAGATCACCGCCTCTTAAAATAGGAATATAGGGAATTCGCAGTAAACGACACAGATTACCAACTGCCACGGCAAAGTAAAAATTCTGAGTGCTGTAGGTATCAATTAATACTGCCGAAGACTTCGTTCCGTACCGCAACACCGCATACAACATATCAAATAACCGCAGGATTTTATTCTTTTTTGAGGAAGCAGTATAAACCTGATACCCCTCCTTTTCAAGAAAAGCCCCAAGTGTCTCAATAGAAGTGACCGTAACCCCCTTTTTTGACAACTTATTCCCTATGTAGAGCAGGCTTTTTCTTTGCATATACAATTGAAATTAATGCCAGACCATAGATAAATGCGGGTGCAGCAATCCGCATGGACGAGTGATTGATCGTTAGTAGCCAAAATATAAAGAATGAAAATAAATATACGTTCGATCTGTTCCTCATCCTAAAAACGATAGGGGTAAGCACCAATACGACTAAGGATAGTAACCCGAAGATGCCATGTTCCGAAAGTATGCGGCTTACTTCATTATGGGTGGCCGAAAGCCGTCCTGTTTGTTCTAACCGATATTCCTTGATCTTTCCTACTCCAATTCCGGTAAAAGGTCGTTCATAGAACGCCTCCAACTCACTGTCAATAAGTTCGGCCCTTCCTGTTGTAATATCCTCTTTTACCCGTCCCGCGGCATCCTGATTGGAATACCTTTTATCGATCAACCCCAGGGTTGAAAATGAAGTAAACAACCAGGTTACCAGAACAACGCTGCCTATCGCTATTACTTTTGGAACCAGTGTGGCTTTATGTTTTAGATCGGCACTGTAAAAGAACACTATAAAAAACACTATCCCGCAAATAGCCGCTGTAATTACTCCTCCTCTTGAAAAAGTTACAATAGCGCGGTAACTAACTAATGCGAGCAGTGTAAGATCAATTATATTTACCAGCCGACTTTTTATAATAAACAATCGTGAGAATAGTATGAACATTCCAAGGCCGAGGATGGTAGCCACTTGATTGGGTCCATAACCCCCCGAAGCCTCGAAGTTAGACTGAGTTCCGGAAAGTACATCTCTGATGTTCGGTGTATAGAAATATAAAAAGGCAGTCATGGCAATGATAGGCAACAAGGCCGCCAGCAGTATATGTTGCAGTCGTTCCGGAGACATGCGCCGGTTGTAACAATACATGGCCGATATAGCCAGACATAAGGGTCCGCTTAAATTAAAACTGATCGCATTAATAAAATTGGATTCGTAATTTAAATTGATTGCGGAGAAAAGTATACCGGGAACGAGAAAAATAACAAAAAAGGCATAAGGCCACGAGGTTCGCTTAAAACCCTTAAAAAACATCCCCAATACCAGAAAACCTATTACTGCATATTTGGCGAATTCGTAAGATATCCCCACGCCACCGGTCATACGTGAAAACACCTCAAAGCCTGTTACATAGGCAGCAGCCAATAATACCTCATCGTTTCTGTTTCCGGCATTAAATATTCTGAAAATAAAATAGACGATAATGCCCAGCAAAATAAATTTTGCCGTTCCAACAGCGACAAATACCACCAACCCCATCACAATATGAATAAGGATCAATTGTAAGTAGGTTACTTTTTTTATGGCCGTGATTCTCTTCAATTCTTGTAAATTTTCAAAAGTTCGGGCAAAACTCCTTCCAGCGAATAATGTTTTTTAATATGGGCAGTATATAAGCCGGCTTGCTGAATCCGCCATGTCCTGTCCTCAATGGCTATTCTCAGTGCAGTGGTCAATGCTTCTTCATTATTGCTTTCCACTACAGCTCCAAATGTACTAATAACTTCCCGGCAATACCCCACGTTGGTAGCAATTGGATATAATCCTGCCATGCCGTACTCTAATAATGACATAGGCAATCCTTCACTGGACGAAGACAATACTCCAATAGTTGCCTGTTGTAATTGGGGTTGTACCGCCGAAATACTTCCTTCGATGGTCACAGCTGCAGAGAGCCTGTGTTCTTTAATAAAATTTTTTAAGCCTTCGGAATAGTTATCATTAAAATCCTTTCCGATAAGCTGCAGTTTCCAATCGGGATGCGCTTCATGTATTCTTCTGAATGCTTTAAGCAACAGCATATGATTTTTAGGGTCGCGTAGATTGGCCAGACAACAAATGATGTTACTACGGGTTTGAACCTCTTCCGGTTCCCCTTCGAACACAATAAAATTTGGGATATAAATCACTTCTTTTGTAGCCAGATTGGTTTCGCACCACCGTTTTAGATCAGGATTAACTACGACTATTTTACTGAAAAACTTCGAGCACCAATAGAGTGCTTTATGATCCGATCCTTTGGTATGGATCCGGTTGCCATGATGTTCGTGCCAAATTAGCTGAATTTTAGGGTAAATGAGCTTCAGTAATGTTGCAAAAAAATAAGAAGTGGTATGCGCCTGTACGATATCAATCTTATTGGCTTTTACGAATCGTTTAAGACGAAAAAGGGCAGAATAATCCAGCGTTCGCTTTTTCTTTAGAAATAAGTACCCCACTTTATCCTTTAATGCCCCTTTCAGCAACCCTTCAGCCCGGGTAGTGCATAAAAACGAAGCTTCCAAAGGATCACACAAACTATTGGCATAAGTAACAGCAATACGTTCGGCTCCTCCGGGTTCCAGTGAATCTATAAGCTGAAGGACTTTCATTTCAGCAATTTAGTAATTTCCGCTTCAAATTGATCTAACGTATACTGTTGTGACCACTCCTGTCCTTTTTTTGACATACTAGTGAGTTTTTCTTTGTTTCTTATGAGCGACTGTAAACGCTCCAGATCTATTTCGATCCTATTGTCAAGTAACATTCCCCGTTCTCCGTGTTCCAACATCCAGGGAACACATGAAATCCTCGTGACCACCGGAATAACACCCCAGAACATGGCTTCTGCCACAACCTTGGGCCATCCTTCCGATCTGGAAGGTAAAATCAAAAAGTGGCTGTCTTGGTATGCCTGTTCTATCCTTTCTGCCGACTCGTTACCATGTAAGGCAACTACCTCCTTTAATCCGTGCATTTCTATATAAGTCTCAAGCTTATGCCGCTCTGCTCCCTCACCATAGAGATCAAGACGGCAACTGAATCCGTGTTCATTAAGCTGTTCAATAAGTTCCACCGCATATAGTGGCTGTTTTCCCGGAGCAAGACTGCCTACAAATAAAAAATTAAGTTCTCCGGTATAATCACGTTTTCGATGCGTGGCTATTTTAAGTTTTGGATACGTGGCGGTAAAAAACGATCTTATATTCTTTGACTGTCCGGGCCAGGCCCCATAGACCAACACCTTTATATTCCTGCTTAAAAAAGTATTAGATAATAACCATTTCTGAAGTCGGTAACTCCAAGGTTGTTTCGATTTGGGGTCCCAGTTTCCGGCGTATTTGGCAGTCTTGGGTTTCTTCGGAAAAAGTATTTGAATAAAACATCCCAGCAGTCCGATATTTCCCGGGCATCGCAAATGAATATGATCTGACTTTAGCATCGCCCTTAATATCTGAAATTTTATATACGGAATAAACACGATCGCCTGTATAGCCTCAAAAAATGAAGTAAATGAAATTGCCGGTACGGGATATACGGTTATGGTGCTATGGGAATAGGCAAGATGAATCTTGGATATTTCAGCTTTGGAAACGGGAGCTACCACAATGATTTCATCCACATGCTTCCCCCAAATATTCATTTCCCTCACATACGGTCCGTAGGCAAACCAGGAAGAATCCTTAATGATGTGCGGCGTATGTGTGATAATGGAAAAGGTCATGTAAGAAGGCTTTGATAGAATTTCAGGTTCTTTTCCAGTATGGTGTTCTTGTTGTACTTCGCCAGCACCTGTTGTCGCGCGGTTTCCCCTATTTCTTCAAGCGCCTCAGGATTATCCAGACACCAAAGTATCTTTTGGGCTATGTCTTCAGGTTTATACACATCACATAAAAATCCGGTTTTCCCATGATCGATGGTCTCGGGTCCCGGACCGTATTCCGAAAAGATCACCGCTTTTTTCAACAGCATCGCTTCCAGTGTGACCAATCCCTGAGTTTCCATATGTGAAGGAAATACACAAAGGGCTGCTTCGGCATATCGTTTGTTGAGTTCTTCTCTGGGAATACTTCCGTGGAAGGTCACATTTTCCAGATAAGTTTCGTCATACCGGTGTTTTAGCATTTCAATATAAGAGCGTCCATCGGGAAAAAACCAATCTCTTCCAAAAATATCGAGATGTTTTTCGGGGTAGCGTTCTCGCACTATTTTAAAGGCTTCAATAAGTTCTCTCACTCCCTTTTTCTCACAAACCGTTCCTGCAAAAAGTATACGGTCGCAGTCCACCTTGACATTAGGTTCCTCGAGATCTGTATCTATGGGATAATTGATCACCGCCACGGGTTTACCGTGATAGCTTAAATATTTAGCGGTATGCTCCTTGACATAATTAGAGACGGCTATAAATCCGTCGGCTTTATTAAAGGATCGCTTTTCCAGCAGTCCCTTTCGCCAGTTGATCCCACGTTTTTCAGCTTCTGCAAAGAAATGATGCCCTCCGTGCAAACGGATTACCTTTTTGGCCGGATGCTTTCTGGAAATGATCCCGAGTCCGAGTTCAGCCGACTCAATGATATCGATCTTATGATCGGCTTCAATTTCCTTTAAGCGTTTATTGATCACCAGAGCGTTGTACATAAAGTTGGGAACATTACTCGTATTCTTTTTCAACCTTATAAGCTGCACGCCTTTATCGTCCAGTAGTTCTTCTTGATCGCTCTTTCCGACTCCTAATATAAGCACCTGGTGACCGTTTTCGGCAAGGGTCCTGCCAAAGGTTTGTAAAAAAGTACCCGCACCTCCGGGTGACCATAAGGGATATTCGTGTGAAAGAAAGACTATATGCATTTACCTAAGCGCTTTACGTATTTTTTCTGAAGCCGTTTCGGGATATTCTGCAACGATCTTAAACCATTCATTTATTCTCCCACTGTTGTCGTTCATTGCGTGTTTTAAGACCTCTGGAATCTCCGATCTATCGTTGAACCAATATACAGAATTTTGATCCGGCATACTTCGGAAATGCTGATAGTTATAAATAGTTTTTACACTCCAGTTGGGATCCGGAACATGATCGTAATTGATATAAACACAGGGTTTCTGAAACATTCCGAAGTCGAATGCCATAGTAGATCCAACATTGATCACCACGTCGGCATACCGTGCCAGGCTCACCAAAAGTTTTACATCATCCATAGTTGGATAAACGGCTGTCCATTTCTTGGAGTTAAAATTCCATAGAGGCGGCATGGAGATAATAAGTGACGGAAATTTCTCTAGTACCCAATCGTAGCGGTTTGAAAGATCCACCGGACATCTTCTGAATACGATCTGTGTATCCTTATCCAATCCCGAGCGTGCAATTGCTTCAGCCAGATCATTCAAATAATGCGGATCATAGGGAGACGTGCGAATATCATCCCCCGAAAAGCAGATAATCTTTTTATCGGGATTAAGATGGTAAGTGCTGTAAAAATCTTCCTTAGCAATGATGTTCTTTGGCTCATAGTAGAACTCGAACTGCGGAGTACCTGTAACTTCAATGGCTTCTGATGAAATCTCCGGATAGAACTGTTGCAGTTCCTTTTTCATATACTGTGACCAGACCAGATAGGAATCTGCGCGCAGTGCCAGACGGGCCTTTGGAATATTATCCCACGAATAGATCACAGTGGAGGTTGGGATTCCCAAATCACGTGCCGCGGCAAAAACTCCAGGAGCTTTTAAAGCCCTTTGATGCGTACAAAACAATACATCGGGATTTTCCTTTTTGAGTATGGCCGTTATTTTGGAGTAAAACGGATTTTTACGAACTGCCCCGTCGTATTTAGATTCGAGTTTTAAGATTTGATCGTACGTTTTAATTCTGGCTGAAGCCAGCGTTACCATGCGATAAAACAGTTTTAACTTCGCGCTTTTATGCTCTCTTTTCCAGAATTTAAGTATGGTAGGGTTTGAAACTTTACGGGCGTTGTATTTAAGTCGGGAGAGATGAATAAGTTCTCTCAGGAATTTTTCCCTAATGCTCTCTTTATAGGCCGGCAACTCTAATGATCCTTCAATAGAAATTGAACTTTCGATCTGCGATAATGTATCGGCATCAAAATTATGAAACAGCGATACAGAGACATCGTTTCCTTCAAAAACGTTAGAATACAAATAATTCTTTATCCCTACCCCGTCGGGTACTAACACCAGAATTCGTTTCACTCTTTTGTTTTTTGTTGCATGATCCAATTGATAGTATCGGCTACCCTGGTTGAAAGTATGGTAGCCCCTTTTTTATTCAGATGGTTAAAGTTGTAAAAATAGTCGGTACTGTAATTTAAACTGTCCTTTGTGTAATCCAGAAAATAAATATTGTCATTCGATGCTGCTAAATTACTGTATTTCAATTTCATTTTCGGCAACAGGTCGCCTTCAAACTCCTGCAATTTGTAGTATTCGGGGCTCCAAACCAGAAATAGTGTGGTTTTAGTTTTATTTATTTCTGAAATGATACTGAGAAAATCTTCATACCCGGGTTCAAAATCCTGGTCAAACACATCGGGATACTCATTTTTAAAGGCTTCAAAACTATTATCCCATGTATCGGTACTTCCAATATAGCCTTTATACCCCCTCATCTTGCGTTCAAAATTGAAAAAATGTGATCCCAGTCCCATAAAAAACTCGTCTCTGTAGCCTCTATATTTATAAACAGGAAGTATTGCTTCCCACACTATATTATCGTCATACTTCGACATAATTTTTAGCGCTTCAAGAGAGTAATAGTAAGGAAAGTATTTTTCCTTCTGAAGCAATTTTCTCTCCTGCGACATGGAAAGTATGTCGACATTTTGAATGATAAACTCAGGTTCCTTATTATTCGCAAGATAGTTTTTCACTTTTAGTAGTTGAAAACCATAAGGAGCGCCATCAGCTCCAAGATTATATGCAGATCTATTCAGTTTACGCTCAAACACAGCAGGATCGAAATGCTTTAAAGCCCGTGAGGAGCCAAAGATCACTATATCGCTGTTTATCTTTCCGTTAGTGACCGACGACCACTCATAATAAACCGGGCTGTAATTATTCCTCAATCCGAAGTCGGCAATAAGCTGCAGTCCCCATAAAAAAACATAGAGTGCTGCAAGAAAATAAAAAAAACGTTTCAGAAATTTTTTCATAAAAATTAAAACTGAAAGTAGATAAAGCTGGTGGCTTCGTTATTAAAGCTTAAAATTATAAATAGCATTAAAACAAAATACATAGCATAGCGTAAAACCGATCGTTGCTGTAAAAACTGTCCCACAAATTGTTCCCGTTCTCGACTAAACCATTCAATGATCATAAAGAAAATCAGCAGCAAAAACAATGGTTTTATATTAATTAAATAGGTGGTCTTTGTGGAAAGGGAGGTATAATCTTCAGAAATGACTATAGACCGAATATAATCAAACGCATGTGTAATGGAATCTGCTCTGAAAAATATCCAGGCAAATGTGACCATCGCAAAGGTTCCCAAAATAGCCAGGGCTTCTTTAAAGTGAGGAAAAATACGGTCTTCGGCCACTGCATTCAAGTATTTTCTATTCCTTCCGAAGAATAATAAAGGAATAAAAAACAAGGCATGTAGACCACCCCAGGCTATAAACGTCCAGTTGGCGCCATGCCAGAATCCGCTTACTACAAAAATGATAAGCACATTGCGTAGTTGCTGGTATGTATTACCTCGCGAACCACCCAGAGGGATATACAGATAATCGCGAAACCAGGTAGAAAGTGAAATATGCCAACGTCTCCAGAATTCACCAATATTCCGGGAAAAGTAAGGGTATCTGAAGTTCGTCATTAAATTAAATCCGAACAATCGTGCTGTTCCAATAGCAATATCACTATAGCCCGAAAAATCTCCATAGATCTGTACAGCAAACAATACAGCTCCCAACACCAGCACCGGACTGGAATACTCGGAGTAGTTGAGGAAAATATCATCTACATAAGGAGCGCAGTTATCGGCTATAACCACTTTTTTAAAGAGTCCGTATAGGATCATTCGCATACCGGTAACTCCCTGATCGTATGTGAAACTTCGATCTTTAAAGAATTGCGGAAGCAGGTTTGAAGCCCGCTCGATAGGTCCGGCTACCAGCTGTGGAAAGAAAGAGACGAAAGCGGCAAATGCAATAAAATTTCGGGTCGGTTGCAACTTATTTCTATACACATCTATCGAATAACTCAAAGTCTGAAACGTATAAAAAGAAATTCCTACAGGTAAGATAATGTTAAGTGTAGTTGCGTTCATTGGAATTCCCACAGCACCCCAGGCATCGATCCAACTCTCTACAAAGAAATTATAATACTTAAAAACGCCCAGCAAACCGAGATTAACCAGCAAACTAATTACCAACAATCCCTTCCTCACTCCTTTTTTTTCTGAAGCACCCAGTTTTAAACCCACCGCATAATCTACCAGCGTACTGAACAGGATAAGCGAAAGAAATCTCCAGTCCCACCAACCGTAGAACACATAACTGGCAATGAGCAAAAGCACATTTTGTGCTTTAATGGATCGTTTAAATACAAACCAATACAAACAGAATACGACCGGCAGGAAAATGAAGAATTCGAATGAATTGAATAGCATAAATAGCAGGTTATTTCAAGGATGTGGCAATTTTTTCAGCCCATATCCAATCTTCTTCTGTATCGATATTCACATGAGTATCCGGGTTCAATTGGATAGACGAAATGCTTTTTCCGAAGAACGAATTATCTTCTAGCAGCACCGAAGTCTTTGTAATATAGATAGCTCCGTCCCGTATATAAGCAGGAGGTAGATCCTGTCTTCGTTTTATAATTGAACTTGCTCCGGTTGCCAGTTGCAAGCTATTGTCTTTATTACGTTCAAATACCCAATGCGGATTGTATTGATGGGGCACTTCCTGTACCGAAATAAGTGAATCGGTTTTGGCCGAAATAAATGCTGAAACCGCCGCATCGATGTCGGATGCAGTCCTAAATGGCGTAGTTACCTGAAGCAGACAAACGGCATCATATTCACTGCCCTGTGCCGAAAGTTCTTTTAATGCGTGTTGAACTACTTCCAATGATCCCGAATGATCTTCAGCCAAATGTGTAGGACGGATAAAAGGTACTTCGACCCCGGCATTTTCGGCCATGTTTCGCAGGGTTTCGTCTTCCGAAGAAAAAACTACACGGTCTAAGGAATTTGCGGCTAAAGCAGCTTCTATTGTGTACAATAAAAGCGGTTTTCCGGCCAGCTCCTTTCGGTTCTTATCGGGAATTCCCTTGCTCCCTGCCCGTGCCGGTATTAGACCTAGGATCTTCATTAATACGTAATCGTTTTATGAAATCGCAATTCGATATTTGCAATGATATCGGCTATTTTCTTACCGCTCTTTCCCGCTCCGTAGATCTCGCTTCGCTCATTCCTGGGAGTATCAAGTTGTTGCTCAATAGCCTTCTTAATTAAGTCGCTATCGTAGGGAACATCAATCACGTTGGTTCCGCGAAGACGTCGATTTTGTCGTGTTCCGATGTTTACCACCGGTACCCCCATAAACGAACATTCTCGTATGCCCACGCTGCTGTTGCCTATTAAGCATTTGCTGTTGATGAGCAGTTTTAAAAAATCGAAGGGCTCCATATTCTTAAAGAATCGGATATGCTTTGGGTTGTGTTCTTCTCTGTACGAGCGAATCGCATTAGAGGTACCGTCTGCTCCGGCGTCTACATTGGGCCAGAACCAAAACGTAGGGATCTGCAATGCATCGATCACCGTAAGTGTTTTTTGGACATCTCGCTTCGCTTCATCGTATTCGGTGGTTACGGGATGCTGCATCACCACGAGATAATCCTGATCTGCAGAAAATGTACCACCTACGCCACCATATTTTTCAATAGGATCGAAATCGAGTTTCGGGTTTCTAACGATCTCTGCGGCAAGGTCTATGGACGGACAGCCGGTATTAAATACATAATCTTCATCTTCCCCCATTTTAATCACCCGTTCTCGGGCATCTTCCGAAGTCACAAAATGTAGATCCGCCAGCTTGGTATTCGCATGTCGCACCTTTTCATCAATATTTCCGGTTACCTCTCCCCCTTGTAAATGAATTAAAGGAATATTCTGATATGCCGCAGCAATGGAAGTGGCGATGGTTTCAAATCGATCGGCTATGGTAAGTACGGCATCGGGTTGCAGGTTATAAAACACATTGGCCAGCTCCATAACACCCAGCCCGGTGGTCTTTGCCATGGCCGTCTTATTTTCTCCTTCGAGCACGATAAACACCTTTTCGTTAATGGTAAATCCGTCGCGTTCAATAAAATTTACAGCCGTACCGTAACGATCCAGCAAGGCCGAACCCGCAACCACCAATTGTAATTCCAATGCCGGATGGTCTTTTATGGCCTGTAATGCCGTTTTCACCCTACTATATGAGGGTCTGGCGGTAATTACGGCACATATTTTTCTTTTTTTAGTCATTGAGGTCGATTGCGTCTTCAGTTAAAAAATCCCATTGATCGAGTCCCATTTTTAAGGGTTTACCAATCACTTCTGTATATTTTGCGGCGTCAATACCATAGCCTTTCGGTTTTTTAGCTTCCAGGTCGCCAAACTCGAGGATATGTCCCTGTGGTAGTTTCTTGTTAACAGCCAAAGACTTTTCAAAGATCTGTTTGAGTTGCGTATAGGCCGAATTATCCGCTTTATCTACAGGATTCCGAAGTGCTGTATATATGTCATTTGCACCCTCCACCAATGATTTGGTCTCGTCTATGGTAAGCGAGGATGACACATCTGGGCCAAACATATTTCGGTTAAAAACCACATGAAATTCCAGAATTTCCGCCCCTAATGCGACGGCTGCAATACCTGTAGCTACCTTCGCCGAATGATCGGAAAAGCCAACAGGTACTCCGTATCGTTCCTTTAATTGTTGGATCACATTCAATCCGTAATTTTCGGGCTGGGTCGGATAGTCGGTAGTACACTGTAAAATGCTGAAGGTGGCGCTGTGCTGCTTCAGAAAGTCTGCGGTTTTATCCAATTCGTCGAACGAACTCATCCCGCTGGATATAATGATGGGCTTTCCGGTGGCGATCACATTTTTCAGTAATAAGAAATTATTCACTTCCCCACTACCTATTTTATATTGTTCCACGCCTGCTTTCTCGAGTACATCTACCGCGGCGTTGCTAAACGGACTGCTCATAAAGATAAGGCCTGCTTCTTTGCAATGCTTCCCAATACCAACCCATTGTTCTGGAGTAAATTCCATTCGTTTCCAATAATCGTAGCGTGTTTCGTCCTGCTGAGAAAATTTTATCCGAAAAGGCTCATGTACACTGCTTTCGGCTTCGGCAATATGAGTCTGAAATTTTATGGCATTCACCCCGGTTGCCGCCACAGCATCGATATATGCGTGTAGCATTCCTAAACTTCCGTCGTGGGCCTGGCCAATTTCAGCGATAGTGAACATATTTTACACCATATTTTTTTTAGCTTCCGCTATTTTGTGATTCATTTTAGCGCACCAGTCGTCAAGATCGTATAATTTTTCGAACTCGGGTCTGTAAAACGGATTTTGATAGTTGTTTGCCACATATTCATGCATACTTTCTTTGATCACCCTTACCCATTCATCAATAAAATTAGGATTCTCAATGAGCTTTCCATAGTCCCCATTGGCAAGTACTTCCTTCACTCCGCCCTGGTCTGATGCAATACAGTAGCAACCGCACTTAAGCGCCTCAGCGAGGACAATTCCGAAGCCTTCCTTACACAAGGTAGAAAACAGATAAAAATCGGATACCTGATAATATTGTGGTAAAGTAGCATTAGGCACACGACCCACAACCGTAACCCCGTCGAGATCGACTTCGGTGTTGGTCCCAACGATCAGCAATTGCATTTCAGCGGCATTTCCGGAATAGACACGTTTCCAAACATCGAGGATAATGTGTAAACCCTTTTTAGGACGATCCTGAGAGCACCACAGGAAAACCAGTTTTGCTTTAATGCCCAGCGCATCCTTTAAACTAGTTTTTTCTTCGGAAGGGATGGTATGAAATAATTTGCTATCGGTAGTATTGTGCATCACGCCGGCCCGCATCGTCAACTCGTAATAATACGATTTGTATAATTGATACGACATTTGAGTGAGGAAGAACATTTCGTCTATTCCGCCTAAAAATGACTCCGCACGCTCGTCCTTGTACAAAACGTCAAACCCCTGAAAGTAGTACTGTATATAAAAATCCTTACGATCGTAATGCGTTTCCAGATGGGTATTCAAGGGTGCGATCAAGCCCGAATGATCGATAATGTGTATGATGTATTTTTGATTAGGCTCGAGTACGGCATCCAACGCTTTAAAATAATGGGCAAAGCGGTTTTTCTTATCGAGTCTGTTTTTAATGGCTTCCGGAAAATTCGTTGGCTTGATGTACGAATAGGTAACCCCTTCTGCTTTTTCATCATCCTCGGGACATACTATAAAATCGAAGTTGTGCAGTGAATTCCGAAGGTAATAATTATACATATTGGTCCAACTGGCTATACGGTTGAGAGGCATAGGGTATTGACACAACAGAATGGTCTTTATCTCGCTCATACTAGTAGTTGGGATCTTTCATTCCTAAAGCACTAAAATACCATCTTTTTACAAAACCAACACGAATGAAGAGCTTATAGATAAGTTTTCCTATAAACTGCTGTTGCTTAGAAATTCCCTTAACTTCATCCTTCAATTGGTCGTTTATGGTATTTTTTTCTGAAGGAGTTTTTAAACTTTCTTCAAAAGCCGGAGCCATCCAGTCTTCAACCTCATTGCCCAGATGATAGGCATAATTACCATGCGTGGCAAGTCGTAAAAGTCCGGCTTCATCATTGGGAATATCAAAATAGGTATTCTCACTTCCGCCTACGATCTTAAACGTACTTGGAAACGGCGGGGCTTTTTCGAAAACCTGAGCGCGCATAGTAGCAACAAAATGTCCACACCCCACAACTGCCGTAGCCTCTTTATTCGATAGGGTAAGGTACTTTTGTAAGTGCACGGGTTTATACAATTCCCTTCCAATACTCTCCTGAAATTTTACCAGTCCGTCCGGGTCTTTAACATCTTTAAATTTTAAGGTACCGGTACTGAACCCATAATACAATGTTGCGTTTAAAAAACTGGTGTTATAGGCTTTACTGCTGGGAACCGGAGAAACCATGCCTGCCTTTGGAAAGTCCACAAATACCTGTTCGGTGGCTTGTTGCCATCCGGGTAGAAACAGTACATCGGCATCGCTAATTGTGATCAGGGATTCCAGATTGCTTTTTACGGCACTGTAGATCGCATTTACTTTTCCGAGGTTAATATCGCTATGGAATAATTGGTCGATAGCAGCGTGAGAACCCTTCAACGTTTCGAGATATGTAACAACTTCGGTGCAACTGGCATTATTTATAAGGGTAATGCGCGTTTTGGAATGTGTGGTGGCCAACAAACTTTCCAGACAATATTTTAGGATCTTAAGTCCGTCCTTAAAATAATGATCCGTTAGGTTAGGAATGTACACGGGGATGACTACCCGATGATAGGAATCGGTTTTAAGTATGCGGTTTTCTTTTTCAGGATTGCTGCCACTGCGCATCCTTATTGTTTTAAATGGTTAATGTACTTCGAGATTCCTTCGCTTGCCGTAAGCAGGTCGCGGTTTAGGATCTCTTTCATTTTAGAAATATCGGGACATCTACGGGTCATATCACCTTCCTTTAATGCAGGTAAATGCACGATCCTGGACGAACTGTCACAAAGTTTTACGATAAGCTGAGCAAGTTCCAGTATGGTCATTTCCTCATCGTTTCCAATATTGATCACATCGTTATTGACCAACTCGTTGTTATGGATATTTAGGATGGTATCTATGTTATCGTTGATGTAACAGAATGTTCGTGTCTGACTCCCATCCCCATAGATCGTAATGTCCTCTCCGTTTAAGGCGGCCTGAATGAATTTCGGGATCACAAAATCTTCGCTCTGGTTGGGCCCGTAGGTATTAAAAAATCTGAAAATGGTATAATTGAGTCCGAATTCGGCTTCATACGATTTTAGAAAAGCCTCGCCTACGTTCTTAACTATGGCATAGGGTAATTTTGAATTGAGTGGTGTAGTATGTTCGTTCTGAGGAATTTCGAAGGGCTCTCCGTACACTTCCGAAGAGGAAGAAAAATAGACCTTTTTAACACTGGTATTTTTAGAGAGGTTAAGAATATTTTCAAAACCCTTAATGTCCTTCAATACCCACAACGGGTTATCCAACGTTCTTTGTACGCCTACTACTGCAGCGAAGTGGAACACATAATCGAATTTATGAGCATAAAAGATGGAAGAAATATCATTAAAATCGTTTACATCGGCCTTTACAAAAAGTACGTTCTCTCTTTTTGGTACCTTAGACAGACTTCCGGTAAGCAGGTTATCGGCTATTACAACAAAATTGCGGGAATCCTCAGACAGTGCAAAAGCGAGGGAGCTTCCAATGTTTCCGGCGCCACCGGTGATCAATATTTGCATATTCGTTTGGGTTGATTATGTGTTAGTTGATCCTGCAATTTAAAAACTTCTGTAATCAAATTGAGGAAAATAAAAGAATTTATAGCCCCGATGGGTCAATCTCAGCACAAAATCTCCAAGCTGAACGCTAAAAGCGTATTTAAGTCCGAGTGCCTTATTCGCTGCCATAGCCCTTAATTGTGGGAAAAAATCGTGACGTATCTTCCCTTTTTCTTCTGGAGGAGCCGTCTGTACCATATCGTAATACAGTGCCGCCTGACGATAAAATAGATATCGGATCAGCTTTTTTTGTGCAGGATTATCACGCTGAAGCAAATATAGGAACTGTTTATTTCTAAACTGAAATACCGAGCGTTTCGCACTCAAACTCATACCCGCTGTATTGGATATCCCCTCATTGCTGGAGCGAATAAAGAACAAGGGGTGATTGGTAAATCGTTTGTATTTGAAACCCTTTAATACCAACCTGAAATGAAAGTCCTTTTCCTGACCGCGGTGCAGATCTTCATCGAATACTTCCTTTGTTTCAAGTAAATACTTTTTACGCCATAGGGGTGATGGTGTATAAAAACAATAATCGTGAAGTATATAATTTTCAACCGGATTGTCGGTGGTATCATCCTTCGGCATCACCGGAAGATTTTCTCTTCCGTCCTCAAAAAACCGTTCTCCGTAGCCCGCTGCCATATCCAGGGTGGGGTCTGTTTGTAGTAGCTTTACTTTCTGTTCCAGAAAATCGGGAGCCGCAATATCGTCACTGTCAAACCAGTTTATGAGCTCGCCATTGCTCTTTTCAAAACCGTAATTTCTGCAGGCGTTGGCTCCTTTGGGCCGATCTGCAGGACGGTTGTAAAACCGAAATCGGGAATCCTTGTTGGTGTATTGTTCTATCACACCCGGGGTATCGTCTGTAGAACCATCATCCACCAAAATACACTCCCAGTTTATATAAGTTTGTGCTACCAGACTATCCAGAGTATCCGGAAGCAGATCGGCCCGATTATAGGTGGGAATTATGATCGATACCAATGGAGTCATAGTGCATTATTATTTGAAATTGTATGTCGAACCAGTTCGAGATAACTTTTTTGCAATTTCGCTTTAGTGTAATGCTGAAGATAGTGATTTCGCATATTTTCAGACATATGGGAAACCTCATCTACCGTCAGATCCCGAATTTTCTCGATTTGCGTTTGCAGCAGCACATCAGGTTCATCGAACCAAAACTCATGTTCGGGTAATCTTTCGGGCATGGCTCCTACCTTCGAACTGATCATTAGTCTGCCTGCGGCCATGGCTTCCAAACCTGTTAAGGGTCCGCTTTCTTCAAGGGAAGCTATAACAATACAATCTACCGAGCTATACAATTGGGGTAATTGATCGTATGGTATGGCGTCTAATACCGATATTCTGGTATCCTTTGCCACAAGGGCTTTAAGTTGTTCTTTTTGAGGACCATTCCCTACGATGGTTAGACGTAATTCGGGTTCCGGAACTCGTTTAAATGCATTTACAATTAGGGTGTTATTCTTGTTGGTATCCAGCCTGCCCAGACTTAAAAAATGACTCACTTTTTTCTTTTTCAGTAACGGGATCTTTAGCAAAGCCGATTCGTTAAATGCACACTGATCGATAATGGAATAGTGATCTGTTCCAAGGATCCCTGCTCTTGCTGCATTCATTTCTGAATGAAAGACAAACTGAGTCACCTGCTGCAACCAGGGTGCGTTAAGATTCACTTTTTGGGTACTCACCTTTCCCGTAGTCCTGAATATCACAGGAATATCGCGATAATGTGCTATCTCAACTACATAGGGAATATAATCTGAATGCAGTTGTGCACAAATAATAATGCCCTCATACTTCGGGATCAACTTTTCCAGTTCTCTTTTTTTCGACTTATTCAGGTTCAGTAAGAGTTTACTGAGCTTACTCGAAATATGAAAGTAATTGGGTCGTATCTTTTTTCTGAACGCACACCTCAAGTCTGTAACAAATTTTACACGTTTGTCGTTTTCGTACACCAGCTTATTCAAACCTAAAATCGTACCCGTATATCCGAAGGCATGCAGATCGGTTTCCTCCTGAATGTTTATGGTGGAGCAAAAAGTAAGATTGAAGTCAGTTTTTATAGCATCCGCAATAAAAGCGGCTTCAAGGTCCCGTCCCCCTTTGCCACCCAACGGACCCATGATCAAAATGTTCTTTTCAGTATTCATCCTCCACTTAAGTTTTAAATACCTGGTTTATTTTCCGAACAAATCTTGGCCATAGTCGTCTTCTGTAAAATTGCTTCTTAAAAAAATCCCGGTGTTCCTTTAAAAACTGCCGGTCTCCTATTTTTTCAAATAAATAATTCCGGGCGTGCTCCAGAAACGGAAAATCAGCTTCCGGGGCAGCTTGCCTTAGGTGATCTTCAATACGTTTCCAACTTTGAATACTGCTCTCCATCTTCTCCCGATTCTGGAAATTACTCACACCTTCGGTCTGCGGTGTTCTGTAATACACCATCCCCCTTTCCGGATGTAAAACCTCCTTCGCGTGAATAAGAATACGGGTAAAAAATTCGCCGTCCTGATTCACCAAAAGAGTTTCATCCCACAGACCCGCCTTATCGATAAGGTCACGGGAGACCAGATAAGCATGACATGGAAAAAAAGAGGCTTTTTTATCGAAGGCCTTCAGCAAATCGAGCCCGGTTGGGAAAGCCCGGTTAATATGAGATTGTTTTGGCGCAATTCCTTCCGTAGAACCGGTAAAACGATTCCACTTACAAGTGAATACGATCCCCTCATGATGGCTGTGCTGAAGCAATTCGAGCTGTGCCGCCAGCTTATCTTCAGATAAAAGATCGTCGCTATCCAGCCAATTGATAAAGACACCTGTACTCTTTTCAAAACCTAAATTGCGACAGCTGTTAGCTCCTTTAGGGTAATCGTCGGGTCGCCGATAATAATAGAAACGGGCGTCCTTTTCGGTAAATTCTTCTACCACCTGTTTGGTGTTATCGGTACTCCCATCGTCTACCACGATACATTCCCACTGTTTATACGATTGCTTTAACACCGAAGTAAGGGTTTCCTTGATAAGGTGACCCCGGTCGTAGGCAGGTATGATAATGGAAATAAGCGGGCTGGTATCCATTGCGTTCTAATTGATTCAAAAATAGGCAAGACGGGGCTGCTATCAAATTATATCCCTGTAAATTTTTACCCATGCCTTAGAGGTGGTTTGGGGAAAGAAATGCGCTTTAATAGACCTGCTGTTGTCTTTATTCTTCTGTTTTTCGGCTTCCGGATCTTTGAGGATTTCCGGGAGTATGTGCTTCAGGTCTTCGAATTTGGAAGTCGTGTAAAAGGTTATTCCCTTCTGTTCAAAAATTGCATAAGGCAACCAATTGGCTGCAATGACGGTATTTCCGGCATACAATACTTCAGTAACTGAACCGCTTAAGGCATCACTCACCGGCATCTGTATCTGAATATCGGTGATCGATCGTAGCTTTGCTACCTCATCAAAGCTCAGAAAATCGTGTAATTGAACAATATTAAAGGAATCGACCGATTTACTATAGGCGTCAAGTGCTTTAAGATACGCTTCGTCACGCTGATAAGTGAGCGAAAGGACAACGGTTAGGTTCTTCAAACTTTCTGCAGGTAATGTTTTCAGCACCTTAAGGATCTCAATATGGTGAAAGGCTTCCGTGGCACTATATCCAATAGCAACTACCCTGTGATCTAGCGGTATACCCAGATTCGCTTTAAATTCATTTAAAGCAACGGTATCTTCGCGCAGTGCATCTATGCGGTCATAGATGCCCATTTCCTGAGCAAAAAGCGCAAAATGTAATTTCGGACGTAAATCCTCACCATAGCGTTTTAGGAGATCTTCCCCCATTTCGGGTGTCTGTATGGTGATCACATTGGCTCGCTTCAGTGCCTGTTTTACATAGAATGTAGTTCGTTTGTCATTGTTCCGGTATAGATCGGAACCCCAAAAACTACAGATAACCTTAGCGGATGAGGGCAAGTGAAACACATAACGCAGATTATAGGGAATGCAATAATGAAAATGATAGATATCGTGATTTAGCGGAAGGATATTTTCATCGACTATACTCTGATAAATGTTTCGGGTGAGAAAATGCCGCACCAGCTGTAATGCTGAAAAATTCTGTCGCATTTCAAAAAAAAGGGAACGCCAGAAGAACCGCGAACAACATATTTTTACATAGGATCGAAGTGATACGGCTTTAGAAAAGTTTTCCTGTGAAAAGTCGTATTCGGCTTCAAAGACACTGTTTTTTGCGGCCACTTTTCCTTCCGAAATATCATACACCCTATCGATACTAAAACTCAGGGAATCATCTTCCTTCCGCAGCGCTCCGTATAATTGATTCAGGAAATTGGATTGTCCAAGTCCCAGTGATAGTATGTGCAGTTTTTTTAGTGCCATTAAAGGAATGGGGATTCACCAAATTTTTTAAGGGTTTCGTTGTATTCTACCCAATTTCCAACGTCCATCCAGGAGGCTTCACTCACGGGGAATACCCCTATTCGGCCATTTCGGGCTGTGATCTTTTCCATGAGATGGGTAATATGAAAAAATTCACCTTCAGGAATTTCCTGCAACAGTTGGGGTTCGATCACATAAAATCCGGCATTTACCAGAAAATTATATTCGGGTTTTTCGGTGATCTCCTTTAAGAGGCCTTCTTGCGTAAGCTGCAGGGTTCCGTAGGGAATGGCATAGTTCTTAACAGCGCCTATAAGGGTTAACTCGTTCTTATTTTCCTTGTGATATTTATACACCTCTTCGTACGCCTGATCCAGTAAAATATCACAATTCGATACAAAAAACGTAGTATGGATCTTATCCTTTAACAGCGACAGGCTTCCCGCAGTACCCGAGGGACGATCTTCTTCAAAATAACGGACCTCGTAATCTTTGTCGGTAATTTCATCGAAGTGATTTTTGATCATGGCCGCCTTGTAATTTACAGACAGGTAAAAGGTCTTACTTCCGCTGGCCACAAATCTGTCGATGATATGTTCTATAATAGGTTTTTGCCCGATTGGGATCAAGGGTTTCGGAATAATGTTAGTGATAGGACGTAGCCGGGTACCCTTGCCTCCCGCCATGATCACCACAGGAATATCGAGTTCCCCGCTGCCGCTGGTGTGCTTTTCTTCGAAGAGGTCTTCCCAGAAGATGACATCGACCAGCTTTTTTTCCGGAGACAGGACAGGCATAAATTCCATGCGGAACTTTAGCATCTCTGTGCGTATTTCTGCTTTTGACTGAGTTGTGGACGCTACTCTAAGGTTGGGGCGAAGTGCCTGAAAGACCGCAGCGTTAAAATCCTGATTTTTTATAAGATGTCTCTGAATATCTCCAACGCTCAACAAGCTTTTATACTCATTATCCTCATCGATAACCAATAGGAGCTTACGGTCTACGGCATCCATTTGTTTCAGCGCCCGGGTAAGGGATTCATTTTGGGAGATGAGCAAATGACTAATTTTATCGAGTAAGGCTCTTTTCATAGATTGTCCTTGGTATGCTGCAATTTACAAATTATAAATTCCGGCCTTGTATTGCTTTAAATTTTCTGCATCGGAAAACCAGGTAACTGTTTCGGCCAGAGCCGCTTCGAAAGAATACTCCGGTTTCCAACTGCAATGCTGCATTAGTTTTGCGTTGTCCCCGAACAACCGGAACACTTCACTGTTCTCCGGTCGTAAACGATCTGTATCGGTCACGATCCTAGCATTGGGATTGATCTGTTCTTTTAGAATTTCGGCTACATGTCCTATGCTAATCTCGCTGTTGGTAGCAATATTGACCTCCTCTCCCACTAAGGTCTCTGTATTTGCGATGGCTTCGAATGCCTTTACGGTATCTTTTACATACAACAGGTCACGGGTGGGGGTGAGATCTCCCAGTTTAATCTCTTTAAAACCGTTGAGCAACTGAGTAATGATAGTGGGTATAAATGCTCTTGCCGATTGCCGTGGACCAAATGTGTTGAAAGGTCTAACAATGGTTACCGGCAGCTGAAAGCTTCGGTAGAATGAATCGGCTATGGCATCGGCACCGATCTTGGAAGCCGAATAGGGCGATTGTGCCTGTTTGGGGTGTTGTTCGTTAATTGGAACCGACAGTGCCGTTCCGTAGACTTCGGAAGTGGAGGTCACCAGCACTCGTTCAACCTTATGATCCCTGGCTGCCTGTAAAATATTGAGGGTTCCCTTTACATTGGTATCTATATACGAATCGGGAGAATGATAACTAAAGGGAATAGCGATAAGCGCTGCAAGATGATAGACAACTTCAATTCCTTCCATGGCCACACGTACGCCATTTGGGTCTCGAACGTCTCCGGTAAAGATCTCGATCTTATCCAGCGTATCTTTGGGTAGTGTATCCAGCCAACCCCAGGAATTAAATGAATTATAAAAGCAAAACGCCCGAACCGCATATCCTTTGGAAACTAAATATTCGGTAAGGTGTGAGCCTATAAATCCGTCGGCGCCCGTAACCAGTACTTTTGTTTTGCTCATTTGATAGGAATTACTAACAAAATTAGGATTTTAATTGAGGATTAATATAAATCGAGGTATTTATCTGTGGTATTTTGTTTACTGAATTGCTCTGTTACAAATTTTCGCCCTTCGGCTCCCATCTTCAGCAAAAGGGATCTGTCGTTATATAATACTTCAATTTTTTGAGCCATGGCATCCAGATCACCATCGGGAACCACATATCCGGTTACACCATCCCGAAGGGTCTCCGGGAATCCACCCGAATTGAATCCAACCACAACCAACTCCATGGCCTGTGCTTCGAGGGATACCAACCCGAAAGCTTCCCTCCTGCCATCCTTATCGGCTGTGGAGGTCATTAAAAACACATCTTGATCTTCGAGTAGTTTTGCGATCTCCAACTGACTCTTCTTCCCGGCAAATACAATATGTTCCGAAATGTTTAGCTCGGTTGCCAATGCTTTAAGACGAGCTACCTCCGGGCCCTCACCCACAAGAGTGTATTGCACGGACAGTCCTTTTGAAATTAATTTTTCCACCAAGCGGAGTCCGAGGTGTTGTCCTTTAAGCGGAATACATCGTCCAATTGTGATAAGTTTTAATACTTCGGAAGGTTTTTTCGAACTTTTTCTACTGAAAAAACCGCTGTCGATACCTATGGGAACTACTTCAATAAGATCATCACGTATCCCTTTTTTAAGCAGTATTTGTTTCAGATAGTTAGAATTTACAGTTACCCGAGAGATCGCTTCATTGTAAAATTTAATGAGTTGGGGTGCGGTTTCTTTGGATGCCAGAAAATGTGCTCCGTAGCCGTGAAAGGTCACTACGATCTTCGATTTCAGGAACCCAATTCGCTTCAGATAGTGCAGTGGTGGCAATGAGGAACCGAAATGAACATGAAACACGGTGTTTTTCCTATACTTTCGGTAAAAACCAAGTATATGCAGGTACGAAAGGTCGAACTTCCGTTTCAGTATACAGAATTTCAGAAAATAAAAAAGGTAAAAGGGGTCCAGCAAGGACCATCGGTTCAACAGCGTATCATTAAGGGTATTAGTGCGTTTTAGTAATTTGTATTTTTTGGTAAGTTCAGGTTGAGAGCTAAAGGAAAGCGGATGCCGTATATCGGTTACGATCTCAACCTCGTATCCGGCGTCTATGGCTGCCACCATATTGGACACCACAAAAGTTTCGGATGGGGTTGGAAATTCCTTGAGTTTATAAATTATGGTCTTTTGCACCAGTACTGGATTAATATAGGAGTAAAAATAACATTTCCACCTTATAAATAACGTTCTCCCGGCTCACGTTTTCTAATCACCTTTGCGGGAACACCAAAAGCCACACATTGATCCCCCAGATTTTCGAGTACCAGTGCTCCCGAGCCCACCACGGTATGATCGCCTATTGTTTTTCCGTGAAGTATGTTTGCCCCTATCCCAATGGCGGTGCAGTATCCAATGGACACATTGCCGCCGGTGGTGACTCCCGGACTAAGACTCGAAAAATCCCCCATCACCGAATCGTGATCCAGCGAAGCTTTGGTTGCTAAAAAACAGTGCTCGCCAATGATAGCATCGTTATTTACGATCACTCCGGCCATAAGCACCGATCCGTCGCCAACACTCACATTCTTCCCGAGGATCACCGAGGGGTGTACAGCAGAAACAAAATCGAAGCCCGGTGCGATCTTAAGGATGGTGTTGGCTACTTTATTTCGGATAAAATTATCTCCTATCGCGATGATCCCAAGAGCAATACCTTGATCGTGCAGGATTTCGGGAAGGTCGCTATCTGTCCCCAGAATAGGAAGCCCGGTAAAAGATTCTCCCTTTAGAAGTGCCGTATCCACAATACCGATCACTTCATATTTCCCTTGTTGCTCGATGATATCAAGCGTATAACGGGTATGATCGGAGGCGCCAAAAACAAGTATTTTTTCTTTGGACATAATAGCATTTTATTTAATAGCCACATTTTGTTTACTTTCCGGCAGCCACCTGCTAATCGATCTTCTGTTGGCTTCGTATTCGTCGTAATCAAAGGCAAGGCGTTTCAATTTTCTAAAGTATTCCTTGGCTGCTTCCTTTTGTTCAAATGAACCGAAAAGTATCTTAAAAATACTTTTTATAAAGGGGAGTCCCATATTTCGAATAAATTGAGCTCTAAACGTATGTCTTGTAACTCTTCTGTGTTCTAACTGGTCCAAATAAGAGCTTACAACAAAGTTTGATTCTGACATGGCTTCGCGAATTCTGCTAACATAATTTAAATTCATTCGACCCGTGGGCATAAAATGAATAAATTTTAATCGTTCATCATACCAAATCCTGTATCCCAAGAGCCTTAGTGCATAACAATATTCAGTATCTCCTCCTGAGCTCAACTTATCGCCCTTTCTACAAGTGAGTAATGGAGTAAAGCCTAAAGCATTTAGTTCTTGCCAGTGTTTTTTTCTTATTACCATTCCGGCACCATAAAGGCAGCCCTTTTTCTCAGTAATATCTCCACTTCTTGAACCCTGTTTAGAAACTGCAAAATAGCGCCCGTATTTTTGAAACCAATCCGGTCTTTCATTTTCGAAAGCAGCCTCACACCATCCACCCAGTGCTCCTATTTTCGCATTCGACATCATGATATCGTAAGCGATCTGTACGTAGTCTTTTATCAACCAATTATCATCATCACAAATAAGTAGCAAATCATATCGTGCCATGGCATAACCCATTTCCTGAGCATACGACTTTCCGGGTACAGGCTGAAAAGCTGTTCTAAACGAAATAGAAGCTACCCCGTGCTGCTCCCACCATTTTTCGGCATATTCTTTGGTCCCGTCTGTTGATGCATTATCGACTAAGACGATCTCGAGTGGACAGGAAAATTCCTGCTTTGTAAGGTGGTTTAAGGTTTTATCGAGCCTCGTCTTCCCGTTATAGGTGCAAATTATAATCGAAATACCCGGGCCAACCGAACTATATGTATTTTGATCATCCATAAATAAGAACCTTTAATGCTCTTTTAATATAGCGCAAAGACCTGTACGGCCTACTACTTTGCATTTTCTTTTTAAAGCTCTTTGGCTTTGGCGATTCCGGTTTCTTCCCAAAGTGATACAGTAACTGCTTTAGTGTGTTATAGCCGTTCTTTAAAAGGTCTTCTTTGTACTCATTAAAAACCGGTGCTATATCGGGTCTGTTATTGAGATCGAAGTTTTCATTATAGGAAGCGATGACCGGCAACTGCTCTATTTTAAAGTGACTGAAATGAAAAAATCGTAACGGAACTTCTGTTGTATTAACAGTATAACTATTGGCGTGGGATAACAAGTGGCGTTCGTGTAAATTCCAGTTTGCCATATTGTATCCAAGGTGTCTTTCAATATGTACTCTATCTATAAATGCCGGTGCGAACCCCAACCAAATCTGATCGAAAAAATAGCCCTTTTTTAGATCGTGGAAACCATATTTCTGAACGCGTTTATCCCACCATTTTACAAATAGTTGTGTTGCCTCACTTTTTTTCAAAGCTAAGAAACCGAGATTATAAATTCCGGTTCGCATAATATCTTTATCTAACGGGTGTCCTACTTCCCCGGTCGGACTACAAATGTGAGGTGTTAACACAACTTCGGAGTTTTCAAGACTAGAAATCACTTCGTCAAAGTGCGAATAAACTTTAATGTCCGGATCGATATACAAAACAGCTTCAAATCCAATTTTAAAAAAATACTGAAACAACTGAGGCTTGACCACAGTACATAATTCTGCGATACTATACGTGTCCTTTAAAGTATCCACCATATCGGGAAATAGCTCGTGAACCCATATTATGGTATCGGCCCCTAACATATCGTATTGTATTGTGGAATCGGGTTTATCAAGTATGGCAATCACAAATTCGACCTCCGGGTGAAATCTTTTGAACGAAATCGCCAGCGTTTTAGCATGAGCCAGGTAATTATTCGCACATATTGTAAAAGCTGTGATTTTCATTTAATTAATATTATAAAGTTTAGCTCTAGACTTAAAAAAACTAAAGCATTAAAATTATAGACATTCCGATTTGACTAAAATATATAGAATGGAAAAATCTAAATTAATCGCTTCAATAGTTGTATTCCTTTTCTATTATCTTCAAATGTATAGTTAAAGTTTTCTATATCAACTTTATATTTTCTATCCACTCGCCTTTTATCAGAATTTTTATAAAAAAGTGAATAATCCGATTTACGTGTGCCCTTATTTTCATATTTGTTAAAATCTTGAGCAATATCCAACTTTTTCATAATGGTGGAAATATCTTGGGAAAAATTTTCAAATCGCCCAACATAATCCAAAGCGTATTTCCCATCTAAATCAAAAAATTCAGACTGAGGCATTAAATGATCTCCTAAATAACTATGGTTGGAATTATCCGTGAGTATAGATTTAAATTCCTTTTCCTTTTCAATATAATTTTTAAAACTTCCTTTAACTCCTGCAAATTTTTGCATCCATATATAGTCAGAATAAGATTTATCCCATGGGTTTCTTACAAAAGTAAATTTGAAATACGTATTCCAAACCTCTTGCGAAATTAAACCCGTCTCTAATAATGTTTTTGATGTAGCATGTTGCATATGAATCCTTCTTTCAGGACACCAACCAAATAATCTATCATAATCCGGCTTTCCTGTTTTAAAAGTTATGTTTGGGTAGAAGAACGATAAAATACTGGTTCCTGCAGTTTTAGGAATATGAATAAAGATACATTTGTGTTCATGTGAAATCATAACATATGACTTAGATTTCTAGCTTTTCAAATATTTTGTAAAGAAAGATTGGCTTTTTAGGACTGATTTCACGAAATATACGTCAGTTCTCGAACCCATAATGTTTCTTTTTATTTGTTCTTCCAGAACATGAAATCCGTATTTTTCCAATTCGGATTTAAATGATTTAATATTTCCATGTATTTCCGTTGATTCAACTTCTTGATCTTCTGAAAAATTCCAAAGATTGTCTGTATTAGGAATTAGATCAATTGTTAATAGTAGAATACCATCTTTTTTCAATAACCGCGCAGCCTTTTTCAATATCTTGTTACGCGTGACAGCTGACACATGCTCTATGACGGAAATAGAATAAATATAATCGTACTTCCTTAGACTAGTAAATTGTGAAAAGTCAACATTTTGTGATTTAATATCTCCAAATATTGAATAATCTAAAAATCCCCACTCGTTCCAACCTTTCTTTTCACTTTGACGGCGGATTAAAGAATGAGAATCAATTGTCGTCACCTTATGGCCCTGATGGTATAAACAAATTGGTAGAGGACAAACTCCTGCACCTAAATCAATAATTGAAGATCTTTCGACATTCTCAAGTTCAGAAAATAACCAACTATATTCGAAAACTCGAGTATAATGGCTCGTAAAGAATCCTAGTTCAGTCCTTGACACATCCACCAGATATTGTAAAATATCAGGACGATCAACTTCCTGAAAAGCTATATTTAAATTTTCTGATGGTATATCTCTTTGATGATCAGAATTATGAACAGACGCAACTACTACAGTAACATCTCGATACTCTCCAACGATGGCAATCTCATTATACTTTTCGTATTTCTTAATTTCTTCCAAAATTCCACCATAGAAATATGTAATCTCTGATTCATATTCGGGTTTTTTATTATATGCCCCTACTATAATTCTTCTATTTCCTTTTTTAACAATTGATTTCACAATCTCCTGAAAGTCCGATTTTTTACTCTGATGAATTAAAACATCAAAACAAAAAATGATATCACTTTCGCTAATTTCATCACTTGTTATACTTTTATTCTCAAAATTCCAATCTGGTCTTTTTTCTTTACCGAGTTTCAGTGCTTCATTTGAGACATCCAAACCTGTGTAATTTTGAAATGAAAAATCCCTAGTTAGCTCGATATCACCACAACCCACATCTGTAATAGTGCTTTCCTTTGCAAAATAGGTTGCATATTTAATTATCCTTTTCTTAAAGTCTAAAATTTCTCCTCTTGAACCTACGCCACTACCTAATTCGGGATACAGAGAATACCTTAGATTCCAAAATAGACTATTGTCCAAGGTACTTGCATTCCGCTCAGAAATCAGTTCGTTAACAACTTTTATTTGTTCATCAACCTTCGGCAAACCAGTTTTTTTAATATGCATATGATGATCAATTCGATCATGATAATGTAAGATTTTAGGAGTAATATCACTCAATAAATTGGGGTTTACATGGCAAGGAAAATTCCATTTTATATCCAAGTGAACTACATCTTTGTTTAATGCATTCATAGCTAATGCAAATCCAACTTGATCGGCGTGTTTACTGTACTTATCTGTGAATAACTTGGCACTATCTATACACCATTTAGCATACTCTTTCCATTTAGGTCCTAGTTCTGATAAGAATCGTTTAGAGATAATATATAAACCCCCATTACAATTATTCCATTCGGACAGATTATTTCCATTGATTTCGAAGTTAGTTTTGGATTCGCGAAAATTCGTAATTTCAGCAGCCTCAAAAATTCGCTTTAAGATTGCCAATGGAGGATTTGGAAAATCTACGATTTTCGCATATACATCATCATTGAGAGTGAGATTATCTAAAGACACTATGGCTAGATCACAATCCATAAAAAAAACATAGTCAAAATCATCAAGAGCATTGAATGTATCTATTTGCACTAACTTATTGCAATAAGCATTTCTAAGATCAAATGGCGTAAACTTAATGACATTTACCTGAGCCTGTTCACAAAAATTTAGAAACGATTTATCTGTATTTTTAGGAACATGTACAAAAATATCATTCGGATGAATCTTTAACTTTTTTGTTAAACTATTAATTAAAATATAAGCCTGAGCTTGGAAAAGAGGCTTGTTATCAACAACACAAGAAAATTTAAATTTCATAATTGTTATTTTTCTGAATAAAGAAATTTTTTAGAAGGTAGCTGACTATAAAAAAAATCCAAATCTTCCTGACTAAACAATCTTTTCCAATCATTTATACTTGCCTTATTGGGTGATAGTCCAACTTTTCTGTTAATCGGATCAATATGGGAGGTTCCAAAAAGCTTCGCTTTGTAATATTTTAACGGATAAAACTTTTTGCAAATTTTTAAAAATACCTTTTGAGGGTCATTTTTTAATTCTTCATAACTTATAATTAGCAAATAATCATTTTTAATTGTTGTCCATGAACTAACATGATTATACCAATGCTGTACTATATTAATGCTGGTTTCACTTTTTTGTCCCATCCCTCCGTACCAATCAATTTCTTTACGTAAAAATTCAGAGAAACTAATTCCTCTCCAATCCTTATGATAAAATTGAGAATTCCATATGGATGCAATAACCGCTCGTCCATCTCTGTATATATATATTGATTTTTGTCCAATTTTTGACCGATCGGGAAATAAATGACCTCCAAATAATTTATGATATGGCTCTCCTTCTTCTAATAAGATTTTATTTGACCAATGTCCGAAATATATAGCACCTTCGGAAGAGAGATTCTCATTTTTATAAAAATTACTAGCTAAAAACGATTCGAGAAAATGAGTACCACTTCGTGGATGCGAAAATATTCTAATATAATTATTGCTTATTTGAGGCATTCCTATTTAATAATTTTATACTTAGTTTTTAATAAAAACGGAGGCCAGATTTCATCTGGATGAAGCATCTGAAAAGAAATTATGTTGTTCATTCTCAATAGAGGTGATCGAGTAATGCCGGTGCTCACCAATACGTTTATCGAGTATATCCCTTTAGATAACTGCAACTTCTCATGGATAATTTTGAAAGAAAAGGTTTCATTAATTTTACTATTGAATATCAATTCATTTTTCCAATCCAATAAAGCCACAGGACGTTGTTCAATATCAAAAATAATAACCGAAAATTCAGGTTTGTCCATTTCTTTTAAAATCCGCCATTTAAAGAATATTTCAAAATCATCACCCCAATTAAATTGGTCAAGATCATTTTCACGACGCATTGAACCTTTAATTTCTACTTTTTCAAGTTTGATACTACCTTGATCATAGACAATATTAGACTCTTCAGTCATAAAATGATTATAGTATTTATCGATTGCTTTAGCCACATTATCTCCCTGAAAAATTGATTTTCCTTTATCCATCAGGATCACCTGGTTACATATTCGCGAAACCATAGGCATATTGTGAGAGACAAACACGATAGCCGTTTTAGGTAATATGTTATCTATCGTCTTAAAACACTTTAGAACAAATCCAAGATCTCCTACCGCCAATACTTCATCGATGATCAAGACGTCGGGTTCCATTTGTGCAGCAACAGCAAAACCTAAACGCACTTTCATCCCACTACTGTAATTTTGCACCGGCATATCGATAAACTCTCTTATTTCAGAAAAATCGATGATCTCTTCCAGTTTCGCATCAATTTCCTTTTTTGTAAAACCCAGAACCGCCCCATTGTTATAAATATTTTCACGCCCTGTGAGAATTGGATTAAATCCGGCTCCTAACTCAATTAATGCACCTACGCGTCCCTTGATGACAACCTTACCCTCATCGGGGTTAATCAAACCGTTGAGGATCTTCAGTAATGTAGATTTGCCGGCTCCGTTATGTCCAATAAGTCCGAGACATTCACCCCGTTTTAATGTAAAACTTATGTCTTTAACCGCCCAGAATTCCTTTGGCCTCAGACCTCGTTTCACTTTGTTTCCGGTTACGCTAAGCAACAAGTCTTTCACTCCATACCAGAGACTCATTTTGAGATCTTTACAGAATTTTTTCGACAATCCGTCCACCGTAATTAATTGTTCCTTATCTCCCATACTAGGCATTTATTCGTTCAACAATTACAGGAATGGAAATTCTATAAAAAATCAGTGCAAGAAAGAATAACGGCAAACAGATGGCTATTACTATTATGAAATAATATAAAAAATCAAAATTCCCATTTACAAGGGTATCACGGGCTATCAAAATTATGGGAGTGATGGGATTTGCTTCCATCACCACTTTTAGGAATCCATCTTTCGGAATAGCATATACAACGGGTGTGGCATACATTAGAAACTGAAGACCGAAACTAATAGCTTTTCCTACATCCTTATAAAGCATTCCTAAGGGAGTTATTAAGAGTCCTATGGTGCTTCCAAACAGGACTGCTCCTAAGATAGCCACTGGAAATAACAGCTGAGTCCAGTGAAAACCTATATTGAAGAAAAAAAGGAAAAATACAAGTAGCAGTGTTTTTATTCCAGTGTTCATTAACAACTTATAAATTCCTGAAACAATTAATGCTTCCTTAGGAAAATTGATCTTAGAAATTATGCTTCTGGCAGAGGTAGTGCTCTGAATGGGGGAATTGATGGATTCGGAAATTATAGACCAGATCAGGGTTCCGGTAAATGCAAATAATGGGTAAGGTACACCCGTATCGGTTACCCTTATGGCTCCTGAATTATTTAAAAATATCCACACCAATGCTGTAGCAAGTGGATTAGCAAATGCCCAAAGTAGGCCAAAATAAGATTGCCTGTATTGTGCTTTAATATCCCTTATTGCTAGCTGTCGTGCTAAAAATCTAGAGCGATAAATATCGACAATGCTGTCCTTTAAAAGTCTTCTAAAACTAAGCGTATTCTCTTTTTGATAGACTTGGGTCTTTAACTCCATAAAAGGCTCAGAATATTGTTTTTAATGCTTTATTTATACCGGCTAAGATAATCATTATGATTTGATGCCGAAATGAATTCACCAACCTTAAATTAGAATGACCGTTTCAGGCAATTACATATTGAGAATTCACGAATTTATAGGACATTTGAAAGGAGAAACAATCATCGGCTATTTTTTAGATTCCAGCTCCTCTAATAGCACGTTTATTTCTTTAGTAAAAATTTCAGCACCTTTCGAGTTCATATGATCTTCATTTCCAAACAATTCTGTTTCATACTCATATTTGGTCTCAAAATTCCAGATGTGAACCCGTTTGTGGCTCATGTATTTTTTGAAAATGCTGTTCCTGCGTTCCAGCTTTCGTTTGTTCATAGCTTGATTGTATAAATAATACTTAGGTGGGGACAGTAGAACAACATCAATATTACGCTTATTACATACCGTTATCAAGCTATCCAATCTTTCAGAATTAAGATCGAAATACGCAATATGTTCATCGAAATGTCGACCATTTAAATAGGCGGTATGCGAACTTTTTTTTATTAACGAATCGTTGTAATTTAAATTTGCAAAACGAGATTTGTTCAACCACTTATACGGATAACCAAACCTATTATATTCCTGCATTTCAGGGTTCAATATGGACTTAAAGAATTTTTTTGAATATTCTTTAAAGTTAGAAGTTAATAGAAAATGGTCTTTAAATGGTGGCTTGTCCTTATAATTATTTAGGTTATAGTATATATGGAATAAATGATTTTTGTTCCATTTATAGCCCCTGAAATCATCCAAAGTATGATAAGATACTTCTAAAATTACGGTATGTAATTCAGGGAAAGATTCAAAGTATCTATCGAAGAGTTTAAAATCTATATTTATTGCACTTTCCCCGTGAGCTAGCGGTGCAGATCTCATTGTTAAAAATTCAGGGTTTATCGCTCTGAAGTTTTGGGAAGAGCCTAAAATTAGTACCTCTATACTATCTGCATTGGAATCAATATAGTTCCTTTTTGCACTAAAAGTATTTTCTCTTAAAGAGATTTCTACAATTATCCCTAAAATAAGTATTGGAGTGAAAAATAATATTGTTTTAATCACAAACTTTTTCATCTGAATAATTATCTCAGTTGCAATCAAAAAAATGAGGAAGCTTTCGCCTGGAGGAGATCACATACAACCATTTGACATCAGATTTGGAACTCAAGTACGGGTAGTTTTTAGCTTCGGGCTAAGATACTAATTCTCATAACAATTGGGAATTATTGTTTGGCTATTGCGCGAATAGTTATTTCTGAACCCTCCAACTGCAAACTGAACCCTCCGACTGCAAACTGAACCCTCCGACTGCAAACTGAACCCTCCGACTGCAAACTGAACCCTCCGACTGCAAACTGAAGTTTGCAGCCACCTCCCTTTGACAAAAGGGAGGAGCTTAAATTTTAAAATTTAAATAGTAAGCTCCCCTCTTCAGACGAAGAGGGGTGGCTGCTGTAGCAGTCGGGGAGTTTGAAATTAATTATGTAATTTTAAAACCCCCGGGGCAAATGCAGAAAAGGAGATTACATACCAAAAAAGAATTACAAGAATACAGACGTGAGCTGCGCAGAACGCTCACCCCGGCCGAAGCTTTTTTATGGCGGCAGTTAAAAGGCAGAAAATTTAAAGGCCGGCGTTTTACAAGGCAGCACAGTATTGGACACTATATCGTAGATTTTTATTGTGCTTCCGAAAAACTGATCATCGAACTCGACGGAGAGGTGCACTTTAATGAAAAAGCAGCAGCATACGACGAAAAACGAACCCAGTATTTAAATTCACTTGGCTATACGGTTGTTCGTTTTGAAAACAGAATGGTATTTGACTTTTTACCTTCGGTGTTTATGGAAATCGAAGCTAATTTTAAAGCATAAAGGTATTACTTAAATCGCTCCCAGGTAAGTTTCATCCCGTCCTGTACCGAAAACAACGGGTTATACCCCAACAGCGCTCTGGCTTTGTCGATATTTGCCAGCGAATCGCGAACATCGCCCTTTCGCGGCGGACCATACACAGCTTCTATGTCTTTTCCGGAAGTTTGCTTCAGGGAATCCCACAATTCATTTAAACTGATACGTTCCCCGTAAGCCACATTAAAGACTTCATTATTGGCGGCTTCAGAAGCAAAGAATGCCTTTATATTGGCCTGCACAGCATTTTCCACATAGGTAAAATCCCGAGTTTGCTCCCCGTCACCGTTTATGGTTGGAGACTTCTCATCTTTTAATGCCTGCATAAACAAAGGGATCACAGCTGCATAGGCACCGGTTGGACTCTGTTTGGGTCCAAATACATTGAAATACCGCAATCCAATGGTCGGGGTTCCATAGGTTTTGTAAAATACATCGGCGTATAATTCATTTACCAGCTTAGTTACTGCATAGGGCGATAATGGTTTTCCTATATGCTGCTCTACTTTAGGCAGACTTTTACTGTCACCGTAGGTAGAACTTGAGGCCGCATACACCATTTTTTTAACCGTTGGAGAATCATTCTGAGCCACCAGCATATTTAAAAAACCGCTTACATTTACAGCGTTGGAAGTAACCGGGTCGTTAATAGATCTTGGCACTGAGCCCAATGCCGCCTGATGTGAAACATAATCGATCCCTTTCATCGCCTTTTTGCAGGTTTCAGGATCGCGAATATCTCCTTCTATAAATTCGAACGCATCATTATTCTTAAATTCCTCCAGATTTGCCTTAAATCCTGTAGCAAGATTGTCAAGCACCCGAACCTTACCGGCACCGTATTTTAATAAATAGGATACCAGGTTTGAGCCGATGAAGCCGGCGCCTCCGGTAATGAGAAATGCATATTTTGAGAGATCGGTATTATGATATTTTGTTGTGTACAAAGCGTATTATTACTTGAGTTGTGGGTAATTTTTTATTATGTATTGTTATTCTTTTTATTTATTCTACTTGCGTTATTTATCCTCACTAGGAGACCTTACCATTATAGGACTTAGTACTCATTAATAATAATTAATTACTAATTCTACAGTCTTCCGTCGATTTGTTCTTTATTCAGAAATGATTTTACATCAAAAACCACAGAATTCTTGGCTGTATAATCCTTTACATTGAGCGATCTAAATTCATTATGAGACACCGTAAGAATCACAGCATCATAAGAATTCGAGAGCTCTTCCTTTTCTGAGATCAATGGAATTCCGAATTCTCTTTTAACTTCGGAAGGTTCTGCCCAGGGGTCATAAACATCCACATCGAGGTTGTATTTCTGAAGCTCTTCGATCACATCGATCACCTTGCTGTTTCTGATATCGGGGCAGTTCTCTTTAAATGTAATTCCCAGTACCAGAACCTTACCTCCCTTTACCTTACAATCCTTCCCAATCATTAGTTTCACCACCTCGTGGGCTACGTAATTCCCCATCCCATCATTCATTCGTCTTCCTGCCAAGATGATCTCCGGGTTATACCCTTCTTCCATGGCCTTTTGTGCCAGATAATAGGGGTCTACCCCTATGCAGTGTCCACCTACAAGTCCGGGGGTGAATTTTAAAAAGTTCCATTTGGTTCCTGCAGCTTCCAGCACGTCCTGGGTATCGATATTTAATAACCTGAAAATTTTGGATAGTTCATTTACAAAGGCGATGTTGATATCCCTTTGTGAATTCTCGATCACCTTCGCAGCTTCTGCAACCTTAATGGAGGGAGCTAAATGTGTTCCGGCGGTGATCACCGAACGATACAGATCGTCTATGTATTTGGCGGCTTCAGGCGTAGAACCTGAAGTCACTTTAAGGATCTTGGTGACCGTATGTTCTTTATCACCCGGATTAATTCGCTCCGGCGAATAGCCGGCAAAGAAGTCGGTATTAAAAGTGAGTCCGGAGAATTCTTCCAGAATGGGAACACAGATGTCTTCGGTTACGCCCGGGTAGACTGTAGATTCATAGATCACCACATCATCTTTTTTCAATATTTTCCCTACGGTCTCACTGGCCTTCTGAAGGGGTGTGAGCACCGGTTGGTTGTACTTGTTGGTGGGTGTAGGAACCGTCACAATAAATACTGAAGCTTCAGCGATCTCTTCGGCGGCATCGGTAATAAGCAAACCGTTTCGTTGTGACGGGTTTAATACCTCCGCTAATAATTCGTCTGACACTTCCAGTGTATGGTCGGTTCCCGACTGTAATTCTTTAACGCGTTCCGAATTGATATCAAAACCAATTACTTTATACTTAGATGCCAATGCTACTGCCAGCGGTAATCCAACATAACCGAGTCCGATGATAGCAATTGTAGGGTCTTTTTTCATGTTCAATTTAGGTGAATACTGAAGCTATTATATATTTTATATCCTTGAGCAGGCTCCAGTTGTTAATATACTCTTTATTGATGGCAACTTTATCGGGCCAGATCACCTCATCGTTGTATTGTAAGGGATCTTTCTGCCTTAGCAAAAGTTGTTCTTCATTTTTATATTTCAAAGTTGCCGGACCGGTAAGTCCGGGTTTCAATTGTAAAATTACTCTGTCATCTCCTTCCAAAGCATCGGCATATCCCGGGATGTCGGGTCTGGGTCCTACCCAACTCATCTCTCCTTTTAGAATATTGAAGATCTGAGGTAGTTCGTCAAGTTTTGACTTTCTTAACCAACCACCGATCCTGGTTTCATTTTCCTTAATTTCTTTTGCATCGTGATGCTTTCTACCTTTCAGGGTCTTTAATTTATATAAGGTGAACGGTTTTCCAAACTGCCCGATTCGCTTTTGCCTGTACAAACCAAAAGAACCGGTGCTTATTGTTATAATTAAAATGAGGAGTACAATAAAAAGAAACAGTAACGGTAACAAAACAACAGAGACGATAAGGTCGAAAACACGTTTTACTACTTTTTGATCCTTGCTAAGCATAAGCGATCTGAAATCATTTTCTAAACAGGCTTATCTCTTTTTCTTAAATCGCCGTTTTAACTTTTCCAGGAACGTTGGTTTCTTTGCATTTTCGTGATATCCGTTAGCATAATTTCCATATCCGTAACCATATCCGTACCCATAACCGTAACCATATCCATAGCCGTAACCGTATTTGGCTTTTTCCTCATAGAAATTGAGTACAAAACTAACATTTGTTATCTCTTTTGTCTTATATTTTTCGTTAATAAGTGCTAACATTCCCTTTTTTGTATAATTCTGTCGAATCATATAAATGGTCGCATCTGCATATTTAACGAGTTCCAGCGAATCTGCCACCAATCCAAGCGGCGGGGAATCCAGAATAATATAGTCATATCGTTCCTTCAGCTTCTCAATGAGCTCTTCCATTCGGTCGCCCATTAATAATTCCGAAGGATTTGGCGGAACGGGACCCGAGGTAATGATATCCAGATGATCTACCCGTGTTTTTTGAATCACATCATCCAGAGTAGCATCATTAATGAGATAATTGACCACTCCTTCCTTATTTTCAATATTGAAATCCCCAAAGATCTTGGGTTTTCGTAAATCCAGTCCTAACAAAATTGTTTTCTTTTCACTTAAAGCGAACACTGATGCGATATTGATAGAGCAAAAGGTCTTTCCCTCGCCACTAACCGAAGAGGTGATCAACACCGTCTTTGCACCTTCTATACCTTGTTTTTTATAAATGAATTGCAGGCTGGAACGTATGGCACGAAAGGATTCGGCCACAGATGATTTTGGTTTATCTAATACTGCAATATTGGTTCCCAAATAGCTCTTTCCAATTGCCCCAAGAATCGGGATCTTTGAAAGACGTTCAATGTCTTTAATGGTGTTGATCTTGGTATCGAAGAACACCCTTAGAAAAACAAACACAAAAGGTATGACGAATCCAAACAGACCTGCCATCATATAATTTAAGCGGGTATTAGGCCCCACCTTCCCGCCTCCGGTGTCTTTGGCAGAATCTATGACCAACACATCGCTCACATTGGCTGCCTTCACCAGACGGGCTTCGCTAAGTTTTGATAGAAAGAGATTATACGTCGCCTGACTTAAATTATACCTTCTTTCAATTTTGAGTAATTCCTGTTGTTCCTTTGGCAATCTTCGTATTTCCGCTTCTTGTTGTGCAATATCCCGATTGATGGAATTCAGTTCCTGATTCTTTAATCCTTTGGTAGAAGAAATATTTTCAAGCAAGACATTTTTTACCGAATTGATCTGCCGGTCGAGATCTGCAAATACGGGAGCTCCTTCTTTATAGGAATACTCCAGATTCTTTCTATCCTCTGCCAGATCCACGATCCTTCCTACACCCGAAATGATACTTTGTTCTGAAATACCTGCTACCGAAGGTGCCGGAACTTCCCGGTAATCGGTACGGGTAAGTAGATAATTCTCCAGTACATTATAGTAGTTAATTTCACGATTAATCGATTCTTTCCGGAGATCGAGTACATTGAGTTTTTGATTGATCTCTTCTCCTTCACGGTCCAGATCGAATATGGCATTCTTATCTTTAAACTGATTTAATTCGTCTTCAACATCAGACAATTCGATACCCTTCTCTTGCAGACTGCTGTCGATAAACTTTATGGTCTTGGTCGCAAAAAGGTTCTTACGTTCCAGCATATTCTCACTTAATACCGAAACCGAAGAGTTTAAAAAATCAACTAGTTTATTTTTATTTTGGCCCACCAGACTAAGTCTTAACGCTGATGAACCCTTAGATTCGGGTTGAACAATTAGTCCAAAATACCGTTTAACGGCACTGTCAAAATTGGAAAAACTGATATAATACAATTTGCCCGGAATTACCGGCACGTCGGGATAAGACACTAATGTACCACTAAAAAAGGGCAATGAGATACGTTCTCCTAACTGATAATCCCTGCTAAATTCATTTGCTTCAAAATGACGTGAAATTATTTCTTTTCCTTTATTATAAAATTGCAAGCTACGATTCCCGCCTGTAAATTTGGTACTCAAGGTAAAGGTAGTGGTGTCCTTAAAAACAATGGTGATCTGTTGTCCCAGTACCTGAGGTCTGGTGGTATCTACTTCAACCAAAAAAGGCACTTTCTTATAGGCATCTATCTGCTGGTATTTGCCGTCTATTCTATAGTTAAGGTAATACTGTATTCGCTGCACCACTTCTTCGTTGTGCGAACGGGATTTTAAGGTAATAATGGACGTATTTACCTTGTCTGTGGTTCCTCCCCAGTTGAAGGTAAGACTTGTATTGGTAGTAAAAAAGGGATTCTGATCATCTTTAATCGAGATCATATTCTCCATTTTATAAACAGGCAACTTTCTTACATTAATATAATAAGCCACCCCAAATGCAATTGCTAGAGAAATGAGGAACAAAGGCCAGTGACTAAGGAGTTTAAAGAGAAAGCCTTTAAAATCGAAAGTAGTGTGAACTTCGGTTACATCAAATTCTTCACTCATGGGCTTTATAATCTAATGAATAAAAGGATAGTTGTGGTCAATGCCGTCACTATGGTCAAAATCGTAGTTAGGGATTGTATACCTGTTGTTCCCGTACCAATAGATTTTTGAGGTAAGGGGTTGATCAGTATTAAGTCATTTGGCTGGATATAATAATAGGGGGAGTTCATGGCATCGATACTGGTTAGATCAATATGATGCACCTTTTGGCCCAGCGGATATTGCCGTATGATGATCACATCACTTTTATCTCCGGTTATTGGAATATCCCCACTGTTGGCTATAGCTTCCATAATAGTTACCTGATCTCTATAAATGATATTAGACCCGGGACCATTAATTTCGCCGTTGATCACATATCGAATTCCCGCGATCTTTACGGTTACAAATAAATTGGCCTCTTCCTTAAAATAATCCTTTAATAAACGTTTTTCTATTTCTTCCCGCACCTCTTCCACGGTATACCCCAGCACATTGATCTCTCCCAAAACAGGAACACGAATATTCCCGTGTGGATCTACCACAAAACCATCGTAATACAACCGCTGTTCTCCCGTGGCATTGGGATTGGCATCTCCCACCGGATTGAAAATATCGACAAATTGGGGATCCAGCGCCTTCACACGTATACTCAAAAGGTCATTGATCTGAAGCCGGTAAGGTTCTTGTTTTTTACGGATAGTAACCAGCGTATCTATTTGCGCATCCTCCTGAAGGTAGGTAAGCTGTTTTGTTGAAACACAAGAAGAAAAACATACCGCAATGAGCAAAAACAACAACAGAAACGTAGCCTTCATATTAAGATTGGGTTGTTAAAAAGCAAATATAACGCAAGCTAAGTAATATTAAAACATATTTTAGAGGTTGTGGATAAAAACTGCTTATTTTGTAAAAAAAATCAGCGTGAACTATCTGTCGGTCGAAAATATATCAAAATCCTATGGGGAACGTGTTTTATTCAGGGATATTTCCTTCGGAATAAATGCCGGACAAAAAATTGGATTTGTTGCCAAGAACGGAACCGGAAAAACTTCCATGCTCAACATACTTTCAGGGGCAGATACACCCGATTCGGGTTCGGTGGTGTATCGGAAAAACGTAAAGGTTGCTTTTCTTTCTCAGGAACCCGATCTCGACCCAAAACTGAGTATAGAAGAAACCATTTTTTCTTCCGATAATCATATACTCACAGTAATCTCCAATTACGAAAAAGCCTTGCTTCATCCCGAAGATAGCGAAGCCTATCAAAGAGCTTTCGACGCAATGGATGCCCATCAGGCATGGGATTTTGAAACACTCTACAAGCAGATCCTTTTTAAACTAAAACTGGAAGACCTGTCGCAAAAAGTCTCCAGTTTAAGCGGCGGACAAAAAAAGCGGCTCGCACTTACCAACGCACTGCTCGCTCAGCCCGACCTTTTGATCATGGATGAACCTACCAACCATTTAGATCTGGAAATGATAGAGTGGCTGGAAAGTTTTTTCAGTAAAGAAAATATTACACTGTTTATGGTCACCCACGACCGTTATTTTCTGGAGCGTGTATGTAATGAGATCGTGGAATTGGACGAGGGAAAGTTGTACAGCTATAAAGGAAACTATAGTTATTACCTGGAAAAAAGAGACGCCCGGATCGAAACCGAAGCTATTAATACCGCCAAGGCCAAGCAACTATATAAAAGCGAATTGGAATGGATGCGGCGTCAGCCCAAAGCACGAACCACCAAAAGCAAATCCCGGATCGATGATTTTCAGGAAATAAAATCCAGAGCCCACCAGCGAAGAAATGATCACGAGGTAGAACTGGAACTCAATATGGAGCGTCTGGGCACTAAAGTGGTAGAGTTGCACGGCATTTCAAAATCCTTTGGCGATAAACTGTTATTCGATAGGTTCAGCTATAATTTCTTGAGAGGTGAGCGTATGGGGATGATAGGTAAGAATGGTACCGGAAAATCTACCTTTCTCAATATCGTAACCGGCGCTTTAAAACCCGACACCGGCAAGGTGGTAATTGGCGAAACAGTTCATTTCGGGTATTATACGCAAAGCGGAATCTCCATTAAAGAAGGTCAGAAGGTAATCGACGTAGTGCGGGAATATGGGGATTACATTCCGCTAAAGAAAGGCCGACAGATCTCTGCTCAACAGCTGTTGGAACGTTTTCTATTTGACCGTAAAAAACAATATGACTACGTTGAAAAACTAAGTGGTGGGGAACGAAAACGGCTGTATTTATGTACGGTTCTAATTCGAAATCCAAATTTTCTTATACTGGATGAGCCAACCAACGACCTGGATATTGTCACGTTAAATGTGCTTGAAAATTTCCTGTTGGATTTTCCGGGATGTATTGTTGTGGTCTCTCACGATCGATATTTTATGGATAAGATCGTAGATCATTTGCTGGTCTTTAAAGGGGATGGAGTGATCGATGATTTTCCCGGTAATTACAGCGATTACAGAAGTTATGAAGACAGCGCAACACAGGCAAGGCAGCTTTCTGAAAGCAGCACGCCCAAGCCGAAAAATAACTGGAAGGAAGATACATCGAAAGCAAGACTGAGCTATAACGAGCAAAAGGAATATGCAAAACTGGAAAAGGAGATCGCTAAACTTGAAAGTGAACGGGAAGTGCTTCAGAATAAATTTGCCACCGAAGGCTGGGATGGCGAAGAAATAGACAAGCAATCCCAAAAGCTTCAGGAGATCATCGATCGCATAGACGATAAAACGGAACGCTGGTTCGAACTTTCGGCAAAACTGGAAGTGTGACATGCTGTATTTGATCACATCCTATTTAAAATTCTTGTTGCGATCCACCAACCAACACGGGGTTCACTCCCCTTTTATGTACGATCTGATAACCCGTTGCTTTTATGATAAAACCGTCTATTCTGAATATACCCTACTGAAGGAATATCGTAATTCACGCTACAACTCAAAAGAATCCATCGAAATCACCGAATTTGGTGAAGGATCCAGAGTATTCTCTTCCAACACACGAAAGATATCGGCCATTGCCAAAAATGCGGGTATTAGTGCAAAGCGCCAGGAATTGCTCTTTAGACTTTGTCAATATCTGAATCCTGAAACTGTGTTAGAACTTGGTACTTCTTTAGGAATGGCTACAGCTGCCATGTCACTGGGAGCGCCAAATGCAACCATCGATACGGTAGAAGGATGCCCCAATATCGCCAAACAGGCACAACATGGCTTTGATGCGTTTAAACTGAAAAACATAAGGCTGCATACCCACTCTTTTCAGGATTATTTTAAGAATCTGAAACAGGATTCCTACGATCTGGTCTTTATTGACGGTAGTCATAATAAATTAAGTACTATAGAAGTATTCAATGAGTTGCTTCAATTTAAAAACGACAGATCGGTATTCATCTTCGACGATATCTACTGGAGCCCCCAAATGACCGAAGCATGGCGGGAGATCATAAAGCACTCTGAAGTTTCCATTAGCATGGACTGCTTCTACTGGGGTCTGGTGTTTTTTAAACCTGCCTTTGATGCGGCCACAAATGCTCAACAAAAACAACATTTTACCATTAGATTGTAACAAGCGGTCCTTCGCTGCGTCTTATGCTAAAAATAGTATCTTGCACACGTTAAAAAGCATTAACCATTTATGAGTTTGGTCATTAAAATTCGGGGTATTAGAAGAGATTTTCCGCTAGGTCAGGAAATCGTTAAGGTGTTAAAAGGCATTGATCTCGATATTGAGCGCGGAGAATATGTTGCCTTAATGGGGCCTTCGGGATCGGGAAAGTCTACCTTAATGAATCTTTTGGGTTGTCTGGATACTCCTACCGAAGGATCTTACTTTCTGAACGGAAACGATGTTAGTAATATGAGCGATGACGAACTGGCTGAAATACGTAACAAGGAAATTGGTTTTGTGTTTCAAACATTTAACCTGTTACCCCGAACCACAGCTCTGGAAAATGTAGCTTTACCAATGATCTATGCCGGAGCATCCAAAGCTGCTCGTACCGAACGAGCCAAAGAGGTCCTTAACGACGTGGGATTAGCCGACCGAATGGATCATAAACCGAATCAATTGTCCGGAGGACAGCGACAGCGGGTTGCCGTAGGTAGAGCGCTGGTTAACAAACCTTCGATCATTCTGGCCGATGAACCCACCGGAAACCTCGACTCCAAAACATCCCTGGAGATCATGAATCTTTTCGATGAAATTCACAGAGCCGGAAATACGGTGATCATCGTAACACACGAGGAAGAAGTTGCCGAACACGCCCATCGTGTAATACGTCTTAGAGATGGTATGGTGGAGAGTGACACACGAATAAAATAAGTATCTTTACTGCATGGAAACACTGCAGGATACGCTGGAAAAAAACCAGAAACAAAGGGAGTTCTACAATAAGAAAAAGAAGTCCATTCCTACCAGGATCTGGTCCTTTATCAGAGAAAAATCTCTAAAAAACATACGAAAAGAATTGGGTATACTGGAAGAATCCTATGCGCTTCATCAAAAGTGGATGGGTGATCTTAGCGGTAGAAAGATCCTTGATCTGGGTTGTTATTCAGGTAATCGTCTTTCCATTCATATGGCCTCTAATTGCGAAGAGTACATTGGATTAGACCTTAGTGATGTTGCCATTGATAAGTTAAATGAAAAATTAAAGGATATCCCTCAGGCAAAAGCGGTAGCTCAGGATTTCTTTTCGGATGAATTTGCTGAAGGTGATTTCGACCTAATTTATGCCTATGGTGTCCTCCACCATTTTAAGAATGTGGACAATTTAATACACCGCCTCAATGAAAAACTGGCTCCGGGAGGTAAGATCATAAGCTACGACCCGCTTGAAACCAGTTATCCTATCTGGTTTATCAGAAAGTTGTACCGTCCCTTTCAAACCGACGCGGCATGGGAATGGCCCTTTACCCGAAAAACAATAAAAAAATTCGATGCAGCTTTTAACATACTGGAAAAGCGGGGTGTGCTTGGGAAATCCAAATGGTATTTTGTATATTCTATGCTACCGCTGTCCCGTGAGAAAAAACTCAACTGGGGAAGAAAAGCGCATAAAAAGGACTGGTACCGTTCTGCGCGATCCAACCAATATCTTTACCGCTGTATGCAGTTGAATATGTTTATGGAAAAAAAATAGCCTATGTATGTTTGGATGTTAATTCTGGGAGTGTTGTTCGTGCTGGTGATCATCAACAGTGTGAGGAACAATAAAAAATTAAGGGAGCGCAAAGGTCGGAGTTTCCGAAGAAATTATATGGAACGAAAAAAGGAACGTGATTCCGAAAATAAAGGAAATCAATCATGAAGATATATACCAAAACCGGTGATAAGGGCACCACAGCCCTCTTTGGTGGAACACGTGTTCCAAAACACCATATTCGCATTGAAAGCTATGGTACTGTTGACGAGCTCAATTCGTATATCGGACTAATTCGCGATCAAAAGATCGATGCCCGTTCCAAAGAACTATTGATCCATATTCAGGATAAATTGTTTACCGTTGGCTCGATTTTGGCAACCGATCCCGAAAAGGCGATCTTAAAAAGCGGTAAGGAACGACTAAATATTCCGAAGATAGCTAAAGAAGACATCGAGCTACTGGAAAAAGAAATGGACCGTATGCATGAGTCATTACCCCCTATGACACATTTTGTATTACCCGGCGGACATACCACGGTGTCATATTGTCACATAAGTCGCTGTGTTTGCCGCAGAGCCGAGCGTTTGGCTGTTCAATTACACGAGCAGGAAGGAGTGGATGCCTTCGTTTTAACCTACCTCAACCGACTTTCAGACTATCTTTTTGTGCTGGCACGGAAATTGTCCAACGACCTACAGGCAGAAGAAATTAAATGGATTCCGAAAAAAATATAATTTCTTTAAAAATTAAAATATAATATATTGGTTATCAATATGTTATATACGTTCTTTAAAATAGAGCAGAAATAATTACGATTTTTCTTGACTTTTTGATCTAAAAAATTATTTTTGCAGAATATTAAAACCCAAAGTGCTATGTACTGGACATTAGAATTGGCATCTTATTTAAGTGATGCTCCCTGGCCGGCAACAAAAGACGAATTAATAGATTACGCCATTAGAACCGGTGCACCATTAGAGGTGGTAGAAAATCTTCAGGCGATTGAAGATGAAGGCGACTCTTATGACTCTATTGAAGAGATCTGGCCCGATTACCCTACAGATGAAGATTATCTGTGGAACGAAGACGAATATTAATATTAAAATGTTGGTTACAACATTTCAACAATAAAAATAACATCGAAAAAGTCTCAGTATTGAGACTTTTTTTTATGCTCATAATTTAACGGTTAAAAACCCCCACAAACAGTTGGGATTGTAGATTTTTTACAGTTTTTTTGTAAGTCGGATCACAGGTTTTAAAACCTAAAGATTTTGAGCAGTAAATTGAATAGAGACCCATGGGATTATTAGATAGTGTATTAAAAGTTTTTGTAGGAGATAAATCCAAAAAAGATATAGGTGACATACAACCGTATGTAGACGAGATCAAAAAACACGAAGCCGAACTTGAGCGACTTTCACATGATGAGCTTAGAGCTAAATCAGATTACTTCAGAAAAAAAATAAAGGACGACCAGCAGGACATCCGAACCAGAATAGAACAACTTGAGAAAGATGCCGATGCCATGGAGGATATCGATAAGAAAGAAGATATCTACAACGAGATCGACAGGCTGAAAGATGAGCGCTATGAGGTGGAACGCGCTACGCTGGATGAAATTCTTCCCGAAGCCTTTGCGGTTGTAAAAGAAACTGCGAAGCGATTTAAAGATAATGAAACACTTACGGTCACCGCTACGCCTTATGACAGAGAGTTAAGTGGCGAAAAGTCGTATGTTACGCTAGATGGTGATAAAGCCATTTGGCAAAATTCATGGGATGCTGCCGGGAAAGAAGTGACCTGGGACATGGTGCATTACGACGTACAGCTTATCGGTGGAGTTGCATTACATCAAGGAAAAGTGGCAGAGATGCAAACCGGGGAAGGAAAAACGCTTGTGGCTACGCTTCCGGTTTACCTTAATGCACTGGCAGGAAACGGAGTGCATCTGGTAACTGTAAACGATTACCTTGCAAAACGAGACAGCGCCTGGATGGCACCTATTTTTCAGTTTCACGGACTTACCATAGACTGTATCGATAATCACCGTCCCAATTCGGCGGAGCGAAGAAAAGCATACAACTCTGACATTACCTACGGAACCAACAACGAATTTGGTTTCGACTACCTGAGAGATAATATGGCGCATGCGCCTTTAGATCTGGTTCAGCGTCCGCATCACTACGCCATCGTTGATGAGGTGGATAGTGTATTGATCGATGATGCACGTACACCCCTTATCATTTCGGGGCCGGTCCCTGAAGGAGACCGTCACGAATTCAATGAATTAAAACCCAAGATCGAACAGATCGTTGAAGTGCAGCGAAAGCATCTTACCGGGGTATTGGCCGAAGCCAAAAGACTCATTAAAGAAGGTGATACCAAAGAAGGAGGTTTTCAGTTGCTTCGGGTGTATCGCGGACTTCCAAAGAACAAGGCACTTATTAAATACCTTTCTGAAGAAGGAGTACGACAAATACTTCAGAAGACAGAAAATCAATACATGCAGGATAACAACCGGGAAATGCCAAAGGTAGATGCCGAATTGTATTTCGTGATCGAAGAAAAGAACAACCAGATCGAATTGACCGATAAAGGAGTAGAATTTCTTTCAGGTAAAGACAATCCCGATTTCTTTGTTATGCCCGAAATTGGAACCGAGATCGCAAAAATAGAAGCTCAGGACCTTTCTCCTGAAGAAGAAGCCGAATTAAAAGAAGACCTCTTCAGAGATTTTGGTGTAAAAAGTGAGCGTATTCATACGCTCAATCAGTTACTAAAGGCCTATACCCTCTTCGAAAAAGACACTCAGTATGTGGTTATGGACAACAAGGTGATGATCGTTGACGAGCAAACCGGACGGATTATGGAGGGAAGACGTTACAGCGACGGACTCCACCAGGCCATAGAAGCCAAGGAAAATGTAAAGATCGAGGCGGTAACTCAAACTTTTGCTACTGTGACGCTTCAGAATTATTTCCGTATGTATCGCAAACTTGCGGGGATGACCGGTACTGCCGTGACCGAAGCCGGCGAATTATGGGAGATCTATAAACTGGATGTGGTAGAAATTCCAACCAACCGCCCTATCGCACGTCACGACCGAGACGATAAGATCTATAAGACCAAACGCGAAAAGTACAACGCCGTGATCGATGAGGTAACCGAACTTTCCAAAGCAGGAAGGCCTGTGCTTATTGGTACGACTTCGGTAGAGATCTCTGAATTGTTAAGCCGAATGTTGAGCATTAGAAACGTTCCGCACAACGTACTTAACGCTAAATTGCACAAACGTGAAGCCGATATTGTGGCCGAAGCTGGAAAATCGGGTATCGTCACCATCGCTACCAATATGGCAGGTAGGGGTACCGATATAAAACTGAGTGATGAGGTGAAAAAGGCGGGCGGACTTGCAATTGTAGGTACCGAGCGTCACGATTCACGACGTGTGGACAGACAGTTACGCGGGCGTAGTGGTCGACAGGGAGATCCTGGAAGTTCACAATTCTACGTGTCACTCGAAGACAATTTAATGCGTCTCTTCGGAAGTGAACGAATTGCCAAGATGATGGACAGAATGGGCTTGAAAGAAGGTGAGGTAATTCAGCATTCCATGATCTCTAAATCCATTGAAAGGGCACAGAAAAAAGTGGAAGAAAATAACTTCGGAATACGTAAGCGATTACTCGAATATGACGATGTGATGAATGCACAACGTGAAGTGGTGTACAAGAGACGTTACCACGCCTTGTTCGGAGAAAGATTACGAGTTGATATTGCCAATATGATCTTCGATACCGCCGAAGTGATCGCAGATACCAATAAAGCTGCTCAGGATTATAAGAATTTCGAGTTCGAATTGATTCGATATTTCTCTATGAGTTCACCAATTAGTGAGCAGGAATTCGAAAGCATGGGGGTACAGGAGATCGCCGGAAAAGTATATAAGGCAGCCTATACCCATTATCAGGATAAAATGCTACGCAATGCCGAAATGGCTTATCCTGTGATCCGAAATGTGTATGAAAATCACAAGGATCAGTACAAACGGATTCTGGTTCCGTTTACCGACGGAGTTAAGACCTTAAACGTCGCCACCGATCTGGAAAAAGCTTATGAAACTGAAGGAAAGCAACTGGTTCAGGATTTTGAAAAGAACATCACACTTGCCATTATAGACGATTCGTGGAAGACGCACTTGCGTAAAATGGACGAGCTAAAGCAATCGGTACAGCTGGCAGTACACGAGCAGAAAGACCCTTTATTGATCTATAAATTTGAAGCCTTCGAACTGTTCAAGGCCATGATCGAAAAGGTAAATAAAGAGGTGATTTCCTTCCTGTTTAAAGGAGAATTGCCCCAGGAGAATCAGCAGCAGATCCAGGAAGCACGATCGGTTCGTCCTAAAGAAAAACTAAGTGAGCAGAAAGAAGAGATCCCTAATATGGATGAGCGTGCCGCACAATCCAGGGCTGCTGGAAATACACAGCAACAGCAGGTAACCGAAACCATTGTGCGTGACCGACCTAAAATTGGACGTAATGACCGAGTGACCATCAAACACGTGATGAGCGGCGAAAATAAAGTTGTAAAGTACAAGCAGGCCATTCCTCTATTGGATAAGGGAGAATGGGTTTTGGTGGACGAATAAGCATTACACTCGCTTTAAGATTCATAACCCGAAGTGCTACACTTCGGGTTTATTATTTACAAGCAATCACACTTCCCGTAATTATAAAATGTGCTAAATTGTAGCTTCAAAGGTTTTAAACAGTAGACTTCCTACCATGATGAATGACATCGCATATCGACACACCTTAATCCTGCTCCTTATGGTGTTGTCTATATCTAACGTGAGTTCACAAACCAAACAACAGGACTTTCAGGAAATGATGCTGGAAGCACAAAAAATCGTTTTTTCTGAGCCACAGGAGGCAGTAAAAATTGCCGATCATCTAATTCAGAACTCAGCAAGTCCTCAGCAGAGCGTTGCTGCCTATAAAATATTGGGTCGTGCGTATTATGTTCAGGGAAATTTCAATAATGCTGTTTTGGCAGGTATGAAGGCTAAAGATATCGCTGAACGTATAGAAGATCCCGAATTACAGATGGAGGTGGTATGGTTTACACTACCCATACTTATGCAACTTCAGCTGGATATGGTGGCTCAGAAATATTACGAGAATGTACTGGCAATTCAGAATTCAGGCTCCAATTTAACACGTCATACCCGACAAAGAGCAGGTACTACCATATTTCAAAATTTAAAAAGGATTGAAGAAGGAAATCTAAATGAACTCGATTTTCTTTCAGAAGCAATATCCGCTTTTGAAAGCTCGGGTGATTGGTTAATTGCCGCCGATCTGGAAGCCATCCTGTTAAACAAATACACAAATTCTGCAACCTATGAAGCAGGCAGCAATTATTTACATTCCTTTTTAAATAATAATAATAATAATAATGATACTTATAGGGGTGACTATCACAGAATGATCGCTCTGTTTCGCTTGGGTGAAATTCATTTTAAAAACAAGGCATATGACAAAGCGATACAGCCTTTAGCGTCAGCCTTAGATCTGTCTGAAAAATTATCGAATTCATATTTTCGGGCTCAAATTTCAGAGGTACTGGCATTGACCTATCTTCCAACACAAGATCTTAAAAGTTTTTACATGTATAAGGAAATAGGTACTTCGCTCGAAAATGAGGTTACTCAGGATGAAAAGGAAGCTGTTAATTCCATCTACAACTACATTAACCAAAATCATGTTCGAAGAGAAGAACAGGCAATTGGGTATTACCGGCAAACCTTTCTCATTCTTGGTGGGATCTTTATTCTCGTATTGATGATATGGGCGGGACTTCGCTGGCGATACCGACGTAGAATTGCACAATACGCAGAATTCATTAAATATTTTAAAAACCGTGAATCTGAAAAAACTGAAAAGAAAATTATACAAAAGGTAAGTGCTAAATCGGCGGTAGTACCAAAAGAAACTGAAGAGGCACTCATTAAAAAACTCGATCAATTTGAACGATCTGTTCAGTTTACTAAAAATGAAATGTCTCTGGCAATGTTGGCTGCCCAATTCGAAACCAATACAAAGTATCTTTCGGAAGTAATCAATTCGAACAAAAACAAAAACTTCAACACCTATATCAATGAACTTCGAATTGATTATATCATTGACAAATTAAGACATCAGCCAACCTATTTAAACTACAAAATAAGCTATCTGGCAGAGGAAAGCGGGTTTAACTCACATAGTAGTTTTGCAACAGTATTTAAATCGGTAACAGGCATATCTCCTACAGTATTTATTGATATTTTAAAGTCAAATACCGAAAAAGAACAACCAAAAAAGAAAGCCTATGAGACCCTATAGGAATATAGTGATCCTGTTATTTATTGGATGCTTTTTTTACGGGTTATCCGGATTTTCTCAATCAAATTTTAACCGTTTAAGAAACGAAGCCAACAAACTTATTTATGAGAATCCGGAGCGCGCGATAGAGATCGCTCAATCTCTATATGCTCGTGAAGGAGTGTCGACAAATGATAAAGTGAGTCTGCTGCTTATTATCTCTACTGCCTATTCCTCCAAAAGAGACTACAACAAATCCTTGGAATACGCTTTAAAAACGGAAGAGTTCCTTCCTTTACTTGAAAACGAAAAGCAAAAAATGAATATTCTTAACCGGATCGGAGGGCAATATGAAGAGCTTCAGATCTATGACAAGTCTATTGAATATCTCGATGATGCATTGGAAGTTATTGAAGCATATCCCCATCAGGATTCGGTACATTCTTTTTTTGGTTACAATTATACGTTACGCGGATTTATTTATCGGGAACAAATGAACTGTGATATCGCACTCAGATATTTCGATAAAGCCATCACCTCCTTTAAGAAAACATTGGATAATCCTATGATGAACGCCAATGTGAGCATATGTTATTACAATCATGGAAATTGCATGCTAACTGCAGAAAATCTAATGGAAGCTAAAAAAAGCTTTGAACAATCCCTCGAATATGCAGCGGTTACCGATGCTAAGAGCCTCATGGCGTATGCAAAAAAAGGATTAGCCGATGTACAGTCGAGAACCGGCAATCCGGAAGAGGCTATTTTGTTGTTAAAGGAAGCCCACTCAGAGGCAGCCGATGTAGGTGACCTAAGGCTCAATCAAGGACTATATGAACGATTATCAAATAATTTTCTTGCCCTTGGTGATTGGGAGAATTACACAAAATACCGGGCCATGTTCATAGAGGTTCAACAGGCCACAAAAAATTCGGAACGTAGTTCAATTAACAATTCTCTTCTCAATTTGACCGAATCCAAAGCAGTTGCTATCGATGCGTTGCATAATAAATTTCGACCCTATTTATATCTATTAATAATTGCAATTATTTTGGCAATTCTTCTCTTGATCAAAATGATCTATTCTTCGGAAAAGCAGATGAAACAAGTTGAAAAACAACTCAAACACTAACTTTCTCCTCCTGTTTTCAAAAAAAAGACATCTTTACATTTTCATTTATAACTACCTGTTCTTCAATAGTTTAATAGTGTTTTTGACTATTAAAATTCGTGAATTCTGAAAGGCAAACTCTTTTTTTAAGTGTAGTTCATCTATACATTGCGGCCTGCTAATAATAAGAGCATAAAAAAATAACTGCTCAATAATGAACTTCTTAAAATCAGTTTAAAATGAAAAAAACTATTGTATTATTTGTGCTTATTGGTTTGGTAGGTACTTTAAAAATGACGGCTCAGTTTATAGTGAGTCCTCAGTTTATCGAAACTACAGGTGTTTCTAATGACGGTTTGGTGGTTGGATATGTAAGTCAGGCAGGACCCTATACCCTCTGGGATCCGGAAACCAATACGTATACCGAAATAGGTGGAGCAGCTCCCGGACAAGGGATTGGTGGATCTGCAAGGTTTTCGGCAGACGGTGTGTATATTTCAGGAACAACTCTTGAGGATATAGGAGGCACTGTGTATTCCATTAAATCTATGTATAATACTACAACACAACAGTGGACTTCTCTGGGAAGTTTAAACTATTCTATTGACGATAACCTGAGTTCAGGATATAATATTTCAGCCGATGGACAAACCGTTGTTGGAAGTGCATATGTCGAACCTACTCCCGGTCAATCAGGGGTAGCTGTACATGCTACAGCCTGGACTGCGTCGTCGGGCATGATAGACCTAGGAAGTCTATATACTAATTTAAACAGAAGTACAAGAGCTAATGCGGTAAGTGATGATGGAGAAGTTATTGTGGGATGGCAAGACTTTAACGGTCCGTGGAAAGCTGCCGTTTGGAGAAAGGATGCGAACGGAGATTTCCTGCCTAATGAATATTTACTCGTAGATCCTACAGGGGACCCTGCCGATGAATACAATCAATTGGGAGAAGCTGTCACGGTGTCGGGAGATGGTAACTGGATTGGTGGAAAAGGTGATTATGCAAATAACGACGAACCATGGATCTGGAGTGAATCTACAGGATATATTTCATTGGGTACATTTCCGGCGGGTGGAAAAGGAACCGTGATGAAGATCAATTACGATGGCACTCTGGCAATTGGATATTTTCAAATAGATCCCTGGACTCCAAACATTCCATTTATTTGGACTCCTACCGGAGGTCTTCAGGATTTTAACGACTACATAACTCAAACCCTCGGTTATTCTATGGGTGCCAGTCCGGTATACGTACCAAACGGTATGTCACCCAATGGAAAATATATCGTAGGATGGGGATATGATCCAACTATTGGTCCATGGGGAGATTTATTTACATTCAGACTCGAGCTACCGGAAACTCCTACTAATGATGAGTGTAATGCGGCAATTCCTGTTGCCTGCGGAGATACAGTGATGAGCAATACCCTTTTCGCTACAAATTCGGGAGGAAATGCATCGCCCGATGTCTACTATAGTTTCACCGGTGACGGTTCGCCTCAAACCATTTCTGTGAGTACCTGTGGTACGGGAACAAATTTTCCTACTACGGTTCGTATTTTCTCCGATTGTACGCTTACAAATGAAATAGTATTTAACGATAGTTCTTGTCAGAATCAACCCGAATTAGAGTTCGAATCTGATGGAACAAGTACCTATTATATTATGGTGGAAGGATATGATTCTTCGGCTTCGGGAAGTTTTCAATTAACGATTAACTGTGAGTCTATTTTGGGCACCGATGAATTTAATCGACATGAAATAGCGTTGTATCCTAATCCTGTACAGGATATTCTAAATGTTAGCGCCAGGGAAGAAATTTCTACCGTATCCATATATGGTGTTTCGGGAGCCAAGATCAATACGTATAACTTCCAACAAAGTTCAGGTCAAATTGATCTTTCAGCTTTGGCAGGAGGAATTTATTTTGTACAAATAAGTGCTGGCAATCAGATAGAGACTTTTAAAATCATCAAAGAGTAATTTCATAGAGTTAAGTTGATTTGTCTAAGAAGAGTTCGGAGTTAGTCATCTGAGCTCTTCTTTTTTTTCTACCAGATGAATTACTTATAATTTTCGGTACGTTTTTTGTAAATTATAGCTGCAAAAAACAGCTTATGAAAACTATAGGAATACTACTGCTAACTGTACTGCTTTTCTCATGCAGTGCCGATGACGCACAGGTCACTTCAGAAGAAGTCACTCTTTTTGTGAATCATTATAAAACTACCTCGGTAGTTAACGGAACTTCATTATTAATTCAGGAAAATGCAGCGATAGGAACAACCGAATTTCAGAAAACACCATCTATAAACGGCTTTACTTTTGAACCGGGTTTTACGTACACACTAAACGCCAAAAAGACGATCACAGAAAATGCCGGAACCAATGCTACCACCACCTCCTACGAACTGATTTCGATAGAAGCCCAAAACGAGGTGGATCCCGCGGCCACATTTACCGTTCCTCTTGCACGTTTTGTCAACGGATTGGGTTACGTAAGCTGGTTGGTTGGCAATCAGCAAACCGGATTTGTATTAAGCAACGAGATCACTATAGACTGTGGTACACTATGCCCTTCCTTGGAATCGGTACATGCCAACCAGGAGATCGCTACCGGTGTATTTATTCACGGAGAAGAGGGAATTTACCAGCTTCAGGAATTGTATTAAGTAGTTTAAATAAACTTGTAAGCTACAAAAAGTGTTCTTTTTAGTGGCTTTTTTTAGTATCTTCCCTCGTCAATCAAAGAAATCTTCCAACATTGCAATGAAGCATATTCAAATTGAATTTAAATGGGCTATTATCTTTTTGGTCGCCCTGTTAGCATGGACACTTTTGGAACGCACTCTGGGGTGGCATGATGAAGAGATCGCAAATCACTTTTGGCTTACCCTGCTTTTTATGCCTTTTGCTGTGTTAATGTACGTCCTGGAAATGCGGGAAAAAAGAAGACGCTATTACAATAAAAAAATTAGCTGGAAACAAGCCTTCTTTAGTGGTGCCTTGCTTAGTTTGTTTATCGCGCTGCTCTCGCCTGGAGCACAATATGTAATTCACAACTTTATCACTCCCGAATACTTTAAAAACGTGATCGACTATTCGGTGACCAACAAATTAATGACCATCAAGGCTGCAAATGAAACTTTTAATATAACCAGTTATATGTGGCAGGCTGCCTTTGGATCACTGTTTGGAGGCTTAGTAATTTCAGCGATTGCCGCTATTTTCATGAGAAGATCCTAAACTTTCAGAGTGAATTAGCGATTCTCTTCCGAAGTAAATTTCTTAAGAAAGGGTATCTGTATTAAGAACAATGACAGAAAAGCTATTCCGTAGAGAAAAGTATTCGACAATTGAATTTGAGGAAGATCAAACTGCAGTGAAGGCATCGCAAAATCGAATTGATCTGCATTAAATATATTCAAAGGTGAAAAATACAGCGTTCCTATGGCAAATACGAACAATGCCGCAACCACAACCCATGCCTGCTTAGAAAACAACGGTTTGTAAACGAAGGCGGGTTCTTTTTCCATAGCAATGCGCTGCATAACGTCATTTACAAAATTCACCGATGGTTGTTCACGTCCGGCCGTTTTTATAATGCGTTTAAGAGCCGCGTCGTCCTTATCAAATTGCTTTTCCATTAGAATCTGTTATTTCGGGCATAATAAAGTTCTTTAACAAAGTAAATAATTTTTTCCTGCTCCGGTATAGTTTTATTTTAATATTATCTTCGGAATACGCTGTAATTTGCGCAATTTCACGAACCGATTGTTCTTCAAAATAATACAATGTAATAATTGCCGCCTCCTCTTCGGGTAATGCCATAATACATTGTTGGATGGTTTCTGTGCGCTCTTTGGCTTCTAAATACCCAAGCGCATTTTCAATGTCTTCAAAATTACCTTCAGAAATTTCATCGATAAATTCTGAAGTGCGTTCTCTTTTGTTTTTCCTAAGCGCATCAAGAGCCTTTCGGTATGCAATACTGTACAACCAGGTGGAGAATTTTGCCTCTCCTCTATAGGTTTTCAATGACTGAAAGGCCTTTATAAAACTGTCTTGAGCCACTTCTTCGGCTACCTCTCTAACTTTCACCATTCGCAATACTGTCGTAAACACATAAGACTGATACCGCGCTACCAGCACCGAAAAGGCCCGGGTATCACCATCCAGCGTTTTTTGGATATAATGTTGGTCAGTGTTAGCGTTCATTTTGTAATAAGACGGATGTAGCTTCATCTTGGTTACACCTTTTCAGAAAAAAAATTTCAGAAAATTGTAACCGAAAAAAGAAAAGGTACGTCATAATTACAAACGAACACATATTTTAACTTTAAATCAATCAATTATGGGATCAGAAGTAGTAGTAATACCAATTATATTCGGAGTGCTTTTCGGAATTTATTATTTATACATTTCAGCCAGAAACCGAGAGCGTTTGGCCTTAATAGAAAAAGGCGCAGATGCCTCAATTTTTTACAGCCGTGAACGCAAGGTTACTTCCATATGGAAAGTGGTGGTCATTAATCTGGCGCTCTTATCTATGGGTATAGGCCTTGGAATTTTTGTGGCCGCATTAATGGTTCAATCGGGAATGGATGAAGATGTGGCGTACCCGGGAACTATTTTCTTTATGGCGGGGCTTGGGTTACTTTCGGGGTTCTTTCTTACTAAGAAGTTGAATAAAGACGCTTAAAGTTCGTCTGTATTTAGTTGAGGAGAGATCATTTTGAGGCTGTTGTCTTAAAATGGTCTTTTTTTTATTGGAATTTTACATTGCTGTAATTCGCAACTATAGTTAAGGTCTTTCCTGAATTCTTAGATCTGTTAAAACCGCTAACCAATACTCTTCCGTTATCTTTCGACTGATCTAGTTCCATAGTCTTGGGGTACAGCAGCGTAGATTTCTTTCCGTTGAAGTTAAAGTTATAAGCCGTTACCGGTTTACCGAAATGCAGATCGGCCGTATCGAGATTGATGGTGATGGTTTTAAAATCGTCGGTGATCTTTCCAATAAATATATCGCCATGCGATCCGTTTATGGTCGCCGAACCGCTTAGCACATTAATATTCACATCGCTGGAATTCGATTTCATATCGATACGTTGTACATTATTTATTCTACAGTCCTCTACATATTTAACCATTAAAGTTCCGTTTTTCCAGTCGTTTATGATCACCGGGGCATACGAAGCATTGATGAGGGTCTTCCCCCCATCAATACTGTTAGCTGTAAATGGTGAATAATTAAGTGTGGCCTTTATATTCATGGCGTCTGCCATTTTAAGTTCCCCGTGACGAACATTCACATCGGTTTTTGCCCCTTTTGGCATCCTGATGATGATCGTCTTATTGGCTTTTGTTTCAAATAATTTATTGTTATGACGGCTTCCCTGAATAATTATAGTTTTGTTCCCATTGGGATCTGTCATGACTTTCTTGCTGAAATTTCCATTACCATCCCCGTATTCCTTTTCCATTTTGGCAGCCCATTCTTCCATTTTCTTTCCATGGGTTTCTTCCCATTTTTCCATTCTCTTTTCAAAATTCTTTCCCCAGGCCTCCATCTTCTCCTGCCATTCCTTAGAAATGACTTCTCCATTCTCATCACTCCATTCCAGTGCAAACTTATTGCCCCACGCTTCCATCTTTTTTTCGAAATCCTTGCCGAGTTTTTTCTCCAGCTCTGCTTCAAATTTTTTCATATAGCCCTCTTCATCTTCTTCAAAGGCTTCATAGTCGAAGTGAAAATTCCCCATATCATTTAAAAGCCCTTCGGGTAGTTCGGGCATTTTAAAATGTGGCATTTTGGGTATTTCTCCAATATCGGGCATTACAAAAGAAAAATTATCCGGTCCTTGAAAATTTGGCATTCCCATCCAACTGTTACCCCCTTGAGAGGTGACAACCACTTTGTTACTGTTCCCCAGTACCTCAAATTTCCATTCTTTAAAGATCTCTTCCTTTTCCTTTTCTGAAAGCTTCTCTCCGTCTACAAAGGCTTCAACTTCTACCTTATTCTTGTTCCAGGTTTCAAAGATCACATTGGTGTGTGACGTATTAACTGAAACCACGACATCGCCCGAGACATTAAATGTTTCTGAATACTTCTTCTGTGAAAAAAGTACCGATGTACTTAGTAGTAACCCAATGGCTACAATGCTTTTAAATGATGTTATAGTCTTCATTGTTTTTGTTTTTAAGTTCGTTTAATTTGTTTTTCAGTTTGAACAGCAATTCCAAACGTATTTTCAAATTATCGATCAATGCATTGATGGTTTCTTCGGTAGGACCTACTGCACTTAGCTCTTTGTTTAATTCCTGATACTCTTTGTCCAGTTCACTGAGTTGTTTCATATAGCCATCAATAAGTTCTTTATTGTCTTTATTGATCTGTAATGAAGCCAGTTGCACATTTATCCCGGTCATATAATAGTCTTCAACTTTCTTAAGATCGGGAGAAAGGTCCCCCAGTGTTAACTTAGGGGCCTCCATGACATTTTCCTGTTCAGTAGTATCTGCGATGGTTTCGTTCGTTTTTTCTGAAAGCGAATTATACCCAACAAATGCAATAGCAACTGCAATCGCAAAAACCGCTGCAATCTTTAACCAGGGCAAAGACTTTGTCTTCCGTTCGTTAAAAGACCGTTTTAACTTGGTTTCAAACCTGGCTTCATGTCCATCAGACAACTTCTGTCCCGTCTGCGGATGCTCTTTTAGCATTTTTCTAATATCCCGTGCCATATTGTAAATGTTTTAATGTCTCTTTCAATTGTAATTTTCCTCTGTGTAAATTCGTTCTGGAAGCACTTTCAGATATACCCAGTATTTCAGATATTTCCTGATGATCATAGCCTTCCAGTAAAAATAGCTTTACTACGATCCTGTGATTATAGGGTAGCTGCTCAATTGCCGAATAAACTTCTTCCATAGTAGTCTGATCGGGAACATGCCAATCATCTTCCTTTTCGGCTATATGCACTACATTCTCATGTAGTGAAAGCAATTCTACTTTCTTCGATTTAATGACATCCAGACACATATTGATCACAATTCGCTTCAACCAGGATCCAAAGGTGACGTCCCCTTTAAACTGATCGATCTTCTTGAAAGCCTTTATAAATGCTTCTTGTAATGCGTCTTCTGCCGTCGCTGTGTCCTTTAAATACCTTTGGGCAACGATGAACATCCCGTCACAATACTGTCGGTATAAGGCCATTTGTGCCTTAGGATTGTTCTGTTTACATTGCTCAATAAGTAATGAATCGGACAAACTCGATGGTTTTTTGGTTGCTGTTCGGTTAAAAGACGACAAAAGATTTTGACTGTTGCAAATCTTAACGAAAAATTAGCTTAAAATCTTTATAAAGTCATTCTTAATTAAAGGGTTTTCTAGTACATTTGATAAAATAACCATTAGCATGAACAAGAAATACGCCGACTTCAACAAACTCAATCGTCTTTTGGTCGCAAGTTTTGAGGCCGAAAAACTGTATTATAATGCTGCTCAAGATGCCCAAACTACAGCCTTAAAACGATTTTTAAATTATATGGCAGTAGAGCGAAACAGAATGAGTCATGATATTTCCAATGAATTACACTCCAGAGATATTGAACCACTTAAGGAGGATGCTGACAAAGGAAATATTGATCGTACCTGGCATGAAATTAAGGAAGCATTAGAACATTTTGATGCTGAAGTAATTTTAAATCAATGTATTGCCAGAGATCGAAACAATATTAAGCGTTATACCGATCTCATTGAAGCAAAACAATTGCCTGAAGCTATTATTGCAATGCTTGAGAAGCAAAGAAAACAATTAGAATGGTATATAAAACAAGCCGAGCAACACAAGATCGATCCCTTTAAAAAGGAGACAGCTCCCAAAGCTGAGGATGAAAAAAAAACGTCGGACAAGAACAATGACGATAGAGACCATCGAGTCATTCCCTTAAGAGCAATGTAAAAAAAAAGCCCTGATACATCAGGGCTTTTTTTTATATAGAATATCTCGACCTATTCGTCAAGCAATAAATTTAAGGTAACTGTAATATTATCCCGGGTTGCCTTTGAAAATGGACAGATCTCATGGGCTTTATTGATAAGATCTTCACCGGTTTTTACATCTAATCCGGGAAGGTAGCAGTCTAAAGTAGCTTCCAAAAAAGCTCCATCCTCATCTTCACAAAAACCTATGGTGGCAGAAACCGTAAAATCATCAGATAGTTCTATTTTCTTTTTTGAAGCAATTACCTGTAATGCCCCTCCAAAACAAGCGGCATAAGCACATCCAAAAAGTTGTTCGGGGTTCGTTCCGGGACCTCCATCACCACCCATGGATTTAGGAACCGAGACATCCATGTCGATAGGTCCGTCTTCAGTTTTTACATGGCCTTTGCGTCCTCCCGATGCCACAGATGTAGCTTCATATAAAGTTTTCATTTTTTCAGTTTTTAAATTATAATAATTGAAGATACCATTGAAAATTGGCTTATAAAAGAAGAGATTCATAAAATTGTCATAAATTTCGACTGTGACTTCAAAGAAAAAAAATACCGGTGCCCTTTCAGAAAAAAAAGGGGTCATCCAACCCGATTCGCTTAATCAGAATGTAGCGAATAAGGTTAAGGCATCCAGAAAAAAAACACCCCAGCTATCTGAGATCATAAATGGGCTCACAGAAGGAAACAAGGCCTCTTTAAGCAGGGCAATTACCCTCATTGAAAGTACGGCCATACAGCATCAAAATAAAGCCAAACAACTTATCGAAGCCTGTCTCCCATTGGCAAATAAATCGGTGCGAATCGGTATTACCGGGGTCCCCGGAGTGGGCAAAAGTACTTTTATTGAACAATTTGGAAAGCTCCTGGTAGACCGAGGATCTAAAGTAGCCGTTTTAGCGGTTGATCCCAGTAGTTCCATTAGTAAAGGCAGTATTTTGGGCGACAAAACCCGGATGGAAGCGCTAGTGAATGAATCAAATGCATTTATACGACCTTCGGCAAGTGGAGACTCTTTGGGCGGAGTGGCCCGTAAAACCCGGGAAGCTATCATACTTTGTGAGGCGGCCGGATTCGATATCATCATCATTGAAACCGTAGGAGTGGGTCAGAGTGAAACTGCGGTGCACTCCATGACCGATTTCTTCTTACTTTTAAAACTGGCAGGTGCCGGGGACGAATTACAGGGAATTAAACGCGGGATCATTGAAATGGCAGATGCCATAGTGATCAACAAGGCAGATGGCGAGAATATAAAAGCCGCTAAGCTGGCCAAAACAGAATTCAACAGAGCACTTCACCTCTACCCTGCTAAAGAAAGCCAATGGACACCTAAAACCCTGCTAAGCAGTGCGTTAAAAAACGAAGGCATAAACGAAATCTGGGAACTTATAGAAGAATACATAAACAAGACCAAAGCCAACAATTACTTTTCGGAAAAGCGAAAGCAACAAAATAAATTCTGGCTTACCCAAACTATAGAAAATCGGTTAAAACATGATTTTTTCTCTCAGCCGGCCATAAAAAAAGAACTTGAAAATCAACTAAGGGCTTTGGATGCCAACGAGACCACACCCTTTGAAGCCGCCGAAACATTGTTAGCGATGTCCTCAAACCGAACTAATTAATGGCTTTCTTTAAACCACCTGATCTGTGCCTCCAATCCTTCTTTTAGGGAAGTTCCAGGATCGTAATTTAATAGCTTTCGCGCCTTATCAATATTAGCTTTAGTTCGTGACTGATCTCCGGCTCGGGGTGGTTTGGACTCGGTATTTATTTTTTTCTGAAGTAATTCTTCCACCGTTTCAATGCCTTGTGCCGTCGTACTTTCAGTTTCGGTGCCCAGGTTGAATATTTCTCCGTTACAAACCGCTTCCTTCCCAATCACACTTACAATACCGTCTACGATATCCTGAACATACGTAAAGCTGCGAAGATGCTCCAGACTCCCTTCAAACAACGGAAATGTCTTGTTATTTAAAGCAGAATCAATTAATCGGGTGTATAATTTATCGGGACGTTCTCTAGGGCCGTAAACCGAATACAGTCGCAACGACGTAGCCTTCAGCTTTTTCTCTCTGGTTTTAGCTAAAACGAGCTGCTCTGCCGCCAACTTGGTAACTCCATACCAGGAGGCAGGTTTTGGAGCTGTATCTTCTGTAGATGTAGCTTCCAAACCGTAAATAGAAGATGTGGCTATATTTACAAAAAACGGTGGCTTTTTACAATCCTCGGCAAACTGAAGCAGGCGTTGCGTTCCTAAAATGTTGTTGGTATAATATTCTTCAAAGGTGGATGTATTTGAAATTCCCGGATGTGCAGCGAAGTGGAAGATGTAATCGAATTCACAATCGAATGATCGCTCCAGAGCTTCCAGGCGAAGGTCGATCTTTCTTAGCTGTATTCCCTTTTCCCGAAGTGCTTCAGCATTTTTTTCCTTTAACGCAAGGTCGTAATAGGGTGAGAAATTATCCAGTCCTATCACATGGTGACCCATTTCTGAAAGTCTTTCCGACGTATGAGAACCAATAAATCCGGCAGCACCTGTTACGAGTATATTCATAAGGGGAATAAAGGGTTAAAATTTTTCTTGAGAATTACTGCGTCAAAGCGCAAAAGTAACACCTTTTTTATGGTTCTGTTTTAAAATACGCTCATTGTTGAAAAAAGAAATACTTTTGCACAAACGATTACGCAGTATTTATGTACGAGTTTACCATCATTGTCCCTGTATTTAACGAGGAAGAAAACCTGGAGCGTGTAGAGCAGGAACTACTAAAATATACCCGGATAGCCACCAAAAAAACCGCAGTTCTTTTTGTTAATGACGGCTCTACGGACGGGAGTCAGGAACTCATTGAAGCTATCTGCAATCGAAATGAGATGTTCAGTTTTATCAATTTTAAGGAAAACCGCGGACTCAGTGCTGCGATAAAAGCCGGATTTGACACTGTGGAAACTCCCTTAGTGGGATACATTGATTCCGATCTACAGACCGCCCCCGAAGATTTTAACCTGCTGCTGGAGCATATAACGCATCATGCCTTGGTTACCGGAGTGCGGGCTAACAGAAAAGACTCATTCGTAAAGAACATGTCGTCCCGTATCGCCAATGGAATTAGAAGGGCATTTACCCATGATGGTATGGACGATACCGGTTGTCCGTTAAAAGTTATTAAAACCGAATATGCCAAACGAATTCCTATGTTTAAGGGACTGCATCGGTTTCTTCCGGCTATGGTAATGCTGCAAAATGGAACAGTATTACAGGTACCCGTACAGCACTTTCCACGGATGGCCGGAACAGCAAAATTTGGATTGTGGAACCGGTTGTTGGGGCCATTAATGGATTGTTTCGCCTATTTGTGGATGAAAAAGAAGTACATTAATTATGAGATCAAAAGTAAAGGATGAGCAATTGGCTAATTTATGGAATTGGCTTTCTGGCTCAAATTCTTTTCTCCGGAAGACTACTGGTGCAATGGATCATTTCGGAAAAGGAAAAACGCATCATTACGCCTTCGCTGTTCTGGAAACTGAGTTTACTGGCTTCTTTTCTCTTGTTTGTTTACGGACATTTACGGGATGATTTTGCCATTATGCTGGGGCAATCGCTTACCTACTATATATACATACGAAATTTACAACTACAAGGCGAATGGCAGAAATCTCCTAAGATTTTGCGATGGTTCTTAATTGTTTTTCCAGTCTTTGTTGTGATCTATGCCTATAACAACGGAGAATACGATCTGGAGCAATTATTTCACAATGAGAATATTCCGCTTTGGCTGTTGGTGCTTGGGATTGTTTCACAGCTTATATTTACCCTACGGTTTGTATATCAGTGGATCTATTCTGAGAAGACTAAAAGTTCACAGCTCCCGGTCGGGTTCTGGGGCATGAGTGTGGTTGGGGCATCGTTGATCCTCGCCTATGCCATCTTTAGAAAGGATCCGGTTTTGTTTGTGGGACATATTGCCGGACTCATCATTTATGTGAGAAATATATTCATCTGGAAAAAAGAAAAAAATAACCATGTCTGAAAAAAGATACATCTGGATACTTGTTATCGCGATCCTGACGATCTTTTTTGTCAATCTCGATGCGATCTATGTGAATATCATGGAGGCCCGTAATTTTACCACAGCCCGGGAAATGTTACATGATGGTAACTGGTTGTTAACAACTCTAAACGGAGAACCCAGATATGAAAAGCCTCCCTTACCCACATGGCTTACTGCAATTTCTGCTGCCCTTTTTGGTATTAAGAATCTTATTGCTTTACGATTACCAGCGGCGATTATCACGCTGGTACTAATCCTTTTTTCGTATAAATTTTCGCTACGGCTTACCCAGAATAAAATGTGGGCGTTGGTGAGTTCGCTCATCATGGCGACTTCCTTTTATATCATTTTTGCCGGAAGAAACGGACAATGGGATATTTTTACCCATGGTTTTATGATGGGTTGTATCTATTTTCTCTATCGCTTCTTTACTGAAGAGCGAAACAAATACACTTTTTCGCTGGTTGCGGCTCTTTTCTTTGGCTGCTCCTTTATGAGTAAAGGTCCGGTGTCTTTTTATGCCTTGCTATTGCCTTTTCTTATTAGTTACGGGATCGTTTTTAAGTACAAGGGATTACGGTCCAGAACAATTCCGTTGATCGTGTTCTTGATTGTTGGCCTTATTTTGTCGGGGTGGTGGCATTGGTATACCTATACCTACGATCCTGTGGCCGTCGCCGAGATCACAGAAAAAGAAACCTCAAACTGGACAGGATACAATGTGCGTCCGTTCTATTATTACTGGAGTTTCTTTACCCAAAGTGGAGTCTGGACCATTCCTGCCTTCGTAGGATTGCTCTATCCTTATCTCAAAAACCGAGTATTCGACAAGAAAGCCTATTTGTTTACATTCTTATGGACGCTGATTTCGGTGGTGTTGTTGAGTATTATTCCTGAAAAGAAATCCCGTTATCTGCTTCCGGTCTTGATCCCGTTGGCGTTGAATACCGGGTTTTATATTGAATATCTGTTCCGATCTTTCGATTCGCTCAAAGATCCACGAGAATCCTTGCCGGTTTACTTTAATTTTGGATTAATTGGTTTTATCGCCTTAATATTCCCCGTGGCCGGGTACTTTTACCTGAACGAGCAATTAAGTGGGAACTGGATCTGGTTTTCACTTTTGAGTATATCATTACTCCTAATTGGCTTTTTTATGTTTAGAAATCTGTTTCGGAAACATATTAGACCTGTTTTTTTCTTAACCATCGCATTTATAATCGCCGTTATGTGCTTCGGAATGCCCCTTGCAAAAACGCTTACCGTGAACAACGGTTATAAATCGCTTGCCGAATTGAACAGCTGGCAGGCCGAAGAAAATGTCACGGTTTATGAATTTACCTACTTCACACCTGAATTGATATGGGCTTACGGGAAACCATTAGAAGTACTCTCGAAGGGAGGTAACATTAAAATCCCTGAAGAGGAAAAATTTGGGGTATTGGTTGCAGCCGAAGATCTACCATTGTTTGAAGAAACATTTTCCGAATTTAACCGAAAAAAGGTAGTCCGGTATGATATGAATGCTAAGGGAGAAAAAGATGCTTCGCATAAAACGCGATTATATCGTGATCTCTATCTCGTGACGAAATCCTCTGAATAACCTTCAGACGTCGTGTTAGGGATACACCTGTATGTATAGCGAAGGAGGACACACCCAATAAAGAGAACAAAGAACTATTTTACAAGCTTGCGTCGCACCAGCGCCTGCAGTTTATAGAAAAGGAAACCGATACCACTACCGAAACACATTCCAACGATAAGGTCTAACGGATAATGAACGCCAAGATAGAGCCGACTATAGGCTGTCATTACAGCCCAAAGGAGCAGAAGAAACGGCAAGTAATAGTACTTATGGCGCAATAGGAGGCCTAGGAATACCGCAGCCGCCATAGAACTGGCCGCGTGTGCCGAAAAAAATCCAAATCGGCCACAACCCTTTGCGACGAATCGCATTGAATCCTGAAGACTTTCTACACGACACGGTCTGGGTCGTTCGAGTCCGTATTTGAATAAATTTGCCAATTGATCGGTGGTGGTGATCATTAATGCGACAGTAACAAGGATCACAAGGGTTGCTTTTAAACCGAATTCCTTGTAGATAAGGACAAGTAAAATAAAATAAATGGGGATGGAAGACCATTTTTCGGTGACGATGAGCCAGAAACCGTCCCAGGAATCTGTTCCCAGATTATTGAGAAAAAGAAAGAGTTGTGTATCGTATTTAAGTAATTCCTCAATCATTTTCGTAGCGCGCTACTTCCCGGTCATAGAATTGAGTGGCCTCCCGGATGTAATTTTCGGCTTCAGTTTCCAATTCTTTCTGGTCGTGATTGTCAAATTCTTCGAGCCATTCCACCTCATCGGTTGCCAGGTCGATGATAAAACGAGGAAAGTCGGTATGGATCACAAAGATCGCATCGGGATGATCGGTATTATCTCCAAGAAGGTACTTTGGAATATTCATGAAATAAATTTTATGCTAAAATACGAGGAAAATCAGAAAGTAGCACCATTAGCTCTCATCGGCCTCGGAGAGGGCAATTTGTCTTTTGGACAAATAATTAAATCGCACAGATAGAAGTACTGCTGAAACCGTTAATCCCGCGAGCAGACCTATCCAAATCCCGGAGCTGCCGTAATCGCCGTACATACTCAAATAAAAGGAAATAGGGAACCCTATCAGCCAGTACGCAATAAAAGTGATAAGTGTAGGGATCTTTACATCCTGCATCCCTCGCAATACGCCCAGGGCAACTACCTGAATAGCATCACTAATCTGAAACACAGCTGCGATAAGCATGAGTTTTGCTGCTATCGAAACCACCTGAAAGTTATCGGTAAAATTGGCGGTATCGTCATAATCAAGGTACAATTTTGGCAAACTGGTATTAAAGATCATAAAGAAGATCGCAAAAACCACAGCGAACAAGGTCGTTACCAGAAAAATCGAGAATGCAATTCGTCGCAACTCCTTAAATCGTTTTAGACCCTTTTGATTACCTACTCGAATCATGGCGGCTACACTAAAGCCCATGGCAACCATAAAGGTCATGGAGGATAGATTTAAAGCGATCTGATTTGCCGCTTGTGGGTTTTTACCAAGGATCCCCGAGAGCCAGATGGCGGCAGTAAAAATGGCAACTTCAAAAAACATCTGTAGGGCCGAAGGGAATCCCAGGTTCAGGATCTTCTTCAGCATATTCTTAGTAAGATCGAATATCCTGATGTGAAGTACATATTCTCTCGATTTGTGATGCTGTGACAGCATATACCACAGATATCCCACCATGATAAGCCGGGAAGCGAGGGTACCAATAGCGGCACCAACGAGACCAAGTTGCGGAAAACCAAACTTACCGAAAATGAACACATAATTTAGCATTACGTTAACCACGTTCGCAGCAATTGTCGCATACATGGGGTATTTTGTTAACGACAAGCCATCACTAAATTGCTTAAACGCCTGAAAAATAATAAGAGGAATTAAAGAGATCGCCACCAGATTCAAGTACGGCATCGCCAGATCTACCACTTCAGGAGGCTGTTTCATATAGTACATTAGCGGTTTGGCGATAAATACCATAAGGAACAATGCAATACTCAACACGGTACACAGGAATAACCCGTGCTTGAATGCCGATTTCCCTTTCCTGAAATTTCCTTCGCTGTCTGCTTCGGCGACCAATGGTGTGATTGCGGTTGAAAAACCGATACCTAGAGACATGGCGATAAACATAAAACTGTTCCCGAGTGAAACTGCGGCCAATTCGGCAGTTCCCAGCTGCCCTACCATGATATTATCCACCAATGCAACCAGCGTATGGCCGAGCATACCCAAGATAACCGGCGTCGCCAGTGAGATATTATACTTAAACTCCTTTGTGTAGTCTGATAGGGTCAAGGGCGCAATTATAAAGTGCAAAGGTAGTAAACCATATTGGTTCAAAATTTTATAACTTTCCGTAAAATTTTAAAGTATGCAATCCAAGGCGAAAACACCCGAAGAATATATTAATGAGCTTCCTGAAGACCGTAAGGAAGTTATTTCCAAATTGCGAAAAACAATATTGGATAACCTGCCCGATGGGTTTCAGGAAACCATGGGATACGGAATGATAGGCTATGTGGTTCCGCATTCAATTTATCCCGATGGTTACCATTGCGATCCCACCACGCCCTTGCCGTTTATAAGTCTGGCGTCACAAAAGAATCATATTGGTTTCTATCATATGGGAATTTACAGTGATCCGGAATTATTGAAATGGTTTACCGACGAATATCCGAAGTATGTTTCTAATAAACTGGATATGGGTAAAAGCTGTATTCGCTTTAAGAATATGAATAAAATCCCTTATGAATTGCTGGGTGAACTTGCTTCAAAAATGACACCGGAAGACTGGGTAAAGAAATACGAAAGCGTAATTAAAAATTAGTGGATGATCCGTTTATTTTCGACGGTTATCACCGAACCTTCTGCTAACATTACCGATGTAGGTTCCATTGTATTTAAAAATGCAAAGTCCCTACCGTAAATCGTTTTAAAATTGAAATCGACAGAGTATTCCTTAACCGGGTAAATTTCCCATTTAGGATGTGTTACTTCGTATTCCACGGTTTTGGTTTTACCAATTCTACTATAGCCCCAATAATGTTCGGTTATAAATTCTTCTTCTGAATTCGGAATAATTTTTTCTGAAGTTTTTTCTGAAAGCAGGTCAATGGTATGCCATATATCCCGGTTTTTGACGCCGTATGAAGTGCGAAGGCCGTCCTTCTGAAGCATCCAGAGGTGATTCATCTTTCTCGTTTCATAGTGCTCCTTATAAAATGTATTTGCGATAAAAGTAATGGCGCGTTTTGGAACGATCTCTTTAATAAACACCACCCCTCTTTTGGTATTGTGTCCGGTTTTGTACGTTACATAGAATCGCAGGTTTACTTCTTCAAAATCTGTGTGGAACGGAAACTTAACCCCCAGAACACGGGTATTTTTAAAAAGAAATCCCACTAAGCTAATGTAGCATTTGGAATTCCAGAGATCGAGTTCGGTTTTATAGGGCAGATAAGGTAAAAGCACCGAGGGATCGACCACGTAATTTGCTATGGCCAATCTCCTCCATTCTGCTTTTAAAAAACTCACATTTTAATTTTTGATATCACTTACTTCGTTTACAACCCCGTATTTATCAATAAGGTAAATTAGACTTGCCATGGTAGCGCCACCCAATTCCAGTTCGCGTTTGTTTACGGCATCGAAGGTATCACTTTCGGCATGATGGTAATCGAAATACCGCTGACTGTCGGGTCTGAGCCCCGCCAAAACCGGCGCATTGCCTTTGAGGGGACCAATATCTGCTCCGCTGCCGCCCTTTTCAAAATAGTGAATAAGGTAAGGTTTAAACAAGGGTTTCCAACTTAGGATTTGTTCAAAATTGGCATCGTCTGTATCGAAAGAGAAACCACGGGGTGTGAATCCGCCCGCGTCACTTTCGAGGGCGAAAATGTGTTGTTCATTTTTAAGGCGGGCATTCTCAGCATATTTATTTCCACCTCTCAATCCGTTCTCTTCATTCATAAACAACACCACTCTTATACTGTGTTCCGGTTTATATTTTATCTGTTTAAACAATCGAAGGACCTCCATGGATTGCACACAGCCGGCACCATCGTCATGCGATCCGTCGCCCAGATCCCAGGAATCGAGGTGTCCACCCACCACTATGTATTTATTAGGATATTTTGAGCCCGTGATCTCTCCTACCACATTATAGGACTGTACGTCGGGATATACTTTACAATTCTGTTTAAAGTAAAATTTAAGATCGGGTTTTATCTTTAATGCGCTGCTTAGATATTCGGCACCATTGGTACTAATTGCACAGGCAGGGATTCGTTTGTCTGCCGGGAGATCTCCATAGGACATGGTTCCGGTATGTGGAAAATCGTCTAATCTCAGGGTCATAGAACGGACGATCACCCCTACGGCACCGTATTGTGCAGCTTCCAAAGCTCCGGAATAGCGCTGATCCACACAACCGCCATAGGCTTCAAAGGTATGAATAAGATCGGCACGCATGGGTCTGTTATAGAATACGATCTTCCCTTCAATTTGCGCTCTTCCGTATCGGGCAAGGTCTTCAATCCCCTGTACTTCGATCACTTCAGCTTTTAGTCCCAGATCGTTAGTAGCCACAGATCCGCCCAGAGCGCAAATATTGGCTACAGTAGAAGTTCCCGGTGCTGTTTCGATATAGGCGTATTCCTTGAAACCTCGTGTCCATTTGGGCACCATGACCGGTTGAAGCCAGACCTTGTCCAAACCAAGTTTGTTGAGTTCGGCCTCCGTATATTTTACAGCCTGCTCTGCTTGTATGGATCCCGAAAGTCGTCCGCCAATCTCGTTGGAGAGATAATCCAGCCATTCATAACTTTTGCCGTTGAGCAAAGCCATATCGTAGATGCTTCGGATAGTAAGGGAATCCTGGGTATTTACCTTTTGGGAATATGTTTCAGAAAAAAATAAAGAAATAAAAAACAGGGCTAAGAGTTGCTTCATAATGAAAAATTAAAAAGTGCTTCTGTTTATTCAGAAGAAAACACAATAGTTATTCAGATTGTAAACGTTCTTTATATTCAGAAATTTTAGCTTTTATCTCAGGATCCAGTTCGGGCTCTTTAATATCGTCATATTTTTTTAATTCTTCAAGAAGAATATGAGCCACGATCAATCGGGCTGCAGGCTTATCGTCTGAAGGAATAGCGTACCACGGTGCATGGGGTTTGGAAGTACGGTTGATGGCGTCTTCATAACAGTGCATATATGTATCCCAGAGTTCACGCTCATCAAGATCTCCCGGAGAAAATTTCCAATTCTTGTTGGGTTTGTTGAGGCGACGAATAAGGCGATTCTTTTGTTCTTCTTTGGAGAGGTTAAGGAAGAATTTAAATATGATGGTTCCGTTTTGTGCAATGGTCTTTTCAAAATTGTTGATCTGTTCGAAACGCTTATCCCAGAACCTTTCATTAATGTCTTCAGTACTGTGTACTTCGGGCAGATTCTCTCCTAAAATGTATCCCGGATGAACGCGTGTCACTAACACATTTTCGTAGTGGGTCCGATTAAACACACCAAATTTACCTCTGGCGGGCAATGCGATGTAATGTCTCCAGATATAGTCGTGTTTCCGTTCCAATTCGGTAGGAACCTTAAAACTGTGCACGACCACCCCGCGGGCATTAAAGTCCTTAAAGACTTCACGAATTAGGCTGTCTTTACCGGCAGTATCCATGCCTTGTAAACATACGAGTACGGCGTATTTTCCATGGGCGTATAGGGTATCCTGAAGTTTCCCTAGTTGCTTTCGTGTATCCTCCAGAGCATTTTCCAGTTGCTTTTTATCAGCATTGAGATCCACGTTGGTTTTAGCTTCTGAAAGCTTGAGATGATTTTCAACTTTATAGTCTGAAATTCGAATTTCCTTCATAATATTTTATTTTGAGGCAAACAGCTTAACATCCTGTTCGCTCACTTCGCTTCCTCCGAGTATTATAAGACGTTCAACTACATTGCGCAATTCCCGTATGTTTCCGGTCCAGTCGTATTCCTGTAACAATTTAATCGCCTTGGCAGAAAAGCCTTTTTTTGCGGTACCGTGCTCTTCGGCAATTTTCTGGGAAAAATAATCGATAAGCAAAGGAATATCCTGCCGGCGTTCGTTTAAGGGAGGGACTTTAATAAGGATCACAGCCAGACGGTGATACAGGTCTTCTCTGAAATTACCTTCTTCAATTTCCTTTTTCAGGTCTTTGTTGGTCGCGGTAACCACCCTTACATCAACTTTAATGTCCTTATCACTTCCTACCCGCTGTACTTTATTTTCTTGAAGGGCTCTTAATACTTTTGCCTGTGCCGAAAGGCTCATATCACCCACCTCATCGAGGAAAATAGTTCCGCCGTTTGCAGCTTCAAATTTACCGGCTCTATCTTTATTGGCAGATGTAAAGGCACCTTTTACATGACCAAAAAGTTCACTCTCAATAAGTTCTCCCGGAATTGCAGCACAATTCACTTCGATCATCGGTCCTTTAGAGCGTTCACTTTTTTGGTGCAACCAATGTGCAACAAGTTCCTTACCTGTACCATTCGGACCTGTAATAAGCACCCGGGCTTCTGTAGGTGCGACCTTTTCGATCATATCTTTGATCTGCACGATCCCTTCGGATTCGCCGATCATCTCATAGTTCTTACTAACTTTTTTCTTCAGTCGTGTGTTTTCAACCACCAGCTCTTTTCGATCCAGTGCGATCCTAACCGTATTGAGGAGCCGGTTCAAATCAGGAGGTTTGGAAATATAATCGAAGGCTCCCAAACGCATCGTATTAACTGCGGTATCGAGATCGCCATGACCAGAAATCATGACAATAGGAGTTTCCGGCTTTAGCTTTTTTAAAGCCTCCAGAACTTCCACTCCGTCCATTTTAGGCATTTTTATATCACAAAGTACCAGATCGAAATCATCTTTTTTGATAAGATCTATCCCTGCCAGACCATCTTCGGCCTCAGAGACTTCATAGGTATCACTTTCTTCGCTGAGTATTTTAACTAGTACGCGTCTAATCGCGGCTTCATCTTCAATGATCAGTATTTTTGGCATCCTTAGAATTTAAATTTTAGACCTGTACGAAGGTAAAACGAATTTGCGTCATCGATAATATAGGCTGTTTCCCTGTTATTATCTCTTAGTCTGAACTCGTTGTATATGGTGTGAGCCCCGTACACGTACAGTAATAAATGTTCGGTAAAGTAATGTTCGTATCCAATTCCGGTAAGGACATTGGTCATAGAAATATTTTCAGCCACTACCGGGTTTCCTTGTATAACTATATTATCCTGAATGTTTCCGAAGAAATTATCTAGCGTCACAAACGCCTGAAAAGCATCTTTTTTACTGGTGTTGATGTAATGACGAATATTGGTTTTAGGGACTCCGAGTGTATAGGTCCACTGCGGATGAAATTCACGGTAATAGTTGATCAACGGCAAGGGGTAACTGCGTCCCGGTGTGGTTGAATAATTTAGTCCGATGATCCAGCGATACGGTTTTTCCTCTTTGTCATTTTTCTTATCGAGAATCGCATAAGCAGCAGCGAGATAGATAATGTCGTCGCTCATGATCTTATGTTCCAGATTCGAAGCTATTCGTATCCCCCCTTTAAATCCAAGGCGCCAGTCTTCGTTTAGTTTGAAGGTGTAACCCAGATACGCTTCCATATTCTGAATCGATTTAACAACATTCGGATCGAATGGAACCGGTTCTCCAATATTGATTTGGTGATTGCGGTATTCGAGCCCAATGACAAGAAATTGTCCCGAACCTACCTGAAGCGGAATAGGTGCCTGCACCAATGCCCTGTAACGATCTATTGAATTGTTAGAATTCGAAAAAGGGATGTGTAAATATTCGATCCTCGCAAGGTCTGTAGTCTGCGAAACCGCAGTTCCGAACAACAAACCAAAACATACCATACTTAATAAACGCAATTTCATCATTATTTTCTCCCGATCAGTCCACCGACATATTACTGGACGGATCTTCTTTAATTTGATTAGTAAATAAGTGTACATCCCGTTGTGGAAATGGAATCGTAATATTATTCTCTCTAAATAAAGAATCGATTCTGAATCGAATCTCACTCTTTATTGAGGGATCAATAAAACTATCGGTAATAAAGAAATAAACGCCGAACATCAAGGCTGAATCCCCAAAATCTTCAAACAAAACGAAGGGCTTTGGTGATTTTAAAACGCCTTTTTGCTGATCAACACTTAATAGCAATAATTTTTCCACTTTTCGGGTGTCACTCCCGTACGCAACGCCAACCGAAACTTTTTCCCGGGTGGTCTTTCTGTTTTGCGTATAGTTAAAGATAGAGTCTGTGATGAACTTATGGTTAGGAATTATGATAATTTTATCATCTCTGGTAATCGCACGGGTTGTACGTAACTTAATGTCGATCACCCTACCTACTTTACTATCAACCTCAATAATATCGCCCACTAACAAGGATTTATCGACGATAATAAAGATTCCGCCTATGACGTCCTGAAATAAATCCTGTAGGGCTAATCCTACACCTACCAGGAGGGCAGCGGAAGCTGCTAGAAAGGGTGTAATATTGACTCCGGCAAAACTGAGGACTGCGAAAACAACAACGATATAGGTAACGTACTTGATAAATTTGAAAACGCTTATGAACTTTAATTTATCTGTTTCCCCCATCTTTCGGGTAAACAGACGTCTCATAAGTTTCAACAGTAAGCTGGCAATAAAAAAGGACAGAGCTATAAGCAGCAGTAAACCAACTGTTATTTCAATTTGGTTATCTTCTTTTCCAAAGGAAAAACCCCAATTCAAGAAGTCCTTTATGGCTCCCCATATATCATCTTTGACGACATCAGTGATTTTATCAGTAACTTCTTCTTGCACGGGTATTTAGTATTTAATCCACTTAATAAGTTCCTTGTAGCTGGGCTTTTTGCCGTACATTAAAATTCCGACACGATAAATTTTTGCAGCTATCCATACGGTTCCTATAAATGTAGCAAATAAAATTACTAATGAAAGAATTTGTTGCCATAGCGGGACGCCAAAGGGAATTCGCATAAGCATGACTACGGGTGATGTAAAAGGAATATAAGAAAATACCTGGGATACGGTGCCGTGTGGATTCTCAATCACTGTAAAGAAACCAACATAAACCGCTAATATTAATGGCATAAGTATTGGAAGCATAAATTGCTGAGTATCGGTTTCGCTGTCCACAGCCGCTCCTATCGCTGCGTACAGCGAAGCATATAGTAGATATCCTCCTATAAAGAAGAGAACGAACATTATGATAAGATTGAGAATGGGCATATTGTTAATTTCCAGAAATACTTCCGAAATAATATTTTCCATGCCTCCTGCATCCGTCTGAACCATTTGTTGCTGCGGTGTTGATATTGCTGAAGGGTCGATGTTAAAAATTGAAGTAATGACAGCACTGAAAACCGTCAACAGGATGACCCATGCCAAAAACTGCGTGATCCCTGCCAGTGAAGTGCCAAAGATCTTACCCAAAAGCAGTTTTACCGGTTTTACCGACGATATGATCACTTCAATGATTCGGCTGGTCTTTTCTTCAATGACCGAACGCATGATCATATTGCCGTAAATGATAATGAACATAAACAATAGGTATCCTGCAGCCCCACCAAATATAAGTTTCAGTCCCGATCCTAATTTAGATGTTTCCTGCCCTTGAAAAGTTTCCAGATTTGTATCTATTTTGATACGAAGTGATCTAATTGTCTCAGCGTCAATACCCACTTCCTTCAGTTTTATATTATTTGCCTTTTGCTCTATGGCATCTTCAATATCGTCCATCACAAGTAATGACGGGGAATCTTCAGAATAAAAAGTAATTGCTTCGGCTAGTTCTTCAACCGTGTTGGTCTTCGGAATGTACAACAACCCGTATTCTTCAGATTCCTGAGTTTTCTGTTTTGCTTCGGAAAGCGATATATCTGAAAGAACATGGTAGGTTAACCCGGCTGTGCTCTCAAACTGGTCTGCAAAGAGTCCGCTTTCATCTAAAACTGAAATAGTGCGAATCTTGTCGTTGTTGAGTTGTGATAGATAGGCAACCAAGGTAAATATACCCACCATGATAAGTGGGCTTAAAAACGTCATAATAATAAAGGACTTATTACGGACCTTATTCAGATATTCTCTTTTAATTATAAGGGAAAGGTGGTTCATAGTAAAGTCTTAGTTTTTATTCACGGTTTCTATGAATATATCATTTGCTGAAGGAATCACCTCTACAAAATGTGTAAGGTTTCCTTTTGATGTGAGATAGTTCACAAGATCGTTTGCGGAAGCGTTCTCCGCTATCTTTATTCTATACTGAAGCTCATCGTTAATACTCTTGAAACTGGCGGGGAACAATTCAAATTTTTCGTGCAATTGTGCCGAAACCAGATCGGGTGTATCTGTGGTAAGACCAATTTCGAAAGTATTGGATTTATAAGCTCTTTTAATATCCAACAATTTTCCATCGAGTATTTTATTGGATTTATGAATTAGGGCGATATGATCACACATTTCCTCTACCGATTCCATTCTGTGTGTAGAGAAGATCACCGTTGCACCCTGATCCCGCAATCGAAGGATCTCATCCTTGATAAGATTTGCGTTTATTGGATCGAAGCCACTAAAGGGTTCATCGAAAATGAGAAGTTTGGGTTCGTGAAGGACGGTTACCACAAACTGTATCTTCTGCGCCATTCCTTTAGACAATTCCTGAATTTTTTTATTCCACCAGTCTCCAATGTCAAGCCTGTCGAACCAATACTTTAATTTTTGTTTAGCATCCTGTTTAGAGAGTCCTTTAAGTTGCGCCAGATACAAGGCTTGCTCCCCTACCTTCATAGACTTGTAGAGGCCGCGTTCTTCGGGCAAATAACCAATATACCTGATATGATCGGGTTTTAAATGCTCCCCATCCAAGACAACAGTTCCGATATCCGGCATAGTGATTTGATTAATGATACGGATAAAGGTGGTCTTTCCCGCTCCATTGGGTCCCAGTAGGCCAAAAATACTGCCTTTGGGAACCGATATTGAGATGTCGTTAAGGGCCTTGAAATTTCCAAAATTCTTGGATACATTGGAGGCCACCAAAAGGTTTTCCATGCTGTTTTTTTACTGATTGTAAAGATATTGAAATGCTAAAGAACGGCTAGATTCAAACCGACTAATTTCTCAAAGTAAGTCTGAAAATCGGAACATATGTTACAACATTGCCGTGTTACTAAAGAAAAAACAATGGAAAAGTCCTAAAACAACAAAACCCACCCTCAATAAATTGAAGGGTGGGAAAAAAATTGCTATGAAAAAGAAAAATTATCACTAAAAGATTAGTGACACTCAAATATATACAAATTATTTTAAAAATTAACCTTTTGTTAAGAAAACATATCTTTCACTTTTTCGAAGAAAGATTTGTCTTCTTTTTCCGGTCTCGGTTGAAAATGCTCGTCGTCCTTCATACGCTCAAAAAATTCCTTTTGTTCCTTACTAAGTGATCTGGGGGTCCATACATTCACATGAACCAAAAGGTCACCGGTTCCGTAGCTGTTAATAGACGGAATACCTTTGTTTCTAAGTCGAAGTATCTTTCCGCTTTGGGTTCCGGGTTCGATCTTTATACGCACCTTTCCGGTAACCGTGTCAATTTCTTTGGAGGTTCCCAAGGCTGCTTCAGAAAAACTGATATATAGATCGTTGTGTAAATTATCTCCTTCACGCTGAAGTGATGCATGAGGAATTTCTTCAATAGCAACCAAAAGATCACCGGCGATTCCGTTACCACCGGGAGCTTCATTTCCTTTTCCGGAAACCTTTAATTGCATTCCGTCTACTACACCGGCCGGTATTTTTATTGAAACAGTTTCTTCTGTAAGCAACATTCCATCACCATCGGCATTAGCAGGCTTCTTGTCGATCATTTGTCCGCTACCGCCGCAAACATTACAGGTTGCAGATGTTTGCATACGCCCCAAAATAGTATTTTGAATGCGTGTTACTTGTCCGTGACCGTTACAGGTTGTACAGGTTTTGAAAGTAGTACCCTGTGCAACCTTTTTACGTTTTACTTTTATCTTTTTCTCAACGCCGTTTGCGACCTCTTCCAAAGTCAACTTCACGCGAATACGAAGGTTACTTCCTTTTACTCGACGCTGACCACCACCAAATCCACTAAATCCTCCAAAATTGCCTCCCCCAAAAGCGCCACCGAAGATATCCCCAAACTGACTGAAAATATCGTCCATGTTCATTCCGCCTCCGCCAAAACCACCACCTTCGAATGCTTTATGACCAAACTGATCATAGCGGGCCTTTTTATCGGGATCGCTTAAAACCTCGTAGGCTTCAGCTGCCTTTTTAAACATTTCTTCCGCTTTTGCGTCCCCGGGGTTTTTATCGGGATGGAATTCGATAGCCTTTTTCCGGTATGCTTTTTTAATTTCAGCTGCCGAGGCATTTTTTGAGATTCCTAATATATCGTAAAAATCGTCTTTCATCTTTTCTATTGTCCTATCACTACTTTTGGGAATCGGATAATCCTTTCACCTAACGTATATCCCTGTTCAATTACATCGATGATCTTTCCTTTTAAGGAATCATCTGGTGCCGGAATCTGAGTAACTGCCTCGTGAATTTCGGCATCAAATGTATCACCTTGATTCGTTTCAATAGGTTTTAACCCTTTAGTTCTTAAGGTTTCCCTAAATTTATTGCTAATGAGTTCAACGCCTTTAAACAGGCCATCGTCCTCGGTTCGCTCTATCTCCTTTAAGGCGCGATCAAAATCATCCAATACCGGAAGCAAAGAGACCATTACTTCCTGACTTGCGGTTTTAAAAAATTCTATACGTTCGCGACCCGTTCGCTTTTTGTAATTTTCAAATTCGGCAAAAAGACGTAAATATCTGTCTTTTTCCTGTTCCAATTCCAACTTCAGTGATTCTACCGGGTCCTGCTTCTTATTCTTTTTAGAATCCTTCTTCTCGGATGATTCCATCACCGTTTCCTGAACCTGCTCCTCGGTCATTGTGTCTTTGTTCTTATCTTTTTTGCTCATACCTCGAACGAAATTTCAATTTTCAGTTAGGGGAGCAAAAGTACTGCCATTTCTTATAAAATGTCAAAATGTCACAGTTTAATTTTTAATAAAACATTAAGAGACATTTAAACCCTGCTTAAATACTTTTGCATCATTAACCATTAAAAAACTAATAATGAAAAGATCATTTTTAACATTGGCACTGATTGCTTTTGTATTCGCGGGTTTTACTTCGTGTAAAGAAAAAAATTCCGATACATTGGGTGAAGCTGAAGAAGTAGTTGAAGCAAGTGATGCTGCTGTGACTTATACCGTAAACACCGAAAAATCTGTAATCAATTGGAAAGGAGAAAAACCTACCGCGACACATACAGGAACCATTAAATTATCTTCCGGAGAGCTTTCTGCCGTTAACCGAGATATAGAAGCAGGAAAATTTACAATAGACATGAATAGTATTACCGATACCGATTTGGAAGGTAAAGCGAAGGCCAATCTAGAAGCGCATCTAAAGGGTACTGTGGAAGGTAAAGAAGGTGATTTTTTCAATGTTCCTAAATATCCGGAATCTACTTTCGAATTAACCGGAGTTTCAGGAGAGAACGGAAAGATCACGGTAAGCGGAAATCTTACAATAAAGGATCAGACACATAATATTGAATTTCCGGCGACAGTTTCATTTCCCGGGGATGAAATTTTTCTAAAGAGTGCTCCTTTCACCATTGACCGCACCAAATGGGGCGTGAACTTTGGATCTAAGTCAATTTTTGACAATTTAGGTGATAAATTTATCAATGATGAAGTGGAACTAGTAGTTGAATTACACGCTTCAAAAATGGAATAGCAATTGCTTTGAAAAAGAAGATTATGGGGCGGCCAAAGGCCGCCCCATATTTTTATAACAATTCCTTGAGAGCGCTTTCTATATTGTGATACCGAAATTTATATCCGTGAGATTCGATCTTTTTAGAACTTACCAGCTGTCCGTCCAGCACAAGGGTAGCCATTTCGCCCAAAACGAGCCGCAGAATAAATGACGGAACATTTGGTAGCCATAAAGTTACGTTTAATTTATCGGCGATCTCTCTAGTCATTTTATTATTGGTTACCGGGGTTGGAGCCACCGCGTTAAAGGTCCCTTCCCATTCATTTTTTATCATTTGAAGGTAAATACAAGCAATATCTTCCAAATGAATCCACGACATCCACTGGTCACCACTACCTAGAGGTGCGCCGAGACCCTTATCTATTGGTGCTACAATTTTAGGAAATGCTCCCTGCTCTGCGGATAAAACCACGCCGGTTCTTACTTTGGTAACATCTATTCCCAATTGTTTAAACTGATCTGCTGCTGCTTCCCAGGCCAAAACCACTTCGGCAAGAAACCCGCTTCCCGTTTCCGATTCATTTTCAAAATACAGTTTGGTTTTAGAATCCGGATAAACGCCAACCCCACTGGCTGAAATTAACTGCCTGACGTCATGTTTTATTTTTTTAAGAGTATCGTAGAGCAAATTAGCGGTTTTGGTTCTGCTCTCGAGAATTACTTTTTTGTACGATTTGGTCCATCTCTTGGAAATACTCGCTCCCACCAAATTTACGATCACGGTCACTCCTTCAAATGCAGCCGTATCTATCTCGCCCTTATATGGGTCCCAATAAAACCCCTTAAAATTGGGTAAGGTTTCGATCTTATTCTTGCTCGTAGTTAAATAGTGAACGATATAATTTTCGTCATGGCAGTACTTTACCAATTGCGCACCAATTAATCCCGTAGCTCCGGTGATTAATACCTTCATAGCTTTTTGTACATAATTTACGTATTAGTCCCTAGATCGTCAAAGGGTTTAACTCAATATTAGCAAAGGAATGATTTTTTTAAGAAATGCTATAACTTCATAGCCCGCAGCATGTGAAAAGAATTCCGAATGCTGCTATAACTTCATAGCCCGCAGCATGTGAAAAGAATTTCGAATGCCGCTATAACTTCATAGCCCGCAGCATGTGAAAAGAATTCCGAATGCTGCTATAACTTTATAGCCCGCAGCATGTGAAAAGAATTCCGAATGCTGCTATAACTTCATAGCCCGCGGCATGTGAAAAGAATTCCGAATGCTGCTATAACTTCATAGCCCGCAGCATGTGAAAAGAATTCCGAATGCTGCTATAACTTCATAGCCCGCAGCATTTCTCTTTTGCCGGGAGGACCCGGAAGTCGTTCTACCGTAAAACCAACTGCTTGCATGGCTCTGCGCACGCTTCCTTTTGCGGAATAGGTAACCAGTACTCCTTTGGGCCTTAGCGCCTCGATCATGCGTCTAAATATGGATTCCTCCCAAAGTTCCGGTTGAACTCTGGCGCCAAAAGCATCAAAATAAATAAGGTCGAATTCCTGTTTATCAGTTATTTCTGAAAAGAATTGTTTTCGTTTCCGTAGCGAAAAATTTTTGTGTATCTCTGAAAATTCTTCCCAAGAAACGGTATGAATCTGCTTAAATTCCTCTTTTGATGACTGTGTTAACTCGGTATAATTCAGTTGCTCAATTTCAGAAATAGCTACCGGATAGGCTTCTACTCCAGTATAACGAATTGGGACATTGTGTAGAGCTGCGAACTGCAAGGAAAGTAAAGCATTTAATCCGGTACCAAATCCGATCTCAAGAATATCAATTAATTCAGATTTGTTGTTACCCACAAGATACTCCAAACCCGATTTAATAAAGACGTGTTGCGCTTCAGCTATAGCTCCATGCTTAGAGTGGTACTGTTCATTCCATTCCGGGAGACGGATCGTCGCCGATCCATCTCCCGTAATAAGAATTTCGCGTTTCAACGTTTATTGATTTTGGTAGTCTTCAGGAATTAAGACCCCGTTGGAAATAAAAGACAAAGTTCGTTTTGGTTCTGTGATGGCAGCGATCTCCTCTTTGGATTTTCCTGCGTCTTCAGCAAAATGGCGCTGATCTTCAACACTCATCTCTTCCACAAAGGCTACCCCACCAACGATCACTTCGGCTCCTGCCAGATCCTTAGGCATAAAGAAACCATAATCCTTAAACTTCACCATTGATTCTGCGTCACCCATATCCATTTTCATCCAGCAGCCCTTATTCTGACAAACTGCATTTACTTTAGATTTGAAGGTAATAGCAATCGTATCGCCCGGTTTCATACTTTTATATTTTTCGGCAATTTCTTCAGTTGTCATTACATCCTCACTTGAAATTTCATCACCAATTGAGCTATATTCAGTCGCCATCGCAATGGATTCGGTCTCAATTTCACTTTCGTCGTTTTGTTTTTTATCTGTTTGATTGCACGCCACTGTAAATATGGCGATCAAACAAAGGATTACTACATTTTTCATAAGTTGAATTTCAGAATTTTAATAACTATTAATATACTGCAATTTTATCATTTTTTTTGATTTTTTATGGACAAAAAATTAAGTAATTTTACATCCTAAAATTCCTACCTAATGAGTTTGATCACTTCGCAGAAAATACATATAAACAAAGCATCTTCCTCCAGAATTAATGATGTTGATTTTAACAACCTCACCTTCGGAAGTGTTTTTACAGATCATATGTTCGAATGCGATTTTATCGATGGCAACTGGCAGAACCCGACTATAAAACCATATGGCCCTATTTCCATATCACCTGCAGCCAAAGTGTTTCATTACGGACAGGCCGTCTTTGAAGGCATGAAAGCCTATAAGGATGACCATGGCAAAGTATTCTTATTCCGACCTAAAGAAAATCTTAAGCGAATCAACAAATCGTCTGTTCGGATGGCAATACCGGAGTTTCCTAAAGATGTCTTCTTCGAGGCTATGCATAAGATTTTAGAACTGGATAAGGATTGGATAAAGAGCGGCCTTGGAAATTCATTGTACATACGTCCTTTCGTTATGGCTACCCAAGTGGGTGTTTCCGCCTCCCCTTCTAACGCCTATAAATTTATGATCCTCTTGTCACCTGCCCAAGCTTATTATACTGGAGAAGTAAGGGTGGTGATCGCACAACAGTATAGCAGAGCAGCCGATGGCGGGGTAGGGTTTGCCAAAGCCGCAGGTAATTACGGGGCTCAGTTTTATCCCACTAATCTTGCGCGGGAAAAGGGTTTTCAACAAGTGATCTGGACCGATTCGAATGAACATAAATATTTGGAAGAAGCCGGAACGATGAATGTTTTTTTCCGAATTAATAATACACTTATCACTGCGCCCACTAACGACAGAATCCTTGACGGTATAACCAGAAAAAGCGTGATCGCTATTGCTGAAAAGAACAATATCACTACCGAAGTGCGAAAAATAACGGTTTCAGAATTGGTAAACGCAGCGAAAGACGGAAGCTTAAAAGAAATATTTGGAGCAGGAACCGCGGCCGTTATTAGTCCGGTGAGCGCTTTCAGTTATGAAGAAACACTTTATGAATTACCAAAACAGGAGCCAAGTTTTGCTTCAGAATTTAAAAAGGAACTTATGGAGATTCAGCATAACTTAACCGAAGATCCATTTAACTGGCGTTATAAAGTTTTATAACCTTTAGAAAGTCTAATTTCAATTTACAAGTTCAGAATTTTTTCAATATTGGGTTTAAAATAATTCGGCCCTTTTAAAACCTTCCCGTCTTCACGGTAAATAGGCTTTCCGTCGGCTCCCAGCTTACTCATATTACTACGCTGAATCTCATTAAAAACTTCCTCTATTTTCTCCTGCATCCCATGTTCGATGATGGTTCCGCAGAGAATATAAAGCATATCTCCAAGCGCATCTGCAACTTCAACGAGATCATTATTATTGGCCGCTTCCAAATATTCTTCATTCTCCTCCCTCATCAGTTTGTATCGCAACAAATTTTTAGCCTCACCAAGATCGGCTGTGGGTTCATTCTTAATTCCTAATCCGAAGGCATCGTGAAATTCATGTACTGCGGCTATTTTGTTTTTCATATTTTCTGAAATGTTTATTTGATGATTCGTCGATCCGTCTGCTTAAATTTTCTGAAACTTCGCAGGACTCCAACTAAAATTGTAAATTTACCTGTGTAAAACTACAAATTTATGTTTAGTACCAGCCAATGGATTTTCTCTGCATGTTTTCTGGTTGCCTTTGTTATTTTAATGATCTTCAGTTATAAAAAAGATAAAAAACTCCATAAAAAGCACTATAAAGGAACCCTTTGGATCCTCGCCGGTTTTCTGGTTTTTGTCTTGCTTTTACTCGCTATAAAAACCGTGCTGAAGGAATAATTATAATTTAAATGCCGTCCTTTAAGTTCCGGGCTTCTAAAAAGTTGCAGTTGTGATACATTCCTTATAACTTAGATAAAAATACCCAGTATCGGGTATTTACCATTTCATTAAAAACAACAAACTTAGCTAACACCTTAAAAACCAAAATCATGAAACTCATTTCTAAAGTATTTTATTTATTACTTGGTATTCTTTTACTGAATAGTTGTTGCAGTAATTGCCCTCCAAAATGTGAAGAATGTCCTCAAACCGAATGCACCGATAGAAAACCGAGTGTGGAAGATGAGTTCTTTTTATCCATAAGAATGGACGAATCTGCTCCTTATAGCGATAAGTTCCAAACCATATTCGTGGAATCTCCAATGGATGAAACCGGAGATGTTTTCGTTATTGGATCTAAAATAAAGGGAATAAAAGATGTACAGACCAATGTTTATAAAGATGTTGGTTTTAAAGATATTACCTTACGTCGTCTTGCCGGACAAACTTATGGAATCACCAATATTGAATTGATCGATGATCATCCCAATTATAGGTATGTCTTAAAAGTATCTATAGACAGTATTGCCAATACTCCGGAAAATGATCAGGTCAAGTATTCTCAAAATATAATCATTCCGGAAATTACCCCAAATGATAAATTGGAAGTACAGGTTACAAACCTCCACAAGCCTTCGCTGCGCACCAAAATATGTCAAATACAAGCCGGCTCATAAATTCTGATGATTTTCGGAAAACTTAACTGTAAAAGAAAGCTAAGGCTGGTCATGATCCCCTTGTGCTTTCCTATGTTATTGGTCGCCCAATTTAATGAGGGCCAGCAAGGTCTGTTCGATGCTATCAGAACGATGCGAATCGATTCGTTACAGTTGTTTTCCATGGAAGAAACCGTGGTAAATCGTTTTTTACACCAACAATTCGCTATTTTAAAAACCGGAGATCCTTTTTTTAAGGATGATGAAGAACCTGCTCCCGAATTCGAAAGGACACTGTACTACCTTTCAAAAGGTGACAAGATCCTGGAAGAACAGAAAAATAAAGAGTCGGATTCAACAGCCTATTCCTATTTTATAAAAGCCTTATATATTACCGAAAACAATAATTGGAATGTTCTAGGGTGTGAAGCCTATAAACGTATTTTGCGTTATCAGTTTAAAAATCAAAAGGATTTCGACACATTTGAACGGCTTGCAGGAGAATATTCTAAAATAGCCTACGACGATTTCGAAAAGATCTATGCCACCTACTTCAGAGTTGGCGCCGAAATGACCAAACATTATTATATAGACACGCCGCAACATGATATTGAAGAAAAACTGCTTACCGCTATTCACAATGCTTCCATTAAGGATCATCCGTACCTTGAAGCCAGACTGAGTCAGTTGCTTGGTGTATATTACGATCTCGAAAAAGTTACAGACAAACCCGTAGAATACTATAGTAAGGCGCTAAATATTTACGAAAGTATCCCCCTGTATTTTGTTCAGAAACACGCTATTGACATGAAGTTTAATATTGCGAGTTATTACAATGACCGGGATGATATGGTCAAAGCTCTAGAGTATGTACAATTAATAAACCCTAAGGAGATCACTAAAAAAGATAGCAGGGATCTGCTGCTTATTAACGATATGTTCTATCAGATCTATAAGAAGTCGGATCAATTAGACAGTGCTCTCTTCTATTTAGAAAAAAAGAGTTTACTCAAGGATAGTGTCGATATGGAAAACCGAGCCAATGCCATCTCAGAGTTTGAAACCAAATACAGAGCCAGTGAAAAGGAGCGGCAAAATCTGGAATTACAAACTGAAATCACCAAAAAACAGCGTCAGCAGCAGAATACGATTATTGGAGGATTAATACTTTTACTAGTTGGAAGCATAATCGGGTATTTATTATATAAAAACACTAAAAGAAAACAACGTATCGCCGAGCAACAGAGCGAAATCGAAATTCAGAAAACCGAGAAACTTCTAAAGGAACAAGAACTTACCTCTATTGATGCAATGATAGCCGGACAGGAAAAAGAGCGGCAGCGATTGGCTTCAGACCTGCACGATAGTGTTGGGGCGACACTGGCAGCGGCCAAATTACAGTTTCACCACCTTTCACAAAACAAAGAGAAAGCTCAAGATTTGGGTGATTTGTATTCTAAGACAGAAAGCTTATTGTCTCAGGCATATAACGAAGTAAGAGCTATGGCTCATTTAAAAAACAGCGGAGTCATTGCAAAGAACGGATTGCTTCCCGCCGTCATGAAACTCGCTAAAAATGCTTCAGGAACCAATGATCTGCACATAGAGGTTCAGGATTATGGGCTGAACGAGCGGCTCGAAAATTCTTTGGAAATCGCCATTTTCAGAATTATTCAGGAATTAGTGACCAATATTATAAAACATGCGAATGCTTCCGAAGGAAGTATTTCGATTACACAACACGATGATTCCTTGAATATTATTGTGGAAGATAACGGTACCGGTTTTAATTTTAACACCGTTCAAACAAAAGAAGGAATGGGACTCAGCAGTATAGAACGCAGAGTAGAACATCTCCAAGGCAGTATGGAAATAGACAGCACGCCCGGAAAAGGAACTTCAATTTTAATCGATATACCACTATGATCACAGTTGCCATTGCCGAAGATCACCAGTCCTTAGTCGACGGGATTAATCTTTTACTGAAATACGAAGAAGATATTAGTATAGTTGGAATGGCTAACGATGGAGAAGCGTTGTTGGAGATCGTTAGAAGCAAACAACCAAAGGTTGTGCTAACAGATATTAAGATGCCAAAGATCGATGGGATCGCGGCAACACGTATCATCAAAAAGGAATTCCCTCACATAAAAGTGGTTGCATTTACAATGTTCGATCAGGAGGATGCCATATCGCAAATGGTTGCAGCCGGAGTTTCAGGCTATATTCTAAAAGACTCCCCACTCGAAGAAGTGATGAATGCCATACGAAGCGTTGCCGAAGGAAGTACATTTTTTGATGCGGCCATTGACCTTACAAATCTTAATAAAGCTTCAGACCGAACTGAAAAAAAACCTGTCCTGAGTAAAAGTGAGCGTGAGATCTTAAAGCTTATTGGGGAGGGAAAGGCAACCAGCGAAATCGCAAAACTGCGCTTCACCGCTGTATCTACGGTTGAAAAACACCGAAAAAATATGATCCGAAAACTCGGACTCTCAGGGAAGGGAGAATTATTGCGGTATGCTCTTGAAAAAAAGTATGATTTTTAATTTAACGGAATGACGACCTATAAAAATACCCCCCAATGGGTATATTTTTTGTGCTTTTCTAGAGTATATTTGATCTATAACTAAAACCAAATTATTATGCGAAATTTGAAATTCATTCTACCATTATTCTTAGTTTTTGCGATTACGTTTATATCGTGTGAAGAAGAAGAAACCCCCGAACCTGAGGAAGAACAAATAGAAGTAAACGAAACTTCAATAATCCCCTCAACCTATTCCGGAAGACCCAACAATGTATTGGGTTGTATTGAAATTGGCAGTAGAATTACCAGTATTGAAGTATGGGATCACGGAACGGTCGATGGTGACATCGTTTCTATTATTGCCAATGGAGATGTTATCATTGACGAACAGGTACTTGACGGTCCCTCCAATCCCATTGAAGTAAACTATAACTTCAGCTACAACGGGTTTAATTACGTAACGCTGTATGCACATAATTTAGGTGATATCGCACCTAATACGTGCACCATTGCCATTAACGGTGTTGAGTTTATCTTAGAAGCCAATCTTGATGCCAATGGTGCAATTAATGTGATCGTCGAAGGTTATGGAGTCGATTGTACCGATGCCCAGAGCGGTACCGGTGGTGGATCCGGTGGATCTGGTGGATCCGGTGGATCTGGAGGATCTGGAGGATCAGGTGGTGGCGGAAGCACTAACGGAGATGTTATTTTCTGGACAAGCACGGATTTTGGCTGTGGTCCAATTAGTGTAAACGTGAGTGGTGTGGGGTCGTCTACGATCACCGGTTTTTATTCTTCAACCCCGGATTGCGATCAGACCGGTGCCGGAGGTAACTTCAATAACCTCGCTCCCGGAACATACAATTTCAGTGCGAGTTGTACTACGCTAACCTGGAATGGTTCATTTACTATATCGGAAAATACTTGTACGACATTTCAACTAACCAATTGATTCTTTGTTCTGACTGATTATCCGAAAACCTCTCTGGTTAGTCGCAGGGAGGTTTTTTTATTTTTAATAAGGTATAAAAAAACCTCCTTACATATTGCAAGGAGGTTTGTATTTAATGATCAATGTTTGCCTAGTTCTTTATCGGCAAATTGCTGTATTTTTCAGCATAAAACAACATCTGCTCTTCAAAAGTGTCTGGTTGCTTTACTTCAAAACGCTCTATTTCACCTTCATCGTTCATTTTTGGAATGATCACCGGATTTACGAAACCGCTGTACGGTGCCGAAGTAAATTGTTTGTTTCGTTCAAGCACCTCAGCGTGAAGTTTCTGATCTACTTTTACACCGTATCCTTCCACCAAGGCTTCTACTGCAGCATAGTCACCTTCCGACTTAATGCGCTGCGTTTCGCGCAATAGCTGTCCGAATAACTCGTGTAATTTATCGTAATCATTAATATTGAAATAGGTTTTGCCATCCCGGGTGATCTTCTCGATCACATTGTCTTCTAATCCTTTTTCATACGCCCATGCCGATACCCACTGTCGGTTTCTCATGTGAGCTTCTTCTACATCATCCCCAAGATTAAGGCGAATTAACTGCGACATTAATCCATTTCTGATGTAACCGTCGTAAGCAGCCATACCAACTTTTTTCCAGTCATCTACCAAACCTAATTCTTGTAATTTGGGATTGTATAAGTAATACAAGCCTATAAGGTCTGCACGTCCTTCCTCCAATGTAGAAGCATAATTCTTAAGCGTTTCCTTGGTTTCTCCAACACCGGGATTTAATTGTCCCGATGCATGACCTATCACTTCGTGAAGTGCCGTGTGAAGCTTGTCGGCGATTTGTCCGTATTCTTCTTCCAAAGCCAGTTCTTCTTCATCATTCACGAATTCCTTTAAACGTCCCGAACTACCCGCATTGTTATAAGCTTCAATAATATTTCCAAGGGAAACCGACTTACTTCCAACGGCAGCCCGAATCCAATTGGCATTGGGTAAATTCACACCAATGGGTGTACTCGGGGATGCATCTCCGGCTTCTCCGGCTACATTTACTACCTTATAGGTTACGCCAACTACACTATCCTTTTTATGCGCTTCCATTAAGGGAGAATTATCTTCAAACCATTGTGCATTTTCAGAAAGCACAGCCATCTTTTCAGACATATCAAAATCCTTGATCTGTACGATGGTCTCATACGAACCTCTATATCCTAATGGATCATTATAGACTTCAATAAAACTATTGATGTAATCAATATTTCCTTCTGTGGCTTTTGTCCAAGCTACATTATAATCGTCCCAGGTTTGTAAGTCACCTGTCTTATAATATTCGATCAACAGGCCAATAGCATCGCCTTGAGCTTTATTTTCGGCAACTCCTTGTGCCTTTTCTAACCAAACTATGATCTTGTCGATGGCAGCACCATAAAGTCCGCCCGACTTATAGACCCGTTCTTTTAATACTCCATTCTCTTTCACCAATTGTGAATTTAATCCATAAGATAATGGCTTATCGGGATTTGGAGATTTCTTCTGCGCATAAAAGCTCTCTACGTCCTTATTTGTTACGTTTGGTCCGTAAAAATTCACAGCCGATAGCGCAACATTGTCCACACCTTTCGCCTGATTTACCTTTTTGGAATCTTTGTCATTAAAGATCACATCGAATGCTTCACCCTCTAGTGTACTATTTGTTTCTGAAAGCAACGTTCTTAGATACTCGGCCGAAAAATCGGGTTTTATTTTGTCATTCGAATAATGGTGGTGGATACCGTTAGAGAACCATACACGTTTTAAATAGGTTTCAAAATTCTTCCAGTCGTCTGTAGATTTATCACCATTGTAGGTTGTATAGACATTTTCCAACGCCTTACGAATGGCCAGGTTATGTCGATAATTCTGGTCCCACATGATATCGCGACCTTCAAGTCCCGCCTGAGTTAAATAATAAACCAGTTTTTGTTCTTTAAGCGTAAGGTCATCCCAGCTTGGAATCTGGTACCTTAATATCCTAAGGTCTGCAAACTGATCTACATTGTAATTAAATTCGGCAGATTCAACAACTTCCGTCTCAACTTTGGGTTCCTTCTTATCGTCTATACACGAAAAAAACAGCAAACCACTCATAGCCACGGCTATATAAAAAGTATTCTTCATTATGTTAGTTTTTAATTTTCAACAAATGTAGCAAAATCATTTCATCTCTATATCATTAATTCTACGGCATAAAATTGATTATCTTAGCAGCAGTAACCAACAAACCAAAACCCATGAAACTCTTAAAGTATCTGTTTTTTCTACTACTTATCATCCTAGTTGGAGGTGCTATTTATTTTGGCACCAAAGATGGAAGTTTCGACATTTCAAAGACTAAAATGATCGAAGCACCTTCCGAAGTGATATACAACAATGTAAAGGATTTCAAGAATTGGGAGACTTGGGGACCCTGGATGGACGATGATCCCGACCTGGAAATTAATTATGCGGAAAAGACTGAAGGCGAAGGCGCCTCTTATTCCTGGAAAAGTGAAATTGTTGGTGATGGTTCGATGAAAACTTTAAAGGTTATTCCACATAAGGAAATTGATCAGGAAATTGTTTTTAATACTCCCATGGGAGATAGTAAAAGTGAGGTTTACTGGCGTTTTAACGATACTGAGACTCCCGGACAGACCGAAGTGGTCTGGGGCATGCGTGGAGAACAATCCTTTATGGAAAAAGTGTTTATGGGTCTTTTTTCAGATGAGGATTTTGAATCCACTTTAGGCGCCATGTATGATGAAGGCCTAACTAAGCTGGATTCGGTGGTGGTGCAGTCTATGAATAACTATACGGTGAGTGTCGATGGTGTAACTCAATATGGCGGAGGCTATTATATGTTTAATACTACGTCTTCGAAAATTAGTGAGATAGGTGAAAAAATGGGCCCGATGATGGGACAGGTAGCCGGGTTTATGGCTCAAAACAACCTTCAGAGTGCCGGAATGCCCTTTACCATTTACAATGAAATCGATCAAGCCAACGGAACCGTGATCTTTTCTGCGGCAATTCCAGTGAAGGAAAAAGTGATTACTGCGGAAGGAACTCCGGTGCTTTGCGGCTTTATGGACCCTGTTACTACCTTAAAAACGACGCTAAAAGGAAAGTACGATTTTCTTCCGAAGGCTTATGAGGCAGCACAGGAATATATTCAAAAAAACAATCTTACTCCTCATCCTTCAGCCAATATGTTTGAAGTATATGCTACCGATCCGGGAGAAGTACCAAACCCTTCCAATTGGGTCACCGAAATTTATATTCCAATTGTAACCCCTGTCGAACCGCAACAGTAGCCTATGAAACAGCTGCTATTGGTTTTCCTGGGAGGAGGCCTTGGAAGTGCCTTGAGATTTGGAGTAATGAAAATTATGAGCACACCGGCTAATGCATTTCCTTATGGCACACTCTCTGTAAATATTCTCGGTAGTTTGATAATAGGAATTCTTTTAGGGGTACTTGTAAAGGGAAACCCAACATCCGAAAACATGACCGTGCTACTCGTTGCCGGATTTTGTGGTGGTTTTACGACCTTTTCGGCTTTTGCACTGGAAAATTATCAGTTTCTAAAGAATGGGGATCTACTCAATTTCTCCCTATATACGGGGGGAAGTATTTTATTAGGCTTGTTGGCAGTTTTTTTAGGGATATGGCTGGGAAAGGCCATTTAGAGTTTTTTATTAATTGATTTTTCTGAATCGTAAATAATTTTTTTCTACATTTGATTCAATATTTTAAAAAATGAGAACGAACACACGTATGTATAATAAGATTCAGGTCGTGATTATCGAACTTGATCGGCGATGCGTGTATTGATTATAAAACTATAAGCTAATTCAATATGAAAACGTCCCGATCTCCATCGGGACGTTTTATTTTTATTCTGTTAACCTAACCATGCGAAAGATATACCTCAACTATATAAGTAATTTCAGCGGACTCTCTCAGGAGATCTGGTTGTTATCCCTGGTTACCTTTGTGAACCGGGCCGGGGCTATGGTTATTCCTTTTTTATCCCTGTATCTGGTGAATGCAAAAGGATTTACACTGCCTCAGGTAGGTTGGATCATGTCTGCTTTTGGGTTGGGATCTCTGGTTGGGACTTATTTTGGCGGCAGATTAACGGATGCTATCGGATTTTATAAAGTGATCACATACAGCCTCTTTTTAGGAGGCCTGGGCTTTATAGGGCTGCAATTCTTAGATACGTTTTACGGCTTCTGTTTAGGAATATTTTTTCTTACTCTGGTGGCAGATGCCTACAGACCGGCGATCTTTGTCGCCTGCGAAGTTTACAGCAAGCCGGGAAATGTAACCCGAAGTATTGCACTAATTCGATTGGCCATCAATCTGGGGTTTTCGATTGGTCCGCTAATCGGCGGACTTATCATCGCTCATATCAATTATACATCACTTTTCTGGATAGACGGTATTTCATGCGTAATTGCTTCAATTATTCTTATAGGGAAGATTAAGCCTAAATCGCGAAAAAGTAAAAACATACAGGTGACCCTACCAGAAGAAAAGGTGCCCAAGGTAAAGGAAGGAGTTCCTCCCTATCGCAATGGTTATTTTATGCTGCTCTTTATAATTATGATCGCCTCTACGTTAACCTTTGTGCAATACTTCTCTGTCATGCCGTTGTACTACGAAACAGTCCATTTGCTGAGTGAAGATCGCATTGGCTGGTTGCTATTTCTCAACGGTGCCGTGATCGTAATTTTTGAAATGCCGCTTGTTAACTGGATGGAAAGAATAAAAATTTCGAAAACCATGGCGACATTCTGGGGAATAGTGTTTATCGCACTTAGCTTTATTGTACTCAATTTCACTACATGGGGTGGTATTTTGATCATTGGAATGTTACTCATGACTTTGGGTGAAATGGTGGGCTCGCCCTTTTCAAACGCACTTGCACTCGAAATGGCTCCAAAAGGACGAAAGGGGAGCTATATGGGCTTGTACAGCATGAGTTTTTCCATGTCGCATATTATTGGCCACAACAGCGGAATGAATTTGGTGGATTCTTATGGTTTCGATTTCACCTGGTACGTGATGTTTGGTTTTCTTGTACTTGTAGGCGTATTAACGCTTTGGTTGTATCGTTTGCTGAAAAAATCCCCTAAATTCGCTACGTATTAAGACTGAATTTCTCAAGAATGAAATATGTAATAACTGTAATAGTTTTCTTCGGAATGATCTCCTGCGGAGAGAACGTGAAAAGTGAGAGAATTATTTCAAAAAATAATGCTGAAACAGCTGAAGCTGCGAAACAATTTCCGAAACTTGACAGCAGCAGGTACAATGTTGCATTTTTAATCATGGATGGTGTGTATAATACCGAACTCACCGCACCTTACGATATATTTCAGCACACTATATTCCGTGAGAATATTAAAGCCATGAATGTATTTACCGTGGCAAATACAGACAATACAATAACAAGTTTTGAAGGGCTTCGTATTATTCCCGATTTTAATTACTTAACCGATCGTATTCCCAAGATTGATATATTGGTGGTGCCAAGCGCAGAACACCACCTAGATACCGACCTAGATGATGAAGCAATGCTGGATTTTATACGTAAAACTGATAAACAGGCAACATTTGTGACTTCTCATTGCGATGGAGCATTTGTGTTAGCCAAAGCTGGAGTTTTAGAGGGCGTAGTCTCTACAACCTTCCCAAGCGATATTGATGCTATGAAAGCAATGTTTCCCCACCTGGATATACGAAAGGATGTGCTGTTTGTTCACGATGGAAAATATATTACCTCGGCCGGAGGAGCCAAAAGTTTTGAAGCGGCGCTCTATCTTTGTGAATTTCTTTATGGCAAAGAAATAGCCCAATCCCTTGCGGGTGGGCTTGTTATCGATTGGAACCTCAATACGGTTCCTCATACGGTCATTCAGAAATAAAAACTATTCCCGAACATCTTGACGTTGTTCCTTTAGTTTTAAATTCCTGGTTTTTCTTGAAATTAACACTGAATCGAGACAAGATATCAGTAAACCAATAAAAGAAATTAGGAAAATGATTCTTACAAAAGTATCGCCGGGATATTCCAAACCGGTGAAACCTAATAGAGCTGTGATACAAGTTATCACTAAAAGTTGGAAAGTGTAATTTTTCATGATTTTGGCAATTTAATTTTCATCTAAGGTACATTACGATCAGAGCATTTTTCCTTAAAAAAAAATCAATTGTTTTAAATTTAACCTGAAATAAGAAGGCTTTAACAATTTACTTCACCGGTTTTAGTTCACTATTGATCACCACATGCGATAGGACGATCTGAGTCTTTGTTTCTCCAAAGACGATCAACTGATCAATAAAAGCTTCCAGGTGTTTTTGGTTTTTAAGAACCACTTCCATCACAATATTTTCGTTACCAGTTATACGATAGCAGTTTAAGACCTCGTCGTAGGTTTTGACCTTCTCTAAAAACGGTTTCAGTTTACCCATAAAGGCTCTTAAGGTAATGATGGCCTTTAATTGATATCCTGCCTCAAAAGGAGAAACCAGGGTTTTATATCCATGGATAAGGCCCGAATCTTCCATCTTCTTTATCCTTTCTGAAACTGCCGGGGAACTAATACCCACTGTTCGCCCAATTTCGGCATTAGACATTCTTGCGTGTTCCTGCAGACATTTTAATATTTTCCAATTTAAAGAATCTATCGACATTTTAAGGAGATTTTTAATAAAATACTTAATTATTAAAGCAAATATACGCTTTTACTTTAAAATCGATAGTTACAAACCAACTCTTGTTAGTAAATTTGAGGTGCTTTGAAGATAGAAGAATAATTTTAAAATGATACCTACGATCCCAAATAGTTTTCCGCAATCCCCTCTGTACAAGAAGGCTATGGATATTTTTATCCTATCCAGAAATATCTCTTCGTATTTAGTTCATGATCTTGCTCCAATTCAGGCATCGGGTAAGGAGGATCCCAATATTTATTTCAGTGGTGACATCGTTCAACAATCGGTATCCCTGGCACCTTCCATATTAAAAGCTGAAAGTCAGCACTTTTCAGAAGAAAAACAAAAATATGCGGCTTCGGTTACCCGGCTAACCAATTTGTTGTATAAGAATTGTGAACGATTAGAGCGGGCGAACAGCAATGGAAAAGACTTTTTGCCAATACTTCGGAAAGAACTGAAGAAATTCCGAAAACTACAACGAACCTGGATGATGACCTTATAAACTGGTCTATTTTCTAAACACCTCTTATTTTCTGAAATACCGTGGTAATAAACGTTGACTTCCATTGAAATCCTGTTTAATTGCCTACATATTTCGTCTGTATTGACCCCCAACTTCAAAGAGTGCCTTGGTGATCTGACCCAATGAACAGACCTTCGTAGCTTCCATCAATTTTTCAAAGATATTTTCATTGTTAATTGCGGCCTGCTGTACTTCCTTTAGCGCCTCTTCAGCTTGAGATTCATAAGCTTTATGCAGATTGCCCAAGGTGTCGATCTGTGCCATTTTCTCTTCTTCCGTGGCACGAATCACTTCCGCAGGTAAAACCGTCGGTGATCCTTTACTGCTTAAGAATGTGTTTACCCCAATAATGGGAAATTCACCTGTATGTTTCAGAGTTTCATAATACAGACTCTCCTCCTGGATCTTACTGCGCTGATACATGGTTTCCATGGCTCCCAATACACCGCCCCGTTCTGTAAGCCGGTCGAATTCCTGTAAAACGGCTTCCTCCACCAGATCGGTAAGCTCTTCAATGATAAAAGATCCCTGTATCGGATTCTCATTTTTCGCTAGTCCCAGTTCCTTATTGATTATAAGCTGAATGGCCATAGCGCGACGAACGCTCTCCTCGGTAGGAGTGGTAATCGCTTCATCGTAAGCGTTGGTATGCAAGGAATTACAATTATCGTAGATTGCGTACAAGGCCTGAAGCGTTGTTCGAATATCGTTAAAATCAATTTCCTGAGCATGTAAGGATCGCCCTGAAGTTTGTATATGGTATTTCAACATTTGTGCTCTTGGGTTCGCACCGTACTTATCGCGAAGTGCCTTAGCCCAAATTTTTCTGGCCACCCTACCTATAACAGAATATTCTGGATCTATTCCATTGCTGAAGAAAAACGACAGATTTGGTCCAAATTTATTTATGTCCATCCCACGAGATAGGTAATACTCCACATAGGTAAATCCGTTAGACAATGTGAATGCAAGTTGGGTAATTGGATTGGCTCCGGCTTCGGCGATATGATATCCGCTAATAGAAACAGAATAGAAGTTACGTACCTTCCTTTCAATAAAATATTCCTGGACATCGCCCATGAGTCGCAACGCAAATTCTGTGGAAAAAATACAAGTGTTTTGTGCTTGATCCTCTTTTAAAATATCGGCCTGAACTGTGCCGCGAACCTGCTGAAGGGTTTCTGTCTTTATCTTTTGGTACACCTCAGCGGGTAACACCTGGTCTCCGGTAACACCCAAAAGGAATAGCCCGAGACCGTTGTTTCCTTGAGGTAATTCCCCATAATATTGAGGTCTATTTATCCCCTTCTCCTTATAAATGGAAGCGATCTTCTCCTCAATTTCCTTTTCAAGCCCTTGCTCCTTTATATACTTTTCACAATTCTGATCGATCGCAGCATTCATAAAGAATCCAAGCAGCATAGGCGCCGGACCGTTGATCGTCATACTTACTGAAGTTAATGAATGACTAAGATCGAATCCGGAATACAGCTTTTTGGCGTCATCCAAACAACATATCGACACCCCTGCATTTCCGATCTTCCCATAAATATCGGGACGGTGATCGGGATCATTGCCATAGAGCGTAACACTATCAAAGGCTGTGGAAAGCCGCTTGGCCGGAAGTCCCGAGCTAACATAGTGGAACCTTCTGTTGGTGCGTTCTGGCCCCCCTTCTCCTGCAAACATACGGGCAGGATCTTCGCCTGTTCTTTTAAACGGATAAAGGCCCGAAGTATAGGGAAACTCTCCGGGAACGTTTTCCTGCAATGTCCAGCGCAAGATATCTCCCCATGCCTTGTACTTTGGTAAAGCGACTTTTGGGATTTGCGTATGAGACAGTGATTCGGTATGCGTATCTATGTTAATTTCCTTATCCCTTACCTTAAAAGTATAGACTGGAGACTTGTATCGATCTACTTTTTCAGCCCAACCTGTGATCACTTCCCAGTTATAAGGGTCGAGATCCATTTTAACACGGTCGAATTCGCCCAGAAGAAGCTTGAGCAATGATTTGTTTTCTTCAGAAACATTCGATTCTATGGATTCTGAAACAATTCCACTCTTGTCCAAATCTGGAGTTTTGCCGGCAACCGACTGCATCGTTTTATATATCCCGTAGAGTTTTTGAGCGACTTCAGCCTGTTCCTCGGCTTTTTGGTCATACGCTCTATTATTTTCTGAGATCTCTGAAAGATATCGGGTACGCGCAGGAGGAATTACAAATATCTTCTCAGACATCTCATCACTTATTTCATAACTGCTTTTTAAGTCGGAATCTGTTTTTTTTACGATCTCGTCCATAATGGCCTTATACAGCTTGTTCATGCCGGGATCATTGAACTGCGATGCTATAGTTCCATAGACCGGAAGGTCATCCTGAGGCGTGTCCCACAACTGATGGTTGCGCATATATTGTTTTTTTACGTCGCGAAGAGCATCCAGAGATCCTCTCTTATCGAATTTATTGATGGCGACGAGATCGGCAAAATCTAACATGTCGATCTTCTCAAGTTGAGTGGCTGCACCAAATTCGGGGGTCATTACATACAGAGATACATCACTGTGATCGAGAATTTCGGTATCACTTTGTCCAATTCCGGAGGTTTCCAGAATGATAAGGTCATATTCTGCGGCTTTTAGAACCTCAATGGCTTCAGACACGTATTTGGACAGCGCAAGATTACTCTGACGGGTTGCGAGACTTCGCATAAAAACTCTTGGGGAGTTAATAGCGTTCATTCTAATTCTATCGCCCAACAATGCCCCCCCTGTCTTCCTTTTGGAGGGATCTACAGAGATCAAGCCTATGGTTTTTTCAGGAAAATCAATAAGAAACCTTCTAACCAATTCATCGACCAGTGAAGATTTCCCGGCACCCCCTGTTCCGGTAATTCCCAATACCGGTGTACTCAATTGTTGATTTTTCTCGTGAATTTTCTGTAACGCATCTTTTGCCACTTCCGGAAAATTTTCGGCGGAAGAAATTACTCGGGCGATCGCACCGGGAACTTTTTGATCTAATTCATCGATTTCACCATTTAGAGTATTGCCAATCGGAAAGTCGGATGTCTTGACCAGATCATTGATCATACCTTGTAACCCCATTTCTCTTCCATCATCGGGCGAATAAATACGAGTGATCCCATATTCCATGAGTTCTTTAATTTCTGAAGGAAGAATCACTCCTCCTCCACCTCCGAAGATCTTAATATGAGTAGCACCTTTTGCCTTTAAAAGATCATACATGTATTTAAAATACTCGTTATGCCCTCCCTGGTACGACGTCATCGCAATTGCATTAGCATCTTCCTGAATAGCAGTGTTTACAACCTCTTCAACACTTCTGTCATGCCCCAGATGAATCACTTCGACCCCTGTCGATTGAATAATTCTTCGCATGATATTGATCGCTGCATCATGACCGTCAAAAAGCGAAGCTGCAGTTACAATTCTAACTTTATTTTTGGGAATATAAGGTGCAGTTTGTTGCATACGAATGAGTTAAATATATAAAGGTTTCAAATTTACGAAAAAGCTAATAAAATAAACGGTTATCGAGAATTATAACCTCTAAAAAAATCTTAATATGTATTGTCTAACATATATATTTTTGTATATTGCGTCCTCAATATTAAACAACAAATATTTAAATTATTATGAAAAAAATTTACTTTTTGGCTATTGCAGCTTTAGCATTTAGTTTTTCAGTCAATGCACAGCTTATTGACGATGACATGGAGTTTTACACTCTAGGAGAAATGGGAACTCAGAATCCAAGTGTTTGGACAAGTTGGACCAACGATGGTGGAGCAGCAAATGATGGATTTGTGGTAACAGACGCTCAGAGTAACTCTGGAAGCAAATCTCTTGTTGCTGTAGGTGGTGAAGCGAGAGACCCTCTTATGTTATTAGGAAACCAAACTACTGGTGACTATACAATAAGATGGGAGTTTTACATTCCTTCAGGTAAAGAAGGATACTTCAACATTCAAGGAGAAATTCCTGCTACTGGTACTCCATTATCAGGTGTTTGGAACTCTGGTGACATCTACTTTAACGAGGCAGCTGGAAATCCAGGTGGTGTAACTGACACTAACGGTGATCTTACAATGTTAAGTTTTAATCACGATGAGTGGTTTACTGTTGAACTTTATGTTGATGTAGACGCTCTTACGTATCAAATGACTATTGGTGGTGTTACTTCTCCTGCTATTCCTTTCCAAGGAACTGGAGACACTACTTTAGGTGGTCTTAACTTCTACCCTGGTTCTGCTAGTAGTGAATTCTACGTAGATGATGCATACTATGTTGAAGGGACTCTTGCAAATGAAGATTTCAACACAGTACAGGTGAGTGTTTATCCTAACCCAGTTAAAGATGTATTAAACATCTCTTCTATCGAAGCTGTTAACGCTGTTACTGTTTATGACGTACTTGGTAAAGTTGTGCTTCAGGCTCAGCCTAACGCTGTTTCTCCAAGCATCAACATGAGCGCACTTTCTAGTGGAGCTTACCTTGTTCAAGTTAAAATAGGAAATGCTACTAAGACAATTAAAGTTGTGAAGTAATTATTCCTATAATTACAATTTTAAAAGGCCTTTCTTTCGAAAGGCCTTTTTTTATTCCCCAATGTTTAGGCTTGAGGCAATCTAATCGAAGTTAAAAATAATTGAATGAGTTAATGCAACCAAGTATTCAGCTTCGATCATAGTTATAGTAGAGAATTACTCACCCTCTTTATACTTCAAACTGCTTCTTTTACCTTTCTCGCATCATATATGTTAAATAAATATATTTAACATAACCTCATATTCTATTTTGTGTTTTTTATTATATTTATACATTAAAATTTTATTGATTATGAAAAACAAATACTTTATTACGCTATTGATAGGTGCGTTTACACTTACACTAAATGCGCAAATCGAGTACGAAGAGGATTTTGAATTCTTTACGTTAGGAGATATTTCCATGCAATCACCACACTGGAGAACCTGGTCCGGTAATAACGGTGGTGCAGAAGATGCCGATGTTGTTGACTCTCAATCATTATCCGGAGATCAATCGGTTTTAATTGATGATTCCGAAATAATGGATCAGATTCTACTTACTCCTTCTCAACCCACTTCAGGGGTGTATTCCCTAAAGGTAAATATGTATATTCCTGCCGGAAGAGGAGCATATTTTAATATGCAGGCAGCTAATTCTGCCGGGGCATGGAATCAGGCTCTAATGGGAGGAAATGTTTATTTTAATTGTGATGGAGCTTCTGGTGGATCTGGTGGTGTGACAGGTGTTATTGATTGTTCTACATTTGATGTAACATTTGCTTACCCGGAGGACCAATGGTTCGAAATGATCTGTGTCTATGATATTGATGCAATGGAATGGGCGATGTATATCGATGGCACCGAACAATTTTCGGGCTATCCATTTGCATTCGGAACGACTGTTTTTGTCGAACTAGCCGGTTTCGATTTTTTCTCAGCCAGTCCGCATAATGAATACTACATGGATGACTTGGTTCTTGCAGTAGGTGATTTAACCTTAGGCGTTAATTCGTTTACCGAAGGTAATTTCAGTGTGTATCCTAATCCGGTAAAAGACATATTAAATATCTCCTCTGTTGATGCAGTGAGTCGAGTTACGGTTTATGATGTACTTGGAAAAGTAGTTTTACAAGAACAGCCCGACAGAGTATCACCCAGTATAGATATGGGAGCTCTTTCAAATGGAGCTTACCTTGTTCAGGTAACAATTGGTAACTCAACGAAAACAGTAAAGGTTGTAAAGTAAGACTTACCCAATTATTATACGTAAAGACCCTTTATTTTGAAGGGTCTTTTTTTTATCTTTAAATTCTAAACTGCTGCCGATATGATCCCAAAAAAGATATTCTTTGTTTGTTTTTTATTTATACTAACTTCATGTGCTGAGTTACAAAATGTAGTCAACACACTTCCCGGACAAACAGGCCCAGACCCTCTAATGATTGCTAACGGACTTAGACAAGCACTTGATTTTGGAATAGACAAACAAGTATCGAAACTAACCCAAAAGGACGGGTTTTATAAAAATCCATTGGTAAAGATTCTATTACCTCCGGAATTACAAAAAGTCGATAAAACACTTCGTGATATTGGACTTAGCAGCTTGGCAGACGAAGGACTTAAAGTACTTAACAGGGCAGCAGAGGATGCAGTTAAGGAGGCTACTCCTATATTTGTGAATGCCGTCAGGGAGATTACCTTTACTGATGCTAAAAATATACTATTGGGTCCAGACAACGCAGCAACCTCATATCTCGAAATGAAAACCAATAGTCAACTATATGCTCGTTTCAATCCAGTGATTCAGAATTCATTTTCTAAAGTAGGAGCAGATCAGATCTGGAACAATATTATCACCCGTTACAATTCGGTTCCTTTTGTAAATAAAGTAAATCCTGATCTCACCGATTATGTCACCAATGAAGCGCTGGATGGTGTCTATAAAATGATCGCAGTAGAAGAAAAAAAGATCCGCACTAAGGTAGCTTCTCGAACCACAACACTGTTAAAACAAGTTTTTGCTTTACAGGACTAACCCTAGTAAACACAGGGATTGGTTTTAAAACATTATGATTCCGTTAACCTCTCTTTATGCTTTTCTTGATAGAATGTACCGTACTTTTGTAGCAGAAATTAATTACGAATGTATACCTGGTTCAAAAAACAGACTCAACTGGAAAAATTAAAAAAGCGATATACAGCGTTAATGCGTAAATCGTACAATACTGCTTTATACAATTCAGAAAAAAGTGATAGAATTCACCATGAAGCAGATGAGGTATACAAAAAAATACAAATGCTTACATTAAAGTCGGGGGACAAATAATTAAGGATCTAAAGAACTAAAGTATTTAAAGCCTTCAATTAACCTGGAACCATACCAACTAAAATATTCCCCGTTTACCTGCATCACTTCCTTTTTATATTTGTTTCTCAAGTATTCGGCGTGTTCTTTTTTAAACGGATACGGTTCGGAGGACAATAAGATGAGATCTGCCATTTCAAAGAAAGATTCCTCCACTTCCGGATATCTGGTATCATTCTCAGAAAATACATTCTGAAATTTATTCAGTTCTAACATTGAATCTATAAAAGTATCCTTAGCAGCCGCCATGTAGGGATCCTTCCAAATGAGATACAAAACCTTCCTATGCTCTCTGTCTTTAATACGATCTAAAAATTCACTCTGTGCGCTTTGAATGGAATCTATTACCACTGAAGACTCCTCGCTTCTCTTACATAATTCCCCCAATTGAGCAATCATGTGGATGCAATCAGAAATATTTTTTATATCACTAACCCAAACCGGAGCGATCGCTTCGAGGGCCTGAACCATCTCCAAAGTATTTTCTTCCTTATTGCAAATAATTAGATCCGGCGCCAATACCTCTATTTTACTATAATGAACGGTTTTTGTGCCACCAACCACTTTAATTTCCTCCCGTAGATCTTTAGGGTGCACGCAAAACTTAGTTATCCCAACAAGATTTTTTCTTAAGCCCAGATCAACCAGTAATTCGGTTTGGGAAGGAACTAAAGAAACTATTCGAACGGGAGAACGTGGTAAACGGATGTTTCTATTTAGCTGATCCTTAATTATCATGAAGCAAGATAGCCATCTTAGTTTGAAGCTCTTGGGCCTTGATCGAAGCAGCTCGGGCAAAATCGGTATCAGAAGAGGCATAAATTATTCCTCTTGAGGAATTTATCAATAACCCACAATCTTCCGTTAGGCCATATTTACATACTTCCTCCAAACTACCACCCTGTGCCCCTACTCCGGGTACTAACAAAAAGTTATTTGGAATAATCTTGCGTATTTCCATTAAATACTCCGCTTTTGTAGCACCCACAACATACATCAGGTTTTGGGAATTTTGCCAGCCTTTCGAAACCTCGATCACGGTTTTATAAACTTCTTTCCCGTCAACCAGACGTGTTTGAAAATCGAAAGCACCTTCATTTGAAGTTAACGCAAGCAATATGGTGTGTTTGTCGTTAAAGGTTAGGAAGGGTTCAATCGAATCTTTACCCATATAGGGTGCCACAGTAACCGAATCGAAACCAAGATCTTGAAAGAAAGCCTTCGCATACATCTTGGAGGTATTTCCAATGTCACCCCGTTTTGCATCGGCTATGGTAAATATTTCGGGATATTGTTCACGTAAATACCGAACTGTTTTCTGAAGAGAATCCCAACCTTTGGATCCATTTGCCTCGTAAAATGCAATATTTGGCTTATATGCCACACAAAGGTGATGCGTAGCATCGATAATGGCCTTATTGAACTCAAAAACCGGGTCTTGGGCTTGTAATAGATGACTAGGAATTTTACTGATATCGGTATCCAAACCAATACACAGGAATGATCCTTTTCTTTTTATTTCTGAAACAAGTTTTTGAGTGGTCATGTTTTAAAAACTTTCTCCTGCCTCCTTGAGCTTTTCGGTATTACTTACCAGCTGAAGCTCATCGATGATCTTTTGTATGTCCCCGTCAATAATATTACTTAAGTCGTAAAGCGTAAGATTTATTCGGTGGTCCGTTACTCTCCCCTGTGCGTAGTTATAAGTTCTAATTTTCGCACTTCTGTCTCCACTTGTTACCATAGACCCCCGTTTTGCTGCGTCTTCGGCCTGTTTTTTAGCCAATTCCAGATCGTACAACCGCGATCGTAATACCTTAAATGCCTTTTCCTTATTCTTATGTTGGGATTTCTGATCCTGACATTGGGCCACCAAGCCGGTAGGCTCATGCGTTAAACGAACCGCAGAATAAGTGGTATTCACCGACTGTCCTCCAGGACCCGATGAACAGAAATAATCGACCCGAACATCCTTTGGGTCAATTTCAATATCAAATTCTTCCGCTTCAGGGAATACCATCACAGTTGCCGCACTGGTATGAACACGTCCCTGCGTCTCTGTTTGGGGAACACGTTGAACTCTGTGTACTCCTGCTTCAAATTTCAGAATTCCGTAGACATCATCACCTTCAATTTCAAATTGAATTTCCTTAAAACCACCACTCGTACCTTCACTAAAATCAACTACGCTGGTACGCCAACCCTTACTTTCACAATATTTGGTATACATTCGATACAAATCGCCAGCAAAGATACTGGCCTCGTCTCCTCCGGTCCCGGCTCGAATTTCCATGACCGCATTCTTTGAGTCCTCTGGATCTTTCGGAATTAGCAAAACTTTGATTTCTTCTTCTAGTTCGGGAATTCGAGACTTTGCCTCTTCGTATTGCATTTTCGCCATTTCCACCATCTCGGCATCGCTTCCGTCGGCGATTATTTCTTCAGCCTCCTTTAAATGTTCGGTATGCTTAATATATTCCTCCCGTTTATCCATAAGTTTACGCAGATCCTTATATTCCTTGTTTAGTTGAATATATTGTTTCTGATCACTTATGATATCGGGCTGGATGATAAGATCACTTACCTCATCGAAGCGCTGTTTTATTATCTGAAGTTTTTCTAACATATAGGATATGAATTGCCGTACAATTAGCCCGGACAGCTGCAAATTTACAATAAATAAGTAGAATTAATTTTTGAATTTAAAGCTTGTTTAAAAAGCAACTTGAAAACGTGTTATAAAAAACGCAGTGCTATTCCTGATCATGGTACTAAGTACCCTCAAATCTGAACGTGAGAAATAAAATGATTAAAATCCAGTCAACTAATAAGTAAATATACCGTTGCTAGTTTTAATAGTAAGTTGTCTTTTTTCTGAAGCCTCCACACGACCAATAACCCGAGCGTCTATATTGAAAGATTCCGAGATCTCAATGATCTTCTGGGCTTCGGAGGAAGGTACGTATAATTCCATTCGATGTCCCATATTGAATACCTGATACATTTCTTTCCAATCGGTTCCGCTTTCAGACTGAATTAGTTTGAAAAGCGGGGGTACCGGAAATAAATTGTCTTTAATGACATGGAGTTTGTCTACAAAGTGAAGGATCTTTGTCTGGGCTCCACCACTGCAATGTACCATTCCATGAATATTTTTCCTATCCAGTTTAGATAATATCGACTTTATAACCGGTGCGTAAGTACGTGTTGGTGACAAAACTAACTTCCCGGCGTTTAGCGGGCTATCCTCAACATCGTCCAGTAATTCCTTTGTACCCGAATACACCAAAGAAGAGGGTACCGAGGGGTCAAAGCTCTCCGGATATTTCGTGCCTAGGGTATGATTAAATACGTCATGTCTAGCAGATGTAAGTCCATTGCTTCCCATGCCCCCGTTATATTCCTTTTCATAGGTAGCTTGTCCAAAGGAAGCCAGGCCAACTATCACATCCCCGGGTACTATATTTGCATTATCTAGTACATCACTTCGCTTCATCCGGGCAGTCACCGTGGAATCCACTATAATCGTACGGACAAGATCGCCTACATCGGCAGTTTCTCCGCCAGTTGAGTGAATTTGAACTCCAAAATCTGACAGCTCATTTATAAGTTCTTCAGAACCATTAATGAGTGCAGAAATAACTTCTCCCGGAATAACATTCTTGTTTCGGCCAATGGTAGAAGAAAGCATAATATTATCAACTGCTCCTACACACAACAGATCGTCAATATTCATTATAAGCGCGTCCTGTGCGATCCCCTTCCAAACAGAAAGATCTCCGGTTTCTTTCCAATACATATAGGCAAGTGATGATTTGGTCCCTGCTCCATCTGCATGCATTACAAGACAGTAATCCTCATCCCCGCTGAGGTAGTCTGGTACAATTTTACAAAATGCCTTAGGAAACAGGCCTTTATCCACATTCTCAATAGCGTTGTGAACATCTTCCTTACCGGCCGAAACTCCTCGCTGCGCGTACCTTTTTGAAATATCCTGACTCATAATAAGATTTGCTACAAAAGTAATCAATAAAAAAAAGCCCACAAGGTGAGCTTTTTAATAATTTTTTTCTACCCATTACTCCCAATCGGGCATAAAGGCATTGCTGAACATTAGCTCTCTGGTATCGGCAACATTAATTTCCAAAGTATAAACATCCTTTTGCGAAATACCGTCATTAGACGTGTTCATAAATACCACAAAGGCTTCATTTGGTGAAAAAATGGGGTCGAGATCTGATGTCCCGTTCGGTTTATTATCTGAAATATCTGTAGTCGTGCCTGAAGGAATATCATAAAGGAAGATACGTGAATCCAATCGGCGATACGACGGTGCCTCATAGCCTGAAACGTCGTATGAATAAACCACAGATTGATTAGTAACCGACAGACTTAGTCCGCTTACACCCCCGGGAACTCCCGTTAATATAGTATCTATAACCGTTCCGGAAAAATCTATGGTAAAGACATTTACATTATATCCGTTGATATCGTTTGTTTTTAAGGCGATCAGATTATCGGTATCACTTACCGATACTTCAGAGATAAACGATCCATCAACTGTTTGATACACCATTTCAATTCCTAATCCGTTGGTTTTGATTCGATACAGCTTATCGAAATTCGGAAAATAGATATAATCACTGTTTAACGGCCATGAAAAATTGATTTCATTTAAATTAAAACCGTTAGGCTTAACTGTTGAGGTTATCCTTGTAATGTTTGAACCATCTCTGTCCATGGTATAAATATCGGTCGAAGCACCATCAGACTGGAAAAAAGCAATTCGGTTAGCGGTAATATTGCGTCTTGGTCGATAACTGTTCATTTCCTGAGATGTAAGCTGAAATTCGGTTCCATCCTCATCTGCTGAAAATATCACATTATTTCCATCAATATTTCTTACAAACAAAAATCGGTTATCACCGGGAGCGCCAATCACTTCAAAGGTGCCCACGGGACTTAGTACGGGATCGTTAATACCATCGCTCACGGAAACCTGCCAGAAATACTGTGCTCCAAGCATTAAAGGAGAATAGGTAAATGTGGTATCTTCTATGTCTTCAAACAATAGCACATCATTGTTTTGGTCATTTCTGAGCTCCAGACTATAGGTAAGAGGATCCTCTTCAGGGTCTGTGGCCGACCATTCGAAAACGGCTTCGATGCTTTGTAACACCTCATTCTCGCCGGGTGCGATCAACTGAGGAGCTGTTGGCGGCCTATTATTTGCGGTAGAAACTTCAAGTTCAAAAACTACTTGTACAGTACGATTAGCCTGTACTGTTGTGGGTTCAAAATCGGTAATATATCCTTCAACCCGTGCTTCAACGGCAAAATCACCAACCGGTACATTTTCAATGGTAAATTTCCCGTTACTGTCAGTAAAAACGGTGCTGGAAATGGGTTGCGTAGATATTCTCACATTTTCCAGAGGGGTATTTGTTCCGGAGGCAACTACAGTTCCCTGAATCGTTCCAAAATCAAACTCTCCGATTCTATCCTCATTACACGATGTAAAAAGGATTAATAACATACCAACACTTATATAAAATATCTTAGTAACTCTCCTCATCTCTAAAAATGTTCGTTAGTTTTTAATTTAGATTTCTTAGAACCAAAATGATAATTTAGACCAAAACCAAAAGTGTAAAAGAAATCGTCTCTTCTTCCTCCCGGCTGATTGTCGATTTTATCGGAAAAGGTTCGGTTAAAATCACCGGTTAATACAAAAGATACCCGGTCTGATACTGCATATTCAAGTCCGGCCCCAAATTTTAATGCAAAAAAGGAATCCCAGCGTTGTAAATAAAGGGAAGGCGAATCGTCAGCAAATAACAGGATCTCAGGTCCGGCAAAAATAAATGGTGATAATCGATCATGTGGCAAAATATTATACTCGACATTAAAGCTTTCACTTAGCCACCAATGATTGGTTTCTTCGGTAGAATTCAATTTAAATATCTGAAATCTGGATGAAATACTCAATTCGGGAATTAAACGATATTTATATCCCAGTTCGGCCATATAGTCTAACTGACCCGAAGTATAATCTCCATCAACCAGCGCAACGCCACCCGAAACATTGAACGCATGCTTAAAATCGTGCTTAAGATATTTTCGATCATATAAGGCTGTGGATTCTTCCAATTGCTTTTCTATAAGATATTCTTCAACCAATTCCTTATCCTTTTCCTCTCCATCGGCAGATGTCCATAATTTATCCTGAATACCTTCAAGGATAAGTAAATGAACTGCTAGCTCAATGGCCTCCTGAACGGCCATCTGTGTTGGTTCATTTTTTGTAAAACCTGTCTCTACTTCCAACAATCGTTGAAAATTCACATACTTAAAAATACCGACATCAACCGATTGAGAAAGTATGGTCTTTGATACATTAACTGTTTTTAAAACCTCTCCGGTAGAGGTAGATATTGCTCGCAAATAAACCGTAATCCTGTCCTGTCTGTACTGTGATGAACCTCCTGTTCCGAAATATCGTGCTCCAACACCACCGGTCATTAAATTGGTGTCATAAGAAATAACACCACCCTCCAGTAATATTCCGGCAAAAAGCAGAGGATTCAACCTTTGTACCGGGTCATCGGCAGATTTCCTGTATTCGTCTCTTGTTGTTCTAATTATATTTCTTTCGTTAAGAAGATTATTAAGGTTCTCACGTTCTATGGGCCTGAACCATTTTGAATCTTCCAACGCCTTAATGAGAATGGTTGTAGCACCCTGAGTGACAGCGGTGCTAAACGTACTTCCGTTTTCTATGTTTTTATACTGACCTGTCTGATCTTTAAAATTATAAACACCCACTACAATCGGGCTTAAAGGTTTGGGTAAATCCTTTAATTTTCGGGTCTGGTTTGTCACTTCGGCCATTCTGGCATCCTGAGGTGCAATAGGCTGGTTAAAATAAGCCCCACAACCCGTAAGAAGTAATACAAAAGATATAAGCAGCGTATTTCGTAAATATATAATCATACAGACTGTCTAATTAGGAACAATTATTTGCGTTTGTTCGCCGGTGGTAATGTCTAAAATATTTATAACAAGACCTTCATTCGATTCGTAAACCTCGTACTCCAGATTTCCATTCTGAGATGTGCCAAGTGGAGGTAGCTCTCCCTGTCCGAACTGGCCTCCTAATAGTTGATTATTTAAACTATTGTTTAAAGCTCCAAGATCACCGAAGTCACCAAACTGACTCTCATCGGTAAACGGATTCTGAGCGTTGGCCGAATTTAACAACCAGGTATAATTAAATGGGTCCCCTCCAAATGCCGGGTTTTTAGGAGTATACACGAATTGTTGTCCAAATGCGTAGGAGCTTCCTACCAAAAATAATATCGTAACTATGGTTTTCATAATAAACGTTTTTAAAATCTTCTCACGTAATCTTTACTTTCTTCCAGATACTTAAAATGAAGAAAAACTCTTCGTATAGATTCAGTTGCCGCTTGCTTTAGAAAATCGGTTTGGGGACGAACAAAGAACTCGAATATAACTTCGTTCGCAACCAATATCTGAATTTTCGTATTGTTAGCAAGTGCCAATTCTTCTTTAACCGTTACCACTTCTCTACCATTCAGGTTATTATTTTGATATAGAGAAGAGAATTCCTTAAAGAAATCACGCCCGGGTTTAGTTTTGGTTTCCTCTAATACTATTCCTCTTAAAAAAACCCCATCACTATTATCATGTTGAGCATCCGGCGAGAGGTTTAGTTCCTTTTCTTCCTTAAGTGCCTGTTCCTTATTATCTGCTTCAGTACCGTTTATAACGATTCGGTCTTTTCCCTTTAGATTATTTTCCAGATCATATATTAACAAAAGTATAATGATCCTATCTGTATCGCCGGCATTAATTGTGGTGGAGGAGAGATTACTTTTTTGTCCGGCATCAAGGACAATTCTACCGCTCTGATCATTTTTACTTCTATTAGAACTTTGCGGGTCATTTTTTATAACAGAAAGGACATACCGTACACTCTGACTAAATTCCGTTTTGTTAAATGCAGAACCGGTTATACTTATGAATTCAGTGTTGCTCTCCATATTGATCTTCGCCTCAATTTCAGTATTGTAGATCTGTGAATACCCAATATGAGTCGTCAATAGAAGACACATTAGTGTTAGCGTGTATTTAAAATCAAAAAACAAGATAAATTATCTTTTAAAATTTCGAACAAAAACCGTTTGCTTCTTTCCCTGCATTGTAATTAGCATAGAATCTGAAATAGAGTTTGTACCGGTCCAGATCAAATTCTGGTTGGTTCCTCTCTGAATTACAGTAGCGGTATGAAAAGCATTTCCTGTTAAACTTAGGTCCAAAAATGAGTTGTTATATCCCAATTGATAAACATTCTCAAAAATATTCTTGGAAGCAATATTTAACTGAATTTCATTATTATTTCCTCGCTGAAAGAGTTGAATTCGGCTCTTGTCAGAAATAGTATTTGCAATTGAGCTATTGTAATTTCCAACCTGCTCAATATAAATGGCATTGTTTAGGGAAGAGTTGGTAATGTTAGTGGAGGTAGATGCCTGAGAGGCGATAAATGTCTGTTGTGCCGCAGCACTTTCAATGTTTTTTATTCCTGAAGTGGAACCTGAGGATGTATACGTTTGTGCCAGTGACACTGTTGTGGCCAACATAAGAATTATAACACCATATTTAAAAATGAATTTCATCATTTTGACCACTTAATTATTTTAATGAAGTTACGTGATATTATTGATAATCGCTATCAATTTTTTATGAAATAATGTATAAGAGCATTTTTCAACACCCTTATACATTATTTTCAACATAAGAATCTTATACTTAAAAGAGTCTTATAGATTGTGCTGTACAACAGAAGAAGTGTTTCCGGCTCCTAACTGAATTACAGTACTCATGTGTCCAAGACCGTGCTGATGCGTGTAGCTAAAGTTTAAAAGACCAACTTGAAGAACATCAGAATCGTTGTCTCTTCCATATTGCTCAGTCCAAGAACCGTTTCCGGCTCCAATTTGCCATGTGTCAGAATCGTTTCTTCTTCCATGTTGATCAGTAACACTCCAGTTACCTAGACCTAACTGAACAGAAGTAGAAGTATTTCTTCTTCCCATTTCATGAACATACGCATAGTTGAAAGCTCCAACTTGAACCGCATAAGCATCGTTACGACGTCCTTCCTGGTCGATATCAGAAACGTTTCCAAGACCGATCTGAATAGCGTCTGCATCGTTACGACGACCAATTTGGTCAATGTCAGATTCGTTACTCCATCCTAATTGGAACGTATTCGCATCGTTACGTCTTCCCTGCTGATACACGTCAGAGTCGTTATCAAGACCCAATTGTACAACATTAGACTCGTTACGACGTCCTCTCTGATCTACTTCAGAATAGTTGTCGGCACCAATCTGAAGTACATCAGATTCGTTAAGACGTCCTCTCTGATCAACATCAGACTGGTTCTCAACTCCAAGTTGATCTACGTCAGAATCATTCGCAATTCCTAATTGGAACACATCAGAATCATTCAGTAAACCTGTTTGATCAACATCAGAATTGTTAAGAAGTCCTACTTGAAGAACATCACTGTCATTAAACTGAGCAAACCCTACGGTTGCTACCATTAGTGCTAATGCACTTAGAATCACTTTTTTCATAATTTAAAAGATTTAAAGATTAATATTGGTTAATAAAAATTTTTGTCTCATTTTGCTAGGTGTAAAACTAGGTTACACTGTTTACCAAATCATAACTTAAACGATTTGAAACTATTAAGTATGTCTTATACTTTTCGCATACCATTAAAATACATTTCGCTACGCTTTAATGTATTCGTTCTTTCAAAGATCAATGTGAAAAATCCTCACATTCGGTTTACACCATATTATAATTCAGCCTGTGGCCTTTGGTTAAGTTATGGGTAAATAATTGAGGAGTAATAGAGTTGAGTTTACGATTCGTTATAAACTAAATTCTGTATCAAATATCTAAAAAATAATCATACAAAGTAATACGTGCTAACACGTATTTTACTGATAATCAGTATTGTGTAAGAATTTTCCTATTAACGAAATTAGTAGGAATCGACCTACGTATAAAAAAGCCGCCTAAGGGTTAGGCGGCTTATAAAAATAGCAGAAATCTAATATGTTAAAGTTTTGTTAAATTACTTTGTAAACAGCAATTCACGGTACTTTGTGAGGGGCCAGATCTCATCATCGACCAATAATTCGAGCTTATCGCAATGATATCTAATAATATCAAAGTAAGGTTTTACCTTCACACAATAGGCCGAAGCCTTCTTTTCTGCATCATCAATTTTATTAGCTTTCTTACGTTCATTAATCATATCGGTAATCCCTTTATTAATATTTTCGATATGCTTCGAAATTTGCTCAATCAACTGCATCTGCTCTCCGGCGATTTTCTTAAAATTCGTACCATAAATATCTTTAATTCCTCGCACGTTTTCAATTAATATATTTTGGTATCTGATAGCTGTAGGTATAACATGGTTTCTGGCAATGTCTCCTAAAATTCTTCCTTCTATCTGGATACGCAGTGCATATTCATCTGTTTCGATCTCATAACGAGCTTCCATTTCTGTCTTACTCATTATTCCCAATTCTTCAAACAAGGCAATCGATTTTTTGGATACTTTCGCTTTTAATGCTTCAGGGGTGGTCTTGTGATTACTCAAACCACGCTTCTTCGCTTCTTTCTCCCAGGCTTCACCGTATCCGTCACCTTCAAAACGAATTCGTTTTGAATCCTGAATATATTCACGAAGTACATTAAATATAGCATCATCCTTCTTCATCTTCTTGTCTTTAATAAGACCATCTACCTGCTTTTTAAAATCCATCAACTGCTTTGCTACTATGGCATTCAGTACTGTCATTGGATTCGCGCAATTGGCGGTGGATCCTACGGCACGCAATTCGAACTTATTTCCAGTAAAGGCAAACGGCGAAGTTCTGTTCCTGTCGGTATTGTCCAATAAGATCTCAGGTATCTTTCCTACCACGTTTAATTTAAGGTCGGTTTTTTCTTGTGGCGATAGTTTTCCATTGGTTACTTTTTCCAACTCATCTAAAACTTCAGTGAGCTGAGACCCAATGAAAACTGAAATGATGGCCGGGGGTGCTTCATTTGCTCCCAGACGATGATCGTTACTGGCGCTTGCGATCGACGCTCTAATTAACTCCTCATGTTCATTAACTGCCTTAATGGTGTTGATGAAAAAGGTTAAGAACTGAAGGTTCTTCATTGGAGTACTTCCTGGTCCTAAAAGGTTCACTCCGGTATTTGTAGCCAGAGACCAGTTGTTGTGCTTCCCGCTACCGTTTACTCCTGCAAATGGTTTTTCGTGAAACAATACCTTAAAATTGTGCCGATCTGCGATCTTGTCCATTACATCCATTAATAAGGAGTTGTGATCGACCGCAAGATTTGTTTCTTCAAAAATTGGCGCTAATTCAAATTGATTTGGAGCTACCTCGTTGTGTCGCGTCTTTACAGGTATTCCCAAATACATACATTCGGTTTCAAGATCCCGCATATAATTTAAAACGCGAGCAGGAATAGATCCAAAATAATGATCGTCCAACTGTTGTCCCTTAGCTGAAGCATGTCCCAGTAAGGTTCTCCCTGCCAAAGAAATATCCGGGCGGGATGCAGCAAGCGCCTTATCAATTAAAAAATACTCCTGCTCCCACCCTAAGGTTGCGTTTACTTTGGTTACGTTTTTATCGAAATACTTCGCTACGGCTGTTGCAGCCGTGTCAATCACCTGAAGTGCCCTTAGTAATGGAGTCTTATAATCCAAGGCCTCTCCGGTGTAGGCTACAAAAACAGTAGGTATACAAAGGGTTGTTCCGTAAATAAATGCAGGTGAAGTGGGATCCCAGGCTGTATATCCCCTGGCCTCAAAGGTATTTCTTATTCCTCCGTTAGGGAAACTCGAGGCATCGGGCTCTTGTTGCACCAATTGTCCACCTCCAAATTTTTCGATAGTTTGTCCGTTACTTAAGGTTTCAAAAAAGGCATCGTGTTTTTCTGCAGTGGCTCCAGTAAGTGGTTGAAACCAGTGGGTGTAATGTGTGGCACCTTTAGAAATAGCCCACTCTTTCATTCCAGTTGAAATATGATCTGCAATGGGTCGTGCGATCTTAGTTCCGTTCTCTACCGCATCCATAATACTAGTGTAGGAGTCTTTGGTAAGATACTGTCGCATCGCATTTTCATTAAATACATTATTTCCGAAAATGGATGAGCGACGTTCGGGCTCGGTTACTTTAATTGGTTCACGATTAAATGTTTCTTTAACAGCGTGGAATCTTAATGTGGACATACCAGGTACTTTTTAAGTGAATTTCAAGTTTAAACACCGCAAAAATATACTTTTTAGAGATACACCCCCTATTTTTTTATTCAAAGTTGTAAATATTTTATATTATTTATCAACACACCCCCTGTGTTTTTACAAAAATTGCCTAATAAAGTGTCTTTTTTATTAAATAGACCCTAATTTTTTGGAGGGTACTGGTGGAATTATTGGTATGATGGCTAATCGATAAACGCCAGACCTACAAAAGCACAATAAGCAATTACGATCACTATGCCTTTATACCTTCCTATAGTAAATTTCTTCGGAAGAAATGCAAACGGAATTAATATTGCCGAAAACCCGATCATCCACCAAATATCATTGGTTAGTATTTTCAAGCTATCTGCTGAAATTATACCGGAAGTTTCATCAATTAGGGAAATTGGATTAATAATGGCAGTAATCCCTAATACTGAAGCAATGTTAAAAATATTTGATCCGATTAGATTTCCTAATGAAATGGCTTTTTCCTTTTTAAGTGCTGCGATCACAGAAGCCGCCAATTCCGGTACACTGGTCCCTACGGCGATCATCGTAACTGCAATTACCCGTTCACTTATACCCATTGCAGTGGCCAGATCGACAGCTCCGGTAACCAGAAGTTCACTTCCTCCGTATAAGGCAGCACCTCCCAACAACAACCAAATCCCTATTTTAAAATTTGAGGCTAAAGATAGCCCATCGTCAATGCCATCGTCTGTTGGTTGAGATTCGCGCTGATTACGGGCTCGTCTAATGAGTAGAAAAAGATAGACCATTAACAAGACCACGAATACCATGCCTTCCATACGGCTTAATTCATTTTCACTTTTCAGAAGAAAATAAAGAAGTACCGACAGGAGCATCATCACCGGCCAATTGAATTTATAAAAATCCTTGTCTATTGCCAAAGGAGCAATTACAGCTGTTATTCCCAAGACCAATCCTATATTCGCAATATTAGATCCTATAACATTTCCTAAAGAGATATCACTAAACCCATTTACCGCTGCCTGTACGCTTACTAATAATTCCGGAGCGGAAGTAGCAAAAGAAACCACTGTTAATCCGATCACCATTTTGGACAATCGAAGTTTAAACGAAAGTGCCACAGATGATCTTACCAGAAATTCTCCTCCAATTACCAACAACAAAAGCCCTAAAAAGATAAAGAGTATGCTCATACAAAATTATTATGCGGCGAAGATACTATACCTCTCCTAGTGAATCAACCCCTTTGTTATTTTAGTTGTCGCTTTTATTATTCTACTCCTATATAATATATCACAATAACGTCCGTTATAGTTAAATAACTATTTTTATAGTTGCATAACTAAAATAATAGTTTTACATTTGAATTATAAGCATACAGCATGGAACAGTTAACAAATAAAGAAGAAGAGGTAATGCAATCCCTTTGGAAGCTTGAAAAGGCTTTCGTAAAAGAAGTAGTTGCAGATCTTGGGAATTCCAATCATTACAATACCGTATCGACGATAATAAGAAATATGGAAGATAAGGGTTATGTTTCTCATGTGGCCTTTGGAAACACCCACCAGTACTTTCCCGTGATCAGCAAGGAAGAATATACTGAGAAATATATGAATCGAGCCACCAAGCGTTATTTCGATAACAGCTATAAAAGCATGGTGTCCTTCTTTGCCAGAGAAGAAAAAATTAGTGCAGAGGAACTCCGAGAAATTTTAGAGATCATAGAAAACAAACAATAATATGGAGCTTTTAGACTATATATTAAAGTCGGCTGGAATCTTAACCATCTTCTATTTGTTTTACGCCGTCATGCTTCGGAAGAATACGCATTTTACCGCAAAACGACATTATTTGTTTGGAGGTATTACTGCTGCCTTACTCCTTCCGCTCTTTGAATACACCAAAATTATTTATATTGAAATACCCTCTACCGTAGTATCGGCGACTTCTGTGCTTTCTCCAGTAGATCAAGCTGTAATTCCATCTGAATCTCTTTCAGTAGATTGGTGGGAGGTTCTTTTTGTGTGTTACCTCACTGGGATTTTGGTTATGACCGTGAGATTGATCGTTCAGCTTATTTCATTACTCACTTTACTCACAGGAAATCCTACGGCAAAAAAAGGCAAATTCACCTATGTATACGTTTCAGAAAGGATCGCTCCTTTCTCTTTTTTCAATTATATAGTATTTAATCCCGACTTGCATCAAGAAAACGATCTTACCATGATCCTTCAACATGAAAAAGTTCATGCATCCCAGTGGCACACCATAGATATTCTGGCCGCCAATTTGATGCGAATACTTCAATGGGCCAATCCGTTTTCGTGGTTTTATAAAGTAAGTCTTGAAGAAAATCTCGAATATATAGCCGATAGCGAAACTGCTCAAAAGGTTCCTTCGGTTAAACAATACCAGTTGGCGTTGGTAAAGGCATCATCATCCTTGACTACGCCGGCTCTGACAAACAATTTTTATCATTCATTCATCAAAAAACGAATCATTATGTTAAACAAAAGCAATTCAAAAAAGTACGATCTGTGGAAATTAGCGATCATTTTACCAATTCTGGCGGTATTCTTATGGAGTTTTAATGTTTCTGAAAAAATAGAGTACATCGAAACTGAGGTCACTGAAGATATCAATGTCGAACCCACATCGATGGATGCATTACCCGAGATCACTTCTGAAGAAACTTCGATTTCAGAAACTAATGAAACCCAAAATAGCGAAGATAGTACCCCGACTACGGTAGCGGTGGTTTCAGAAAATCAAACCGAAGACAATGAGCGTATTCAGCAGGAGGTTGTAGCTGAAACGTCATTTAATGAGGTCTACATTCTCATAACCAAAAGCACAACTAAAGCCGAATTGGAAATTCACAAAAAAGAGCTTAAAAGGGAGCATAATATTGACTTCAACTATAGCAATTTAGAATATAACAGCAAGGGAGAGCTCATTTCTATTGCGATTGAATATAATACCAACAAAGGGGGTCATGGGAATTATCATGTTGTGGAAGACGATGGTCCAATAAAGGACTTTTACTTTTTCGTATCTGAGGACGGACGTTCGGGATTTGTAGCTGAGGGATCTGAAGAGCGTATGATCGAGCGTGAAAAAAAGATTAAGGAGCGAATGGAAAAACGTGTAGAACGCATAGAAGAAATGAAAAAAGAACGCGTAAAAAAGCGTAACGAAATGGCAGATGTACGAAGAGCAAAAGTCGCTGAGCTGGTAGAAACGGAAAAGAAGCTGGTAAAAGCACAAAATAGGGTTGTAGCACGTGCCAGTGATCTTGAAGACCGCTATGCCGCTTTGGTGTATTCAGATGGTAACGAGGTTAGCGAAGATGTTGACGATGAAATGGTTTATGTGATCTCCAAAAACACACCGTCAAGTTCGTATGTATCTTCCTCCGGAAGAAACAGTGTGGTCATTAAAAAGAATACAACCGATGCACAATTGGCTTCGATGAAAGAAAAACTGGAGGGAAAAGGAATTACGTTTACGTATCGCAATGTGAAACGAAATTCGAGGGGTGAGATTACCGGAATTAAATTGCGAATGAAGGACGGAAACGGCTCTGAAACCTCATCAAATGTTAAATCGGATGACGAACCTATTTCTCCAATACGTCTAACTTTGGATTAAAAAATAAAAGTGTTAATGTAGGGCCCCGTTTTCGGGGCCTTTTTATTTGTATTTTTATATTATGAAAAAGTGGATCTTTAAAAAACTGGCTAAACTGAATAAGGCTGTACTTCCAAGTTTTACCAAGAAGGGTGTCGATCTTACAAAAGCATCGAAACTTCAGCTTATGATCTTCAGCTATAAGTTATGGGTAACAAAAAATGCGCTCGATTAATAGGTGAGCAATGATCGCACTTCGTAGTTATTTAATTTTTGTGCACCTTTTAAAAATTCAATTTCAATTAAAAAATTGCATTGTACGATTTCGCCACCCAGTTTTTCGATAAGGTTGCAGGCGGCCCTTGCCGTACCGCCCGTTGCAAGTACATCATCATGTAGAAGTACTCTGTCTCCTTTTGAAATGGCATCTTCATGAATTTCGAGAGTATCCATGCCGTATTCCAGCGTATAGGGTTGTTTAAGTGTATCGAATGGCAGCTTTCCAGGCTTCCTTATAGGGATAAATCCAGCGTTTAACTTTTGGGCCATAAGAGTAGCAAAGAAAAATCCGCGCGTTTCTATCCCTACAACTTTGTTGATGGCCATATTTTCACAAAAGCCGGTTAGTTGTTCCAGACAGTACGATGTTGCTTCTGCGTTCGACAACAAGGGTGTAATATCCTTAAAAACCACTCCCCTTTTCGGAAAATCCTGAACATCGCGAATATATTTTTCTATTTCGATCATTTTTTAAAAATCAGCTTTGCTATAAAGGTAAAAAGAAATATATTTGCAGCCCTTAATAATCCTGACTATTACGTAAGTTTTGATTATTTTTGTATAAGGCCTCGTGGCGCAACTGAATAGCGCATCTGATTACGGCTCAGAAGGTTACAGGTTTGAATCCTGTCGAGGTCACGAATAAATAGTTCAATAAGAAAAAAACGCCAAGCTTGCTTGAGCGTTTTTTTTGTTTGGACTATTTTCAAAGCGGAGCTTTGTCAGGTTGTGAGCGAAGCGAACCATCCTGAAGTGAAAGCGGAGCTTTGTCAGGTTGTGAGCGAAGCGAACCATCCTGTAGTGGTAGCGGAGCTTTGTCAGGTTGTGAGCGAAGCGAACCATCCTGAAGTGAAAGCGGAGCTTTGTCAGGTTGTGAGCGAAGCGAACTATCCTGTAGTGGTAGCGGAGCTTTGTCAGGTTGTGAGCGAAGCGAACAATCCTGTAGTGATTGTTTAAAGCGCCATCTGTATGAAAATGCAAGGTTTTCATTTTTGGAAACGTCAAAAACCACAGGTTTTTGGAGGTGAACAGAAACTGAAAAACCAATGGTTTGACATTGTAAGATTGCATTTTCAGAAAGGACCACAAAGGAACACCGGAGGTAATCCTGTAGTGATTGTTTAAAGCGCCATCTGTATGAAAATGGAAGGTTTTCAATTTTGGAAACGTCAAAAACCACAGGTTTTTGGAGGTGAACAGAAACTGAAAAACCAATGGTTTAGCATTGTAAGATTGCATTTTCAGAAAGGACCACAAAGGAACACCGGAGGTAATCCTGAAGTGAAAGCGGAGCTTTGCCAGGTACTTTAAAACAATAAAACTTCCTTTTAGGGTACGATACTAAAGGATCTCCGCACTTAGTCCGGCCTCCAAAAGCATGGTACAACGAGGTTTAAGCTCTTCGAAGGAACCCGATTTTACGGTACACTGACCTTTATAATGAACTATAATAGAACATTGTTCGGCCTGCTCAGGCGTATGTTCACAGGCATAGATTAAGGTGTTGATCACATGATCGAAGGTATTTACATCGTCATTATAAAGAATGATCTCATTTTCCTTCGCTTCTTTTTCGGCGTATAGTACGTCTTCCTGAATTTTTTCTTTTCCACTCATAACCAATAAGATGTCCTCTAATTTACAAATTTTGCAGCAATCCAATTATTCTTTTCCTTTTTTTCAACGAAGGAAAATCCCAACTTATTGCAGGCATTTGTAATAATTGGTAAATCTTCAGAATAAAAACCGCTGAGATATAATTCTCCCCCATCCATCATGCTTTCTCCATAAATAGGCAGGTCGTTCAATAAAATGTTTCGGTTAATATTGGCGATAACCGTATCATATTTTTTCTCCGGAATAACGGTCGCATCTCCTAACATAACTGATATCGAATCACAACCGTTTCGCATGGTGTTTTCCAGTGAGTTCTCATAACACCATGGGTCAATATCTATGGCATCCACTTTATCAGCTCCTCTCATTTTAGCCAGTATCGCAAGTACGGCCGTACCACAACCCATATCCAATACCGTTTTGTCATTGAATTCATTTTCAAGTATAAACTGAAGCATCATAAAAGTGGTTTCATGATGTCCTGTCCCGAAAGACATTTTTGGTTCAATTACGATCTCATAATCAACACCAAATTCAGGATGAAAAGGGGCTCTTACTACACATTTTCCTTCCACCTCTATGGCTTCAAAGTTTTTTTCCCATTCGGCATTCCAGTTTACCTGTTCAATTTCTTCACGGGTATACGATATTTTAAATTCTTCCGAAGATAAAATCTGAATATCATCTAAAATACCCTCTTTCCATGCTGCCTTCTGAATATATGCAGTAAGTCCGTTGTCTGTTTCTGTAAAACTTTCAAAACCGGCATATCCCAATTGTGCGATCAATATTTCACTTCCAGGTTGAAGAGGTGCTACTGTAAAATGATATGCTATATAGTTTTGAGACATAGTGCTTTCTTTGTTGTTTCTAATTGAAGGAGGTCCGAAGTCCGAAGTCTGAAGTTGGAAGGACGACAAGATTCAGCGTATTCAAAAACAGAAATTATTATTGAACAAGTAAATTACGGTCTTGGAAACGCATTAACAATAGCCATAAAACTTTCGGCGTCTAAGGAGGCTCCGCCAATTAATCCTCCGTCTACATCTTTCTGACTAAATATTTCTCCTGCGTTTTCTGGCTTTACACTTCCTCCATATAAAACCGATACGCTTTCGGCCAACTCACTTCCACAGTTCTCGGCAATCATTCTTCTTATATACTCATGCATTTCCTGGACCTGCTCCGGACTGGCGGTTTCGCCGGTTCCGATAGCCCATACGGGTTCGTAAGCAATGACAACCTGTTTCCAGTTATTTTCAGAAATATGGAACAGCCCGTTTTCCAGTTGTGTTTTAATCACATTAAAATGGCCATCCTTTTTTCTATCTTCCAACTCCTCTCCGATACAAAAAATGACATCCAGTTCGTGTTCAAGAGCGGTATTCACCTTTTCGGCCAACAACGCATCATCTTCCTTAAAATATGCACGACGTTCGCTATGGCCCAAGATCACACTTTCCACTCCTACACTTTTCAGCATTGCAGCAGAAATTTCACCGGTGAATGCACCTTCATTGGACTGATGCATATTCTGTGCAGCCACCCCTATAGGATGATCCCGTAAAGACACAAAACTATGATGCAAGTTAGTAAAAGGTGGGGCGATGATCACTTCAACATCTTCCGGGATGATCTGCTTTTTAAGATCTTTCAGTAATAATTCGGTTTGTGCCAGATCATTGTTCATTTTCCAGTTCCCGGCTACAATTTTCTTTCTCATAATGCTTTTTTTTAATTTTACTTTTTCAAAAGTCCTGCTTTTTTACTAACTACTGATCTTAGGATCAAGCCATCCATAGATAATATCTACAAAAATATTGATAATAATGAACAATGTAGCTATTACCAGAACGGCACCCATAATTACGGGCAGGTCCAATGTGTTCAACGCATCTACGATCTCCTTTCCCAAACCGTTCCAACCAAAGATATATTCCACGAAAACAGCACCTGCAAGCATGGAAGCAAACCACCCGGACACAGCTGTCACAACAGGATTTAGAGCGTTTTTTAATGCGTGTCTTTTAATGATGGTATAAAATGACAAGCCTTTTGCTTTAGCCGTTCTAATATAATCCTGACTCAATACTTCGAGCAGGGAATTTCGCATCAACTGACTCACTACAGCCAAGGGGCGAATTCCAAGAACGATGGCAGGAAGGATCAGGTTTTTCCACTGTATATATTTTCCGTTCCCCATATCATCCACTTCATATAAACTACCAGTCATATTCAAATTGGTGTATTCGTGGAGCAGAAACCCGAAGATCCACGCAAAAATGATCGCGCTAAAGAACGAAGGCACACTCATCCCCAGAGTACTTATCAATTGTATGGTTTTATCTATAAACCCATCTTTAAAAAGTACTGAGATGATCCCTAAAAATATTCCAAGAATAATAGCAATAATTATGGCCGATACCGCTAACACAAAGGTGTTGGGAAGTGTTTCGGCGATCACAGCGCTCACCTTCTTGTCGTTCTTCTGAAAAGATTCTCTTAAATAGGGCAGTTTGAGAACCACGGTAGTGTTGGAAACCGAAAACAATGGGGTAGCATTGTATTTATTTTCTGAAAGATAGGTATAATCTGAAGGGTCCTCACTGTGAAAAGAGACGGGAGACAAATCGTTCATATAATACAAATACTGAACTCCCAACGGTTTATCGAAACCATATTTTTTCTTTACCACGGCAAGCTGCTCGGCATTTTCATTCTGCCCCAGCATCATTCTTGCAGGATCCCCGGGAAGTATCGTAAACAATAAGAAAATAACAGTGACTACTCCTAAAATAGTAAGCAATGCATAGCCTAGTTTTTGAAGGATGTATCGCGCCACACTACTCCAGCTTTAGATCATCTGCATCATTCCAGTGCAATTTCTGGGTAATTGTACCTCGTCTTAATTCCAGGATCCCAGGATTACTTCGCACTATGGTCTTTAGCGTGGTCTCGTCGCAGAAATAAAAGTCGAATTGGAGATCGTATTTGGCTTCCAGTTCGTCCATTACTTCTCTTGACGATGCCGAAAGTCCAATTACCTTATAGCCCTTTTCCCAGGCTTTATTGGTAATCTCACGGATTTTGGCATACGCCTCTTCTTCGGTAGTGGTTCGGTTATAAGCAACTATAACGATTACTTTGGCTTCGGTTAAATATTGTATGGTGAATTCCTGTTCACCCATTTCTATACTGAAATCATGAATAGGCGGTTCGTATCCGGCCTGGATCTGAGTGGTTTCAACACTTATAAACTCACCCTCCTGTTGTGGATATTCCCCACTGGTTGTCACTATCTTTTCTTCTCCATTCACATTAAATTTCCACGCATATTCAAAAATGGGTTTTGGAGCACCTTCAGGAACAGACATTCCCTCTTCAATGTTGGCTCCAATTTTATACGGTCTGAAGTCTATGATAGGTAAATGCTGAAGCACATAATAGGTAATTCCAAGGCAAAAAATAAAGGAAAGGAAAATAATGATACTTCGGGCAAACCGGGTGAAAAACGGCTGAATGTATTTTCTTCCGAAGAAAAGAATCAGAATTAAGACGAGCAACACCACATCCTTTGTAAATGATTCCCATGGTGTTAGTTTTAGCGCATCACCGAAGCATCCGCAGTCGGTTACTTTATTGAAATAAGCCGAATAAAACGTAAGAAATGTAAAGAAAACGATCATGAGAAGCAGACTCCAAAGGGTAAATTTCTTAGCATAGCCAATGATGATCATCACCCCAAGCAAGACTTCGTAGATCACAACAAAAATTGCAATTACAAGCGCGTAGGGCACTAAAAATTCGAGGTTGAGCACATCGGGGGCGAAGTAATCCTGAAGTTTAAATGAAAACCCCATTGGGTCATTCAGTTTAATGAGCCCGCTGATTAAAAATAAGATTCCTACAAATATTCTTGAGATTCCAACTAGTACTTTCATGTGCTTCTAAAATTTTATTACTCTATTCTGATAAATGGATCATTGCAAAAACGGCGTAATTGATCATATCCTGATAATTGGCATCAATACCTTCCGAAACCAATGTCTTTCCTTTATTATCCTCTATTTGTTTTACCCTCAGTAATTTCTGAAGGATGAGATCGGTTAATGAGCTCACCCGCATATCCCGCCATGCTTCTCCGTAATCGTGATTCTTATCCATCATGAGTTGACGTGTAAGTGCAATTTTCTCGTTGTACAAAGCTAAGGCTTCGTCTACAGAAAGATCAGGCTGTTCTACAACTCCTTTATCAAGTTGAATTAAAGCCATCACCGAATAATTAATAATACCGATAAATTCACTTTGCGCTCCTTCATCTACTTTCCGTTCTGTATTTTGCTGCAGCCCGCGAATTCGCTGCGCCTTTATAAAGATCTGGTCGGTTAATGAGGGTAGTCTGAGGATTCGCCAGGCACTGCCGTAATCTTTCATTTTATTGATAAACAGTGCTCTGCATTCGTCTATTACTGCATCGTATTGTTTTGAGGTATCTGGCATCAGGTCTCTAAGATTTTGCGTAAATTTCGCTTAAATAAATCAATTTAAAAAATTGAAGTCCATCAATTGTCACGGAACCCTCATTGACCTTTCCACTCCTAAAGTAATGGGGATCATTAATTGCACTCCCGATTCATTTTACGACGGAGGAAAAACGGTTTCCCAACGCGAGATAGTTAGCCAGGCCGAGCGCATGTTGTCCCATGGGGCGACTTTTCTGGACCTTGGAGGTTACAGCTCTAGACCGGGTGCCGATGATATTTCGGAAACGGAGGAACTACATAGAGTCATCCCTGCAATTAAAGCCGTTGCAAAAGAATTTCCTAAGGTCAATATTTCTGTAGATACGTTTCGAAGTAGCGTAGCCAAACAAGCTATCGACTCCGGAGCTTGCATGATTAATGATATAAGTGCAGGAATTCTGGACACTGCCATGATCCCAACTGTGGCAACATTAAAAGTTCCCTATGTGATGATGCATATGCGCGGAACTCCGCAAACCATGGCTAATAAAACGGATTATACGAATATTACTAAAGAAGTTTTGTTTTATTTTTCTGAACGGATCGCAAAAGCTAGGGAAGCCGGAATTAATGACCTGATCGCTGATCCGGGTTTTGGCTTCGCCAAAACCCGACAGCAAAGTTTTACACTCCTGAAACATCTTGAAGATTTCGCAATGTTAGAACTCCCGATCTTGGTTGGGTTATCCCGAAAATCCATGATATACAAAACGCTTGAAACTAATGCTGAAGAAGCTTTAAACGGCACCACTACCCTTAACAGTGTTGCTCTATTAAAAGGGGCTTCCATACTTCGGGTTCACGATGTAAAGGAGGCGGTGGAGTGTGTAAAACTACATGAGAAGTTGAATTCCAATGCCTGAAATTTTTAATTAATTTAACCTATTTTTACAAAAAGCCATAACTCTTGGAATTATTCGATTTTACAGAAATCCGCGTTATTGACATCATCGATGTGGTTCTTGTGGCACTACTTTTATACTACCTCTACAAACTTATAAAAGGGACGGTAGCAATCAATATTTTTATTGGGATCGTGATCATTTATGGAATCTGGAGGCTTACTGTATTTTTAGATATGTTATTACTCAGTAAGATCCTTGGGGGTTTTTTAGGTGTTGGGATGGTAGCATTGGTAGTGGTCTTTCAGCAGGAAATAAGAAAATTCCTCTTAATGCTGGGATCAACTAACTTCAGGGCACGTAGGCGAATCTTAAAAAGACTCAGTTTTTTCTCAGATGAAACCGGTTTTGGCACTAATGTGGAAGCCATCGTTAAGGCGTGTGCCCGCATGTCTGATAGCCGAACCGGCGCGCTTATCGTAATTCAACGAAACAACAGCCTGGATTTCGTAAAGAATTCGGGTGATGAAATGAACGCCGAAGTAAACCGTCCTTTAATAGAAAGCATCTTTTTTAAGAACAGCACGCTCCACGATGGAGCTATGATCATTGAAAGCAATAAAATTACAGCAACTCGGGTCATTCTGCCGGTATCGAACGATCGGTCCATTCCACAGCGTTTCGGATTACGACACCGGGCAGCCATTGGAATTACCGAAAAGACAGATGCATTATGCCTGGTTGTTTCAGAAGAAAACGGACAAATCTCCTATTTAAAGGAAGGTGATTTTGTGTTGTTTGAAAATTTGGATGAGTTAAAAGCTATTCTTGAAAAAGACCTAAGTTAATTCTATGGCTTACTGCAAAAATTGTAACACGCCGCTTTCCGAATCTGCCAAATTTTGTGAGCAATGCGGGGCAAAAGTAATTCACAACCGACTTACACTGAGAAATATTTTCGACGATTTTAGTGAGCAATTCCTCAATTGGGACAATAAGATATTGCGCACATTTATCGATCTGTTCAGACAACCCGAAGTTGTCATCAACGGTTACATTTCCGGCACGCGAAAACGCTACATGAACGTGCTCAGTTACTTTGCGATCGCCATAACCCTTTCTGGTTTTTATATGTACATCAACCAGAAATTCTTCCCCGACACATTTAGCAAATTATTTGAGAAGATGAGCAATGATCCCAATCAGATGCAAGCCTCATTGGATTTCTATCAGAATTTTATCGAATATCAGTCGTTTATCTTTTTTTTGATGATTCCTATATTGGCCGGAATGTCAAGGTTGGTTTTTCTGAAGAATAAGAAGTTTAATTACTCCGAGCATCTGGTGCTCAATATGTACACCTATTCTCAAGCCTCAATTTTAATTACGCTTATCGCATTTGTTGCGCAGTTCAATGAGGATGCTGCTTATGTCTTTCAAATTTCAAGTCTGGCAATTCAAATACTGTTTTTTGCCTATGTACTGAAACGAGTTTTTGCGCTCAATTTAATTCAAATTATTCTGAAAACACTGTTATTTTTAGTAGTCCTGATCCCTGTATATATTATATTCGTGATCATCGCGACTATCTATATGCTATTGTTTACTGATGCATTTCAGAATATTATGGAAGTAGAAAAGGCGAAACGAGGAATATCTTACGTCATCTCCTCAGCAAGAAACTGGACCTCGTAAAGATTGCGATAATACCCGTCCTGCTTTTTAAGCAATTCCTTATGCGTACCGGTTTCAACGATCTTACCGGCATCCATAACAAGGATCCTATCGGCTTTTTTTATAGTGGCCAGTCTGTGAGCGATTACAATGGAAGTACGGCCTTTGGTGATCTTTTCGGTGGCAGTCTGGATCATTTCTTCGGAATAAGTATCCACCGAAGAAGTAGCCTCGTCTAATACCAATATACTTGGGTTGCTCACATAGGCTCTTAAAAAGGCGATCAATTGTCGCTGACCCGATGACAACATGGTGCCGCGTTCCTTAACGTTATAATGGTATTTACCCGGCAGTGAATTAATAAATTTATGTACCCCGATCTCCTTGGCGGCAGCAATTACCTCTTCTTCGGTAATTGAAGGATCGTTCAGGGTAATATTGTTGAGAATGGTATCGGCAAAAAGAAAAACATCTTGTAGCACTATCGCAATATTATTCCGAAGCGAGAATAGCGTATAATCCTTTATGGAAACCCCATCGATCAAAATTTCACCGCTGTTAATTTCATAAAAACGGTTTAGTAAATTCACTATGGTCGATTTTCCGGCACCTGTTGCACCTACTATGGCAATGGTTTGTCCGGGTTGCACTTCAAAAGAAATATCCTTTATCACTTCTTCATTGTCTACATATCCAAATCTTACATTTTTGAAGGCAATTAATCCGTTGGTTTGCTCGAGAATAACTGTCCCTTCATCAGATATGTGGGATTTAGTATCTAGTATTCCGAAGACACGGTTGGCAGCCACCATCCCCATTTGCAGGGTATTGAACTTGTCGGCGATCTGCCGCAACGGACGGAACAACATTTGAGAAAGCTCTACGAAAGCGACAATGATACCGAGGGTGATCGCACCATCGGCTGAAGCGTTTAATCCACCATACCATACAACTAAACCAATGGCAACACTGGATGACATTTCGGCAATAGGAAAGAAAATGGAGTTATACCAAACCGTCTTTATCCAGGCTTTTTTATGCTTTTCATTTATTTCCTTGAAATGCTTGTATTCGGTGTCCTCCCGGGTAAAGATCTGAACGATCTTCATTCCGGTAATACGCTCCTGAACAAAGGAATTTAAATTCGCTACCTGATTCCTTACTTCCTCAAAAGCAGCTTTCATAGCTCTCTGAAACACGCGAGTGGCATATAGAATTAACGGAAGGATCGCAAAAACAATAAGTGACAACTCCCAACTGGTATACAGCATAAAGGCCACGATTACCAGCATCTTTAGGAGATCACTAATGATCATAAAGAGTCCCTGACTAAAAATACTTGAAATAGTCTCGATATCATTTACCGCTCGGGTGGTTAATCGCCCCACTGCACTGGTATCGAAATATTTCATCCGGAAGCTGAGCATTAGTTTAAACAACTTTACCCTTATATCCTTGATCACACTTTGTCCTAACCAGTTGGCATAGAAAATAAAGGCAAACTGAAAGACCACTTCCAGCACCAATACGACCACCATGGCAATTATATAGAAGAGTAAGGAATCGGTATCTTTGGGAACGATCGATTTGTCAATAGCTTCCTGTAAGAGATAGGGTCGCAAAACCGCCAGACCAGACATTACTATAGCGGCAAAAGCTACAAAATAGAAAGTCCATTTGTAGGCATTGGTAAATTTTAACAGCCTTCTGAATAATTTAAAATCGAATGCTCTACCTGAGTCTGCCATAATTATCTCAACGTGTGAGTACTTCTTTTATTTACTGGTTCTCTAAAAAAATGTCCTTCGGATATTGGACTCTGGTTAAATATAGGCCATGTGCCGGAGCCGAGGCACCTGCTTTGGTTCGGTCTTTATGTTCTATGATTTTCTGAAATTCCTCCAGCGTTATCTTATGATACCCTACCTCCAGCAGGGTTCCTACGATAGCCCTTACCATATTCCTTAAAAAACGATCGGCCGCAATAGTAAATACCAGCGTATCCTCATTCCGCTCCCAGCCAGCGCTTTTGATCACACAATGATACGTTTTTACATCGGTTTTTGATCGTGAAAAGCATTGAAAATCCTTATGGTCAAATAGAATTTTCGCTGCCTGATTCATCGTTTCCATATCGGGTTCTAAGTGAACCTCATACACTAATTCATTCAAGAAAGGATCCTTCTGTAACCCAATAAAATATTGATACTCCCGTTCAACTGCATCAAATCGCGCATGGGCATCAGCCTGTACTTTATATATATGTAAGACTGAAATATCCTTCGGAAGAAAAGAATTAAGTCTGAAAATAAGCGCTGATACATCGGCGATCTCATCATAGTCAAAATGCGCAAAAAGTTGTTTGGCGTGTACTCCGGTATCGGTTCTCCCCGCTCCGGTGACTTTTATTTCCTTCCGAAGTAAGGTCGAAAGCGAACGTTCTATAACCTCCTGTACACTAATTGCATCCGGCTGAATTTGCCAACCGTGATAGTTCTTTCCGTTATAAGCTATTTCAATAAAATATCGCAAGAAAATGATTTGAGAAGACAAAATTACAACTTAAGGGTTTAAAATGCATCAATTAGAAACCGAAAATTCGTAATACCTTAGCGGTGTAATCTCAGTTTTAAAAGTTTGAAAAAAATACTGCTCCTTAGTGACACTCATGGTTATATGGATGAAGCCATACTAAAACATGTCGAACAGGCCGATGAAGTTTGGCATGCCGGAGATATTGGCGATCTTTCAGTGACCGACCAAATTAAACAACGAAAACCTTTACGTGCGGTCTATGGAAATATAGACGGAAACAAAGCCAGAATGGAATTTCCACTTCACAATCGTTTTACTCTGGAGGGCGTAGATGTTTGGATCACCCACATTGGCGGATATCCGGGACGGTATGCTGCTGAAGTTAGAGATCGTATAAAAAGCGATCCTCCCATGCTTTTCATTTCGGGCCATTCTCACATCCTGAAAGTCATGAATGACAAAAAACTTAAATTATTGCACATGAATCCCGGAGCTGTGGGAAAACACGGTTTTCAGCAAGTGCGTACCATGTTGCGATTTGCACTTGACAATGGAAAAATTCAGCAATTGGAAGTGATTGAATTTAAAAGATAAAACCCCCAAAGGTGGCATCCTTTGAGGGTTTTGCACTAATATACTAAGCAATAGTTTTAACGCAACCGATCCACAGATTTTACGAGGTCCTCATCCCTTTTGATGGCCTTATTGGCCAGCACTAAAAAAACGATAGAAATGATAGGAAGTAGCACCCCAATACCCTTCTCCGAGACTAAAGTCTCTCCGGATAACGTTAGCGATCTGTATACGAAAACTCCCAGTAATACAAAGTTTAATATGATATTCAGGCGGTTTAGCACAAATTGTAATTGCCGCTTTTTATAAGTTAAAATTGAAATAACTGCCAGCGCGATGGATGCGAAAATTAGCCCGAAAACCAAGGGCTCGCTTCGTTCAATAACTGCAATTCCCGCTGCATCTTCTACAGACGGAAACCATAAATAGAGAGCCCCTATGCACAGCATAGCGACGATCATATATACAGTTTGTACGCGTTGTAACATAAATATACCGTTTGGCAGATGCAAAAATACTGTTTCTTTTTAATAAATTTAAATGCAAAATCTAATTTATTGTTGTATACTTGCAGTACCAGTCTGTAACCATTTCAATTTAGGTTACTTAGTCTTCAAAAAATTATTTTCAACTAATTATCCTTCTCAGGAGTAATTATTTATATCACTAAAACATACAGAATTTTAAATGTTCGAAATTTCAGAATTAAAAGCACAAAAGTTGCCTGAACTTCAGGAACTTGCTAAAACGTTGGGCGTGCCAAAATATCGCAGCCTTAAAAAACTAGACCTGGTTTACCAGATATTGGATTATCAGGCAGCAAATCCGAAAGCGGTAAAAGCAGTTGCTACAGATACTAAATCGGCAGCTACTTCCACTCCTTCGGAAAAGACTTCAGAAGAAAAAGAAGTTAAACCGGAAGCAAAAACCGAGAATAAGTCTTCAGACAAAAATACTCCGGCCTCTAAAGCACCTTCAAGAGATAATCGCAATCAGAATCAGAGAAACGATAATCGCAATCAAAAAGGTCAGCAAAAATCACAGTCACAGAAGCCTCATCAGAAACCGCATCAAAAAAGCAATGCAGATGATGATAAACAACGGCCTAAATCTTCCGACAATAAACCGAAACACCAAAAGGATAATCGGCAGCGTGACAACAATCAGAATAAAAACGGAAACAAGGACAATCGCAATCGCTATAAGGAACCCGATTATGAGTTCGACAGTATCATTGAGAGCGAAGGTGTGCTCGATATCATGCAGGATGGCTACGGTTTCTTAAGATCCAGTGATTATAACTATTTATCTTCTCCAGACGATATTTATGTTTCGCAATCGCAAATACGGTTATTCGGACTTAAAACCGGAGATACAGTACTGGGAGAAGTAAGACCCCCAAAAGAAGGGGAGAAATACTTTCCGCTTATTAAAGTGAACAAAATAAACGGCCTCAATCCAAATGTCGTGAGAGACCGGGTTTCTTTTGAGCACCTTACTCCGCTGTTTCCGCAGGAAAAATTTAATATAGCCGAAAGACAAAGTACTATTTCCACACGTATTATAGACCTGTTCGCTCCCATTGGAAAAGGGCAACGTGGAATGATCGTAGCACAGCCTAAAACCGGTAAGACGATGCTCTTAAAGGATATTGCCAATGCAATTGCTGCCAATCATCCCGAAGTGTATCAAATCGTTCTGCTTATAGACGAGCGCCCTGAAGAAGTTACCGATATGCAACGTAATGTTAGCGGTGAAGTGGTTGCCTCTACGTTCGACAAAGAAGCGACCGAACACGTTCGGGTTGCCAATTTGGTGATCGATAAGGCAAAACGTTTGGTGGAATGCGGACACGATGTAGTGATCCTTCTGGATTCTATTACCCGTTTGGCAAGAGCATATAATACGGTTCAACCTGCCAGTGGAAAAATATTAAGTGGTGGTGTGGATGCAAATGCATTACATAAACCTAAACGATTCTTTGGTGCTGCCCGTAATATTGAGAACGGTGGTTCCCTAAGCATCATAGCCACGGCACTTACTGAAACCGGATCGAAAATGGACGAGGTGATCTTTGAAGAATTTAAAGGAACCGGTAATATGGAACTTCAGTTGGATCGAAAGATCTCCAACCGACGAATATTCCCTGCCATCGACCTTACTTCCTCGAGTACGCGTAGAGACGATCTGTTATTAGATGACAACACCATACAGCGAATGTGGGTGATGCGAAAGTATCTTGCCGATATGAACCCTGTAGAAGCCATGGAATTCATAAACGAGCGCTTTAAACAAACCCGTAACAATGAGGAATTCCTCATTTCTATGAACGGTTAAGTCATTTAGAAATCAAAATATATATCCCCCGGTCGAAAGGTCGGGGGATTTTTTTATGCTAATCGTGATGGTTAGTGAGACGTAAATCGTGAATGGTCACGTCGATTGCCTGGCGCAGCCGACGTATCGAGAAGTGTATGTTGGAAAAGATGAACAGTGAGCGGTGAGTCGGATGTCAGATGTCCGAAGTCCGAAGTCCGAAATCCGAAGTCCGAAGTTCGAAGTTCGAAGTTCGAAGTTCGAAGAAGTGAGTATAGAAGCAACGTATTACAGAATAAGTATAAAACCAATTTATATTAATAAACGAAGCTATTCAGAAATAATGTTCGCTCGATCGGAACTGCGTTTTGCGAAGCAAAAATAAAGCATGAAGCGATAAGAGCGCTACATGGTTTTTAGTGAAACTAAAAAGTCTCCTATAGCTTCTTGAAATTTTTGATTCGTTTTTACTCACACATTTATATTTAATATTTTAGAGTTCGTGAATCTACGAATTGGGTCAAGCCAAAAATGAATGAACTAATACAATTCTTTCTAATTTTTAGTACATATATCACATGAGCAGTGAGTCATTTCACGCAAAGGATTGGAAGGATAAATTGTGAATCGTGAATCGACACCTCGAGTTTAAAGTGTGACAAGGTGCATTGAAAAGTGACGGGATACGTGAAAAACATTAAAATCTTAGCATAAAAAAAGCCTTCAATGTACATTGAAGGCTTTTAAAATTCTATCAAAGGATAATTACTCCTTAACTACTTTTTGAGTTAAAGTTCCTCTGTCAGTTTTAAGGTTCAAGATGTAAACACCTCTGCTTAGGTTTGAAGTGTTGATCGCACCATTAACCAACTGAAGTCCTGTATCTTTTCCTAAAACATCATACAACTGAGCGCTCAAGACTTCCACATTTCCTGGAAGATCTACGTTCAATACAGTAGTTGTTGGGTTAGGATAGATAGATACTAACTCAGATAAGTTGTCACCAACACCAAGAATCTCAGTACCTACTAAGTTGATCACGTAAGGCTGAGGAGCACCTGCAACAACAGTGTTCGCATCAGTCCACTCGATACCACATCCTGTGCTTGCTCCACCGGTACCTGTACCATTAGATTTTAACCAAGGTGTGCTGTTTTCACCAGCCATATTAAATCCTGGGAAGAATCGCTGGTTTACTGTAGTTCCTTCGTCCGGACCAAATACTTCAACCACTACAATAGATCCGGCAGGGATCAATTGTACCAATGGAGTAGTGATAAGTGTATTGTCACCAGCAGAAGTTACGATTTGTGACGTAGTTCCAACCAAAGTTAAGGTAGCTGTAGTAAGATCTTCAGAATCTGAAGTATAAATGTTGATGTCCATAGACTTACCGTCATCGGCAGTACTCTGTCCGAATTCAACCGCAGAGATCTCAAAATCACCGGTAATACCAAATGAATTCAAGTCGTACGTTCTTGCAAAGGCATTATCACGGTACTCGCCTGTACCGGAAGACCAACACGCAACACCCGGACTGTCAATAGTAACCGGATCCACACTCTGAGACAATGTAATCTGCGCATTAGTTACCGTAGCAACTAATAATGCAACAATTAATAAAGTAATTTTTTTCATAATAATTATAATTAAAGTTTAATATTGAGTAACAAATATAGAAAAGCAAATTAATTTTTCTTTACAATTTTACTAAATTGTTACACTGTCACCAAGATTTAACATTTCTATTTTGTTTTGAAAGTTTAAATTAAATAAACGCAATTGAAATTAGAAGAATATGTAGTTTTATTAATCATATGTTTACTTAAAAACATTTTCAATCAAAATAAACTACATATTCTATAAAATAATCACTCTATAAACTAGATGCAAATCTTACTAATACTCAATGCATTTAGTCCCGTTCCATACACCACATAGAACGGATTCACAATATAATGCTGGCGGTACAATACATTCTTGCGTACATGTAGTATTAGGAATGGCTCTAAAACAATATTGTGTAAACTCATCAACTTTGATATCGGTAAAATCTATAAATGTGTACGTTTCATTCTCAATATCAATTTTCTCTATTTTTAGATTAATAGAGGTCTCTACGCCTTTTTTAGCTCCAATTACCTGATAATAATACAAATCTCCATTAGAACGAGCGTTCACATAATTTACTTCGTCAAAGTAGCGAACAAAATTCTTTTGAAGTTCCTTGTTCAAATCTTGGTTTATAATAGTTTTAATTAAATCGTCTTCATTAATTAAAATTTTTTCTTCCAAACTTTTTGTTTGGTACAAATCATTTGTTGTAAAGCTGTAAACGGAAAAGCCTAAAACAACAACCATTACGATTAATAGTGCTTTTTTCATCGCGTAAGAATTTAAGTTAATAAAATAAGGGGAGCGGCATAAATTTAATTAAAAACTAATTAATGTTTATGTTTATTTATATTTTTAACACCCTGGTCACTTTTTTACCTACCCATTCATATTCAATTTATGAGAACAATAATATATTTATCAATCTTAATTAGTCTTTTATCGTGCTCCGACTCTAAAGAAAAAATTACCGGTTCAATGACCACTTTATTTGAAGAATCGGGCGGCACCGAAACTCCTCAGTATGACGAAGTGATCTCCTTTTACGAACAACTTGCAGACGGCCACACCGCTGTCGCTATGTATGAAATGGGTAAGACCGATAGCGGCCACCCGCTCCATCTGGTCACCTTTAATCCTAACCGCTCCTTCGAATCTGAATTTTCCGGCAACGAACGAAAAAGTGTACTCCTTATTAATAATGGAATTCATCCCGGCGAAAGTGACGGTATAGATGCTTCCATGATGCTTATTCGCGATCTGGCCGAAGGAAAAATAACAGCTCCGGAGAATATGATCATTGCGGTTATCCCGGTCTATAATATAGGTGGCGCCCTCAATAGAAACAGCAGCACACGAACCAACCAGAATGGTCCAAAGGAATACGGCTTCAGGGGGAATGCACGTAATTATGACCTAAACAGAGATTTTATAAAGGCCGATACCCGAAACGCCCTGGCATTTATAGATATCTTTCAGACCGTAAACCCCGATTTCTTCATTGATTCTCATGTGAGCAATGGCGCAGACTATCAGTATACCTTAACGCACCTGTTTACGCAACACAATAAACTGGGAGGTGAGCTGGGAGGCTACCTGCAGCTAACCTTTATGCCCCGACTTGAGGATTCCTTGCAAAAACGATCCTGGGAGATCACTCCTTACGTAAACGTTTTTAACAGAACTCCCGAAAGTGGTTTTTCTCAATTCCTGGACGGTCCGCGATATTCTACAGGCTATACCACCTTATTTAATACTCTTGGAATGATGATTGAAACCCATATGCTTAAACCCTACAAACAACGTGTGGAAGGAACCTATGCTTTATTAAAGGAATTTATAGATATAGCAGATGCAGAAGCGGAGGTGGTAAAACAATTACGTAAAGTAACTACCGAACAATATAAAACAGCTACATCTTACCCCATACGTTGGGAAATAGACAGTAGCCGAACAACCACCCTCGATTTTAAAGGCTATGAAGGGAACATGGTGACAAGCGAGCTTACCGGAGCGCAACGATTAAAATACGATAGAAACAAACCCTTCTCCAAAGAAGTGACCTATTACGATCACTTTAAACCGGTGGATTCTGTCACCATACCCGACTATTATATCATTCCGGCAGGTTATCACAACGTGGTGAATTTACTTCGGGCAAATGGAATAAAATGCGATATGGTGAATACCGACACAACAGTTACTGCGCAGGTCTATTATATTGAGGATTTCAAGACCACCGGAAATCCTTATGAGGGGCATTACCTTCATTACAGCACTCAAGTAACTCCCAAAATGGAGCAACTGGAAGTTAGGAAGGGTGACTATAAGGTATCAACAGATCAAAACGGAATACGATATATCTTAGAGACTCTGGAACCTGCTGCCCCCGATTCCTACTTTAACTGGAATTATTTTGATGCCATATTGCAACAAAAAGAAGGCTTTTCTCCTTATGTCTGGGAAGATATGGCCATTGAATTTTTAGCGTCCGATCCCCAGCTCAGAGCCGAATTTGAAAACAAAAAAGCATCGGACCCTGCTTTTTCAGGAAATTGGTACGCACAATTGGATTGGATTCACAAAAAATCTCCCAATTACGAGAGATCACACCTTCGTTATCCTGTCGTTAGGGTGGGTGGTTAAATATTCCTTCGGAAAGAGTAGTTTTATATTCTCGTAAGAATTCTGAAGGGCCTTCTGTGACTTTTCGAAATTCTTCCACTTTACTTTTTTAATTCCTTCACTGGGTTCGGGAATTAATGGCCCATTATAATTGGAATGCATTTCATACCAGTAGGTCACCTTTAATTTGTACTTATCGTTTCGCCTGAAAATATGATAGGTGGTTTCCATATATTTCACGATCTCGAGATCCTTAACTCCGGTTTCTTCAATGACCTCACGCAGGGCAGCTTCTTCGTGCGTTTCTCCTTTTTCTATTTTTCCCTTCGGAAGGTCCCATTTCTTATTTCGGTGGATGAATAGAATTTCTTTGTCATCATTAAAAACCATCCCTCCTGCAGCTTCAACTACGGGTAATTTTTTCCGAAGGAAACGTTCCAGCTTTTCAGGATTCTTATGAAACAGATTTACATACGTAAGCTCATTATTATTGATCTTTCGGATTATTTTTTTTAGTCGGACTTCCTTTAACGGAATCGCGGTATACTGTTTGCCAATATTTTCCTCAGTTGAAAGAATTATTGGAATGTCATTGACAAAAACTTTATACATTTGCAAAATGATTTTAGACAAACAAACAGCCCAAAAGACCGCTGAATTATTATTACAAATTAATGCAATTAAATTGCAACCGCAAAACCCTTTTACGTGGGCCTCAGGATGGCGTTCGCCCATCTATTGCGACAATAGGATAACCCTCTCATATCCAATGATTCGGAATTATTTAAGAGAGCAATTGGCCAAGCAATTAGAGGCCGTATACGGCAAACCAGATTGTATAGCGGGGGTTGCGACAGGAGCAATTGGCATTGGTGCTCTGGTAGCGGATTACCTCAATCTACCATTTTGTTATGTGCGTCCCGAGGCAAAAAAACACGGACGGCAGAATAAAATAGAGGGCTATGTTGTGGAAAATCAGAATGTGGTCGTTGTGGAAGATCTTATCAGTACGGGAAAGAGCAGCTTGATGGCTGTGGAAGCCCTTAAGGAGGCCAATCTTAATGTAAAAGGCATGGTTGCCATATTTTCTTATGGCTTCAGTGTTTCTGAAAAGAATTTTTTGGACGCCGATGTTACCCTGAATACGCTTAGTAACTACGAAAACCTTCTGGAGCAGGCCGAGAAATCGAGCTATATTAATGCTAAGGAAGCAAAATTACTTTCCAAATGGCATAAAGATCCCGAGAACTGGGATCCTCAATTGGCAACTCAGAAGTAAGACTGAAAAAAAATAAATCGCGACGTTAAAATCTGTTATGAAAATCAATTCTAAAAAAGTCACTGTTCAAAAATCTTCACAAGCGCTATGCGAGTATCTTAGTGATGTAAAGAATTTTGAAGCGTTGATGCCCGATAATATTTCCAAATTCGAACTCATTCGCGATGATGCCTTTGTCTTTGCGTTAAAAGGCATGCCCGAGATCGCTCTGGAGGTGAAGGAGGTGGAAGCACCCCACAAAGTGATGCTTGGCGCGCTGAGTGATAAAATTCCGTTTCAACTCACCGCTAATATTGAAACCATAAATGCTAATACATCACAGGTAGAACTCGTCTTTGAGGGAGATTTTAACCCGATGATGGCCATGATGATCAAATCGCCCATCACCAAGTTCTTAGAAACTTTGGCGGGTAATCTCGAGCAGATTCAGTAGTGTAACTTTATTTCTTTAAAGGTGAAATGCTGTATGGATTCGTGTTCGGTTTCCACCAGCAACTCTCCCTGGTCAGTTACACCCCGAATACTACCATTGAATTTTTTCCCAGTTTCCGTTTCAAATACTGAAATATAGTGTTTTCGAAATAAGCTGTGTTCGTAATGCTGTTTTAATTCTGAATTCCCTGAAGGCTTTATCAAACTTAACTGATGGAGTACCTCCTGTGCGACTATCTCCAAAACCCTATTTATTTCGTAACGCCTACCTGTATTCAGATACATGGAGGTAGCCTGTGGAAGCGCTTTAAATTCTTCTTCATTAACATTGAGTCCGATTCCTATGATCGAAGATTGTATATTTCGGCCCGAAAGACTGTTTTCTATTAAAATACCGGCAACTTTTTTACCGTCTGCCATTATGTCGTTTGGCCATTTAATTTCAACTGAAGATATTTGTAGTTCATCCAGTGCAATTTTCATTCCTATGGAAACGGCAAAAGTGAGGGCACTCTTCTGTGAAACAGGGAACCCGTCAAACCTCTTTAAGACGCTGAATGTAAGGCTCTCACCTGCTTTAGACACCCATGAATTTTGTCGTTGCCCCCTACCCTTAGTCTGGTCATGAGCAACCAGTATCGTACCGTCTTCAAGGTCCTTTTCTCTGGAAAGCACTTTCAAGTAGTCATTGGTGGATTCGGTGGCACTAATTTTGATTATTTTCAATGGAACTAAGAATCTGTTAATGTTACGCCTTTATGGTGTTTCAAGAAACAAAAAAGTAATAACTTTGCGCAAATAAAATATTTTAATGTCGAAAAAAGAAGCGGAAACAGATCAACTTGTAACTCAGATTATAGCAGGAATAGAAGAAGTAAAAGGTCAGAATATTGAAATACTTGATCTTCGAGATATAGAAAATACCGTATGTGACTATTTTATTATATGTGATGGTACCTCAAACACACAGGTAAATGCCATAGTGAATTCAGTTCAGAAATTAGTCAGTAAATCCCTTAAAGAAAAGCCCTGGCATATAGAAGGCAGTGATAATGCCGAATGGGTCCTCATGGATTATGTTCATGTGGTAGTGCATGTCTTTCAGAAGCAGATTCGTGAATTTTATGATATAGAAGGACTCTGGGGCGATGCCAAAAGTGTAAAAATAGAAACAACGTATTAAAAACAATAAGCCCTAATGGCCGACGATAATAAAAATAAAAAACCCGAAACGAAGAAACCTAAGTTCAACTCCTATTGGATCTACGGTGCTATCATCCTTATTTTTTTAGGAATTCAGATCTTTGGTGGGAACAGTTGGACTCAACCTTCAAAAACGACACAAACCGATTTTCAGGAATACCTTAGAGCGGGTGATGTGGAAAAAGTGGAGATCGTTAATAAAAAGGTCGCCAAGGTATTCCTCACACCCGAGGCAAAAACCAAAGAGATTCATTCCCGAAACAAGGGCAAATCACTTTTTGCACCAGGTGCAAATGACCCAACGTATGAGTTTGAATTTGGAGATCTTCAGAATTTTGAGAATAGTATAAGGCAGATAAAAGAGGAGAATAACCTTAAAACCAATATTGTTTGGAATACCGACAGCAATATGTGGGGTGAATTGCTGCTTACATTACTCCCCTTTATAGTCATTATCGGGATCTGGATCTTTATCATGCGAAGAATGTCGTCCGGAGCGGGTGGTGGTGCCGGAGGTCAGATCTTTAACATCGGTAAGTCTAAAGCCAAGCTTTTTGATGAAAAAACCGATGTAAAAACCTCATTTAAGGATGTTGCCGGACTTGAAGGTGCAAAAGAAGAGGTACAGGAGATCGTGGACTTTCTTAAAAACCCAACAAAATATACTTCTTTGGGGGGTAAAATACCAAAAGGAGCACTTCTTGTAGGATCACCGGGAACCGGAAAAACGTTGCTTGCCAAAGCAGTAGCGGGCGAAGCCAAGGTGCCGTTCTTTTCACTATCCGGATCAGATTTTGTGGAAATGTTTGTTGGTGTAGGAGCTTCTCGTGTACGTGATCTCTTTAAACAAGCGAAAGAAAAATCACCCTCCATCATCTTTATTGATGAAATTGACGCAATTGGTCGCGCCAGAGGAAAAAATAACTTCTCGGGTTCTAACGATGAGCGTGAAAACACCCTCAACCAGTTGCTTACCGAAATGGACGGATTTGGCACCAATACGAACGTGATCGTACTTGCCGCCACTAACCGTGCCGACGTACTGGACAAAGCCTTAATGCGTGCCGGACGTTTCGACAGACAGATCTATGTGGATCTTCCCGATGTTCGTGAGCGTAAGGAAATTTTTGAGGTACATTTAAGACCCATTAAACAGGATAACAGCCTCGATCTTGATTTTCTGGCGAAGCAAACTCCCGGATTTTCGGGGGCAGATATAGCCAACGTTTGTAATGAGGCGGCCTTAATTGCAGCCCGTAAAGAGAAAAAGGCAGTGGGTAAACAGGATTTCCTCGATGCAGTAGATCGTATCGTTGGCGGATTGGAAAAGAAGAACAAGATCATTACGCCGGACGAGAAAAAGGCCATTGCTTTTCATGAAGCCGGTCATGCAACGGTAAGCTGGATGTTAGAACATGCCGCTCCGTTGGTTAAGGTTACCATAGTGCCTCGTGGACAGTCATTGGGAGCTGCCTGGTACCTTCCTGAGGAACGTCTCATTGTGAGACCGGAACAGATGCTGGACGAAATGTGTGCCGCACTAGGAGGAAGAGCTGCAGAAAAAGTGATCTTTAATAAGATCTCTACCGGAGCTTTAAGCGATCTTGAAAAGGTAACCAAACAAGCTCGAGCCATGGTAACCATCTATGGCTTGAACGAAAAAATTGGTAACCTTACCTATTACGATTCTTCCGGACAGAACGAATATGGATTTACCAAGCCCTATAGTGAAAAAACCGCAGAAATGATCGATAAGGAAATTTCGAACCTTATTGAATTCCAATACCAAAGAGCTATATCACTTTTGGAGGAAAATAAGGATAAGCTTACATTATTGGCCAATGAGTTGCTCGATAAGGAAGTGATCTTCAAGGAAAGTCTTGAAAGAATTTTTGGAGATCGTCCTTTTAAGAAAAACGAAGAGGAAACAGCCCCCACAACCTAATCTAAATTTTGGGAGATTAAACCTAAACTTTAGATTTTCAGTAACTATACTTCAATATAGATTTTATATATTTGAAGATTAACCTATTTTAAACTCCTCAATAAATGAGTATATGAGTCTATTTAAAAGACTTTTAAACCCAAACTACAAGTCAGATGAAAAAGCCAAAAAATCTGACCGCGGAAAATATTACCCCGAAGAAAAGCTTCCGATAGACGAGAAGTTTACTTACAATTTTAACAAGAACGGCGGTAAGTTTCTGTATTGTGAGAATGTAGAGGAAGTACTGGAAGCATTCGACAACATCCTTTTGGAGAACGATTGGTATGAAAGAGATGTATTCTGTATCAACGATCAGCTTGCGTCGCGATTTGATGGTTTCAATTTAAGCTTTTCTAAAAAACAGAGTGCTGCCTTCTTTTTGTCTACCTGTGAATCCCTAGTTGCAAACAACGGTTCTATTTTGTTGTGTTCCAATCAGATCAAAGAGAAAAAATTAAGCGAACTCCCTTTTAATTTTGTAATTTTTGCTACTACCAGTCAGTTGGTGGATACCATAAGTGAAGGGCTTCGCATTATAAAGAACCAAAGTGGAAACCACATTCCCACTAATATTACTACCATACAGGACTTCGAAACCAATAAAGAAAAGGACTTTATGACTTATGGAAGTAGCACAAAAAACCTATATTTGCTGCTACTGGAAGACCTATAATTTATGAAGGAACTTATCGTGCGTTCAATATCAGGTGCCTTGTACATCTCGATAGTTGTATTCTCAATGTTCGCTGCGCACGAATGGTTTTTACTCCTCTTCTATATTCTCGCGGTTGTGACACTCAATGAATTTTTAAGGCTAGTTCACCTAAAAAGTATAGCAGCCTATATCCTCCTAACAGTCTTCCTGTATTTTTTAAGCTACCGAATATTCGATTATAATGCGGTTTATTTACTGCTTATCCTTTGTGGCTTTGTCAATTTGTTCTTATTAAAGGATCTGCTGGTCGTTAACAAGATCCCCATGTTCGAGAAGAAAAAATACGTCACCATTATTTTTTATATCATTAGCGGATTTGTCTTTCTCACACTCATCCCTATACGAGAAGAGGAATTTGTACCCTGGCTTATAATTGGTGTTTTTGTACTGGTTTGGGCCAATGATAGTTTTGCGTATCTCATTGGGAAGAATTTCGGAAAAACCAAACTTCTGGAGCGTATATCACCAAAAAAGACCGTTGAGGGCTTTATGGGAGGAATCCTTGGGTCACTTTGTGCCGGATTTATTATCTTTAATATAACAGATTTGTTTAATCTCCAGATCTGGACAGGTATGGCCTTGATCGTTTCATTCTTTGGAACTGCAGGAGATCTTATTCAATCAAAATTTAAACGTCAGGCAGGAGTAAAAGACAGCGGAGTGCTCATGCCGGGTCATGGCGGACTCTATGACCGTCTGGACAGTATCATTTATAGTAGTCCGTTTATATATGCATTTTTAGAGATTGTAGAACATGTTTCATAAAGAAGGATTTAAAATAATTTTCGTGGCATTCGCCCTGTGTGTAGGGTTGAGCATACTTACAGATTATCTTGTAGAAGACCGTTGGATAAAAGGCGGGATCATCATTTCACTTATGATCTTTCTGGTAATGATCCTTCAGTTTTTCAGAAACCCGAAAAGAAACTATGTGATCAATGAAGACCAGATCCTCTCTCCTGTAGACGGGAAAGTAGTAGTGATTGAAGAAGTTTTCGAAAAAGAATATTTCAACGAAAAGAGGTTGCAGGTTTCAGTGTTTATGTCACCTATAAACGTGCATGTTACAAGATATCCTGCCGGAGGAAAGGTAGTTTACAGCAAGTATCATCCGGGAAAATATCTTGTGGCCTGGCACCCAAAGTCTTCCGAAGAAAACGAACGCACCACCGTTGTGGTAAAAACAAAGACTTTTGGAGATATACTCCATAGACAAATTGCCGGAGCCCTGGCAAAGCGTATCGTAAATTATGCCGAGGAAGGACAGGAAGTGGCACAGGCAGCTGAAAGCGGCTTTATTAAATTTGGGTCCAGAGTAGATGTTTTTCTACCACTGAATGCAACAATTAACGTGACACTAAATCAGAAAGTCAAGGGAGGAGTTTCCGTTATTGCCAGCCTATGACCTCGGAAGAACTAGATATTGCCTTTAGAGCTGCTGTAAAGAGTATCAACGAGCACACAGAGCCCTTTCCTGCCGATATACTGCTTCGCCTATATGGATATTACAAACGCGCCACCAACGACCAGGATCAACCCAGTAGTAGCAATCCTTTAATTTCGGCATTTAAAACCAACGCATTGTTTCAAACCCGAAACCTAACGAGTGACGAGGCTAAAGAATTGTATATAGAGGCGGTGAATCACTACTTTCTGTACCGCAAGTGATCTATTCTTGTTGTGCCTTATTGAATTTGATCTCATAGGCATCAATAACTTCTCTAATGATCTCAACATTTTCGGAAGCGCGCTGATGTGCCGTTTCCATACCTTTTTCAAGCTCCTTATCAGGATGCTGAAAGAGATCGGTAATTACATGATTGATCTTGTCGATGATACTCTCCTGACTGTTCTTTATATCTTCCAGCTTATTGAGCATCCCCTGCATTTGGTCATATTTAGCTTGTTCCATAAGGTGTTTTTTATGAAAATACAGAGAGATGGGCCTTACTAAAGAATAATTAACGGTTTTTTAAATAAAATTAAGAGGATTTAACGCAAAAGTCTGTTTTTAAGCCTTTTGAAGTCCGGCAAGACTGGCTTTTAGCGTTTCTATCTTCGCAAGGGCATCGGCTTCCTTTTGTTTTTCGATGGCCACAACCTTTTCTGGGGCACCGCTTACAAAACGTTCATTCTTCAGTTTACCCTGTACGCTTTTCAGAAAACCTTCGGTATATTTCAGTTCTTCGGAAAGTTTTGCGATCTCTTCATCGATGTTGATAGCTCCGGCTACCGGAACAAAATATTCGTTGGACTTTACCCTAAAGGTTAATGCACCTTCGGGTTTTTCTGTTACATATTTCAATTCTGAAAGGTTCCCCAACTTGGTAATTACAGGATCGAACTCAGTACCAATAGTATCATGATTGATCACCAACAGCGCTATGGTTTCTTTGAATGCGATGTTCTTTTCCTTTCGGATGGTGCGAATTCCCGAAATTACTTCCGAAGCAATATCGAAAGCGTCAATAAGTGCCGAATTATAAGCTTTGGATTCGGGCCATGTTGCGATGATCAATGCCTCCTGTGGAGTTCGGTTGGTTATATGCTGCCAGATCTCTTCAGAAATAAATGGAACAAATGGATGGAGGATCTTTAAATTATCCTCTAACACCGTAATAATTTCGGTCTTTATTCTGGCAGGAATCGGTTCACCATAGGCAGGCTTTACCATTTCCAGCAACCAAGAACAAAAGTCGTCCCATATCAGCTTATAGGTGGCCATAAGGGCATCGCTTATTCTGTATTTACTATAGTGGTCATCGATCTCCTTTAAAACCTTCTGAAACTTATTGCGATACCATTGCAGAGCTATGTCTGCGGTTTCATAAGGATAATTATCGTTTTCCTCTGTGCCACCGGAAACCTCCCAACCATCGATTAAACGGTAGGCATTCCATATTTTATTTACAAAACCACTACCCTGTTTACAGAGGTCTTCATCGAACATAAGGTCGTTACCTGCCGGAGAACTCAACAGCATTCCTACCCGAACGCCATCTGCACCATATTTTTTGATCAATTCTATGGGATCGGGAGAATTTCCCAGCGATTTGCTCATCTTGCGACGCTGTTTGTCGCGAACGATCCCGGTAAGATAGACACTTGAGAATGGTTTTTCATCCCGGTATTCATATCCGGCAATGATCATACGTGCGACCCAGAAAAAAAGAATTTCGGGAGCTGTTACCAGATCGTTTGTAGGATAATAATAATTTATCTCTTCATTATCGGGTTCCAGAATCCCGTTAAACACACTAATGGGCCATAACCAGGACGAAAACCAGGTATCGAGTACATCACCGTCCTGAGTAAGATCTGATAAGGCAAGATTGTTATTTCCCGACTTCTCACGAGCAAGCTCTACCGCTTTTTCGATCGTTTCGGCAACCACAAAATCGTCTTTGCCATCACCGTAATAATAGGCCGGAATTTGATGCCCCCACCACAACTGACGAGAGATATTCCAGTCTCTTACATTTTCCATCCAATGGCGGTATGTATTCACAAATTTGTCGGGAACGAGATGCACATCTTTTTCAATTACCGCATCCAGAGCGGGTTTTGCCAGTTCCTTCATTTTCAAGAACCATTGATCGCTTAATCGCGGTTCTATTACTGCGCCGGTTCGCTCACTGGTTCCAATTTTGTTGGTGTATTGTTCAACTTTTGAAATGAGTCCCAGTTCTTTCAGTTCCTTTACCATTGCCGTTCTCGCTTCAAAACGGTCCATTCCCTCGTAATGCATTCCGAAGCTATTTAAACTGGCATCATCATTGAGAATATCAATAACCTCAAGTCCGTGCTTATCACCCAGCATCTTATCATTCTCATCATGAGCCGGAGTAACTTTTAAGCAACCGGTTCCAAATTCCACAGAAACGTATTCATCTTCAATAATCGGAATTACACGATTACATATAGGAACAATTGCCTTTTTACCTTTCAAATGAGTGAAACGCTCGTCATTGGGGTTAATACAGATCGCGGTGTCTCCAAGAATAGTTTCGGGGCGAGTGGTGGCGATGGTGAGATGGTCGGCACTTCCTTCTATTTTATAATTTACGTAATAGAGGTTGCTTTGTTTTTCTTCATAATTGACTTCTTCATCAGACAGGGTGGTCTTTGCTTCAGGATCCCAATTAACCATTCTATATCCACGATAGATATGTCCTTTGTTGAACAGATCGACAAAAACCGCTATTACCGAAGCGCTCATATCTTCGTCCATGGTAAATTTAGTACGATCCCAATCACAGGAAGCTCCTAATTTTTTAAGCTGTTCCAGGATGATCCCTCCATGCTTATGAGTCCATTCCCACGCATGACCAATAAATTCATCCCTGGAGATATCGTTCTTATCAATTCCGTCGCTTTTAAGTTTGTTTACTACTTTGGCTTCAGTCGCAATAGACGCGTGGTCTGTACCGGGAACCCAACAGGCATTAAATCCTCTTAGGCGGGCTCTTCTTATGATGACATCCTGAATAGTATTATTAAGCATATGCCCCATATGGAGTACTCCGGTAACATTTGGCGGAGGAATGACGATGGTATAAGGCTCTCTATCGTCAACTTTGGAATAAAAATATCTGTTTTCCATCCAGTAGTTATACCACTTATCTTCCACACTCTCAGCACTATACTTTGTATCTAAAGCCATACTTTGGTCCAATTTTTGAAACTAATGTGCAAAAGTAGGTATATCTGTAAGATTATAAAAGTGAATAACTTATTTTGCTGTTTGACTAAAAGATACCTATTTTAGCTTTTATTAAAATTAGAAATCATGAAAAAATTAGTACTCTTAGCATTAATTACCGTAGTAGGTTTTACGGCTCAGGCACAACAGGCTAAAATTTCCTTTAAGGCCGAAACCATTGATTATGGAACCATTGCTAAAGGAAGTGATGGCGTACGTGTATTTGAATTTACAAATGTTGGTGATGGCCCATTGATCATTTCGGATGTAAAATCAAGCTGTGGCTGTACTGTTCCTAAGAAACCTGAAGGCCCTATTGCTCCCGGTGCCGTTGGTAAAATTGAAGTAAAGTACGATACCAACCGTGTGGGACCAATTAGAAAAACGGTTACCGTATACTCTAACGCCGATCAACCTATCAAAGCCTTAAAGATAAAAGGTGAGGTACTTCCCGACGGACAAAGTGTTGTAAATTAAGTGTTTTAACCACTTCTTAAAATATAAAGTCGGCCCTGTGCCGACTTTTTTATATCAGTTCTTTTAATATGAATTTGAATTTTGCGGTATATCCGTTTCGATCTACTGTCATAGTGATCTTGCGTCCGGGTTTAGAAGAAAACAAGTCAATAAGTTCATAAAGTTTGTATCGGTAGGCCGGTTTTCCATTTACGCTTAATACCTCATCCCCTTTCTTGATACCGGCCAAAGCGGCGGGAGAGTCTTCTCTAAGTTCGGCGACCACGAATTTCGGAGCTAAAAAAAACTGAAATCCCGGATTTACAAGCACTTCTGTGACTTTTGAAAAAGTTCCGGATTCCTTATTACGGCCTAAAATATGGCGTTCCACGGGAGCGACATCCTTTACCGGTATCATTCCGTCGTGCTCTATGGTAAGTCCGCTCATATCGTAATGGAACGGATCGTTAAAATAACCATTTCTTTTCAAGGTCATTAATTTGGAATTATAATCCATTACAACGGTAAATCTTCTGAGTATTTCTCCGCCTAAACTACCGTCCCTTCCTTCAAAGAATGTTATATTTTCTAGTGAAGTAGCATCGGGAAATGCAGCTGTGGTATTTCTAAGTTCATAGTTTCTCAATTTTACCATATCGAGTTTCGATCGTTTTCCGAAGATATTTCCGCTTAGTCCTAATCCTAGAAAATCGGAGAAATAATTTTTGGGGCTTTCAGAAATAAATTCTTGCTCTTCAAATATCCAAAGTGCATCACTGGAACCGCTGTCTATGAGTAACGTGACTTCTTTCATAGCTGTTAATTGAGAAACTTCAATGTCGATATAAGGTTTATTTCCACTAAATCTTAGGTTGAATTCGGCACATTTTCTACAACGCTTCCTCTTGTAACTTTGATGCGGATATAAGGTGACTCTTTTGGACGAATAATCGGTCTGTATCACGAAGTCCTTAAACAGGTCAAAACCTATGATCCCATGTATGGGGACTCCCATTCGGGTGGAAAAATTTAATTTTTTGTCAAGTACCACAAAGATCTTATGGTCGCTATCTACAGCCCGTCCAATTTTTACAATATTATTTTCACTCACTAATGCATCTATAGCACCGCCTTGACCTAATCCTTTAATTTTTACGGGTTTCGCATTATTAAGCTGAATAGAATCCTGCTCCCCTAGAGCAAATAACAACGTAGAATTTACACCTGTATCTAAAAGAAAAGACAATCGCGATCCGTTAATATCTACCGGAATGATCACAAGATTATTGACCAGCTCGAATGGGATCTTATCTTTTTTTACTGAAGGAGGTAATTTAAACGACTGTTGGGCAAATCCTTGTTCAGAAAAACAAAAAATGAACCCCAGAGCTGATATAAGGATCCGTATGTGATGTTGGAATTTCAAGGTTAATGAAGATATAAAAAATTGCTCAAAGTGCGTTAATCCCTTCTGAATTATAAAATATATTTCGCAACTTTGTTGCTTAAATCAAATCGTATGCCATCAGTATCCAGAAAGGGGCAACAGATGCCGGAATCTCCTATCAGAAAATTGGTTCCTTTTGCCGAAAAAGCCTATAAAGCCAACAAAACAGTCTACCATTTAAATATTGGACAACCGGATATAAAAACCCCTCAGATCGCTATGGATGCTGTATCCATGCACTCGCTGGAGATACTTGCGTATTCCCGATCGGAAGGATCGGAAGGGTATCGAACCAAGATCGCCAACTATTATAAACGCAACGAGATTCCTGTAGAGGCGGACAATATAATAGTTACTACCGGGGGAAGCGAAGCATTACTCTTTGCGATGGGAAGTATTGCCGATATTGATGACGAAATCATTATCCCGGAACCATTTTATGCGAATTACAACGGATTTGCAACGGCTTCGGGCGTGAAGATCGTTCCTGTAATTTCTAAGATAGAAGATAATTTTGCCTTGCCACCGATTTCAGAATTTGAAAAACTTATAACGCCTAAAACCAAAGCCATCCTTATCTGTAACCCGGGAAATCCCACGGGATATCTTTATTCCAAGGAAGAAATTAAAACCCTCGCCGCTATTGTAAAGAAACACGACTTGTTCTTAGTGGCCGATGAGGTATATCGCGAGTTTACTTACGATGGTTATGAGCACTATTCTATACTGCAGGAAGAGAGTATGGCCGAACACGGTATTATCATCGATTCAGTTTCTAAAAGATACAGTATGTGTGGGGCGCGTATTGGCTGCCTTGTTTCAAAAAACAAACAAGTCATGGCTACAGCCTTGAAGTTTGCTCAGGCGCGATTAAGTCCGCCTACTTTTGCGCAAATTGCCAGTGAAGCCGCGTTGGGAACTCCACAGAGTTATTTTGATAACGTTATAAGTGAATACGAACAACGACGCAACACGCTAATAAGAGAATTGCAAAAGATCCCCGGTGTGATCGTGGGCGTACCAAAAGGAGCTTTTTACTGTATTGTCCAACTGCCGGTAAAAAACAGTGATGATTTTGCACAGTGGTTGCTGGAATCATTCGATCTTAACGGAGAAACCATTATGGTTGCTCCGGCAGCCGGTTTTTATTCAAGTCCCGGAGTTGGATTAAATCAGGTGCGTATCGCCTATGTCCTTAATGAAGACAGTCTTATTAAAGCCGTTAATATCTTAAAGGTGGCTCTTGAACAATATAAAGGTTGATGCATATTGAAGAGAACAAATCGCTCAAGGAATACAATACCTTCGGAATTGAAAGTGCCGCTCGGAAATTCGTTTCGGTTAAAACCGTTTCTGAGCTTCAGGAAGTACTGAGAAAATTCAGAAATGAACCTAAATTCATTTTAGGAGGTGGCAGCAATATGCTGTTAAAGAACAATATCGATTCGTTGGTAATCCATATTGCCCTTATGGGAGTGGAAGTGATTTCAGAAGACCGTGATCATGTGTATATCACAGCTATGGGAGGCGAGAACTGGCATGAGTTTGTGCTTTATTGTGTTGAAAGTAATTATGGTGGTATTGAAAACCTTTCGTTAATACCCGGGAATGTTGGTACGGCACCTATTCAGAATATTGGTGCATACGGCGTGGAATTAAAGGATGTTTTTGAGCGATGCACTGCAGTAAGGATCAAAGATGGAACAGAATGTACCTTTAATAAATCTGATTGTAAGTTTGGATACCGAGACTCTGTTTTTAAAACGGAAAAGAAAGGCGAATTTATAATTACAAGTGTCACTTTTAAGCTTACCAAAAGGAATCATTTGAAGCATACCTCTTACGGGGCTATCGACGATATTTTAAAGGAACGGGGTATTGAAGCTCCGTCTATTAAAGACATTTCCGAGGCTGTGATCGCCATTAGACAATCCAAACTCCCCGACCCCAAAGAATTGGGAAATAGCGGTAGTTTTTTTAAGAATCCGGTGATTAGCAATGACGCTTTTAGAGAATTTCGAGTTCACTTTCCCGATGCTCCTTTTTACGATGTGTCGCCAACAGAATTTAAAATTCCGGCGGGTTGGCTTATAGAACAGGCCGGTTTTAAAGGAAAACGCTTCGGAGATGCGGGTGTGCATAAAAATCAGGCGTTGGTACTTGTGAACTACGGAAATGCTACCGGAGCCGATATATGGAAGCTCGCACTTAAAATTCAAAAGGAAGTAAAAGAAAAATTCGGGATATATATTGAACCCGAAGTGAATATTATTTAATCGAAAGCTAACACGGTGTCGACTAAGTGCAATTCGCCGTTCGTGCCCTTAATATCACTTTTCCCTAAAACAGCCTTTTTCCCGGTATCGGTGGTAAATATAATATCACTACCGTTTTTGGTAACTTTAAGGGTCTTTCCTCCCAATGTGGTGATCGAATAACTGCCCGACTTTATGTTCTGAACCATAGCCACCGAATCTATGTCTCCTTCTATGATATGATTCTTTACGAGAGCGATCATTTCATTTTTAAATTCGGGTTTAGTGAAATTCATTCTTTTTTCCTCATCAAGCTTGTCAAAAGCCTCGTTGGTAGGAGCAAGAATAGTATATGGCCCTTTTTCTTTTAACAAAGACTCAGACATACCGGAGGTAACCAAAAGACTTGAAAACGTGGAAGTTTCCTTGGTTGCCATGACTTTTGCCATCACACTGTTTGCCTGAGAGATCCGTTCTTGTTTTTCTTCCTGTACCCGGATATTTTGCAGCGAATCTGTTTCTCTTTTTTCACTATTATCTACGACATACGATTTCTCGTTCTTTTCATTTTTACAAGCTGAAAGCATAAAAATCAAAGTAAAGAAGAATACGAAAGGGTACCATTTTTTCATTGAAGTAATATTTATTTTGAATGCTAAAAATAACCAAATTACGAGCAATTGAGCAAGAAAGATTGTATTTTTGTCGCTCAAATCTATGTTATGGGAATTTTATTGATAACGGTAGTATTATTACTGCTGGCAGTAGCAGGAATCGCTATAAAAATATGGGGTAAAAAAGACGGAAAATTTGCCGGAACCTGTGCAAGTCAGAACCCATTTTTAAACAAAGACGGAGAAGCTTGCGGGTTTTGCGGAAAATCCCCGGAAGAGTTTGAGAACTGCACCGAAGAAGTGCATCAATAATTAATCTTCGTCGCTGCCTATGCTGCTACTTTACGTGTTTATTGCAGTCGTTCTAATGAACTGCATTTATTTTCTTCTATTTTCTAAATTTTCATTTATTAATGCGCCTGAAACCCAAACTGAGGCAACCTTTCCCGTTTCGGTGATTATCTGCGCGAAAAATGAAGCAAAAAACCTTAGGCGAAATATTCCATTATGGTTGAAGCAGCAATATCCACAATTTGAATTGATCCTGGTAAATGATGCGTCTTCAGATAAAACGCTGAAGGTCATGGAATCGTTCGCAGAAAAAGACCCGCGTATCAAGATCGTTAATGTAAAAAATAATGAAGCTTTCTGGGGAAATAAAAAGTATGCGCTTACCCTTGGGATTAAACGGGCAGTACATACCCGTTTGCTATTTACCGACGCCGATTGCGAACCGGCAACAAAGCACTGGATCAAAATTATGGTTAGTCATTTTTCGGAGGAAAAGCAAGTGGTTTTAGGCTACGGGGCATATTCCGAACTTCCGGGCCTGTTAAATGCGTTAATTAGATATGAAACATTAATGACTGCCGTTCAATATTTCTCTTATGCCATAGTAGGAATTCCATATATGGGGGTGGGCAGAAATCTCGCATATACCAGCACGATCTATTATAAGAACAACGGGTTTATGTCTCATATACAATTGCCTTCGGGTGACGATGACCTGTTTGTAAACGAGGTTGCGTCAAAGAATAATACGGCAGTTTGTTTCGATGCGGCTGCATTTACCTATTCCATTCCGAAGAAAACCTGGAAAGACTGGATAATACAAAAGAGGCGCCATATTACAACATCCGGCAGATACAAACCCCATCATAAATTCTTGCTGGGCACCTATTTTGTTAGCAATTTATTATTCTGGATACTTGCTGTGGCTTGTTTGATCATGAATTCGTGGATCATAGTAGTTGCTCTAATAGGTTTAAGATTTATTATCCAATATCTGGTGATCGGGTATTCTGCAAAAAAATTAAAAGAATCTTCCTTAATTCCATTTATTCCTTTATTGGATTTATTTTTAGTATTCATACAAATGTTTATCTTTATTTCAAACCGTACAGCAAAATCTACACGTTGGAAATAAGTAAAGAGGAAATTCTGGCACAAATTCAGAAAGCTAAAAAAGGCAAGCAGAGTGCCTTTAGTTTTTTGTTGGATCGGTACTGGAACGAGGTGTACGGCTTTCAATTAAAGCGCGTTAAAAGCGAATATGAAGCCGAAGATATTGCCATCGAGACCTTTTCGAAGGCCTTTGATAAAATTGAGACGTTCGATGAAAAATATACATTTCCCACTTGGTTGATCACCATTTCGAAAAATATTCAGATTGATAAAACAAGAAAGAAAAATGCCTCTATCTACGCTCAGACTTCCGATACCAGTGACGAACATGTAAAAAAGATCATAGACGATTCTCCAACTCCGGAGGATATTCTAATAACGGAGCAGAATTTAGCCGAATTACTTCAATTTATTAAGGAATTAAAACCTCATTATCAGGAAGTGATCAATCTTCGATATTTTCAGGAAATGCAATACAATGAAATTTCCGAAGCCCTTGAAGAGCCTTTGAACAATGTTAAAGTTAGGCTGTTAAGGGCAAAAAAATTACTGGCAGAGATCATTACTCAAAACAGAGATCGTTGAAACTTTCCATTAAAAACCTGGGACCCGGTTTTCTTTTTGCCGGTGCCGCCATTGGCGTCTCACATCTGGTTCAATCTACCCGAGCCGGTGCCGACTTTGGCTTCGGACTCCTATGGGCGTTGCTACTTATAAATGCAGTAAAGTATCCTTTCTTTGAGTTTGGTCCGCGCTACGCTGCGGCAACCGGTGAGAGTTTGCTTCAAGGCTACCGAAAACTGGGCAAGAGTGTGCTGTGGGTTTATTTTATTATCACTTTTGCTACGATGTTTACCATACAAACCGCCGTAACAATCGTCACTGCTGGAATAGCATCCATGTTGTTTGGCACAGGTTCGGTAGTGCTGTGGACGGCCATTATCACTGCGATCTGCTTTGCAATCCTCATCATAGGACGTTATAAGGTACTGGATAACCTCATGAAGACGATCGTGATCTGTCTTACATTAAGTACCATCCTGGCAGTCATTCTAGCTACTGAAACGACTTCGACAATTACGGTAACGCAAGTTTTTCCAATGGAAGCGGCCGGAATTGCATTTCTTATTGCCTTTATGGGATGGATGCCGGCTCCTTTGGACATATCTATCTGGCATTCGGTATGGACATTGGAAAAAAAGAAGGTCGATCCAAGCATAACACCGTCACAATCCCGCTTCGATTTTAATGTAGGCTTTATTGCGACCACGGTACTTGCTATTGGATTTCTTTCTTTGGGAGCGTTAGTTATGTTTAATACTGGGGAAAGTTTTTCAGGCAATGGAACTGTGTTTGCGAACCAATTGATCTCTATGTATACCGCCAGTCTGGGCGACGGAGCAAAGATCGTGATAGGAATTGCCGCACTAACTACCATGTTTAGCACTACTCTCACCACACTGGATGCGTCTCCTCGAGTTATGCATCAGACTTCAGAAATATTAATGAAAACAAATCATAAAAAGGGGTATCTGTTTTGGCTACTCGTATTAATTGCCGGTACAATGGCTATCTTTTTCTTTTTTGTTTCTGAGATGGGAGTGCTTATTCAAATCGCTACGGTGCTTTCATTTTTAACCGCCCCGTTTTATGCAATAATGAATTATGTACTGCTCACCGGTAAATATACCCCGGTAGAGGCTAGACCTTCAGGATTTATGAAGATCTACAGTCTGTTTTCCATTATTGTGCTTATCGGCTTCAGCGTCTGGTACTTAGTTACTTTTTAGGTTGATCTGATCAGTTTGTGAATTCAGAATTGAAATTAAAGAATGCTTTTAGGAATAGTTAAAATTGTATCTTTGCATACCCTATGGAAATACAAACCTTAGATACACAAAAACCGGCACCTAAACCTAAATGGTTACGGGTAAAATTACCCACCGGTAAGAAATATACTGAACTTCGTGGATTGGTCGATAAATACGACCTGCATACCATTTGTACTTCAGGCAGTTGTCCGAATATGGGTGAATGCTGGACCGAAGGTACTGCCACTTTTATGATCCTCGGAAATATTTGTACCCGCTCCTGCGGATTCTGTGGAGTTAAGACCGGTCGTCCTGAAACCATCGATTGGGACGAGCCCGAAAAAGTTGCGCGATCCATAAAACTGATGGAAATAAAACATGCGGTGATCACCTCGGTAGATCGGGATGACCTAAAGGATATGGGTTCCATTATCTGGGCTGAAACCGTTAAGGCTATCCGGAGAATGAATCCCACTACCACCTTGGAAACTCTTATCCCCGATTTTCAGGGAAATACTCGCAATATTGATCGTATCGTTGCTGTTAAGCCTGAAGTGGTATCCCATAATATGGAAACTGTAAAGCGCCTTACTAGAGAAGTGAGAATTCAGGCAAAATATGAACGGAGCCTTGAAGTATTGCGATACTTAAAAAGCAGCGGGATTGACCGTACCAAGAGCGGAATCATGCTAGGCTTAGGTGAAACGGAAGCCGAAGTGATACAATCGCTCGAAGATCTAAGGGCAGTACATCTGGATATTGTTACGCTGGGACAGTACCTACAACCCTCTAAAAAACATTTGCCGGTTAAGGAATTTATTTCCCCCGAACAGTTTAAGAAATATGAAGAAATTGGACTCGAAATGGGCTTCAGGCACGTGGAAAGCGGTCCTTTAGTGCGATCTTCCTACAAAGCACAAAAACATCTCACTTAGCATAATTTGATGGAAAAAACCATTAAAATAGGAATCAACGGTTTTGGTCGTATTGGCAGAAATCTATTCAGAATACTATTAGATCATCCTCAAATTGAAGTTGTCGCCGTAAACGATATCTCCAACACAAAAACCATGTCACACTTGTTAAAGTACGACAGCATTCACGGCGTACTTCATCGCGAAATCGGATTTACAAATACTTCCATTTCCATCGATGGAATGAATGTCACCTTTACATCGGAACAGGATATTTCTAACATTTCATGGGGCGAGGTGGACGTGGTTGTAGAATGTACCGGAAAATTTAAAAGCAAAGTTCAATTAGAACAGCATTTGGAAAATGGGGCCAAAAAGGTGATCTTAGCAGTACCCCCACTTGAAGATGATATAAAAACTGTAGTTTTAGGGGTAAATGATGATATTCTAACGTCCGAAGACCGTATAATTTCGAATGCATCCTGTACAACCAACAATGCGGCTCCCATGTTAAAGGTACTGGATGAGCTGTGCGGAATTGAACAAGCGTATATTACTACTATTCATTCATATACTACAGATCAAAGTTTACACGATCAGCCTCACAGAGACCTGAGACGTGCGCGTGCGGCGGGACAATCGATTGTCCCTACCACTACCGGGGCAGCAAAGGCCCTTACGAAGATATTTCCGGATCTTGCCTCGGTAATTGGAGGTTGCGGTATTCGAGTTCCGGTACCCAATGGTTCTTTAACCGATATGACTTGTAATGTAAAGAAAGACGTAAGCATCGCAGCGGTAAATGCCGCGTTTAAACATGCTTCCGAAACACATTTAAAGCATATTCTTCAATATACCGAAGATCCTATCGTATCTGTGGATATTATTGGAAACCCTCATTCCTGTATCTTCGATTCAGACATGACATCGGTAATCGGAAAAATGGTCAAAATAATCGGCTGGTACGATAACGAGAGGGGTTATTCGCATAGAATTGTAGATTTAATCCTACAAATATCTGATAAATAGGATGTTTTATCGAGGAAATAACTATATTTATCGCCCAAGTACATAAGAATAATGGACAGTATCCCAAACTTATACAGAACCCTGCTGCTGTGTTTTGGTTCCATCTTACTTTCATTTGGCTCTTTTTCACAAGAGGCGAACCTGGATACTATTGCCACAATTAAAAAATATCAAAAGGAAGCAGAAACTTCTATAAGAAATCAGGACTTTGACAATGCAATCGTCAACTTAACCAAGGCAAATAAGCTGGTTTCAAAATCTAAGAATGATGAGTTAAAGGCCGAAATACAGTTGGAGGCGGCCGAGCTTCACTATTATCTTCAGAATTATGAAAAAGCCTCTTTAGATATATCCAAGGCAGTTTCTCTACTGAACAATTTCGAAAACGAAGAAAAACTAGGACATGCTTATAATTTAAACGGGCTCATTCTTACTCAACTTGGAAAAGTTTCAGAAGCAGAAACCTATTTAAAAGAAGCCGATAAATTATTCACAAAGAACAATGATGAACAAGGTCAGGCCAATGTGATTCTGAGTCTGGGTCTACTGGAACTTAAAAAACAGAACTATAAGGCAGCGGTAAACTACTTCGACGCCGGGATCCCTCTGTTTAATTCCTACAATTTGTCATATCAGGAAGCTTTTTCATATATCAAAAAGGCGGAAGGACTGCTTAATCTGGAAGCAGGAGCTACCAAAAATAGCTTATCTCAGGCGAGTATTTCGCTTGCAAATGGTATGCAAATAGTCGATTCAAAGCCTTACCCGCGTTTACAAGCCGAAGGATACAAGATCGCTTCCTATATTGCACTTCGCCAAAATAATTATGAATTAGCTCAACAGTATATCGATCTGTACGAAACTCAAAAAGACAGTCTACAACAGGTCTATTTAAAAGCCATATCGAAGGGAGTGGATGCCGACTCGAATATTCTGGACCTCAACGAGCAGATCGCTACCCAGCAAAGTGAGTTGGACAAACAAAAGAAATCGATCAATTTTGGTAAAATGACCACGGGTCTTAGTATCGCACTCATCGTGATATTATCCTTGTTAACGCTGTCATTATATAAAAATAATAACCTGAGAGCTAAGGCAAACGAACTGCTTCAGGACAAAAACAACGAACTTCAGTTAGCAAAGGAAAAAGCCGAAAAAGCCTCTCTGGCCAAAGCGCAGTTCCTGTCTACCATCACCCACGAATTGAGAACGCCACTATACGCTGTGACCGGGCTAACGCATTTACTACTGGAGGAAAATCCGATGTCACATCAGAAGGAACATCTTAATTCCCTGAAATTCTCCGGTGAATATCTGCTGTCTTTAATCAACAATATTCTTGATCTCAATAAACTTGAAGCCAATAAGGTCGAAATTGAAAAAACCACATTTTCACTTAAGAAACGTATTAATGATGTACTCATCGCGCTTAAGAAATCTGCAGACGACCGTAAAAATAACCTGCATTTTGAATTTGACGAGACGATTCCTTCCAGCCTGGTAGGCGATCCGTTAAAACTATCTCAGATCCTAATCAATTTAATTGGAAATTCTGTAAAATTCACCCAGAACGGAGATGTATTCGTGCGCGTTAAAAAGCTGGAAGAGACGAAATCCAAGGTAACCCTGCATTTCGAAATTGAAGACAATGGTGTAGGTATTTCGAAGAAGAAACAGAAGAGTATTTTTGAAACTTTTTCTCAGGCATCGCTTCAGATCAACCGAAAATTTGGTGGAACCGGACTCGGACTTTCCATCGTAAAGAACCTACTGGAACTTATGGGTAGTAAGATCCATTTGGAGAGTCAGTTAGGTAAGGGGTCAAAATTCTGGTTTAATATAAACTTCGATGTTTCTGAGGAAATTCAGGAGGAAAAAAATCCGAAGAATGTTATCTACGACGTGGATTATGTAGCATTGGAGAATCGTAAGATCCTGGTTGTGGAAGACAACAAGATCAACCAGATGATCACTCGAAAGATCCTCGAAAAGAACAAGATGAAATGTATGGTGGCAGACAATGGAATGGAAGCCATTAAACTCGTTGAGGAGAACGAATTTGATGTGATCCTCATGGACATTCATATGCCGGGGATAAGTGGTATTGAGGCCACCCAGAAGATCCGTGAATTCAATAAGCAGATCCCAATAATCGCTTTAACTGCCGTGACTATAGACGAAAATCTGGATGATTTTTACAGAGCAGGCTTCAATGAAATAATTCCAAAGCCTTTTAAAACCGAAGAATTCTTCGAAAAGATCTATCGTACAATCGAAGCTAAGATCTTCCCGGTCAAAAACTAACTTTTTCCGATCTTTTTTTTAATTGCCGCTCTAACGGTTTCTTGGAAGAATTCTTCCTGTTCATTTAATATCAACGTCTTTATGGGCAGATAATACAAAGCGAATTTATCTAATTTCGGCTGTAGCCGCATATAATCTTTTTCGGTGGTAAGAATAAGTTCCTTTTGCTTTAAGTTGTTGATTTCTGAAGGGGAAAATTCGTGGTGATCGGGAAATTTCTCATGCTTAAATGTAAACTGATTTCGTTTCAGGTAGTCCAATAAAGGTTTAGGATTGGCGATCCCTGTCACCAATGTAAATGGTTTGTCTTGTAAATACTGAAGCCGAAGGTTTTCGGTCTTTCCGTAGATCATATCGTCATAGCCTATTTTCGAAAAATATACCTTTTGATGTGGTTGAGGCTGCAATCTAAATTTTATTTCCTGAAGTTTGGCATAGGAAACCACATCGGGGCATTTGGTGACCACAATAAGATCGGCTCGCCTTGCTCCGGCTCTGGATTCGCGTAAATTCCCCGTGGGAAGCATAAAATCTTCAATATAGAGCTCATGAAACGAAGTGAGCAGTATGCTGAAGTTAGGCGAAACTTTTCGATGCTGAAAGGCATCGTCGAGCAGTATAACATCGGCCTTCTTTCTTAAATTTGCAATACCCGTTTTTCGATCCTCACAAACAGCAACAACACAATTGGGGAAATTTTGCTTAAATTGAAGCGGTTCATCCCCTACCTCTTCAGCGGTGCTTGCACCATGCACTTCCTTGAACCCCGATGTCTTTCGTTTATAACCCCGACTTAATACGGCGATCTTATAGTCGTCTTTCAGAAAGGAAATAAGATATTCGATCATAGGCGATTTACCCGTCCCTCCTACCGAAAGGTTTCCAACACAAATTACCGGGAAATCATACTCCTGACTCGAAAGCCAGCCTTTGTTGTAAAAATAATTCCGCAGTGAAGTGATACACCCGTAGAGTATCGAAAACGGAAATAATATCCACCGAAGCAACTTCATGCAACGAAAGTACTAATTCCTCATAAATTGTATTTGAATTTGTTGCACTTTTAAAATGAGTCCTTTGTTATAGCAACTATGCCTTCAAAAGGAGTATTCTTTTATCTTTACAACAAAATCTACACTATGAAGGTAAACGATGTATTGCAGCTCTTGGATGAATTAGCTCCTTTGTCCTATACTGAGGATTTTGACAACACCGGACTATTGGTGGGCAACAAAAACGCCGATGTCACCGGAATTCTCGTCACACTTGATACACTGGAAAGTGTAGTGGATGAAGCCATTGATAAAAATTGCAATCTCATTGTGAGTTTTCATCCCATTATCTTTTCCGGCTTAAAGAAGATCACGGGTAACACCTATGTCGAGCGGGTGGTAGCAAAAGCAATTAAGAACGATATCAATATCTTTTCCATACATACCGCGTTGGACAATGCATGGAACGGCGTAAATGCAATGATCTGTGAAAAGCTTCAGCTGAAGAACAAAAAAATACTGATCCCACAGACCGGTACCATTAAAAAACTAATAACCTTCGTTCCTGTAAAGGATGCCGAACAGGTTCGCAATAGTCTTTTTGCTGCGGGAGCCGGAACAATTGGGAATTACAGTCATTGCAGCTTTAACATTGAAGGAAAAGGAAGTTTTAATGGCAATGAATCTTCTACTCCCACAATTGGAAAAAAAGGGGAAACCCATTTTGAAGAAGAGATACAGCTTGGGGTAACCTTTCATAAGCATTTAGAAACGACGGTTTTACAGACGCTTTTTAAGGCACATCCCTATGAAGAAGTGGCCTATGAGGTCACAACCCTTGAAAATACCAATCAGCATATTGGTATGGGTATGGTTGGTGAGCTGGAAGCTGAAAGTACACAGGAGGAATTCCTTCAGAAATTAAAAGAAACATTTCACTGCGGATGTATCAGGCATTCTGTTAAAACAGATAAACCGGTGAAAAAAATTGCGGTGCTGGGTGGTAGCGGAAGTTTTGCCATTGATGCAGCTAAAAGCGCCGGTGCCGACGTATTTGTCACATCCGATTTGAAATATCACGATTTTTTTAAGGCCGAAAATAACCTTCTTTTAGCCGATATTGGACATTATGAGAGTGAACAGTACACAAAAGACCTTATAGTTTCTTTCCTTAACAAAAAAATCACTAATTTTGCAATCGTTTTATCGCAAATAAACACCAATCCTATTACCTATTATTAATTTATGGCAACAAAAACAGAAAGCACTGTAGAAGAGAAGTTAAGAGCGTTGTTCGACCTGCAATTGATCGATTCGAGAATTGATGAGATTAGAAATGTACGGGGTGAACTGCCTCTGGAAGTGGAAGATTTGGAAGATGAAGTCGCCGGAATGAATACCCGCCTTGAAAAACTTAAGACAGATCTTGAGTTGATCGAAACAAATATCAAGGATAAAAAATTGCTTATTGAAGAAGCAAAAGGTCTTATTAAAAAATATACTTCCCAACAGGATAACGTACGTAACAACCGTGAGTACAATTCATTGAGCAAGGAAATTGAGTTTCAGGAACTGGAAATTCAATTGGCTGAAAAGCACATTAAAGAGTTTAAAACTCAGATCGAGCAAAAGAATGAGGTTATTACTGAAACCAAGGAGCGTCTTGCTGCTCGCGAAGAGCATTTAAAGCATAAGCAAAACGAATTGGACGAGATCCTTTCAGAAACTGAAAAAGAAGAAAAGGCTTTGATCAAAGAATCGGAAAGTTACGAGAAGAAGATCGAAGAGCGCTTGGTAAAAGCCTATAAGCGGATTAGAACCAATGTGAAGAACGGTCTTGCCGTTGTAGCCGTAGAGCGCGGTGCTTCGGGTGGTTCTTTCTTTACCATTCCACCACAGGTGCAAATGGAGATCGCATCCAGAAAGAAGATCATCACCGATGAGCACAGTGGTCGCATCCTTGTGGATCCTGAACTGGCAACTGAGGAACGTGAGAAAATGGACAAGCTTTTTGCAAAGGTAAAATAGTCAAAGTCCTAAAAATATATCAAAGCCTTCACAGATCGTGGAGGCTTTTTTTATTATTTTAACTGAAAGTTATCTAACGGCTCGCCGACTTACTCAAAAAAAATATCATGAAGAGATCCATCTTAATTACTTCTGTCTTACTGCTCTTTGTATTACAAGCCTCCTGCAAACCGTCGAACGAACGCAACAAAGAGGCTGAAGCTATCGCCCAGAAAGAACTTACACCTATTGAAATTGAACCGCAAGATGGTTTAGAACGCGCTTATTTTGCAAGTGGATGCTTTTGGTGTGTGGAAGCAGTCTACGAAAGTGTAAAAGGAGTAAAGGAAGCGATCTCAGGATATAGCGGTGGTATGACTAAAAATCCTACCTACAGAAATCATGCCGATCATGCCGAAGCAGTTGAAGTGATCTACGATCCAAAAACCGTGAGTTTTTCTCAATTGGTCGATGTGTATTTTGGATCTCAGAATGTAACACAGGTAAACGGTCAGGGGCCGGACAGAGGTTCTTCGTACCGTTCGATCATTTTTTATCAGAACGATGCTCAAAAAAAGATCATTGACACTAAGATCGCCGAGATCAATAAACAACTGGGTGGTGATAAGGTAGCTGCGCAGGTGTTGCCCTTTCAGAAATTCTGGGAAGCAGAGGCCTATCATCAAAACTATGAAAAGCTGAATCCAAACGATTCCTACATTCAGAATGTATCCATTCCAAGACTGAAACGCTTTCAGGAAAAATTCCCCGAATTACTCAAGGAGAATTCAGATCATTAATTAAATGATATTCATTTAAAAGATATATTCTTCATAGTCTGCCAAGTCTTTTTATACTGCTCGGTTTTAAAAATGGTAGCTTGATTGTGAAAAAGAAATAACCACTACAAAGCTTACCGTTTAGTAGCCTTTACTTCAAAAATTAGCGGGTATTTTCTATCCGGAAGTTCAAACATTCCGGCTACCGTTTCGACCAAGCCGGGAAATATATTGTAGGGAGAGGCATGATGTTCCTTCAAAAAATCGATATGAAATCCGGCGTTGGTTAGCGAGCTGATCACTTCACCTAAGCCGTGATTCCATCCGTATTCCTTAGAGGATAATTCAGCATTGGTGTCGGCATAGGTCCCCTTATATTCCTCGTAGATCGCCTCTTTTTGTTGATAACCATACGAAAGACACGGAGGCGTCTTTGTATAATCGAACATCCAAGCTATGGGATGAAACTCAACAATATAAAAAGTGCCACCCGGCTTTAGACGTTCGAAAATGAGCTGTCCCCAGGGATCAAGATCGGGTAGCCAACCTATGGTTCCGTAGCTGGTGAACACTATGTCAAATTGTTCGATAATATATGCTGAGGCATCCAGCACATTGCAGCAAACGAACTTCGCATCCTGTCCGAGTTCATGATTGAGTTTTTTAGCGAGTTTAATCGCTTCTTCAGAAATATCAAGTCCGGTACATTGCGCACCCTTCCTACTCCAACTTAAGGTGTCCTGTCCGAAATGACATTGTAAATGCAACAGCGACTTCCCTGAAACATCACCAAGGGCCTGAATCTCGTAATCCTTTAACGATGTCTCGCCCGTCTTAAATCCCTCGAGGTTATAAAAGTCACTCGCAGCATGTATGGCCACTTTTTTGTTCCAGGTTTCACGATTAGTTTCAAAGGCGTGCTTGAAGTCCATAATACGGCTATAGATTACAGCATAAAAGTAGTAAAAAAGGGTTTAGATGTCGTTTGTAATAATTTAACATCTAAAGTTAAACAGCGTTAAACTGTATTACAATGCCTTATTTGAGTAGTAGATTTATGTAACTAATTATAAAAACAATCATTATGAGAGATTTAATTTGGTTGATCGTGGTAATACTAATTATAGGATGGCTGGTAGGTTACTTTGGCTTTGCAGAAAGCGTAGGTAGTCTTATCCATATTTTATTGGTATTGGCAGTTATTGGTATTCTTTACCGATTAGCTACAGGACGCAGACCTTAACTTAGTACTAACTATTAAAACCAACAAAATGAAAAGAGTATTCTTATTGTTATTCGCAGCCGGTATATTGAGCACAGGTTTTATGAGCTGCAGAGAGAACAAAACAGTCGCAGACGATGTAGAAGATGTAGTTGACGACGCAGAAGATGCAATAGATTAATTCTATATCGAATGCAGAAAAGCCCTTTTGATTTTTAGAAGGGCTTTTTTTATTATACGTTGTATCCGCTTGCCAATAATTCACGCCATTCGGGATGTCGCTTTACATAAGCTGCCACAAATGGGCAAAGAGGTACTAATTCTTTATCCTCTTCTTTTATTATAGATAAGACTTCCTTGACCAAACCGGAGCCTACGCCCTTTCCTTCCAGTTGTTTTGGAACTTCGGTATGCGTTAGATATACCTTATTTTGTGCCCTTATATATTCAATAAAGGCTGTTTGATCCTCTATCTTAGTTTCAAATCGTTTCCGTTCTGTATTTTCTGTGATCGTCATGTAGTTTATGAATTGTGCGATCCGTCGCACATTGGTTTATTTCCGCTTTTTCCGCATCTGCAAAAGGCAGTACTTCTTTTTTTATGCTCCTTGGTACCGTCATCATAAGTGATCTCAATAGCTCCATGAACCAGTAATGGTCCGCCGTTTACAACTTCTACACGGGTGGTTTCTTCGGAAGGAGTTTCGTCCTTAGGTGACCCGTTTGAATTGAGGTAATAACTCAGTGCACCACTGGGACACTTTTTTATGGCAGCCATTAGATCTTCCGAACCGGCATTGTTAGGTTGAATCCAGGGTTTGTCCTTAGGCTTAAATACCTCCGGTAGATTTTTCACACAGTTTGCAGAATGTATACACAATTCCGGCTTCCAAACAACCGTAACTTCTCCATTCGAATATTCTTTAGTCTTTCCCATATTATAAATTTACAAAAATTATACAGGCGAAAATAGTTTCTGTATTTTTACTGAAAAACCATTACTTATGAGATATTTAAGTCTTTTTTTCTGCAGTATTTTATTTTTAACGGGTTGTAAAAATGAAACTGCTAAAACTGAAACGTCTACGGAAATTTCAAACACTGAAACGGAAACCGTCTACAAAGTACCGGATAACAAGATTTTATCAACTCCGGAAGCGATCGCGTATAAATATGGATTGGAACACTGGAATAACGTCAAGGAATTGTCATTTACCTTCAATGTAGATCGTGGCAATAATCATTCTGAGCGAAGTTTTATATGGAATCCAAAAACTAATGATGTAGTTTATATAACTGAAGCCGATACGGTAAGATACAATAGGAATGAAAAATTGGACAGTCTGGCTCTTAGTGCCGATAAATCATTTATCAATGACAGCTATTGGCTGCTGGCTCCTTATAAACTGGTATGGGACACAGGAACGACTTTTAAGGATACGAAGAATGTTATAGCACCGCTTTCAAAGCAAAAATTAAATAAGCTTACCCTGGTCTACGCTAATGAAGGAGGATATACACCGGGTGATGCATATGATCTTTACTACGGAAATGATTTCACTATCAGGGAATGGGTTTTCAGAAAAGGAAATTCGGCAGAACCAAGCATGATCACCACATGGGAGAATATCGAAACTGTAGGAAAGTTGAAATTGACCACCATGCACAAGGACAAAACAGGCGAGTTTAAACTGTATTTTACGAATATCTCGGTGGAGCAAGAAATTTGAAACCCTCCTCAATAACAAATATTAATTCCTATTTTTGTGTGAAGCCGAAAACAGCACCTAACCCATGTTCCAAAATTCAATAGATTTTGCCCAAAATTGTGATGCAAATGATTCTTTATCGCATTTCAGAGAAAAGTTTTATATCCCAAAAGACAAGGACGGCAATGAACTCATATACCTTTGCGGAAATTCCTTAGGGCTTCAGCCAAAAAAAACTTCAGAATACCTTAAAAAAGAGCTGGAAGATTGGGCTGAACTAGGGGTCGAAGGGCATACGGAAGCCGAACATCCCTGGATGCCCTATCACGAATTTCTTACGCAAAGTATGGCCCGAATCGTTGGTGCCAAACCCAAGGAGGTTGTAGTCATGAATTCTCTTACGGCCAACCTCCACTTTATGATGGTTTCCTTTTACCGGCCAACGTCCAAACGTTATAAGATCGTCATCGAAAGCGATGCTTTTCCCAGTGATAAGTACGCTGTGGAGAGTCAGTTGCATTTTCATGGTTTCGATCCCAGGGACGGACTCATACTTTGGAAACCCCGCAAAGGAGAAAATTTATGTAGGTTCGAAGATCTGGAGGAAATTATAAAGCAACAGGGCGATACCATAGCACTACTTATGATTGGCAGCACCAATTATTACAGCGGGCAAGCATTTCCGCTTAAAAAAATTACAGAACTGGGGCATGCTAACGGTAGTATTGTTGGTTTCGATCTGGCTCATGGCGCAGGTAATATTCAGCCCAATTTGCATGAAAGCGGTGCCGATTTTGCCGTGTGGTGTACCTATAAATATCTCAACAGTGGTCCGGGAAGTCTTGGGGGATGTTTCGTTCACGAACGACACGCCAACAATCCAGACATGAAGCGCTTTACCGGCTGGTGGGGACATAACAAACAAACCCGTTTTAATATGCGTCATGAGTTCGAGCCTATTCCAGGTGCAGAAGGCTGGCAGCTTAGCAATCCGGCAATTTTATCGATGGCCGCCATTCGGGCCTCTCTGGATGTATTTGAAGAAGCCGGATTTGATAATCTTAGGGAGAAGGCAGTTAAACTAACCGGTTTTCTTGAATTCCTTATAAAAGAATTAAATGATAACAGAATCCATATTATCACGCCTTCAAATCCTGAAGAGCGCGGCTGCCAATTGTCGATTCAGGTGAACAGTGCCAATAAAGCCTTACATACCGATCTAACAAAAGCAGGTGTGATTAGCGATTGGCGGGAACCGGATGTGATTCGAGTTGCTCCGGCACCACTATACAACAGTTTTGTTGATGTGTTCAAATTTGTGGAACAATTGAAAAAAGTGCTCAACTAAAATGAAGGATCAGAACCAGAACATATTAATCATTGGCGCGGGGCTCTGCGGAAGTCTGTTAGCTCTGCGTTTGGCGCAACGAGGATATAACATCACGCTGGTGGAAAAACGTCCCGACCTTAGAAAAACCGAACAGGATGCAGGGCGGTCCATAAATCTTGCCCTTAGTGATCGCGGGTTACGGGGTTTACGACTGGCCGGGGTAGAGAAAGATGCCCTGGAGCTGTGTATTCCCATGCGCGGGAGAATGATCCATGATGCTTCCGGAAATACGTTTTTAAGTCCGTATAGCGGACGGGAAAACGAATATATCAATTCTATCTCCAGACCCGGATTGAATATGCTGTTGTTGGATGCGGCAGAAGCCATGGATAACGTGAAACTGGTATTCGGACATGGTTGTAAAAAAGTGGATCTCGAAAACGCAGCAGCAATTTTTAAGGATTATGAATCGGGGAATGAGGTTCAATATAAGGGTGATATTATTTTAGGTACCGATGGTGCTGGTTCTTCTGTTCGGCGAAGTATGTACGAACATCGAAAATTCCTATTCAGTTTTTCGCAGCAATGGCTCACTCATGGTTATAAGGAAATAAGTATCCCGCCGGCGGAAGGCGGAGGATATCGCACCTATAAGGAAGCGCTTCATATATGGCCGAGAGGAGAAGATATGTTAATTGCACTGCCTAATCTCGATGGAAGTTTTACCGTAACGCTGTTCCTGCCTTATGCGAACAGCGAGTATTGCTTCGACACCCTTACCACGCCCGAAATGGTCCACGAATATTTTAACAAGGAATTTCCCGATGCAGTGGCCCTTATGCCAAATCTTGCGGAAGAGTTCTTTGGAAATCCCACAGGACCCCTTGGAACCATTAAATGTTCGCCCTGGAGCAGCTATGGAAAAACACTCATACTGGGTGATGCTGCACACGCCATAGTACCTTTTTACGGTCAGGGAATGAACGCTTCATTTGAGGATGTGGTTGTGTTTGATGAAGTTTTAGACCGTTTTGAAGGAGATTGGGAAAAGGTATTTCAGGAGTACGAAAAAGTGAGAAAAAAGGATACTGATGCCATTGCCGATCTGGCTGTAGATAATTTCCATGAAATGAAAGAACATACTGCTAGCGCGCTATTTCAGCAAAAAAGAAAGCTGGAGATCGCCTTCGAATCTGAATTTCCCCAGCACTATCATTCTAAGTATTCTCTGGTTACTTTTAACGAAGATATTTCGTATTTTCAGGCTATGAAGCAAGGACGGGCCCAGGACAAGGCGATTCTCAATCTTCTGGACGACGGAACGCTTACGGAACAGATGACTCTGGATGAAAAGTTGAAATTGGTGAAGCAGACAACTGAAGCCATTTTGCACGACGATGCCGTTGCCAAGAACCTGAATTGATCTGAATCATTCCGAAAACATCGTTATAAAAAATTAAAACAGCTAAAATGAGTAATAAAAGCAGATTAGTGGAAGGAAAAGCAAGCCCCAGGGGTGCGTACCCTCATGTAAAACGGGTGGGGGACTTTATTTTTATTTCGGGAACCAGTTCCCGACTTCCCGACAATAGTTTTGCAGGAGTACATCAGGTGGATGAAATGGGAAGTATGCATCTAGACATCAGGGAACAAACTAAAGCAGTACTTGAAAATATAAAAGATTATCTCGCAACCGAAGGAGCCACCATGGAAGATGTGGTAGATGTTACGACGTTTCTGGTAAATATGAATGACTTTGCGGGGTATAACGAAGTCTATGCGCAGTATTTCACTGCAGCAAAGGGTCCGGCCCGAACTACCGTAGCGGTGCACCAACTCCCCCATCCCAATTTGGTGGTTGAAATAAAAGCGATGGCATATAAGCCCTTGAATTAAGGAAAGGTTTTATATGAATGACCGAATTTCTTATTGATAAAAAGGAATATGTCTTAGATCAAAAACAATGCAAAAAATACTTAACTTCATAGACGGAGCCTATTGTGAACCTGAAAAGAATATCTGGTTGGATAATTACAATCCTTCCAATGGGGAAGTCTATTCAAAAATAGCACGCTCGGGAAAAACAGATGTCGCCAAGGCTTATGAAGCCGCGCGTTCTGCTTTCCCAATATGGAGCAATACTACCATTGAAGACCGTAGCCGTATACTCTTAAAGATCGCCACCCTTATTGAAAAAAACCTGATTCCGTTGGCCGAAGCCGAATCCAGAGATAACGGCAAACCATTGAGCCTGGCCATGACCGTGGATATCCCGAGAGCTTCGAGTAATTTTAGGTTTTTTGCCAATGCCATCACTCAATTTGCCAGTGAGGCACATGAAAGTATAGGGTTAAACACTATGAATTTTACGTTGCGACAACCCATTGGCGTAGTAGGTTGTATTTCTCCCTGGAATCTTCCGTTGTACTTATTTACTTGGAAGATCGCTCCTGCCATAGCGGCCGGGAATACTGTGGTCGCCAAACCCAGTGAAGTAACCCCAATGACGGCCTATCTTTTAGGTGAGATTTGCAACGAAGCCGGTTTACCAAAGGGCGTACTCAATATCATTCACGGCACGGGACCGGAGGCCGGACAAGCCATTGTGGAACACAAGCACATAAAAGCCATTTCCTTTACCGGTGGCACAAAAACAGGAGAGCATATTGCTCGTACAGCAGCTCCTATGTTTAAAAAATTATCTCTGGAATTAGGAGGTAAAAATCCCAATCTCATTTTCGCCGATTGCGATTACGATAAGATGTTGGCTGTAACGGTAAGGTCTTCTTTTGCCAATCAGGGACAGATCTGTCTCTGCGGAAGCAGGATCTTTGTCGAAGATTCGATCTACGAAATATTTAAGTCAGATTTTGTCGAAAAAGTTAAAGCGTTGAAAGTTGGAGATCCGTTTAAAACTGAAACAGCTATGGGGGCTTTAGTTTCCAAAACACATTTAGAAAAAGTGCAATCGTATATTGCACTCGCTCAAAAAGAAGGCGGGAAGATACTATTTGGTGGAAAGCAATTGAAGATCGACGGACTCGAAAAAGGATATTACCTTGAACCAACGGTGATCGAAGTATTTGACGACCAATGCAGAGTAAATCAGGAGGAGATCTTCGGACCTGTAGTTACACTCATGCCGTTTTCTTCGGAGGCAGAGGTTATGCGGATGGCTAACGGGGTACCTTACGGCTTATCTGCTACCTTATGGACCAGTGATATAAACCGAACCATGCGGCTTTCAAAACAACTTGAAGCGGGCATCGTCTGGGTAAACACCTGGTTAAACCGTGATCTTAGAACCCCTTTTGGCGGTGTTAAGAACAGCGGTGTTGGCAGAGAAGGCGGATTTGAAGCACTGCGCTTTTTTACTGAAGCCAAGAATGTGTGTATAAAATATGAGTAGTTAGGGGTTAGGAGTTAGGAAACAAAGTACTGGGAGCAGGGAATCAATAAATTTTGAATTGAAAAAACGAAAGAATGAATTTAAATCTTACAAATAGAAATGCAATGGTGTGTGGAAGCACAGCGGGAATAGGAAAAGCTTCGGCACTGCAACTGGCAAAGCTGGGAGCAACCATTACCTTGGTAGCCAGAGATGAAGAAAAACTAAAAACAACATTACTGGAACTTCCGTTTCTGGAAGGGCAAAAACACAATTATCTGGTTGCAGATTTTAGCGATCCTGAGGGATTAAAAGAGAAGGTGATCGAGGCAGCCCAGAATAAAACCTTTCATATTCTCATTAATAATACCGGAGGTCCGAAAGGTGGTGCCATTTTTGCTGCAGATACCGAAGAATTTACCAGAGCTTTTTCGCAGCATTTGATATGCAATCAGATTTTGGTGCAGGCACTTGTTCCCGGGATGAAGGAAACCGATTACGGGAGGATCATCAATATAATCTCTACTTCGGTGAAGCAGCCTATAGATGGTTTGGGAGTGAGCAATACGATACGCGGAGCTGTGGCGAACTGGAGTAAGACCCTGGCCAACGAATTAGGACAATACGGGATCACGGTGAATAATGTGCTTCCGGGATTTACAGCAACCGACCGTCTCGAAGATATCGTATTAAACGCTTCCAAAAAAATGAATAAGACCCAAGCAGAAGCCACAGAATTTATGAAAGGTTTGGTGCCTGCCAGACGATTCGCACAACCCGGAGAAATTGCCAATGCTGTAGCCTTTCTGGCCAGCGAAGCTGCGAGTTATATCAACGGAATTAATTTACCCGTCGATGGCGGGAGAACGAAATCTTTGTAACTTTAAGCAATAAAGATGCGTGAGGGATAGAGGTAGGCTACCCTGCCGTCTGCCAGTGGCAGGAAGGCATGTAGCACCGAAAGCCCGACCCCTCTTACAATCCCTAGGGAGTTGTTGAGGGGGCACGCCCGAAGTAATGAAAAGAGCATAAACCCATTATGAAGAAAAAACTACGTATAAACGGTCATTCGCATTTACTCCCCTATCCGGAGGAAATCCCTCAATTCATGAAGGATAAAGGTATTTTTTGGGTGGATAAGGATCGAAAATTCATGCTTCAGAAAAACTGGAGTCGGCCGGTAACCGATTCGAGTTTCTTTTTAAAGGAAAAGCTGGAATGGATGGAGCGATATAAGATCGATCATGCCGTGGTTTTAAATTTATCGCAGTTATATGGCAATGGCCTGAGGGTGGAGGAAATGAAACAGGCATTGCGGTTTCAGAACGATTTTAATGCGAAAGTTCAGCATGATAATCCTTCGAAATTTACCTGCGGATTTGTGGTGCACCCCGGATTTGTTCGCGGTGCCCTTTGGGAAATTGAGCGCTGTGTGGAAGAACTTGGCTTGCAGTTATTGTGTCTTCCTACCCATTATATGGATACTATTGGGACCTGGCGTTGTATATTCGACGAAGAGAACGAACCTATTTTTGAGCTGGCAAGCAAATACAATCTCGCCGTAGAAATTCATCCGTACGACGGGGAAAAGTTTATTTTACTGGAAAATACGTCCTGGCGGTTCCACCTTATCTGGATGCTGGCACAATGTGCCGATGCCTACCATTTTTTAACACTGAACGGATATGCCGATAAATTTCCGAATATGCGAACCTGCTTTGCACATGGCGGCCAATTGGCACAGATCAATTTGGGTAGAAGAATTCAGGGTTTTGACGGAAGACCCGATCTTTTTGAAGGCAAAACCCATCCCCGGAAGTCGGTTGGCCATAAAAACATATTCTTCGACACCCTGGTCCACGATACAGGATCTTTAAAATTGGTGATCGAAAATCAAGGGTCCAAACAAGTGCTGGTGGGATTGGACGATCCTTATCCTTTGGGTGAAATGGAAAGTGCGCCGCAATCGTCCTACCCCGGAAAGATCCTCGATCTTGCCCGAGAGCGAAATATTGTTACGGAAGCCGAATGTGATGCCATGTGGGAGGACAATGTGCTTCAATGGCTATGTGGTGATGACAAGGAGGCAAGACAAAAGCTGGTGAAGAGAATTACCGGAACGTAAATAGTACAGGAGAGCTTAGCATAAACTTCACCATACCATCAAATCAAACATTAATTCCTGAATACTGAATACTAAAACCCATGGATTTCCTTCCTGAAAAAATTGACAAATACGTAACGGCACATACTCAACCCGAACCGGAACTACTTGCAGAGTTACAACGAGAGACCTGGCAGAAGGTATTGCAACCCCGTATGTTGAGCGGTCATTTACAGGGGAGGGTTTTGAGCATGCTTTCCAAATTGATGTGTCCCCGATACATACTAGAAATAGGAACTTATACCGGATATTCGGCCCTCTGTCTGGCGGAAGGCATGGCGCAGAACGGGGAGCTTCACACCATCGATATTAATGAAGAATTACACGATTTTCAGCGACGATATTTTGACAGGTCGCAATTTGGTGAACAAATATTTCAACATACCGGGAACGCTCTGGAGATCATTCCGCAGTTGGATTTCGATTTTGACCTTGTCTTTATCGATGCAGACAAATGCAATTATCCCAAATATCTTGAACTCCTGCTACCGAAGCTAAGAAGCGGAGCGGTTATTTTAAGCGATAATGTGTTGTGGAGCGGGAAAGTAACAGAAGATGTAAAAGACGACGATGCAGATACCCAAGCGCTGCTGGTCTACAATAAAATGCTAAACGAGCATCCTAAACTGGAAACAGTGATGCTTCCTATTCGCGACGGATTAACAATTTCTAGAGTGAAATAACCAAAACATCACACCTCAACCTTATAGAATTATTAGGCTGGAAATTTTTATGTTTCAGTTTGATTTATACTAGTTTCAACCAGTTCCTGCTGTGTTTCCACCTTCCAGAGTTGATAAAATACATATGCGATCACAGTACCTACTAATGCACCCACCATAATATCACTTGGGTAATGCACTCCAACATAAATTCTGCTCAAGACAAAAATGAACGGCCATAAGAAGGCAACGTAAATCCATTTTGTGTGTTTTCTCAGGACTAAAACGACAAAGGTTGTGATGGAAAAACTGGAAGACGCATGACCCGAAAAGAAACTGTAGTTGGAAGGTTTTTGTAATATTCTAATAAGTTCTGCCAAAGCTTCAACGTTATTAGGTCTTAGTCTAGCGACATACTCCTTTACAATACCGGTAAATAATATGGTAATTCCAAAGGTAAGCAGTAAAAAGAATACTGTGGCACTGGCATCTCTCCATTTGTAGAAGTAATACATAAGAAAAATGAACAGTATGAAGAGCGGTGTCCAGCTCTCAATTTGTGTGACAAATAACCAAAAGGCGTCAAAACGTTCAATTCCCAGACTGTTTAAGAAGATGAACAACTCTCTGTCTAATTCTTTCAGGATCTCAATCATCTAGAATTTTCTTTTAATCGGACCCGTTATTTCGTCCACATCTTCTTTTACTTTGTCAATTTCCTTTTTGAAATCCTTGGTAATATCCACATCCAGCCCCTGTTTTTCGGCGCTTTTTGTGATCTCAGACTTGATATCATTGGTTGCATCCTTTATTTGACGCATTCCCTTACCCAGTCCGCGCGCTATCTCGGGAACCTTATCTGCACCAAAGACCATCAACACTATGAAAATGATGAATGCAATTTCGGCTCCACTTATAAATAAGAAAAATGTTTGCGCTATCATGATGCAAATATAAACAAGATTATTCCCATAATTTAAAAAGCCCCGTTACTTTAACGAGGCTTTTACTATAGAATTATATTTTTATTATTCTCCCTTTACGTTTTCCTTGAACGAATCGAATTCGCCAAGTTTCTTACGTTGAGGCCACGCGTTGTTCGAAGTGTCGATATCGGCAGTCTCCTCATCGGGGTCTACCATGATCTTTACGATCTCTTTATCGGAAGCGATCACTTTACCAACAGACTTATCTGTCTTTCTCCATATCTCTGCCGGATATGTAATTCTTTCGGTACTGCCATCACTGTAGGTATATTCAGCAATAATAGGCATTGGAATCCCTCCCGGCTTTTCAAAAGTTACTTCATAAAAATACTTGGGCTTCTTTAAATTAGCTCTTTCCGAAGCCGGAATATTATCCATAATGTACTCCTGAAGTGTTTTCACATCGTCCAGTGTTGCAGTCTTCATACTCTCCTCAAAATCCTCACTTCCTTCTTCAACAAGGTACACCAAAGGAGGAAGATCACTTTCTGTCATCCCTCGTGCTTCCATAATTTCCCGAACTTCCTTATTGATCTTGGAAGTAACGTAGAATTTCTTAACTTCTTTCACACCTATATCGGTATAATCTGTGGTGTAGAACCAGGCTCTCCAGAACCAATCGAGATCTACTGCCGATGCATCCTCCATACTTCTGAAGAAATCCTCGGGAGTAGGGTGTTTAAACATCCAACGCTGGGCATAGGTTCTAAACGCATAATCGAATAGTTCACGTCCCATAATAGTTTCCCGAAGTATATTAAGTCCGGTAGCCGGTTTAGAATATGCATTTGCACCAAAATTATAGGTGTTCAGGCCTTTCGTCATAATAGGTGCTAAACTCGCCTGATCTCCCGCCATATAATCCACTATATTTTTTGCAGGTCCTCTTCTCGATGGATATTTTTGATTAGGAGCGATCGCTTCTGGATACCATTCTCCAAAATCTTGTTCGGCAACGTATTGTACAAAAGTGTTAAGCCCTTCGTCCATCCAGGTCCACTGACGTTCGTCACTATTTACGATCATAGGAAAGAAATTATGACCCACTTCGTGAATGATCACACTCATCATTCCGTATTTGGTACGCTCACTGTAGTTTCCGTCTTTATCGGGTCTTCCGTAATTCCAGCAGATCATTGGGTATTCCATTCCCTGTCCCTTGGCATGCACAGAGATCGCCTTAGGATACGGATAATCGAAGGTCATTCGAGAGTATGACTTTAGCGTACTTGCCACAACCTTGGTAGAGTAATCTTCCCATAGGGGGTTTCCTTCGGGAGGATATACCGAAACGGCCATCACATCTCTGTTGCCTATTTTTACGGCCATCATATCCCAAATATATCTTCTTGAGGTAGCAAAACCATAATCGCGTACGTTTTCGGCTTTAAATTTCCAGGTCTTCTTTGCTGTTGAAAAACCTTTTGACGCATTCTCAGCCTCTTGCTGTGTTACGATCATTACAGGCTTGTCGTATGATTTTTTCGCTCTTTCATAGCGATCCATCATCTCTTTTGTAAAAACCTCTTTTCTATTCTGAAGTGTACCCGTAGCATCCAGGGTATGGTCTGCAGGTACAGTGATGTTTACTTCAAAGTTTCCAAAGGGCAATGCAAATTCATCTCTTCCCCAAAACTGACTGTTTTGCCATCCTTCCACATCGTTATAAACCGCCATTCGAGGATAGAACTGCGCAATCACATATCCCTTGTTCCCGTCCTCAAAGACTTCGTAACCACTTCGACCACCATCTGTGGTATGATTTTGAATATTGTACCACCATCTTATAGAAAACACAAATTTTTCACCCGGTTTTAGGTGTTTGGGCATCTCAACACGCATCATGGTTTGATTGATGGTATAGGGTAAGTTTCCACCTTTGTCATTTTTTACTTCCATAATATTGAATCCACCATCGAAAGGCGATCCCATATATTGGCCTACAAAACTTCCGGCCATAGTTGCAGGCGCGGCACCACTGCCTTCAATAAGGGGTGATTTTGAGTCCTTGGACCGTACATTTTGGTCTAACTGAACCCATAAATATTCTAATACATCGGGTGAATTGTTGGTGTATGTAATTGTTTCATATCCGGTGATCTTAGAATTCTTATCATCCAGCTCAATATCCATCACATAATCTGCTTGTTGCTGATAGTAATTTGGTCCGGGAGCACCGCTGGCAGTCCTGAACATATTAGGAGTAGAAAATTCTTCGTAAAGTTGTTTAAACCGATTGTTGTTATAATGACCGGGTTCCCGTTGTTCTTTTTCAGTTTCCTGTGCATAGGTCATTCCCGCTGCAAGAAAAACAATTACCAGGGCAAAATACTTAGTAAGTTTCATAATTATTAGGAGTTTGATAATTTATTTAAGGTGATAAAAATAGTTTTTATTATGGGTTTTAAGAGTTCTTTAGTTCAAGTTTAACAGACCTTTAGGATTCTCCTTTTCCAGGATGAGACTGCGACGTGTTGAAGGTGTTTTTAGGTGTATGATATTTTGCTGTTCATCAAACAGATCGTGTAATATTTTATTTTCGATCTCTAAGGAATTCAGTTTTTTAACCCCTTCAACCTCTAGATAGATCTTTACAACATCAATGTCGTATTCTTTCCCTATATACTTGATATTTACAGGTTTATCATTTACGCTTATGTTTATTTTCTGAAGGACATATTTCTGAAGTAATGCCAGATCCTTTTTAGTTTCTTTTTTTGAGGCCAAATGCACATTGGGGTCGAATCTTTTCTGAAGGACTGTTTCTAAGTCTTCAATAAAGATCTTGGAAATGATCTGAAGGGATTCCTTTTTTTCCACATATTCAACATTGGTAATGCTCACATAAAACTTGTGAGTCGTTGATGCGGTAAGCAATGGAACCAGAAAAAGTAGAAAGGCAATTTTAAAAAATTTCATTTTCATAAACTATGCAAAATTGTTTGACGTTTTTTTTAGGCGAATGTTACAAATATTATTCCTCTTTTTTGGATAGCCGTTCAACATAGATCACACTCTTTTCTTCCAATACCGACAATACTCCAGCATAATGCTGAGTGTTGAAATCGGTTTGAATACTACTGGTCTCAATACAGTATAATAAGAAGTCGTACAATCGATTTTCCGGAATCTTAAAGGCTTCAGAGAAAAAATCGGGGCCATAATAACTAATTATATGGGCAACGGCACTATTTTGGGCATCCCATTTTCGCTGTATTCTCAATTTTTTGTAATACCCGCTTAAGTGTTTGTACAAGGCTTCCAGATCCACTGCAGTTGCGAGTCCCAGATAGGGCACTATGGGGACTATTTTTTCTTCAGGTTCTCCCTTGAACCCGGGGATGCCTACATCATCAAAATTAAATTCATCTTCCGTTTTAATGTTTTTGATATCGGTAAGTAAATTACCCGACAAATTAGGACCCAGTACCACTTCATCCAGTTCGTTCACCATTTCAGAAAGCTTAACAAGCATCACTCCTTTTTCGAATATTTCAGGGGTAACCGGTAGGCTTTCAGGCATATAATTTACAGATGAAAAAACCAAGGTATCATTCACTTTTACAGTGATGGCAAAATTTCCGTAGGCATCTGTGATCGAATTATATCTGGAAGAAGTGTTCAGGATATGAATTCCCTCCACTTCGATCTCATTAGTAACCTTGCCCTGCAATACCTGAGTTTGCGCTTGCATGAACAGCGGAAGAAGTAAACAGCTCAATAAGGAGCAAAGTTTAGTTAATTCCAATTTGAGTTTTATAATCGTTGCTTTGTTGATGGAGGAAATTTAGTAATTCCAATTCATTCTCGGCTTTTAGCAAGTCTGCGGGAAGTCCGTTGTCCTCAGTAAAATAAATAAATTCATTTACCTTCTCTGTTGGAATACCAAATTTTTCTGCAATAAACTGATTGCTGTAGCGTTGTCGTAGCGCATTGGTGATTACTTCCTTAGTTACGGAAACTTCATGGTTGGTCTTTTTTTTCTTCGGAAATAAAAGATTAAAAATTCCCACAAAATTAAACCCATTTTTAATTCCACCTGTTCCCAATGCATCCTGTGCTGCATTTCCGTCTACTTTAGTATTTTCGTCGGCGCTGAACTCATACCCAAATTCTAAAGCTTCATAAGAAAGATCCCAATTTACTGTAGTGTTTGCGGTCTTAATTCGTTTCAGATCGGCTATAATATTACCGGTAAGATCATAAGGCCTAACGATGACCTCTTCCAACTGATTAACGGCGGGATTGAGATAAATATTCATTCGTTTATATTCAATAACACCACTATCCACGATCACCGTAAAGCTTTGAAACTGTAAAGCTGTAATATAGATCCTGTCATTTTCGGCAACACTCAGCGTAAATTTACCTTCCTTGTCGGTAACGGTACCCTGTTGTGAAGAAACATTATAGACGGTCACGCCTTCGGTGTCATCGCCAAGAGGAGCCGTAATTTTTCCATCAATTTGAACACGGTCTATATCCTGACCAATGGCTAAAAGTGTCGTTATAAAAAAGAAGAATACAAGTAATGTTAACTTCATTTCTTAAAAGTACGCTTTGTTTTCTTACTAAAATCTTAAAGTATTGGCCTGTGTTTGTTAAATTTATCTGATGAATTTCAACCTATGAAAAATTTAATAATTGCGAGTACCTCCACCGTGTACGGTAAAGGATATCTGGAATACTTACTGGACGAGATTTCAGAACTATTTAAAGACAGCACTGAGGTCATCTTCGTACCTTATGCGCGTCCCGGAGGGATCTCACATGATGAGTACACTAAGGTCGCTTCCAAAGCTTTTAAAAAAATTGACAAAAAGGTCGTTGGCCTTCATACTTTTTCAAACCCGAAAGAAGCCCTTGCAAATGCCGGTGGAGTGTTTACGGGAGGAGGCAACACCTTTGTTTTGGTCACAAAATTGTACCAACATGATCTGTTAGTTCCAATGCGTGAAGCTATTTTTAAAGGCCTCCCTTATCTGGGAACAAGTGCCGGAAGTAATATCTGCGGACTCACCATGCAAACGACCAACGATATGCCAATCATGTACCCGCCATCTTTTAAAACTTTGGGGGTCGTTCCCTTTAATATAAACCCGCACTACCTAGATCCCGATCCGGACAGTACACATATGGGGGAAACCCGGGAAACCCGTATTAAGGAATTTCACACTCAAAATGCAAGTCCGGTAATCGGACTTAGAGAAGGCAGTTGGCTGCAGGTAAAGCAATCCGATATCACGTTAAAAGGTGCTTTGACCGCACGAATTTTTGAGCATAATAAAGAACCTTACGAGATCGAAAGCGGTACTATAATTGATTATTTTTAGCTTATGAAACGAGATCAATTTATAAAATCATTTCTATTTGCGGGAACCGCACTCTGTATTTTACCACAACTTTCTTTTGGATATTCTGAAGAGAATTATTCCCGGGATATTCTTATAGGGAAAGGAACTCCCAACCTATTGGGAGACTCTTTTAAAATGCAGCAAGAGAGCTATGAGAACTTTTTATTAATGAAAGCTGCTGCTGCAAAAGAAAATATAAACATAGAAGTCGTCTCTGCTTATCGCAGTTTCCGACGACAGAAAGAGATCTATGAAGGTAAGTACAGGCGATTTACGGCACAAGGAATGAACCCTATGGCGGCCATAGAAAAGATCATAGAATATTCGACCATTCCGGGTACCTCAAGGCACCATTGGGGTACCGACATTGATATTATTGATGCCAATGCACCACGGCCCCAAAGTGTGCTTCAACCTGAACATTTCCACGGGAAGGGTCCTTTTTGTAAGCTAAAGGACTGGTTGGATCAAAACGCAGAATCTTTTGGTTTTTTTGAAGTGTATACCGATAATGCTCACCGGAAAGGATTTAAATACGAACCCTGGCATTTCAGTTATGCCCCGGTATCGAAACCAATGCTGGAAGAATACAAAAAACTGGATCTAAAAAAGATCCTTCTGGAAGAAAAGATTCTGGGTGCGCAACATTTTTCGGAAGAATTTATTTCAACGTATAAAAGTGAAAATATACTGGATATAAATTCCAAATTACTTTCGTAAATTGATATAATAAAACCCGGATTATGAGAAATAGTTGGAAAATCAGGATATTGATCGGATTGGCCATTGTGGCATTTGCGTTCTTTAAAAAATGTGCTAATACTGAAGTTAATGAGTACACCGGCAAAGAGCAGGTTATTTCTATGGATCCCGAGCAGGAGATCGCCATCGGACTTCAAAGTGCTCCTCAAATGGCAAAGGAATATGGTGGCTTGCACCTCGATAACTCACTTCAGGCGTATGTGGATCAGGTAGGTGCCAAACTTGTGGATAATACAATTGCCCGTGAAACACCTTACATATATGAATTTCATTTACTGGCCGACGAGCAGACCGTAAATGCATTTGCGTTACCGGGCGGACAGATCTTTATCACCTATGCTTTGTATTCTAAATTGAGTAGTGAAGATCAGCTAGCCGGAGTTTTGGGTCATGAGATCGGTCATGTAATTGGCCGTCATTCTGCAGAGCGTATTGCAAATAGTGAATTCTGGCAAACCGTGGCACAGGGTGCGAACGTAGGTGCAGACGCAGGGGGCTTGGTCGCCGGTATTGGTCAGAATGTCCTTTTAGGAAATGGTAGGGAAGACGAGCTTGAAAGTGATAATCTGGGCGTTCGGTTTATGATAAAAGCCGGTTATAATCCTCGTGAAATGATCACTGTAATGCAGCTATTGAAAGCCGCTGCTGGTCCGAATCGCGCACCTGAATTTAAAAGCACTCACCCCGATCCCGATAATCGCATTGAAAAAATTGAAGAGGCTATTGTAAAATACGGTGGCTAAAGTGCATATACTTTGCCCTATAAATTTTTCTTCTGTGTATCTTTGCACTTAGCAAAATACCATGAACAAGAACGTTTTATTAGTCATATTGGATGGTTGGGGAATTACTCAGGATCCATCCGTTTCGGCGATTTCACAGGCTGACACCCCCTATATTGATTCTCTTTATAAAATCTATCCCAATGCACAATTGTTAACGCATGGAATGAATGTTGGGCTTCCCGACGGACAAATGGGAAATAGCGAAGTAGGCCATATGAATCTTGGTGCCGGACGTATTGTCTATCAGGATCTGGCAAAAATCAATCTGGCGGTTTCCAATAATCGTTTAAAAGATGAAACAGTAATTAGGAAAGCCTTCGACTACGCCAAATCAAATGATAAAAGCGTGCATTTCTTAGGCCTAGTATCTGATGGCGGTGTTCATTCACACATAGATCATCTAAAGGGCTTGCTTACTGCTGCTTCTGAAGTAGATTTACAGGATGTTTTTGTGCATGCATTTACTGATGGCAGGGATGTTGATCCGCGTTCCGGGGCAGGATTTATTTCGGAAGTACAGCAACACATGACGAAGACCACGGGAAGATTGGCTTCAGTCATAGGGAGGTACTATGCGATGGACCGTGATAAGCGTTGGGAACGTGTAAAAATGGCTTATGATCTGTTGCGGTTCGGAAAAGGTGAACCTTCAGAAAATTGTATAGAAAGCATTCAAAAAAGTTATTCTGAAGACATTACTGATGAATTTATTAAGCCCATAGTACTGCATGAAAATGGTAAAGCTGTTGCCACGGTTAAACAGGACGATGTTGTTATCTTTTTTAATTTCAGAACCGATAGAGGAAGACAACTTACTGAAGCACTCACCCAGCGCGACATGCCTGAATTCGGTTTAAAAACCCTCCCCCTTCATTTCGTAACACTTACCAATTACAACGATTCATTTAAAGGGATCGAAGTGGTCTACAATAAGGAGCATATTCAGAAAACTTTAGGCGAAGTATTAGAATCACACCACAAAAAGCAGATCAGAATTGCCGAAACTGAAAAATATCCTCATGTAACGTTCTTTTTTAACGGAGGTCGGGAAGTTCCATTCGATGGTGAAAAACGAATCCTTTGTCCGTCACCAAAAGTAGCTACCTACGATCTTCAACCCGAGATGAGTGCCTATGAAGTACGCGATAAAATTCTTCCTGAAATAGAAAACAGATCGGCAAATTTTATTTGCCTGAATTTCGCGAATCCCGATATGGTGGGACATACCGGAGTGTTTAACGCTGCAATTAAAGCCTGTGAAACAGTTGACAAATGCACCAAAGCTATCGTAGAAGCCGCAAAAGAAAATGACTATACGACAATTCTGATCGCAGATCACGGTAATTGTGAAACCATGCGCAATCCCGACGGGTCTCCAAATACAGCACATACGACTAATCCGGTTCCTGTGATATTGGTGGACTCTGAGCTTACCGAAATTAATGACGGTATTTTAGGGGATATTGCACCTACTATATTAGAACTAATGGGGATCGAAAAGCCTTCAGAAATGACACAAAAATCCCTAATCTAATTGACTTTGGGATAGGTATTTTCTTTGTAATTTTGCACCTTTATACCAACTAATGAACGAAACGTTTACTATAGCAGTTGATTTTGACGGAACCATTGTAGAAGATGAATATCCTTCCATTGGAAAGCCTAGGATCTTTGCTTTCGACACCCTAAAGAAATTGCAGGACAGAGGACATCGCTTGATCCTTTGGACTTATCGTAGCGGGAAACGTCTGGATGATGCTGTGGAGTTTTGTAAAGCAAACGGTGTTGTTTTTTATGCAGTAAATAAGAGCTTTCCGGAAGAGGAATTTGAATCAAAATACAGTCGAAAGATCAATGCCGATTATTTTATAGACGATCGTAACATTGGTGGATTAATGGGCTGGGGAGAAATATATCAATTGTTGATCGGTGAAAAAAAACCGGTGTCAACAGAAAAAAAGAAAAAAAAGGGTTGGTTTCCTTTTTAAAGATACAATATGATCATACCAAAAACTTCAGAAGAAATAGAATTGATGCGAGAGGCTGCTCTTATTGTTTCAAGAACGCTTGGCTTATTGGCCAAAGAGGTGAAACCGGGAGTGACGACCTTGCAATTAGATAAGATCGCTGAGGAATTTATAAGGGATAATGATGCCGTGCCCGGATTTCTGGGGCTATATGATTTTCCAAACACCTTGTGTATGAGTCCAAATGCTCAGGTTGTCCACGGCATCCCCAACAATACACCTTTAAAGGAAGGAGATATCATTTCTATAGACTGCGGGGCTGTAAAAAACGGGTTTTACGGGGATCATGCCTATACGTTTAAGATAGGAGAAGTAAGCCCTGAGGTTGACAAATTGTTACGTGTTACCAAAGAGTCGCTATATGTAGGGATTAGAGAGCTGAGAACCGGTAAACGAACCGGTGATGTTGGCTATGCCATACAACAGCATTGTGAAAAAGAAGGTTATGGCGTGGTAAGAGAATTGGTGGGTCACGGATTAGGACGTACCATGCATGAAGATCCCGAAATGCCTAACTACGGAAGAAGAGGAAAAGGAAAAAAGATCGTTGAAGGAATGACCGTTGCCATAGAACCTATGATAAATCTCGGAACCAGACGTATTGAGCAATTAGCAGACGGCTGGACCATACTTACCTTAGACCGTAAACCAAGTGCGCATTTTGAACACAATGTAGCCGTAGTTGATGGCAAACCTGAATTACTTTCAACCTTCGGGTATATTTATGAAGCGTTAGGTATTGAAAGTGACGAGGAAAAAGAATTCCGGCAGAAGGAGCTGGTATTATAAACCTGCGCTAATGCAAAAAATCTTTAAATTCTTTCTGAACCTAATTCCCCGAACCTTACTAATACGGCTGAGTTATGTGATCCGTCCCTTTGTTGCTTTTTTCTTAAGAGGTGACACGTATACTGACCCTATTGACGGACAATCGTATAGAAAGTTCCTTCCTTACGGTTACGAAAAGGTAAGAGAAAATGTATTGGCACCCGGTACACTTTCTCTGGAGCGTCACCGATTGTTCTGGTTATATCTGAAAAATGAAACCGAATTTTTTAACAGTACACAAAAAGTACTGCATTTTGCTCCGGAACAAGCATTCTACAAGCGTTTCAGAAAACTGAAGCATCTGGATTATACCACTACCGACTTAAATTCACCCATAGCCGATGTTAAAGCAGACATTTGTGATCTCCCGTTTCAGGATAACGAATTCGACTTTATTATCTGCAATCACGTATTGGAACATATTCCGGACGATAATAAAGGCATGAGGGAAATTTATAGAATACTGAAACCCGGAGGGACTGCAATACTTCAAATTCCATTAGATCAAAACAGAGAAATCACTTTTGAGGATAATTCCATAACAGATCCGAAACAACGAGCCCGTATTTTCGGACAATACGATCATGTGAGAGTTTATGGAATGGATTACTTTTCTAAACTTGAAGCCGTAGGTTTTTCTGTAGATGCCGTGGATTACACTGCTACACTTACTCCTGAAGATATACATAGATACCGACTGGCCAAGGGCGAACTAATTCCTGTTTGCAGGAAGTTAATCCAACAATAAAGCGCTAAATCCCTTGGTTATAAAGGATTGGTGGGTTCCTATAGAATCACTATAGGTGAGATAGGCATCCAGTTCGGGTAGTGAACCAAGCACCTCTTTCGAACGCTCCAGACCCAGTGCCATAAATGCGGTAGCATAAGCATCGGCGAGGGCACAACTATTTGCGATCACGGTTGCACTGGTCACGTCGCTTTGCATGGCCGATCCGCTTAACGGATTTATGGTATGCACATATTTTTTTCCTGTTACCGAATCAATTCTGAACTTCCTATAGTTGCCGGAGGAAGCCATTGCTTTATTTTTCAAATGGAGTGCTTTAGTGATCTTACGGTTCTGCAGATCGGAATCTACCGATTCTACCCCCACCACCCAGGATTCATTTTTAGAAAGATTCTTTCCTCTAGCCAGTATCTCACCTCCCAGTTCGATCAGGAAATTGTCAACTCCATTCTTCTGAAGGTATGCCCCTATGAGGTCAATTCCGTAGCCTTTGGCAACTGCATTAAAATCAAAATAGATCTCCGGATGTTCCTTTGATATCCTTCCATCTGATAATAATTTTACTTTTTGAAACCCTACAAATTTCATGAGGGAATCCAGTGTTGCCTTATCTATTTCAGAAATAGGGGCTGCGTCACCAAAGCCATACGCATTTCGTAAGACACCTACGGTGGGGTCGAAATAACCAAACGACTTTTTATGAACTTCTTCAGAAATTAAAAAGACATCCTTAAAAATGGCATCTACCACCATACTACTGTCGCCTGCATTTATTTTTGAAATATCACTGTTGGGTAGATAAGTACTTACCGACTTGTTCACGGCGTAAATTACCGAATCGATTCCCTTTTCAGCATCAAAAGAAGTCTTCGGATAATACTGAATGCTATAGGTCGTTCCAAAAGCATCTCCATGAAGTACTATAGGACTTTCCGGCGTATCTTCACAGGAAACAAAGAAAAGAATGAGCGATAAATAGGCTAAATATTGGAAGGAATTTTTCATTTAAATGTTGAATTATAAAATTTCCTGCAATCCGTTATATACCATGGTATAATCCTCATCCTTGAGTACCGGTCTCGCATAATCACTTCCATGCCCCAGACCAACACCTGCAAAATAGGTCTTAGCCTCAAATTTATCGGCATGATCCTTTATGGTGTTCATAAGTTTAGGATCATATACATTGGCATCGTCCGGATATGAAACAGCTCTTACTACTATAAAATGTAGGTCCTTGTCCTTTAAAGCAACAAACTGAGGGTCCTTTTTTAACTTGGAATTGACGCCTAAAAATTCAAATCCGTTGGATTCCAGATCCTTCCCTACTATATTCATTGCTAGGTTATGTAATTCCTGTTCTGTAAGCTCTTCTTTCATTTTATTCAAATCGAATACATTTAATCTTAGTACAATAATAGGCCGGAATTTCTATGGAAGTACCGAGGGATGCTGAATACCACAGTCTAATGGCCGAATCGTTCAGATTTTTCAAAACTTGAACACATTAACCCTTCGTATATTCCTCTGCAAAAATAAGCAATTTTAGAAGGCAAAAAAACCGCCACTGCTCAAGTGACGGTTTCTGTTTATTGGTATACTTAGTAAAATTATCTTTTTATAATTCTTTTTATTACTGAATCCTCAATTGAATTGATCTTAATAAAATACAGAGCCGAATCCAGTTTTGACAGATCCAACTGATAGTTCGTACTACTGTTGTACGAAACCTGTTCCACTTTTCTTCCTCTCACATCATACACTTCCACCGATGTGATCTCCACCTGTGGTGATACGATGTTTACGATATTCTGTGTCGGGTTTGGATAAATTGAGATCAAGTCCAACTTGTTTGGGGTAACACCCAGTGTTTCATACACAAACTGAAGGGTAAACCTGTTGTTAAAGGTTCCTTTGCCGCTTGTGAACTCATAGTTTCCTGCGCCTAGATCGGTAATGGTGTTTTCCCAATTGTCTACAAGATAAATGGTTGCATTGGGAAGAATCTCACCTTCTATGGACGCAATAGAAATAGTATAGGTTGCATTGGCCTCTACCTGTGAGGCAAAGCCTATTGGTATTTTAGTGGTAGCATTAAAGACTCCTCTACTTTGGATACCCAACTGCTCTGTACCATCATCAAGATGAGAGTATATGGAAATGGTTGTTGCAAGTCTGTCGGCATCATAGTTCTCGTCCATACCTTCTGTGGCGAGAGGGTTAAAGGCTACCAGAGCATGACTTCCTAAGTTAAATGCGTCATTTCTTACCTTGAGCATTACTTTTTCTACATCGTGCTGTGGGGTTCTAAGGGTGTTATTTCCACTGGTAAGTCGCATGGCATTGGTAAAGACTACTTCATTACCGGGGCCACCGGCGAATGCTTTAATGGCAAACCCCTGTCCGGTAGAGATTACTCCGTTGGGCTCCGTACTGGTTCCCGGGTCGTTTGCTGCCGGAAGCGCTCCTCCTGTTATGTACATAGAGATATCATCCATACTGAAATTAAGAGAACCGTATCCGGGGATAGAAGTACTGGGAGGCGTTAAATGTTCCCAAAAATATACTCTGTCTATCACACTGTTTCCTGAGATAAGCGCATCTGCCGAGATGGGCGAAGCATACGGATTGGCTAGTGCATTTGGGGTTCCATCGGGATTAGCTCCTGCTCCGTTATACACTATATCTCTGCTTACATCACCATTATTTAGCGTTCCTAAGGAATAGGTCATATCATAAGTGGTATTGGCGGGATCTGTATATCCGCTTTGTGGTCTTACAATATATCCTTCCCCTACATTGATAGCTCCATTATAGGTGGTCCAAAGATCTCCGTTATTGTCTGCAAAATTCGTTCCTCCTGCAGGTACTCCCGGGTGAGGAATAAAGTTTGAAGGATCGTGATTAAGCACTAAGAAGGCATTGGTAAATACACCGTTTCGTGTCTCGCCGCTCATGGGGCTTCCCATAACCATAAAATCACGATTCTGAAGCACAGGGGTGGTAAGCTGTACATTAATAGTACCATTGTTGGTAACCGAAGCTAACGGGTCGGTTTGAACCACAATACCTTGGTGTTCCACGATCAATGTTCCGTCGACGGTAATATCTCCGTCTATATGTAAAAGACCGCCACCATTAACCGTTAATGTTCTCGAGCTGTTGATGGTAAGTGTACATGCATTGAGATCGCCATCGCTATTGGTGTCGTAGGCTCCGTTTATGATCACTGTATCATTAGATCCGGGAGCTCCCGAAGGACTCCAGCTTGAGCCATTCCAGGTCTTGGTGACACCCGGGCAGGCAACAAAAGCTGCTGCCGGACCAAAATAAAATGTTCCGTCCAATCCGGTAAAGTTACCCGACAAGGTGGTATTTGTACCAAAGGTTCCTGAGGTAATGCTAACTACTTCAACAAAGGAACTAGCATTTCCTCTAGCTGCCACCAGATCATTTACCGTTAATCCCGTAGCCGCTATCCATCCGTTGATTTCAGCCTGTGTGAAATAAAATGTCAACGAAGTACTTCCAGAACCCGTAGTATTTTCGGGAGAAAAATCAAAAGTTTTATCGGTTACATGATTGGGTAAGGTACTTCCATTATAAGACTGAGCTCCGGTACCGGCGCGTGAAACAGACACGTCCACACATCCATAATCAAATGAATTATTGTTGGTTATTCCTGCCATTATATTGCCAGTTCCCGGGTCGGAAGCATAAGCGGTACCAGTTCCATTGATATTTAATTCATCTGGCGTTCCCGAGTTTACTGCAGATTGAACTTCGGTTCCTTCAGTAACAACAACATCAACGGTATCAAGCATAAGCAATGAATTTCCGGAAGTGCTAAAATGCCTGAATGACAGATATCCGGTTTGTCCGGCCAGCGTAGTTAAATCAATAGTTCGTAAGGTAGTATTATTTCCCACCGTATTGGTCTCTTCAACCAAAGTACCGGCAATTATAGCCGCTGCCGTATTCTTGGATGTCGAAAAATACACGGCATAGTGTTCAGGAGTGCCAAAGTCACCGATTTCATAAGTAAATCGCGTATTCGTAGCTGTGGCAGGTATGCTAAAAACAGGGCTTGAAAAAAAGTTATCTGGAGTTAAAACCCCGGATCCTCCCGTTACAGCCTGATCGGTTACCGAACCGGCCCAAAAGCCCGAAAGATTCCCATGAGCATATGGATTAAAAATTCCCCAGTTCTCGGTATCCCCGTCATTATCGATGACCGTCCATCCTGTCGAATCTTCAAAATCTTCTGTAAGGACATTGGTTAAGATATTTGCGTTAGGCACTATGTCGTCGTCATTTATGGTAAAAGTAAATGTGTCGGCAACCGGATTTGCGGTGGCATCCCCCCCATTGGGATTTACTGTAAAGTCGATCACAGCGGTTTCATTGCCTTCTACAAAACCATCGTGATATACGCGCAACACCATATTTTGAGGTGCATTAGAACCGGATGGAAAAGTAAGCGAAGGTGTTAAAACCTGAAAATCAACGCCATTTGTTGCGGTACTAGTACCGTTCACCGAAAAAGTAACATCTGCATTTGCAGATGGTGCAGTTCCTATATTCAACTCGATGTTTAGGTCGGTAAAATTACAATCGGAATTTTCGGTGGTTGATCCTGTAATTGATGAATATGCAATTACAGGTGTTGCCGCTGCAATGGTTCCCCCGGTAACAATTAGTGTATAGTTTTGACTTGCAGACAGTGTTCCTTTATGAGATACCGTTAGGGTATACGTACCGGAAGCACCGGCAATATCTATTCTCTCGAACGGATCCACTACATTGTCTCCTGTTCCATTGGTGTTAACACCGGTTAAACGCCATGGCGTATATGTAGTTCCATTGTCCAGCCGAAGATCGAGATCATTCACTAAGGCGGGAGTCGGGCTGTTTAACCCGCCATTGGCTGTTCCCGCAGGATCGGTCCAGGAAATTGACGCCATTAAAGGATCGACTCCGTTAGATTGAATAGTAATCTGATATGTGGAACCATTAGTTAGTGTTCTTTCATCCAATACGGCAAAACCGGTATCGGCGTCGGAGATAGTCTCCGCTGCTTTTTTGGCGTTAAGCAAGCCCCAACCTGTTAGTGCATCCGGGCCATTTGGCGACATATCGTCTGCTGTGTGTAAGGCGAGTCCTTTCAAGGACGCCGCTCTCATCGTTGATCCGTGGAGATCCTGATAATGCTCCTGTAGTAATAGCAATGTTCCTGTGACGTTAGGAGCAGCCATGGAAGTACCCGAAATTGTATTATAGGCACTGTTACTGTTATCATAACAAGAGTATAAACCGGTTCCATTTCCGGCGATATCGGGTTTTATGCGATAATCATCTGTGGGTCCTTCACTACTGGAGCTATTTCTAGAAACCGAAATCAGCGCCCCGGTAGTGCTGTTAACACTAGCATCGGTAGCATTGGCAATAACCAGATTGTTTTTTGCCGTGGCATTGCCACTTAACTTATCGAAAGACGAATTTCCACCGAGTGGTGCACCGTTGGATGAATTATCATTCCCATCGTTTCCGGCAGATTTTACCATAAGATAATTCTGTTGGGAATACATCAAGGCATCCCAGTTTCGGGCAGCAGTACCATATTGACCAAATTGAGCGTCTGTAACAAATGTGATATTGTTTCCATACGAGTGATTAGAAAGGATCATACCTCCGGCTGCAGCAGTGGTTGCTTCACTAAGGTCACTGGTCCATTCGCTCGTACGTGCATCTGCCTGCCAGGACATCCCCTTGGCGTTCGGACTAAATCCTGACGCTACAATAGTCCCTGTTACATGCTGGGCATGAAAACTGTTTCCATTTAAAGAGGTTACTCCATCAATAATACTTACCCTGTTATTTCCTCCGGCTCCGTCGAATTCCTGATGTGTAGGTCGTGTTGGGCCACCGTCCCAAACATGTACGATCATTCCATCACCGTTGAGGTTTAAACCCAAACCGCCACCGGTATTCAGAAAATTAGCTCTGGATGAAACAGCCGCATCTACATTATCGAGCTGATAATAAACGGGTAATCCGTACTCTGAAAGTCGCATCAATTCTGAAAAAGAACCATTTTCATGATATATTCTTTTTGGAATATTATGCAGCAGCGCATAGGTCTCTGCCTCTATTTTCTGAAGTCTGTCGAGATCTGAAAACACCGCAGCCAACTCATAGACCATATTGGCATTATTACTTTTACAAATGGCCTCAATTTTAGCATTATAGGTATCTGCCGTTAAAATCTCCTTAGGTTGAGTTCCGGAACTTTTAGTAATTACCTGAGCTAACGAAATAGAAACATTGAGTAAAAATAGGAGGAGTACGATTCTTTTCATAAGTAATAAAATTAGTGCGGAGGGTTTACTATACTAATATTGAGCGCTATACGTATCAAAAATAGTATTTTATCGGTATAGTGCAACTTTTTATCGATAAAAAACATTTAATCATGGTTAAAACGCATAAAAAAACCCTTTGATTTCTCAAAGGGTTGACACACTGATGTTTATTTTTAAACTTATCCTCCAAAATCATCAAACCTGATGTTTTCATCAGGGATTCCGAAATCTTCTCCCATTTTCTGAACCGCCTGGTTCATTAATGGCGGGCCGCAAAAATAAAGTTCGATATCTTCGGGAGATTCGTGATGATTCAGGTAATTGTCGATCACTACTTGATGAATAAATCCAACAAATCCATCACCCTCGTCGTTAATATCTTTCTTTACTTTCCAGTTATCTTCTTCCATAGGTTCAGAAAGTGCCATATAGAATTTAAAATTAGGAAAGTCTTTTTCAAGATTTCTGAAATGATCTATATAAAACAATTCTCTCTTCGAACGTCCACCATACCAATAGGTAACTTTTCTTCCTGTCTTAAGCGTTCTGAACAAGTGATATAAATGTGATCGCATAGGTGCCATTCCGGCTCCTCCCCCTACATACACCATCTCAGCTTCAGAAGGATTGATAAAGAACTCACCATAAGGCCCGGAAATCACAACTTTATCTCCCTTTTTACAATTAAAGATATATGAGGATGCAATCCCTGGGTTTACGTTCATCCATTGGTTCTTAGCGCGATCCCATGGCGGAGTCGCTACACGTACATTGAGCATGATCTCTCTTCCCTCTGCAGGATAAGAGGCCATAGAATACGCTCGTTCAACGGTTTCAGTGTTTTTCATTACCAACGGCCATAATCCGAACTTATCCCATTCTTCCTGAAACTTATCGGGCGTGTCGTGTTCTTCGGGGTGAGCCGTAATATCCATATCCTCGAACTTTACTTCACACGGGGGAATTTCAATTTGAATATAACCACCGGCCTTATAATTCATATCTTCCGGAATCTCAACTACAAATTCTTTAATAAAGGAAGCTACATTATAATTACGCACTACGGTTGCATCCCATTTTTTTATTCCGAAGACTTCTTCAGGGATATGAATATTCATATCCTGCTTCACTTTCACCTGGCAGGATAATCTCGCACCATCTTTTAATTCTTTCCGAGTAAAGTGAGGTGTTTCGGTAGGCAAAGCTTCTCCTCCTCCTTCAAGAACATGACATTCACACTGAATACAGGTTCCTCCACCTCCACACGCCGAGGGAAGGAATATTTTTTGATTCCCCAAGGTAGAAAGTAATGTTCCGCCGGACTCTACCTCGATCACTTTTTCATCATTGATGGTGATCTTTACCGGACCGGATGGCGATAATTTTTGCTTTGTGAATAACAATAGGGCTACCAATAACAAGGTCAGTACCAAAAAGGCAACGACGGTTGCAATAATAACTCCAAGGGTGCTCGCTGCTAAAAACATAATTTATTCTGTTATTTCTGAAACTTCTACGATCTTAGCAGAAGTCATCGTTTCATTATTTTGTTCCATTTGCATTCCAACATTTGACGATTGGCCGTCTAAAGCCGGATTTTCTTCATCTCCTCCGGTTAGCATTCCTCCAAAGCTCATAAATCCTATCGCCATTAAACCGGTAATAATAAATGTGATTCCGAGTCCGCGTAAGGGTGCCGGCACATTGCTGTACCGAATCTTTTCCCTGATCGCTGCAATTGCGACTATAGCGAGAAACCATCCAATTCCGGAACTAAAACCGTAATTGAGTGCCAGTGTAAAACTTTCAATATCTCTCGACTGCATAAACAACGACCCACCTAATATGGCACAGTTTACTGCAATAAGCGGAAGGAATATTCCTAATGAATTATATAGTGATGGTGAAAATTTTTCAACGATGATCTCAACCAATTGCACCATAGTGGCAATGGTGGCGATGAATAAAATAAAAGAGAGAAAGCTTAGATCATAATCTGCATAATCTGCTCCCAGCCAAGCCAGGGCTCCTTCTCTTAAAATGTATTGATCCAGTAACCAGTTGAGGGGTACGGTAACTGTAAGTACAAAGATAACAGCGGCTCCTAAACCTACTGCTGTACTTACTTTTTTGGAAACGGCTAGGTAGGAACACATACCCAAAAAGTATGCAAACACCATATTGTCTACAAAGACCGATTTAAAAAATAACTCTAAATGTTCCATATATTTTAGTGTTCAGTTGGCAGTGGCAGTTGGCAGTAAGAACAATACCTACTGAAACTGCTTCCCACAGACTTTTTAATGCTCTTCTATTAATTCTTTATTTCTGCTACGTTGTACCCAGATAATGATACCTACCACAATTAGAGCCATTGGAGGCAATACCATAAATCCATTGTTTTCATATCCGATAGCGTACAGCCCAGATTTTTCGACCGGATCACCCAAGACTTTAAATCCGAATAAGGTTCCCGAACCTAAAAGCTCTCTGAAAAATCCAACTATGATCAATATCAATCCGTAACCGGCTGCGTTTCCAATTCCGTCCAGAAAAGATTTCCACGGACCGTTACCCAGGGCAAATGCTTCAAAACGTCCCATAATGATACAGTTGGTAATAATCAAACCAATGAATACCGAAAGTTCCTTACTCAATTCGTAGGCAAAGGCTTTCAGTACCTGATCTACAATAATCACCAGCGTCGCTACCACGATTAATTGTACGATAATCCGAATTTTTGACGGGATAATATTTCGCATAAGCGATATGACCACATTTCCCACACCTAAAACAAAAACCACCGAAATTGCCATTACTATAGAAGGCTTTAACTGCGCTGTAATTGCCAATGCCGAACAGATTCCCAATACCTGAATAGTGATTGGATTGTTGTCTGCTAACGGGTCTAAAATTAATTTACTGTCTTTCTTCGATAGAAGTCCCATAGCTTATTGGTTTAATGTTTTAAAATATGGCACGTACATTTTTATATCTTTTTTTAGCATGGCCGAAACCCCATCACCTGTAATGGTTGCTCCTGCCAAAGCATCTACCTCATTATCGGTAGTATCTTCGTTCTTAGGATCATTATTACCCTTGGCAACTTTAATTCCTTCGAAGGCACCTCCGTTTAGAAATTTCTCACCGGTGAAATCGTCCATAAAATATCTTTGCTTTATTTCCGCTCCAAGTCCGGGTGTCTCTCCTTTGTGATCGAAATATACTCCCTTAATTGTCATGGATTGATCCACAGCAACAAAGCCCCATATTGCGTCCCACAGACCTTTACCCCTTACAGGAATTACATACAATGTAGTTCCGTCCTTTTCGGCAACAAAGAGTGGGAGTCGGCGTTGATAGTTCTTATCCTTTGCTTTGGTCTCCTCTTTTTTCAGGTCGATAAGATATGCCTCGTCATTTTCAGTAACCTGGTCACCTTGAATTACCAACTGCTTTGTTACGTATTTATCGAATTCTTCCTGAACGACATCGGTGGAGACAAAGGCTACATCATTAGGTCCTTCATTTTCGTTTACGCCAAGAGCATACAGTATGTTTTGTTGTTTCTCAAACTTTTCATTTGCCTTTATCATGGGTTTTAAACCACTTGCAAATCCTGCCAATAGCGATCCTACTACTACCACCATAATGATGGCAAAGATGACAGTGTAACTATTTTTATCGGTGTTAATTGCCATGTTTTACGCTGTTTTAACTTTAACTCTCTTCATTCTACGTTTTATGTTACCCTGTAACACATAATGATCTATGGTAGGTGCAAATACGTTCATTAACAATATCGCAAGCATCACACCTTCGGGATAGGCCGGATTGAATACTCTTATCAATACGGATATCAATCCGATGAGAAATCCGTAGATCCATTTTCCTTTGTTAGTCTGTGACGCCGTAACCGGGTCTGTCGCCATGTAAACAATACCAAAGGCCAGACCTCCTATTAACAGGTGTTGCCAGAATTCGGTGCTCATCAATGTAAAGAATTTACTGGATTCTGAGATCCAACCTGCATCGGCCACTCCGTTAAAGATCAATCCCATAACAAGGGCGCCAATGACTGAAGACAACATGATCCTCCAACTTCCAATCTTGGTAAAAATGAGAAACAATCCGCCTAATAATATAAGTAAGGTCGATGTTTCTCCTACCGAGCCTGGAATAAATCCGTAGAACATATCCCAAATACCCATATCGTTTCCGGCTATGGTTAAGGTTTCATTTCCTTGTGCGTAAGCCCCTAGGATAGTTTCTCCTGAAATGGCATCCGGCTGACCCACAGTATCAACCGCTCCATGCACCCATACCTTATCCCCACTCATCCAGGTTGGATAAGCGAAGAATAAAAAGGCTCTAATGGTAAGTGCAGGATTCAGAATATTCATTCCTGTCCCTCCAAATACTTCTTTACCTATAACTACTCCGAAGATAACCGCCACAGTAAGCATCCATAATGGTATATCGATTGGTACGATCAACGGAACCAACATCCCGGTAACCAGATATCCTTCTTCTACTTCGTGTCCTTTTATTACAGCAAATAAGAATTCTACTGCCAAACCTACTCCATAAGAGATCAATACCAATGGCAGTACTTTCCAGGCTCCCACGACAAGGTTCTGAAAATTCCAGAATTCACCACTAAAAAAGCTCATGGCTTTAGTGATCTCGGGTAGGGTTTGTAAATTATGTTGATATCCGGCATTAAACATTCCAAAGATCAAACACGGAATAAGCGCCATGATGACCGTATTCATGGTACGCTTTAAGTCATCTGCAGCACGAACATGCCCTCCGGAATGTGTGGTTTCATTAGGCAGGTATAAAAAAGTATGCAAGGCATTGAATGCCGGTGCCATTTTGGTGCCCTTGTATTTTTCCTTTAGCGTATGTAATTTTTGTTTCAATCCCATAGCATTATCCTATTTCTTTATACATTAAGTCCAAACCATTTCTGATGATCTCCTGGTGTGGTTGTTTTGAAACACATATGAATTCGGTAAGCGCGAAATCCTCAGGCGCAACTTCATACATTCCGAGTGCTTCCATAGCGTCTAAGTCTTCCACCATACAGGCCTTTAAAATTTGCAAAGGGTAAATATCCATTGGGAAAACCTCCTCATAATTTCCGGTTACCACAAATGCACGATGTTCGCCATTCGTATTCGTGTCCAATTCATATTTCTTATTCGGAAGCATCCAAGAGAAAGTAAGTGCCCGGGAAGCCGATATTTTATTGAACACCGGTTTGTTCCAACCGAAGAAGTCATAGTCATCTCCTTCAGGTATCACTGTAACGGTATTGTTATAATACCCCATATGACCTTTAAGAGAAACTTTTCTTCCTGTGAGTACATCTCCACTAATCACTCTAACATTTTCTTCATCCAATCCGGAATCGTATATAAATGTAGCGACCTCCGACCCTATTCTTGTCGTATAGTATTTTGGTGTCTTTACTGAAGACCCTGTTAACGCAATAACGCGCTCGGCATTAAATTTTCCAGTTAACAATAACTCTCCAATGATCACGAGATCCTGTGCGGCCACAGTCCAAACAGTTTCCCCTTTGTTCACCGGATCGATCTTCGAAATCTGAGTCCCCACATTTCCTGCCGGATGAGGACCGCTAACTTTATGAATGGTGCAGTTGGTGCAATTTTCCAGAGGAGAACCACCTGATTTTCCTACTGAAACATGAACAGCTCCTTCAGTTAGTGTACTCAATGCCGTAATTGCTGCCTGTAATTCGTTCTCTTTTCCTCTAAGTGTATAATCGAGATCGGCTGCAAGAGGAGCCGTAGAATATCCCGAAATAAAAATCGCTTTTGGGCTAATTTCGGGGTCTGCGATAACATCGTATGGACGTTGTTTAATAAAGGGCCAGCAACCGGAAGCAAGCAAATGTGCTTTTACCGACTTAGCGTCCATCTTCTCCGGGGTTTGTTTTCCGAAATCCTTAAAGCTATCCTGAGGATCTGCTTCTATTAAAATTTCGGTGATCACCCGCTTTGCTCCTCGTTCGATCGCGGTAAGAGTTCCGCTAACAGGAGAAACAAATTTTATTTCTTCTTTTTGTTTTGAAAAGAAAATAGTGTCACCTGCCTGAATTCTCTCTCCCTCTTTGACTACCATTTTAGGTGTAATCAGATGAAAATCGGAAGGTTTAATGGCAAACGTTCTGGAACGCGGTGCTTTGGAAAGAGTTTTATCCGCTTCGCCTTTAAGTCGAATGGTAAGACCTTTTTTAATCTTAATGTCTTTAGACATAGGATAGTGTGTTATAATTTCTTTTACTCCTTATCCTGAATACTATCAGGATTTCGGGAGTGCAAATTTATAAATTTAAAGTAGCACCACATAATAAATATTTATAATTTTATTGTAATTAGCGCGTTCAATTATTCCGAAGAAAATAAGGCATGGAAATTGTTTATCTTTAGCCTTTCAAAAACCGTTTTATGTTTCGACTTTTATTTGTAATTACCCTTCTTTCTCAAACCGTTTCCGGACTTTTTGCTCAAGTTGAAGAACGGCCGGCACCAGATTATATAAGAACGATCCAGTTTAAAGGAAGTACTTCTCAAAGTCAGTTGCCTATTATAAGACTGGGGGAACGATTGCAGCTTTCTTTTGATGCATTGAACGGTGAAGAAGCCGATTTTTACTATGTCATCACCCATCATAATTTCGACTGGACGCCCAGTGATCTATCTAAAGGAGAATATCTCGATGGGTTTGATGATGTTCGTATTGAAACTTACGAGAACTCGCTAAACACGCTTCAGATCTTCTCTCATTACCGACTCAACATTCCGAACAGGGAAACTCGGAGGATTGAAAAAAGCGGGAATTACCTTTTAAGCATATACGACGATGACGGCTATCTGGTATTTTCAAGAAAATTTATGGTCATGGAATCACTGGTAGGTGTTTCCGTAGATATTAAAAGATCCCGGGACCTGAAATATATTGACGCCAAGCAATCTGTTCAGTTTACAATTAATTCTTCTTCTCTGCTGTTGCGAAATCCCAAGCAAACCGTTAAAACTCTGGTTATGCAAAACAGCAATTTAAAGACGGCAATTACGAATCTGAAACCTCAGTACACTATAGGAACCGAGCTTATTTACCGCTACGATCAGGAATCGTCCTTCTGGGGTGGCAATGAATTTCATAATTTCGACAATAAGGATGTTAGGGCAGCCAGCAACAGTATTCGCCGGGTAGAGTTGAATGACCTGTACGAAAACTATTTGTATACCGACATAGATCGATCAGACCGTCCATATACGTATAATCCCGATATCAACGGTAATTTTGTGGTACGGAATCTGGATGTACAAAATCCTTCCATTGAAGCCGAATATGTTAGAATCCATTTTAATCTGCAGTATTTCGATAATATTGGCGACAAGGAAATTCATATTTACGGCAACTTTAATAACTGGACCATAGATGGAAGTACTTATCTTTCTTATGATGAATACAGTGACTCCTATCGATGCTCACGACTATTTAAACAAGGTTTTTATAATTACAAATATGTACTTGTAGACCGTGACGGATCCATAGACCCTACCCCCATAAGCGGTAGCTTCTGGCAAACTGAAAACGACTATACGGTATTGGTATATTTCAGGGATCTGGGAGAGCGTTACGATCGTATCGTAGGAATGGGAATGGCCAATTCTTCAAAAATCACCAATAATTAAATTGGGTTTCAGCTCTCTTAATTTTCCTGAAGTATCTAAAAAAAACGGACTATATTTACGGTATGAGCCGTACGTTGCCCGAAAAAAGTAATAGCCGAAAAGCTTTTAAGTATCGCAATAACGAATGTCTTAATTGCGGTCACCCTTTGGATCTCAGCGACCGTTATTGTTCTTATTGTTCGCAGCTTAACACCAATAAACAGCTTTCATTAGGTGATTTTTTCGGTGAATTTGTTGGGAGTATCATAACTTACGATTCCCGACTCAGGTTTACCATAAAAGACTTGCTCTTTAAACCCGGCACCATTACCCGAAATTATGTTCACGGGCAACGCTTAAAATACGCCAACCCGTTTCGTTTCTTCCTAAGTGTCTCGATCATTTATTTTCTATTACAAAGCATTATAACTACATTTTCTACACGGGATAGTTCATTGTTGAACATCCAGGATACCCAAAAGAACGAAGTCAAAGATCCGTTAAGCACTTCCGGCCAAAATATATATTTTACAAACGGAGAAGGTTCACAGGATACCCTTAAAATTGAAGAGGGCAACATACTTATAAATTCCGATACCCTGTCAAAGAGAGAAAAAGCCTTGCAGGATTTCAGATATCTATCGGAAAAAGACTTTGATACCATACAATGGTCAAATCGCATGATCGAACGGTTTTCAATGTACAGGGATTTCTATGAAATACACGACATAAAAGATCCGGTTGTGGCCTTAGACAGTCTCAAACACAAGAATACAGCCACTAACCGATGGTTATACGACAAGAACAATACAATTGAAAAAGTCAAGAAGGATCCCTTTGGCTTTGCCAATTTCCTTATGGGCAAAATTCCGTTCTTTCTGTTTTTCTTCACCCCTGTTTTTGCTTTTTTCTTTTGGGTGCTTTACTCCAAGAAAAAATACACCTATATGGAACATATGATCTTTATCTTTCATATTTTCAGTTTTCTGTTTCTGGCAATGCTAATTTGTTTGCTTCCGGATCTGTTACTTGGGGATGATGTTTTTTCCGGGATCCTATTTGTTTTTATCGGACCATTTTATTTTTACAAGGCGCTTCGTAACTTTTACAAGCAGAACCGTTTTATAACTATTATAAAATTTGTACTTTTAAACAACATATTTTTTATTAGTTCAACCATCGCAGCCCTTTTATTCTTTGCTATAACGGCTGCAACCTACTAAAATGACACAACAAGTAACACAGGGAATTAAAGTTTCGGTTGCTACCGGATTTGAAGGTACTTTTTATAAGGACCACAAATTGCAGTACGCTTTTTCCTATACGATCACAATTGAAAACCAGGGAAAGGATGCCGTTCAGCTTAATTCCCGATATTGGAAAATAAAAGACGCTCTGAACAATACTGTAATTGTGGAAGGCGAAGGTGTTGTAGGCTTAAAGCCTGTGATTCAACCCGGTGAGCAACACAGTTACAACAGTGGTTGTTTGTTGCTTTCTCCTTTTGGTGCTATGCATGGCTATTATGCCATGGTTAATTTTTCATCCACCCGAAAATTCAAGGTGGCTATCCCTTCTTTTAAGTTAAGTGCCCCTTTTGCCATTAACTAACCCTTCTGAAATTTCATTGTATTTCATTTCCTGATACGTTTTTTAGGTCATAGCATAACAGATTTGGTGCATTACCGGCTCATTGCTTCAAATGTGTTAATACGTACTACACTTCCGTTAACAAGGTTCCCTTATGGCCACTACTTTTGACCCATCGAATTGCACTAACAATTAAAAAAAGTAGAAATCATGCGAAACACAAATTCAATACAATCGGGCTTAGCCGAACTTTTGAACTCAGTTCTTTTTATCACGCTGTTTATTTCTCTGGCATATTATGGATATGAAGCCATGCAGGAAATCTGGAACGGCATTGCAGCAAATGCTACATCTGAAATGAATCGATGGACATTGTAGTCCTTCATTATACAAATAGTAACCAATAAATTAACTACACAATGAAACGAGCTATCCTATTTTTTTCGATCCTAATGTGTTCAGCATCACTGTTGGCGCAGACAGCACATGACGAGCAACTTATTAGAAATACAGTAAAAACCCTTCAGACCGGTTGGAATGCCTCCAGCGGCGAAACCTTCGCAAGTTCATTTACCGATTCTCACGATTTTATCGTATGGAACGGGTATTACTTTAAAGGGCAGGACATTAAGACAAATGCAATGGGTCATGACCAAATTTTCAGCACAATGTATAAAGGCACACAATTGTACTACACCGTAGATAAAATTAGATTCATTAAAGAAGATATTGCACTTGTCCATGTTTTTGGTGCTGTGGTTAAAATTACCGAATCACGTCCCAAAGATCCGCAGGTGCTCATTTCCATGGTTATGGAAAAGAAAGACGGAGATTGGAAAATTAGTTCCTTTCACAATTTGGATCTGGAAGTTTTTCAGAACGAAGGCATGTTAAAAGGATCTCCGGTACCGCCATCTGTTATGTATGCCAGTTGGTATGCTGATGTAGAATAATACGTACCATCACCGAGAGTGTCTCTAAATTTTAGGGGACACTCTCTTTTAAAAAACTGAATTTTAGTACCTTAACTTTTCAAATAAATTCAATTAGCTGCGTATGCGATTTATTTTACTGAGCTTGATTACTTGTCTCATTTTTCTTTGCTTCGGAAACGTACCGATTCATGCGCAGACCGATATTGCGACCAACGATCTGAATCGCTATGTGATTTCTTCAAATTACCCGATTCAGGATGTGTTCGGCAATACAGAGATACTAAGGCATAATGCTGAAAAAATTACCATTCATGATTTACTGGAAGGTTCTAGAGAATTTAGATTCGAACCTTTAACGGAAGATGTAATCTCTGAAGATAACGTTGTTTGGTTACATCTTGCTTTAGATCCCAAACTTTCACTAAAAAACCAGCAAATCGTTTTTAAAAGCAATAATGATACTTACAGGTACGCTACACCGCACGATAGTATTCAGGTGTATTATGTCCATCAAGGAAAAATTATAGACAGTACTAGAAGCGGAATTTTCGTTCCGGCTTCTGAAAAGAAATTACCATTCCCTGCCAACCGAAGTACATTCCCGGTTTCCCTAACGAAAGATGAGCCTGTTGATTTTTATATTAAGATATTCGATCAAAATAAAATCTACCCTCGTATGGAACTAAGGGATCCCTCAATCCCTTTTCCTCAAAATACCAGTTCTTTTTGGCTTTCGGCATTTGCTTTAATACTTTCAATCTATGTGCTGGCCTTTTTCTTTTATACAAAAGACCGTTCCTATTTATATCTTTTTGGGTTTTATGCATTCATCGCTATCTATGAACAATTTGTAGAGAGCAATCTTCCCTTATTGGAGCTGTTCTTTTCAGAAATACCCAAGGCATCAATAATTGTCTGGATTACCCTCACTTTGGGCAGCAAGGTCTTCTTTATGCAGTTTGGAAGGAAGTTTACCAATCTTAAAGCCATAAGTCCGCTTTGGGATAAAATTGTTATCGGAATCATCGGCTATTTTATTCTGGCCATTGTGATACAACTTGTAATGCTCAGCAATGGGATTAATCCACTAGACTCCTACCAGTTTATTTTTGCCGGGTTAGGATTTCTTGGGGTACTCATTGTGACCCTTCGCCTGTTGTTTTTTAAGGACATCTTATTGAGATACTTTGCGGTTTCCTCCATTTGGTCCTTTATATTCTCAATACTTGGGATCTTATGGGAGAATGGAATTATTCCATTTTGGAATGATGTTAACCCCTGGATCATTGCGAACACCGGACTCATGTTTATACTCGCCCTTGCTATTGCAAGAAAGCTTCAGTTTAGTGAAAGAGCTAAATCGGAAATCGAAAAGGTACGTGAGATCGATGCGGTTAAGTCGCGGTTTTTTGCCAACATATCTCACGAATTCAGAACACCCTTATCGCTTATTCTTGGGCCGGTGAACCAATCCATTGAAAATATTCCCGCTTCAGAAAATATAGGTAACGAAACCGAAATACCGGTAAAAGGAAAGCATTTAAAAGTAATGAAACGAAATGCGCTTCGGTTACAGCATTTGGTAGACCAGATACTCGATCTATCGAAACTGGATCAGGGCGAGATGCAATTAAGGGTACAGGCGGGGGATCTTATAAAATTCTTGCGGGCCATCATTTTTTCGTTCGAAAGTTTAACCGAACTAAAGCATATTGATTTTCATACCCGCTTTCCCAAAAAGATAGCAGACACTTATTTTGACAGGGACAAACTTGAAAAACTCCTTGTAAATCTCATCTCCAATGCCATTAAATTTACTCCGGAGCATGGCGAAGTTTCAGTTGTAGTAGAGGATAATCTGAAAGGTATAAAGATCGTAGTGAGCGATACCGGAAATGGAATGAGTTCTGAAGAGGTCAATAAGATCTTCGACAGGTTCTATCAAACCGAAGGATCTCACGTTCAGGGCACGGGAATAGGTCTGGCGCTGGTAAAAGAACTGGTAACATTGTACAGAGGACAGATACATGTTGATAGTGTGGAAGGCGAAGGCACTACTTTTAAAGTAATAATACCCTATAGAAAAAGTGACTTTAAAGCTTCCGAAATCGTATTTTCTGAAACCGAATTGACAGTAAATAGTCATTTTGAAACCATGGTTTTTGAGGACTCTGAAGATGTTTCCGAAGAAAACATTCCAAACCTCAATCTGCCTTTATTGCTCATCGTGGAGGACAATCCCGACCTCCGTGAATACATTGCCGAACAGATGCGTGAAGATTTTAGAATAGAAACAGCAAAGGACGGAGCGCAGGGGTTAAAATTAGCAAAAGCCCATATTCCGGATATTATCATTAGCGATGTAATGATGCCAAAAATGAGCGGAACAGCTCTTTGTGAAGCTATAAAAACCACCAGTATCACCAGTCATATTCCGGTGATCCTGTTAACCGCCAAAGCCGATCAAAAAGCACGTCTGGATGGGCTGGAAACCGGCGCCGATGATTATATAACCAAACCCTTCGAAAAAAGGGAATTGTTAATTCGGGCACAGAATCTAATCTCCCAGCGGGCGAATCTGAGAGAAAAATTTACTTCAGAGTTAAAAATAAAACCTACCGATGTGACGCTCACTTCGATGGACGAACGATTTGTTAAACAAGTGATGCATGAGATCGAACAAAATATTGGCAATGAGTTTTACAGTGTGGAAGACCTTAGCAGCGCCATTGGTTTTAGCAGGTCCCAATTAAACCGAAAATTGAAATCCTTGTTGGGCAAATCTCCCAACCAGATGATACGGGAATTCAGGTTGATACGCGCCAAGGAAATGCTCGAGCAGAAAAGTGCCTCGGTATCTGAAATTGCCTACGAAGTAGGTTATTCTAACCTCTCTTATTTTTCGAAAAGTTATAAGGATACCTTCGGAATGCTTCCCAGTGAAGTCTGAATTTATAAGACAGACTTTGTAACCACGCCCGACTGAAGATCCTCGTATCGCATAACGACCTTCGATTCCTTGACTATCTGAGTAATACTCTTGGTCCTTACGAAGCCACGATCCATAATGACGTCTGTTTCAATATTTCCTTCCCCGGCGGTTTTGTGAAAGTGAAGTATTTCGTTCTCTGTCGGATTTAAATGTTCCATCAGAAATGAAGAAAACCATAGTTCTCTCTTTCTTTTTGCAGTTTCAGAATACAATAAAGAGGAAGACCAGATATGCGGGGAGCGAGCTTTTTCAGAAAAATGACTGCGAAGCCCGTCCCAAACCAATTCGTATAATTTCAGATCATTGTTCCAGTCGACAACGACAAGCGTAAATGGTTCAATTCCCATTAGATCATAATCCCGAATACCGGCTTCAATGTCTTCCGAAGTTAACAGGTCGGTAACTATAATACCGCGACTCATTCTATAATTATTATGTCGTTCATGTGGCGTAAAACCCCCGTTTAGCAAACAGATAAGCCGTTGTTTGCTGCTTAGACCAATCCAGGTTCCTCCTGCCAATGTATCTTTGGGATAGAGGAGCGTCGATTCGTGGTGTTCATAATGTGCCGGCACCAGAGTTTCACGACCGGGTGCTTCGTCCCTGTTGGAGGTTAAGATAAAACGATCCCGGGATTTAGGAATAAAAGTGAGCGTACACATTAGTCAGATTATTGACATACGAAGGTATGAAGTAATCTTGAAATAGTACAAAATGAACTTTACAACTTAACAATGGTATAACTTAGTATCTACTTCATAATTTTGTACCTTTGCACCCATTCAATAAACAGTAATTTTAAAACTATAATTCCCATGGGAAAAGGATTTTTTGAAGTACCAATTGCAGTAAACGAACCGGTTAAGGACTATGCTCCCGGCTCTCCCGAACGTGAAGAGGTTTTAGCTACCTATAAAAAGATGTACAATAGCACGGTGGATGTGCCTTTGTTTATTAACGGAAAAAATGTAAAGACGGGTGATACTTCAAATATGGTTCCTCCACACGATCATCAACATGTGCTGGGCACCTATCACAAAGCGAAGAAAAAGCATATAACTGAAGCGATAGACACAGCTTTAAAAGCCCGTAAAGATTGGGCTGCCACTCCATGGGAACAGCGTGCTGCTATCTTTTTACGTGCTGCCGAATTAATTGCCGGACCCTATCGCGCTAAAATAAATGCTGCGACGATGTTGGGCCAATCCAAGAATATCTATCAAGCAGAAATTGACGCAGCCTGTGAGTTAATAGATTTCCTGAGGTTCAATGTGCAGTATATGACAGAGATCTATCATGAACAACCCGAATCGACTTCGGGCGCATGGAACAGGTTGGAATATCGTCCGCTGGAAGGATTTGTATATGCCATTACTCCCTTCAACTTTACGGCTATCGCAGCAAATTTACCTGCCAGTGCAGCCTTGATGGGTAATGTAGTTGTGTGGAAACCCAGTGACAGTCAGATGTACTCTGCAAAAGTCATCATGGATATCTTTAAGGAAGCCGGCGTACCTGCCGGAGTGATCAATATGGTGATGGGAGATCCGGTGATGATCACAGATACAGTTCTGGCAAGTCCCGATTTCAGTGGCATACACTTTACTGGATCCACTCATGTTTTCAAGGATATCTGGCAGAAAATTGGAAATAACATTCATAAGTATAAAACTTACCCGCGAATCGTGGGGGAAACCGGTGGAAAAGACTTTATTGTCGCTCACAAAACAGCCAACCCAAAGCAGGTCGCTACGGCAATTGCGCGCGGAGCGTTCGAATTTCAGGGTCAAAAGTGTAGTGCTGCCAGTAGATGTTATATTTCGAAGAGTATCTGGGCAAGAGTAGAAAAACATTTACTTGCCGATATGAAATCCTTTAAAATGGGCTCTCCGGAGGACATGAATAATTTTATAACAGCGGTGATCCATGAGGGGTCTTTCGACAAGCTTAAAAAATACATCGATAAGGCAAAAAAGGATAAAAAAGCAAAGATCATAGCCGGAGGCGGTTACGATAAGAAAGAAGGTTATTTTATTGAGCCAACGGTGATTCTTACAACAGATCCCAATTACACCACTATGTGCACCGAACTTTTCGGACCTGTAGTGACAATATATGTTTTCGAAGACAAGGATTGGGAGAAAACACTTCATTTGGTGGATGAGACCGGAGAGTACGCGCTTACGGGAGCTGTTTTTAGTGAAGACCGATATGCGCTGGAGACTGCTGTTCGTATTCTGGAAAATGCCGCCGGAAACTTTTACATTAACGATAAACCTACCGGTGCCGTGGTTGGACAACAACCGTTTGGTGGAGCAAGAGCCAGTGGAACCAACGACAAAGCAGGAAGCAAGCTAAATCTTTACCGCTGGGTGTCACCTCGAATGGTAAAGGAAACCTTTGTTACCCCTACCGATTACAGATATCCGTTCTTAGGATAGCTTATATCTTAAATTACTGAAAAGCACCTGCCATTGTAGGTGCTTTTTTTTTATCTTAATGCTATGAAGTACAAGATTAAAAATGAAAAGGTGGTCTTTAATGATCACTACCAAATGTTAAAGGCTGAAGTTTCCTACGACACGTTCGACGGTAAACAGTTCGAAACCAAAAGGCTTGCTTTTCACCGGGGAGATTCGGTAGCACTGTTACTTTTCGATACAGACTCGCGTTCGGTGTTGCTCACTAAGCAGTTCCGTTATCCTTCAACCCGGCATGATGTGGGGTGGATGCTTGAAATTCCTGCAGGCTCCATTGAAGAGGGCGAGTGTCCTCTTGAATGTGTTAAACGAGAAAGCATTGAAGAAACAGGATATGAATTGCATCAACCACGGCAGTTGTTTCATTTTTATGTATCACCCGGTGGATGTACCGAACGCTGCTTCCTATTTTATGCCGAAGTAACTTCTAAAAATAAAATTGCTTCAGGTGGAGGTAAACAAGATGAAAAAGAAGATATTAAAATTGTAGAACTTCCCGTAGAAGACATTGAGTCACGCCTTCAGAATACAATTATTGACGCAAAGACTATCATTGCTTTACAATGGTTTCAGCAACATATTACCCCTTAAATTTTAATGGAAGATGAACCACGCTCTTGGTTTCGTAGAAGGCTTCATCAAAGAAATCGGTTAACGGATAAATATGTGCTTTGGGAAATGGGGCCAACTCTTCGCTAAGGTCCCCTCCTTTTAAATACAAAATTCCGTTTTTGAGTTCATGCCTGCTTTTTTTGGCAACTCTGTCCTTTATCCAACGCACAAAGGTCTCCATTTGTGCTACGGCACGGCTCACAATAAAGTCGTATTGCCCGGAAACTGTCTCAACTCTGGCATTTGTGATTTGCACGTTAGAAAGTTCGAGACCTCCGGAAACCTCTTCTACCACCTTTATCTTTTTCCCAATACTATCTACGAGGTGAAACTGAGTTTCTGGATACAATATCGCTAGCGGAATGCCCGGAAAGCCACCACCTGTGCCTACATCCAGAATACGGCTGTTAGGCAGAAATGGCTGAACTTTTGCGATACCAAGAGAGTGCAGGACATGCCGAAGATAAAGTTCGTCGATGTCCTTTCGGGAGACCACATTGATCTTAAGGTTCCAGTCTTTATAAAGCGATGCAAGCATTTTGAACTGATGTACCTGAATTTCAGAAAGCTCGGGAAAATATTTTAGCAGGATGTCCATAGTGAGTTATTAACGGCAAAAGTAGGATTTCTTTAATAATTTTATGATTTGGAATTGTCTTTTGTAAGAAGAGATGCTTATTTTAGCCGTTTCCCTCAGATATTTAATTAGTTAACGTAATTCTGAGTTATTTTTGTTTATAATCCCCTTATATGAATCACCTTAGTATCGAAAAAGAGATCTCTGAAAAGTTGAAGAACTGGCGAAAGATCACCAGCAAGTACAAACAGAAAAGCACTAAAAAAGCAGTGTTGCAGATCCTGACTTCCATATTACCATTTCTAGCTATCTGGGTACTTATGTATTTTATGATCGATGTATCTATTTATATTGTCTTGGCCCTGGGAGCGATCAATGCATTATTCCTGGTAAGGATATTCATTATACAACATGATTGCGGTCACCAGTCTTTTTTTAAATCTAGAAAAAAGAACGATCTCTTTGGCTATATCTGTAGCGTATTTAGTTTTCTACCCTTCAAATACTGGGCTAAAACACACAATTTTCATCATTGTCATACCGGCGTTTTGGAGCCGGAGCACCGTACCGTTGGGGATTTGCCAACACTAACAGTGGATGAATATAAAAATTCGAATTGGTGGGGTAAATTAAAATACAGAGTCTTTAGAATGCCTTTAATAACCTTTGTGATCTCACCGGTTTATTATTTTATTGTGACCACGAAATTCCCGTTGCTTAAATTTGAAAATAAACGCAAAACCTATTTAATGATATTAAAGGATAATAGCGTGATCATTCCCTGTTATCTTGCGGCCGGTTTCCTCATTGGATGGGGTACTTTCCTATTGATCCAGTTTTATATTCTTTTTCTCTTCGGAATCATTGCTTTCTGGTTTTTCTACATTCAGCATCAACATGAAGAGACCTATAAAAAGTGGAGTGATGACTGGAACTTCCTATTGTCTGCAGTAAAAGGGAGCAGTTATTATAAGTTACCGAAATTCTTTGAGTGGTTTACCGGAAATATTGGGATTCATCATATTCACCATCTAAGCAGTATCATTCCTAATTATAATCTCAAGGCCTGCCTTGTAGAAAACCCAATACTCACGCAGTACACGACTACCATAACATTTTTTGAAAGTCTAAAAATGATCTCGCACAAATTATGGGATGAGAATCAACAGCGTATGATCTCCTTCAGAGAGTTTCACCGCTTGTACAAATAGGATTCTACGATACTTTTGGCGGCATTTTTAAATCCCTGCTTCGACATTCCCTTTCCGAAGCGCAGGATCATAATGTTATGTTCGGGAACCAGATACATCATCTTGTTTCCGTTGGCTCCAACAGCGTAAGCATCATTGAATTTCCTGTTTCTTTTGGTGGAATGTCTCCAAAAGTTTGTCATATGCTTATTATTCCCGGTGTCATTCTGGAGTGAATCTTCCACCCATTGCTTTTCAATGAATTCTTCTGAATTAATTTTTCCATCATCGAGATACAGCTTTCCCAGTTTGGCTACATCAATCGCCGTGGCAAATAATCCCGATGCCATTCTTTCTACCTCTGAAGCAGTACCATCTACAGCCAGATACGCTGGATATTCCATTCCCAATTTATCCCAAAGTAACTGCATCGGCTCAATGAGATTTCCACCAAAAGACTGCCGCAACACCTTGGTTAATAATATGGCATCAATTTGTGAATATCTGAACTTTTCCCCCGGAGGTAATACAGAGCGGGCACTTTTTACAAACCCTTCCAAATCGTTACCATAGTGAACCTCAAGATAAGGTGTGAAATCATAAAGGCGTGTAGAATAATTTACTCCCGAAGTCATATCCAGCAACTGCCCGATTTGCAGCTTTTCGTCTAGTTTTCCTTTCATTTCAGGTAGATGATCGACTACGCTTTCATGAGTACTTTTCAACTTGCCCTGTTTGACAGCCAGTGCCGTAAGAGTACTTAAAAACACCTTGGTCACAGACCAGATCATAAGGGGTGATGTTTCATTACATCCCCTGTCGTAAAATTCGTAAAGCACATGGTCGTTCTTTATCATTAAGAAAACTTCGGTGTCTGTTTTTTTTAGAAAGTCAGAAATAGCTATTTTTTCTCCGTCATATTGAAATTCTAGGGAGGGAAAGGCAGGATCAGGATCTTTTCCGAAGGTAAAACAAGCATCCCCCGGAAGGAGTTTTCGGACCCTGATCTTTTTATAATCATCATTGGTTGCCGGAAAATATTTCAGTGTATAAAAAATGGGATGTTTCCAAAAATAAATCAGCAGGACCACGGCTACCGAAATGACTCCAACGATCAAGATCATTACAGTATAGGATCTATAAAATTTGTTAGTAACAATATTAGGACTGTTAGACCGGCACTTATAAGGAGATGCTTTAATAATAAATTACCCAGATCGTTTTTTGCCTTTTTAATCGATTTTATAAAAACAACATAATGAAGTAAATACATAGACAATGAAACGATAACTGCTACGACTCCTATCGAGCTGTAATCCTCTAATGCAATGTAGAGATGTCGAAGACCAAAGAAATGTCCAAAAAACAGACAACATAACAGACCGTAAATTGAAACATATCTCAAGCGTTCACTTTTTGGTTTTAGCATATAAATAAACTCAAAGAAAGATCCCGGAATTAACTGTCGCGACGTTACAGAGTCTCTTCCATTTTCGTTTGAATGCGTATTTAGTAATTTATCCAGCTCACTCCGTTTAGTGACATAATCAATAAGATGTGCCCCTATCATTCCAAATAGAACCGATAGGATAACCCACATTATTAAATGATATTTCGTGTCGTCTGAAATAATGATCCCACCAATATCAATATCCTTAAAGTCTTTCAGGTTTGCGATCGCAAAGATTATTGCAGTGATCAATAGAAAGAACAACCGGTCGATTCGCTTCTTTAGGTTTACGATCCTATCCAGAAGCTCTTTAATTATAAATTCGTCGTTCATTCCTATATAAATATTGGTTAGCGTAATGAAGATAAAACAAATATTACTTTTTATCCACAATGGCCCAATAAGTTGTTATAAATAGTATTTTTACACAAAATTTTACCCATGAACCCAAAACTTTCGAAGCGTGTAAATGAAATGGCTACATCAGCGACTCTTGCCATGGCAGCTAAAACACGTGAACTTCAGGAAGCAGGAAAAGATATTATCGGTTTAAGCCTTGGAGAACCCGATTTTACGGTCCCTGAATTTGTGAAAGACGCAGCCATTCAGGCAGTGAAAGATAACTTTCATTCGTACACTCCCGTAGACGGTTATGGAGACCTGAAACAGGCTATCATTACTAAATTTAAAAGAGATAACGGACTTACCTATACTCCGGCCCAGATTGTGGTATCGACAGGTGCCAAGCAATCATTGGCAAATCTGGCTCAGGTATTGCTGAATGAAGGCGATGAAGTATTGTTACCGGCTCCGTATTGGGTAAGCTACAGCGATATTTGTAAAGTAGCCGGTGGAATTCCGGTGGAAATAAAATCTTCGATCGATACCGACTTTAAGATAACACCAGAGGCACTAGAAGCTGCTATCACCCCGAAGTCGAAAATGATCATTTACAGTTCCCCTTGTAATCCCAGTGGATCTGTGTATAGCAAAAAAGAATTACGGGCCCTGGCCGATGTTTTGGTGAAATACCCCAACATCATTGTGGTTAGCGATGAGATCTACGAACATATTAATTTTACCGGTGAGCATGCTTCTATGGCTCAATTTGAGGATATGTATGACCGAACCGTTACAGTAAACGGGGTGTCCAAAGCCTATGCAATGACCGGTTGGAGGATAGGGTATATTGGAGGTCCCGAATATATAGCACGTGCCTGTAACAAGATGCAGGGTCAGGTAACAAGTGGTGCTAACTGTATTGCACAGCGAGCTACCATCACAGCGCTTATACATCCGCCGGAGAAAATTAAATATATGGTGGATGCGTTTAAAAAGAGAAGAGCAATGATCCTAGAACTGCTTTCTGAAATACCTCATTTTAAAACCAACGAACCCGAGGGTGCGTTCTACGTTTTTCCGGATATTTCGTATTACTTCGGAAAAACACTAAACGGAAAGCATATCAATACGGCATCCGATTTTTCTCTGTTCCTTCTAGAAGAAGCCAATGTCGCAACAGTAACCGGAGAAGCTTTCGGGGATCCAAATTGTATTCGAATCTCTTATGCCGCTTCCGAGGATGAGATCAAAGAGGCTATGAAACGCATCAAAGAAACCCTCAGCTCTACAGAAGCATAGAATGATTGGTATTACTGTCATTCTTATTGTCTCTTGGGTCTTACTCTTTTTTTTTCAAAAGAGAAACCTATTAGCACTCGGAATAGTTCCTAATAAGAATCGTGCTTTCCCGGCTATCATTAGTTTTTTGTTCGCCGTTATGATCTGTGTTGCTTTTCAGTTTGTGAGATCAGAGATCAACAAAGCTGAATGGATCCTATCAGAAGGGTTTTCTACTGAAGGTCTTTTGAACGCATTTTGGTGGGACATCAAATCGGTCTTATTTGAAGAATTGATTTTTAGAGGTGCGATTTTGTTCATCCTTATAAAACGACTGGGATGGAAATATGCTGTCATACTTTCAGCAGTTGCTTTTGGCGTCTATCATTGGTTCTCTTTTGGTGTCTTCGGAAATATAATGGCCATGATAATTGTATTTATTGGTACCGGATTAATGGGTTTGGCATGGGCATGGGCCTATGCGAGATCTGAAACAATTCTAGTCCCGATCGCACTACATTTGGGTTGGAATTATACCTTTAATTCGATATTTTCGAATGGTCCGTTGGGTGAGATAGGTTTTGTGCTGAAAACTCAAGATCAACTTGTTGAGCAAAATCAATTCTTAAACATGATGATACTCATGTTGGCACCTGTATGTATGATCCTTTTTATTAAATTTTTCATCAAGAAGAAGAATCTGGAATTCTCTACAAACTCTTAAATCCACAGTAAATGGCAAAAATATTATTATTGGGAAGCGGTGAACTGGGAAAGGAATTTACTATCGCTGCGCAGCGATTGGCGCAAACCGTGATTGCCGTAGACAGCTATGAACATGCTCCGGCTATGCAGGTTTCCGACGCATGTGAAGTAATCAATATGCTTGATGGTGAAGCACTGGATGCACTGGTAGAAAAACACAAACCCGATTTTATCGTCCCGGAAATTGAAGCTATTCGAACAGAACGCTTCTATGACTACGAAAAGCAAGGTTATACGGTAATTCCTTCAGCGAAAGCTGCCAATTTTACCATGAACCGAAAGGAAATTCGCGATCTGGCTGCCAAGGAACTCGGCTTAAAAACCGCAGATTACCGATATGCCACTTCGGCAGAAAGTCTTAAAATGGCCGTTTCGGAAGTTGGGATGCCCTGTGTGGTAAAACCGCTTATGTCGTCCAGTGGTAAAGGACAGAGCACAATTAAAACCGAAGATGACATAGAAAAAGCATGGAATTATTCGCAGGAAGGTTCCCGGGGTGATGTTGCCGAAGTGATCGTAGAGTCTTTTATAAATTTCGATTACGAGATCACCTTGCTTACCGTTACTCAACGCAACGGAAAAACTCTTTTTTGCCCTCCTATAGGTCATCGTCAGGAGCGCGGAGATTATATGGAAAGCTGGCAACCGGCCACTATGGAGAAACATCATTTAAAAACAGCGCGGGAGATGGCCGATAAGGTGACCGAAGCATTGGGTGGCGCCGGGATATGGGGTGTTGAATTCTTTGTTGGGGAAGAAGGCGTTTATTTCTCCGAATTATCTCCCAGACCTCACGATACGGGTATGGTAACGCTGGCGAAAACTCAGAATTTCAATGAATTTGAATTGCATTTGCGTGCCGTATTAGGATTACCTATTTCTGAAATTACCTTGGAAAGAATAGGTGCCAGTGCTGTTATTCTAGCATCGGGTAATTCAGAGAATCCGACCTTTGAAGGCCTGGAAGATATTTCAGCAGCACCGAAATGTGATTTCAGAATATTCGGTAAACCCACTTCCCGACCCTACCGACGCATGGGCGTCGTGGTCACTTACGATTCCTTAGACGGAAACGTTTCCGAAGTTACCCATAGAGCAAAACAACTGGCTTCAAAAATTTCGGTTAGGCTATAGATTACCTGTTTCTCCAGAAGAACGGTGTTAACAATATCAACACGGTAAATAATTCGAGTCGGCCTATCAACATCAAAAAAGTAGACCACCATTTAGCTGCATCGGGCAAATATCCATAATTGTGAGTGGGTCCAAGGTCTCCAAGTGCCGGACCTACATTCCCCAGTGTTGAAGCCGCACCTCCAAGGGCAGTTTTAAAATCCAGTCCCAACCAGGAAAATACCAGCACACCTACAATAAATGACAGCATATACAGTATAAAAAAGCCCAGTATATTAAAAACAATGGGCTGTCCGATTGCTTTGTTATTATAACGTACCGGAAGGATCGCATTGGGGTGCAGCGTACGCTTAAACTCCAATACGCCGTTCTTGATCATGATAAGGTGTCTTACGATCTTAATACCACCTGCCGTTGAACCCGATGATCCTCCAAGAAACATGAGACCGAAGAAAAAAATGGTTAAAATGGGGGCCCAAACCGTATAATCGGCAGTAGCAAATCCCGTAGTGGTTACGATAGCTAAAACCTGAAACAGGCCATGCCTTATAGCGCTTTCAAGTTCTCCCCAAACCATGGGGTGAGCAATGGTTGAATCGGTAATATCCCCTTTAAAATAGATAAGACCTGCAGCAAGAATTGATAACCCGACAATTAAAAACAGGTAAGATTTAAACTCTTCATCTCTGAAGATCTTACTGAATTTGGTCTTAAAAGCAAAATAGCTCAATACAAAATTCGTTCCTGCCAGAAACATGAATACCATGATAATGTATTGTATAACAGGTTGTGCATTCCAGTATGCCACACTGTTATTCTTGGTAGAAAAACCTCCGGTGCTCAAGGTACTTAAACTATGATTTATAGCATCAAAAAAGCTCATACCGGCGATCTTAAGCAAAATGGTTTCGGCCACGGTATATCCTACATAAATGATCCACAATCTCTTCGCAGTATCGGTGATTCGCGGATGAAGTTTATCACCGCCCGGACCGGGTGCTTCGGCAGCAAAAAGCTGCATCCCTCCAATACCGAGAAGCGGTAAGATGGCGATCGCCAGAACAATGATTCCCATTCCTCCTATCCAGTGCGTGATGCTTCTCCAAATAAGGATACCTTCGGGAAGTTGTTCAATTTCAGTAACAATAGATGCTCCCGTAGTGGTATAACCACTCATGGTTTCAAAAAAAGCATTGGTAAAATTAGGAATGGCCCCCGTAAAAATATAGGGCAGCGTCCCTGCCAGCGACATACAGATCCAGCCAAAGGTCACTATAATATATCCTTCTCTTTTCTGAATTTCCTTTCGGTGATTTCTCGTGATAAACATTAGGACTACACCGCAGATGAAAACCACCGCAGCCGACTGAAGCATTTCCCAGGCTACCCCGTCTTTATAGATAAAACTAACAAGAGAGGCCAATACGATAAAACCGCCGTTTACCACAAACAACAGTCCCATGAGGTGAAGAATGATCTTATAATTTATCTTTGTGAATGAGCGCATTACACAAATAGTTTTTCAACTTTTTTTATGGATTGGGGAAGACAACATACGACGACTCTATCGCCATTTTTAATTTTGAAGTCTCCTAAAGCAATAAGGCCTTCTCCGTCACGTATAACGCCTCCAATAACAGCAGAACGAGGAAAGTTGATATTCCTTACATATTGATCACATACTTCAGAATTGGATGACACCAGAAATTCGAGCAGTTCGGCATTCATATTGTTGAGCTTGGTCATAGCGACTACCTCTCCTTTTCTTACATAGCGGAAGATATTGTTCGCAGCTAGAAGCTTTTTATTGATCAAAGTGTCGATACCGATAGAATGTGATAATTGAAAGTAGTCCATATTTTCTACCAGCGCAATGGTTTTGCGCACGCCTTTCGACTTGGCAACTAAGCAAGACATGATATTGATCTCGCTGTTTCCGGTTACCGAAATAAAGGCATCCATATCGTGGATGGCCTCTTCCTGAAGTAACTCGACATTTCGACCGTCTCCATTGATCACCAGACAATTTGGAAGGTCGTCTGCCAGTTCGAAAGCCTTTTCCTTTTCACTTTCTATGAGTTTTACTCTGAAGTTTGCCTTGCACAGATCTCGGGCCGTTTTATACCCGATTTTACTACCGCCTAGTATCATTACATTTTTGATCTCTTCCCTTACTTTTCCTGAAAGTTTATAGATCTGATCCACACCTTCGGCATTGGTCGTGAAATATACCTGATCGCCTTCTTTAAATTTAGTATCTCCTCTGGGGATAAGGGTGTATTGCGTCCCGTAACGCTGAATGGCAATGGGAACGCACTTGAGTTCGGGGTACTTTTGTCCTATCTCCTTTAAGGTCTTTCCTACGAAAGCAGCAGTTCTTGAAAGATACAGCCCTATCATAGTCAGCGCCCCATCATCAAATTCATAGGTGTCGTTAAACGCACTTTGATTAAGAAGTAATTCTATTTCGTTTGCCGCAAGGGCTTCGGGAGAAATAAGTTCGTCAATTCCAAATTTGGTAAAGCCTACCATCTCCTTATTATCGAGGAATTCGGTATTTGAGATTCGGGCAATGGTTCGTTTGGCACCCAGTTGTTTGGCGAGTACACAAACCGTAATGTTTGTGGTTTCACTGGACGTTACTCCAATTACCAGATCGGTTCCATCTACCTTTGAATCCTTTAGTACCGCAATTGATGTAGCATCCCCTCTTACCACACGTATATCGAGATGTGTATCGGCATAAGCCAGTGAATCTCTGTTAGTGTCAATAAGGGTGATGTCTTGCGACTCGAATGAAAGAAGTTTTGCGAGATGAAATCCTACTTCGCCGGCACCGGCAATAATGATCTTCATAAAAAATACCCAAATAAGTTATGCAAAGGTATTGAATTTAATAGAACTTATGTAGCGTCGATGAAAATGAATTTCGCGACACTCTTCCAGAAAAGACGACCTATCAAATTGCCTGTTACTACAATCGTTATGTATAAAAAAGTATGTAGATTTGCAGCCGGCTAAATAAAGCTTTGGGAATTGGACAAAAAGATAAAACCATATAAGGATTCAGAACTCAACAAGAAAAAACAGGTTGAGCAGATGTTCGATACTATTTCGGGGAATTACGACGGACTTAACCGAGTTATTTCCTTCGGAATAGATACCCGGTGGAGAAAAAAGGTAATTAGAATGGTGTTGGCAAGCCATCCCGACAGTATTCTTGATATCGCCACTGGTACAGGTGATCTTGCCATAAAATTTGCCCAAAGATCGAATGCTTCCAAAATCGTTGGACTGGATCTTTCGGAGGGAATGCTTGAAGTCGCCAGGAAAAAAATAAAAGGAACAGCTCTCGAAGGTACTTTGTCATTTACAAAGGGAGACAGTGAAGCCTTGCCTTTTCCCGACGGCACTTTCGATGCGGTTACTGTTTCTTTCGGCATACGAAACTTCGAGGATCTTGACAAAGGTCTTTCAGAAATTTACAGAGTCCTGAAACCCGGCGGACGCTTCGTTATTTTAGAAACTTCTGTTCCGGCAAAGACACCTTTTAAGCAGGGCTATTCAGTGTACACCAAACGAATACTGCCCCTTATTGGTAAGATCTTTTCAAAAGATAAGGTAGCATACCGCTATTTATGTGAAAGTGCTTCGGTTTTTCCCCATGGAGAAGCGCTCAACAATATTTTAAGGAAAAACGGGTTTATAGAGGTGAAAAATAAACCACAAACTTTTGGTGTAGCTACCATTTATAGCGCTACTAAATAACTATGAAGAAATTACTGTTCATACTCACTGTTGTACTTCTGACTCAATCTGCTCAGGCTCAATTATTTAGTAGAGAGCGACTGGCTAATCTTGAGACGTTTGACCAACGATTTCTAACCTGGGGTTACTTTTTGGGCTTTAACAGCTATGATTTTAAAATTGAATACAACGACCAGATTACCGATATGGACACCGATATCATCGTGGATTCACAGTCGGGATTTAACGTAGGTCTTATCGGTGATATGCGTGTGAACAATTATGTAAATCTACGTTTGGAACCCGGTTTATATTTTGCGCAAAGAAATTTGAGGTTTCCGGGCTTTGAGGAAGAAAAGGATATATTAAGAGAAGTAAAAGCAGCCTATATACACGTTCCACTTTTGGTAAAACTTTCCACTAAGCGGTTAAATAATATTAAACCGTTTATTGTGGTGGGGGTATCTCAATCCTTCAATCTTTCGAGCAACCAGGATAATCCCGAGGATAATTTCCAGGGGCAGTTCAGAATGACCAAAGGAACAAGTTATTACGAGCTTGGTTTCGGAATCGATTTTTACCTCTACTATTTCAAATTCACTCCGTCGATTCGCGGGGTATTCGCCTCGACCGATGAGTTAGTTCCCGATGACGATCCCAACAGTCCGTGGACCGGAAACATTAGCAGCATGAAAACACGGGGAATCTTCGTGAATTTTACCTTTCAGTAGAACGCCGGAATTCGCTTAACAGAATTGCCGTGGCCGTCGCTACATTAAGACTTTCCGTCTTTTGTTCAGGACCAAACTGCGGGATGGTTATTTTTTTGTTCAGTAACCTGAGGATCTCTTCCGAAATTCCATGGGCTTCGTTACCCATTACCAGAATTGCATTTTCATGAAGTGATGTTGCGTAAACATTTTCTCCTTCCATACAGGCTCCGTACAGAGGTTGTTCACTTTCAATAAGTACGTGTGAGAGATCTGTATAATGCACTTCAACCCTTGCAATGGAACCCATGGTTGCCTGTATAACTTTTGGGTTGTAACAATCGGCTGTATCGGTTGAACACAATACCCTGGAAATATTAAACCAATCGCATAACCGAATGATGGTCCCCAGATTTCCGGGGTCCCTTACCGAGTCTAAAGCCAGTGTTAAGCCCGAATTAGCAATAGGTTTTGGCTTCGGAATATGAAAAACCGCCAAAGCGGTATTCGGGGTTTTTAAAAAGCTTATTTTCTTGAGTTCCGCTTCATTTAGTTGTTGCACTTCAACAGAAAAAAGAGAGGGATCTGTAGTATACAAAGTGTGTAGTTGCATTCCCGAATCAAGTAATTCGGCAATCACTTTAGGGCCTTCAGCAATAAAAAGTTGACTTTGATCCCGGTACTTTTTTTGACCTAGACCCGTTATTAATTTTATTTGACTTTTACTAAGCAAATTATAGTATTTTTGAAATAAAGTAAAGCTGTGCGATTGATTAAACCCCTCACAAAAATATCACTTATTTTAGGAATGGCGTTATTTCTCTATTCTTGTAACGCAGTGAAGCGGGTTGGAGAGAACGAATTGTTACTCACCGATAATACCATTTCGGTTGACGAAGAAAACATTAAGGACTCCAAGGTGTACAGCCAGTTATATCAGAAGCCAAATTCGAAGGTCTTAGGCATACCTATAGGGATTCATATTTACAACCTAGCCGATCCAAAACCCGATTCTACTTTTCAGAAATGGTTACATAAAAAGCCGAACAGAGAAGAACGTCTTATCAAATTCCTTTCCAAAAAGCAGGTTGTGGAGCTGGGTAACAGTTATGTGGGTTTAAATAATTGGATCAAAAATTCAGGTACCGCGCCGGTGATTATCGATGAAGCAAAAACTAAAAAATCGGTAGAGCGTTTAAAGGATTATTATTCGAGTTTTGGGTGGTTTAATACGGAAGCTGAATACAAGATCGTTCCAAATGAGAAAAAAGAAAAACGGGGTACGGTGGAGTATACTGTAAAAAGGCACCAACCCTATTTTATTGATTCTATTGCCGAAAAGATCAGTTCGCCGGTGGTGGATTCTTTGTACCGAGCAACAAAGAACAAATCGTTTATCATTCCCGGAAAGCAATTTGCCAATAATGATTTTGTGAATGAGAGAGACCGATTGACCATTCAATTCCGCAATTCGGGACTTTTTTACTTTGAAAAGGATTATATTTCGTTTGATGCCGATACCGTAAATACCGAACATAAGGCAAATATTACATACATCATTCCCGATCGTAAGATCACTGAAGAAGACAGCACCCGTACCGAACCCTTTAAAGTTCACAACATCACAGAAGTTAAGATCGTTACCGATTATACCTTTGCCAACCGTGGAGAGAAATTTAAAGATTCGGCTTCGTTTAGGGGATATCAGTTATACAGTTACGATGCGTTAAAATACCGTCCCAAAGCGATCACAGATGCGATTTCGATAACTCCAAACAGAATATTTAAAGATATAGACAGAACACTTACCTATAATCAGATAAGTGATTTGAGGATCTTCAGATATCCAAATATCAGTTATGTAGAAGATCCCAGAGATTCTACAGGGACAGGGTTGATCGCCACCGTTTTATTAACGCCGAGGAAAAAATACACCTTGGGTGTCGACTTTGATGCCTACACTTCTACCATACAGCAGTTCGGGATTGGATTCAGTTCTACGCTGTTGATACGAAATGTTTTCAGAGGAGCGGAAACATTGGAAATCTCGGGACGGGGTAGTGTTGGTTCCTCTAAGGATGCAGCAGATAGTGAGAGTAAGTTTTTCAATATTTCGGATGTGGGCGGTGATGTAAAACTATCGTTTCCCAGTATACTGTTCCCTATTAACACTGACAGTATCATTAAAAAATACATGTCTCCCTCTACGAGTATTAGTGTTGGATTTAACGCTCAGAATAATATTGGTCTCGACAGGCAAAACATTAGTTCTATTTTCAGTTACCGATGGAAACCCGCAACGATCAAAACCTATCAGTTAGACCTTTTTAATGTACAATACGTTCGAAACCTGAACACCGACAATTATTTCAATGTCTATCAAAATTCCTTTAATATATTAAATGAAATTGCTCAACAGGTTGAAGCCAGTGACCCGGGCAGTATAAACCCCGAATATTATACCATTAACGAAGACAATGAACTCTTTTTAAATATCCCCAATGGGGCAGATAATTTTATCACTGATGCACAAAACGGGGAATTCCCATCGATAACAACAGGAAGCGATAATCTCATCACGTTAAACAATGTCGATGAACGAAAAGACAGACTTACCGAAAACAACCTGATATTTGCCACTAATTTTTCCTGGACCCGTGACACCCGGGATAATATCTTCGATAATAATTTTTCCAGATTGCGTTGGAAAATAGAAACAGCCGGAAATTTTCTATCTGGAATTTCCAGTATAGTCGGATTAGAAAAAAATGACGATGGGCGTTATACTGCATTAGGTGTAGCGTTTTCTCAGTATGCAAAGCTGGAAGGGGATTATATAAAGCACTGGGAACTGAACGACAATAATATTTTTGCCATTCGTGCCTTTGCAGGAATGGCAATACCCTATGGCAACAGCAACAGCATTCCCTTTACGCGAAGTTACTTTGCCGGTGGAGCGAATGATAACAGGGGTTGGAGAGCCTATGATCTGGGACCCGGTAGTAGTGGTAGTCTGAACGAGTTCAATGAGGCAAACTTTAAAATTGCTCTAAATGCAGAATACCGTTATACCATTATAGGAGGTTTTAAGGGGGCTTTCTTTGTAGATGCAGGAAACATTTGGAATATCTTCGATAATGTAGAAGATCCGGCATCCCGGTTTGAAGGTATTGGTGACTTAACAGAGATCGCAGTAGCGTCGGGACTAGGATTACGGTATGACTTCGGATTTTTTGTGCTGCGCTTCGATCTTGGGTTTAAAACCTACAATCCTGCTCTACCGGAAGGAGCGCGATGGTTTAAGCAATATAATCTGGCAAATTCTGTCTTAAACATCGGGATAAACTATCCTTTCTAAACCATTAAAATTTGTTATTTTTGCTCTTATTCTGAAGGGATTTCTTTAGGCATTTAATCTTTTTGAAAATCGATTCAACAATGAGCTACAAATTCTTCAGTAAAAGGGATCAAAAGCAATTTTAAATTTACCAAATCTATGAGTCATACAATAAAAGCCGGTGTTGCAACAGGTGATGAAGTTCAGAAAATTCACAATTATGCCAAGCAGAAGGGATTCGCTATGCCGGCAGTTAATGTGGTGGGATCGAATAGCGTGAATACCGTTCTGGAAACTGCGTCGGGACTAAATGCTCCTGTGATCATTCAATTTTCTAATGGTGGCGCACATTTTAATGCCGGAAAAGGACTTTCTAATGACAACCAGCAGGCTGCAGTTCTAGGGGCTGTTGCAGGTGCAAAACATATTCATGAATTGGCAAAGGCCTATGGTGCTACAGTAATTCTTCATACCGATCATTGTGCTAAAAATTTGCTTCCTTGGGTAGATGGCATGCTCGATGCCGGTGAGGCATTTTTCAAACAGAACGGCATTCCATTGTACAGTTCACACATGCTAGACCTTAGTGAAGAGCCTATAGAGGAGAATATTGAGATCTGTAAAAAATATCTGGAGCGAATGAGTAAAATGGGCATGACCCTGGAGATCGAGCTGGGTATTACGGGAGGTGAAGAAGATGGCGTAGATAATTCGGATGTAGACTCTTCTCGGTTATACACCCAACCCGAAGAAGTAGCTTATGCCTACGAAGAACTTAAAAAAGTGAGCGATCGTTTTACTATTGCTGCTGCCTTCGGAAATGTACACGGTGTATATAAGCCCGGTAACGTACAGTTAACTCCGGTAATCCTGAAAAATTCTCAGGAATATGTTCAGAAAAAATTTAATACTGATCACAACCCAATCGATTTTGTATTTCACGGCGGAAGCGGCTCTACAGTTGAAGAAATAAGAGAAGCTATTGGCTACGGTGTGGTTAAAATGAATATTGATACCGACCTTCAATTTGCATTTACGGAAGGCATTCGGGATTATATGACCAAAAATATTGAGTATCTTAGAACCCAGATCGGGAATCCAGATGGAAGTGACCTCCCCAACAAAAAACATTATGATCCGCGAAAATGGCTTCGTGAAGGAGAAATGACATTTAAAAAACGTTTGGAACAGGCTTTTGAAGACCTTAACAACGTAAACACATTATAAAATACATCGACAACTATGTCTTGGTTTAAAAGAACAAAAAAGGGGATTCAGACCCCGACTGAAGAAAAAAAGGATGTTCCTAAAGGACTGTGGTATAAATCACCCACCGGGAAGATCGTCGATTCAGAAGAATTGGAAAAGAATTTTTATGTGAGTCCCGAAGACGGTTATCACGTACGAATAGGCAGTAAGGAATACTTTGAAATTCTGTTTGACGACAATAAGTTCAAGGAGTTAGACAAGGGACTGGTCTCGAAAGACCCCTTAAACTTCGTAGACAATAAAAAATATACCGATCGATTAAAGGACGCTCAGGATAAAACCGGACTTAAGGATGCCGTGCGCACTGCGGTTGGAAAATCTATGGGAGAGGATTTGGTGGTTGCCTGTATGGATTTCAGTTTTATTGGAGGTTCTATGGGTAGTGTTGTTGGTGAAAAGATCGCCCGCGCAGCAGATTATTCGCTAAAGAAAAAAATTCCATTTGTCATTATATCAAAAAGCGGTGGGGCGAGAATGATGGAAGCTGCCTTATCGTTAATGCAGTTGGCCAAAACCAGCGCAAAACTTGCACAGTTGTCAAAAGCAAAAATACCATTTATATCGCTTTGTACCGATCCAACAACGGGAGGTACCACGGCTTCTTTCGCAATGCTGGGAGATATAAATATTAGTGAACCCGGGGCATTAATAGGATTTGCAGGACCAAGAGTAGTAAGAGACACCACAGGAAAGGAGTTGCCTGATGGATTTCAAACCGCCGAGTTTGTTCTGGATCACGGATTCCTGGACTTTATAACGCATCGTAAAGATCTAAAACGCAAACTAAATCTCTATTTGGACCTCATATTAAACAGACCGCTTAGGGAAAAGACCGCATAACAAAAAAGCCGCTCCTCTGGAGCGGCTTTTTCTATTTTATAATAGAGGATATTTAGAGGATGATCGGGTACTCCTGTCCGTTAAAGATAAAGGTCGCCAAATTATCGCACTCCCCTTCACCCCAGTCTATTGCTGCAGTTAATCCCTCTTGCTGTACTTCAAGCATTCCGCTCACGAGATAAAGACAATTGAGCTTTCGCACTAATGTTTCGGTCACTTCACCGCTTCGTTGGAAGCCATTGGTAAATACAGTATCCCAGTTACCGGTGATGTGATAGACATTATCCAACCAGGTTCCGGTACCAATTCCTTCTACCCATTCTGCAACTCGTAGTCCGTTTCGGGTCGCTGTTACCGTAGTATTGGGGAAACTTACCGTAATTTCTTCGTTGATTGTAGATTGCGGATTCCCATTGGAATTTGCGATCTCACGGAAGATCTCTCCTCCTCCGGCCACGCCATTACCGTTATAGGTAAATTCATCGAAAGTATAGTTGATGGTTCTGGTTCCCGCTGTAAATGGACCGTATTCCAAAGTGATCATTCCGGAAACTACACTACCGTTGTTTAACTGACATTCGTCACCAAAGTCGAGGATAATGGTACCTCCGTCTCCATTGGGAAGAATTGTAATTACGGTACAAGCCGGGAATAAAGAGTTCACTACATTATCGGGTTCTTCTTCTACCTGCACATAGCCGCTCTCCATGATGGAGAAGGTACCTTCAACCACGTTATCTGCCTGAGCAGCACGTTGAGAATCTTCGGCTGAAAAATTTACTTCGTTGGGTGATGAATCGTCATTGGAAGTACATCCAATAAATAAAAAAGTTAATGCCAGGAAAGAAAATAGGGCAGTTTTCTTAATAATGGTTTTCATAAGTTTTGTTTTTGTTTATACTAACTAGGACCTATAAAACGCAAAAAAGTTTGATTCAGTATATTTTACTTATTTTTTTGAAACAGTACTTGCTATTTATTATGGAATTTTTTGTAATTTTGCAGCTTGATTATCAAAGAGGTAGTCAGTACATAAAAATCATTTAAGTAATATTGGCATGTATTTAGCACCAGAAGAAAAAGAAAAGATCTTCGCAAAACACGGAAAATCTAAGACAGATACCGGTTCTGCCGAAGGACAGATCGCGTTATTCACTTATCGCATCGATCATTTATCAAAGCATTTAAAGTCAAATCACAAAGACTATAACACCGAGCGTTCTCTTGTAAAACTAGTAGGGAAGCGTCGTTCTCTGTTAGATTACCTTATGAAAAAGGATATCTTGAGATATCGTGCTATAGTTAAAGAACTAGGATTACGTAAGTAATTTTTATATCGGGGGCTTTTTTGCCCCCGTATTTTTTATTATTTGTTCAGGAGATTTTCTTCTGAATACTTACAGAAAAGCTACCCTTAGGTTTTTCATTGGTCACCACAACAACACAACTTTTGTTCGATCATCGAACAACGACCAATTTTAACTGTACGCATAGGCTTACCTAAAAACTAAGCAAGCGTATATAATGAAAAACAAAATGATACCTAAAGTATTTAAAGAGGTTATTGACCTTGGCGACGGTAGAGAAATTTCTATCGAAACCGGAAAACTGGCAAAACAGGCGCATGGTTCTGTTGTTGTTCAATCGGGGAAATGTATGTTGCTGTGTACGGTAGTTTCCAACTACAAGCAGAGCGATGTTGATTTCCTTCCATTAACGGTAGATTACCGTGAAAAATTTGCAGCTTCGGGGCGTTATCCCGGTGGTTTCTTTAAAAGAGAAGCCAGACCCAGTGACGGGGAAGTATTAACTATGAGATTGGTGGATCGCGTTTTGCGTCCTCTTTTTCCAAAAGATTATCATGCCGAAACTCAGGTAATGATCCAATTGATGTCTCATGACGATGATGTAATGCCCGATGCTATGGCCGGCTTGGCTGCTTCGGCTGCTATCCAGCTATCAGACTTTCCTTTTGAATGCGCCATCTCTGAAGCCAGAGTAGGACGTGTGGACGGAAAATTTGTAATAAACCCAACCCGCGCGCAGCTTCTGGAAAGTGACATCGATATGATGATCGGTGCTTCGGCAGATTCTGTGATGATGGTAGAAGGGGAAATGAAGGAAATCAGCGAAGAGGAAATGGTGGAAGCCATAAAGTTTGCTCACGATCATATTAAAGTTCAATGTGAAGCCCAAATAAGACTGGCTGAAGCCTTCGGAAGAAAAGCAGTACGTGAATACGAGACGGAACGAGAAGATGAAGACCTTGCCAAGAAAATTCACGACATGGCGTATGATAAAGTGTATGCCATTGCAAAAGCAGGTTCTGCAAAGCATGAACGCAGCACTGCCTTTTCAGAAATTAAAGAAGAGATAAAGTCGACTTTTTCTGAAGAGGAATTGGAAGATCTTGGCGATCTTATCTCAAAATATTATTACAAAGCCGAAAAAGCTGCAATTCGCGACCTTACACTTAATGAAGGGACACGATTAGACGGTCGTAAAACGGACGAGATAAGACCTATCTGGTGTGAGGTGGATTATTTACCATCAACACACGGATCTGCCATCTTTACACGAGGGGAAACTCAGGCGCTGGCAACAGTAACACTGGGTACTTCCAGAGAGGCTAACCAGATCGACATGCCTTCCTTTGAAGGTGAAGAGACGTTCTACTTGCACTATAACTTCCCTCCTTTCTCAACCGGAGAAGCCCGTCCTATTCGTGGTACATCCCGAAGAGAGATCGGACACGGAAACTTGGCCCAACGTGCCTTAAAAGGAATGATCCCGGCCGATTGTCCGTATACCGTACGCGTTGTTGCCGAAGTATTGGAATCTAACGGTTCCTCTTCGATGGCTACCGTATGTAGCGGAACCATGGCATTGATGGATGCAGGGGTTCAGTTAAAGAAGCCTGTTTCGGGTATTGCGATGGGATTGATCTCTGATGGAGACTCAGGAAAATACGCAGTTTTATCAGATATACTGGGTGATGAGGATCATTTAGGGGACATGGACTTTAAGGTAACCGGTACGGCCGATGGAATTACCGCCTGCCAAATGGACATTAAAGTAAAAGGTCTTAGCTATGAAATTCTTGTCAATGCGCTTAAGCAGGCATCGGCAGGAAGATTGCACATATTGGAAAAACTTACCGATACGATCGCAACACCTAATACGGATGTGAAACCTCACGCTCCTAAAATGGTAACTACTACGATCCCTAACGAGTATATTGGAGCCCTTATCGGACCTGGAGGAAAAGTAATTCAGGAATTGCAGAAAGAAACCAAAACTACGATCGTTATTAACGAGGATCCTGTAACCGAAGAGGGAATTGTTGAAATTCTTGGAACAGATCAGGCCGGAATTGATAAGGTATTAGCCAAGATTGATTCTATTACCTTTAAGCCTGAAGTTGGCAGTGTATACGAAGTTAAAGTAATTAAAATGCTTGATTTTGGAGCCGTGGTTGAATATATTGACGCGCCCGGAAATGAAGTGTTATTACACGTGTCGGAACTGGCATGGGAACGCACCGAAAATGTTAGCGATGTTGTTAATATGGGCGATGTGTTTGATGTGAAGTATTTTGGATTGGATCCAAGAACCCGAAAGGAAAAGGTATCGCGCAAAGCGTTGTTACCAAAGCCAGAAGGTTTTAAGGAACGTCCACCACGCAGAGATGATAATCGTGGAAGAGACAATCGCGGAAGAGACAACCGAAATCGCGATAAAAAGAGAGACTAAGTACTCCTCAATTTATTTAAAAAAAACCTCCTTATCGGGAGGTTTTTTTTGTGCGTATAAGTCCGCATTAGCGATTGCAGCGACAGCTTGTTGCGAGCGGCGGTCGCCGCTCGCAACAACTACAGCGTAAAGCCCGGCCTGCATCGCAGGAATGCCATAATACATATAATTCAGGTGTTAGGAGTATGCTTAAAATAGAATGCAGTTAGCAGTTGGCAGCCGGAAGTACGAACATTAAGATTGAAGCCTTGAATCTTGAATCCCAGCGAAGAAGTATTACTAGTACTTGGGTTTCACTACGCACGATTCACGATTCACAAAAAAATCTACGCAACCTTTTTTTATTCTTCAGACTATAGGGTAAGTAAAAGAAAAAAATTGCTATGAAAAAGTTCATTTTAAGTTTCCTACCCTTGATTGCCTTATTATGCTTTAGTTGTGAAGATGAGCCTGTTGGGAAGGCCAATATCAACACCGATTATATAGAAGTAAATTCTGAATTGTACGAACTGCTCGTTGACATAAGTGGACGTATCCCGGAGGATGAGATCACCTGCATTGACTTTAATTATTCCTTTACGCTGTTTATCTTCGACGAGCAACAACAATTTTTGGAGGCTATTGCTATGCACAATGATGCACAGTTTAGCGATTTATTAGAAGGTTTGCAGCAAGGACAATCTATTAGTCTGAATTTTCCCATCACCGGAACCTTATTGAACGGTGAACTGGTAGAAATAAATAATACCCATGAACTTAAAGAAAGTATAGATCAATGCATTCAGGAGGAGGTTCTTGGAAATTGCAATGCTGCCTTGTCTATTCCGCGTTGTATCTGGAAGGTTACCGATCCCGGCAATCCGGACAACCCCTATAACAATTCTGTTTTTGTGTTAAATCAGGATGGAAGTGCGAATTATCACTATGAGAATGACGTCTACTTCGGAACCTGGATCACCTATTTTGTTGAAACAGAATTACACCTCAACATCTTTATACAAGACGACACGGAAATTGGCGAGGAATGGAATTTTGACTGGAAGCTGGATTATTTTAGCAATTCGCTTATGATCCTGAGCGAAGGCAATCGGACCTACGAAATTTCCACAAATTGCGACCTCCCTTGTTTTTCTACCGCGGTCTATCAGGAATGTGAATTGGAGAACAGTCCGGGTTATGCCGAATTCAACCTACAGCAATACACCTATTGTCTGGGAGTTTCGGCCAACAGTAATGAAGGTGAAGCCATACGCATTACATTCCACGAAACGGAAATGGATGCCATGGATGGAATACATGCGGTTTCATCTACATCTTATATAAATAGCACGAATCCGCAGGAGATCTACCCACGGGCTTCCGATCTGGATACGGGAGAATTGGTAAGCATCTTTGCTTTTACTATAGAAGCTGTGGTTTGTGATTGACATTTTGAAACGCAAGAATCGAACCAGTTATGTTGGTTCTGCAATAACGGTGGTCATTATTGCCGAAATCTCCGCCGTTATTGCTATTTTTCACGGCCAACTAACCTAGAACCATCATTAGTGAAAAACAATTAGGATTATTTGGAACTGAAGGAGCTTATAAAAAAGTGTAAAAAGAACGACCGAAGCGCTCAAAGCGAGCTCTTTAGTCGGTATAAAGACACGCTCTATTTTATGTCTCTAAAATACAGCCGAAATGATGTTGAAGCTGAAGACAATCTGCACGATTCGTTTATTACCATTTTTGAAACCATTAGCAAATATCGCGGAGAAGGTTCGTTTGAAGGCTGGATGAAACGAATTGCCATTTTTAAGGCCATCGATAAATACAAAGCCAAAAAGCCGGTGGCAATTGAAATTAATGACGATCTGTTACAAGATACTGAAGTAGAAGACGAACTTACTCAATTACCTCTGGATACGATCCTGAAATTAATTCAGGAGTTACCGGATCAATACAGATTGGTATTCAACCTGCATCAATTGGATGGATATAAACACCGGGAAATTGCACAGATACTGGAAATTAGTGAGAATACATCAAAATCTAATTATCACAGAGCCAAGCTCATTTTGAGAGAGAAGATCATGGCAATGACCACCCCAAAATCAAAAATTAAAAACTCATGAAGCGAAAAGAAGACATAGGAAAGCTTTTACAAAAAAGGCTGGAGGGTGCAGAAAAGAGACCGAATTCGGTCTTATGGGAACGGATTTCCGATTCGCTGGACAAAAAAGAACGGAAAAAAAGAAGGTTCCTGTATTTCTGGCTTGGTGGGGCAGGCTTCGGAATTGCATTACTCCTACTTTTATGGAATCCATGGAACAGTGATATTAAAAATGATCCGGAAGTACCATCAGTAACCGTTACGACAACTTCAGAAGAGAATAAAATTACAGTAGAAAACACTAAAGATACAAGCGATTCGAATAACACCGAAAATCACTCAACAACGACATCGGGAATCACTTCCGAAGAAAATACAGAAAACAACACAGAAACCTTAGAGAATATGGATACCGCTAATGATTCTCAACAAAATAATGAGAATAACACTATAAGCACCACCGAGAAGCTTTCAGAAAAGAAAACAAACGATCTTTCTGTATCTGAAAACAGTAAGAACTCTAGCGACTTATTGCCAAACGATAAGGCCGTTAAGAATACAGGGGTCACAGCGAAGCCGGTAAACAAGAATAGCAGTCAGAACGATAAAAACACTGAAAACGCCACAGACAGTGACCTTGAGATAAAGAAAACAACGAGTAATCCTGTAAACCCTTCAGAAAAAATAAGTGATTCGGGTAAAGTTGTGAACGAGAGGACAAACGATACTGTGACCAGTTTCGGCTATTACAATAGTGACACAGGAGAAACGGTGAATTCGAAACGACAGGAAACCATTGATAGTGTAAGAAATGCCTACGAGCAGCGATTATTGCAACGGAAACAGGATTCTACCGAACGGGCAGAGACCAGAGACAGTATTTTGAAAATCCGAAGCCGAAAACGCGATAGTATCCAGGCCATTCGAAAAGCGAAACAAGACAGCTTGTCCGTAGACCAAGAAGTTAAGGACTCCATCCCCGAGCCCGAGACATTTTCGATGAGCTGGGGGCTTTCTCCTATAATCGCACCGGTATATTTTGGGATCGCGGCTGACGGATCGGCCATTGATGACGAATTTACAGGATTTACAAAAGACGGCAGCACCAGTATATCGTACGGAATTGAAGTCTATTGGAGGATCCTGGAGCGGTTCAGGTTGAGTTATGGCTTCCTGTTATCCAATTTCAGTAATACAACTAACGATATTCCGGCGGCTAACGAAGCAGAGCGTTTGCGGATATTGAATTTCAGTGATACAGAACCGGCAGCCTTAGATTCTTTCTTAGGTCCGGAGAATACGGTAAACCTCTATCAGGAAATTCGCTATCTGGAAATGCCACTCCAACTCACTTATGTCTTTGGCAACAGCGACCTTGGGATTCAAGTGTACGGTGGTGGGACCTTTTATGCCTTAATGAAAGACGAAGTCTTTGCAGAAGATGCAGACGGCAACCGGCTATCCTTAGGCAGCGCAAGTAATCTATCACCGGTAAACATCAGTCTTGATATTGGAGCAGGATTGTATTATAATTTTTCAGACAAAATATCTCTGGATGTAAAACCAACCTACAAATATCATATCAACACTGTACGTGCCCTGAATTTTGAGGGAAAAACGTATTCCATGGGTATTTATACCGGGTTGAGATATCGTTTTTAAGAAGTTGGATGAGAAATTTGTCTCATTTATTGTCTAGGAGATTGAACTATGAAATTGCACCTTATAGGTGGGAATATCCGGAGTTAAGTGTTTAATTCGCAGAGACTAACAGCGCTCCATATAGAGTAATTACTGCTTTCAATCAACATTTGCTATAAACACATTTCGTTGATAGATAGAAGAAAAAATAAAATCCAATTGTAACAATTTGCAACCTTTTTACGTATAACTAAATGCACAAGCACATTTAACTTAGTAAATAGGACACACCTTAATGAGACAACTTAAAATTACGAAGCAGGTAACGAACAGAGAAACTGCTTCTTTAGACAAATACCTTCAGGAGATTGGAAAAGTTGACTTAATTACCGCAGACGAAGAAGTAGAGTTGGCACAACGCATAAAAGCGGGTGATCAACGTGCTTTGGAAAAATTGACGAAAGCCAATTTGCGTTTCGTTGTTTCGGTAGCTAAGCAGTACCAAAATCAGGGGTTAACCCTACCCGATCTTATTAATGAAGGAAATTTAGGGTTAATTAAAGCAGCGCAGCGTTTTGATGAAACACGCGGATTTAAATTTATTTCCTACGCTGTTTGGTGGATTCGTCAGTCTATTCTACAGGCATTGGCAGAGCAGTCACGTATTGTTCGCTTGCCACTGAACAAGATTGGTAGCATCAACAAGATCAATAAGACCTTTGCTTTCCTAGAGCAGGCGCATGAACGTCCGCCATCTGCCGAAGAGATCGCCAAGGAATTGGATATGACCATCAATGATGTAAAGGAATCCATGAAAAACAGTGGTCGTCATGTCTCTATGGATGCTCCATTGGTAGAAGGAGAGGATTCTAATCTCTACGATGTATTGCGCAGTGGTGAATCCCCAAATCCGGATCGTTCTTTGTTGCACGAATCACTTCGTACCGAAATTGAACGCGCTCTGGAAACGCTAACGCCTCGTGAAGCCGATGTGATTAGATTGTATTTCGGTTTAGGTGATCAACATCCTATGACGCTTGAAGAAATAGGAGAAACTTTCGATCTTACCCGGGAGCGAGTACGACAAATAAAAGAAAAAGCAATTAGAAGATTGAAACATACTTCTAGAAGCAAGATATTAAAGACCTATTTGGGATAAACTCCCAGATTACAGTAACAAACAGTTAAAAATAACTGTTCGTTTTTTGATTGATGAATGACCTCCGGCTGATTACCGGAGGTTTTTTCTTTCTGAAATTCGTGGTTTTTAATCTAAATTTATAAATAGCGACTAAAATTGGATCGTTAAAAGCGATTATGAAACTGCTTTTTGTAAATTTGATGTAACAACCAACCTAAATGAGCCATACCATTTGTTACATAAGCAAAGCAATTGATGAATTGGACGAATCAGGAGTCAAAAATATATTTGATACCACTGTTAGGAATAATGTCCGCGACAATATTTCGGGGATCTTATTATTTCAGGAAGGAAATTTTCTGCAGGTTTTGGAAGGTGAAAAAAATAAACTAAAATCCCTATTTTCGACTATCATGGAAGACAGCAGGCATTATCGCATTTTGCCTGTAATAAATCATTACAACGATTGTAGAATTTTTGAATCCTACACTTCCACATTTAGTGTTGTAAGAGATAAACAGGATTTGATGAAAATTAAAACGTACCTCGAAAAACACAAAGATAATTTTCAATATACCGGAAACATATTACGTTTGCTTGAACCCTTTTTACTTTAAACTATGAACAACACACTTATTGCACCTTCTATTTTAGCCGCCGACTTTGCCAACCTGCAACGCGATATAGAAATGGTTAACAACAGTGATGCCGACTGGTTTCATCTGGATGTCATGGACGGTGTATTTGTACCCAATATTTCATTTGGTATGCCGGTGATTGAAAGTATAGCAACACATGCTAAAAAACCACTGGATGTGCACTTAATGATCGTTGAACCCCAAAGATACATTCAAACCTTTGCCAACCTCGGTGCGAACGTATTAACGGTTCATTACGAAGCATCTACCCACCTTCATCGTACCCTTCAAGCCATTAAAGCGGAAGGGATGCAGGCAGGAGTTGCTTTAAATCCGCATACCAATATCGATTTGCTTAGAGATACCATTTCCGAAATCGACCTTGTCTGTTTGATGAGTGTTAATCCCGGTTTTGGCGGTCAAAGTTTTATCGAACATACCTATTCAAAAGTAAAGGCATTACGAAAGCTTATCGATGAGAAAGGAGCTTCTACCCTTATCGAGATCGATGGTGGCGTAACCAATCGCAATGCCGCCAAACTTGTGGAGGCCGGCGCAGATGTACTGGTAGCCGGAAGTTATGTCTTTGGCTCACAAGATCCCCCTGCTACCATTGCAGGACTCAGGGAACTTATCTAACTAAACACTATGCAATCTGTTGATCCGTCTTTTGACTCCTGGACTTCACTGTTCCTAATCGTTTGCGCATTTGGTTTTTTCTTAAGTTTTGTACTGCTAACAGGAAATGAAAGCAGAAAACGGAATTTACCCATCATCCTCCTGGTTCTGGGATTCTCATTTATCTTGCTGGAATATGTGTTCTATTGGACCGGACACAGTGCTGCACACCCTTATCTCTATTTCTTTTCTCACAGCTGGTATTTGGCTTTTGGACCATTATTGTACAGCTATATAGGAAAATTCTACGACAACAAATTTGCCGTAAAATGGTACCATTTTTCACCCGCCGTGGTTTCCTTTATTCTGAATGCCATCTACTTTGTTAAAAGCGATGGCTTTATCGCCATGACCGATTTTCAGGATGACACCCTGTACTATTTTTTCTGGAATCTTCGTTCACCCTGGCTAACCGTTTTGTCCTTTTTGGTCTATTTATTCTTCAACAAGGATCTAATCAGGTTCAACAACGCTGAAGTTGCAACTGAATATTCAGATATGAGAAAGAAATGGACCAATACCCTGCTATGGCTCTTTTCAATTTTCGCCTTTGCCTATCTCAGTTTTTATGTTTTGGTTCGTTTTCCGTTTTTTAATCCGGCCTGGGATTACGCGATTTCATTTTCCATGACGCTGGGGATTTACGCTATAGGCTATTTTGTGTACAAGGAGCCTGCAATATTTAACGGTGCTCTGTTTTCGGGTTTGTTTCTGAAGGAAACTAATGGAAACGGTATACATTTTTCAGAAAAGACCAAGGATGAATTCTACGGAACACTTCTGCAACATATTGAAGCAAAGAAACCCTATTTAGACAATAATCTTCGTTTGGTACAACTGGCAGATGATGTAGGTTTTTCAAGTCATGTACTATCCAGAATAATCAATGAACAATCCCAAAAGAATTTCAATCAGTTTATCAACGAATTTCGATTAAGAGAAGCCGAACGGTTGCTTCGCGAAGATTCAGATACAAGCATAAAGAGTATTTATTACGATGTTGGATTCAACAATAAAGCAACATTTTATAAGGCTTTTAAAAGCAAATACAATTGCACTCCTTCCGAATTCAAAAAACAGGAACAAGATGTTTAAAATCCTGTAAAATGGTTTCATTTTATAATTATTGACCCCTAAACAACTGCTTTTACTGAAATTAGTTATAGAATTTTAAAAAACTATAACTATGAAAAATTTAAACCTAATCTCTGTTTTATTTTTACTCTGTGTGTGTTTGACGGCCGTCGCTCAAACTCCACAGGCTGTTTATGTAAGTGATGCGGCTAACTTTAATACCGGTCCGTGGCAAATCGCCAAGTTTGACGAAAGCGGCACCTATGAAGGAGCCCTTATGAATGTTTCAGACGGTATAGAATGGCCTCAGGACATCATTTTTCTGGATTCCGAACAGGCTGTTTTGATCTCCAATTTGGGAGCTGCCGGAGTAATTTCCAAGCACGAATGGGGAACGGGAAATTTCATTGAGAATTTCGCCCAAGGACTAGGCGGACCCACCCGCATGAAGATAGGTCCCGATAACTTATTGTATGTGCTTCAATGGAATAACCCCTCGGGAGAGGAAAATGTCCTTAGATTTGAACTTGACGGAACTTTTGTGGATGAGTTCACGTCTACAGGAGTTCCACGCAGTATCGGGATAGACTGGGACAGTAGCGGCGATCTGTATGTTTCTTCCTATAACTTATCGACCATAACCAAATTTGATGGTACTACCGGAGCCGAGATCGGCACCTTTATTTCCGGTCTTGCAGGACCTACCAATATTTTCTTTGAAGCCAGCGGGAATCTGGTGGTTTTCAATTACAACAGCGGAGTGATCGCTCGATATGACCCTGCCGGTAATCATATCGAGGACCTCATTACCGGAGTGAACGGTTGCGAGGGATTCGACTTCTTTCCCAATGGAGACATTCTCATTGGTGTTGGCTCCGATGGAACCGTTAGAAGATACGACAGTAATTTTAATTTTCTGGGGAACTTTGTCGATACGGGAACTTTGCTCACTCCTAACGCCATTGTAATTCGCGATGACATCCCTTTATCGACCGAGGAGAACGTCCTTGAGATGGTTCTGGTAACTCCAACAATAGGAACCTCCTTCCGCATTTCAGAAATGGCTTTACAAAAATTCGACGAATTTAGAGTATATGATTCCAACGGAAAATTAACAGTAACTCATCTGAGAGCAGATGGAAACACGTTAAACACAATTCATCTTTCAGAAGGTATCTATTTTATTTCAGCATCAAAAGACGGACATCGTTTCATTCAAAAGGTAGTAGTAAAAAGATAATTAGGTTAGTCACTACCGCGTGATTAAGTCCGTTTCGAGCAATTGAATCGGACTTTTTAATATCCTGCAAACCTGAAATTAAGCAGATCTTGAGTATGACTGTATAGCTTAGGGAAATGGCTCTTAAATTCGGTTGGTGCTTCTATAAAATACTCTGCAAGAACAGCCATAAATTCGTATTGATTGGTAAAGGCATACTCTCTAAAAAATCGTGTTTCATCAAGTTTATCCTTCAATTCCTGATCTGTAAGTTGTTTTAATATATTCTGAAATTGTTTAACAAACCGTGATGAGTCAAGATCCCCACTTTGCTTGGCCTCCAACTGCATGGCATGCATAAATTCATGAATTCCCAAATTGTATTTATCATCGGTGATCTTATATCCCTTTTCAAACGACTTCCAGGAAATTACCAGTGCCTTTTCCCTTGGATTGAATTCCCCTTTGTGATAGTCCTGGTTGATCGCACTGTAAAACTTTCCGGGATAAATAAGAATATATTCAATAAGAACATATTCGTAATTTTTTCTTCCAAAACTGAGCATACATCCCACGGCAGCCACCAATACTTTCATTCTCTCGGTGACTTCCAACTTCTCTCTTCCAACAAACTTCTTATCTTCAATAAAAGTGGCAACGCGATGTCTGAATTGTCTTTTATGTTTTTCTGAAAGTTTCTGATAAAAATAAAATTCCTCTTGAAGTACTTTAAGCTGGGACGGTTTTAGCTTTTTAAAAACAAAATAATGTCTGAAAAGTGGGCGGTTGTATTTTCCCGCATACCATCCTTCAAAAACTCTAAACAATACAAATGCGAATCCTATAAGGACTATAGTGTAGGCGTAAGGCGCCAGCCAGGTTACATTCTCATCGGCTTGTAAAAATAGCATCATACAGATTTGGGACTCAAAATATACCGATTATTAAAAAGAGTATAGTTAAACACTTGAATAAAAACGTTTTAAAACTTCTATTAGTATACCGGAACATTCGAAAAAATACTGTTAAATTGTTCACCGCAAGAGCACAAATATTCCAAAATCGATCTTTTCATTCCTTTTCCCGACCATACTGCCATAATTATAACAGGTCTATAACATAATTAGGTATCTAAACGATTATCTTAGAGGATAAATCAGATATAGTACAAAAAGTCAAACAGTTCACCTATATGAGTTTAATTTTCAGACCACAACAAATAGTACTACTACTAATCCTTTGTTTGCAGATTTCTCTACTCACAGGGCAAGAATTACCTGTTGAACAAATAAAAAAACAGATTGAAGCTTATAAAGATGATCCTCGGGGTCCTTATGACCGTATTAGATGGTTTTGTAAAGATGGAACACTAAGGGAGCCTAAGGATCCCTGCCCCGAAAATATTGGTGGTGGTGTACAACATGCGAGTTATAAACCGGCTGTAAAACAATTGGCAGAAAAGCACCACATTTTTTTCGGTCTCATCCTCGCTAATACCGAACGATTAGATTTTTGGGACGAAGCCAATAACCACAGCATGTTAAAACAATATCAGCTGGGAAATTACCTGCAGAGCATTGATGATGGCTGGATTCAGAGAAAGTCACAATTTTATCGCGGAGCAGTACAGAGTGAAGATGAACAGGAATGGGGTGTGGAATTTTATGAAAAATACTTGCCAAACAATGATCGTATAACTAAAAACTACTATTTATTGCGACAGTCATTGCGCGATGTTCCACACGACGGAGACAGTAATCTTGCACAACTAATGCGCAGTCAGTCGAAAGTGATCTCAGACGAATTCCCGAAATTTATGGATATCCGAATTAAAATTCATGGAAATCCTTCGATTGAGGACATTCAATTGGTTGAAAATTTTATAAATAAAAACGAGGGCAAGATTCCTGAAAAAGTAAATACCGACCTGCAAACCTTAACTAAGACGATGAAGGAATTTTATGCTCCTTTAAACAAAGATATTTTGCTGGCACAGGCAAAACGTATAAGGAGCAGCAGTCCCATCCGGAAACAAATTCTAGAATTTTTAGAGGGCTATGACGATGCCGCAGTTCCCGAAATGACCGTACCGGCATTGGCCGATATCTTGTGCACTATTAGATCTTCCATAACTATTGACACTTCCGGAAGAGACAGACTTCTCTTACTGGATCTCTCGAATTCCATTGAAGATGTTTTATTGAAGAAAACGCAGGACTGGCAACCCGATTCACTGCTAGGATTAATGGAAAAAATAAGACATCTAAGTCTTGCCGCAGCGGGAACCGGTCTTATTGAATTATGGGAATGGGAAAAGATTAAACCGCAGTTAGAGACTCATCTCGGAAATACGTCTTTAAGTATAGAAGACCTCAATCAATTCTTACAAACTTCCCGTGGAGTTGTAGAATGGAGCGCTGCCATGGTAAAAGCTAATTATCAGGATGTCGTGGATCGATACACTCAATTTGAGCCACTAGCCTACGGGTTTATTGACGATAGGGTGCGTTCTTCGGTTGCCTTATATCTTGGCGAAAGTGTAGCCGAATTAGGCAAGAAGATATCAGAGATTTCAGGTACGTCGAATGAAGTGATGAATATTAAGGATCAAAGTAATATTCGCGGACTAAACCCCGGATATGCCAAGGGAGAATTAGTTGTCATTAGTGGGACTTCAGAGAACATTGAAGTCTCCAGCGACAAGATCTATATCTTCGAAAAACCCCCGAGTGATCTAAAACCGGTTGCCGGTATTATGACGGTGTCGGAAGGCAATCTGGTTTCTCATGTGCAATTATTGGCTCGGAATCTTGGAATTCCCAATGCGGCACTTTCAGATGATAATTTAAAAGCCTTGAAAAAATACAATGGAGATGAGGTCTTTATGGCAGTTTCACCTAAAGGAAATGTTATTTTGAAGAAAGCAGATGATATGTCCCCTAAAGAACGTGAGCTCTTCGGGACAACCCAACGCAGTTCCAATAAGATCGCTGTTCCTGTAGCGCAAATTCGTCTGGATGTAAACAAGGTTCTAAACATGCGCGAGGTGAATTCAAAGGACTCAGGAATGCTATGCGGACCTAAAGCCGCAAATCTTGGGGAATTGAAGGCGATGTTCCCAGAAAATGTGGTGGAAGGTATTATCATCCCGTTTGGTGTATTCCGAAATCACATGGAACAGCAAATGCCGGGACAGGGTGTTTCGTATTGGGAATTTCTCAATTCGGTATTTGTAGAAGCTGAGGCAATGCGGAACGAAGAGGTGCCGGAAAATGTTATCGAAGACTACCAGCTTTCTTGCCTGAACAGTCTAAAACAGGCCATAGAAAATATAGAGCTGGATACCGCATTTGTGAATGACCTTCAAACCAAGTTTAAGAATGCGTTTGGCTCGAATATGGGTACCGTTCCCGTATTTTTAAGGAGTGACACCAATATGGAAGACCTGAAGGAATTTACCGGAGCTGGCTTGAATCTCACACTTTTTAATATTGTCTCTTCCGAATTGATCATTGAAGGTATTAAAAAGGTTTGGGCTTCTCCATACACAGAACGAAGTTTTAAATGGAGACAAAAGTATTTGCTGAACCCCGAAAATGTCTTTCCTTCAATACTCATTATTCCCAGTGTGGATGTAGAATATTCTGGAGTAATGATCACCAAGGGCATTAACAGTGGAAAAGAAAGTGATCTTACGGTGGCGTTCAGTAGAGGTGCAGGTGGTGCTGTTGACGGACAAATTGCCGAAACGCGACTTCTTACTCCCGATGCCGATGTATTGCTGGCTCCTGCACGTGAATCTGGCTATATGAGACTACCCAAATCGGGAGGAACCAGCAGGTATATCACCACTTTCGATACTCCTATATTAAACGATAGGAATATTAAAACATTAAGACAAATTGCCGATAAAGCAAGAAAAACATTGGCGGAAAAAACTAATGATGATTATAAAGGCGCCTGGGATATTGAATTAGGCTTCGAAAACGATAAAGTCTGGCTCTTTCAGATTAGACCCTTCGTAGAAAATAAACAGGCAAAGAGTTCCGATTATTTATCATCTATCACTCCTAGCATAGATACAACAAAACAAATCTCACTTCAGACAAAATTATAGCACATGAAAAAAGCAACAGTACTATTTTTAATTACAGGCATCCTACTTTCTTTTGGCTTCTATCCTATTGATGGTTACGAACGATCAAGGATAGAAAGATTACTCGATATACAGAACACTTTAGATAAAGGAGAAAAATACACGCGAATACCTGCCGGAGCTTTTGCGAGTATAGACGATATTAAATTAAACTTATTGTCGGTCAATGAAAAAAGTGTAGACGAAATACTTACAGAAGACAAGGAATTTTCAAAAAAACTAAACCGACTATTTCCCGGTTCGGGATATTCGGCTTCCATTCTCGATATTACCGACCCGGATAACACGCGATATGCAGCATATCGAGAAAATGTTGGGTATCAACCGGGAAGTGTAGGTAAGATCGCAGTGTTAAATGCCCTGTTCTATGAGCTTCAAAAGATCTATCCCGACGATTTTGAGGCCCGTATCTCCCTGCTTTGTAACAAACGGGTAAAATCGGGCATCTGGGGAGTAGGTGATCATCATACCGTCCCTATTTACGATAAAGAAAAAAACAAGTTATCAAGACGGCAGGTAATCGCATCAGACGAATTTACCCTTTTTGAATGGGCCGATCATATGGTCTCGGTGAGTAACAATGGTGCCGCCAGTGTATTATATAGAGAAGCGATGCTAATGTCTGCATTTGGGATGGAATACCCACGTCTTACAGAGGAGCAATCTGAAAACTTTTTCAAGAATACGAAAAGAGACTCATTAACCAAACTTGCCAATACCGTGGTAAATGATCCGTTAAGGGAAATAGGAATTTCAGAAGATGACTGGCGACTGGGTGGAGTTTTCACCAATGGCCCCGATAAATATGTTGGGAGAATGGGCGGTAGTATTGGAAGTCCCAAAGGACTCATGAAATATCTGCTACAATTGGAACAGGGGAAGGTTATAGATTCATTATCCAGCCTGGAAATGAAGCGACTTTTATATATTACCGATCGCCGTATTCGCTATGCACGATCTTCAAGACTGGACAGTGCCAGAGTATATTTCAAATCAGGTAGTTTTTACAGTTGTGACAAGAGCAGACCCGGCCCCTGTGGGGAGTATGCCGGTAACAAATTCAATTATATGAATTCGGTAATCATTGTAGAACACGATGATGGGAAAAAATATATTGTATGTTTAATGACCAATGTATTGAGCAAAAATTCTGCAGGCGCGCATATGTATCTTGCAAGTGAGATCGACAGGATCATTACTCAGGATTAATTCTGAAGCGATTGATACGCAAAGCCGGCGGCTCGGCTCACTTTCGGGTTTTTATGCTTCAATAAACTTTTCACTACTTTTTCGTAGCTTCGGTTTTGTGAATATTCGATAATCCGAAGGACAGCAATTTTTATACGAGCTCCTCTGTTTTTAAGAAGCTTGGTGAAAATTCTCTTTTCCGAAAGTGAAGGGATTTCATACGAAGAGATCCCTTCCTCTGTATTGTCAACAATATGGTATTCAATTAGAGGTAGCACATTCATTTTTAATCGGGCATTCAGCAAATTGTCAAGAAACTCTACGGCATTGATCTTAGTCTCATAAAGTTCACTTTTTAATCCAAAATACGCAGTTTCAATATCAACATTATCGTATTTCAGACTTAATAGCTTAAAAATAGATTCAAGACTTTGCTCTAACTGCACCATTAACATATTATGAAGATGTTCTCTGGCTATAAACAAATCGGTTAAGGCATCATTATTATCTGCATCAATTTCATTGGGAGCCGACATATTCGCCTTTAATAGAGCGATGGCATGGATGGTTTCTTTGTAGAAGGTGCTCTCTTTTATAATTATTCTGGTTAATTGTCGCTGGTCAATTTTTACCTGAAGTCCGTTATTCTTTAAAACTTTTAATGATTTTGCCGCTTCCATCCTAATGATCACATCCTTACTTTTAAGCAGGCGCATAATGACTTTATAAGCTTCCTTGTTGTTGAATGATTCTATGACCTGAGGAACATATTGTTTTACTTTAGGCTTCAGGCTTTCGGCAAGGTCCATCTTAAGAATGGTTCGAGCAATCTCCACACCGTAATTCTGCAATGATCTCTTAGCTTCAGTTCTGAATTCATCCTCCGCAAGAAAATTTATAAGAGGCGCTATAAAAGACTCGTCTAAGGTTATACCCGCCGCTTTAATGGCGTGATTTATCACATAGGGATCTTTATTATTAAAATGAGCAGATATAAACGAAAAATATTTAGGTTCACCTACATAAGAAATGGCTAAAAGCAACTCTGCAATTTCTTCCTTCCTAAGATCATTGTCGTTTTGAGAAAGTTCTCTGATCTTTCTCTCAATGAGATTATTTAATCCAAACCTTGAAGCCAGTTTAGGGTTACGCGCAGATTCCTTGGCGAGGGATAACAGGGCCGCTTGTGAAATGTAATCCACCGGATGATCGAGATATGCCTTAAAAATACTGTCGTCATCCAGATAGGTATGGTGTAACAGGTATTCGATAGCGTTATATACCACGGCATCATCTTCTACAGAAACCAATTCTCTAATTTTATTAACGGCGGTTCCCTTCTTATAATAATAGAGTTGCTTTATGACGGCCGCTTTAATTTTCATGGAAGGATGATCGAGAAGTTTTAGTATGTAGGGTTCAAAAGTTTTGAGTCTAACCTCTTCCAGACGACTTAATAGTACCAGGATTTCTGCTTCACTTCCCTGAGTAAGCACTGATATTGCAGATTGGGTTTTCTTATCACTATTCTTCTCTTTTACCGTATCATCTGTTTTAATTGAATTCTGAATATTTCTACGAAATGAATCGAAATACGCCTCACGGAGTTTATAGATTAGTAAGATCCAGATAAACAGGAAAAATAAAATGATCACGGTAATATAAATCGTGTCCAACTCTAATCTACGTACGACAAGAATCAGCATTATTCCTGCAAAACCGGTCGCAATACTATCGACGACCACATCGATAAATGATTTAGCTTCATTCTTTATGTTTAACGGAATTGGCAGGATGGATAATTCTATCCCCGCTTTGTTGACAGACTGTTTTAAACTCCCGTCCATTCCTTTAATTATGATAAGTACCCATAGTTCGGGAATTGTAAGGAAGACCAGACATCCAACTGCGATCCCAAGAGGTAGTATGAGAAGATTACTCGTAACCCCCAACCAGGCCAATAGCCTGTTGGTAAGAAAAAGTTGAATGAGTAAGGCGATGACATTGAAAGTTGAAAACCAAAAACCGAAAAAGGAAGCCAATTCATCACTATCGGGAATGGCTTTATTGGCGAAATCACTAAATTGAAAATCGACCAGTTTTGCCATTATTACTCCTACACCTACAATTGCCGCCAGAAAGGTGAGATGTTTTGAGGACAATATTACCCTCAAAGGAGTACTTTCTGTAGATCTTTGGGGTAATTTACGCTGACTTATAATATATCTGTTCAATTTCAGAATACGGATTTTCCATACCGCTTGTATAATTGGAATACAAAAGAGGATGAGGATTGCAGCCGAAAGGATTACATATTTATTCCCAAACGATGAAGCTAACAATGTAGTGAGATAACCGCCAAAGATTCCTCCGGCGATAGCTCCGGCTCCAATAAATCCAAAAAGTCGTTTCGCCTCTCTGGCATTGAAAACCATATTGGCAATGATCCAGAATTGGGAGGTGACTAATACCGCAAAAAGCGCTACACTTAAATAATATACATACAGTACCCAATCATTTAAAAACCCCTGATTCATCAATAAACTGAGCAGCAAAAAACTAAGGCTAAATACCACAAGAGTACTTATGGTAAGGGTTTTTAGCGAGTATCGTTTTATTCCTCTGTTGTAAAAATAAGAGGCTACAATGGCTACCACAGCCACCAGTATATATCCGTATGGAAGGTGTTCTGCACCAAGACTGGAAAGAAAAAGAGCGTTAATGGTAGGCTTTACCATTAAGAGCACAGTTATAATCAGAAAGATATATAACTGCATAAAAAAAGAGATGCGGATTTCCCCATCTCTTATATCAAAAGTTCTTTTAAAAAGCTCTAAAATCATAAATAAGACAACCTGACTGTCCTATAAAGTACGTGATTTTTTCATTACTTTTTCTAAAGGAATTACTAAATCTCTTATTATTTGTTCGCCTTGGTCATTTTCAATTAAAGCCACAATAATATATTTTCTTTCAGGACCCCATACCAAAACAGAATCGGAATGATAATTCTTCCATGAACCCGATTTTCTAAACAAACGTGCTTTTGGAGCAATTCTGTCTAAGGTATTTACAAATTTATGGTGTAAATCCGGCTTTTCCATAATATTTAGCATCTGAGAAGATCTAAGTGTATTAACCAAATTACCCATCACGAGTTGATAATAGAAACTGCAAACCTGTTTTGTGGTCGCTGCATGACTAAGTCCCTTCATAGGCTCAGGATATCTCCTACCTCCCGCCGCATAACGCTTACCAACCCAGAGACCCCCACCCGTAGCTTCATCATACAGTTTGTAGTCTGGCATACGAAGTACTGCCTCAATTTTCTCATAGCCCACGCGATCTATCATTCGTGTGGTTGCCTGATTGTTTGATTTACTGATCATGGCGCGCATATCTTTTTGTATTTCCTTCGAATTTGGTAATTCGCCTTTATCGATAGCGTCCATAGCAGCAAGAAGTACCGCGATCTTTGGGAGACTCGCAGCATACATCATATGCGAATCATTAAGTCCTGCATACCGAATGTCGTTTACATCGCTGAGATCCACAATACCAATGGTCATTAGTTTTTGATCGACCAGTTGCTTCCATGTTCTGTTCTTAAATATTTCAGATTCCAGTTCGGACTGCAGGTCATCACAATATAACTCACTTAGTTCACCTATCTCACCGGAATGCTGTATAGGTAGACTTTGAGCGTAACTAAAAAAAGTAATAAGTGCAATAATGAAGACTAGGGGATATTTAAACATGCTTTTTTTCATTTAGATAATCTAACGGTATTTAAAGTTATTGCGAAATTTTTTATCACAAAATCAGGCAAATGTATGTTAATAAAGGTATCGCATAACATACTAAACGTTAAATTGTTACAAAAATTTTAGCGAGACAAAAATATTTCAAAAGTTATGCCAAAGCCCTTAAATTCATTCATTTCTTGGAACTATCTCCCTTAAAGTGCTGTGAGTTGTTCTTGAACAGAACATTGAATGTTGTTAGGCTTCCATAACATCTGGTAATATATTGTTGCAGATCTATCTTTTCCTGTTCTTCGAGATTTTTAGAGGCATTTATCTTTTGTTCCATAACGCGGAGGCGGTCACGTAACATAACAATTTTATGAAAAAAAGTGTCAATCGGAATTTCTTTATTGGATAAAGAAGTATCTTTTGGTTGAAGGACCATGGTTCCGCCTTTATACTTATCGGCTATAGGAACGATTTCACTAACATCACTCCATTTTTTAAGGATCTGCTTTAAACTTTTCTCTACTTCATAAAAGCTTACAGAATCCACCTCATCTTCGGCGGCTTCAATTATTTCATAATCAGTATCTATATCGATGGTCTCAAGACCGTTATCAATAAAAGTTACCCAGTACATTCTTGAAGTTACATTGGTAACTACTCCTTTCCCATATTGCGGATGATTAATTCTGGAGCCAATTCCTAAGATCTTTTTCATTTTTTTTCGATTAAGGAAGTGAAATTACAAGAATTCTGAAATCTGAAAAAATAATTTGCAAAAATAGGAAGTCAGTTAATGATATTTAAAAACCGAAGCAAACAAAGGGATGAAAGATCCCGTATCGATCCCCTTTGCAAATACAATTCAGCACCGCTGGCGCTGTGCTAATTGTTGTTTTCAACCAAAATAGGGATGAAAGATCCCGTATCGATCCCCTTTGCAAATACAATTCAGCACCCCTGGCGCTGTGCTAATTGTTGTTTTCAACCAAAATAGGGATGAAAGATCCCGTATCGATCCCCTTTGCAAATACAATTCAGCACCCCTGGCGCTGTGCTAATTGTTGTTTTCAACCAAAATAGGGATGAAAGATCCCTTATCGATCCCCTTTGCAAATACAATTCAGCACCGCTGGCGCTGTGCTAATTGTTGTTTTCAACCAAAATAGGGATGAAAGATCCCTTATCGATCCCCTTTGCAAATACAATTCAGCACCGCTGGCGCTGTGCTAATTGTTGTTTTCAACAAAAAAGGGATGAAAGATCCAGTATCGATCCCCTTTGCAAATACAATTCAGCACCGCTGGCGCTGTGCTAATTGTTGTTTTCAACAAAAAAGGGATGAAAGATCCCGTATCGATCCCCTTTGCAAATACAATTCAGCACCCCTGGCGCTGTGCTAATTGTTGTTTTCAACCAAAATAGGGATGAAAGATCCCTTATCGATCCCCTTTGCAAATACAATTCAGCACCGCTGACGCTGTGCTAATTGTTGTTTTCATCGAAAGCCACGAAACAAGTTTCGGTTTTCTCTGAAAACAACAATTCCTGCAACCTAAGTTGCAGGAATTGTGCTTGTAGTGACCGCGGAGGGATTCAAACCCCCAACCCTCAGAGCCGAAATCTGATATTCTATTCAGTTGAACTACGCGGCCAGGTTCCTGCGAAAGCAGAAATCTCTTTAATATTTTCAGTATTTACGACAGGCGCTGCTTTACCAGCATCGATATCGTCTTTCCGTCGGCTTTACCGGCTAATTTTGTGTTGGCTAATCCCATCACTTTACCCATATCCTTCATAGAACTCGCCCCGGTTTCGTTGATAATTTCATCAACTACCTTCGCTACCTCTTCCTCACTCATTTGTGCCGGCAAAAACTGTTCAATAACCGCTGCCTGCTCCAATTCCGGTTGAGCCAGATCCTCTCGTCCTTGTTGCGTAAAAATTGTTGCACTATCCTTACGTTGCTTTACAAGCTTTTGCAACATCTTTATCTCATCGGCTTTGCTAAGCTCCTCTTTCGATCCGGTTTCAGTCTGTGCCAACAACAACGCAGCCTTTACTGCACGCAAAGCCTCTAGGCTCTTGCTGTCCTTTTCTTTCATCGCAACTTTCATTGCATCCATAACCTGTTGTTGTAAGCTCATGAAAATAGAATTATCAAAGTGCGAAGATACTCAATAAGGAGCGATAAATAAAAGACATTTTCTTTAATAAAAAACCTTTCAGCAAACTGAAAGGTTTTTAGCAACAAAAATAAAGTTACACGACAATTTTACATTCCCGTTCTAAAAAATGCTAGTCAACATTATCGTGCAAAAATGAATTATTTGAACGCAATTCAATATCATCGTCATCGGTATTTACTGAAGTTCTCGAAATATTACTATCCCCATTCGATTTTTCATCCAGATCTATCCCCATACGCTTATAAGCCGGTTGCTTCTCTATATCCTCGATCTTTGAATTATTATTTCTGAATTTATAATTAAATTCCTTCATGGTCTTTTTACGCTCTTCAGATCGATCCTTTAGAAGCTTCGAAATAGGAGTGTTAAGTGGGTCGGCCGGCTCATTACTTTCAGTTTCATGCTCAGGTTCTGCCAACGTTTTCTTTTCAAAAACGATCTCCTCATCCTCTTCTTCCTTTCGCTTTGCCTTGGCATTGGTAAGCATTGTTTCGACTTCTTGGTAGTCGTCCAGACTATAGCGTTTTTCGCCCTCACCGGAGATCTCCGTTACCGGAATAACTTCAATATGATCTTTAACTTCTATCTCTTCAACTCCCGAAGTCATCACCTCAGCCTCTTCTTCTATTTCCTTTGGTTTGGACGAAGGTTCCTTGGCACTGTGAACAGGCAGGTCGAACATTAAAATCTGATCATCATCTTCAAGCTTCACTTCTTCATTTTTAGAAGTGATTTCTTCCTTTTCAGATTCCTTTTGCATTTTCTTGGGTTCCACGATCACAAAATCATTGACATCGATCTCGTTGATCATGATCTGTTCAAATTCGGCCAGATGATGAATATTAATTTCTTCATAAGCCACATCTATATTCTTCAATAAACTCGATGTTTCTATATATCCTTCAAACGGAATCTCCTTCTGAGGAGTTACTGTAGCTTTTGGCGCCTCACTTTCAGGCTCCTCTTCAGTAAACAATGTGTGACGAATCACCGGACCTGTTTTTACTTCAGGTTGTGTTTTTTGCTGCGGAATTTCTACAGGAGAAGCAGTTGGCTCGGGCTTTAAAACCTGTTCTGCCCGCTGCTCTTCTTCCAGGGTATGAATGATCTTTTTAGATTCAGTATTTACAATTTCGTTCTGTTGCTCGGCATTAAATCCCGTGGCTATCACTGTGATCGATATAGCGCCTTCCAATGATTCATCCTCTCCAACACCCATGATAATATTGGCACTGTGTCCGGCTTCATCCTGAATATGATCGCTAATCTCCCCTATTTCATCGATAGTGATCTCTTCTGCTCCCGAAACAATCAACAAGAGCACATTCTTCGCTCCAGAAATCTTGTTATCGTTCAATAGTGGCGAATCCAGGGCTTTAGTGATGGCTTCTTTGGCTCTGCTCGCACCAATCGCACTGGCACTTCCCATTATTGCCGTACCACTGTTAGAAAGTACGGTTTTGGCATCACGTAAGTCAATATTCTGAGTATAATGATGGGTAATTACTTCTGCAATTCCACGTGCCGCCGTAGCCAATACTTCATCGGCCTTCGAAAATCCGGCCTTAAACCCAAGGTTTCCATAGACTTCCCGAAGCTTATTATTGTTGATTACAACTAAAGAATCAACATTTTGACGCAAATTTTCTACACCTATCTGAGCCTGATCGTTTCTTAATTTCCCTTCAAACTGAAATGGAATAGTAACGATTCCCACAGTTAAAATATCAAGCTCCTTTGCCATTTTAGCGATGATTGGGGCTGCACCGGTACCCGTTCCACCTCCCATTCCGGCAGTAATAAAGATCATTTTCGTATTGGTTGTGAGCATGTTCTTGATCTCCTCCATGCTTTCCACTGCCGATTGCTCTCCTACTTTTGGATTCGCCCCTGCACCCAATCCTTCAGTAAGCGATACGCCCAACTGGATCTTAATGGGAACAGGACTGTTTTCAAGGGCTTGGGCATCTGTATTACAAATAACAAAGTCGACACCTTTAATCCCCTGACTAAACATGTGGTTTATTGCATTACTTCCACCGCCACCTACTCCAATCACCTTGATGACATTAGATTGATTCTTAGGCAGGTCGAACGAAATATTGTCAAATTCTGTGTTACTGCTCATATACTTTTTTTTGTGAGATTATTCCCGGTTGCCCGGGGTCATTATTTTTACTATCCTAGTTCGATGGTACTCTTCCGAATTACTATCGATACTTAATTTTCTATTCTGCGTTGTCTAAAAATTCCTTGAACTTTTCAGCCCATTTGTCAAAGAAGCGTCTGCGCTCCTTTGAGGTTTCATCCTGTACTTCTTCTGAATCTTCTTCGGCAGTACTGGTAACATTTGCCTCATGTCCTTCAGGATCTACAAAAGACTTTACCTGGGAAGCCTTTTCCCTGCTCTGAAGTCTGTTCATTACCAATCCCACGGCCGTAGCAAACATTGGGCTAGTGGTTTCCGAATCACTATCCCCAGCCAAATGCTCGTTAGGATACCCAATTCGAGTGTCCATACCTGAGATATATTCAACCAATTGCTTTAAATGCTGCAATTGTGCTCCTCCACCGGTTAATACAATTCCTGCGATCAATTTCTTTTTCTGATCCTCATGCCCGTAATTCTTGATCTCGAGATACACCTGTTCAATGATCTCCACCACTCTTGCGTGAATGATCTTAGACAAATTTTTAAGTGTGATCTCCTTAGGCTCTCGTCCGCGCAAACCGGGAATAGAAACGATCTCATTATCCTTATTCTCACCGGGCCAGGCCGAACCAAATTTGATCTTCAGCAACTCGGCTTGTTTTTCTATGATAGAACATCCTTCCTTGATATCTTCCGTGATCACATTACCTCCAAAGGGAATTACAGCCGTATGTCTAATAATACCATCTTTAAAAATAGCCAGATCGGTAGTGCCTCCTCCAATATCAATTAGGGCAACACCGGCTTCCTTTTCTTCCTGACTTAAAACCGCATTGGCAGATGCCAGCGGTTCCAGGGTAATTCCCGAAAGCTCCAGACCTGCGCTTTTAACACAACGCCCAATATTTCTAATGGATGAAACCTGTCCTACTACCACGTGAAAGTTAGCTTCCAGTCGTCCGCCGTACATGCCAATAGGTTCCTTGATCTCCGCCTGTCCGTCAACTTTAAAATCCTGTGGCAATACATGAATGATCTCTTCCCCGGGAAGCATGACCAATTTGTGCACCTGATTGCACAATCTGTCAATATCATCCTCGTCGATCACTTCATCACTGTTATTTCGTGTAATGTAATCGCTGTGCTGTAGGCTTCTAATGTGCTGTCCCGCAATACCAACAATAACATCCTTAATTTTCATCCCCGACGAAGTTTCGGCATCCTGTACCGCCTGCTGAATAGATTGAATGGTTTGTGTAATATTGTTCACCACTCCACGATGTACACCAAGACTTTTGGATTTTCCGATTCCGAGGATCTCCACCTTTCCGTAGTCATTCTTCTTACCAATCATGGCAACGATCTTCGTTGTCCCAATGTCTAAACCAACAGCTATGTTTTCGTTTTCCATCACCTTATTTTTTTGTTGCTACCACCTGATCACCGAATTCCAGATTTACTACACCGTATTCGGCAAGGATCTTGTCGCTTTTGGCTTTTTTATAAAAAGCTTTAAAATTCTGAAACTTCTTTTCTATCGCTTCAGCGGTTCCCAATATCACTTTAAAATCGTGCTTTCGTATTCGTAACTCGACTTTACCGTTATTCCCAAGGTGCAATCCCACTACACTCTTTTTCATAAAATCATCCTCATTTATTTTTAAAAGTATGGGCGTAACTTCTGTAAAATTTGTATCTGACTTTCCTGTGATCAGCGGAACTCTTGCCGTGTAAACTGTAGACAAAGGCATCTTCTTCCCCTCGTCATCCAAATAATAATCCGGACTGGCACTTACTCTTGCAATGGGCTTGCGTTGCTCGATCTTTGCTCCTAAAACACCATCAACCGTCACAAAAACCTCAGCATCACGGATCATAGGGTTTTTCAACAGTCTATGCTCCATCTCATTCAAAACTAAAGTTTCTTTGCCTATGCTCGTAACGCTGTCATTATTTTGTATTAACAATTTATTAACCGCATCCAGCGTGATAAATGGATCATTATCATCAAGAAATTCAATACTTATCTTCTTCAGATTTCGGTTATTATTTCGTTGCTTACTAAAGCTGAATAAAAAACCTATCAGTCCTATTAAAATCACAAATTTTATAAGTCGCCAGTTAATTTTCATCCTTCAGATATTTAGTTATTCCAGCTACTTCTGCACCTATATCGCCCGCACCCACCAACAGTTTTATTTTACATGTCGAATTTTTCAGAATTTCCGCTATTTCGTGTTTTTGAACAAGTCTTTTGTTATTTCTGTCTATCTTATTCAGTAACCATTTTGAAGTGATTCCGGAGATAGGCTCTTCCCGCGCCGGATAAATATCCAACAAAAGCACTTCATCAAATTTTGACAAACTTTCGGCAAATCCATCCGCAAAATCCCGAGTACGGCTAAACAGATGTGGCTGAAATACGATCACCCGATCTTCGTCCGGATACATTTCATTGACCGCCTGAAACAAAGCATTTATTTCGGTGGGATGATGCGCATAGTCGTCGATCAATACCAGATCCTCAGTTTTAATCTTATACGAAAATCGGCGTTTAACACCACTAAAACTTTGTAAAGCTTTGGACAGGCCGGGGGTTGGGGTACCGGAAAGTATGGCCATGCCCAAAGCGGTTACAGCATTATGTAGGTTATGATGGCCCGGTAAATGAAATACCAGATTTTTTAGTAATTCGTGTGGCGTTTTAAGGTCGAAAACATAACTGCCGTTTTCAATGCGAACATTCTGTGCTTCGTAATCGGCTGTCTCTTCTACAGCAACAGTCTGCCCATCCAGCGGCAAGCCTTTTTGAATAAGCAAATGTTCTTTCTTCGGAAGTAACTTCGAAAAGGAAACAAAAGCATCCCGAATGGTATTGGCATCGCCATAGATGTCCAAATGGTCTGCATCCATAGAGGTGATACAGGCAATATCGGGCTGAAGCTGAAGGAACGAACGGTCGAATTCATCGGCCTCTACCACCGTGATCTCGGTTCCTGTGCTAATAAAATTCGAATTATAATTTTCCGCGATTCCGCCTAGGAAAGCGGTTACAGGCATGTTGGAAGCTGCCAGTAAATGGCCGAGTATTGCCGATGTAGTGGTTTTTCCATGAGTACCGGCCACAGCAAGGCATTTTGAATTCTTTGTGACTTCCCCCAATAATGCTGCCCGTTTAACCACAGTAAATCCTTCATTTTGGAACTGTGCCAGAATTTTATTGTATTTAGGGATCGCCGGAGTATAGACTACCAGTGCTGTTTCCTTATCGAGCTTTGTAAACGGAATTTCAGAGATCTCATCGATAAAAGTAATGGGAATTCCTTCGTTTTTGAGTTCATCTGTAAGTTCGGAAGGTGTTTTATCGTAGCCGAAAACCCGCTTGCCCAATAGCCGGCAATATCTGGCCAGAGCGCTCATTCCTATTCCGCCAATTCCGACGAAATAAAAAGATTGTATGTGCTCCAGTTTTCTCATATATGTTTTAAACAGCCTTCAGTAATTTTTCAATTTCTTCTACAATAGCCTTAGTCGCATCCGGTTTCGCCAGTCTTTTTATATTTTCTGACAGGATTTCCTGTTGTTTTTCAGAATATATCAGTTCCAAAAATTCTTCCTGAAACCTATCCTCCAACTCACTTTCTTTTAGTAATAACGCAGCATTCTTACGCACAATTGCCATGGCGTTCTTGGTTTGATGATCTTCAGAAACATTAGGCGACGGAATAAAGAGTACCGGCTTACCCACCAAACACAATTCCGAAACAGACAAGGCTCCCGCTCTCGAGATAATAAAATCTGAAGCTGCGTAAGCCAGATCCATACGGTTCAAAAAAGCATGAACCTGAACTCCGCCTCCGGTCTGGTCTTTGTATTGCTCGTAATAATATTTGCCACATTGCCAGATCACCTGGAGCCCGTTTTCAGCAAAAAATTCGAGATTATTGTGAACCAGTTGGTTGATCCGACGAGCCCCCAGACTTCCGCCAAGAATCAAAACCGTTTTTTGGGTAGGCTTCAGTTTAAAAAAAGACAGCCCTTTTTCTCTTTTGAACGCTATATCCAGCAAATCTTGTCTAACCGGATTACCTGTTAAGACTATCTTTTCCGAAGGAAAAAATCGCTCCATATTCTCATAGGCCACACATATTTTGTCTACGCTACCCGACAACCATTTATTGGTGATCCCGGCATGACTGTTCTGCTCCTGTATTACACATGGGATCTTTTTACCACTTGCAACCCGCAACAACGGTGCGCTTGCGTATCCTCCTGTGCCAATGGCAGCATCGGGTTTAAATTGTTTCAGAATGCGTTTCGATCTCATCAGGCTAGAGATCAACTTAAACGGGAACAGTAAATTTTTTGCACTCAGACTTCGCTGTATTCCCGATATCCATAAACCTTTGATTTCATATCCTGCCTGCGGAACCTTTTCCATTTCCATTCGGTCACTGGCGCCTACAAACAAAATACTGCAATCTGGGTAGCGCAATTTCAGTTCATTGGCTATCGCTACCGCCGGATAAATATGACCTCCAGTCCCTCCTCCTGATATGATAAATCTATAAGGCTTCACTTAATACATCTAATGGGTTTTCTTCTTCTTTCTCTTTTATTTTTGCTTCCCGTTTCGCACTAACACTTAATACCATACCCAATGCGAGACAGGTCATCCAGATAGACGTTCCTCCACTACTAATTAGGGGAAGTGTTTGTCCGGTAACTGGAAACAATTCCACTGCAACCGCCATATTGATCAATGCCTGAAACACAATGGGGAGTCCAACACCCACAACGAGTAGTTTCCCGAAAAAGGAACTCGTTTTGTGTGCCACGATCACCAACCGGAATAATAGCAGTAAATAAAGAAACATAAGGATCAAGGCTCCAAGTATGCCGAATTCCTCAACAATTATGGCATAAATAAAATCTGAAGAGGATTGAGGTAAAAAGTTCTTCTGAACACTTTTACCGGGGCCAACGCCTGTAATTCCTCCCGACGCGATTGCGATCTTGGCCTTTTCTATCTGGTAATCGGCTTCGGTATCTTCATCATCGGTAAAACTATCGATCCTGCTCATCCAGGTATCCACTCTGTTGGGAAAAACATCGGGAAATGCCTTAGCCGTTAGTACAAATAAGGTGAGTGCCAGAAGTCCGATTCCCAGGACAATTCCGAGGTATTTTAACGGATACCCCCCTACAAATACCAATAGCACCACCATTGCAAAAATGATAGCCGTTGTTGAGAAGTTTGCCGGCAGGATTAATGCCAGCACCAAGAACACCGGAAACCATAACGGCAACAGGGTTTCTTTAAAGGTGACGGTTTTATCTTTTATTCGAGACAAGTAGCGGGCCACATAGGTTAACAATACCACTCCCGCCAGCGTAGAAGTTTGAAAAGTAACCCCTACAAATGGGACACGGATCCACCTACTGGCATTCGCGCCTTCAATGGTCGTCCCTTCCGCTATAGTAACAAGCAATAATATAACAATGATAGGTAAGGCTATGATCGATAGCCCCCTGAAATAATGATATGGAATTTTATGAACACCATATAAAATGGCAAATCCGAGTAATAGGTGAGCAAGGTGTTTCAACAAAAATGGCAGTGTACTCCCGTCCCCGTAAAGGTAGGCGAGATTACTGCTCGCACTGTAAACGGGAAGGAAAGAGAAGAGGGCGAGTAAGGCTGCCACCGCCCAGATCGCTCTATCTCCCTGTATATGTTGAAAAATATTCTTCATTGATGCTACCTTCTACCTTTTAGATCCTATAAATTTCGTACGGCTTCTTTGAATTGTCGCCCCCGGTCTTCGTAGTTCTTAAACAGATCGAAACTTGCACAGGCCGGGGAGAGCAACACACTGTCGCCACGTTGTGAAAGTTTATACGCTACATTTACGGCATCCTGCATAGACTGTGTTTCTACCATGATATCCACTACATTTCCGAAGGCTTTAATGATCTTTTCGGAATGTACCCCTAAGCACACGATCGCTTTTACCTTCTCATTTACCAATGGAAGCAAGTCGCCGTAATCATTCCCTTTGTCAACCCCGCCAACGATCCACACTGTTGGAGTCTCCATACTATCCAAAGCATAAAATGTGGCATTTACATTGGTTGCTTTCGAATCGTTGATATACATGACATTATTGATCTTGAGCACCTTTTCGAGTCGGTGTTCAACCCCCTGAAAACTTTCAAGGCATTCACGAATGGTCGCTTTTCTTATCTTCAATAAGGTCGCAACTGTTGTGGCAGCCATGGCGTTCTTCTGATTGTGTTTTCCTTGTAATCCTAAACTTGCAATTGGCATAGTGAGATTTTTATTATTGATTGTTAGTATTATTTCTTCGTTATTGATATATGCGCCTTTTTCTAACTTTTTTGTATTAGAAAAAGGCAATAATTGAGATCTAATTGGATGTTTTTCAAGCCATTCTACCAGTACTTCATCGTCGGCATCGTATATGAAATAATCATCTTCTTTCTGGTTCATTGCTATCCGGAATTTAGAAGCGATATACTTCTGAAAATCATTGTCATACCTGTCCAAATGATCCGGTGAAAGGTTTGTAAGAACTGCGATATGTGGTGCAAATGATTTTATTCCGTCCAGCTGAAAACTGCTTAGCTCAAGAACAAATTGATCAAAATCATCTTCGGCTACCTGTTTTGCAAAGCTCTTCCCAATATTACCTGCAAGACCCACGTTTAATCCGCCTCGTTCCAACAATGCATAGGTTAAGGTGGCTGTAGTGGTCTTTCCGTTACTCCCGGTAATACCTACGATCATAGCTTCGGTAAATTGCGAAGCGAATTCGATCTCAGAAACCACGTTTATTCCTGCTTTTTCCAGCTTGACAACAATTGGAGCGGTATCGGGAATCCCGGGACTCTTCATCACAGTATCTGCCGATAATATTTTTTTTTCCGAATGACCGTCTTCTTCCCATTCGATCTCATGATGTAAAAGAACTTGTTTGTATGTTTCCTTAATCTTTCCGAAGTCCGATACAAACACTTCGAACCCCTTTTTTACGCCCAAAATAGCCGTTCCCACACCACTTTCTCCTGCACCTAAAATGACCAATCGTTTACCCATCTTATCCGTTTCTCATCTATCGTATTTTGAGTGTTACTATCGTTAAAATGGCTAGAAAAATTCCGACGATCCAAAATCGTGTAACGATCTTACTTTCGTGAAATCCTTTCACCTGATAGTGATGATGAAGGGGTGACATTCTGAAAATGCGTCGTCCTTCACCAAATTTCTTTTTGGTGTATTTAAACCAACTTACCTGCATGACTACCGAGAGGTTTTCCATTAAGAAAATTCCACAGAGAATTGGGATCAACCATTCTTTCCTGATGGCAATAGCGATCACCGCAATGATCCCGCCTATGGTTAAACTTCCGGTATCTCCCATAAAAACTTGTGCCGGAAAGGCATTGTACCAAAGGAATCCGATGAGCGCTCCAACAAAAGCCGTAATAAAAATTGTGAGTTCCCCCGTATTAGGGATATACATGATGTTGAGATAATCGGAAAAAACCACATTCCCCGATACCCAGGCAAAAATGGCGAGCGTTATAGCGACTATGGCCGAACTTCCGGCTGCCAGACCATCAATTCCATCGGTGAGATTCGCTCCATTGGATACTGCGGTGATTATAAATATTACAATAGGAATAAAAATGATCCAGGCATATTTGTTATAACCTTCTCCGGCCCAGCTTATCAGATTTTCATAATTGAACTCATTCTTTTTAACAAAGGGTATGGTGGTAAGTAATGTTTTTTCTTCAGGATAAAATTCCTTGGGGGAGTGTTGAGTGATCTGTTCAGTACTGTTCACCGGATTTATCTTTTCTCTTTTCACTGTAATATCGGGATGAAAAAACATGGTTACTCCAACGATGATCCCTAGTCCAACCTGCCCAACCACCTTATATCGTCCTGCCAATCCTTCCTTGTCATTTTTGAATTTCTTAATGTAATCGTCTATAAACCCTATGGCTCCCATCCAGACGGTGGTGACCAATAACAGTATGACATATATATTCTCCAGTTTAGCGAATAACAGCACCGGAATTACAGTCGCCAGTATGATAATGATTCCCCCCATAGTAGGTGTTCCCGCCTTTTCGTTCTGACCGTCCAACCCGAGATCTCTTACCGTTTCACCAACCTGTTTTTTCTGAAGATAACGGATGATCTTTTTTCCATAGACTGTGGCAATAAAAAGGGACAATATAACCGCCATTGCCGCCCTGAAGGTTATAAACTGAAAAAGACCTGCCCCGGGCATCTGATATGTATTCTCTAAATATTCGAATAAATAATAAAGCATAGTCTATTTATTTAGGGCTTTTAATAGTTCCTGCACAATCTTAAAATCATCAAACTCGAAGCGTTCTCCTTGTATCTCCTGATAGGTCTCATGCCCCTTTCCTGCAATAAGGATGATGTCGCGTTCTTCTGCCAATTGACATGCAGTTTTAATAGCCTGTTTTCTTTCGGTAATGGACAGGGTTTTCTTAAAATGTTCGGCGCCAACTCCTGCTTCTATCTGGGCAATGATCTTTTCGGGATCCTCATTTCTGGGGTTGTCACTTGTAAAAATGACCTTAGTACTCAGCGATGCTGCGATATTGCCCATTTTTGGACGTTTTGTTACGTCCCTGTCTCCACCACAACCCACCACCGTAATAAGGGATTCGTTTCCGGTACGGATCGAATTGATGGTTTCCAAAACATTCTTTAAAGCATCAGGGGTATGCGCATAATCCACAATAGCTGTGATATTCTTTTCAGAAATCAAATGCTGAAACCTTCCATCTACACTTTCCAAAGTGCTCATCAACTGAAGGATCTCAATGGTTTCAAGTCCTAGCAATTCGGCCGTAGCGTAAATCGCCAGTAAATTATAGGCATTAAATGCACCAATAAGCCTCACCCATAGTTCGTTATTGTTTATTTTCAGTAAGAGTCCGTTAAACTGATTTTCCAATATCTGCGCCCGATAATCGGCATGCGATTTAAGAGCATAGGTATAGCTATAGGCCGCTGTATTCTGAAGCATCACCGGACCGTTTTTATCATCGGCATTAACCAGGGCAAAAGCCGTTTTGGGCAACCGATCGAAAAATAATTTCTTTACATCACGGTATTCTTTAAAGTCCTTATGGTAGTCCAGATGATCATGAGAGAGGTTTGTAAAAATTCCCCCTTTAAAGGAAAGACCTTCCGTTCTCTTTTGATGAATTCCGTGAGAACTCACCTCCATAAAACAAAATTCAACACCCGCATCGACCATTTTTCGCAGGTATTCATTGATGGTGATAGAATCGGGCGTGGTGTGTGTTGCTTTAAATTCTTTTTTCCCAACAAGTATTTTTACCGTGGAAAGCAAACCTACTTCATATCCGGCTTTTGTAAACAGGTCGTATAACAGCGTTGAGACCGTTGTTTTTCCATTCGTTCCGGTAACTCCTATCAGTTTAAGGTCTTCGGAAGGGTTTCCGAAGTAATTTGAAGCCATCATCGCAAGCGCCTGATGGGAATCTTCTACCTGAACATAGGTGATCCCGTTGATTGTTTCGGAAGGGATCTCCTCACAAACAATGGCAATAGCGCCCTTATCAGCTGCCATTTTTATAAACGAATGCCCGTCTGAAACAGTTCCGCGGATCGCGACAAAAACATCATCCAATCCTATCTTTCTGGAATCGAAATCGATATTTCTAATAGCCACAGCTGTATTGCCTATCACCTTATCGATAGTCACCTTATACAATATGTCCCGTAATAATATCAATTTAAATTAAGTGTTATTTGCATACCCTTTTTTAATGCTTCACCGGCATCTACCGACTGACTTTTAACTGTACCATTCCCGGCAACTTCAACTTTTAACCCCAGGTTTTCTAGCAAAGAGACAGCGTCCATTCCAGCCATTCCGGCAACATTGGGCACCTTACTAAAATTCTTTTGTATTCTGTTGTAGTAATTTTCGAAGTCAGTATCTAAAACCTCATCGGTTTCTTCAATATTGTCAACTTCTGCAATTCTCGGAGAATCGGTATAGATCTTTTGTGCAATTCTTTTAAAGACCGGCCCCGTTACATCGGCACCGTAGTATCCCTTTTTCGTACTGGGTTTATGGATCACTACGATACAGGAATATTTTGGGTTATATGCCGGGAAATATCCGGCAAAAGAAGAGATGTATTTCCTGTCTTCATCCCATCCGTCAAGCCAATATTCTGTTCGGGCAGTTCCTGTTTTTCCGGCCATCGAAAAGTGTTCTGAATACAAACTCTGACCCGTTCCCCGCTTTACAATGTTCAGAAGTATATCCTGAATTTTCTTTAAGGTTTCTATCGAACATATCCTATCTTCAATCACTTCACTATTAAAGGTCTCTACAGGTTGACTATATGCCCTGACCTCTTTTATAAATCTCGGTTTAACCAAAATTCCGTTATTGGCAATGGCATTGTAAAATGTCAAAGTCTGTAAAGGTGTAAGACTTAGATTGTATCCGTAGGCCATGGATGGCAAAGCGTTCTTACTCCATTTGGTGTGTCCCGGTTCTGGAATCATAGGAGTTCCTTCACCTTTTATTCGAATACCGGTTTTCTTATCAAGATGCCAGGACTTCAATCTGTCGGTAAATTTTTTAGGATCCTTGGCGTAGTGGTCATCAATAATAGTTGCAATTCCAATATTGGAAGAGACTTCCAATACTCTCGCAGCAGATATTTCTCCATAACCCCCTCGCTTGCTGTCATTAATATTCCTACCATAGAAACGTTTAGTACCCTGCTTAGTGTCTACCACTGTCGATGTATCGATCACCTTATCCTCCAAGGCAGCCATTAATGCCATTACTTTAAATGTAGAACCCGGCTCATGAGATTCTCCTACGGCATAGTTCAGTTTTTCGTAATACGTTCCCGAATTGGTACGCCCTAAATTGGAGACTGCCTTTATCTCTCCTGTAGAAACCTCCATAACGATCACCGATCCGTGTTCGGCCTCGTAATATTCCATCTGTTTTAGTAAGGCGTGATGTGCAATATCCTGTATGTTCACATCGATGGTCGAAATAATATCGTAACCGTCCTGTGGTTCTATCTCATTCTCATCATATACCGGCTTCCATTGTCCTTTGGCGATCTTTTGTTTTAATCGAGTACCTTGTTTTCCACGTAAATATTTATCAAAAGCTCCCTCAATTCCAACTTCATATGTTCCCGGCTGATCCCGACGTTCGTTACCAACCAATCGCTCTCCAATCTTGCCCATAGGATGTTCTCTCACAGTGCGCTGCACTACAATGATCCCACCTTTATACGGCCCGAGTCTGAAGAGCGGAAATGATTTTATCTTCTTATAATCTGAGTAACCAAGATTTTTAGCGACCAGCAAATACCTGTTCTTATTGGACCGGGCTTTTCTGAAAAGGCTTTGGTAATGCGAGGCCGGTTTCCCTAATAGTTTACTCAACTCTTTAGACAAGGGAACCAGATTTTCTTTAAAATTTGCCGAGGAAACCGTTACGGCATCAAAGCGGATATCGTATTTAGGCACCGAGGTTGCTAGCAAACTACCATCATCGGCATATACATTACCCCTGTTGGCAGGAATGGTAAAGTTTCTGGTAGTGTTCTTCTCTGCCAGATCACGATATTGCTCACCCTCTACAAACTGAATGTTAATCAGTTTCACGGTAATTGCTATCGCGATGACGAACATACATCCGGCGATCAAATACAAGCGGTTCAATATGTTCTTCTCTCCTGCTGGCACCGCGCTACTTTTTATTGGTTATTTTAATTTTTTGAGGCGGTTCTACCGAGGGTTGTAACCCACGTCGCGCCATGGCAGCTATAATCTTGGTTTCTAATTTAGATTGCATCACCTTCATTCGCACATCCACATATTCACTTTTTAGCTCCTTTACATCGTTGTTAAGTTGAGCGATCTTATGCACTTTTTTATCGGCACTGTGCGAGCTTGCGATCATGATAAGCGCCAAGAATGAAAGAAAGACAATGAATCTCCAGTTCTTTAAAGCGTCGTCGCTTACCAAGAACTTTCCCTTTATGAGATTATAGAAATTCTTCTTCATAGTTTTTCTGCAATTCGAAGTTTTGCGCTTCGGGCACGATTATTATTCCTTATTTCTTCTTCGGAAGGAACTATAAACTTTCCCACCGGCTTAAATGGCACGTCAACTCTTCCGAAAACATCTTTTTCGGGCTCCCCTTCAAAAAGGCCGTTGCGCATAAACCGCTTTACCAATCGATCTTCCAGTGAATGATAGGAAATAAGACTTAGCCTTCCTCCGGGTTTTAAAACTTCATTCGTCTGAATTAAAAATTCTTTCAGAGCTTCCAACTCCTGATTTACTTCTATGCGAATCGCCTGATAGATCTGAGCCAGGATCTTGTTTTCTTTATGCTTCGGAAGAAATCTTCCTAAGGTATTTTTAAGTTGCTCTCCGGATCGAATCTCCCCGTTCTTTCGCGCTTCTACAATTACCCGGGCCATTCCGGCAGCAGACCGCAACTCACCGTACTGAAAAAGCACCGACCGCAGTCGCTTTTCCTCGTAGTGGTTTACCACATCGAACGCCGAAAAGGATTCATCCTGATTCATTCGCATATCCAGATCTGCATCAAACCGCGTTGAAAAGCCGCGTTCGGGTATATCGAACTGATGAGAGGAAACACCAAAATCACCTAAAATTCCATCGACCTGAGTGAAGCCATGAAATCGAAGAAAGCGCCTGAGAAACCTAAAGTTTTCGTTAATCAATAAAAACCGAGAATCGTCGATAGCATTTTCAAGCGCATCTTTATCCTGATCGAAAGCGATCAATTTTCCTTTTTCACCTAAGCGTTTCAAAATTTCTCTGGAGTGTCCGCCGCCCCCAAAAGTCACATCCACATAAACACCGTCGGGCGCTACGGCCAGACCGTCTACAGTTTCGGTTAACAGTACCGGATTATGATATTCCATTAGCAGCATCGCTTGTATCACCCATAACTTCTTCGGCCAGATCTGCAAAATCACTTGCGGCATCATCAATGGCCTGTTCATAATTTTTCTTATCCCAGATCTCAACGATATTGATCGCAGAAGAGATCACCAACTCTTTTTGAATTCCAGCAAACGAGGCAAGGTCCTTGGGAATGTTTAACCGCCCTGAAGCATCCAATTCCACCGTACGCACCCCTGCAGTAAACCGACGAATAAAATCATTGTTCTTACGATTAAACCTGTTGAGCTTGCTCATTTTCTCCATCAACAGTTCCCACTCCTGCATAGGATACATCTCCAGACAAGGCTGAAATACAGCTCGCTTTAAAACAAAGCTTTGAGATGCCACTGGCGCCAGCTGTTTCTTAAGATCGGCCGGAACCATTACACGCCCTTTTACATCTGCTTTACACTCGTATGTTCCTATTAAATTGAGCACCAATGGGTTCTAATTAGAAAAATATTATCCCAAATATATAGAACTTTTACCACTTTTTACCACTTTTTACCACATTGTTGATAAGTTTTGACATGTCGATGATCCTGAAACAATTAGCGGTCACTTTTATGCTGTGATGACCGCTTATAATCGCACCATTTTTTTAAATCGTGTTTCGTTAAAATTTGTGTACTTTTGCCTTTGTTAACTGCATTAACCAGAATGACCAATAATCTTAAGAAAGAAGGAAAATTTACGTATCTCGAACTAGGTCAGGGTACCCCTATCATAGTGTTGCACGGACTCATGGGTGGCCTGAGTAATTTTGATGGGGTTTCGGATTATTTTCCAGAAAAGGGCTATAAAATCCTTATTCCTGAACTTCCCATTTACTCCATGTCACTCTTAAACACGAACGTGAAGAATTTCGCGAAATATGTATCGGCGTTTATTGATCATATTGGAGAAAAGCAAGTGATTCTTCTTGGTAATTCTTTAGGAGGACACATTGGTCTTCTATGCACAAAAATGTATCCTGAAAAGATCAAGGCCCTTATCATTACAGGAAGCTCGGGGCTATACGAAAGTGCCATGGGAGAAAGTTATCCCAAGCGCGGTGATCGGGACTATATTCAGAAGAAGGCAGAAAATGTTTTTTACGATCCAAAAGTTGCCACCAAAGAGATCGTTGATGAAGTATATGCCACGGTAAATGACCGCAACAAACTAATTCGCACACTGGCAATTGCCAAAAGTGCCATCCGTCATAATATGGCAAAAGATCTGCCACATATGCATACCCCTACCTGTATAATTTGGGGCGAAAATGACACGGTAACTCCGCCAGAGGTAGCCAAAGAGTTTCATGAGCTGTTACCCGATTCAGATATCTTCTGGATCGAAAAATGTGGTCATGCTGCCATGATGGAACATCCCAATGAATTCAATATCCTTCTCAATAACTGGCTTCAGAAAAGAGGATTTTAAAAACCCAACATGCAAATCAAATCGGCAGAATTTGTAATGAGCAACAGTGAAGTTGCCAAATGCCCGAAAAACCGTCTTCCTGAATACGCGTTTATCGGCCGATCTAATGTTGGAAAATCTTCCCTTATCAATATGCTGATGCAGCGAAAAAATCTTGCAAAAACAAGCGGACGTCCGGGGAAAACACAACTCATCAATCATTTTATAGTCAATCAAAATTGGTATCTGGTCGATTTGCCCGGTTATGGATATGCACGGGTATCTAAATCGTCTAAGAAAACCTTTCAGAAGTTTATCACAAATTATTTTGAAAAACGGCAACAGCTTGTACTCGCCTTTGTACTTATCGATTGCAGACACGAACCGCAACCTATAGATTTGGAGTTTATGCAGTGGCTGGGTGAAAATCAGATTCCATTTGCGATGATATTTACCAAGGCCGACAAATTAAAACCAAATGCGCTGGAGCGGAATATTGAAGATTACAAGACTAAAATGCTGGAAACCTGGGAAGAAATTCCACCGTATTTTGCGACATCTTCCAGTAAGGGTACCGGTAGGGATGAGGTGCTTCAGTACATTGATGCTATCAATGAAGAAATAAGCGGGAACCTTTAAAGGTCCAGGCTTTTTTAAATTCTACTACTCTCGTTTTAATTCGAGCTTTTCAGCGAAGTAATCGCAAAAATCCTTCATAGTCGCACTCATCTTTTCATCATTTGTAGCCCGTTGAAAAGTATCGGCCATCGCACTTAAGGTTTGATGAAAAAATATCTTCATTTCATCCAGCGGCATGTCTTTGGTCCAGAGATCAATTCGCAGGGATTCTTTATTATTATGATCCCATACGCTTAAAAAAATGGCCTTAGCTTCTTCCATATCCACCCCACCATCTTTTGCAGACCATCTTAATTTTTCAGGAATTTTATTTTCGTCCAATACTACATTGATCGTTATATCTGAAGTAAGTTTTGCCATTATTTTTTCGGTTTGTATTTAGATTTTGTAAAAATTTCTTCGGTACTGGCGATCATAAGCTGATCGAAGGTAACATCATTGTTTTCCATATAGGATTTCACGATCTGCCACCCCAGAAACCTACCTGCCATTCCGGGAGATTCATTATCGATCTCCAGATAGAATTTTGAGAAAGGCGCCGGGTTGATAAAACGTGGAGGTAGTTTCGCATCGGTGCTATACAATAATTCATTTTCTATGAAATAACGCCACATATCGGCCTCATTGTCGTGTACCCACTGCATTTCCTCCTCCGTATACCCAATTTTATGCGCATCAGAAGTTTCGGGAAGCCAGAGGTCCTTAATATATAATTCCTTTCCGAAATAGATCATTTGAGCCAGAAGTGACCGTTGTCGCGGAGGAGAAATTAATCTTTTGGCATATGTGGCTGCTACATCTTGTACAATCTGATCTTCCTTCATATTCTTGGAAATATAAAGATGGATATCCTCATAGAAATAATGATCACTTCCCAGATAATTATCAAGGGAAATTACCAGGGTCTTGTTGGCCAGGATCACTTTATTTCTGTAATCTACATCAGATGTGGTGGTCACGATTTGTGGCGGACTAAAAGACGAAACATAGTATTTTATATGCCTAAAAAGGGCTTCCAATTCTTCCTCCAGAGGTTCATTTTCCGGAAACTTCTTAAGTACTTCTGCTTCCAATTGTTTCTGAAGGGTATCCTGCATTTTTTGTCGCCAGATGCTGTCTGGATATTGTTCAGGAAAAAATACGGGAAATTCACTTTTTAATTTGGGTAGCTCATCAACCGAAGCTTCAGCAAAGATCTTGTCGAACCGAATAATAGAAATATCCATAGGTATCGCTTCTATTTGTTTTTCGGTTTCCGATTTGGTTTCACAGGAAACAACAAAAAGCACGGCAAACGTCAACACTATATATTTCATAGGAAATGTAACTAGACTCTTCTTAAACGTCATTGCTTTTTATTAATTTTACTTTAGTGTACTTTTGTGGTGCAAAGGTATTTTTTTTAGTTCAAAATCGAGCCTTCCTGATCGCGAGTTTTACGAATATTAAATTATTGATAGCTAACACCCATGCAGACCGAAAAAGTTATAGACCATATAGTAAACTGGCTTAAAAATTATGCCATCAACGCCCGTATGGACGGATTTGTTCTGGGAATTAGCGGAGGAATAGACTCTGCTGTCACCTCATCGCTTTGCGCTAAGACCGGTTTACCAACTTTATGCGTGGAACTTCCTATTCATCAGGCGGAAAGTCAGGTGTCTCGCGCCGAAGAACACATAGCTCAACTTAAAAAACGTTTTGCCAACGTTAGTGACGTTCGGGTAGATCTTACCCCGGTCTTCGAATCCTTTAGAGCTCAAACACCAGAAACCATGGATGAAACCTATCTCGACCTGAGTCTGGCCAATACCCGTGCGCGACTGAGAATGACTACGCTATATTACTTTGCCGGATTGCACAAATATCTGGTAGCGGGAACAGGAAATAAGGTAGAAGATTTTGGTGTAGGTTTTTTTACCAAATACGGAGATGGAGGTGTAGACCTGAGTCCTATCGCAGATCTTTTGAAAAGTGAGGTCTATGAAATTGGACGTCTTTTGAAAGTTCCCGATTCCATTATGGTGGCCGCACCAACCGACGGACTTTTTGGTGACAGCCGTACCGATGAAGACCAGATTGGAGCGAGTTATGACGAGTTGGAATGGGCGATGAAAATGCAGGCTGCGGGAATGAAAAATTCCGATTTTAACGGACGCGAAAAACAGGTGTTCGATATCTATATGAGACTCAATAAGGCCAATCAACACAAAATGGTACCCATTCCGGTTTGTGAAATCCCTCCGAATTTAAAAAATTAACGGCATTTAACGAGTATTCGTGACGTTCAACGAAATTAATCTCAAAGACCTCAACTTTTTTTTAGTTTTGATTTGTAGTATTTATATTACAAAACCTCACACTTACAGCAATGGCGTTGTTTTAAGTGTCTTTACATACTAAAGACTAATAAAATATGAAAAGTATATTTATTGCAGATCATCATCCTGTGACGCGAAAGGGGATCGCTTGTATGCTGAAAAAGAACAGCAATTTCACCATAATAGGCAAGGCAAATAACGGAGACGAACTCTACAAATCCTTAGAGGATAACAGACCCGATATCCTCATTATGGAGATCGACATGCCACATATTAACGGTATAAATGCACTGCGAAGTATTAAAACTGAATTTCCCGAAATGCGTGTGCTGATCTTTTCAACGCATCCTGAAGAAATATACGCGCTGCGTTCCATTAAATCTGGCGCTGCCGGATATGTTCCAAAAACAGCGTCAACCAAGGTATTTTTAAAAGCGCTTAAGCAAATAGCCAAAGGAGGGATCTTCCTCAACGAAGAACTTACTTCTACCTTCACCAGCCGTAATGTTGGTGAAACCAGCGCGATTAGCCGGTACAAAAAATTATCTTCAAGAGAGATCGAAGTGTTAAATCTTCTTTCAAGTGGCAAACGCAATAAAGATATCGCCAACGCTTTAAATATTAACGAAAAAACGGTGAGCACCTATAAGACCCGTTTGCTTAAAAAACTGAAAGTGGATAATCTGGCCGATCTCATTCATCAGTCCAGAATGTTTCAGTTTGGGTAAACTACAATACTCGGTTTAATTTTTCTGAAAGTACCTTTTTCAATGTTATATAATCTACAATATCCTGTAGGTTATTTTGGTTTTCAGTATTTTCCTGCTCCTTTACCTCTTTTGAAAGCTCATCGATCTTTTTTGCGACCAAATGGCGTCTCAGGTTTAATATAGTTTCACTTACCATTTGAGCAATGGTCACTTTCTTATCCTTTACAAAAATGTCCTTTCCATCCCAGTCGTGCAACTGATACTTTTCTTCTTCCATTAAAATATGAGTCACTGCCGTTGCCTTTTCAGGCTTTAACTGATTCACAAAGGTATCTAACTGAAGTCCCTGTTCCTGATTCAAGGTATTGATGATCTCATAATACAACTCCTTAAACTCGTCGTTTGCAAATTCAATTTCATCCTCCTGCAAGTCAAGGAAAATCTTTTCAAAGACTCTGGATTTAACCACTTCCGGTTTAAACGCTATCTCTCCTTTTTCGTCTGCTTCCAAGATAAGATCTTCAAAGTCTTCTTCTACATTTCCGTATAAAAGTAATAATTCGATGATCTTTCGTTCCAATTCAAACTGAACATCAACCTTTTTTACTGCTTGTTTTTCCGGAGTAAAAACCTCAAGCCCCATAGGTTTGGGCAGCTTTTTTCCTGCATCCCGTTTATCCTTTTGAAGGAGTTGCGCCAGCGTATTGAACAATACCTCTTCCGAGATATCCATTATGCGAGAACATTCCTGTATGTAAACTTCTCGCTTTATTACATCGGGGATCTTCGAAATGCTCACGACCATATCCCTGATGGTATCTGCTTTTTTTACAGGATCACTTTTCGCTTCCGAAGCTAATAATGAAGCCTTAAAATTGACAAAATCTCTTGCATTCTCTTCAAGATAGACACTTAGGTCTTCCAGGGAATTGGCTTTGGCAAAACTATCCGGATCTTCTCCCTCGGGGAACGTACAGATCTTTACGTTCATCCCCTGTTCCAAAATAAGATCCACACCGCGAAGCGAAGCTCTCAATCCGGCCGCGTCTCCATCAAAAAGTAAGGTAATGTTCTTAGTGAGTCGGTTAATTAACCTTATTTGATCTGCCGTTAAGGCGGTTCCGGAAGATGAAACCACGTTCTTTATTCCGGTTTGATGAAACTGGATCACATCGGTATAACCCTCAACCAGATAACAATTATCCTCTTTAGCAATACTCTGCTTGGCGTGATAAATTCCGTACAACACCTTACTCTTGTGATAAATATCACTTTCGGGTGAATTGAGATACTTTGCTGCTCTTTTATCACTGGTTAGGATTCGTCCTCCAAATCCGAGTGTTCGTCCGCTTAGACTTAAAATAGGAAACATGACCCGGCCCTTAAAGCGGTCGAATTGCTTTTCTTCCTTAACTATGGTGAGCCCTGTTTTTTCAAGAAATTCGAGTTTATAGCCTTGCTTTATGGCATGCCCGGTAAAAGCATCCCAACGGTCCGGCGAAAACCCTAATTCGAATGTTTTTATAGTTTCGTCGGTAAAACCGCGTTCCTTGAAATAACTTAATCCGATCGCTTTACCTTCTTCCGTCTTGCGTAAGGAGTTATGGAAAAAATCCTTGGCAAATTCACTTACTAAATAAAGACTTTCCCTTTCGTTGGCCTGCTCCTTTTCTTCATTGGATTGCTGGGTCTCCTCTACTTCTATACCGTACTTTTTCGCAAGGTATTTTATGGCTTCGGGATAGGTAAAATGTTCGTGCTCCATTAAAAATGCAACCACATTTCCTCCCTTTCCGCTGGAAAAATCCTTCCAGATCTGTTTTACGGGTGATACCATAAAACTCGGAGTACGTTCATCGCTAAACGGACTCAATCCTTTGTAATTACTTCCCGATTTCTTCAGCAAAACAAAATCACCAATCACCTCCTCTACACGAGCAGATTCGAACACATTGTCTATGGTGGTTTTAGAGATCACGATTATAATTTATACTTATTCTATTCCTCGGAATTAAATTTCTAAGAAATTACAATTTGACTTTGCCTCACAATTTACTGAATATTCCAATAAATCACAGGGCATTTCGAGAATGTAAATTTACATTGAATATCTGCTTTTATTAAGAAATTATAGCAACAAAAAAGGTTCCTTTTTAGGGGAACCTTGTCTCGCTTTGGAATTTGGCTGAATATGCTATGAAGGCTTTATAAAAAGTGTTTTTCTGTTTACGGCCAATTTTTCCTTTTTACGTTTTTTATACATGAGTGTTAGCACGATAATCAATACAATGGTAATTATTCTGAATACATTGGAGTACACCCCTCCCAGGGCGTTCTCTCCGGCCGAGAACAGTTCCCAGAACAGATTCATAAACAGGTGCAGAAAAACCGGCACCCAGATATTATAATTCCACTCGGTATATACCCAAGCAAATAATACGGCACCTAAAAAGGTCGTTAGAAAGATGCCAATTAGGGTTGTCGGGTCCTGACTTTGATAGAGATGGATAAAAGCGAACAACAACGCTCCAAATAGAATGGATGGTATAAATCCCACTTTTGTGTATCGAAATACCAGCCCATATAGAAAACCTCTAAAATACAGTTCTTCAAAAAAGGCCGCGGCAATGACGGAGACCAAGATCGTATTAAGATTAATTTCAGTATTAAATTCAAAAACTAAGGCAAAACCTATTAACATTGGAGCGGTACACACTAGAGAAAACAGCAATGCCTTAAGTAATGATCTGTTTAAACCGAGCGCATCGAAACTATTTCTTACCCCTCTTAGAAGCATTGTGCCGACCAATAAAGGAATTCCTACTATGCTGTATGCCAGAATATGACTGATGCCAAACTGATCTAATCCTTGGTTAATAGCCGTTCTTATAGTTTTAAAATACAACTCATCTACGATAAAATAGATAATAAATGCAACAGCAACACCCAGCACTATTTTTACTGAACTTTTCATTTTTTTCAACATATTAATCCATATCGAATCTTAGGCCCAAAGAAATGTTTCGCTGCTCCACGCTGTTATTCTCAAAGATGGGACTAAGATCGTATTTTACATATACTGCCGTATCTCTCCAGCCCAGATAAGCGCTCAATCCATAGACAAATGTATTGGTATTGAAGTTCCCTTTTTGCTTTTCTTTGATATCCTGTCCGTCAACTTCATACTTCAGTTTTTGACGTGCTCCCAGATTAACACCGGCAAAACCTCCCAGCCCTAACTTAATTTGATTATGCGTAGAATACCGAAAATAATCATCTTTTTCTATCTTTTTCGAGGGTCCGATCTCAAAATGAACAGGAATTACGAGGTTATCCATGCGAAATTTAGATTTTTCAAGATCGATGGGGTATTCTTCCAGCAGGGTCATTCCATCATCATCGACAAAGACCATATTATTCTTTGGTTTCAACCCGTTAAACTGAAAAGAGAATCCATACTTAACACGCAGCCAGTTGGTCTCTTTAAAGACCCGTGTTTTCCAGGCCCAACCAATTTCTGCGAAGCGACTGCCCCCAAGTTTATAGACATCATCTCCAAGTTCCCCGTCGACGAGTACATTGTTAAACCCTACGGCTAATACAAAATCGGATGTAGTGCGTTTGTCATATTTAGGTTTGCGGTTACCGTTCCCAATATAAATGAGCGATTTATCATCGTCCCCTGTTCCAATTTGCAGTACGACTCGATCCTCGTCTTCCTCAGCAAGTTCCTCACCATTCCGTTCTAATAAGGCGATCTTATTATCTATAATAGCAAGTCTGTTTTCTATATTCAGCGCACGCTTTTCGGCAGCCAACTGCTTACGGTTTTCGGCTTCAGCAGAGGTGACGGCGCCGTTTTCCATCATGGCATTGATGTTCTCTACTTCAACTTTTAGTGCCTCTTTTTCTTCGGTGACCACCTTTTCCTTTACGGCTTCCAGTAGTTCAATTTTTCCTTTAACTTCGGTTTCCTGAGCCTGACCATAGGATACAGCCAGCACCCACATCACTATAGTGATGACATACATACTTAGTTTCATAGTGTTCGTGATTTTTACCGCTTTTGACGGTGTGATTGATGAATATTAATTGTTGCGTTCAGTAACGGCGGTTCGTATTTTCTGAAAGCTCTCGCCCAAGGCGTCAAAGACCTTATCTCTGAAACTACGGTCCAGTTCCGTTTCCACATCCATAAGCAGGGCTGCAGCATCTACTTTGTTGGTATTGCGGTTTAAAATTTGTTGTGTTTTAATCTCACGTTGCGCCTCGGCCAGCAGCGCATCGATATCTTCGGCGGTAATGCTCGCATTCTCCTGCTGCATAGCATTTACCTTTGCCAGTACCTCATCAACTTTACTGTTAATATAGGTAGCTTCACTAAATTGGATCGCTTCATTTATTGACGCTTCCTTTTTCTGTGGGGTGTCATTCTCTGCGATCAATTTGGTTTTATCTTCTTTTTGAGAATTATTTTGAGTGACCATGAGGTCCCTTTTATTCTGAATTACTTTGGTTTCAGTCTTCGTATTTGCTTTTTCCTTTTCTTCGTAAGGGGTATTCTCTACGGCGAGCTCTTCAGTGATAAGAGGCATTTCAACGAGCTCCGGACTGTTGTTTTCATTTACTTCTTCGGAAGGATTATCTTCCAGCACCAACGCTTCCGAAGCACGTTCCGAAGGAGAAAAGACCAGTGATCCTATCACTAATAAAGCTGCAATACTCGCCGCAACAGCATACCAGAGTGTGATCGATCTTTCTTTCTTTTTTGGTTCGCCCAAACGCCCTGAAAGTTTTTCCCAGGCCTTGGCTGAAGGTTGTAGCTCCCGCTCCTGCAGCTTCACTCTAATATTATCTTCAAATTTAATGGGTGCCATAACTAATTTTATTTTCGTTAGTAACTAAGGACTGAAGCATTTTACGGGCTTTAAACAACTGAGATTTAGAGGTACTTTCACTTATCTGCAGCAATTCGCCTATTTCACTATGTTTATAACCTTCTACCGCATAAAGCACAAAAACTGTTTTATAACCGTCCGGCAGCCGGTCCATAAGCTTTTGTATCTCATTCACTTCCAGCGCTGTTTCAATATAAGCCACATGCTCCACCGAATTATCGATCGCAGCTTCATCCTTAAAATGGATTTTCTTTTCGCTTCTTAAATAAGTGATCGATTCGTTAACCATGATACGCCTGATCCATCCTTCGAAACTTCCTTCAGATTTAAACGAATCCAGATGCGTAAACACTTTTAGGAATCCGTTGAGCATCACTTCTTCGGCAACATCATTGCTCTTTACATACTGTCTGCATACACTCAGCATTTTTGGTGAGAATAGTTCGAACATCTCATGCTGCGCCTTTCGGTTTCCTTTACGGACCTTCTTAATAAGTGAGACGTAGTTTTTATGTAATGATATTACTTTCAACGAATTTTTTTTTTTTAAGATCGCTTCTATTACCATAGACGAGGAATAATTGAAAAAGGTTGCCTGAAGGTAAAAAATTATTGGGAGACAGGAATTAGGGATTAGGGATTAGGGGTTAGGGAGTCTTAAGCAAATATTTTAAGAACACACTGCTCACTGCCTACTGCCTACTGAATACTACTTCTTCCTGTCGATCACATAATTCACCATAAGTTCAAGAGAATCTTTATATGGTGATGACGGATAGGGTTTCAATAATTCCAGAGCCTGTTCTCTATAGGATTTCATCTGCTCCACCGCATAGTCAAGACCTCCGGATGATTTTACAAAGGCTATCACTTCTTTTACCCGCTTTTTATCCTTGTTGTGATTCTTTACCGAATTGATAAGCCAACGCCTGTCTTTTTCCGATGTATTATTCAAGGCATAAATTAGAGGCAGGGTCATTTTCTGTTCCTTGATATCGATCCCGGTGGGTTTTCCTATTTGTTCACTGCCATAGTCGAAAAGGTCGTCCTTGATCTGAAATGCCATCCCAATTAGCTCTCCAAATTTTCGCATGGTTTCAACTTCGGCCTCAGAAGCATTTACAGAGCGGGCCCCCATAGCACAACAGGCTGCGATAAGGGTTGCCGTTTTTTTTCGGATGATCTCAAAATAAACTGCTTCGGTGATATCGAGACTTCTGGCCTTTTCAATTTGCAACAATTCCCCTTCGCTCATTTCACGTACGGCAACGGAGATGATCTTCAGCAGATCGAAGTCATTATTATCAATAGAAAGCAACAACCCTTTAGACAAGAGGTAATCCCCTACCAAAACTGCAATCTTGTTTTTCCAAAGCGCATTTATACTGAAGAACCCGCGGCGACGATTACTGTCGTCCACGACATCATCATGTACCAGGGTGGCGGTATGGATAAGCTCGATCACTGAAGCGCCCCTGTAAGTCCTGTCGTTCACCTCACCGTGATTGGTCATTTTGGCAATAAGAAATACGAACATGGGTCGCATTTGTTTGCCTTTGCGATTTACAACATAGTGGGTGATCCTGTTCAGTAAAGAAACTTTGGAAGACATGGAAATGGAAAACTTCTTTTCAAAAAGTTCCATCTCGTAATCGATGGGGAGTTTTATTTGTGAAACGATCTTCATCTGTAGGTCAAAAATACACTAATTATAAAAATCCTCATTCATCTCCCTACAGAATAAAAAAAGCGCAGTGGAATAGGTATTCCCCTGCGCCAGAAATTGCATATTGCTTTTATTACTCAACGGCAGTTTTAACCTTGTTTCGGTATAAGGATTTATCGACACAAGCTGCCATGGCTGTCTCATCCATGTCCACTCCTATAAAGGAACTTACCTTTTCACTAATTGATTCAGGATTCTCCAAAACATCTTTATAATCAACATAGATAAGCTCCACTCCAGGTTCTTTATCCTTCCATACTTCTACTGCAGAAAGTTGCTCCCAGTATGCATTGTATAATTTCACCGGAATTGTATTTGTATCTTTACCTATCATCTTTTGTTGAGACTTCACGACTTCATCCAAATTTCGTGTCATAAATACTATTTTATATCTGAAATTCGGATCGAGATACTTCAGCAATGGGGCTACAACCTTTACCGACTTGTTTTGTGCTTTATCCAGCCATGAATTATCCTTATGTAAGGCCATTACAGGCTCATACTCGTAGTATCCTTTTGGATTCGACTCGTCTGCTTTTCGTTTCCCATCCACAAGGGAGTCGAGCCCAGCTTTATCAAGCATCTGCATCATAAGAGAAGTACCTGAACGTGGTAATCCCGATACTACAACAATCTGATCTTTTCTGTATTTATGATCGTTTTTATCTTCAAGATTTAGTGGCTTCTGAATTTTTTCAATTACGTTCTCCAAAGCTTTTTCCGCCCTAGGATATGCTTTAGGTTTTAACCTCGCAGCTGTTTCGTAAGCGATCTTTGCGTTTTCCAGATCTCCTAACTTTTCAAGGGCTTCTCCGAGAGTATAATGTGCTTCCGGAAAATATTTCACCAATTCGATACTTGTTAGCGCACTTTCGGCAGCATCTTCATACTCACCCATTCTAAGTAAAACTTCAGCCAACGCCCGGTGAAATTTAGCTTTATCAGATTCTAAGAGTATGGCCTCTTCGTAGGCTAATTTGGCATCGGTATACCGGCTGAGTCTTCGGTATAGTTTTCCAATTTGAAACCATACTTCACTATTCGGACTTTTATCTTTAGCATTCTCTAAAACAGCGAGGGCTTCAGAAACCTTTTCTTTACCCACCAATATTTGAGCTTCAGCAAAATAGGTATTCAGCTTAAATTCCGAATTTCGCTCTCTTAAGATATTTAAATATTCTTCAGCTTTATCATAGTCGAGCATTTTTAGACTAATCGTCAATAAGTCCATATAATAAGGAATCACATCCACAGGTTCTTTTTCTTCTACCAGTTCTAATAAAAGTTTCAGTGATTTCGAATAATCCTTTTTTCCCAAATACACTCTGGCCAGATTATGCTTTAGATCACATTTAGTTTTAAGTATTGCAGTTTCAATCTTTTCATCGGGACGCTCAATATACCCCAGTTCGATCAATTGCTCCATGGTTTCCTGATCGCTTAGCTGATCAGTTTTAGAGTCTTTGTCAAGCTCACCGAAATTTCCTTCTATATTCTCCCAACTATCGATATATTCGGGGGTTCCTGGATTTTTAAAGATATCTAACGCAACATTTCCATCCATATCCTTACCAACCGGAAGACCGAAATGATGTAAAATTGTTGGTGCAACATCAATGAGCCCCAGACCGAATATTTTTTCGTTCTTTTTAATATTGGGACCACTGGCTACAAAGATTCCAAACTGTCGGTGATCCAATGCAGGAGCTGCTGGATACTTAGGCATTTTAAGAATACGTTTATTTCCCGATTCGAATCCGTGGTCGGACATGATCACGACTGTAGTGTCATCATCGATTAGGTCTAACGTTCGTTCTAACATCATATCCTGAAAACGATATGCTCCAACGACTGCATCCTTATATACTTCATATAAAGGAAGAGGCACCCCTTTCATCTTTGGTGGGTGATACTTCATATAGGCATGACAAAAATGATCGATAAGATCATAGTAGATCGCCATAAAATCCCATTCTGTCGTTCTCATTACATTCGTTGCCGCTGCATGCACGGAAACATTTTCAGCAAACATCTTTGCAAATGCGTCTAACCCTTTGTCTTTTTCCTGGTCAATTCGACCTGCATTAGGAATAAAAGGGAGAATATGTTCTGAAGTCACTTCATATGGAAACATCCTTAGATCTTTCATATCCTTTCGCAATTCGTCAGGATGAATGACTCCTTTAGGTATAGGATTTTTTTTCTTTGGGTCCTTATTTACTTTTTGAAATTTATCGGACACCATCACTCCATTTATTGGCTCCGCCGGGTAGCTCGGCCACCAACCTACGACATTGGATTTGTATCCCTTACTATTTAGAATGTTCCAGATTGCACGTGAATTTCTGGATTGACTGGTTACAGGTCGCAAGCCTTTAAGATCGGGTGCAATTTCAATAAAACCGAGAACACCATGCTTATCGGGAGTCTTCCCTGTAGCAACCGATGACCACAACATGGGACTATAGGGAGGGTTCATTGTACTCATATTTCCCCATATCCCATTATCTATAATTTTTTTAAGTGTTGGCATTTGTCCCTTTGCTAATAAAGGACCTATTATTTTCCAATCTGCAGCATCCCATCCTATCAACAATAATTTATTCTTTTTCATCTAGCGTACTTTTATTTCCTTCTTCCTTTAAAATTGCATTCCTAACCTTTCTCCATTCCCGAAGTCCTATATCTCCATAGGCCAGAAGTCCTAAAGAACCTTCCTTAGTAATTTTAAATTCTGTTAATTTTTTATTTTTTTTGGCGTTTTCCATAAATTATTTGTGATTGTACTCATTTAATCTTAAATTCATGCTCTCGTTGTCCCTGTTTTGGGGTTTAAAACAACAAAACAATTAATTCAAATCCTAATTAATATGAAAAAAATTACTACAAAAAAGTTATCAAAAAGACTTTCGCAGTATGGAGCATTATCTTTAGCAATTGCTGGAGTTTCTGATGCTGCCGGTCAGATTATTTACACAGATATCGACCCGGACGAGACTATAACAGGATCTAATTATATGTTAGATCTTGATGGTGATACTTCTATCGATTACGATATCATTGCAAGAAGTGACGTGCCTGCAGTTCGAGTTTACAATAGCAACTCGAATTCTATATTAGGACTAAACTTTGGTGGAAATTATAACTATCCATTGGCTTTAAGTAGTGGAGCACCAATTAGTAGCGGTCAAAACTTTTACCAACATTCAGTATACCAAACACTAAACTGGGGTGGATGCACATATACTAATAGTCAGTGGTGTGGTGGACAAGTCGATAAATATCTTGGTCTTAGATTTAACATCGGAGGAGATACTCATTACGGATGGGTTAGATTAGATGTTCCCGCTGATGGATCTAACTTTACGATCAAAGATTATGCTTATGAATCTACACCTGATATGGCAATTGCCGCAGGTGATACCGGAGGATTGGGTGTTGGAGATGAGGCTTTCAGTAACTTCCAGTTCTTAGTAGACACTAATAATCAATTGGTACTTAAAGCTGCTGTAGCTATGGACAATGTAGACATCTATAATGTTCTTGGTCAAAAAGTGATCTCTCAAGATCTAACAAGTACTAATGAAACCATAGACCTGTCGGCTCAGACCTCAGGAATCTATTTGGCTACTGTAACTATTGAAGGTGCACAAAGAACTATCAAAGTAGTTAAGAAGTAATTTCATAAAAATAATTTTTATTAAAAAACCGGCACTTTGTGTCGGTTTTTTTGTAAATTTATTTAAGCTGGACATCAAATCTTTATGTCCATTTATTTCTCCCCTATTATTTATTCAATTTTGAATCACATTGTTATGTGATTACTTGTGGCTCCCGCGTAAAATAGATTGTTTAATTTAAATTTCTATATTATGAAAAAAGCCCTATTTATCTTGGCCGTTGTAACTGTTGGTTTTGCAGTTTACAGTTTTACCGAAAAAGACGAGAATCCGATTATCACCTCGGAAAAGACCACTACAATTTCAGATGACATTATCAAAACCATTGAAAATGAGGATCTGAATGATCACATTCAAAAGAATTTTGTTCGCTATTTTGATGACGTAGAATTCGTCACCGCGCACTATAGTGATACGAAAAACTTTTATTATTATAAGGTGCACGGTTCCAAAAACGGGATCAGTACCACACAAGGTCTGAAAATTGAAAAAAGTGATCTTGAGAATGAGACCTATACATATATAGATTTCTCAAACATTCAGGTAAATGAACTTACTGAATATTGTAAGGATGACTCCAGTAATCCTGAATGCTTTTGTGTTCGTCCAAATTTCAAGTTTTGTCAAATAATTTGTGCTGTTTGGAATGGCACGACCTGTTACCCACCTCTATAATTTTCCTATTAACAAAAAAGCGGCACCATGTGCCGCTTTTTTAATGCTTATTCGCCAACTGCCCGCAGGCGGCATCAATATCCTTTCCTCTGCTTCGTCTTACGGTAACCGGGATACGGTTTCGCTCTAACTGCTCAATATAACTGTCTATGGCATCGGTAGGTGCCTGTTGAAAGTCACCGTCGTCTATGGGGTTATACTCAATGAGATTTACCTTGCAGGGCACATAGTTACAGAACTTCACCAGAGCATCTATATCTTCCTGCTTATCGTTGATGTCCTTCCATACCACATACTCGTAAGTGATCTTTCTTTTGGTGTGTTCATACCAATATTCCAATGATTCCCGCAGATCGGTAAGCGTAAAACTTTTGGCAAACGGCATGATCTGCTCCCGGGTTTCCTGAATACCCGAATGCAATGACACTGCAAGATTGAATTTTACCTTGTCGTCTGCCAGTTTTTTGATCATCTTCGGCACCCCGGATGTTGAAACAGTGATACGCTTTGGAGACATGCCCAGCCCTTCGGGGTCTGTGATCTTATCGATGGAAGCCAGCACATTCTTATAGTTCATTAAAGGCTCTCCCATTCCCATAAACACTATGTTCGAAAGCGGTCTGTCGTGATACAAGCGGCTTTCTCTGTCTATGGCAACCACCTGGTCGTAGATCTCGTCGGGATTTAAATTACGCATGCGTTTGAGACGGGCGGTGGCACAAAACTTACAGTCGAGACTGCACCCTACCTGAGACGATACACAGGCCGTAGTTCTTTTTTTAGTAGGGATCAACACAGATTCTACTATAAGTCCGTCGTGAAGCTTTACCGCATTTTTAACGGTGCCGTCGGCACTTTTTTGAAGACTGTCGACTTCGATATGATTGATCACGAACTGCTGCTCCAGTTGCTGTCGGGTTTCTTTTGAAATATTGGTCATGGCCTCGAAGCTATGCGCCCCTTTATTCCACAGCCATTCATAGACCTGATCGCCGCGAAAGCGCTTATCGCCTATATGTTCAAAAAATTCGCGAAGCTCCTCTTTCGATAATGCACGGATGTCCCTTTTTTCATTTTTCATTACCCTGCAAAAATACGGGAATCGCCTCCGATAAAAAAACCTTATCTCTTGAAAGAGATAAGGTTCTAAACAACATAATAATTAATTGGTGGTTACTTAATTTATTATGATCTTCTTTGTTATTTCTGAATTGCTGTCGTTATCAATAAGTCGTAAAAAGTAAACCCCCTTAGTATAAGAATCTACTGAAATCGTATTCATGGTATTGGAAAGCGAACCTTTAGACAGCATCTGCCCGCTTACTGTGTAAAACTGGTACTCCAGATTTGGATAACGGGAATTCATAATTGTGATCTCGGTGGTTGCCGGATTTGGAAAAATATCCAAACTCCCTGTCAATTCGTTATCCGGAATGTTAAGTATATTGAGCATGGTATCGATATAGGGTTGTCCCGAACCATTTGGATCCAGCCAATCACTCAATCGGGTTGAAGAGGTATTGCCACTGTTCCAGGATATTCCAAATCTCCCGTAGACATCAAATTCACCATTGTTTGCTGTACCCTCACAAAAAGATTCTCCTCCATACAATTGACCGATTACACGACCATTTTCATTAAACAGCGGAGACCCGGACGAACCACTTTCGGTGGTCCCAATTTCCCATCCGTTTCCGTTTCCGGCAGAAGCCCCTTTAATAAGCCAGACTTCGGTACCCGAAGCTATATCCTTAACAGCACCGCTATCATCACGACAAATTTTCATAATATCTCCGGTGGGATGATGGATCCCAACTTCAAATTCGGGTAACAAATCTCTATTATCCCAACCCGCAAATGCAACATCCCAAGTTGTTGGAATTTCATTGAACAATTCCACCAGAACAAAATCGCTTAAGCTATTACTGGCTTTGAGTTCTGCCCCACTCATTGTAAAATTAGTCTGTATATCGATACTTTCTTCTTCAGTGCCACAGACAGGATTAGGACTCATCCAGTTAAAACGAATGGACCAAAGTGCAGGATCACTATTCTCCAGACAATGATTTCCGGTAAGTAAATACGGTGTTTTATCGCGTAGGGTATTATTGACCAATACGGCAGAACACAAATAGCCGTTTCCGAGAGTTAACAGCACCACAGATTTCTTTACTTCATTTTTTCTATCGTCAAAATCAGCACCAATGGGGCAGTTCACATCATAATTGCAGGCTCCGGATTCGTTGATCCCTCGGTTCGCTCCTGCCGATCGGTTTTCGTTGCCGTTGCGATATCCGTGTATAATTCCTGAAATTTCCAGACTTGCCTGATCGGTCACCGATCTGGGTTGATAATATTCTATCCAGATCGTTTCACCGGCAATAAACCAGCTTCCGAAAATATTACTGGGTCGGTTGTCGCTATCGTTGTAGACCCTGGAAAATTCGTTGCCGTCCAAGCTAAACAGTTGTACACGTGCGCCTTCAGGAATAAAGAAATCATCAAAATTAACGCTTAAATTTAAAGCTTCCGGAGAACGAATCGCGATAAGCCAAAGTTTGTCACCATTTTCCAAAACCGTTAATGTTCCGTCATTTTTAAGATCGAGATCAAGTTCACGGGTAATACCATAACGCCACGGCTTGCTTTTATCGCGGTCGTTCACCAGATCTTCAAGATAGATCTGATCCAGATTTAAAGGGGGTAACTCAATAGGAGATATCCGGTTTTGAATTCCCAGACTCCAGCTAACAGGGATTGCCTCATCAATTTCCTGAGAAAAAGAGGAGAAGCCAAGTAAACATAAGAAAACCAGAAGTAGTGTTTTTCTCATCGACGGTATTAGTTAGCTACGCTATAGACTTACTAAAATACCGTTTTATTTTGATATTTGAAAATCAATTCTTTACAAAATAAAAAAACCCTGAATTTCTTCAGGGCTTCAGTTTTTATATGATCAACATAGCATCGCCGTAGGTATAGAACCTGTATTTCTCTTTTATGGCTTCCGCATAGGCTTCTTTTATGAACTCGTGACCCGCAAAAGCAGCTACCATCATCAATAAAGTTGATTTTGGAGTATGAAAATTAGTTACCATGGTATTTGCAATACTAAAGTCGTAGGGAGGAAAAATAAACTTATTCGTCCAACCGGAATATGCATTGAGCGTATGATTTGAAGAAACTGAACTTTCAAGAGCTCTCATCACTGTAGTTCCCACGGCACAGATCCTCTTTTTACGCTTTACACCATTATTGATGATGTCTACCGCCTCCTGACCAATGATGATCTCTTCCGAGTCCATTTTGTGTTTGGAAAGGTCTTCAACCTCTACCGGGCTGAAAGTTCCCAATCCTACATGCAAGGTTACTTCGGCAAAATCCACTCCTTTTATCTCAAGGCGTTTTAAAAGGTGTTTCGAAAAGTGTAGTCCGGCGGTTGGGGCTGCAACAGCACCTTCCTGCTTTGCGAAGATCGTTTGATACCGTTCTGCATCTTCCGGCTCTACATCTCTCTTTATATATTTTGGAAGCGGGGTTTCACCCAGTTCGGTAAGTTTATTTCTAAATTCTTCATAGGAACCGTCAAACAAAAAACGCAGGGTACGTCCTCGGGAAGTGGTATTATCGATCACCTCGGCAACCAAAGATTCGTCTTCACCGAAATACAATTTGTTTCCAATTCTTATCTTACGCGCGGGATCTACCAGTACATCCCAGAGTCGGGTTTCAGAATTTAATTCTCGTAATAGAAAAACCTCGATTCGGGCTCCTGTTTTTTCTTTATTACCAAACAATCTGGCCGGAAAAACCTTGGTATTGTTAAGCACCAGTACATCATCTTCCTCAAAATAATCGATAAGGTCTTTAAACATTTTGTGCTCAATGGTCTTTTCCTTTCTGTTAAGGACCATTAGACGGGCTTCGTCTCTGTTAGGAGCTGGATATTCGGCTAAAAGTTCGGGGGGTAAATTAAAATTGAAATTCGAGAGTTTCATTCCCATAGTACGTGTGGTTTTGGCTTTGAAAAGGGGCAAATATACAACCTCAGCATAGGGGTTGTCAAGTAAATACGCATTTATCTTTTAAATTCTGCTTTAATACCCACTTTTATCAAATCTTCAAAGAATCCCGGATAGGATTTAGAAACCACTTCGCAATCATCAATACAGATATCGGTCTTCACAGCCAGCGGGGCAAATGCCATGGCCATACGGTGGTCGTTATAGGTTTCTATTTCAACGGAATCTTTAATTTCACCCGAAGATCGTACCGAAATCCCATCCTGATTAATCACAACTGAAGCACCCAGTTTTTCCAATTCGGTTTTTAATGCCACCAAACGGTCGGTTTCCTTGATCTTGAGAGTATGCAAGCCTGTAAGGTCACAGGAAATTCCCAAACCGAAGCAAGTAACTGCTATGGTTTGTGCAATATCGGGCGTATTGGTCAGGTCCAGAGAAAGAGTTTCGGGGAGTTTAGTTTCTGAAGCAGTTAAAGTGATAGAACCATCATGCGGGTTAAATGTAGTAGACACACCCAATTGCTGATAAATATCGACGATTACAGCGTCGCCCTGAAGGCTATTGATCCGGTAGCTCTTCAAGGTTACCGAAAGCTCTTCAGAAAGGGCAACCAGACTATAAAAATAGGAAGCCGAACTCCAATCTGATTCGACTGTCACAGTTTGATCTTCAATTCCTTCCGAAGGAAAAACAGAGATGCAATTTTCAGAAAAAGTTGTCTTTATACCTATCTGCTCAAGCAGGGACAGGGTCATTTCGATATAGGATCTGCTGGTAATATCACCCAATAATTCTATTTGGAGACCATGTTTCAGAGATGGAGCTATAAGGAGTAAGGCGGTAACATACTGACTGCTGGTATTTGCCAGAATTTCCACCTTGGGGTGTACTATGCTATCCCCTTCGATTTCCAACGGGGGAAAGCCGTCATTTTCAAGATACAATATTTGAGCACCAAGATCCATTAATGCATCTACCAGAACGCCAATAGGCCTCTCCTGCATTCTTTTACTACCGGTAATGGTGATCTTAGCGCCTTTCCTGGAAGCAAAGTAAGCCGTTAAAAATCGCATTGCAGTTCCGGCATGCCCAATATCTATGGTTGTGGTATTATTTAATAGTCCGTTTTGTAAAACGGTTGTATCATCACTATTGGAAAGGTTCTCGATCTTAAGGTTCGGATATAATGCCTGAAGAATAAGCAATCGGTTAGATTCACTCTTGGAACCTGTTATCTGCACTTCTACTTGTTTTTTAAGTGTGCCTGAAGAAAGATACGCTTTCATTTTTGATACTGATCACGTTTAAATTTTCCCCAAAATTTAGCGTAACTTACCGAAAAGCCACAGACAAAAGTACCGATCACGAATACTGCCAAAAGCGTAAGCGGTTTCTGTGCCGTAAAAAACAATAATGAAAACCCGGTAAACGCCCATTGAATCAAGAACAATATTGCCATATAGATCATCCCAAGTATGACAACAGATCGCCAAAAACCCGGATATGAGATCACTTTCTTAAACATTATTGTAACTTTTTATTCGAATGATGTCTGTCGTGATCTCTTTGCGTCTTTTTGTCAAGTTTTTTATTAAAAGCATCTTCCAGATCAACCCCTGTTTGATTGGCAAGACATAGGACTACGAAGATCACATCGGCTAGTTCTTCTCCCAGGTCTTTATGTTTATCGCTTTCTTTCTCACTCTGTTCCCCGTACCGTCTCGCAATAATACGCGCTACTTCCCCTACTTCTTCGGTGAGCTGCGCCATATTGGTAAGCTCATTGAAATAACGAACTCCGTGTTCCTTGATCCAGGCATCTACGGCAAGCTGGGCATTTTTTAAATCCATGTGTTACGCTTTAGTAAGCACTACTTTTTCTTTCTCCTTTTCAATGATCTGGGTGAACATTGCTTTAAGAAACTGGTAATCCTGAGACAAAATGATGGGCGCATTGATCTCAAGTTCTACAGACAATTGTATCATTCCGCCTACTTCTTTTGCAAGATACGTATAACTACCCATATTATTTGATAAATTGGCCTTGATCCCTTCCGGGACTGAAGTCACTTTATAACCTTCGGGAATTTTGATATTTATATTGTACTTGTTCGAGAAGGGATATCCGAAAAATATCGGGTAATCTCTTGTATCTGCCTTGAACGGATTTTCTTTTTCCCCAAAGAACAGCATGGGGGAGAGATATAATTCCCCGTTAATTTCCTCAATGATCGCAAGTGCACTTGCGCTATAGCTTAAATTGACATTTTGAGAAAGAGACTCAAGGTCTTTTACTTCCAAGTCAGAAATATTCACAGCTTCATTGTCAGGGTTTAGATTACTCATTTGCGATTCAATTGAAGAATTCACAAATTTTTCTCTATAAGCTCTTGCAAAATGATCCCCCTTGCGTTGTCTCACCTTTGCCTCAATTACTCCGTCAACAATTTCTGCTTGAACATAGGTTTGTTCTTTAGACGGAAAACCCGGATATAATCCTACACCTTGAGAGGTGCCATCGGGACGAATTAATCTTCCCTGCCAGTTCATAGCTCTTTCCGGCAACATATTTATTCCGCTAAAAGGTGCTGTGGCATCCATTAGATACAATTGGTTGTTAAATTCAACACTGGCAATCACATAATTAAAACCATAACGGGTTGGAAATAAGGGTATTCCATTACTTCGGGTACTTACCAGAACCGGATTCGCATTTAAATTAGCGCTTTGCAACATAGACACCAGCATTAGGTTAATATCGGCTGAATTCCCTAACCCCTCTGAATATGCTTTCTTTACCCCATTTTCGGGGAAATACCCCAGATAGTCGTTCCATTTTACCTTAGTCTTGACAAAATGGAAAATCGCCGCCATTTTCTCTAAAGGGTCGTCCAAGCCCGAAATTGCCGTTGCCATATCTTCTTCAAAGTACCCTTTTCTCTTTATTTGATTTACAAAATCATCATTTTCGTAAATGCTTTTAGTTACATCCTCCCATGTAGTTGAATACGACTTCGGGATTCCATTAGGATTCTTAATTAAAGCAAGTTCCCAAATAGATTTAGCTCGATAGTTTGAAAGATTATCTACCAGTGATTCCTTTTTTAAAGGGGGTATATTTTCCTCGTCCAACATGTAAATATTCTCTTTGTATTTAAACATTCCACCGCTATTACCCGGAGCATTATCAAATACACTATTATGGTTAGCACTTCCCAACCCACTTCGACTGCGAATAGCGACCTCAATTTCTTTAGTATCCTTCTCATAGTTGTAACTCACAGCAGCCTGAGGGTTACTAAAATTATTGTAAACATAATATTCCGGCACTCTTACTTCAACAACTTCCTTTCTTATTGGAATGGTATATTGTAAGTCGATGTTCTCAATATCATTAAATGGAGAGGATATCTTGTATTCATATTCAATCACACTACCTGGTTTTAAGTTAGGCATGGTGAATGTATTATTGATATAATAGTTATTTAATCGCGCTTCAAAAACACCATTACTTTTAAGTTTTTCTTTCTCAATGGATCCTTTTACCAGATTGTATGTTGTACCCTTCAAAGAGCCAAATTCTTCTCGTGCCTTGTTGTGATTGTAGGTTTTTACAACAACACTTCCCCAATCAAATCCTTCTGGATTATAAATCTTAATACGTTCAAATACCTGCGTGTAAATAGTAAATCCTTCTCCCTGTGTATATTCGAAGTGGGTCTTGTATTCCCTGTAAAGTACCGATGCATCGGCATCGGGATACAGCGGATCTGCCTTTTCCTCAAGTTCTTCTTTGGAAACCTTTCCGAATTTATAATTCTGGGAATTTCCCGAAAGGGTTGTGAAAAAACAAATAGTAAGTACTAGTAAAAATTTCATAGCAATGATTATAAATTAATTTTTCTTTGATAAAACAATTTTAGATCTGTCCTTCTTAATAACAGTCTTCATAAAGTCGGTATAGGCCTGATACTCATCTCCGAGATAACTGCCGGGTTCAATGATAAACTCTCTGGTATACACAATTTTATTGTTTTCAGATGTAGATACGGAAGCCTTATAACTCCCAAAGGATTCGTTAATTTCAACAGCTTCCATAACCGATTCGACCTTATACTCATCCGGCAATGTAATCTCTATCTCATCCTTATATACCTGCCCGCGACTTATTTTATAGGGTAACGATCTGTTCTTGTTCGTAGCCGGCATTGACTTTACCCGGTTAAAAATATTTGGGTTTAGCAACAGTCGGGATCCTGCCTTAGACACATAATTGGTCGCGGTAAAATTCATTTTCTCGGTGAAGGTTACTTCCACATCATCATTCTCAAATTCAATTTCAGAAGGATTGAAATTGTTTAAATGCCCCCATCGTTCTTTGTAATATTGTAAGATATCCTCTTGCTTTTCATTTTCCAGATGATAATATCTTTCATACTGTAAGCCTTCGGAAGATTCTTCCAAAGCTCCCGAAATTTTAAGATCATCTTTGAGTTGCAGGGACGCATTGAGGCTCCTAACATTTTCCTGAGTCGGATATTTTTTGGTTCGTACGATCTTTCCTCCTTCCGGTGTTATTATTAAAACATCCCTGTCGTCTGTAAATGTGCCGTTATAACCATAAGGAGTAATTTGGCTAGTGCATTCGAGCCATGTGATCGTATCCCCATCCGGCACCCCGAGAATGGCGTGATTTCCCTGTAAGGCTGTAAAATCCTTTTTTATGTCCCTTTGTTCTTCACCCGCATAGACTATGGTGTAATAGGACGGGACACCTGCGACTTCCAATAATGCTTTAGTATAATTGGTAAGTGCTTTACAGTCCCCATAGCTCAGTTTATCGACATCGGAGGCCAGCATAGGTTTCCAGCCACCAATCCCAATTTGTATGCTCACATATCGTACTTTATCCTGAAGGTATTTATAGATCTTTCTTGCCTTTCCTTCGTTGGTAGTTTCGTCTTTTATAAGGTTTTTTATATTTGCAACCGTTCCTTCGGGTAACTCGCGCACTCCCGTGAGTAAATTCTGATCCATCCAGGATCCAAACTGATTCCAATTCTTAACCTCTCCGTAAACACCTTTCAGATAGAATTTATCTAAAGCAATAGACAGTGACGGACCAATTTCCGACAAGGAAGGAGCCCCTTCTTCATATTCGATAGCCTTGATATTTTCGGCCTTAAAAATCAACTCACCGGGATTTTCAGAAATGGTAATATTGAATTTTTCAAGATTCTTTGCATCGTAGCGAGGCTTATTCTCAGCATCAAATTTTACACGAAATTCACTTTTTTGAGTGCTTGACGCGTAATCGTTCAAAGGATTCCAACCGTAAAGAAATGCCGTGGTCTCGCTTTCAAATTCATAAGTAAAAACCATGGTGTATGGGTAATTAACCGGAGTATAATTTACATACATCACCCGTGCCGAATTGAACAAAGAGAACCCATCCGATAGTGTCACATCTGTAAAGTCCCTTTTTTTATACCGTTTAATTTCCTTTCCGTCTTTATCATAAATCCAGATATTGGCTTCCTTTATCTTGCTGTCATCGGCATAACTCACATAGGTTGCAATATCATTATCCCCTTTTTTATTAAAAACGGTAACAACGCTGGTCTGCAAAACATGTTGTTTTTTCGGTTGTGAAATATCAACTTCTATTGTTTCGCTAATAAGGACACTATTCGCATTTTGTCTTAATTCTAATGGAATAGCCTTAACCGAGTATTTTTCTTGAGCAGCTACTAAAAACGTGAACAGAAGAAATATTAAGGATAATCTGAAACGAAAAATCATGGGGTATTACTTAATGGGGTGGTAATATAAAAAATTATTAATATTTAAAATATTAATTTAAAAAATAACTGAAATTCCTTACTCCCGTCTGCATCCAATCATTCTCTATTTTTAGAATCTATGAAAATGGTCACCGGACCGTCATTTACCAGACATACATCCATCATGGCTCCGAACGTCCCGGTCAAGACCGTTTTATTTAATTCTGCTTCCAGTTTTTTTACAAACTCTTCATATAACGGAATGGCAATGTCGGGACGAGCAGCTTTTATAAAAGAAGGGCGATTTCCTTTTTTGGTGCCGGCATGCAAGGTAAACTGACTCACTACCAGACAATCCCCGTCGGTATCAATGATCGAAAGATTCATAGCATCATTTACATCTGAAAAGACCCGCAATTTTGCAATTTTCCCGGTAAGCCAGTCAATATCTTCTGAAGTGTCTGCAGTTTCTATTCCGAGTAAAATAAGAAATCCGTGACCAATTTCTGAAACCAGCTCGTTTTCAACTACCACTGAAGCATTTTTCACTCTTTGTATTACAACTCTCATGTATTTGTATAAATATCCTTTCGGTAATTCTCTTCTTCCCCTTCCATGATCTGCAGGTAACTTTTGTAGCGGGACCAAGCAATTTCTTCATTCTCCAATGCTTCTTTAACGGCACATTGGGGTTCTTCGAGATGAAGGCAATTGTTAAACTTACAGTCTTGTTTTAGTTCAAAAAACTCCGGAAAATAATCCCCCAACTCTTCCTTTTCGATCTCTACCACTCCAAAACCCTTTATCCCGGGCGTATCAATAATTCTTGCGTCGAAGGACAAGTCATACATTTCGGCAAAAGTAGTAGTATGTTGCCCCTGCATATGTTGTTCCGATATTTCTGAAGTCTTTATATCGAGCTTGCTCTCCATGGTATTAATAAGCGTGGATTTTCCTACACCGCTATGCCCCGAAAACATGCTCACTTTTTCAACCATGAGCTGCTTTACCTTGTCTATGTTTTTTCCGGTTTTTGCTGAAATCCCTATACACTCATAGCCTATTTTACGATATAAGGCGGCCAGGTATTTTATTTCGAGTAATTCGTCTTCGTTGTAAAGATCGATCTTATTAAACAACAGCACTGCCTTAATATGGTAAGCTTCAGCAGTTACCAGAAACCTGTCGATAAAGGTGGTAAAGGTTGGAGGGTTGTTTAAGGTGATCAGTAAAAATGCGACATCAATATTGGAAGCAATGATATGTGTTTGCTTTGAAAGATTTACCGATTTTCGGATAATATAATTATCGCGTTCTTCGATCTTCGAAATGACCCCCACAGTTTCATCTCCCTTGGTCTCTACTTCAAAAACAACATGATCACCCACGGCAATTGGATTGGTGCTTTTTATACCTCCTATCCTGAATTTTCCCTTTATACGACATTCATAAAAGGTTCCGTTCTCTCCTTTAACAGTATACCAGCTTCCGGTCGATTTGTAAACAACTCCTTTCATTACGAACAAAGATGTAAATTAGAACGGAATAGAACAAAAAAAGACTGTAAAAAACAATTGACATAAGCTAATCTTAGGTACACGGTCATCATCAGGATTTATATACTTTCTCCTGATGGCTAATAGACTCCTGATGTATTGCCTTATACATACGCAATATAAATTCTTCGCTTAAGCCGTTCTGCTCACCTTCCAGTATCATCCGCCCCAGCACTTCATTCCATCGTTTCACTTGTAAGATAGCAACGTTGTTTTCCTTTTTTAGCAAGCCAATGGCATCGGCGATCTTCATTCGCTTGCCCATCATATCAACAATCTGATTGTCGATCACATCAATTTGGGTTCGCAGCGTATTTAGCCTGTTTTTAAATTCTACCGCATCTCCTACTTCTTTTCTTATACGTAAGTCTACGGTCATTTGCTCAAGTCGCTGAGGGGTAATTTGCTGTTTTGCATCACTCCACGCATTATCCGGATCATAGTGTGTTTCTATCATGAGTCCGTCGTAATTGAGATCCAATGCAGTCTGGCAGAGATCGAAGATTATATCTCTTCTTCCGGCGATATGCGAGGGATCTAAAATAAGCGGAAGGTCGGGAAACCGGTTTTGCAGGTCAATTGGAATCTGCCACTCCGGGTTATTTCGGTATCGTGTTTTTTCATAGGTGGAAAAACCCCGGTGAATGACCCCCAGATTATGAATATCTGCTTCATAAAATCGCTCAACCGCTCCTATCCACAGTGCGAGATCCGGATTAACAGGGTTCTTTACCAGTACCGTTTTATCGGTACCTTTTAAGGCATCGGCAATTTCCTGCACCATAAAGGGAGATACCGTCGTTCTTGCTCCTACCCAAAGTATATCCACATCGTGTTGTAAGGCCAGATCGACGTGGTGTGCGTTCGCTACCTCGGTAGTTATAAGCATTCCTGTTTCCTGTTTCGCTTTTTGCAACCATTTAAGTCCCAATGCTCCTACTCCTTCAAAATTTCCCGGACGGGTTCGCGGCTTCCATATTCCGGCACGAAGTACCGTAGCATCGGTATCTTTGAGTTGATGCGCGATCTTAAGTACCTGCTCTTCCGTTTCGGCACTGCACGGGCCGGCAATAACCAGAGGATGACTTAAATGAAAAGCATCCAGCCAGGAGCGCAGTTTTTTACTGTTTTCCATAAGTTTAAACCATAAAATAAAAAAGTCCCTGTACGGGACTTCACATTATAAATATTGTAAAACACAATAATCCCGGTTAACGACAGTTTTTTAGCTGAAGCCACCAATTGCAGGAAACTAAGTGTGTGATTACTCTAAACATCCCGGCTAAAGTAGCTAATAAAATTTAGGATAAAAATCTTTTTATCTGTTTTTTGCGCTCCTTTATTTGTCTGCTGCGATATAAATTTATGTAGTTTTGTTATTCTGAAAAAAATATGTCGATAGAAGTTAAAAATATTACTAAAACATATGGAGAGCAGCATGCACTTCAGGACGTTTCTTTCAGTATAAAAACCGGAGAGATCGTCGGATTTCTTGGGCCAAACGGAGCCGGAAAATCGACGATGATGAAGATCCTAACTTCTTATTTGCCGGCAACTGAAGGCGAGGCTTTGGTAAATGGTTTTAATGTTTCAGAAGAAAAAAAGAATGTACAAAAAAGTGTTGGCTATCTACCCGAGCACAATCCTTTGTATCTGGATATGTACGTTCGTGAATTCTTACAATATAATGCCGAAATTTACGGTATTCCAAAGACAGAGATCGATACAGTAATTGCTCAGACGAATTTACTACCCGAGGCACATAAAAAGATAGGACAACTTTCCAAGGGATACCGGCAACGGGTAGGAATTGCCAATGCCCTACTCCACAACCCCGAAGTGCTCATCCTCGACGAACCAACCACCGGATTAGATCCCAATCAGTTGATCGAAATCCGCGATCTTATCAAAAATATCGGTAGTAAGAAAACAGTATTGCTCTCTACACATATTATGCAGGAGGTAGAAGCGATTTGCGATCGTGTGATCATCATCGACAGAGGGGTTATTGTACTTGATAAAAAACTAAGCGAACTGAAATCGGATGAAAAACAAATCGTGGAAGTGGAGTTTGATTACAGGGTTGAAGAAGTTGCTTTACAGCAATTGCCACAGGTTTCAGCGGTTAACAACACGGTTGGCTTCGTTTACGAGATCTATTTTAATTCTAAAGAAGATATGCGCAGTAAGGTATTCGATTTTGCCCATGATAATGGCTTAAAGATCCTGCAACTTCATCAAAAGAATCCTACCTTAGAAAAATTATTTACCCAGTTAACTACTCAAAAATAAGCTTACCGGTCCATAGCTCCTCCACCTCAACGATTGGGGGTCGGTTTTTTGCGATGATGTTACCCACGCTTAGGATCTTTCCGGCGATCTTATCCCTGGGATACACAATCATTTTGTTCGTACTGCGGTGAAAAACAAACAGATTTTCTATTAATAGTTCGGGAGCTTCAATACGCGCGTCACCATCGGTAAGCTGAAAATTCCCGAATCCTACTCTACCGGTTAAATAAAACTTGGATAGGCCGTTGGCTTTAATTTTGAGTCGGCCAACATTCAGATCCATTCTGAAATCACCGTCAAAGTGGTACACATCGAGATTTTGTGGATCTGTAGAATTTAATGTAAGCTCTTCAAACTGAAGGGTCCCCTCACCAATAACAGGAAGTCCGGAACTGTTCCGAATCTCAAAAATATTCCTTGGAGTTGTCACATACACCTTGGTAATTCCGTAGTCCCGCACATGATTACAACTGTTTCGGTCTGAAACCTTTAAAATACTGTCTTCAACAACCACCTGAACTTCGGGCAGTAAGTTCGAACCGGTTACTACCCTAACAGATTGATGATTCCCCTTGGATATAAAAAGTTGTACCCGCTCCCAGACTTGCACCGTTTTAAAGATCTCTACCGTATAATCTTCCTGTACAATATCGCCCGAGCTTTGAACACAATCCCAGGCATATTCAGAATCACAACCCATTACCGTTAAAATGCCTAGTATGTAGATTAATTTTTTCATTTCATTAAATTCGAACTCCTATTCCAAATTCCACAGCTTCGGCTTTGGCCCAGTGTGCTTTAACCGTTATTACCCCAAACATTTTGTCATTCAGAAAATAGCGTTTTACGCCCAGTCTGTTATAAATATTATTCTCAAACTCGTAGGGCCAATATACATATTTTCCCAGTTGAGATACGAATGCCACTTTGTTAAACCTCAGCTCATGCCCGATAAATACACCTATTCTCCTATAGTCTTCGTCTCCTGTCAATCCTTCGCCGGGATACGCAACAGATCTGTAATCGATTAATGTTTCCAGGAAGGTTGAAAAGAAGAAATCTACCCCAACCTGAAAGGTGCTTTTATAGTTAATGCGCTTATCTGCAAAAAAAGAAGCGGTGTAAAAGGGAAATTGTCCCAGTCCGTTGACATCGGCTTCATTAACTCCTGTCCTGAAAACCGCGTTGTATTTAATCCTTTCGGCATAATGACTGCTGGCCCAGGAGCCCAAAGGGATATAGCCGGGAAAATCTATTGAATTGAATTGATAACTCAATCCGGCATTAAAATACAGTGTATTTGTACTATTGTTCGGCGCTTTAAAATTCGCGTTCGAGTAATGTATCACACCAAATCCGGCCTGAAACCCTAGACCTTTATAAATATTTTCCTTAACATAATTCACCTTTAAAAAAGTAGAACTTAAAAATCTGCTTCCGTAAGCATTATTCTGAAAATTCGTTTCAGGATCATAGGGGTTGGAAGCATAAGCGATACCCTGGGCGACTCTAATGGACAGGTTTCTTTCCATAAAGTACCATGTAAAATGACCATAGGCCGATATATTTTCACCCAAAAAGGGATTTTTCAGATCCTGATAGGCCACAGTAAAACCCCAATCGGGATAATTATACCTCGCTTCCCATTCGTTCCACCCGTAGGTTTTCCGATTATAGGCCAGAATAAAACCCGTTGGATGTCCGGTAATTAAATGCGCAATGTCCGGATTGTGCTCCATGATACTTCCGTAGAAATAATCGAGCTCCAGAGAGACAGGTTTTAACTCCTTTTGTTGTGCCAGCGCAAGATTAAGCGGGAAAATAAGAATGAGCAGGCAATAGGTATACTTCATTTTTTTTATAATCGCGTAAATATACACTAATCCTGAAAAATTAGCCGTCCGGTAAAGAATTCTTCCACGTCAATAATTGGGGGTCTGGAGAGGGAAATAACATCCCCCGTTCCATAGATTTTACCCGATATTCTATGCTGTGGATTCACTATCATTTTATTGGCACTTCGTTGAAAAATCGTAAGCTCATTTATAATAAGTGCACTTCCTTCAAACCGTGGAAGTTCATCGGTAAAACTGAGCGTTGCACTTTCGGTGGACCCCGATATATAGAATATACTCTGCCCGTTTGCAGAAACATTCAGATGCTCGGTATTTATTATTAATCTGAAATCACCGCTTTTCTGCACTTCTTCAATATTACCGGTAGTGTTGCTAATTAAACGCAATACATCGAAATTAAGTACACCCTCTCCCACTACATCATATGAGGAACTGTTTCTAATTTCCGTTAGCGTGGGTGTTGTCACTGTAGCGTGGGTAACACCGTACTCCCTCGCAATGTTGCAATAATTGGCATCTCTTATTATAAGGAGATCACCTTCTTTAGTTACGGAAATTTCTTCCATCAGGTTTTCCCCGGTCGTAATTAAAACCTCATGCACCGGTCCCTGTTTTACCGTTAAGGATACTTCCCCCTCAATTTGTATTCTTGAAAAATCTGAAATCTCCTCAAAAATTTGGATTGTGTTCCCAGCACTCCTAAAACAGGTGTCCAGCCTGTCTGCCGAACAGGAGACACTTAGTAGCACCAGAAGTATGTATTTTATCTTCATTTTTAAATTCGTATTCCTAATCCAAATTCTATTGCTTCGGCTTTTGCTCCATGTGTTTTTAAAGTGGCCGCACAGAATAATTGATTACTAATCCTGTATTTTAATCCTGCTCTCAAGTAGGTTCTGCCTTCAAAATCATAGGGATAATATACATAATACCCGAGTTGAGTTATGACCGCAAATGTATTAATATGCAATTCGTGCCCCATAAATAGCCCTACTCGTTTATGATCTTCCTCTCCACTAACTGTACCGCCCGGAAAAGCTATCGATACATATGCTATCTCCTTTCTCAAAAATTCGGAAATAAAGAATTCGCCCCCAAGAGTAATACTGTTTAATGCAGTTAATCTTTTATCGGCATAGGCTGAAAAAACCACAAACGGATGCTGACCCAAATTCACATAATCGCTTTCATTTAGACCGCCTCTTATCATAAGATTCAGTTTTATGGCTTCGGAAACTTTTGGCAACGAGTCCAAATGGACATAATTTTGCTCGTTTTCTTCGGAAGTAAGTGAATACGTAAGTCCGATGTTACCTGCAACGGTATTGGTACTGGTATTGGGAGCTCTGAAATTTCCGTTGGAGTAATGAAAAAGTGACAATCCCGCATATACTCCAACAGGCCCGAACAATCGATCCTTTTTATACTGAAGCATTCCATAGGCAGCACCTAACAACCGACTTCCATAGGCAGTGTTCTTCGGGTTATTGTCCAGATGAAACGGATTTGTATTGTATGCAATCCCTTGACCGATCTTAAAACTCAGATTTCGCTTCAGAAAATAAAAATTGAGGTGGGCATATACCCCCATATTGGATCCAAGGACGTCGTAAAGCGGATCGTGATAAACGAATGAAATTCCGTAATCCGGATAATTATAGCGCTGTTGCCAGGCCTTTTCTCCGAAGGTCTTTTTACTGAACCCAAGCATTAGACCTTGCGGATGATTTCTTATAAGATGTGAAATATCCTTGTTATGCCGTAGAATAGATCCATAAAAGTATCCCCCGTCAAGTAAATAGGTGTCTGAAGTAGTTTGCTGGGCAGAAACGAAACCTACCCAAAGCATTAAAGCCAGTATTGCAAATCTTTGAGGCATGGTGCAAAATAACGGAAAAATGGAGGCTCTAAAAAGTTAATTCGCTCAAATCGACATTCCCACCGGAGATTATGATCCCGACGTTTTTGCCAGCAAAATTTGACTGTTCTTTTAACAAGGCTGCGAAGGGAACGGCAGAGGAAGTTTCAACTATAATTTTCATACGCTCCATAATAAGCCGCATCGCGGTACGGATCTCTTCTTCTTCCACTCTTATTATTTCTGACACCAGGGATTTTATTATAGGGAAATTCTTATCGCCCAAATATGTTCGCAAACCATCTGCAATGGTATTAGCAGTATCGTTTAATTCAATCTTTCCGCTTTTTAAAGAACGATAAGCATCATCTGCCAACATAGGCTCTCCACCTATCACTTTACAGTTCTTACCATAGTAGCGGGCTGCAAGCGCAGTTCCTGCTATGAGTCCGCCACCGCCAACAGGTACCATAATACAATCCAATAGTGGTTGTTCTTCCAAAAGTTCGATTGCGGCTGTGCCCTGTCCTAAAATTACATTCGTATCATTGGACGGATGAATAAATGTCGCTCCTGTTTCCTGGATGATCTCTTCTGCTGCTGCTTCTCTCGCCTGTATGGTAGCCTCCGATTCGGTAATGATTCCACCGTATTGTTTCACCGCTCTTTTTTTTACTTCGGGAGCATTTACGGGCATTACGATATAAGCCTTGGTATTAAGACTTTTTGCGGCTAATGACAAGGCCTGCGCAAAATTTCCCGAAGAATGCGTGACCACCCCACGGGCTTTTTCGTTATCGTTTAATTTTGAAATAGCATGTACTGCTCCCCTCATCTTAAATGCACCCATTTTTTGAAAGTTCTCACATTTAAAGAACAGGTTCGAACCCGTTAATTCATTTAACAGAGAAGAAGAAAGTACCGGAGTACGATGCACATAAGGTTTTACGATACTATAGGCCGAATCAAGTTGTGCTTTGGAGGGAATCATCTACGATCTATTTAGAATCGATTAGGTCCTTGAGACTGGTATTCTCAAGGATCGCAAGGTTTTTATCCCGCACTTCGATCATCAGTTTATGTACAGAACAAGCATCTTCATCCGGGCAATCGTCACATTTTTTATAAAAATTGAGGCTTACACAGGGAACCATCGCAATTGGCCCTTCAAGGATACGAAACACCGCAGCTATGGAAATTTCTCCCGGCTGCATCAGTAAAAAATAGCCGCCGCCTTTTCCTTTTTTCGAACCTAGGAACCCGGCCTTTCGCAAAGACAATAAAATACTTTCCAGAAATTTCTGAGAAATATTTTCTGAAGCAGAAATAGAAGCGATCTGCACGGGTGTATTTTCGTTCCGTCTCGCCAGATAGGCAAGTGCTTTTAATCCGTATTTCGTTTTTCTGGAGAGCATTTTCAATAATTATTAAAAGATACCTAATTTAAAATAAATTTGATGCTATTGCCTTGATATTATCACTTTTTCCCATCGAATAATAATGCAAAAAAGGTATGTTGTGCGCCATGAGCTCCTTGCTTTGTGCAGTACACCAATCTATTCCCAGTTGCTTGATAGCCTCATTGTCTTTGCACTTCAGCACTTCTTTAATTAGTTCTTCAGGAAGTTCGGCGTTAAATCTGTGAGGAATCAGGTTAAGTTGTTTTTTCGTTGCCAATGGCTTTAATCCCGGGATTATCGGTACTGTGATGCCAGACGCTCTACACTTCTCGACAAAATTAAAGAACTTTCGATTATCGAAGAACATCTGGGTAACTACATATGAAGCTCCTCGTTTAATTTTCTGTTTTAAAAAGTGAATGTCGCTATCCATGTTAGGCGCTTCCATATGCTTCTCGGGGTATCCGGCCACTCCTATACAAAAATTAGTAGGTGTTTTATTTGCCAGATCTTCATCCAGATACTGCCCCGAATTCAATTGAGTGATCTGTGCTACCAGATCGCAGGCATAATTATTTCCACCTTTCTCAGGCCTAAAATACGTTTCGGTTTTTACGGCATCACCGCGAAGTGCCATGACATTGTCTATCCCTAAAAAGTCCAGATCGATCAAAAAATTCTCTGTATCCTCTCTGGTAAACCCACCGCATAAAATATGGGGAATGGCATCAACCTGGTACTTATTCTGAATAGCCGCACAAATACCAACAGTTCCCGGACGTTTTCTTACGATTTTTTTCTCCAGCAAACCGTTCTCCCGTTCGGCAAAAACATATTCTTCCCTGTGGTAAGTAACATCAATAAACGGCGGTTTAAATTCCATTAACGGGTCGATACCGTCAAAGATAGATTGAATATTCTGTCCCTTTAAAGGAGGCAATATTTCGAAGGAAAACTGGGTTTTCCCGTTGCCATTTTCTATGTGTTCTAATACGGTCATTTAATCTGCGATTGTTGGTTTGAGCCATTTTTGGGCTGTTTCATAATCCATCTTTTTGCGTTCAGCATAATCTCTAACCTGATCTTCCTTGATCTTTCCAAGTCCGAAATACCGTGCCTCCGGATTGGCAAAATAATATCCCGATACCGAAGCGGCCGGCCACATGGCCAGGCTTTCAGTTAAAGCAACTTCTATTTTTTCTTCTACTTTAAGGAGCTTCCATATCGTCTTCTTCTCCAGGTGATCGGGACAAGCAGGATACCCCGGTGCGGGCCGAATTCCCTTATAGCTTTCCTTAATTAATTCTTCGTTAGACAATTCTTCATCTGCTGCATACCCCCAATGATGAAGCCGAATCTCTTTGTGTAAATATTCTGCAAAAGCTTCGGCCAATCTGTCGGCAAGGGCTTTGACCATGATCGCGTTGTAATCGTCGTGATCCTTTTCGTATTCAGCTGCCAGTTCTTTAACACCAAAGCCCACCGACACACAAAAACAACCCATATGATCCTGTTTTCCCGAACTGAGTGGAGCAATAAAATCGGACAAGGCCAGATTAGGTCGTCCGCTTGCCTTTTTACTTTGTTGTCTAAGGGTTCTAAATACAAACTCCTTATTCGAATGCCTCACGAGTATGTCATCATCGTCTATGGAATTAGCTTCGAACAGCCCAAAGACGGCTTTCGCTTTAATACGCTTTTCAACAATGATCTTAGAGAGCATGTTTTTTGCATCCTCATATAATTCTGAAGCCTGTGTCCCAACGACCTCATCTTTAAGAATGTTCGGAAAGCGACCATGAAGGTCCCAGCTTCTGAAAAACGGCGTCCAGTCTATAAAGTCTTTTAAAATTTCGAGCCGAAGATCATCAATAACCTGAATGCCCGGTTTGTTGGGTTTACAAATTTCTGAATTCGCCCAATCGATGCTAAGCTTATTGGCTCTTGCTTTGTCGATAGATATGTATTCCTTAGACTTTTGGCGCTTTAAAAATCCTTCTCTGAAAATAGCATATTCTTCCTTCAGCCTATTTTTATATCCTTCCGAATGTTCCTTCTGAAGCAAATCCCCAACAATAGTAACCGCTCTGGAGGCGTCATTTACGTGCACTACCGCACTTTTATACTGAGGGTCTATCTTAACGGCGGTATGTGCTTTACTGGTTGTAGCCCCTCCAATGAGCAGCGGAACCGTAAAATCCTGACGTTGCATTTCTTCAGCAAGAAAGACCATTTCGTCCAGAGAAGGCGTTATCAAACCGCTTAGACCAATAATATCGACCTTATGTTGTTTTGCTTCAGCAATAATTTTTTCGGGAGCCACCATTACCCCAAGGTCGATTACCTCATAGTTATTACAGGCCAGAACCACCCCTACAATATTCTTTCCTATATCGTGAACGTCGCCCTTTACCGTTGCCATGAGTATCTTCCCGTTGGTCTCAGCAACACCCCCTTTTCCTGCTTCAATAAATGGCAATAAATAGGCCACGGCCTTCTTCATGACACGTGCCGATTTTACTACCTGGGGGAGGAACATCTTTCCACTTCCAAACAGATCGCCTACCACGTTCATTCCTATCATTAAGTGCCCTTCGATGACTTCGATGGGTTGTGTTACGCTAAGGCGTGCCTCTTCTACATCGGCAATGATATATTCATCAATTCCTTTTACTAAAGCTCTGGTGATACGTTCCTGAAGGGCCTCGTTGCGCCAGGAAAGATCCACGGTTTTCTCCTTTGAGGTTTGTTTTACAGTTTCAGCAAAATCGAGCAGTCGCTCGGTGGCATCCTCTCTTCTGTTGAGGATCACGTCTTCCACACGCTCTAATAATTCCTTATCAATATCGTCATATACCTCGAGCATGGTTGGATTCACAATGCCAATATTCATTCCGGCCCGTATGGCGTGATATAAAAATACCGAATGCATGGCTTCGCGTACGGTGTCATTTCCGCGAAAGCTAAAAGAAACATTACTAACGCCACCACTTACGCTACAATACGGTAAATTTTCCTTTACCCAGCGTGTTGCGTCAATAAAATCGGTCGCATTTTTATTGTGTTCGTCCATTCCCGTGGCTACAGGAAAAATATTGAGATCGAAAATAATATCTTCGGGCTTAAAACCCACGACATCTACCAAGAGGCGGTAGCTGCGTTCTGCGATTTCTATTCTTCTAGTATAAGTATCTGCCTGACCTACCTCATCGAACGCCATGACAATGACTGCCGCGCCATAGCGTTTTATCAATTTTGCCTGCTCGATAAATACGGCTTCTCCTTCCTTCAAACTAATGGAGTTTACTACACATTTGCCTTGTACCACTTGCAATCCGGCCTCGATGATATCCCACTTCGAACTATCGATCATTATGGGGATTCTGGAAATATCGGGTTCGGCCAGAAGAAGATTAAGGAAGGATACCATGGCTGTCTTTCCGTCTATCATTCCATCGTCCATATTCACGTCCAGAATTTGAGCTCCACCTTCCACCTGATGTCGGGCAACCGTTAAAGCCTCTTCAAAATTTCCTTCATTAATGAGCTTTAGGAATTTTCTGGATCCTGCAACATTGGTCCGCTCCCCAACATTAATAAAGTTACTCTCCGGGGTTATAACCAGAGGTTCTAAACCGGACAATTTGAGGTAACGTTTTTCTTCCTTATCGGCTTCCTTCAATTGCATAGCGTTTATATTTTTTGAGTTTGCAGCACGGTAAACGGTCTGGGTCTGTATTCTGAGGCAAGTTTAGCGATCGCTTTTATGTGTTCCGGTGTGGTACCACAACACCCTCCTATAATGTTTATAATTCCCTTCTCAAGATATTCCTTAATCTGTTGGGCCATTAGTTGCGGACTCTCGTCGTATTCACCAAAAGCATTTGGCAAACCCGCATTGGGATAGGCAGAAACAGCCAGCTGCGTACGTTTGGCTATTACCTCCAGATGCGGAGTTAACTGCTTCGCTCCAAGAGCACAATTAAAACCTACGCTCAACAATGGAATATGTGATACCGAGATCAAAAATGCTTCCGCCGTTTGCCCGGAAAGTGTTCTTCCTGAAGCATCGGTGATCGTTCCGCTTATCATCACGGGAATTTCAATATCGCGCTCCTCTTTGATCTCCTCAATTGCAAATAGTGCGGCCTTTGCATTAAGGGTATCGAAAACTGTTTCTACCAGCAGCATATCCACACCACCGTCGATGAGCGCTTCGGCTTGTTGTTTATAGGCGATACGCAATTCATTGAATGAGATCGCCCTGAAACCCGGATCATTTACATCGGGGGACATACTTGCCGTTTTATTCGTTGGGCCCATCGCTCCCGCTACAAAACGAGGTTTTTCAGGGTTTTTAATAGTAAACTGCTTAGCAACTTCCTTTGCAATTTTAGCCGATTTATAATTCAGTTCGTAAACCAGTTCTTCCATATGGTAATCTGCCATCGCAATAGTAGTACCCGAAAAAGTATTGGTTTCAACGATATCGGCTCCTGCTTCAAAATATTTGTGATGTACCTCGGCTATAGCCTTAGGTTGGGTAAGCGTTAAGAGATCATTATTCCCTTTTACTGAAGTTTTCCAATCCTTAAAACGCTCTCCCCTAAAATCCTCTTCCGAGAATTTATAGCGTTGCAACATGGTTCCCATGGCACCGTCCAAAATCAGGATTCGGTCCTTCATTGCCTCAATTAATCGTTTCATAATTCGGTTCCGTTTAAAATAACGTTGTAGGTGATATTTACACAACCCGTTAATGTAAGCGATACCGAACAGTATTTTTCAAAACTCAGGGCAGCAGCACGCAATGCTTTAGCTTCAGCGATTTCACCCTCAAGATGAACGGTAACATGAATGGCTTCAAACGGCCTGGCATCGAGATACTCTTTACGAGATCCTTCAACATCAATTTTATACGAAGTAACCTGCTGTCGTTGTTTCTTCAGTATAGAAATAATATCTATGGCATTACATCCACCAACGGCCATAAGAACTAATTCCATAGGACTTGCCCCCTGGACAATTCCATCGGTTTTATTATCTATTAACACTGAAACATTATTTGGGCCTTTTCCTTCAAAAAGATAGTCCTGGTTAATTCGGTTAAGGGTAACTTTCATATGCTTTAATTTAATTTATCACTTAGTCGTAAAATATCTCCAAACACACCGCGCGCTGTTACTGCGGCACCGGCACCGGCACCTTGAATAACGATCGGATTTTTTCCGTAGCTTTCGGTATAGATCTCAAACAGGGAATCACTTCCCTTAAGTTGTCCTAACATACTGTTTTTAGGAACTGAAACCAAGGCAACTTCTAAGATCGCACCGTCGTGTTTTGAAAGATCCCCACGAAGGTCGCCAATATACCTTAAAACGTGATCGGGTTTCTGATTAATTCTTTTGATATGAAAAGGCACATCAAAATCGGCTAAACTTTCCAAAAATCGATCTTTAGAAACCTTCCGTAGCGATTTTGGAATTAGATTTTCTATTGCTATATCCTCAAATTCAACATAAAGGTCAAGTTCTCGGGCCAGAATTAATAGCTTGCGACCTACATCGTTTCCACAGAGATCTTCTCTAGCGTCTGGTTCGGTGAACCCTTTACATATTGCTTCCCGAAGTACAGTACTAAATTGTTCGTTATTTTCAGAATAGGCATTAAAAATATAGCTCAATGATCCCGAAAACACCCCCTTAATACGGGTAATATTCTCCCCGGACCGATGTAGCAATTTAATAGTATCGACTAAAGGAAGTCCTGCCCCTACGTTGGTTTCATACAAATATTCTTTGTTATTAGTTTTCAGGATCTGTCTCAGTTCATTGTAAAAATTAAGTCCTAAGGTGTTCCCTATCTTATTTGAGGACACCAAACTAAATCCGTTTTCAACAAACGAAGTATAATGCTTCACGAAAGTTGAATTCGCCGTGTTGTCTATGAGTACCAGGTTTTCGAGATTGTGCTGCTTTGCAAAGCCGATCACTTCCTCGGGAGCATAATCTGTCCCCTTGTGTCGCTTTGTATCCTGCCAATCGGCTTCTATTCCGTCGGCATTCAGGAGTACCGTTTTAGAATTTGCAATCGCAAAAATGTTCAAATCCAGATTTCTTCGTGAATAAATTCCGGTTTTCGCTTCAATGATCTGATCGATGAGTTTAGCACCCACATTTCCGTGACCAAAGATCGCAAGGTTTACTCGCTTCTTTTTAATTCGCTCCAGATCGATCAATGCCTTAGAAGGCGCTATTGTTTCAATATTCATTTCTACAGCAATTTAAGTGAGTTCCAATATTTCTTGAGACCTATGCTTTGCCAATACCTTTTTTAGATCGGTGATAAGATCATTGGCATCTTCTATTCCGCAGGACAACCTGATCAACGAATCTTTTATTCCGGCATTCAGTCGTATTTCTCTAGGGATGGAAGCATGTGTCATCTGAGCCGGATGACATAACAGACTTTTCACACCTCCCAAACTTTCTGCAAGCTTGAAATAGCGTGTATTCGTGACAAATTGAACCGCTGCCTCCTGTGTATCATCTTTTAGGGTAAAGGAAACAATTCCTCCAAAGAGTCCGTTTTGCTGTTCTTTGGCTATCTCATGATTTTTATGTGACTTTAAGCCGGGGTAATGCACTTCGGAAACTTCCTCCTGTTCCTGAAGAAACAAAGCAACTTTATATGCATTTTCACACTGTTTTCTATACCGAAGGTCAAGGGTTTCGATACCACGAATAGTGAGGAAACAATCCCACGGACCGAGCACAGCACCTGAAGCATTCTGAATAAATTTAAGTTGTTCTGAAAGTTTTTCCGAAGCGGTGACCACCAATCCGGCAACCAGATCACTGTGTCCGCCAATGTATTTGGTACCGCTATGGATCACAATGTCCGCTCCAAGTGAGATGGGTTTTTGTGCAATTGGAGAGGCAAAAGTATTGTCAACCACAAGTAAAATCCTGTGTTGATTAGCCAGCTTTGAAATTGCTGCGATATCTGAAACTTTAAGTGTGGGATTGGTGGGAGATTCGATCCAGATGAATTTTGTTTTTGAGCTTATGGCCTCGGTCACATTTTCTACATGCGTGGTATCGACGTAATTTACCGTAATCCCAAGTTTTTCATAGATATGTGTAAAGAGGCGGTATGCTCCACCATAGATGTCGTTAACAGCGACGATCTCATCCCCCGACGATAACAATTTAAGGACGGCATCGATGGCTGCCAAACCTGTTGAAAATGCGAATCCCGCATGTCCTTCTTCCAGAGACGCCACAGTATCTTCCAAGACTTGTCGGGTTGGGTTGTTGCTTCTTGCATAATCGAATCCTTTGTTTACACCGGGGGCTTCCTGAATAAAAGTTGACGTCTGGTACACCGGAACCGAGATCGCTCCGGTTAACGGATCGGAGGGAATAGAATGAATAATTTTTGTTGCACTCATTTTTCTAGTTTTTTGAGTTAATAAAAGATTAAGTCAAAATGCACTTGCTGTTGGCAAATGAATTCAATAGAAAAATGTTATTAAGAATGAGCCGACAATTGGTGAAAAATTGTCGTGTCGTTATCTTTCATAAATCTTCTGTAAAAGAAAATTCAGTAGAAAGTAGCACCTTCTTTCGGGTGAAAGGGTTGCTAAGGCTTCACAGGGTCTAATCCCTCCGCCTTTCTTGATAACATTTCAATAAAGTTTTGAACTTTGTAAGCACAAATGTTGCAAAACAAATCGCAGAAGTCCAAAATTTTTTCGGTATTTTTCAGATAATTTTTACAAAATGATGCGTACCCTCTTGTATTACAGACGATTAATGTTGTTCTTATTTCTTCTTCTGTTCGGAATTGCTTCCGAAGCACAGGAGCAGGACTCGCTTCGATTTCCGGATGCGTTCTTCGGAAAATACAAAGGAACGCTCAATATTGAAGCTTCAAAAGGCAGTTCGCTGTATGCTATGGAGTTCCATTTATTGCCTACAGACAGCTCCGAAATATACAAATATACCCTCATTTACGGGGAAGGTGATACGCGTCAGGTTCGCGATTATAGACTCTTGACCAAAGATGCCGAAAAGGGCGAATACATTGTTGACGAAAAGAATGGCATTCTGTTAGACGACAGAGTCGTGGGAAACCGAATGTATGCGATGTTCGAAGTTCAGGAAACCTTGTTGACCACTTTTATAACTTTCGAAAAGGATCGAATGATCTTTGAGATCGTTGCAACCAACACCAAAAATAAAAACGTGTCCGGCGGTCAAACCGACAGTATTCCTAAGGTCATTTCTTATCCCATAACCACGGTTCAGCGAGCCATACTTTATAAACAATAATCCAGTTTTAAAGTTCTGAATTAATGTGTACATTTGTGCGCTGAATGAGGAAAGATTTGACTGATTGCAACCTCAAAAAAAAATGCTAAGGCAGTGTAAACTTCCTTCGACACTTTCGTCAAATCTACCTCACAATTTTTAAAAATCAATACTGTAGTATGGCATATTTATTTACTTCGGAAAGTGTTTCTGAAGGACACCCAGACAAGGTCGCAGATCAGATTAGTGATGCCCTTTTAGACCATTTTCTTGCTTTTGACCCCGAATCAAAGGTAGCTTGTGAAACGCTGGTAACCACAGGGCAAGTAGTACTCGCCGGAGAGGTAAAAAGTAATACGTATCTGGATGTACAAACCATTGCCCGTGATGTGATCAATGCCATAGGCTATACCAAAGGGGCTTACCAGTTTAGTGGTAACAGCTGTGGTGTGATCTCTTTAATTCACGAGCAATCTCAGGATATAAATCAAGGAGTGGATCGTTCTTCAAAAGAAGAGCAGGGTGCCGGAGATCAGGGGATGATGTTTGGTTATGCAACTAAAGAAACAGCGAACTATATGCCGTTGGCACTCGAAATTTCACACAGTATTCTAAAAGAATTAGCGAAGCTACGACGTGAAGGAACCGAAATAGATTATTTAAGACCCGATTCTAAGAGTCAGGTAACCATTGAGTACAGCGATGACAATGTTCCTCAACGCATTGTAGCCATAGTTGTTTCCACCCAACACGATGAGTTTGATGCCGATGAGGCTATGCTTCAGAAGATAAAAAAAGATATCATTGAGATATTAATTCCGAGAGTAAAAAAACAGCTTCCGGCGTATGTCCAGGAATTGTTTAACGACGATATTACCTATCATATAAATCCTACCGGGAAATTTGTAATTGGCGGACCACACGGAGATACCGGTCTTACCGGGAGAAAGATCATCGTAGATACTTATGGAGGAAAGGGTGCACACGGCGGGGGAGCGTTTAGCGGAAAAGACCCGAGTAAGGTAGATAGAAGTGCTGCCTATGCTTCAAGACATATTGCAAAGAATCTGGTAGCTGCAGGAGTAGCCGACGAATTATTGGTGCAGGTATCCTATGCCATTGGAGTGGTTGAGCCAACATCAATTTTGGTAAACACTTACGGCACTTCGAAAGTGGATAAAACCGACGGCGAAATTGCCCAGATCGCATCAAAAATATTTGATATGCGTCCGGCTGCGATCGAGTCCAGATTGAAACTAAGAAATCCTATTTATTTGGAAACTGCGGCCTATGGTCATATGGGAAGAATCCCTCAAACCGTGACCAAAATTTTCGAGAGTCCGTATAACGGTAAAGTAGAAAAGGAAGTTGATCTGTTTACCTGGGAAAAGCTCGATTATGTGGACGAGGTACGCAAGGTATTTGGTTTGTAAATACATTTTAGATCTTAATAAAAAAGTCCCTGTAATCAGGGACTTTTTTATTATTCGTCAATTCCGCCCTTTCGCTCGGGGCTTCTGGGTTCTGGCCAGGTTCGGCGTTCCCCTGTTCGCGGATTAATGGGCAAAACGATCTGCTCTCTGGATGCCGTGTATGGATCCTCACTGGCCATATAAACCAGTATCGCAGTAAGGATAGCGTTGTTGCGCACATCATCAAAAATAATCTTATCGTAGGTATCTCTATTGGTGTGCCAGGTATAGTTCCAATACGACCAATTAAGTGAACTCAGGTTAAATGCAGGTGCCCCTGCAGCCAGAAAGGAGGCATTATCTGATCCTCCACCACTGGGTCTGCCCGGGAAATTCGTTTCAATTTCGTTTGTAATTTCTTCCGGAACGGCAGATAGCCAATTATTCAAATACTCATAGGAATGTAAGAATCCGGCACCCGAGAGATTTACCACCCTTCCGGTTCCGTTATCCTGATTAAAGACCGCCTGTACGTTTTTCACGATCTCGGGGTTGTCTTCAACAAAGGCTCTGGACCCGTTTAATCCCTGCTCTTCGCTTCCCCAATGCCCCACCAATATGGTGCGTTTGGGGTTGGGGTACATTTTCTTCAGGATTCTCATGGCCTCCATCATCACCAGCGTACCGGTACCATTATCTGTAGCACCCGTTCCTCCGTCCCACGAATCGAAATGAGCCGAGAGAATCACATACTCGTTTGGCTTTTCTGAACCTTTTATTTCAGCGATTGTGTTGTAGGTAGGAACTACACCCAATTCCTTGGATTCTGCTACGATCTTGATCTTAGGTTTATCTCCGTATTCCACCATTCGATATAACATCGTATAATCTTCAAGTTCCAGATCTACAGCGGGAATCTTTTTAGTTCGAGCACTGAAAATTTTATTGACACCAAATCCTTTAGACCAGTTACAGGAAACAATACCTGACGCACCGGCATTTTCGAGAACTTCTATTATGGTTCTGCTGTTATATCCGGTACGTTTCATATTATCGTTCCATGCGTTACTTTGTGCCTCACGTTCCTCCTTCATTTTTTTAAATGAAGCTTCTGTCGCAAATTCTTCCCAATTGTAATCCGGTCTGCCCGTCATCTGATTCATAGATATCATCACTAATTTTCCCTTTACATTAGGCAACCATTTTTGAAAATCCATAGAATCTTTTACCTGTGGTAATACGATCAATTCTGCTGCTACACCTCCTTTAGGAGTTCCAGGATTCCAGGCGAGTTGTGTTCCTTTCAATGTTTGAACTCTTGGATAGATCATGTCTATATGAGTGATTCCGCGTTCCCAGCCACGCCATTCTCCCCAGGCTTCATTTCGGGCGTCAACTCCCCATTTGCCATACGTAGTAACAGCCCAGTCATGTGCTTTTTTCATTTGAGGAGTCCCAACAAGTCTGGGACCGATCACGTCCATTAGCTCATGTGCTAAGCGTTCCAGTTGTGAGTTTTCATTCGCCTCTTTAATAATATTTTCTACAACAGGATCTGCGGCCTGTGCATAGACGGGTGCTCCCAGGAACAGGAGACCGATGATAGATAGTACGTAAATTTTTTTCATGAAGAATTGTGTAGTTAGATATTGCTATCTAAAATTACAACTATTTTAATTAGCGACAGAACTACGAAAACCGATTGATCATATAATATTCTGATTCTTGGCCTTTTGTACAGCTTCAATTTTAGAATGCACCTGTAGCTTCTTGTAGATATTTTCTATGTGTTTGCGTACGGTACTTGGTGAAAGAAACAGATTGTCGGCAATGGCGGTATAGCTTAGACCCTTACTCAATTGCTCCAGAACCTCTACTTCTCTTTTGGACAGGGAAATCTCTTCCTGATCCTTCAGGTTCGTAATAGCGACAGGGTTTCTGAGCAATTTGAGGGTTTTTAAGGCGATGGAGGGATTCATTGCTGCGCCACCGTTAAGGGTCTCCTGTATCCCTTCATAGAGATCGGTGGGATTTATTTCTTTCAGTAAATAGCCATCGGCTCCGGCCTTTATTGCATTAAAAATATGCTCGTCGTTGTCGAATGCCGTAAGCATAATAATTTTTATCTGCGGATATTTTTGTTTTACCAATTGGGTGGTATCTATACCATTCAGGATCGGCATTTCGATATCCATCAGAATAAGATCTACATTATGATTGACTTCAAGTTTTTCTAAGAGTTCACTTCCATTCAATGAAGTATGTTTCACCGAAATATCATCAAAAAAGGACAGCTTCTCTTTAATTGCATGAATTAAAAAACTATTATCATCTACTATGGCTATTTTTAAATTCATGGGTAATTAACTTGTAAATTGAAATCTAAGGTAACATAAAATATTTGTAGTGATATAAGGCATTTGGCGTATTTCTTTGCGAGGCAATAACAGACGAATTGTATCTATAATTTGACATATAAGACGCACTCATAAAAAAAACACGGCGAGTGCCGTGTTTTCCTACACAAACCACAAAACGGTAGCTCTTACAACCGTTTTATAAACGTTCCGTTACTCCATTCTCCAATCTTATCATCCGCCGCTGTTTGGCCCTGAAAATATCCTCTTCCGTGATATTTTCCGTTTAACCATTCGCCACCATAATAATCCTTATTAGAAAAGAAAAATCTTCCCTGACCGTGAAACTGATTATTGTTATTGAACATTCCGGTATATTTATCTCCCGAAGCAAACAAATAGGTTCCCATATACATTTTACCGTTTTTAAAAAAGCCTGTAAATGAATCTCCGTTACTCCATTTATACCGTCCGTATTTATTCTGACAATCTCCGGCGGTACACCCCGAATTTACGTCGTTGCTTACGAAGGGATACGATTCTACAAGCTGGCTAAGATTATAAACACCCTGTTTCCAGTCATCTCCTTTAACAATATAGCCCAACCCCTGTATCATACCATCGGTGTACTCTCCTACCATATCCTGTTCCACACCAATATAGACCCCATATCCGGTCATTTTATCGCTGACCCAGAAACCGATGTACTTACCGGAGTCTGACCAATCGAACATCCCGTAGCCGTTTCGCTTTCCATTGCTCCAGAATCCTTCATAATATCCGTATGAAAATAGCTTTTTGCCCCAACCATTAATACAGTCTCCGTATTCGCAATCTTTAATTGTATTCTTTTCAGTAGTATCAGGTACCGTAACACCCGAAGACGAATTGGTGCTCATGGGCGTTGGAACCTGCGCCCGGCCCATAAATCCGAAACAAAAGAATAAAACACTCAATGCTACTAAATTTCTCATAATATATTGGTTTTTAGGTGGTATTCAATTTAATCAGTTTTGCGGCTCAAGTCATTAACTGCTTCATTTTTAGTTCCACAAATTACTTCATCGGGGTGATTAGCACTCCATTTTCCCAGATTCCGATCTTCTGGTTGATGTCTTTATCGTGAAAATAACCTTTCCCGTGTTGTTTACCGTTTTTCCATTCACCACCGTAATACGAGCCATCGGCAAAGAAAAACCGTCCGGTACCATGATATTGTCCCGAACTGTTAAACATGCCGCTATATTTATTACCGTCGGCAAAAGTATAGGTGCCCAGATATTTTTCTCCATTCTTAAAGAATCCAACAAAATGATCTCCGTTACTGTATTTAAAATATCCGTATTTATTCTGGCAATCCCCCGAGGTGCAGCCTGTATCCCCACTGTTTCGAAAGTAATCAAAAGGGGTGCTTAAATTTCCGTTTTCGTAGATTCCCTGACTCCAGGTATCGCCAAAAACAGTATATCCCAAACCGTTCAGTTCTCCGTCACGGTATTCTCCAATAATATTATCGTCATTATCGGCTATATAAGCGCCGTACCCCTTCATGGTATCATTTTCCCAGTTTCCGATGTACTTCCCTATTCCGTCCCACTTATATAATCCGTAGCCCTCTTTCTTCCCGTTCTTCCAGAAACCGTCGTAATAGGCGTCTTCATACTGCCATTTTCCCCATCCGTTATTACAATCTCCGCGAACACAACCTGTGGTTCCTGCGGTAGTCGTGGTCGAGCCACCCGATGAGATCAATTCAACAGGCTTGATAATAAAGGAAGCCATTGTATAATATCCCGGTAGTCTGTACGTTTTTACCCCATTAATCTTTACAATGAGGTCATTCCCGTCGGCCTCGGTAGTTGCGGTGGAATAATCGAGGGTTTCACCTCTTATAATTACGCCATAGCTGCTACTTTCCACATCCCTGTACCAATACGTATGATTAGGCGCGGCGGGCAGCTGAGTAACATTTTTTGCTCCCCAGCCGTTAATTTTTCGAATGCCTTCGTGATAATAGGTTTTATCTGTTTCATCGAGGTAGTACACATAACTTCCGTTGATATTTACAAATTTTCCAATCACAGATTCGTCATTGAGCATCGTAACAAACGAGTAGGGATTAGTGATATAAAAATTCTTGCTTATATTTTGAGCAAGTACTGTTAGTTTTCCCGAACTTCCGTCTGAAGCACTTTCAGCATCCGGCAACAAATAGATGGTCCTGGAGTTCTTATCCAGATAGGAAATTGTATCAGTTTTCAGGGTATACAACTTCATGGTATTGCTCATTGTGTTCCCATTACCGTCCTTTAGGGTATAGGAAGAACTTCCTGTCTTTGTCCACGAGGGACCTGAAACACCCGAAGAAGAATTCGTGGTCATTGGCGTTGGAACCTGCGCCCAGCTCAAAAACGATATATAGAATAGTAAGGTGGTTAGTGCAAGTGTTGATCTCATAATACATTGGTTTTTAGTGTGATTCAAATTAATGAAAAATATGTTAATGAGGAAATACGGCAATTGACGTATCTGTAAATTTATCTTATTTCTTCCCTTACAAAGTCTTTGTCGATTTTGGAACTTCCAAGTGATCGTCCGTTGTGAAGCTCAATCTTTCTGAAATAAAATATATGTTTTTGCTTATCACTAGGTTCTGAAGCAATATCGGGAACCGAAGAATATTCTTCTCCTTTAGCGATCCAGTACTTTCCCTCATTAATATAATTGCAGTTTCTGGCTATGGTGGTTTCACGACCCGGTTTAACAATCTCTTCAAATGCCAATGCTCCATTATTTGAGTTGTACGTATAAAAACAGGATTTGTTATCCCCCGGTTTCTTCAACTTTTTAAAGACCGTGATCTTTCCGTTCCTGTATTGGTGTTCTTCAGTGTAGCGCTTTTCACCGTTTTCGGTATAGAACTGAATATTTTTTTTGTCAAGATGCTGTCCAGTATACGTATAGGTGATCACGCCATCGAGCGTGTCGTCTAAATACATTAAACTATGATCCAATGCTGTGCCGTTGTATATATGGTATATGGTTTTGATTTGTTCTGAAGAGGTCTCGGAAACAACCAGCGTATCTTGCTTTTGGATATAGCGAAGAGCCAGTTTCGTTCTACCGTTGTGTTTTACTTCTGAAAGTCTTTCCAGATCATCGTAGTGCAATGTTTTTAAGTCTGAAGGCTTTCCGGTAATTCTCGTTTCTTCCGAAAGTAATTTTCCGTCTTCAGAGAAAATTAATACCCGTTCCCATTGCGTCTCACACTTTCGGGAGTCGTAATTAAAATCACAGGCTGTTTCGGTGATAGCATACACTGAAGCATCAACATCGAATTCTGAAGCATACAGCGGCAGATGTTGCCCTTCCGAAGTAAAAAAGACATTCAGCAAAATAAATAGTATGCCTGCCGAAGATTTCATCACTTAATTATAATCCAGACTTATATTTTCCGTCTTCCCAAATACCGGCCTTTGCATCACCCGAATCTTCGTATTTGTATACCGCGGTTCCGTGCTGATTCCCGTTTTTCCATAAGCCCATGTGCAAGTCCTTATTGGAGAACCTGAAAAAACCAAACCCGTTTCGCTTTCCATTATCATACGCCCCCAGATACGAGCCTCCATCTGGATATCCATAGTAGCCAACGTGCTGCATCTGACTGTTCACAAAGAAACCTTCAAAATAGTCACCATTATCCCAGGTATAGGCTCCAAATCCGTTTACACAGTTGCCCCTGCATTTACCACTCCTTACATTGTTCTTGTAGTCGGTTATCATATTTGTAATTAATTTACCATTTTCATAATAACCCGCCTGTGTAATTTCAGAGTCATTGGTAACATAACCATATCCATGTTGTCGTCCATCCTTCCATGTACCATGGTATAGATCGCCGGATTCATTCCATTTGTATAGTCCATACCCATTTCGAAAACCATTTTCGAAATTACCTTCATAGGTGCCGCTGGTATAGATTTGCATCCCATATCCGTTGGCAACACCATTTTTATAAACTCCATAAATGGTATGATCTGAAAATTGTTTTTTTCCCAGCCCATCAACGCAATTTCCCATAAGACAATCGCTGCTTGCGATGGATACATTGGGAACGTTGGGAACCGGAGTCCCTGTGCTGTTTGAGTTTGAGGACCCTATTTGTTGAGGTTGCGGCACCTGGGCCAAACCAGCAAATACAAAACATAATGCGAGGGTTGTGATTAATGTTTTCATGAGTGTTGAATTTACGTTTATATCTTAAAGTTCTGAAATTCAGCATAAAAATGCTAATTTTTTACTGTTGTTTTTGCACCTTCAATAGGTATGGACTTAATCGTAGCGAACGTATTATCACAGAGTTGAAAGTTGATCGCTTCTCCATCAAAGATCTCTTTAGAAAGTAAAAATCCCAATGCCATAAAGCTCACCTCCATATTTTCGTCCTTCTCGACGCCTTCCTGAACCACCATTCTAAAATTATACATACTGTCTTTGGTAATTTGAACCGATTTTGGAGTTCCGTCTGTAAAGCCCATTTCCTTGAGGTAGCCGGCGGTTGCCTCGGCCATTTCCTTTAAGGCCGGATCTTCATAATAAACTTCGGTGCCGTCTTGGGTGATCTTTTCGCCGTAATTCGAACAGCTTACTATAATTCCTGCTATTAAAAGAATTATTATTTTTTTCATGTTGTTTTGCTTTTACGCTTGTATAAAGTACTTAAATATGTAGACGCCAGTCTATAAGGCAATTGCCTTATCTTCCGTTATTCAGTATACTTCTGATACTTTTCTTTAACTTCCATAAAATGCTGATAGGATTCGGTATGCTTTTTCACATACTTTTCAAAGGGTTCAGAGTTTTTGTGTATGGAGACGATTACCAGATCTACAGGTAATCTAAAGAGGATAAGTAATAACGCCGCCCACATAGCTTCAGAAGAAATTATAAAAAAGAAACCGGCGAGGATGACCACGAACTGCTGGACAAAGATCCTTACATAAGGTTTAAAGAAGAGGGATGCGGGATCGTATTCCAAGTATTTTCTGTTAGCCCAGAAATTGGTGTAAAAATAAGTGAGGTTAGTAAATACTAATGCGCCCAATACGGCAGACATACTTGGCATATGTAGAAGCACCCGATAGTTCGTTATAAGATCAAATCCGTTTTTGATTTCCGGCATCGAATTTTCAAAAAAACTGAATGCGAACATCGATTGTACCGCTACGAATAATCCATAATGGAAAACAAAGAACAGCATTTGTCCGAAACCTTTTACTAGTGAAGAAGCAATTGAGTCAGGTTTGCTTCCATATTTGATCACTATCAGCATTTTAAGAATATGGATCAGCCCTATTATTATGGTTTCCAGAAAATACGCAAATACCACAGTTAAGGGATCGGTCAATTTAAAAACAATAAGAAAGACCATAAAGAGGGCATTGACCCAAATTATAAGGTTGTTTCGGTTTGGAATGAATATGGCGGACATCAGGAATAAAATTTAAAAAAACCCCATCCAAGATGGGGTTTCTGAGCGGGGCTATATAAACTCCTCAGCAATGTATAACCCCTGGTAACCTGGCTAGTTAGTTACTTCTTTAAGTCGTAAGCGTAAATGGAATTGTTATCAGCTTTATAATATAGAATACCACCAAGCTCATCTACGGTATATTCGGGTTGTTTGTCCTTCAAAACAATTTCCTTCTCTTTAGAACCGGTGTCCTTATTCAATTTTACCAGTCCTACGCCATCGTCGAGTTTTGTAAGTACAAACTGGGCGTTTTCAGTTGCGGCTGTTGCTTTGAAACGTTTTAACATTTCGGCAATAGAAGCTCCGCTGGCAGCGGCCATCCCGTCACCCAGATCGGCATACGCCTGACCTCTGCTGGTATAGTTGCCCAGTTTGTTTCGGTTCTGGTTGGCCGCATTATACGATGCAACCGCCGTGGTGGCCGTGGCAACAGCCGCAACACCTGCCAGTATGGCTCCAAAAGCACTCTTACCGGGTGCGCGATAGTATTCGTGCCAGGTTTTTCCACCGTTCCAATCCAGCAACATCATATTTTGATCACTGGTTAGCAGTATTCCTCCATTTCTAATCTCCACTCCGGTAGGATCTTCCTTACCCTCAAATTTAGATTCGGCTAGGGTAGAGACTTCACCAGAATTTGCATCTACCGCGAAAAGTTCATCATCTGCGCTTATCAGATAACGAGAGTTCTTACTGTCGAATGTAGAACTAACCGCATTGGCACGCTTATATTTTAAGGGTTTGTTCCATACCTGATCACCGGTAGAAAGATTTACAATATTGGCATCTTCACTGGTGATATAGATGAGTCCCTGCGGTGTATTGGCCATGGTAAGTATGTTTTCTCCGGTCTTAAGAGGTTTCTTAAACAAGGTTTGTCCGTCATAAGAGATCTTGTTGATCCCTCCCTGATAAATACCGAATAGAATACCGTCGTCCATGATATAAAAATGCTGAACATAGCCCTTTGTCTTTGGCGCTTTATCCCACAGGTCTTCTCCACTGGATGCACTTAAAAAAGCTATGTTCGATTCATTTTTGGCGGCAAATACACTGTTACTTCCGCCATCATCAGTATTACTCACTACGGCGAGTCCGTTGGGAAGTATCTCGAAATTTGCAATGGTTCCCTTAACTTTTCGGTCATCTTGCCACAACTCGGCTCCATTGGTTCCAATTTTATGGATGCGGGTGTTTTTACCCTGATTCACACTTTGAAACGCATAGATCTCTTTTTCAGTAACATCGGAAACCATCCAACTAACATCCTTGATCTTCGTTTCCCAAAGAGTTTCGCCGGTTTGGGCCTTCTTTGCAAACAACCCCTGTGCCGTGGGTACAATAAGATAGTCCTTAAGTAATAGTGGCCGTCCGGTCACACTAAAGTCCTTGGCAATTCCCACACGACCCGGATCATCCAGATTAAAACGATAATCTTCTTTACCGGTATTTAGGTCATAGACTGCCACCTGCATGGCAAATTTTTCTTTAGAAGTACGCTGTCCGCTCACCACAAGTTTGTTTTGAGGCATCATCACATCGCAACTCATCACGGTCTTCCATCCGTTATTTTCGGTAGTAAAAAGCGTCTTCCCCGAAATATAATCTATCACAGCCTTTTTAGCTGAAAGATTTGCAAATCCTACCTGCCCTACGATCACATAGGGTGCAGATGGCACATAAAAAAGTTCTTCCGGTTTTACTCTGCCGTAATCGGTAAAATTGAATAGCAGCTCGTTGGTGCCCGGTTTAATTCCTACAAGTCCGTCATTGGTTGCCACCACAAGAGTTCCTCCTTGTGTAAGTGTCATTTCATTGATCTTCGCCCCTACATCATATCTGAAATCGGGTTCCTCAGCTCGCTGTGCGGAAACTGTAACCCCTACCAGCAGAACAAGCATAAGGAAAGTTTTAAATAATGTTGATGTTTTCATAATCGTGGTTTATTTAATTTATGATTCAAAGATGACCTATATAAAAACTGAATTCAATACGGCAATTGTCGTATTCTTTGAGGAATTAGGGGTTAGGGGTTAGGGGTTAGGGGTTAGGGGTTAGGGATGAATGAAAGTAAGATCGTATCACCCTTTCTTTAACCATAAAAAACCGGAAGAAAAGCTGAAGCTTAACCCCCGGTTCCACGTAAAAACCTCAACACTGAGATTTTCATTTATACCTGAAATTAGTTTTGTGTTACCTCAATATTGAATTGACCATTGGTCACCGAAACCGTATCTGCCGGATCATTTAGGTTGATCCCCGTAAAACTGAAGGTTCCCTTTACAGTGTTGCCGTCATAACTGCTCACATTCAATTCTCCGTTAATGGTTTGAGCATCCCCTACCGTACTGTATACGACTACAGTATTAGGATCGGGATTAGATGGGTCGGGCAGGTAGCTATACGTTCCAATATTCAGGAAACTCAATTCGTAGGTTCCCTCTCCGGTAAAATTTTGAATGATCATCTGCAGGTTTTCAGAAGCATTAGTTCCTCCGGAAATAGCGATAGCCTCGCCGTTACCTGATGCCGAAACCTGAGCCACTACAGTTCCTGAAATTCCTTCGAAGGATTGCCCGTCAACCTGAGCCGTAAATGAACCGGTTCCACCCGCAGGATCGTCTCCTCCCTCGTCATCTTTTTTACATGCCAAAACCGATAGTGAAATACACACCAGTAATAAAATTCTTTTAAAAGTTTTCATAATTGTTGGGTTTTTATAATTTGAATAAAGCAAAGATGCCCTGTTACCCAACAGTATTCAATACGGCAATTGTCGTATAATTAAAATTTTAAGTGAGGGATTTTTTTCTGAAGCTCCTCAATTTTCTCCTGAAGTTTTCTTCTGAATTCCATGTGTTGTGTGCTCTCCGGATCGAAAGCTCTGTGATTTAATCCGTTTTGTACGCTTTTCACTTCTTTTTGGGTCTGCGCTGTATCTGAATCGATCCAAACTTCTGAAAATTTTTCCCAGATAATTTTCACTGCCGTCGCATTAGGGTGCAGCATGTCTTCGGCATAAAAGCGATAATCCCGTAATTCGTCCATCACGATCTCATACGAAGGAAAATAGTATGCATTTTCTGAATCTTTCAATGCAGCATGAATTCCTGTCACAAGGTGTGCTTTGCTCAGGGAATTTTCTACAAAGCCGTCCTTTAAATGGCGTACCGGAGAAACTGTGCCTATGATGGCAGCCCTGGGGTTAACTGTTCTTATTGCTTCAATTACCCTGTGTATACTTTCAGAGATCTGTTCGGGGGTTAGCAATTCTTTCCTAAACTTATGCTGGGGAACCTTATGGCAATTCGCTACAGAACTCCCGGAATCCTTTAATCGGTAGATCCAGGCTGTTCCAAATGTGAAGATTAAATGAGTCCCTTTATTCAAGTAATTGGTTAACTGTCTTAACCGCTCATTGAGCAAATGCAATACTTCCGTTTTTGAAGCAGCGTGAAGCAAGGAATGCGTCTCATATGTACGCCAAAATCCGTTAAATTCAAAGAGGTCTTCTTCCAGAAAAGGTTTGTTTTCTATCGCTCTTTGAACGAGATTTTCGATGGCCAACGGATTGAAGATAATTCCAAAAGGATTTTGAAGTACATCAAACTTAACCGCTTCCAACTCATTTCCAATATTTTCAGAAAAACAAGACCCCATTAACATCACTTTCGAACCGTAGTCGATCTGCAATTCCTCGGGATTGAGTGTGATGTGAGTTTGTAGTTTCATTTTTATAAAATATCAGAGCGGCAAAGATTAAGAGTATCTAAGTGACTCAAGGTAATAGATTACCATTGCTTCACGTCTAACCCGCCTTACAACTTACTCGATATAATCGCTCGCTTTGGCGAGGGCTTCGTCAATACCTTCCGGTTTTTTTCCCCCGGCTGTCGCAAAGAATGGCTGACCGCCACCGCCACCCTGAATATATTTCCCCAATTCCCTTACAATTGTTCCTGCGTTCAGAGCTTTTTGAGCAGCGAGGTCCTTGGAAATATAACACGTAAGCAAAGCTTTCCCATCGATCTCAGATCCGAATAAAAGAAAGAGGTTTTCCTTTTCGCCTCCAATTTCGAAGGCGAGGTCCTTTAATGCTCCTGCATCCAGATCCAGTTTTTTTGCGAGGAAATTTACGCCGCTCATCTCACTGATCTCCAATAACAGTTCCCCTTTAATATTCTTGGTTTTGTCCTTCAGTAATTGCTGAATTTGCTTCTGAAGTGCTGTATTCTCTTCCTGAAGATTTTGAACCGCCTTAACAGGATCCTGCGCGTTATTCAGCGCTTTTTGCACTTCAGTATAAGATTCACTTCGGTCGATAAAATACTGCTTGGCCGCATCGCCCGTTATGGCTTCTATTCGGCGTATACCCGAAGCAACAGCGCCTTCCGAAGTAATTATAAAATGCCAGATGTCGCTGGTAGTATCAACATGAGTACCTCCGCATAGTTCCATAGACTTACCAAATTTTACGGCACGGACACTATCACCGTATTTTTCACCAAACAAGGCAATTGCCCCTTCATCTATGGCTTGTTGATACGGAATGTTACGTCGTTCCTCCAAGGCAATACCTTCCCTAATTCGGGCATTTACAAAATCTTCAACCTGCTTTAATTCTTCATCAGAAACTTTGGCGAAGTGTGAAAAATCGAAGCGCAAATTTCTACTGTGCACCATGGAACCCTTCTGAGTTACATGCTCTCCCAGTATATTCCGAAGCGCCTGATGCAGCAAATGCGTAGCGGTGTGATTGGATGCCGTTCTGAAACGCTGAGTACTGTCCACAACTGCTTTAAAAGTATCCCCCGGATTTCTGGGCAAGGACTTTGCAAAATGAATGATAAGATTGTTTTCCTTTTTAGTATTGACAATATATACTACCTCGCCGTTTGGAGCCTCAAGATATCCTTTATCTCCTACCTGTCCTCCACCTTCGGGGTAAAACGGTGTTAAATTGAACACCAACTGGTATAATTCTCCCTCTTTCTTACTTTCTACCTTACGATATCGCGTGATCTTTACCTGAGTTTCCAGCGTGTCATAGCCCACAAACTCTTCTTCCCAATCATCCTGAAGCGTCACCCAATCGCCTGTTTCTACCTTGGTGGCAGCCCGTGATCGGTCTTTTTGTTTTTGTAGTTCAGCTTCAAATTCGGATTCGTTCAATGAAAAGCCTCGCTCCCTCAGGATCAAAGCTGTTAGGTCGATAGGAAATCCGAAAGTATCATACAATTCGAAGGCTTTTTTACCCGAAATGCTTTTAGAGTTAGCAGCGCTAATCATATTTTCAAGGAGCACAAGACCCTGATCCAGGGTACGCAAGAATGAATTCTCTTCTTCTCTAATCACATTTTCGATCAGGTTCTTTTCTGAAAGTAGTTCGGGAAAGGCCTTGCCCATTTCCTTCACAAGTGTGGGAATAAGTTTATAGATAAACGGTTCTTTCGTATTGAGAAACGTAAAGCCGTAACGAATGGCCCGTCTTAAAATTCTTCTTATTACATATCCGGCCCCTGTATTGGAAGGCAGCTGTCCGTCGGCAATAGAAAACGCCACGGCACGCAGGTGATCCGCGATCACACGTATGGCGATATCGGTTTTTTCCTCTTTGCCGTATTTGGACTTGGTAACCGCCTCAATCTCTCTAATTAAAGGTGTAAAGACATCGGTATCGTAATTGCTTTGCTTGTTTTGAAGTACCATACACAGTCTTTCAAAACCCATCCCGGTGTCCACATGCTGGGCCGGTAATTTTTCGAGGCTGCCATCGGCTTTACGGTTGAACTGCATAAAGACCAGATTCCAGATCTCGACCACTTGCGGATGGTCCATATTTACCAGCGACGCACCCGAAACTTTTGCTTTTTCTTCGGCCGAACGAATATCGACATGGATCTCACTGGATGGTCCGCAAGGTCCTTGCTCGCCCATTTCCCAAAAATTATCTTTTTTATTACCATTGAGGATACGTTCTTCGGGTACATATTTTTTCCAGCGTTCGAAAGCTTCCGTATCCCGTTCCAAACCTTCGGCTTCATCGCCTTCAAAAATGGTAACGTATAAAATGTCTTTGTCAATTCCGTAGATATCGGTGAGTAGCTCCCATGCCCAATCGATAGCTTCCTTTTTAAAATAATCCCCAAAACTCCAGTTCCCCAGCATTTCGAACATGGTATGATGGTAGGTGTCCATTCCCACTTCCTCCAGATCGTTGTGCTTTCCGCTTACCCGAAGGCATTTTTGAGTATCGGCAACTCGATTGTTTTTGGGCTCACTGTTTCCTAGAAAATACTCCTTAAACTGATTCATCCCGGCATTGGTAAACATTAGCGTGGGATCATCCTTGATCACCATAGGTGCCGAAGACACTATAGCGTGGGATTTCGATTCAAAAAAGGTTAAAAATCGGGATCGTATTTCCGAAGCAGTCATAGGTTTAATGTATCTAAAAAAATTAGCAGTAAGGCAATGCGCAAAACAATTTCTATATTTGCATCACGTTTGTTTTGTATTAACACTACCTTTCAACGAGCAAAAATAAGTTTTTTTAACGTATGTCTAAGGTTAAATATTACTACGATAGCGAAACCCTTTCCTATCGGAAAATAGAAAAGAAAAAAGGACGCAAACTGGGAATATTCCTTTTGAGCCTTATGGGAATGCTCTTAAGCGGGTTCCTTCTGCTTGTTGTGTACCTTAACCTTCCTTATGTAGAAACTCCGAAAGAAAAAGCCCTAAAGCGGGAACTGAGTAATATGGAGTTACAATTCGAACTGTTAAATAAAAAAATGTCTCTGGCCGAATCCGTTCTTAACGAAATTGCGGATCGGGATAATAACCTCTACCGAGTCTATTTTGAAGCCAATCCCATTCCCGAATCTCAGCGAAAAGCCGGTTTTGGAGGGGTAAACCGATACAAGGATCTGGAAGGATTTGACAACTCGAAACTCATTGTGGCTTCCAGCCGACGACTGGACATACTTACCAAACAAATAGTAGTGCAATCGCGTTCCTTAGATGAAATTGCCCGACTTGCCGAAGAAAAAGAACAGCTGTTGTCGGCTATACCAGCCATACAGCCGGTAAAGAATGAAGATCTTACGCGTATGGCTTCCGGATTTGGTTACAGAACCGACCCGTTTACCAAAGCCACCAAGTTTCATTTTGGAATGGATTTCACCGCCCCCAGAGGAACTCCTATCTATGCATCGGGTGATGGTGTTGTGACCCGTGCAGATAATACCGCTTCCGGCTACGGAAATCATATTAGAATTGATCATGGCTACGGCTATGAAAGTCTGTATGCCCATTTGTATAAATACAATGTAAGACGCGGTCAAAAGGTAAAACGCGGAGACTTAATTGGATTTGTTGGGAGTACCGGCCGATCTGAAGCGCCTCACTTGCACTATGAAATTTTTAAGGATGGTGAACGTATTAATCCTATCAATTTCTATTACGGAAACTTAAGTCCGCAGGAATTTGCCGAAATGCTCCAAAAGGCACAGCAGGAAAACCAATCTCTCGACTAATGCATATAGAGCTTCCTGAAAAACTGTACTATAGCATTGGCGAAGTTGCCGAAGCCTTCGACGTAAATACTTCGCTCATCCGTTTTTGGGAAAAGGAATTCGATGTTCTAAAACCTAAAAAGAATGCCAAGGGCAATCGGAAGTTTACTCCTACCGATATTAAGAATCTTGAATTGATCTACCACTTGGTGAAGGAACGCGGATTTACATTAGAAGGTGCTAAAATTCATCTAAAAGAGAATAAGCAAAAGACACTCAATAAATTTGAGATCATCCGAAAATTAGAAACTATTAAATCTGAATTGCTCAAAATAAAGGATCATCTTTAAGATCTCTTATTCAGAAAGAAATGTCGTCGTTTACGCTTTTATTCGCATCGACGTAAGACTTCGTCATTAATTATACAAATTCTTACAGGTACATCTTGGTTTTGGAAACTCAAATTCGTAGTTCAGCATTAACTCGTGTGACCCTGCCGTGGCATAATTTAAATTCGAAGTAATATAATCGTAAGCATAACCCACCGAAAAGCCTTCAGTTAATTTAAAATTTAGCAGAGCTCCCAGTGAATCTCCCAAGCGGTAATTAGCCCCAATCCAGAGATTTTCATTGATAAGCATCATCGAAGAAATGTCGACCGAAATAGGGGCCCCATCGGTGTATTTAACGATAAATGCAGGCTTGATCTTTATATGCCTGTCAACATCAAGCAAATACCCCCCATTCAGGAAATAGGTCATCCGATCTAAAGAAAAATATTCGGTGTTATTTTTATATCTGAAAATTTTTGGCGCCGATAATCCCAGGTAAAATGAATCTCCTCTAAAATAAAGCCCCACTCCAAAATTGGGGTCCCATTTGTAATCGACATTGGCAAGTTCGGGATCGTTATTGTATAGCGGGTCATTCAGCAATTCGTCATCCAGGCTGTATTTTCTGAAGCCGGCCTTTATTCCGAAGGTTAATTTATACTCATCGTAGGCATCCAGATCGATCTTGTATGAAATATCTGAATAGACATAGGTCATACGCTCAAATCCGAGTTTGTCGTTAATTACAGATAATCCAACTCCCAGGTTCGATTTCGGGATGGAAGTATGAGCCGACAGGGTTTGTGTTACCGGAGCTCCTTCTATACCCACCCACTGATTGCGATTCAGGACATTGATCACCATGATCTCCCTCGATCCCGCATAGGCAGGATTAATGGAAATAGTATTATACATATATTGGGAAAACTGTGGTGTCTGCTGACACAGTCCCAATAGCGGAAACAGTATAAAATGGATCGTAACGAATATGTTCTTTACTTCTTTCATTTAATCGGTTGTTAACAGTATAAATCCCTGAATTGGATCGATCTCACTATTCTTAAGGGTAACTACATAATAATACGTGCCTGAGGGTAAAAATTCTGAAGACCCAAAGGCTGTTGATGGTGACAGTCCGTTCCAATCATTTTCGTAATTATCCTGCCTAAAAACATTAACACCCCAACGGTTAAAAAGATCCACATGCACCGAAACTGCACATTCTGAATTTCGCTCGGGGTTTACGACATAGGTCACCTTAAAAAAATCATTATAGCCATCATTATTGGCAGTCACGAGCTTCGAAATGGTAACATCATCCCTGGAAGTGATGCAGGGAATATTCGCACAATTATCGTTTACTACGAGGGTTACATGGGTAAGCCAGTAACATTCATTCTCGGTATATCGATAGGTGAAATTATAAGTTCCAACTCCCGAAAATAGTGGATTAAAGAGAGTTCCGTTTAGAAGATGCATGGATTCGCTTTCCCATTCTCCGTTAAGAGCGGATGTATTTGAGATCATATTATTGAGGTCAACCGGGGCGTCCAGGGTACAGAGAACAAGGGTTTCTTCGGTTTCTTCAAATTCGGGTCTCACATGTATGGTCTGCCGCACGGTTTCACTGTTGTTACAATCGTCGGTAACCAACCATTCACGAATAAGGTCATAATTTAACGGATCGATCTCAACGATGTCTTCTGTAAAATGAATATCCAACACTTGGGAACAATTATCTGTAAAATCCAACAACGGAATATCGGGTATCGCTTCACAGTTTATTGTAATTTCGGGCTCATAGAAAGTGATCAATTCTGGCTTGATATCATCCTTTACGATAATTAGCTGAGTGACCTCAACCGAATTTCCGCAGGCATCCGTAACACTATAGGTACGGGTAATGGTTTCAGGGCAGGTATTATTGTCAGACACATCCGAAACAAAGGCCACCACAGGCACCGAACAGTTATCGGCTTCATCGGTTACCACATTGATATCGGGTGCAGGCACATCGGCGATACACTGTACGTTGATGGGTGCCGGATTTGATGCTGTGGGTAGAATATCATCGTTCACAATGATGAATTGGTCTACCGTGATCGAATTTCCGCAGGCATCTGTAACGCTGTAAGTTCGGGTAATGGTTTGAGGACAAGTGTTATTGTCGGATACGTCCGAAACAAAAGCCACCACAGGCACCGAACAGTTATCGGCTTCATCGGTTACCACATTGATATCGGGAGCGGGTACATCGGCGATACATTGTACATTGATGGGTCCAGGGTTTGTGGCTGTAGGCAAAATATCGTCGTTCACGATGATCAATTGGTCTACCGTGATCGAATTTCCGCAGGCATCCGTAACACTATAAGTTCGGGTAATGGTTTGAGGACAAGTGTTATTGTCGGATACGTCCGAAACAAAAGCCACCACAGGCACCGAACAGTTATCGGCTTCATCGGTCACTACAGTAATATCGGGGGCAGGCACATCGGCGATACATTGTTCATTGATGGGAGCCGGATTTGATGCTGTGGGTAGAATATCATCATTCACAATGATCAATTGGTCTACCGTGATCGAATTTCCGCAGGCATCCGTAACGCTATAGGTACGGGTAATGGTTTCAGGGCAGGTATTATTGTCGGAAACGTCCGAAACAAAAGCCACCACAGGTACCGAACAGTTATCGGCTTCATCGGTCACTACAGTAATATCGGGAGCGGGTACATCGGCGATACACTGTACGTTGATGGGAGCCGGATTTGATGCCGTGGGCAGTATATCATCATTCACAATGATCAATTGGTCTACCGTGATCAAATTTCCGCAGGCATCCGTTATGCTGTATGTACGGGTAATGGTTTCAGGGCAGGTATTATTGTCGGATACGTCCGAAACAAAAGCCACCACAGGTACCGAACAGTTATCGGATTCATCGGTCACTACAGTAATATCGGGTGAAGGCACATCGGCAATACATTGTACATTGATGGGAGCCGGATTTGATGCCGTGGGCAGTATATCATCATTCACAATGATCAATTGGTCTACCGTGATCGAATTTCCGCAAGCATCCGTAACGCTATAGGTACGGGTAATGGTTTCAGGACAGGTATTGTTGTCAGATACATCCGAAACAAAGGCCACCACAGGCACCGAACAGTTATCGGCTTCATCGGTCACTACAGTAATATCGGGTACAGGCACATCAGCAATACATTGTACGTAGATGGGAGCCGGATTTGATGCCGTGGGCGGAATGACATCGGTTATGGTTATGACCTGAACATAATCGGCAATGGTGACACCACAGGCATCAGTAAAATTCCATGTATTGGTATAAGTACCGGTACCCGGACAGCTACCCTGTACAAAAGGGCCGGAAGTTTTTTGCAAAGTAAACGTACATTTATCGGGTTCAGGTTCTAGATTTTGAGCATTCTGAAGGGCCGTAGAATCTTCACAGCTCACGGTGGCATCAAGAGCTCCCGGCGCTGTTAGCCAATTTACCACAGGCTGATTTACCAGTACCGCATATGGTAGGGGCGTACAGGAATTAGGATCTGAAGTACTCGTAGAGATCACAGGGTCCGGATTCTCATCCCCTATATAACTGGCTGTAAACTGAAGGTCGAATGACAAGTCGCAGTTCTGTTCCAGAAAATAACATTCGTCATTAACCTCAAGTTCAATAGGAATGTTTATTGGAGGATCACCGACGTCCAGCAGACCGTTATTGATCGAAAAGTCCAGAGCACCGGTTCCGGCATTATAAGTATATGTAACTCCCGGCGGCAAATTTGTAATAGGAAGCAAGGTTGCCTGCGGGGGTATGATAGTAGACAGATTTACGTTCAAGGCATTGTCATTCCCTGTATTTTCAATACTGAAATTAAAGCCAATAATATCCCCGGGGTTTGCAGGATTTGAGCCCGAAGTTTGGGTAATGACCATTGGATTCAGGCTTGGCTGATATACCTCAACAGCAAGTCCCAGTAGATATAAGCCGTATACTTCTTGGGTCGATGTTAGTCTTAATGTAGCGCTTGTTTGGTTGTTTGTAATGATCGAATTTCCCGGATTATCCAGTTGAAATACAGCGGCATCGAAGCCCAGTGTGTTGGTACTTGCGGGGTTCCGGTCTGTATAATTTCCGCCTCCTGTGGTGATCCGGCTATTAAAGAAATTATTTGCATTCCGAAGTGGTGCTGTGATATCCACAAAATTATTCGCAACATCCAGGATTTGAAGTCGATCTCCGGTTAGGTTTCTGTCTCCTTCCAGCACTCCCATAACGATGTTTGCATTTACGTTTCCAACGGGTGTGGTTTGAAAACCATTAAAATTGATATCAAAATCATTCACCTGAGCTGTAACGTGGGCATAACCATCGAAAAGAGTGATATTTTTTGGGGGTAGCTCCGGACTCTCATACACAAAAACGATCTGCCATCCACCCGAGGTTCCAACATTGGCATGACTCAACTCCCCTTCGGCTGCTTCCACATTGGCAACTTGATACCTTCCATATTTATCGGGGAGTGACATCACCTGTTGTGTGATGTCCTTTACACAGATATAAGGATCATTACTAAAGTGCGTTGTTCTTCCTCTAAAGATCACATCGTCTGCCGTAAGGGTTGTATAGGCCGTCTCACCCGGCAGCATGAGCTTAATATCGTTAAAATTCCAACTGGGCTGATTGTCGTTCCCATTTGGCAATTCGGTATCGGCAGCGGCCCAATACAGATAGGCTTTAAACACTGTAATACAATTTACCGACAGGTTTGGATTGGTAAAATTGGCGCTACTGGAATTGAAAGTTGATGGGTCATTGTCTATATCGACATAGACATTATCATCAAAATTGTGGTTATCACTATTTCCATTATAGTTCCCGGTTGCAGTACGGGAGAGCATATTATTGGCTATAATGGTAAAATCTCCATTGAGTGATTCGCTAAAACGAACACTAAAAGGTTCCTGGACCTGAGCCCAAAGACCAATGTTCATTAGTGAAATACACAACCATAAAATAGTAGTTCTTTTGATCATAAAAATTCCTTACAAAAGGGTTACTTCAGTATTTACTTTGTAACTAATAACTATTGTGAGGTAATTTTCTTCGGAAGGAAATCTTCCGTTTTTCAGAGTAATATGGCAGTATAGATGTGTGTGAGATACTATGCTGCGGTAACAAGTATAGTGGATAAATCAGTTTAAATGCAATTATTTCAGATGAAATACATTATTTTTTAACATAAAATGTTAAAATTTAACATATTTAAGGAAATATCTTACACTTTTTGGAAGTAATTGCGCATTAATATTTTCGATTTTACCGAATTAAAATACTTATTTACAGCCCTTTGAAGAATTATTTTATAGCGTAAATGATAGCTAACGTCTGGTTTCTGAAACTTCAGGAATTAAAAATCGCGTAGCCTCCTTCGGCTGACTTGCATTTAGAAAGAATTAAATTCATAATCACTGGAACATAAATCCGCCGCCACCGGTTTCGCCCTTTTTTCCCAACGTATTGAATTTGTAACTAAAGCCCACCATAAAATAACGCTGTAATACGGTACTCTGAATATCCTGAATATAATCGGAATTAGAGGTCCGTCTTGCATTGGTATTCTGATCGAGCAGATCGTACACTTTTAAAGTAATCAAGCCCTTATCCTGCATAATAGAATACGCCAGCGAACTGTTCCAGAACACCGAACTCTTCTGAAAGCCATCGGCTACATTGGGATTGTAATTATAATTTACATCGTTATTCCATTCCAGCTTTTCGGGAAAGTTGGTGGTGGTTCTTAAGCGAAATTCGTGTTCTATGTAATTTCTATCTTCAAACAGCGAGAGATCAAAGGTATTTTCACTGTACAAAATATTATAGGACGGATCAATTTCAAGGAGTCCGTCCCATGAAAAACCAACTCCGATGCTCGGTCCGTAGGTGATCGTCTCACTGGCATACTGCCGGTCATTATTAAAATTGATCGTACGATTCCCGTTTACACTCATACTTAAATTATAGCGAATGCTTCTAATACTGTCCAGTTTCTTGCTCTTGTTGTACCCGGCGTTGGTATTAAATCGGAAGTTCCCTTTTACGTTAGCATAGGTGGTATTGCGCACAAAATTTTCATCGATGGTAGTTTTAGAAACCACTTCATCGTTAGTGATATTTAAATTGCCATGACTATAGAAGCCCGATCTGGTTTGAAAATCGTAGTTATTAAGTCCGAAGTACACATTATGACTATTGGACGGACTCAAGTTGGGATTTCCCTGAATGATGTTCAGCGGATCTGAAACGTCGATATAAGGGGATAACTGAGACACCGAAGGAGCATTATTATTGAGATAATATCCTGAGTACATGCTGAATTTCTGACTGAACCTGTAGCTTAAATTCGCTCCAAGTTCTACGGCATTAAAATCACTTGTAAAATTAATATTGCGAAGCGCATCATTACTTTCGAGGGTTCGAAGCACATATCCTGTTCTGAATCCAATCCGCAATTTTTCATCGTTGTAACGAATCCCAACTTCGGGCCTGGAACTATTGTTAGTATTGGTAAAATTGGTGCTTTGGTCGATATTAAAACTAGAATAGGATGCACTGCTCTCATCGAAATCGAAAACACTTTGAAGATCCCTTCTCCGATCGGTGTTGTAGGCATACTCCAGATCGACAAAGAGTTTCTTGGTGATTATCGGGATGCGAAATTCTCCCGAGACCTTGTATTGATCCGATCCCTGTTCACCGTTGGTCAATTGATCTCTAACCACCGATTGAGGATCATCACCAAATATCTGCGTATTGGATTGCAACAAGGCATCGTTAGTAGATTTCTCATTGTCATTATCGAACTCGAATCTAAAGAAACCACCTCCGGCACCAAACTTCTTTGTCACCGTGAGATCGTTGCTGAATACTTTGCGATCGCTATCGGAGTTTCTATAGGTAGTAGAACTGTTGGAAAGCTGGCCATTTAATTGACGGGTTTCCTCATTGTTCTCAAACCGCGAATTCCCGATGGAATAGCGAATTTGTGGTCTGATGTTGATGAGAAAGGTGGAGTCTACCTCGGTTTTAAACGCCATATTTGCTGTGTGCCCATCCGAATTGCTTCGGGTGGTGGACACTGTGTTAGAAAAATAGCGATCGTCCGGAAGTATATTCTCCCGACTTCTTATTTCGTCGTTAAAGGAATTTGATGCCGAGTAAAAATAATCGGTTGTGATATCAGTCTTCTCACCCAGATCATCGGCATAGTTTGCGCCGGCCGTTCTGGAATTTGTTATACCGTCACCTCCCCCAAAAGAACGTCCGTCGATATTGAAGGTCCCATTGTCGCTTACGCTCATATAACGTGCATTGCCAAACATTTTTTGAATCTCTCCAAAACTGAAGCCCGGAGAGTTTATGTTATTTCCACCGGCCAGGACACTGAGGCGAACATCGTTGTCGAAATAGTTAAAGAGGCCTGCATATTCAAAACGCTCATCGGTACCCGCTCCGGCCGCGACCCTGCCAAAGATCCCTTTGTTCTTTTCTTCATCTATGGTGATATTGATCGTTTTATTCTCATCGTCTCCCGTTTCGCCTGTAAAGGCTTCCGACTCGGTTTTGGTGTCGGTCACCTGAATTTTATCTACGATCTCTTTGGTAAGGTTACGTGTAGCAATGGTAGGATCGTCTCCAAAAAACGGTTTCCCGTTCACCAGGATCTTATTTACTGGTTTTCCGTTTACGGTGATCTGCCCTTCGGCATCTACTTCCACCCCCGGTAATTCTTTTAAGAGGTCCTCCACATTGGCCCCTTTTTTTGTTTTAAATGAGGCCACATTAAATTCAAGTGTATCCTTTTTAATGGTGACGGGAGCTCTGCTTGCAGTTACCACTACATCTTTGAGACTTTCGGCTTGTTGTCCCATTTCAATGGTACCCAGATCAATGGAAGCTTGTTTAAGATCGATCCTTTTATAATAAGCGCTGTAACCGGTATATGAAATGTTTAAATTAACAGCAGGAGAAGCGGTTTCAAATTTAAGTTGAAATTCTCCCTTTTTATTGCTAATAGTGTACGTGAGTAGGGTGGTATCTTTTACGCTTTCGGCATAAATCGTCGCCGATTCCAACGGATCGCCTTGAGCGAGATCTATTATTTTTCCTGAAAGCGTGTATTCCTGAGAATAACTGAAAAACGACAAAAAGCCAAATAGCACCAATAAGAAAAGATTTCGCATGCGTTTTGTTAGTAGTTGATCGTTGAACAAAACGTCAAATATAGCAGAGTGATGCGAATGGTATCATGTTACCGGTGTACCTTAACATATTCTTAACGTTGAGGGGTTTACCACGGCAAATAAAAAAAGCCCCGCAACAGCGGAGCTTTTAATATAAAGATATTCAATGATTATCTTACGATCAACTTCTTGCTTGAAGAAGCCGTTGCAGAATTTACTTTTACAAAGTAAACACCTGAAACAAGAGCGTCTGTGCTTACGTTGTAGTTCGCAGCACCGTCAACTTCATTAGACTGAACCAATTTTCCGGTTACATCGTAAATTTGAACAGAAGTTACTTCAGCAGAAGCAGGGAATGTTAAGTTAACATTTCCACTTGCTGGGTTTGGAGACATTACAAAAGCATCAAGCTCGTTAGAACTAACACCTAATTGCTCCTCACAGTAGATCATTGCTTCCGGTACAGTAAAGCTGAAATCACAGTTGTCTGCAGATGCAGTATTTGTGAATACTACCTGGAAAAATCCTGGCTCAACTTCAACATTAAATGGCTGAGATGCAGAAGATCCTACATCACCAACAAAGTTATCTCCTTGATTCATTGGATCGTAAGGCTCCATATTGGCTCCACCGGCTTCCTGAAATACATGTGCATGACCGTTAGTTCCACAAGGGGTAACACCAGAGTCAACATCAACCTGAATGGTAATACAAGTTGCAGCAGCATTTTGATTGTAAAGTGTGATACCGGTCCAGTTATACGTAGTACCTACGTTAAAATTTCCGGGATATACTTTGCCTGGACAAACCGTTGCAATACCATCTCTAAAGATACGTCCGTCCTGGTTTCCAGCAACAACGTTAAAAGTAGAAGGTTCTCCATCCAGTCCCATCTGCGCCATAACAGGAACTGTTAGATCGGCACAATCTCCCTGTGCAAAAGCAGGACTTGCAAATACAGCAAGAATCAGGGCCATTACTAAATTTTTTAAAGTGTACATTTTTTTCATAAAATTAGTTTTAAAGGATTAGTCAATATTACAACTGATGATTTCACCAATTATATCATAAAAATAGTACTTTTTTTGAATAAATTAATAATTATAGTATTAATTCTGAAATTTCATCGTGAAAAAACTTTTCCATAATTTACTGGAAATCATAGGAATCAAACAACAGAAATAAAGAATTTTCGCACAAAATTGAAGGTTAACCTTCTGGCATACAGCAGGTTATAAAGCAACAGTATACATTGTAACTTAGTGATTTACAGTAGTTTATTAGCAGTTATTTCTTTCGGAAAAAAACTGTGACCGGGACCCCGGTAAAATCGAAATGCTTTCTCAATTGATTCTCTACAAAGCGTTTATAAGGCTCTTTTACATACTGAGGCAGATTACAAAAGAAGGCAAAACTGGGGAAGGGAGTAGGTAGCTGAGTACAAAACTTGATTTTTACATATTTTCCTTTATACTGAGGCGGAGGTGTAATTTGAATTATGGGAAGCATGGTATCGTTCAACACGCTGGTCTTTACCTTTTTACTTCGGTTCTTATAAACCTCCACGGCCGTCTCAATGGCTTTAAAAATTCGTTGCTTGGTAAGTACCGACATGAACACGATAGGAACATCGGTAAAGGGTTCACATTCCTTTTTGATATATTTTTCAAAATCCTTGACACTTTGGTTGTCTTTTTCAACCAGGTCCCATTTGTTTGCAAGGATTACAATTCCTTTATTGTTGCGTTGCGCGAGCCAGAAAATGTTCTGTACCTGACCGTCGAATCCCCGGGTAGCGTCAAAAACCAAAATAACCACATCGCAGTGCTCTATGGCCCGAACACTTCGCATTACCGAATAGAATTCGAGATCTTCCTTGACCTTACTTTTTTTACGAATACCGGCAGTATCTACCAGATTAAATTCAAATCCGAAGCGATTGTAACGCGTATCGATACTATCACGAGTGGTTCCTGCCACATCGGTTACGATATAGCGCTCCTTCCCGATCAGGGCATTGATAAATGACGATTTACCTGCATTGGGCCTCCCTACCACGGCAAAACGCGGAAGTTCAGAATCGTCACGTTCTGTGGTTTCGGGTAATACCTTAATAAGATCGTCGAGTAATTCGCCGGTACCGCTTCCATTAATGCTGGAGAGGTTGTAGTAGGTTTCGAAGCCTAAGGAATAAAACTCTACGGCATCGTTGATACGGTTGGCACTATCTACTTTATTTACCGCAAGAAAGACCGGTTTCTTCGATCTCCGAAGCAATTGCGCAACTTCTTCATCCATGCCGGTCACCCCGTTCTCCACATCTACCATAAAAATGATGGCATCGGCTTCATCGATGGCAAGTTCTACCTGCTTGTCGATCTCGGCTTCAAATATATCGTCACTCCCTTTCACATACCCTCCGGTGTCGATGAGTGAGAATTCCTTGCCATTCCAGTCACTTTTTCCGTAGTGACGATCACGGGTAACACCACTTACAGCATCTACAATAGCTTCGCGACGCTGAATTAAACGGTTAAAAAAGGTAGACTTACCCACATTGGGCCGTCCTACAATGGCAACAATACTCATCTTTTATTATTTTGAAGTGCAAAAATACTGCTTTTTAACGGATCTATACACTTAGAATTGACTGTGCTTTTTAATTAATTCTGAAGGGCTTGCGTTCAGGACCCGCCGTCGTTGCGTCCGCAAATATGGCGGGCTTGTTGAAGCGATGTGGGAACTCTTATCCGGGACCTGAAAGGTTAAAAGAGATAGCGCCTCCTAAAAACCTGTCCTCACCGGCAGGCAGACCTGACCCTCCAAGGCTCCCATAGGAGCTACAGAGGGAAACGCCCTAAAAAAGTATCGCATTATTTTATTTCTGATTATAGCCGAAACGCCGTAATTGGCGGTCGTCGTTACGCCAGTTCTTGTTGACCTTTACATAGAGTTCGAGATGCACCTGCTTGCCAAAAAACTGTTCCAGATCCTTACGCGCCTCAATTCCCACTCGTTTTAGTGCAGCGCCTTTATGACCAATGATAATACCTTTCTGCGTTTCCCGCTCTACCATGATTACGCTGCGCATACGGATGATATGCTCCTCCTCGAAAAATTCTTCTGTATCGATCTCTACCGAATAGGGAATCTCTTTTTTGTAATGAATGAGGATCTTTTCTCGTATGGTTTCATTGACGAAAAACCGTTCGGGTTTATCGGTTAACTGGTCCTTCGGATAAAAGGGCGGGGATTCGGGAAGCAGTTCTAAAATTCGGTTGAAGACTTCAGCCACCCCAAAATTCTTCAGTGCAGAGATGGCAAAGATCTCGGCGTTGGGAACTTTTTCCTGCCAAAATTGGAGCGCTTCTGAAAGTTTTTTCTCATTCCCCATATCGATCTTATTAAGCAAAAGTAACACAGGGATCTTCGCATTGGTGATCTTACTAAAAAAAGCATCGTCCTTAAGATCCTTTTCGCCAAGCTCGACTAGATAAAGGAGTACATCGGCATCTTCGAAAGCCGATTTTACAAAGTCCATCATGCTGGCCTGCAACTGATAGGCGGGTTTGATGATCCCTGGGGTGTCGCTAAGGATCACCTGAAAATCTTCTCCATTCACGATCCCTAAGATACGGTGGCGGGTAGTTTGTGCCTTGGAGGTTATGATGGACAGTCGCTCGCCAACAAAGGCGTTCATAAGGGTGCTTTTTCCTACATTGGGGTTTCCGATGATGTTTACAAAGCCGGCTTTGTGTTTTTTATCTAACATGCGGCAAAGGTACGACCAAGCTTGGTATTTGTGCCGTTCCTTTTCTAAATTTTAACGTTAGAAGACAGATGGTCGTTGGGCTTTAGGCCGTAGGCTTCCGACTTCCGACTTCCGACTTCCGACTTCTGACTTCTGACTTCTGACTCCTAACTTTTCATGCCTTACTGTTTCTTATATCCCTAGTCGATAAAGATTGACAAATCTCTGTTGTTAATCAAGGACACCAGTTGTTGAGCGGTTGGAAGTTTATCTTCATCAAAACTGAAATTTATCGCCTGTTTTGTGATCATTTCCATAACCCCATCAATGGCGTCTATACAACAGAAGGCCAGACTCTTTTCTGTAGTATCTATTGTGATAATTGGAAAGTCCTGCTCTCCCCAGGCAATTTCGAAATCGTCTATGTACAAAGCGTAGGGTTCTACACGTAAGTTGGTATATTCGGGAAAAAGTTGATATAATAACTCACGAACTTCGTAAGAGAATAGATATTTTTTCATTCCCTTATCGGTCAACAGCAACCTAAAACCTACATCGGAAAGTTGCAGCTCCGGACTTATGGTGCTCGATCTGGTAACATTTAATTCGGTTGAATTCTCGAGAAAACTACCGCCACGAATAATATGGAATTCATTATCGATAAGGGTAGAGGTCCACTCCCATACATTTCCATTCAGTCCGTATATCCCCGATTCTCCCGGACTAAAACAGTCACTACACATTGGACGGTTTAGATCGCTTTCAAGATTGTCTTGAGTAGTTCCGGCAGCCAATTTCCATTGCGCTTCGGAAGGTACTGTAAATTGAACCTGATAGCTATCGGTTAACCAGTTGCAATAATTTTGAACTTCGGCAAAAGACAGGCCCACCATGGGTAAATTATCATCCCAGCCGTATTCCGGAGGTTCTGGGAATGGTTCACCCAAGGCGTTCAGAAATAAACGATATTCTGATACCCGGATTTCATATTTGCCCATATAAAAAGTAGGGATTACATTGTCGTTAGAGGCTTGTACCTCCACGAATTGAGCTCTTAAATCTCCCAACTGTGCGGTGAGGGTATAGCCCGTACATAGTGCGATGGCCAATACGATATGAAGTAGACCCGGCCTTATTAGTTTAATGTTTCGCATGTTTTTTCTAATCGATTTAGTTTAGTTACTATAAGGTCCCGGTTCTTAGCCGATTTAATCGGGTTTTAATGAATTGGCGATTTGCTGGGCAAAGGTGGTCGAAGGAAACAGTAAAATAGCCAGAATAATATTAAGTATTTGTCCCATACGGCTTAATTGACAGATAAACCCTCTTTATAGGTAAGCACTTTAGTGACATTCCCATTGTTGTCATAAACCAGCCAGGTTCCATTACCGTTTTTCAGTGTTCCGGCATCTCTGGGCGTCCCATCCTTATGAAAAGAAGAAATAATTTCCCACCTGTATCCCGAAATATCATCACGGTTATACTTATAGATCGCAGATTCCATTAATTGTCCATTCTCGTAATACCAGTTTGCAACTCCCGATCTTTTACCTCCCGAGTGTTCGGCTTCGTAGCTTTTTCTACCGTTCTCATAGAATGTCATATAGACGCCATTGCCATCCTTGAGAATTTGTGTCCCATCGGGCAAGAACTGATCAACAAATGCAACCCGTTTACCATTTTCCCAAAGTTCGATTAATCTTTTTTCACCAGAATCAAAATAAAACGTACTGTAGCCGTGTTTCGCTCCGTAGAATAGCTGTATTTCTGAAGTGGTTTTCCTGTTAGCACCGTAGGTGAATTCGATATCTCTATTAGAATTGGAGTATTTAGCGAATAGTTGCTTTAACCCATTGAGAAACCAATCTGAATCTACAGCGGCCGCCTTTAAGGGTATTGAAATGGTTGTTGTGGTGGTTGATTTAATTTTCGATTCGGCGAGGGGGTCGTTAAAAAAGGCCTGATAAACTTCATTAGTATTAAACCCTTTAACCACCTTGCTTTTTTCATTCGGGTTATTTCTCTTATAGATCGTTCCTTCATAAAAGGATTTAAAGCTTGCAGTCTTCAGGTTTAAAACAAGTAAAGTTTTTCCGTTAACGAATTGCATTAAAGAGAAATCTACCGTACCGTCCTTTTTTAATTTCATATCGGTGAGGTTAAAAGTATAGCGTTTAACTTCCATAGCAGATTCTACAAGGCTGTTGAAGGCATCCACACCACCTATACTTTTAATCACATTGGGTTCACCGCTGTGGACCAACAGGATCTCTACAACTCCGTTATTAAAGGTAACCGTACATTGTTTCTGTTCACCCCCAGCGGATCCTTCCACTATAAAAGTTCCGTACTCGCCCAAGAGGGCTTTTATCTGACCTTCCGTTTGCTGTCTGCTTTGTGCTAAGACCATATTTCCGACCAGTAGAAAGAGTATTGTTATTTTTTTCATGGGAGTGCGGTTGTGTTATAGAATTAAAAGTAGCACAATTTTTCTGATATCTTATACGAGTCGGCTTACTTATCGCTATTCTGCACGCTAGGGAATTTAGGTTTTCAGAACGGATATGGATTATTAGATTTTTGGATGTTGGATGCTTGGGAGTTTAATACCTAGCCACGAATGCACAAATGCGGGTTAAATCCTAGTTTAACATTTCATCCCAGACTTCCGACTTCTGACTTCCGACTTCCAACTTCCAACTCCCGTCTCCTGACATTATACTCCTTACAATTCCTTGGGACTTTCGGGGTATTTGGTGGTGACTTTTTTAATGAGATTCCCCACCGTTAACCCTTGAACAATGATAGAGAATACCACCACCACGTACGTGATCACCAGAAACAGGTCGCGATGCATTTCCTGTGTGAGTCCGAGTGCGAGTGCGATGGAGATTCCGCCACGGAGTCCGCCCCAGGTCATTATAAGATTGGTTTTTGGCACAAAATCGAGACGTTTTTTAAAGAAATTGATGGGAAGTAATAAGGAACTGTAGCGGCACACCAACACTATGGGAATCGCGAGTATCCCTGCCACGATATAGTTTCCTTCGAAAGTAAGCACCAGCATTTCCATTCCTATAAGGACAAATAAGATGGTATTGAGTAAAATATCTATAAGTTCCCAGAATTTATCGACGTAGGTTTCGGTGATCTCAGACATGGTGGAAGCGCGTACCGTGTCGTTCCCAACAAAAAGGCCGGCAGTTACCATAGCCAATGGTGCCGAAAGGTGGAATTTCTGAGCAATGACGGTTCCCATCATCACGGCGGCCAGTGTTATGATCACCTCGATATCGTAATCGTCTATGGATTTCATAAGACGATAGGTCACGAATCCAAGGGCGAGACCCAATAGTATCCCACCGCCTACTTCAAGACCGAATAAGGCGGCCACATCACCGGGAGTTACAGTATCGGCTCCTAATCTGGCAATTTCGAATATGGTAAGAAAAATAACCACGCCTACCCCATCATTAAAGAGGGATTCCCCTACGATCTTGGTCTCCAGTTTTTTGGGTGCCCCCGATTTTTTTAGGATTCCAAGCACAGCGATGGGATCGGTTGGGGAGATAAGTGCTCCAAAGAGAAGGCAGTAGATATAGGCTATTTCCATACCCAGAAGCTGAAGTACAAAAAACATGGCCGTTCCTACCAGAAACGTTGAAATTAGCACCCCAAAAGTTGCAAAGACGAGAATGGGCCAGCGTTGTACTTTTAGTTGCTGGAAGTTGGTATGCAGAGCCCCGGCGAACAGCAGAAAACTCAGCATTACATCGAGGAGCAGACTTTTAAAATCGATTTGCGTGATGATATATTTTTCGGCGTCGAGCAGGGTATCATCAACAAAGCTGATGGCAAAAATAGCCAGTGTGAACACTATGGTAATGAGCATGAGCCCTATGGTGTTCGGCATTTTCAAAAATCGAACATTGATATAGCCGAAAAGTGCTGCGATGGTCACCAGAATTGCGATAATAAGGAAGTAGTCCATGTGCTGTCTGCCGGAGTTTGGTTTTAGGTTATAAACAGAAATTATGTAATTACGAAAGTAAAGAAATAAAAATTTCGAAAAACGCTTTGCAATATTCTTTACCTGGGCGTTATGCTGTCGTTAACATAAGCCGAGAATACCCAACCTTGTTCTCCATTCTTTCGCTGCACGTATTTCCATTCTTTCACCAACGTATCGGGGGTTAATCGCTGAACGCGTTCGCCTTCTTCCTCAAAAACTGAAATGATCGCAGCTGCTGTGGAAGGGTTTTTCCGCAAACGCACACTACTTCCGGTGATAATAGCATCACCAAACACAGTATCCATATCGGAAATCTTGGTCGGGATTTCGGTAGTATCGGGACTATTGTGATCGACCCGTTGCTCCTCAGTATCATTCCAACTGTACACAGCAAAGATCAATAATACCAATAGTACCACGGCTATTACGAAGATTAGAACTTTAGGCTTCTTCGTGGGCTTGGTTTCTAGGGAACTATTTTTTTCTTCCTCCCTTTTTCTATCAGCCAAAACCTCTTGTCTTTCTGCTTCAGCCTTACGTTGTTTTTCAGCTCTTATATCTTGAGTTTCCCTGTACAATTTACGGAGCTCTTCTTCCCAGGCTACAGCAGTGTAGAATTTTCCTTCGCTATCCTGAAAATAACCGGTAAAAACGTCCTCACCATCTTCGGTTCGCTCCATCATACGGCCGTCCTCAGTTCTGAAGAATTTTGGGTCATTGTTCGTATACCCTTCAATAAGTTCGCGCAATTTTTCAGACATAAGCATTTATAATTTCCGAAACTATTCGTTTCGTACCGGGAAGGTACAAAAATGAACCGCAAAAGTGATTTTTAAGTACCATGGGGCTAACCGAAAAACCTTAACACTGTGTACTTCGTTTTCCGAAGACATCATTTTAAACCAAATACCTATTACCCTGCCGTGCGGTATAGCTTCGAATCAATGCGGCAATCGTTTCTCGAATACCCCATAGATAAAAGTACCCAGAATAGCCCCTAAAATCACGATCCAAATAGAAAAATATCCTGCTCCGGCCAGGACATACATAGGTCCCGGACAGGCTCCGGCCAGCGCCCATCCGAGTCCGAAAATGATCCCACCCACTATGTAACGGGTAAAACTCTTCTTTTTCGGATTCAGACTCATATCACTGCCATCTGCAGGTTTCAGGTCTTTTATCTTTATGAGTTGAACACCCAAGATTCCTAACAATAAGGCCGAACCTATTATTCCATACATATGAAAACTACCCAGGTGGAACATTTCGTAAATTCGGAACCATGAAGCAGCTTCCGATTTAAACATTACGATTCCGAAAAAAATACCGATCGCTAAATATACCAGATGTCTCATGGCTTAAAATATTAGGGGAAAAATTAAATGCACCATCACCAGACCACCTATAAAAAACCCAATAACAGCAATAAGGGAGGGCAGCTGAAGATTGCTCAATCCGGATATGGCATGTCCCGAAGTGCATCCACCGGCATATCTGGCACCGAAACCTACAAAAAGTCCGCCCAGCAACAATAAAATCACAGGGAGGGGCTGTGTTATGGCATCGATGGAATATAATTCTGGCGGGAGGTACGCATTGCCGGCACTATGGATATTGTGATCTGCGGCAAGCTGTTGTGCGACATCAGCATTGATTTGCACGGTATTATCACTCATAAAATTTGAAGCAATAAAACCCCCTATCATAGCCCCTGCAACCACGATGAGGTTCCAGCGCTCCGATTTCCAATCGAATTTAAAATATTCGGCTTTCTTTCCTCCTCCGGCTGCGGCACATACGGTTCGAAGGTTTGATGACATTCCAAATTGTTTACCCGCAAACAGCAACATAAACATCACAAGAGCGATAAGAGGGCCAGCAACATACCAGGGCCAGGGTGAAGTAATCCAATTCATCTTTTTTTATTTTAACAGGTTACAGTGATGGGTATATTTCTGAAATTATTTCTGAAATTGTTTAATCTCATCACTCAGATCATATACCGTGACACCTTCAAGTTCATTTTGTAGTATACTGCTGCCGGCTGCACTGCGATAGCCCCCGGCACAATGGACTACAATGGGTTTATTCGTGGGAATTTCTTTAGCCGAATCGCGTAATTCATTTAACGGATGGGCCATAGCATTTTCGAAAATCTTCCCCTCTTCAATTTCACTCCGGTTGCGAATGTCGACGATGGTGTAATGTTCGGGATTATTCTTAAAATCGACGATATCGAGGGTATCCACAGATTCCAGGTCATGATCGGGTAAGGTAATCACCTGACTAATTTGTTTCTCATAACCGATCTTAGCAACGCGATGCAGCAGTTTTTCTTTATTTTCTTCCTGATCTATGACCAGCGTAAAGGATTCTTCAGGTTGGATGATGGCTCCCAACCAGGTTTCAAATTTTGAGTTATCAGACACCGCCTGAATGTTGATACTCCCCTTTAGATGTCCTTTTTTAAACTCACTTTCCTGTCGTATATCGACGATACTTCCGGAGTAATTGTCATTGCGATTGTACGGAATGGCTGAAACTGCGATTCCTACATTTTCGGCTCCTGTCTTGTTGACATCCACATCGTACCCAAAGTAAGAAGGAATAAAGGGTTGCCCCTCCAATAAGGTGTCTATAAATTCCTTTTTGGATTGTGATTTAAAAGCCCAGTTTCCAACCCGCTCATTTCCAAGGGTGGAGCTTTTGGCGTCGCTCATACTCTTTCCGCATAAGGAACCGGCACCGTGGGCAGGATAAATAAGGGCGCTGTCCGGAAGATCGGTGAACTTGTTCTGAATTGTCTCGTACATCATTTCGGCTAGTTCTTCACGTTTGGCCTTCATATTACCCGCTTTTTCTCTTAAATCTGGACGTCCCACATCGCCTATAAACAGCGTGTCCCCTGTAAAAAGTACTGTGTTGTCTCCATCAACTGCCACGATGGTAATACTGTCGGGCGAGTGACCCGGAGTGTTTATTGCAGTTAAGGTTACCGCTCCAATGGTGATCTTATCTCCTTCATCAAAAGTTTGGTGGGGATAATCGGCACCCGTTCTTTCACTGTTATAAATTGTGGCGCCTGTTTCTTTGTGAATCTGAAGGTGTGAACTTACGAAATCGGCATGCGGATGGGTTTCAAGTACAGCTACGATCTTTGCATCATAGGTTTTTGCCAAATCGTAATATTGCTGCGGATTTCGTTCGGGATCGATCACCGCCATTTCACCCTGACTTATTATGGCATAAGAGTAATGAGAAAGGGGTTTGTATTCAAATTGTTTGATCTGCATATCTTGTTTTTATTAAAATTAAAAATAAAGTTGTAATTCAATGGTTTGTAAAGGCTATACTACTTTTGTTTTATAGATAGATTAACGAACTTTTGCAATCTGCTAACAATTTTTATGAATAGAGCGGTGGTTTAGTGGCCCTATTCTTTTCAGCATCCTGAACACCCTGCTGTTTTTTCCGGCATTCCACTTATACCTACATCAAGCGGATAGTTCTCTGTAAATAATATAGACCCCCATAATGAGTACGAACCAGCCAAATAATTTTTTAAGTTTTTTCCCGTCTATAAAACTATTGAGTCGGATACCAATAAAGATTCCCAAAACTGAAATTGCGGTAAATATTAGGAGAAAGACCCAATCAATATCAAGATTCTGTATATCGCCCAGGAATCCAATTAACGATTTTACAGCTATGATCAACAGTGAGGTTGCTACGGCTTTTTTCATGGGCAACTTCGCCAATAACACCAGGGCCGGAATTATTAAAAATCCGCCACCGGCTCCCACTATTCCGGTCACAACACCAACCACGAATCCTTCCACAACAATAAGTGGGTAATTATAAGTAATTCTCTCATCCGGCCGGGATTCTTTATTTTTATTCCGAATCATAGACACGGACGATAACAGCATGATCACCGCAAAGAATAGCATGATCGCCAAATTCTTTGTGACCATGAGATTTCCTAATTCGAACAGTTGATCGGGAATTGCCGGGATGAGGTAGGCTCTGGTGAGGTACACGGCTATAAAGGCCGGAATGGCAAAAATGATGGCCGTTTTAATATCCACCAATCCTTTCATCATATTCTTCACTGCCCCCACAAGTGAAGTAGCGCCTACCACAAATAATGAATATGCGGTAGCTACCACGGGATTGAGGGTGAGGGCATACACAAGTATGGGCACCGTTAAAATGGAACCTCCTCCACCTATGATCCCCAACACGATCCCAATAAAGAGTGATCCAACGTAACCTAGTACTTCAATAATTTCCATGCGGTTGTGTAACTATGTGACAAAAGTAATTGGTATACTTTACTTTTTGTGTAACCCAGGTTACAGAACTTCAATAAAACTTCGATGCAATTTAATTTTTTTGTTGTTTTCCATTTTCTTCAAAAGGCGAGAGACGACAACCCGGCTGCTGTGCAAATCGGAAGCAATTTGCTGATGCGTAACTTCAACATATTTACTATTGCTTATTTCCACCTTATCATTAATATAGCTTTCCAGTCTATCGTCCAAATTATTAAACGCTATTTTGTCTATGCTTTCCAGAAGTTCCTGTATGCGGGCATGGTAACTGGCAAAAACAAAGGTTCTCCAGGTCTTGAATTTTCCAGACCATTCTTCCATCTTCTGTATGGGTATCAATAACAAGGTAACGGGAGTTTCGGCCACGGCGCGAATTTCACTTTTTGTATTTCCCAAACAGCAACTCATCGTCATGGCACAGGTATCTCCTTTTTCCAGATGATATAACAAAAGTTCTCCGTCTTCTGCATCGGGACGTAAGATCTTTATAGTACCCGATATCACCAAAGGCATCGAATTTATATATTGTCCCGGTGTTAAAAGATCCTGTCCTTCCTTAACTTCTATAAAGGAAGCCACATGGGCGATTTCCTTTAACAATGCCGGTTCAAATTGTGTTCCAAAATCACTGTGCAGTTCCTTTAACATGACTCGTTGATATATTTTTTTCTAAAAATAGCTATTCTTTTTCTGAACTGTCCATTTAGAATCTTATGTTTCAGCATAGCTTATCCGGTCGCGGATGGTACCGTCTTCCCTGTGAATGATCACATCGGATTTCCTTTTTCGGGCAATGCTTTTGGCTTTTCGCAAGGCAGTACTTTGTTTTCTGTGTTTTGAAGTGATGCGTTTATTGCCTTCCCGGCGTACGGCCCAACCATCTTTATACGGCACCACATGCTGATGCCAGGTTCGGGGAGTTGCATTTTTCCGAGATCCTTCAAAAATAATCTTGATGATTTCCAACAGGGCTTTTAACCAGGATTTTCCTTGAGACATGGTATAGGGTAGTTTTTCGTGAAGATACTGAATTTGGTGAAAAAGGCTCTGAGAGAAGTAATCCGTGATTCGTGAATAATTTGGACACAGGTTACAATGGAAAATAGTTTATCAATTCTTTTTCCTTTCTTTTTTCCATTAATAATAAAAGGAACAAAAAATCTAGCCTTAAAGATTCTTGTTCACCCGATACGCCCTCCATTCCGAAGGAAAGAGTAAAAGTGATTTTGAAAATTATTCTAATTTTGCTCTAAAAAAATCCATGGTACGTTGCCAGGCCAGTTCGGCGGCTTCTTTATCGTAACGCGGGGTGGTGGTGTTGTGAAATCCGTGGTTGACATCGGGATAGGTATAGGCCACATAGTCCTTACTGTGTTTTTTTAATTCGGCTTCATAGTCGGGCCATCCGGCGTTTACCCGCTCGTCCAGACCCGCAAACTGCAGCATAAGCGGCGCATTTATCTTGTCGATATCGTCTTTGGGCTGACCCCCGTAAAAGGGAACTGCAGCAGCCAAAGTTGGCACTTTAACAGCCATCATATTGGAAATCCAGCCGCCGAAGCAAAAGCCTACCACACCTATCTTTCCGTTACAATCCTTATGCTCCTTCAAATAGTTATAGGCCGCAATAAAATCCTCCAGCATCTCGTCTCTATCGCGTTGTCGCTGCATCGTTCTACCGTCATCGTCATTTCCCGGATAACCTCCCAGCGGCGATAACGCATCAGGCGCTAAAGTGATAAACCCCTCCAGTGCTGCCCTTCGTGCCGTGTCTTCTATGTAGGGGTTGAGTCCGCGATTCTCGTGAACCACCACGATACCTCCCAGTTTTTCGGTAGAATTCTTTAGTTTAGACAACAGTCCTTTAATGGTTCCCCCTCCTTTGGGTGAATCGTAGGTTATATAATCGCTTTCCAGATCTGGATCGTTGGGTGATACCAACATGGTATCTGCATAATTGGGCATTAGGAAGCTCATTAATGAGGCCACGGTGATCCCACCTACGGCATAGAGCGATAGTTTTTCAATAAATTCACGACGCTGCATCTTGTTATGAGCGTAGTCGTCGTAGAGGTCGAATACCTCTTGCTTGATCTGATCTTTTTGTAGTTTCTTCATATCGACTGGATTTTCAGAATAACACTAATAGTATGCCCCGGAATGATGTTTTCTGCTTAGGCGAGTCCTTGTGAGGATAGTCCTTCAGAAATAACAGCAATTAGCTCATTCATCTCGAACGGTTTTCCAATAAAATAATCGGCACCGGCACCTATGCATTCCAATTTTCCGGCTGGGTGTGCAGACATCATTACAATAGGAATGCGTCTTGTGGCCGGTGTGGATTTTATAAGCTTGCATGCGTCGCAACCGTTGGCTCCGGAAAGCAGCATGTCCATTAGGATAAGGTTAGGATTCATTTGCTGCAGATCGGAAATAATATTGTTTACATTATCCCGTCCCGAAATTTGCCAGCCTTTTATTTCGAGCATTAATTGTAATAGTGATAAAATGTTTTCAGAATCTTCAATGATAAGAATATGCGCAGTACTTTTTTTCATATTGTCAGGTTTTAGGTTGTTGAAGGGGGAGTGTAAAATAAAAGTCGGAACCTTCACCCTTGGTACTGTTTACGCCAATAGTTCCGTTGTGCTTTTTAATAATATCTGAAGTTATGTAAAGTCCGATTCCAAAACCCGGGAAAGTGGTTTCGTCCTTGCCTTCTTCCCTGAAAAACCTGTTAAAGATCTTCTTCTGGTTTTCCTTATTGATGCCGATACCATAATCGCGGACGTTCACTTTTACCTTTTTGGCAGTAAAGGCAGATTCAATTTCGATCCTTCGCGATCTGGGAGAATATTTTACAGCGTTGTTAAGTAAGTTAATAAGCACCTGCCCAATGCGTTCCCGGTCTGCAAAAACGTTTTTCCCTTTTCCCTCCGAAAATTTGATCTCGAATTCAGGGTTGATAAGAGTGATTTCCTGTACAATATTTTTAATCAGTTCGTTGAGATCGAATATTTCCATATTGAGTTCCAGACCGCCGGTTTTCATTTTAGAAAGATCCAGCAAGTCTGAAATGAGACTGGTAAGCACCCGTATTTGTTTGTCTATGATCTCCAGAGAATTCTTCAGCAGCTCATCTTCACTCTCCTCATATCTGGCTTTAAGGACTTGGGTATAGCCTTTAATGGAGGTCACAGGCGTTTTTAATTCGTGGCTGGCCATACCGATAAACAGATCCTTTTGATGCTCCTGCATTTTAATATCGTGTATATCCATGGCAGCATTGATATAACCTTCAAAGTGTCCGTCTTCGGTAAAGCGGGGAACGCCAATTTCGGAGATCCATCGATAATTTCCATCAAAACGCCGCACCCGGTACTCGACGCGGTATTCTTCTTTTCTGGCAAAGGCCGGCGTGCATATAAAATTATACGCATCCTCATCTTCGGGATGCATATTCTTTAGGGTATCGCTTCCCAGATATTGTTTTAGACTGGTGCCAATAAAATCGATCCACAGCTTGTTCACAAAGCGTATCTTCCCTTCATCATCGGTCATCATAATTAAAACCGGCGCGTGATCTGCCACCTTGCGAAAGCGCTTTTCGCTTTCTTCAACTTTGCTAAACGCCTCGCGCAACTGGGCTTCGGCATGTTTGTGCTCTTCGATATTAGGGCTGGTGGTTGCAAGGCCCGAGATCTTATTCGTTTTTTCATCCCGAATGGAAATACCGTTCCATTGCAGCCAGAAAGGCTCTCCTGTTTTTTCATTCAAAAAGCGCATTTCCTGAGAAAAGTAGTCCTGTTTTAGGAGTTTCTTGATTAGTTTTTTTGCCTTCGGAAGGTCCTCGGGATACACACATTCTTCTATTTTTCTATTTTTATAATCGTCCCATCCCAGCATTTTCATAGCTGCGGGATTGAGGTATTTTACATAGTTATCGGGTGATGCCATGCCTATAAACTCATTACTTTGCGCTACTATGGTGCTTAGGAGTTTGTTTTCCTTTTCGGCCAGCACCTGATCGGTTACATCCTGAAGGATCCCGTTAAAGCGGTACACTTCCTTGTTCTCGTTAAACCACGATCTGCCAATGGCCCGTATGGTTCTTTTTTCATCAGAATCCAGACGAATTATTTTATAGGTAATGTCGTATTCGCCGCCGGATTCGTATTGCATGGACCATTCGATCGCCTTGCGCACCCTATCCCTGTCGGGTTCGTCCACCATTTGGTAGGCGATATTGGGATCCACATCGGGACCCGGAAGATTAAACCATTGCTGTAGGCGTTTGTTGGCTCTAAACACATTGGTTTGTGGCTGATAATCCCAGGTGCCCAGCTTTGCCGCTTCCACGGCAAAATGCAACTGATCCTTGCTGTCTTCCAATTTTTGTTTAGAGAGGATATTCTGGGTGGTTTCTATGCAAGTGACCCATACTCCGGCCACGGTATTCGTCTCATCAGAAATGGGGCTATAACTAAAGGTCCAGTATACATTTTCAATGGCACCATTGCGATAAATGGGAATAAGCTGGTCTTCGCTCCAGGTGGCTTCACCATCAGTCAAGACTTGATCGATTAGCGGTTTTATGATATGCCAGATCTCCCCCCAGTAGTCTTCCCCCTTTTCTCCCAGCATGGCGGGGTGTTTCCCGTCCTTTCCCAAACTGGGTCGGAAGGCATCGTTATAAAAGCAAATTAGATCGGGCCCCCAAAATAGAAACTTAGGGAATTTGGAGTGCAGTAAGATGCTAAGTGCGGTTTTAAGGCTTTGCGGCCAGTCGTCTATGGGCCCCACGAGGGTATTAGCCCAGTTTTTGGCACGAATAAGTTCGCCCATTTCCCCTCCTTTTTTAAGAAAGGGGTATTGGCCACCTACTTTGGTATGATTCATACGGGCATTCCCCATATTACGGTTGGTATTAGCCTACTAAAGATAGGGATAAAAAATTATATTTTGTGTAGGGAGTGAAATTGAAAGTATTGGGAATGCTTGAAGCGATTTCTAAATTTCTTAACGGGGTAAAAAAAAATTAAATCTTAAAACAATTCTTCAATATTTAAACTATTAAATATAGGCCTTAAAATACTATTGTAACTTATTGCAAAGGTGCTTGTAAATCATATATTCCCTAATGTCATCTAAAGTTTTTTCCCTTTTTAAAGGATGAGTTTCTGGCGTACTGTAAAGCTCTAATTCGTTCTTTTTTACTTTATAGTGCAGCACATGTAGGTTTCCAATATCTTCAAATTAGGAATCCCAATCACCTTCTCTATATAAAGAAAAATGGCAGTTTTAAACAAAAGAAAAAATAATTTTAGGGATGCGGGAATCCGTAATTCGGTCAGAATAAATCTTCTTATTTTGTATATAAATCTTTGAATATGCCTAAAAAGTTTCTTTTATTTTTTATACCCCTATTCCTTAGTCCTTTTATTATATCGGCCCAAATGAACATTTCTACTGATCTTAGAAAAGATGGGATTTGGGATGATGTGAGTGAAGAATGGTCACTAATCTCAGAAAACAATGAGGAATTAACTTTCTTCGTATTCAATACTGATTTAACTATGTTTAAGCATACAACTTCTTCGGTAACTTCTGCCTATCTAATTAAATCTCAAGAAAAAGACGAAGAAAATGATCAATTTGAATTATCTATAGTAAGCGATGTAGGAAATAAATATATTATGATTATTGATTTTAAGAATGATAATTTAAGATTTATATATGATAATGATGGCGAGTCAAGAATGGTTTGGCACAGAATAAAGAGCGTATGGTTCGAGGATGAATAATTGTTTAGCTGGATGAAGAAAAAAACATACATTGACGAAAGAGGATATCGCAGGTATTCTGGCAGTGAAAAGCTAGTACATAGACATCAAGCCGAAAAAATGTTAGGCCGAAAACTCCGAAAAAGTGAGGTGGTACATCATAAGGATCGAAATAAGTTAAATAATAATCCAAATAATTTATGGGTTTTCCCTAACCAAGCAGCCCATGATAGAGTGCATAAAATTGATGCTCGAAGACACGGTAAAAAGATTAGTTATAAAGGATTTGATCAGAAAGAAGAAAGCGGTTGCTTAATAACTATTTGTTTATTAATTGGAATTTTAGGTGTGACTTTTCTTCTTATTTAAGACTAAAATTTACTCACATACCTTACCATACTTCTCTACCATACCTTCAGTTGCTTCTTTTAAAGTTTTTCCATTTACCGGATGTAAACCATGATATGTAAAAAATGTCACAACATTATCGGTTTTATCGTACCATAGAATTTGCTGACCGTCTTTTTTAAATGGTGCGTTTTTACATACCTCAACCAATCTCATTTTCTCAAGCGTATTCGGTTCGCATTCACGTTCTAATTTTTTTCCACTGCAATCCGTTTCTTCCCAATGATCTTCTATCCAGAGCATACAACACTCATCACCGGTACCAAAAAAATTCCAGGACACGGAAACTCCTAAGGCAATAATCAAAAACCATAATAAATACTTTTTAATTATACTACCCTGAGTGCCTTGATTTTGAAAATCTCGAAAATTACGGTATCCCAAATATCTAGCTAAAGAATCTCTTATTTCAAATGCTATTGTAATATCATTTCCCGCCCCAAAATTTTTTAAATAATTTGTAATTGACTTACTGGAAATTGAAATATCTGTTCTCCCCGAGACATGCTCGGCAACTCCATTCTTGCTATCTGGAGCACCTTCTTTCAGTGCTTTCATTTTAACAGCTTGGATTAGTTCTCTTTCCATAAATAATTCATTATAAGACCGTTGAAAATTACAATTTCTTTTTGGAAAGTGATTGGAAAATAAGTTTCCAAAAGCTTTCCAACTACTTTCCAACTGATCTTTAAAAAGCTTTCTCATATTTGTCTTCGTATTGCTGAACGCCCTATCGTAAAAGGGAATACGACTTTCAGTTTTACATAAACGGAGCTGCAAAGTAGAGTGGCTAGACCATTTTGAGAAGTAATCGAATCACTTTACTTCTGCACTCCACACTTCTCAAACCGAAGCGTGCACGCTTCAAAATTTCACGGTGTTGCCCGGCAACTCAATTGAACCGAACTCAACCTCGGTGGGCCACTCCTATGTTCAATTTCAAATTTTAGAAACATGCATAAAATCAAATATATTTTTTCGTTTATACTGTTATTTGCAGCTCTGGCTTCTTGTTCTCCGGAACGATTAGCCGGCACCAATGATGCGTACGGGTGTTGCTCTGATGATGAGCCTTATCCGCCGCCACCTCCTCCACCGCCACCAGGAGGAGATTAATTATTAAGTTAAATGTTAGTACTTTAGAGGAATGAAGACCATATTGTTTTTATTCCTCTTTTGTATTTCAGGTTTGTTGACTTTCGGTCAAGAAGAATCGGACAGTCTTTCTTATTATTATTATAGCATTGTAAGACCAAATGAAAAATCTAATACCCCTGCCGCAATTCGTTTTTTCAGAAAACGTAAGTACAATAGTCTTAAAAATAATGATACACTTAATGCGATTTATGCAAGCCGAATGATTGCACAAGGTGTTTATTTTGAAGGCCATGTGTATGAAAGTGAGCAAGAAGCAGTTACTGGTCTACAATTGATAGGAGATAAGGAAGGAGAAATATATGATGAACACAGACTGGGGTTTTTTACGCAGCTGGGTATGGTGTATCGAAATATAAGGGATTTCAAACAAGCTATTACTATTTATGACCAAGCTTTGGCTTTAAAACCAAATCCTGATGCACATGTTATATTATTAAATAATAAAGCAAATGCCTATAAATCATTAGAGGAATTTAATAAGGCTGAGGAAATACTTTTAACAGGATTAGAGATTGTTGAGAAGATGCAAGATACCATCAAACAAGCACTCCTTTTAGATAATTTGGGAGAAGTTCAGCATCGTCTTAAAGATCCTAAAGCGCTTAATACATTACATAAAGCCCTGCGACTTCGCTTGAATTTTAAAAATCTAAAGCATCGATTCACCTCTTATATGAGTTTAGCAGATTTTTATTTAGCTACAAACTCTGACTCTTCTAACTATTATATCCAAAAGGCATTATCTACAGCCAAATCTCTTAAAAATAGTGCTTATAAGCACGAGGCATTCAATCTTTTATTGAAGGATCATGTCGATCCTGATGTTCGGGAATTTATGGCTTTGACTGATAGTATTAATACTGCTGCCCAACTTGAAGATAACAAATATGCTTATCGGAAATGGAATGTTGCCGAAGCAAAAAAGAGACAAGAGTTAGCAGAAATAGGAAGAGAATCAGAAAAAGGTAAACGTATCTTATATCAATGGATCGGACTCTTAGTGGTTGTTATAGCCATTCTTCTATTTTTCCTCTTCAGAATAAAACATAAGCGTGATCGAATAAGACAGGTGTATGAGACCGAAACACGAATTTCTAAAAAAGTACATGATGAAGTGGCGAATGACATCTACCATCTAATGAACAACCTACAACAGCAAAAAGATGTAGACGCGCGTACTGTAGATTCGCTTGACAGCCTTTATAATAAGACGCGAGATATTTCAAAAGAGATCAGCTCTATATCCCTAGACAAAGAATTTGACCTTGAACTAACGGATATGTTGGAAAGCTTTCAGAATGATGAAGTTAATATTATCACCCGAAATTTATCTTCCATTACGTGGTCTGATTTCAGCAAGGAAAAAAAACTGACCATCTACCGTGTATTACAGGAACTGTTGACCAATATGAAAAAGCATAGTAATGCCAGTCTGGTAGCTTTACAATTTGAACAAAAAGGAAAAAAATGTAGAATCGAATATACCGATAACGGTAAGGGAACAGTCCTTGAAAAAGGAAATGGTATACGGAATACGGAAAACCGTATGGATTCCATAAACGGGTCTATTAGTTTTGAATCTAGTCCGGGAAAAGGGTTCAAAGCGATAATAGCGATTTAGTATGTATAAAAAGGTTCTCATTTCAGATGATCTGGATTCTATCAATCATGGAGTTGTTTCCGTTACCAATTCATTGGGAATAGCTGATGCCCATCAAGTACAATACTGCGATGATGCCTATTTGAAAATAAAAAAAGGCGTCCAAGACGAAGATCCATTTGAACTGTTAATTACCGATCTGTCCTATAAATCGGATCATAGAGCCCAAAAAATAAGTTCTGGTGAAGCACTCATTCAAGTGCTGCATAAAGAGTTCCCTGAACTTCATATCATTGTGTATTCTATCGAAGACAGAAATCAAAAAGTTCGACATCTAATGAACAGTTACAATGTTGCGGGATTCGTGTGTAAAGGCAGACAAGGAATGGTTGAATTGGAAAAAGCTATAAAAACTACTGCAGAAGGTGGGCGGTATTTATCACCTCAAATTCAGAATGCCTTGCGTAGTTCTGAAACTATGGAGATCGATGATTATGACATTGAGCTTTTGCGTTTACTTAGTCAGGGAAAATCTCAGGATGAGATAAGTACACATTTTAAGGAATGGGAGATCTCTCCCAGCAGTTTAAGTTCTATAGAAAAGCGGTTAAATAAATTGCGCATCGAACTGCAGGCCAAGAACGCGATTCAATTGGTAGCGGTCGCTAAGGATCTGGGGATCATTTAAGCATTAAATTTTTCGAATTCTATTTTTGTAAATCACTATTTAATAATAAGCTAACTCTAACCAAATGAAGAAAATTATTCTACTAGGTACTATCTGTCTCTTACTATTTCAAAATTCAATTGCTCAGGACAAGGGCTCGGGTCTTGTTGCCGCAGCTGTGGGTCTGGCCGCAATAGGTGGGGCTATTGTTGCTGTTGAGCAAATGAAAGAACAAGCTGAGCTAAAAGCAACTGAATATGTGCTGAACACACATCCCGACATGAATAGTTTTTCATTAAAGACCCTCGATTTTGATGGAAAAAAATCTAAGGATATGGCAAATGCCACATTGATCACCTACAAAATTCAGGAATTTTCCTTGGCTGAAAAACCGGAACTGGATGGGAAAAAATTCGTCCTCTTCGGATTTACAAGTTATGGTTGGGTTAACGAATACGGAGTCGATTTTTCAAAAGTCCGTTGGATGATGATCGACGATAGAGAATGGCTTAACATGATGGTAGCATATGTAAAAACAGCCTCTTCAGAACGCAATGATTCGAATATTGAAGGAACATTAAAATCAGGTAAGATCGTAAATAGAGGTGTAAAAGGGGGGTCAGGAATTGCGATTCCGTTTTACAAGATGGATGGTGATATGTATACGGTTCGAGACTACAATGATATGATGCGCTTGGTGTATAACGAACGTTCATTAGGCATCTACTTGAAAGAAACATCCAATTTAATTCAAATAGGAAGAGATGATATAATCAAGATCCATGAGTTCTTTTTTGAGGAATAACAATTAATAAAAATAGCAAGATGATTCCACTGGATCATCCGGGAAGAGACAGACGTGCCTTAATAGGCGCGTCTGTTTTGTTTATAGGTTACGGATTTCCGTAAGGAATTGAGAATTAGAGGGTGTAGGTTTGAGTAATTACTCTAGGACATATGGATAAATCTAGAATTAGAGCGCTACTAATTACCGCATATTCAGATGGCTTCTTTGATAGTCGGGAACTTTATATAATTAATGAGCGAGCGAAGGACCTAGGGCTTTCTGGTGAGGATATTCTTGAACTAATTAGAAACCCGGCACCCCAATTAATTATTTATCCAGTAACCGTCGAAGAACGAATACATTTTCTATACGACTTAATGCGTGTTATCCTCGCCGACGGGAAAGTAGATGAAAATGAGGAGCAAATCTTTTATAAATATTTGAAGGAATTAAATTTCGACTCTACTCTATACGATGACCTATATATTTCTATGATAAAGTCAGTCAAAGCACAAGAGGATTTAGAAACATATTTTAAAAAATACTTTGAAGATGAAATTTAATAGGAGTCAATTACTAAATTCAGATTCAAAACCCTCTATAGACAATAGTATTGTTGCCAAATTTGTTGCATCCTTTACAAAATTTGGCAGGGATTCCTCTGAGGAATGTAAAGCATCTTCAGAAATGTATACCATACATTTAAGACAAATTGAAAGTGGACATATTGTCAAAAAAGAAGAAGACACTCAAGAACAACGTAATGATATTTCTGAAAAAGAACAAAAAATTGATCGCATTCAAAATGAAATAAATGATAAAACTGCAGAAATAAAACAAATTAAAGAGGAGAAGGTTAGAGATAAAGACGTGGAGATTATCAATTTAAAGAAAGAACGCGATGATCTTGCTGCTCAGGATCCACGAGATGTAATTGATACCGGCCCCAAATTTAAACCTTGGCTTTTTTATACCGGTGTTTTTATTTCAACGCTATTAATCCTATTCATATATTATTTTTATGTTAATCTCGGCTATGTATTATTCGACCTACCAGTTGTATTTTCACCTGACATTGCTTTTACTTGTAATCCAGAAGTTTTGAATTCATTGGACCAGCTAAATGGAAACGGGGGGTGCAAAGTCGCTATTAGTATTGGACCATTATTGTTGCCGATTTTATTTCTTGCCATAGCCATATTAATCCATTTTAAATTAGAAAACCTAATTTATGAAGAAGGAAAAAAATATAAAGCCTGGATTGGTATTTTCTTTTTTCTTGTTTTGGTATTAGGTTTGGATATTATTCTGGCTATTAAATTCGAGGAGCGATTATTTAATTGGAAAGGTGTTGGCGGTGTCTTTGGAGATCAATTTCCAACAGGATTACTTGAACAACTAAAATATAGTTATAAAGAGCCGGCTTTCCTTTTAATTCTAGGCTTGGGTTTTGTTGGATATATTATCTGGAGTTTTATAACGCATGAAACAAGTAAAGAATACGAAAAGAAAGATCCTGAAAATCGATGGCGTAGAAAATTGAGAAGATTTGAAAAACAAATTGACAGAGTTCAAGGAGAAAAAAGTTATCTTCTGAAAAAAGCAAATCATTTATTACCTGACGAAATTAGAGAGCTTGAAAAAGAAATCGGCAGCATTAAACAATCGATTAGACTCATACGCATTGGCGGAAAGGATAAATTAAGAAACGCGTTAATTCAATTTACAATTGGGTGGAATCAATATATTCAATTCAAATATGGTGATTCAAGTGCATCAGAAAAAATAATCATTGTAAAAAATGAGCTTAATTCATTTATAAGTTCTTCCTCTACATTACGGGACATCGACCAAGTTAAAAATGAAGAAATCACCACAATGTCTCTCAATTAAACTAAATAAATATGAAAAAAACACTTCTTTTTCTTTTACTTTTTTCTAATTTAACCATTCGTGGCTTCGGACAAACTCCAACTCCGTCCAATTATATTATTTTCTTTGATTTTTCATCTAGAATTGAAAATCCTTATCAACCTCAAAAGGATAAAGAATTGATAAAACACCTAGTAACTAATTTTCGACAAAAAGTGGAAGGCCTGTATAAGAGTGGGTATATTTATTCTGAAGATAAACTCAACATTCTTTTTTATCCAGATTTGGATGATGAGAATATTTTGTCCTTAACAAGTTCTATGAGTATTGATTTTGGCAGCAGAGATTTTAAGACAAGACTTAATTACTTTATAAATCAATTTCCTAAGCAGGGAACTCCAAAAATACTAACAACATTTGATAAAATTTATGACATCGCATTAAAACAAAACCCAAATTATTTTGGTTCAAACATTTACGATTTTTTTAGTTATAGTATAGATTATTATCTAAAAGAAAACTATAATAACCATATAATTATTTTCACAGACGGATATATGTATATGGCAGGGGAAAACCCCGAAAGAGTTGGGAATACGCTTGGACATATAGAGGGCTCAATTTTAGACCCTTTAAGATCTAGTGCAAATTGGCAAAAAGAATTTAAATTAGGTGAATGGAAAATAGTTAGTTCTGGTAATAAATTAAAAAATAAGACAACTGTCACTCTTTTGGAGGTAACTCCAGATTGCATACAAAACTCATCGACACCGAGAACTAGACTTCGACCATTAAAACAATGCCCTAACGAGTTTAAAATACTCGAAAGATTATGGACAAATTGGTTTTTAGATATGGGCGTTGAAAATAATGATATTCAAATAATTAGAACATCAAATGATCTAAATGGAATTAAATCAGCCCTAAACCATTTATTTTGACACAAAACGTTATAATTCTATATAGAATTACTGGCCTATTCATTTTTTTTCTGTCTATATTCATTTCTATTGGTTGTCACTCTCAAACCCTTTCGGGCAAAGCCGTCTCCATCACAGACGGCGACACCTTTAAACTACTCACAACAGATTCCTCATTAGTCAGGGTTCGCCTGGCAAGCATCGATTGCCCCGAGCGGAAGCAACCTTTTTCGCAACGAGCGAAGCAATTTACATTGGACGCTATTGCGGGTAAACAGGTAACTGTAGAACAGCAGAGCACCGACAGAAACGGCAGGATCATAGGCATTATATACTATGACAATGGCTTGATCTTAAATGAGGAACTGCTAAAAGCGGGTCTGGCATGGCACTATCTAAAATATTCTTCGGATGTAGCCCTCCAATCCCTGCAGGACACTGCAAAACGCGAGCAACTGGGGCTATGGGCAGATGCACATGCCATTCCACCTTGGGAATGGCGGAAAAACAGAAGGAAAGGGTGATCACCTAAGATCAATGCTGATTACGGGTTTCCGTAATTTTTTTTAATAAAATTTTATACCTTTAAGCTTCCCCGTTAATATGAGACAGCATGAAGCTCCCAACAATCGGCCTATTGGTCATGGTCTTTTTGGCCACTTCTTCGTTCAGTAGCTCCTTGACCGATGTCTATATCTGCAAGGGAAAATACAGCAAGAAATATCATTACAAGAAAAACTGCCGGGGTCTCTCTAACTGCTCAACAGATATCTATAAAGTTACTCTATCGGAAGCGAAAAAAATTGGGAGGTCACTTTGTGGATGGGAGGATTAACTATAAACACATGAAAATATATCTAATCTTAGTATTTGTCATTATAATTTCTATTTCAAATGGGGTAATTGCTCAGAAAATTAGTTGTCAAGAACTATTTAGAATAGTAACAGAAAATTACGACTCCAAAAATACCGCGACTTGTTATGGTTCTTCAATGCTGGTTAAAGCAAATTATTATCGTCTGGAAGGGATGGGGTTTGTAGTTGCTTATATAAAAAGCAGTGATTACGATTTCAAGGGTAAACCTTATATATTTTGTGGAATATCAACACAGCGATGGAATACTTTCAAAAACAACGGGATGTTAGGATCATGGGGTGAATCTTTTCATGAGTATATTCGGGATTTCACTTGTGATTGTTATTAGAATTTAATGGTTTAACAATAAAACCGAACAAACAATTGTAATATTAGTAACAGAAATGTCTCAAACCCCATCAAAAAAACAACATCTTAATTACATAAAAAAGTGCGGTCCTTTTAAAATTGACTGTAACCGAATCATCTTTTCAAATGAAGAAATTGAGATTCTCGAAAAATACGGTCATTGGTTCACAGCCCTAGAAGATGGAACACTGAAACCACTAAGTGAACGCCAAAAATTATTTATTGACGTGGCAAAGGGACTTAAAAAGCCCGTTTCTTCAGAAGAAACGGCATGGTTTAAATATACACGGCGTAGACAAATAGAAAAGGAAAGTGGAAATAGTCTGTACAATACACCGGTACTTGAAAACAACGAGTTCTACAGCCGCCAAGATTATTTAAAACAAAAACAAATAATGCAAAAAACTAATTGGGAGAATAGCGGCAAAGCAGTGCAATTAAAATTTTTGAAATAAGTGTTCCATCTACGCGGTTTCCCGTATTGCCAATGCCTTACGTTTCTACTATATTTACAAAAACACCTAGCTTCCCTATGACCGAACAAACCCAGCAATTACAAACCCAACTCTGGAACATCGCTAATACCCTGAGAGGCAAGATGGATGCCGACGATTTTCGGGACTATATCCTGGGGTTTATCTTCTATAAATATCTTAGCCGCAAGATGAATCTCTATGCGGATAAGATCTTAGAGCCTGACGGATTTACCTACAAAAACATTCAAGCTCATCCAAAAAGCAGTGAATACCTCAGCGCAATTCGTGATGAAGCCTTAGACAAATTGGGCTACTTTCTGCATCCGGATGAACTTTTTAGTGAATTGGCTCGCCGCGGCAATGCGGGAGGCAAAAATAAATTCATTCTCGACGACCTCGCCAAGGTGCTTACCAATATTGAACAAAGCACCATGGGTTCCGAAAGCGAAGATGACTTTGGTAACCTTTTTGAAGATCTGGATCTTACCAGCAGCAAACTGGGGAAGTCTGAAAACCAGAAAAACGAACTTATCGTAAAAGTGCTGTCGCATCTGGAGGAAATCGATTTCGACCTTGAAAATACCGAGAGCGACCTGCTAGGTGATGCATACGAATACCTTATCGGACAGTTTGCCAGTGGTGCCGGCAAGAAAGCCGGGGAGTTCTATACCCCTCAACAAGTTTCTAAAGTGTTGGCGCAACTGGTCACCACCGGCAAGGAAAAACTTAAAAGCGTGTACGATCCCACCTGCGGTTCCGGCTCCTTGCTTTTACGGGTTGCAAGAGAGGTAAAGGAAGTAGGAGCGTTTTACGGGCAGGAGATGAACCCAACTACCTACAACCTCTGCCGTATGAACATGATTATGCACGATGTGCATTACAAGCGGTTCGACGTAAAGAATGAAGACACTTTAACCCATCCGCAGCATGCCGATATGCGTTTTGAGGCTATAGTTGCCAATCCGCCCTTCTCTGCCAAATGGAGTGCGAGCCCGCTTTTTATGAGTGACGACCGCTTCTCGGCCTACGGCAAACTGGCACCAAAGAGTAAAGCCGACTTCGCCTTTGTACAGCACATGATTTACCAGCTGGAGGATAACGGTACCATGGCCTGTGTATTGCCACACGGCGTATTGTTTAGAGGAGCTGCCGAAGGACATATCCGTAAATACCTTATTAAAGAAAAAAACTATCTGGATGCGGTGATTGGGTTACCGGCCAATATCTTTTATGGTACAAGCATACTTACCTGTATTTTAGTTTTGAAGAAAAAGCGGGAGCATACTAAGGACGTCCTGTTTATAGACGCCAGCCAGCAGTTTGAAAAGGTAAAAACCCAGAACATACTGCGGGATGAAGACATTGAGAAGATTATAAGTACCTATCGCAACCGAACAACAGAGGATAAGTTTAGTTATGTGGCACCATTAAGCGAGATTGCCGAAAACGACTACAACCTGAACATCCCGCGTTATGTGGATACTTTTGAAGAAGAAGAACCGGTAGATCTGGCAGCGGTTTCCAAAGAGTTAAAAGCTTTGGAAAAAGAGATAAAAGAAACCGACGCTACCATAGCCGACTATTGTAACCAACTGGGCATAGATACGCCTTTTTAATAAAAATGTCACTTCGCATGATTCCGATGTATCGGAATCGTATCGAGAAGCACTATTAACTAAATGATAAATACCACCGCTACAAATATAGAAACCGAAAAAGAAGTTAGTAATGAGCGAAACATAAAGGTTCCGGCATTGCGATTTAATGAATTTGAGGAGATAATTGAGGAATCCTTATTTGGAAACCATTATACGTTTCATAGTACAAATTCTCTTTCTAGAGATAAATTGAATTATAATCATGGAGAAGTTAGAAATATTCATTATGGTGATATTCATACAAAATTTCAAACCCATTTTTACTTAGTAAAAGAACACGTTCCATTTATCAATGATGATGTTGATTTAGCAAGAATAAAGGAAGATTCATACTGTAAAGTTGGTGATTTGGTTATAGCAGATGCCTCGGAAGATTATGCCGATATAGGAAAGTGTATCGAACTCATCGATATAAATAATGAGAGGTTATTAGCCGGACTACACACATTTTTGGCAAGACCTTCGCAAGAAAGTACATCGCTTGGATATATGAGTTTTTTACTTAAATCATGGAAATTAAGAAGGCAGATAATGACAATTGCTCAAGGGACAAAAGTATTGAGTTTGTCTACCGGTAGAGTTTCAAAATTAAAACTTAATCTCCCCTCCCTCCCCGAACAACAAAAAATAGCCTCTTTTCTTTCTTCTGTCGATCAAAAAATACAACAACTCACCACAAAGAAAGAACTACTGGAGCAGTATAAAAAAGGGGTGATGCAAAAACTGTTTTCCCGGGAGCTACGGTTTAAGGATAAGGATGGGAAGGCGTTTCCGGAGTGGGAGGAGAAGTACTTTAAAGATATTGTTATTAAATACCGATTGGGAGGCAATTATACAAATACTGAAGAAGAAACTATTTACCCATTGATAAAAATGGGAAATCTTGGTCGAGGTACAATGAATACGAAAAAGTTAGATTATATACCGATTGATGAAGAAATAGATCCAAAAGATAAAATTCGATATGGAGATTTATTTTTCAATACTAGAAATACATTAGAATTAGTTGGAAAGGTCTCTATCTGGAGAAACGAATTACCAATTGCGTACTATAATTCAAATTTGATGTATTTGAAATTTGATGACAATTTTTTTATGAATTATAGATTGAATTCATACGAAGGAATTAAAGGATTGAAAAGATTTGCAACGGGAACTACTAGTGTAGCTGCAATTTATACCAAGGACTTACTTAAGCTAAAATTAAATATACCCTGCCTTGAAGAACAAAAAAAAATCGCTACCTATTTGTCAAGTATCGATTCCAAAATAGAAAATGTAAATAATCAAATAACCCTAACTCAAACCTTTAAAAAAGGGTTGTTGCAGCAGATGTTTGTGTAAATTATTAGATTATGACGGATGAGTTACTAAAAATAAAGTCCATAGAGGAATTAGTCCTGCAACTAAATACTCAAAGGCAAGTTGGTAACAAACTTGTTGGGCAATTAGAACATCTGGATATTGATTTTGACATTAATCTTCCTTTGGCGAAACAAACGGTTAAAAATCGATTACCGGCCGCAAGTAGTAATGATTTTGTTTTTCTTAATTGTCGATTTACAAAAACTGTAACTTTCAAAAGCAGCCATATTAATTTCTATTTTCTAAATTGTACTTTTCATGATATAAATGCTAATGACAAAGAGTTTATCGGCAAAGTCAGATTCCGAGAATGTGAATTTAAGTCGGAAGTTCTATTAGATAATGCCTCTTTTCGTGAATTGGTGGATTTCTGGCATTCAAAATTTTATAAGAAAACGATATTTCACAAAGTAGATTTTGACAAAACCGTTGTCTTTTCGGGATCCACGTTTTATGAAAATGTGCTATTTACCTACACTCTGTTCGCAAAATTAGGAATATTTAGAGGTACTGTTTGTAAAAAAGGTTATGATATTTCCCTTGCGATATTAGAAGGTAACCTTTCGATGTTTGACTTTGAATTGAAAGATTTTGATGTTGTTATGGGACCTTTAGAGGAAATGGAGTATGAATCTTTAGTTCATGACAAAGGAGATATTCCGATTAAAAATAAACGTGAAACATTTAGAATTCTTAAAAACATATTTGAGAAGAATTCGGACCATATAATTTCTCTGTATTACCGCCGTCTAGAATTGAGTACTTACGATGTTTTACTGAAGGATAAAATCAATCAGAAGATTAAGCCATGGACTAACAGATTAAACAGAGCAATCCTATGGTTAAATTATAATTCCAATATACATGGCACAAGTTTTTTTCGCGGTTTAATTTTTACTGGTTGTATAGGGTGGCTGTTTTTTTACTTTTCTTTAATCGCAACATCAGACTACTATATGACATTTAATCCTTGCAACTGGTCGTTAAAAGCCCTAACCGATTCTTTGAAATATTATTTTATCTCGATATCTCCAGTGCATAAACATACTTATATGGATGAGCTAGGACCGACATGGTCATTTTATCTTGCCGATTTCATGGGACGAATTTTCGTCTCCTACGGAATCTATCAAACGGTGCAGGCTTTTAGAAAATTTAGATGAAATATGAAGGAGTTAATAAATGGACAGACAATAGATTTTGATCTTCACAAAGCCGGTGATGGCAGTGCTACTAGTATTGATGGTTTGCACATGCATAAAAGAATGAATGGAAAAAGGTTTAAAGGTATTGATGTCCTTTTTCCATTAGATGAAAAAGAGGATGTGGTTTTTAGACCTTCTAAGACGCATAATTTATTAAGAAGACAATTATTAAATGAAGTTAGGCGAGCAGTAAGCAAAGACAAGTCCAAAAGGCAATACCTTGTTGATACTATTGTTGATGAAATAAGCAGATATACAGGTTATATGCCCCAGGTTAATCAAGTAGAATCTATAAAACGAGGAGCCGAAAGAATTGCAAAAATCTTTTCTAAGAACACAAAAATCGAAGAAGAAATGAAACAACAAATTCGCTCAAGATTGGATTTTTATGTAACAAAACATGAAAATGAGGATAAATCTTCATTTTATGTAAAGCAAGATTTTTTGCGAAATCGCATTAAAATAAGTGATGATTTGGAATCACTTTTTAAGGGTAACGAGAAAAGAAAAGTCGATAGATGAAAGCCCATGAACCCGAAGCCATACTAGAGAATAATTTAATCCGGCAACTCGAGAGCCTGGGTTTTGCACCTGTGAAAGTGCAGGATAGGGATGCGCTTTTGCACAATCTTAAAGGTCAGTTAGAAGCCTTCAACAAGGCAACCTATTCAGCAAATGAGTTCGATGCCATCCTCAATCATTTGGCCAAAGGCAATGTTTTTGAAAAGGCCAAGACCTTAAAAGATCGCTTTAGTTTTACCCGGCAAAATGGGGATACGGTCTATGTGCGTTTTTTTAATACTGAAAGCTGGAATGAGAATTTGTTTCAGGTAACCCATCAAATCGCACAGGAAGGATCCTACAAAAACCGTTACGATATCACTCTCTTAATAAACGGTCTGCCATTGGTACAAATTGAATTAAAGCGCCGCGGACTTGAGATAAAAGAAGCATTTAACCAAATTAATCGGTACCAAAAACATTCCTTTTGGAGCAATCATGGTCTCTTTCAATACGTGCAATTATTTGTGATAAGCAATGGGGTAAACACCAAATATTTGGCCAATAACCGCCGGCAATCTGTAAAACAGACTTTTTATTGGGCAGACGAGCACAACAAAAACATTCGGGAACTCCCGGATTTTGCAGAGGCCTTTCTAAATCCTGATCATCTGGGAAAAATGATATCCAACTATATTGTTCATAACGAAACCCATAAAATTTTAATGGTGTTACGTCCCTACCAGTACTATGCTGTAGAAAATATTGTACGACAGGTGGCGGAACGAAATGAGAACGGCTATATCTGGCATACTACCGGTTCGGGGAAGACCTTGACCTCCTTTAAGGCGAGTCAGATAGCGATGGACCTCCCCAATGTGTTTAAGGTAGTTTTTGTGGTGGACCGAAAGGATTTGGACTATCAGACCATGAACGAGTTTAACAGCTTTAAGAAGGATAGCGTAGATGTAACCGATAACACGCGCTCCCTGGTTAGACAATTGACCGATGATACCAAGTTGGTGCTTACCACGATACAAAAGCTAAATAATGCCATTAGCAAAGCACGGTACGAGAAGAACTTAACTCATCTTCAGGATAAAAAAGTGATTTTTATTTTCGATGAGTGTCATCGATCACAGTTTGGAGATACCCATAAACGCATCACCGAGTATTTTCAGAAGGCACAGTTATTTGGATTTACGGGTACGCCCATTTTTGCTGAGAACGCTTCAAAAAATGATTTGGGAAAACGAACCACCAAAGATCTCTTCGGTAAATGTCTCCATAAATACGTCATCACCGACGCCATTAGAGATCAGAATGTCTTAAAATTCGGAATCGAGTACATCGGGAAATACAAACGAAAGAGTAACACCTTCGTAGATATTGAAGTGGAAGATATCGATAAAGCGGAAGTTTACAGAGATCCCAAAAGACTGGAGAAGATAGTGGATTACATACTAGCCTATCACAATCAAAAGACTTTTTCAAGGGATTACTCCGCCTTGTTTGCAGTAAATAATATTGATACCCTTATTGCCTATTACGACATCTTGCAACGCAAAAAAGAAGCGGGGGAGCACGACTTACGTATCGCCACGATTTTTACTTTTGGCGTAAATGAGGAAGACGAAGACGCGCAAGATTATATTCCGGGAGATACCGTTCAGGAAGCCGCAGAACCGGGAGTGAAGTATATCTCGAGTCATACGCGAGATAAACTGGACTCATATATTAGTGATTATAACAAAATGTATCAGACCAGTTTTTCAACTAAGGATGGCCAGCAATTTGAAAACTATTTTAAAGACATCAGTAAGCGCTTAAAGGATCGTGAAAAGGAATCCTTTAATGAGGAAAAAGACCGTCTGGATATCGTATTGGTGGTCAATATGATGCTTACCGGTTTCGATGCAAAAAAGGTGAATACGCTCTATGTAGATAAAAATCTAAAGCATCACGGTTTAATCCAGGCATACTCACGAACCAACAGAATCCTGGGTGAGAAGAAATCGCAGGGAAATATTTTGTGTTTCAGAAATTTGAAAAAGGCCACCGATGATGCCATCGCTTTGTTTTCTAATAAGGATGCAATTGAAGATATTTTTATACCGCCCTATGAGGTAATCACTAAAAAATTTGATGAAGCCTTGGCGAGTGTGCTAAAAATCACTCCGAATTATCAGTATGTTGATGACCTACTAAGCGAAGAAGATGAACTGGCCTTTGTGCAGGCATTCAGAAGTTTACTGCGAGCGAAGAATGTTTTGGAATCTTACGTCGATTTTGATTGGGACGATTTGGAAATTGACGAACAAACCTTCGAAAATTATAAAAGTAAATATCTGGATTTATATGACAAGGTGAAGAATGACAATCAGAAGCACAAGGATTCCATTCTTGATGATATCGATTTTGAGGTGGAATTGATACATAGGGATCAGATTAACGTTGCTTATATTTTAAAGCTGCTGGCTAAGATGAAGCAGGGTACCGAATCTGAACGGGAAAAGCAGAAGAAGGCAATCAAGGAATTACTGAGCGGCGAAATAGAATTGCGCAGTAAGCGTGAATTAATAGAAAAGTTTATTGAAGAAAACCTGCCACATATAGTGGATCCGGATGATATACCGGACGAATTTGAAAAGTACTGGCAGGAGCAGAAAGTACTGGCATTAGCAAAACTCTGTGAAGAAGAAAATCTAGACAAACAGCAGTTCAGTGGTTTGGTAGAAGCATATATTTACACTACTCAGGAACCCCTGCGAGATGATGTTTTTAAATGTCTTGACAACCGACCTAGTGTTTTAAAAGTACGTGAAATAGGTGAGCGTATTATAAACAAGATGAAGGAGTTTGTTGAGGTATTTGTAAGGGGGGTTGGATAAAATCGATTGATTAAGGATAACCGCAATGTTAAATCGAATTTGATTAATACTTTTTGTCAATGACACAAGAGGAAATAAAACTATGGCGCGATGTGATGGAAAGAGTTATCACAGAGTTCAATCCAGACGATGAATACCCCAAGGGTACGAAGTATTTCGTTAAAGTTGGCGAAAAGGAAATTCCCCCAAAAGTTCTATATGGCAGGACATATAGGATAATTGAAAAAGAATACCCATCTGCTACACTTTATGATCGTTCTGGCGGCGTGAAGACGAATCAATTTATCGAAACCTGTGGATTCCAGATTGGAGAAAAGCTAAACTATTCTGTTGTTGAAGCAAACACTTTTGAACATCATTATAACAAAAAGGTTAAGAATGCTAGGGATTTTCAGAATTTCATTGATTTTGGATTTGAGATGCTGCAAAAACTGAATATAGATATGTATAAAGTGAGAATGGCTATTGATTCAGGAGGTGATATTTCCGTGATCATTGGTATGCGTGCGGCTTATACCTATAATGAAAAAAGTGGCAAATCGTTGATCGGGTTTTTAGTAAGTAAAGACTTTAAAGAAAAGAATAAAACGCGACTAAATTTTACTTCTGAATATAATTATGGCGGATATCCAGATCAATCTTTTGTTAAGGTGGAAATCACATCTTGGGCCGATCTGGATTCTGATTTACTTGATCATCATATCAGCCAAATAAAGCTGCAATACGATTATATTAAAGATTCAAAACAGACGCAGTGGAATGTAAAAGCGAATACCACCAATAGCGTTATTAAATATTTAATGTTTAGGAATGAAAATGTCGAGAATTGGGTAACCGCACTACATGAAGAAAAATATGATCTTCGTTATTGGGCCTTAGGATTCAACTCTAACTACGAGAGATTAGATCGCTTTAAAAATGAAAACTTTTGGCAAGCAATCGATTTCGATAAAAATGATACAAGTCCTACTGCTAGAACTACGCGAGCTAAGTTCGTCCAGATAAGTAAAGGGGATTTAGTTGTAATAAAGGGATATGGTGGCTCTCATGATTTAATCGTGCATTATTTAGGGAAAGTGAATGATATCAATTTGGAGGATGAAACATTGATGTTGGAGAAATTACCAGGAGAACTATATAGAGGGAAAGCACCTCGTGGTAAGGGAGCAGGTAATTGGCATGATACCATTATCGAGATAACACGAAAAAGGGATATAGAATTACTTTTTTATAATAAAGTCGGGACTGAGATGGAAAACGTAAAAGATGAGTTCATAAAATGGTTAATTGATAATCCTCGGTCTAATTATTTCAATAATGATTATGATACATTAAACAAATATTTAGATACTTATAATTCATATTTTGATCTAGACATTTTTCTTTGTAATCAGTCAAATTACATGACTGTCATTGGTGAAATTGAAAAGGTGGCATATCTTGACTCTAACAGCGAATTTTACAAATATAGTGATAGAGAAAGTACACATAGACCCAGAGCTATATTGGGTAAGACAAATTATTACCAATTTCTAAAAAATAAATTTCAATCCGACCAAGTAGTAATTGATAAAGCAGCCCATGCATTAAATAATAATACTATGGACTTAAATAAAATTTTATATGGTCCTCCCGGAACCGGGAAGACTTATAAACTGCAGCGTGAATATTTCGATAAATTCACTAAGAAAGAAACATCGTTGAATCGGAGTCAATTCATTGAAAATATAGTTTCTGAATTGTCTTGGTGGCAGGTCGTCGCTATTGCCGTATTGGATTTAAAAACTCCCAAAGTTTCTGAAATATATGCACATGAAATCATTCAGAAAAAAGCGCAATTGTCAAATTCCAAAACAGTTCGCCAGACAATATGGGGCCAATTACAGAGTCATACAGTCATGGAGTGTGAAAACGTGAATGTTCAGCGCCGAATGGAACCCTTATTATTCTATAAGAGAAAAAATTCTACCTGGACTATTAATCATGAATTTCTTGAGGAAAGCTTTCCGGAGGCGTTCGAAATCCTCACAAGCACTAAAAATTTTAGGCCCAATCCGGATAAATTAATTAGAAATTATGAATTTGTGACATTTCATCAGTCATTTGGATATGAAGATTTTATTGAAGGAATTAAACCTGTGATGGAAGAGGGTAGTCCTGAATTGACTTACGAGATTCAGGACGGTGTTTTTAAAAAACTCTGTATGCGAGCTCAGGGAGATCCAGATAATCAATACGCAATATTTATAGATGAGATAAACCGTGGAAATGTTTCAAGCATCTTCGGGGAACTTATCACATTGGTTGAGAACGACAAACGGATTGGCGAAGAAAATGAAATGACAGCTATACTCCCATACTCCAAACAAAGCTTTGGTGTACCAAGGAATATTCACATTATTGGCACTATGAACACTGCCGACCGCTCTGTTGAAGCTTTAGATACAGCGCTTAGACGAAGATTCGTATTTGAAGAAATCATGCCAAATCCGTCATTGCTAAATCAAATAGTCTTCGACGGTTTTAACATGGAGGAAGTCTTGAGAACAATTAACGAACGAATTGAAGTTCTGTTGGATCGGGATCATACCATAGGTCATTCTTATTTTATCAGTCTGAATTCGGGTGATACTATAAAACTCAAATCGATTTTCGCCAATAACATAATTCCTCTGTTACAGGAATATTTCTATCACGATTATGAAAAAATAGCCTTGATCCTGGGCGAGGGATTTGTTACGCCGAATAAACTAAAAATAAATTTTGCGACTTTTAAAGAGATTGATACCCCGGAATCGGAAACAAAATATCAACTCAGAACTCAAATTACTGATATTGAGAAAGCAGTTCGCATATTATTAAATCAGGATGAGCAGGACCAATAAAATACAGGTTTTTGAACATAAAGTATTGAAAATTGGCCATCGGTATAATGATATTAGGTTCGAAAATAGACATTTCGATGCCCTGGCAAAACTAAATCAGTATCACGACAATAGATACTTCACACTGTTGCATAAAGCAATTAAATTTTCGGAGTATGTCGGGGTAATACAAGTTGATGACTTAGTCATCGAAATTCTTCCGAAAGTGGACAATACAGGCGGTAAAGAAGGTCTATGGCAGAAGGTATTAATCGATATGCTAAAAGCAACAAAAAAGTTGAAAGTTCAAAATGTTGGTGAAGCTAAAATCTCAAAGCAAAATATTCATTTGCTCGATATTTATTTCGAGTGGTATTTAAATGAAATTCAGGATTTAATTCGAAAAGGTCTAATTAAAAAGTATTATTTAAATACCGAAAACGTAAAAGCATTGAAGGGCAAACTGGAGTTTGCGGGACATATACAACAAAATTTAATCCATAAAGAACGTTTTTACACGTCGCATCAGATTTATGATAAAGATCATCTTATACATCAAATACTAAACCGGGCATTATCGATAATCGAGAATTTATCCAAGGGAGATTACTTGTATTCCAAATGTAAAACGGTGCAATTAGATTTTCCTGAAACTTCGTACCTCACTTGTTCTGCACAAACATTTCAAAAAATTAAGTTCAATCGGAAAAACGCACCATATAGGACTGCCATTGAAATTGCCAGAATTATAATTCTAAATTATGCCCCAAATGTTACATCCGGATCCGAACAATTGTTGGCTTTATTATTCGATATGAACAGGCTATGGGAAGATTATGTCTTAATTCAATTAAAAAAGAAACTTTCAGATTCCATTTATCAAGTGTTTGGACAAAATACCAAACCATTTATTAACTCAAATTATCTCAAACCGGATATTGTGATCCAGAATATACATGATGCTTCAGACGTTTATATTATAGATACTAAATGGAAAGTACCCGGTAAGAGTACTGCCAAGAATGAAGACTTGCGACAATTGTATACATATGGTCGCTTCTGGAAAGCAAAAAAAGTCTTGCTCCTTTATCCGGGTGATATTAAGAAAGGAATGTATGAATTCTTCTTAACCGATGATTATATTCGGCTTAGCGGTTCAGACACAGCAGAGTATTCCTTTCTTGAAATAAAACATCAATGCAAAATGGGATCTGTTTCTATTATAGATGAAAACAATTTAGGTCTAGATCAAAATATAGGTGAAAAAATACTTGAGATTTTGGAACTACCTGTATCTTAAAAAACACATCCAAGAAAGTGAAATTAATCGTAGTTATTCCTCTATCTCAATATCCTATTCCCTAAGTATGACATCATAATCTTAACGCTGTTGCCGCGTTTAAAGATTCCTAACAAAAGGTGCCCTTTCTTTTGGTTCGTTTTAGCTCGCACCCTAATGTTTGATAAATAGGTGCTCGTGAATCTACGATTTCTTTGGGTATGCAAAGAAAATGAACATGGAATCTTTTATTCCTTTACATTCTTTTTTGCTTCTCCAAAAAAGAATCAAAAAAAGAGACCTCTTCGAAGGTATTTTCAAAATCGCTGTCGCGTTTTGAAACCGGCTCCAAAACTCCGCGTCACTACGCTCCTGGATCCCCGCCTTGACAGTCGGGGAGGTCGGAGCTTTTGTTCACCTATACTGGACGAAGAGGGGTTTTCCTGCTTCGCAGGAATGCAATTTTTTCCACAAAAAAACCAGAAAATCGTCCAGAATATGGGGAGCAGCTCAAAGAAAACCAAAAAATGCTCCGCACTTTTCCGGGTTTTTTATGCCCTTCACACTTTGAAGCAAGCTTCCAGTGCTCATGGCATAAAAAAACCTCTTGGTTTCCCAAGAGGTTTTCTTTGTAGCGGGGAGGGTCGAATTATCGAACCGATTCTTGAACGATTTTCTGTCGGTTAGTGAGTTTGAAATTGTGCAGGCTGCGAACTCAAATTCAACACACTAATCATCGTCCTCTGTTTCGTGAAAATCCGAGAAGCGTACTTCCTCATCATAATCTATTTCAGGATACTTCTTATCATACTTGTCATGCAGAACTATGTGTAGTCGCTTGAACAAAACTGGCAGAATGTTCTTCTCCTCGATATGTACTGACATGCTGACGATATGCTCCTTCTCATCTGTGCTTTGTTTTTTATCAACGCAGTATAGTGATACGTGGGGGTCTTCGGTACCATAGATAGAAATACCAACAATTTTAAATCGTGTCGTATCCAGCTTGAAGAATTTTGCCATCCTTGCTAAATCATCACCACCTCCACTTCCTAAATAATCAGATATGTCGGCTGCTGCATACCCTGTAAAGTCTGTATATTGGGTGCTTGCTTTCATTTTTTTAGTTTTTAGAATTAATAATGTCATGCTAGGAGTCAAAAAGCACGCCAGAGGTTCGTTTACCGCAAGAAGTTTGTACGTATAGTGTGATTTCGGACGAAATGGCAGGAGAACGAATGACATATGTTCACATATAAGTGAACATTTTCTATTTTTTGTTAGCGTATATACTAACATTTTTATATTTTTGTTCACATATATGTGAATTTTTTATAATATTTGTTAGCATATACGTGAACAATATGCATAAATCAGTATGACTTATGAGAAACAAGAAGTTACTAGCTTTAAAACAGTTAGACAGAAAAATCGAACCATTTATGGACACGGAACGTGTCGAAATTCCTAGTGGTGGATGGATAAGAGTAATTCGCAACTCCTTAAACATTACCCTCGAACAGCTGGGGAGTAAACTCGGAATGGGGCGAACTGGAGTAAAAAATCTTGAAGAACGAGAAGCGAATGGAACAATAACGCTCAAGTATCTTCAAGAATTTGCTATGGCTTTAGAACTTAAGTTTGTGTATGGTTTCGTCCCTATCAAAGGTACGTTCGAAGACTTGGTCGAGGCTAAATCCAGAAATTTAGCGAGAGAAATAGTAATGAGAACAAGTCACAATATGGCACTTGAGAATCAAGCGATTGAAGATGAAAGATTGAAAGAAGCAGTAGAGGAACTTGCTGCTGAAATAAAAAATGAAGTCCGTAAATCGATATGGGACTAGATTTAGAGTATCAAGACGGTCAGACGACTTTAGAGGAAGAGGAAAAGGAAGGTCTTAAAATCCCCACCGTTACCTCGCACAAAGAATTAAATGAACATGAACAGTTAAACATCCAAAACGCTCTTGAATGGGTAGTCACCAAAAAGTTCAAGGTTAATCAAGTTTTATCCGAAAACTTTATAAAACTACTTCATAAGAGAATGTATGGTGATGTGTGGAAGTGGGCGGGAAAATTTCGTCAATCCGAAAAGAACATTGGGGTTAAATGGATTCAAATCGGCATAGCCTTGAGAACCTTGCTTGATGATACTAAGTTATGGATTGAAGAAGGAACGTTCCCGCCTGATGAGATAGCAATACGCTTTAAGCACAGGTTAGTTAGCATCCATTGCTTCCCAAATGGAAATGGCAGACATTCACGGCTAATGGCGGATATATTGATAGAAAGAATTCTTGGACAACCTCGATTTAGTTGGGGCAATAGTAATCTAGTTGAAGCTTCGGAAACTCGTTCAAACTATATCCAAGCCTTGAAAGAAGCTGACGTAAACAACTTCGAGCCATTAATAGCTTTCGCTAGAAGCTAAGAACCAGTGGTACCGATATTACCAGTAAAAGTTACAGCGAACGGTTCCAAACAAAGGGTGCCGTTGGTACCACCAAACTTGACTTGGAACAAATTTTCTATCTCTGACCGTTACCGTATATTTAACCATCGTCCTTGTGAGCCTCATCCATCCTTACAACTGAAAATCTAATTCGAAGCCATGTGCCGCTGCCAACTCTTCACATCATACATGGACTCGATAATTCGCTTAGCAGCCGATGGTGAAGTCGCTTCACACGACACCGAAACATAATGTCCTCCTGATTTCAACCAAATAGCTCCCTTGTAGGTTTGTGTTGTCATTATAATCCTTTTACAGCAATTGTTCATTTAATGCTTTCTTCACCCGTTGAGCAACACCTAGACTTACGCCACCCAATGCCGCTGCACGTCTCAAGGATTCACCGTTCTTAAGCTCAATGGTGACTTTCTTATACTTCTTTAGAAACTCTTCAGTTGTCATGCGAGAACCGTACAAGCGACCTTTATAGACTCCTTTGGCTTTGGCTATCTCAATGCCTTGACGCTGTCGTTCGAGCATATTGTTCCGCTCCATCTCGCTCACATTACCCAGGACCGATACAATCATCTTAAAGATTGGGTTCTGCGTTCCATCAACCATTGAATACATACCGATGTTCTCCACATAAAGGTTGACGTTCCTTTCGGTCAGGAATTCACAGACGGTAAGGATGTCCAGTATGTTCCTTCCAATACGGTCAATTGATAACACATGAACCTCAGTGATTATCCCTATGTTAACGCCGTCAACCAATTTTTTACCTTGAGGTCTTTCGAAAAACGAAACGGCACCGCTTATCTTGTCTACAAACACCTTATCGAATTCGGATTCATTCTTCACCTGTCTAGCCGTATTTTGTTCGAGTGATGAAATGCGCACGTACTTTACTTTCATGATTCCTTATTTATACATCAAATATAGCGTATTATTTTAGCCTGGCAAACATATACACCTGAAAACCAGGTATTTATCCACTTCTGGTGTATCTAACATAAGCATGCTTCAACTAATACACTCTATGTATATACAGCATCTATTTGAAACTTTGAAATCTGTCAAAAAAAAAAATTTAACACCTCCGACCTGTTGTATATACACATCTTAATTCAGCCTATTTATAAGAGCGGATACGGGACCGAGAAATTCATTTATTTTTTTCGATATCGTTTGAAGACAGGTCGGACTAATATTCCCCTTTGGATTCAAAAACCGCAAGTTATTTCAAGTATAGACTATAACTAGCTTGCTATGGTAGTGCAGTTCGGTACGATAAAAAAATGTTTTTTTGCTTGTTCATGCATAATTATATATAAACGAGTCAAACATGGCAAAACTACCAACAACTGAAAACACAGAGATTTTCACAATGCGAATTTCTCCAAAATTAAAGGGTAAACTAAATCAACTTGCAAAGCAAAGCAAATATGGCGGGAGTGCATCCGCTGCAATTAGAATTTTAATTGAAAGAGCTTATTCGAATATCTAAGCATTGTCGTGATTAAACATAAGATGTCAATGCAAAGCCTAGAGTGCCTTTATTTGGCTAATGAAATCATCAAAAGCCTCTTTTTCCCGAAGTTCTGTCTTCCACTCAAGACCTAAATCAAATTGTTTCGCCCATAAATCCAAACCAATCAATGCTATACCCCAACATGGAGACTCATCGGTCAATTCCATTTGAACCAAAGCATCAACTAACCTGTCTTCTGTATTTGGATGTCTCGGAGCATCTGTGTTGGGTCTAAAGTAAAACATCGAAAGTATCCCAAGAGTAACACCTATATGAACCGCCAATTCATTTATTTTATTTGGAAAAATCCCCTTTTTTAACAATTCAATTGCATTATTGTCTGCTTCTCTTTCAAACTCTTTGTAATGAGAACATTCATCGTCTCCAGCATTAATTTCATCAATATGCCTAATCGCATGAATGTATTCGTGACATAAAATGAATTTTATTGCCTCGGTATAAAATCCATTAGGTTGCTCAATAAAATCTCGCCTTTCAGCCAAGTACTTTTCAGGGTTTGGCATACTATCGACATCCCATTTGGAATATGCTGCTATTAAAGATTTGGCATAACCAAACAAGTCTTCTGCGCTTTCAATTATTTCTGGATTAATTTCATATGCCTCGTTGCCGTTTATTTTATTACATCTTGGATAATCAATCTTCTGAATGTAAAGAGTATAGATTGAATGGCATATACACCATAAATAAGAAAGAAATGTTTCATCCAGATAAATTGTTTTATTATCATTTCTTATGTAAGGTGTATTCTCAATCCGTGTTTCACCATATACAATATTCACAGTTTTTGCAAAACCAAATTCTTCAAATGCAATATTCAGTTCTTTTGCAAAATTCGGATGCGTGTTCTGAAACATAAACATATTCATATGATTTAGAACTCGTATTGGCTGAGTTCCTTCATGTATATCTGGATTATATTGATTAATCTCCCCAGTGCTTAGAAAAATCCATGACCAATCATTCATATTACTTTTAGTGTTTTTAGTTTATAGTTTGTCAATCATTAATAATCCCAATCCACATGACTATAGGGCAATCGGTTTAACTCATCCCTATGAAATCGCCATTTCGGCATAAATTCATCCATCAATTTGACGAATCGTAGGTTATGGCTTCTCTCTAATAAATGGACCAATTCATGCACAATAATGTATTCCAAACAGTCTTTTGGTTTCTTCGCTAGTTCCAGATTAAGCCAAATACGTTTTGCATTCGTATTACAGCTTCCCCATTTGGTACGCATCCTTTTGATACCGTAGTCATTACTTTTTACACCAATGTGCTTTTCCCATTTAGTGATAAGCTTAGGAGCAATCTTTTTGAGTTCTGCTCTATGCCATTCATCCATCACCTCAGCCCGCTTTTCAGTTGATGCATTAGGTCTAACATAAAGGTGGATATATTTATGGTCCAATTCCACTTTTGGAGCAGCATCCAATTGGTGGATTTTTAGCAAATACCGTTTACCAAAAAAATAATGACTCTCACGATTTAGATACTCTCTTTTGGGTTCACGTTCTTGCTGTTGGAGGATTTCTTGCTGGTTTTTAATCCATTGTAACTTTGAAATAGCGAAAATCCTTACGGTGTCCAAATCCATTCTTTCTGGTGCTGCAATTCGAACCCTACCATTTGGGGGGTACACACTCAGGTGGATATTTTTTATATCCTTCAGTTCTACTTCAATGTCAATATTTCCCAATCGCAAATGCTCCATTAATATTCCGATTGCTCTTTAATAAGTTTAAATATCATCTCCACTTTGGTTGGTATTCCATAACCTTCGGGAGGTTCAGAAACCAATTGAGAATGAGTTGGATTGTTGTCTTCAATTGAATTCACTAGGGTTTCATAAATATTCCTTTTCACAACATTTTCTCTAGCCTTATTGCCTCTCCAATCGGCTGGACTTTCTGTTTTAACCACTTTATCAATCTGCACCACCAATTCTATGTTTTCATCCAGATTGTTGTATAACACTCTCATGCCAGGAGTGGTAATCTCATCGGGGGTATCTTCTGATTGACCAGTATTCGCCTTTTTGGCGAGTTCAGCAATTCGCTTTAGATATTCTTCATATGCTATGGCTCCTTCTTTACGTAACTTGATTAATTCATCGAGTAACTTCGATATTTTCTCAAAAAAAGCTGGGTCAATATGTTGCTCTTTTATAATCTTTTTCCTGACGTTATTCTCTATAGTCTCTGCAATCGCTCCCTGATTACTTTTAATCCCTTTTGGCAATGCCCCAATAGCTTCGGCTACACCTTTATTTGAGATAATATCTAAAAGAGACATACCTTCAAATGGTGTAATGTCTTCTGGTTCTTCAGCTTGTATGTAAGCATCTAATAAATGGCGCATATCAGCCTCATAGGTCTTCATGTCCAATGTCTCCCCAGAAGCTTTTTTAATTTGCTCTCTAAGCTTCACATAAAAATCGAGTTCTTTTTCGATGCCTCTAATGTCTTTGTCGGTGTAGCCCGCTTCTTGTAATTCATCTGCTATGTTGGCATAAGCACGAATAAATGCAACTGTTTTCTTGTATAACTGGGTACGTCTTAAAGCGGTATTTTTTAAATCGTCCTCATTTTCTGGATTACCGCAGAAATAACGAATGTATTCTAAGGTACCTCTCGGTGGTTCCACTGGTTCACATAGCAGTGCTAATTCTTCTATGGTGTTATCCATTCGTTTTTTTCCTGCATCTATTCGGTCTTGAAGCATAACGGCTACATCTTCCTCTTCAAAATCATCCATATCCAATTCCGAGGTATAAACCGATATGGCTTGCCCAACACTATCAAATAATCCTCTATAGTCAACTATATAACCATAGTCTTTATCTTCTCCATCAATACGGTTGGTACGACATATGGCTTGAAATAAGCCATGGTCCTGCATGCTTTTATCTAAATAGATATAAGCACAGCTTGGAGCATCAAAACCCGTTAGAAGCTTCGATACAACCACCAGCAATTTCATGTTGGCGGGTTCCTTCTTAAACTTATTTTTAGCCCAATCTTCGTAGGTTTCCGTTTTAGATTTATTGCCTTGGGGCACTACTTCCTTTAATATTTCTTCATACAGATTATAGATAGCTTCCTTTTGAGTTTCCGTGTTGGCACCTGTATCTTCTGTGGTAACATCGCTGGTATTTGGACTATACGATGTTACCACCGCACACTTACCTTTAAATGAGGTTTTCTGAAATAATTTGTAATACTCACAAGCTTCATATATTGAGTTAGCTACTAATATCGCATTGCTACGAGAAGACATCAACAATCGTTTGGTGGCAAAGTCAAACTCTATATCGGTTACGATTTTCTCCATACGAGAACGACTGCTAAGTACATTTTGCATGGTTCCCCATTTTTTCTTTAGTTCTGCTTGCTGGAAGTCATTTAAGCCCCGTGTTTTAGCTTTAAACCATTCATCTACCCTTTTCGGTGAAGTCAATTTTTGGTCGATGTCACGTGCCTCATACATTAAATCCAGAATAACACCATCCTCAACGCCTTCATTGAACTTGTAGGTATGTATATACTTACCAAATACTTCTAAACTGGTTTTTTTATCCTTTTTCAGCAATGGGGTCCCAGTAAAGCCAATGAAAACTGCATTGGGCAATATGGCTTTCATGGTTTTGTGAAGTTTATCACTCTGGGTTCTGTGACACTCATCTACAAACACGAATAATTCACCAGAAACCTGAACGGGGTTTTCCTTTAACTCTTGGATGTATTTCTCAAAGTTTGTTACATCTTTCTTTCCAAACTTATGGATTAACGAACAAAGCAGTCGTGGCGTATGCTGACCTAATTTACCCATAAGGTCTTTACCACTCTTGGTTCTAAATATAGTTTCACCAGCATCCGTGAATACACCTTCAATCTGCTTGTCGAGTTCATCACGGTCTGTAACGATGGCAATACGAGCCTTGGGATTGCTCTCTAATATCCATATAGCCAGATATACCATGGTTAAGCTCTTACCGCTTCCTTGGGTGTGCCAAATAATACCACCTTCGTATCGATTTACATACTTCTGAGCTTCCTTAACCGCAAAATATTGGTGAACCCTAGGCAATTTTTTAATTCCTCCATCATAGAGTACAAAATCATTAAGTAACTCAATGATGCGCTTTTTAGAACACATTTTGATGAGGTATTTATCCAGCATTAATCTGCTGGTATCGCTCACATCTTCCTTCCAACTGAAATAGAATTTCTCTGAACTACTGATGGAGCCATAACGCAGACCTTCCGAATCATTACCTGCAAAGAGAATTTGGTTGGTAGCGAAAAATGTCTGGATAAAGCGGTCCTGCATATTGGTGATGTTCTGGCGTATACCTTCACCGATATCCACGATACCCCGTTTTAATTCCAATATACCTATTGCAATACCATTGATATATAATACAACATCTGGACGCTTGTTTTTATAACCCTTTATCGTTACCTCTTCAGCGATATAAAAGTCATTATCTATAGGGTCTTCCCAGTTAATGAGCTTAATGGTTTCGTAGTTATCGCCAGCACTTATTTTTACCTGAATACCGTAACGTAGTTTTTTATAGACTTTTTTGTTGGTAGTATATAAGCTATCGTTAAAATTGGTGGCAACTTCCTTAAGCTCAAAAATGGTTTTTTTGATTTGGGCTTCTGAATAGTCTTTTCGAAGAAGATATTTTTTGAGAAATTCTTCTTCAATGTTGCTATTGCCCTCTCGCTCTTCCCAATTGCCGAGATAAGTATATTGTAATTCGTCTTGGAATAACTCAACCACACGGTTCTGAGTTATACGTTCTATATCCGTGGGTTTACTCATAGAAACTTTCTTTTAATATTTCTATCATGTCATTAGCATGCTGTTCGATTGATTTCTCATTCCATTCTCCATTATAATCCATCATTGCTTTCTGCTTTAAGCTATCAATACCAGCATTTATATAGTAGTCTTTTTTTGCTTCTGGTGAATGATTTGTCAATTTTGAGTTTTTGCTACTGCTAAGCAGGCACAGATTTCCAAAATTATCACACACCTCTTTTTCCATTCTCTTGATATTGGCTACTGGATTTTGCGGGTAGTAATGTTCTACACTGCTTCTGAATGCAAACTCAAAATTATCAAAGCCTGAGTACTCTCTTTTCCATAGTTCAAAATCCAAATAGTTGAATATGTAGTTTTCAACTTGAGTTCCTTGATGCAATAACTCCCAATTGGCGTTAGACTCATCTTCTTGCGGTTCACCTTCATTTTTGTAAATAATATCGTAGTAATCCAAAGGTGAATTGGAAAGAAAACGGTCAAAAAGAAAGGCTCTACTCAAGTCATTCAAATAATCCAGATATCCGTCTTCATTATAATTATACAAATAATAGAGTGCGGCATTAAGCCAATGCTTATAAATCTGTGTAGGTGCAGAAACATGAAACATTGACAAACGCATTATTATCTCCTGGTTTAAACCATTATCATTATCCTCATCACCAAAAGTATTTACGTAGCTAACTCTCTTTTTCTCATAAAGCTTTAAGCGTTTTAAGCTCCATTGTTCTTTATCATTCAAAAACTCACGTTTAATGATGAACCTATCAAACAGAAACCGTGATTCAAGCAAGGCATAGCCAAATTCAACAACGAAATCCAATCCTTTATCCACGTACTTTCTAAAGGTGTCTAAAAGACGTTTATCGTCAAGTGGTATATCATCCTCTGTATAAACTCTTAAAACGTGAAGTAAAAAATTTGGAAACGTTATAACTGAGGTAAACCTTTCAGCCTCTCTATAGGTTTCATTGTCTGCCTCTTTAATTTTCAACGAGGGCGTTATAATATCCCGAACCGACAATGCATCATGGTCTTTAGTATCTTCTTCATCATCCGTAAAGAGAGCATCAGCATAATCATATAAATCTTCATATTGAAGAGTATTCCAATCATTGCCAAACACCACCTCACGTTCATTTACTTTCTTACTCCCTTTCGAGGTGGAGAAACCGTATTGCACATAACGCTCCATGTCAGAGCAAGCCTCCCAAATTAAGTTAAAGACGTATTTAAGCGCATTGTCATCCTTTAACACTTCAAGCATTTTAGCTTTTAAAATCTCATGCTTCTCTAATTGTTCACCCCGATTATTCATTATCTCGAAATAATGATTCAAATCGGTGTCTTTTGGCACGCTTACCCTAAAAACCTTTACTTTCTGAACGAGGTAATTATAAAATTGCAAAAGCTCTGTATCATCCTTAAAGCTTTTGAGCAGATACTTTTCGGCATCATTGTAACCCTGGACAATGTTAGGGTTGTAATCTACACCATCATGGTATCTAATTTCCTTCCCTGTATAAATATCTGCTACCGCCTCAAGGGTTAAAGTCGATTTAACTCGACTATCGAAGGTAAGATTTAACTGAAAGTCGAAATCCTCAATTTCATTTATGTGAGAATAATTTCGTTTTAAAGCACTTATCAATAAATTAAGGGTGGTAAGTCTTTGCTGCCCATCTATAGTTTCATAAAAATTACGCCCATTGTGATTTCTTTCGTAAACGACTAAAGTTCCTATGTAATAGTTAGCTTCTGATTTATCCTCATCAAGAGCAAAGTCCAAAACATCTTGTATGAGCTGAGTTATTTCTTTTTCTTCCCATGCATAGTTTCTCTGGTATCGAGGTATAACGTACCTATCTGAATTAAACACATCGGCTATCGTTAGTTCTTTAATGTCCTGACTACTGTTCATAACCAAACTTTTTAAAGAGTTTTACAATAGGTTTGGTCTTAGCATTATCCAAAATGCGATAAGGTGCACTTATCGGAACAGATAAGACTTGATTGGGATGCGTAGCCTCCTTGATTCTTTTAAATAAGAAGGGTTCGCCTAAAGCATAATTATCGATAGTAGCTAACTGAACATTAAAATGTTCTACCCTCACCGTATAAGCCCAGATAAAGAATTTTTCTATAGCCCTGTCAATTTCTGCCTCACCAAACTTATCTAAATAGAAAAGCAAACAACAATCAAACAGTGTTCTTACGTATTTGTCTCCCGTACGATTACGCCCATCATAAGCGTTAAGGATTCTAATAATCTTATGTTTTATAAAATTCTCCTTTACCTCATCTATTTTTTGCTTGTAATAAGCGATAAACTCAAAAAACCTTTTCCCGTTTATCATGGTTTGGTCTAATTGAAACGGAAAAGGCATCTGGTTCAAGTCTATCTTTCGGTTGATATCTGCATTGTACCCATCAACATAAAAATTGGCAATTCGGTAAATTGAAGCAAATGGAAAGGTCTCAGTAATTTCTGGTGAAATACCTTTAAATACGTCTACTTTACTTTTGGAAAAGAAGCGTGCAGGATAACCTTTAGACCAATTACGAACCCTGTACAAATACTTTTGAAACAATTGCTTTAAAGTGTCTTGGTCTAAGTCCTCCCAATTCTCTACTATTTTTGTACGCTCTTGTTCGGTAGTGGTAACTGCCATTTCACGCAAGTGAAAGGCTTTAAGCAAGTCGTGGGGGTAAAGGTCTTTCCCTCTGGCGTTTTGAGAATCGAAAAACTGAAAGGCTTCTGAGATGTCCGAAAGCTCTACCTTAACAAGCTGACAACGCTCGTAAAAAAAACGTAGAGTATCAAAATCAAACTCTTTTACTCTACGTCTAATCTCACCATAATTTGCTTTAATGTTCTGTTGAGTAACAGGATTGCTAAAGCGAGTTTTAGAAAACAAATCTGGGCTTACCAATGGATACTTCTCTGTAGTAGCCACTTCATTAACCTGAGAACTTTCTTCAATTGCCAAAGCAATAAGTAATAAGGTGATGCTTCTTTGTTGCCCATCCACTATATTTAACTCGTTCTGCTTTTGGTCCTTGTGAAAAACAATGGTTCCTATTCGGTAAGCTGACTTGTCTTTATGCAGAATAATATCGTTTAAAAGCTGACTCACATTTTTAACCCCCCATTTATAAGGACGCTGGTAATCGGGTATTTGTAAGCTATCATTACCCAGCAAATCCTTAACAGAGACAATACCTGTATTTAACTGGTTTACGCTACTCATACCAACCTTATTTTACCTGTAAGTAGTTGTTGCATCATACCTTGTTTAGCAAGTTGATATTTGAAAAGTTTTTGCTCTAAGTTATTTATCTCTTTATCCATATCAGATAGAATTTGAGCAATTTCCTTTTGTTCTTCTCGTTGCGGCAGATGTATTTTATAATCTCCGACTATTCCTTTATTCAAATTTGATTGAGTCCCCTGTTGTCCTTGACTTATCAGGTCTTCAACCTTAAAAATTAAATAATAATAGAGGAACTCATTTATTAATTGATTTGAAGGGTTAATACCCAAAATTGCTTGACTAGTTGTAACTTCCGTTGTAGCAATACAACATTTACCGATAGAAGCATACATCGCTAGTAGAACCGTTCCAGATTTAAAAAGTCGTGCTGAACTATTGGTTAATCCATCTTCACTTATTCTCTTTGAAGAATTTGAAATATATTTACCTGCTTCAGATATGTCCGAAATAGAAATCCAAACAATATTGCCACCATAATATTTTTCATTGGTAGTTAGAGGTGTGCCTCCACTATTCATAGTAGATAAGTCTCCTAATCGGACGTAATCCCAGCCTTCCTTAGGCGTCAACAACCGCTGCATCACCCCTTTTTTAATGAGTTTTTTCTTGGCTATCTTTTTTTCTAGGGCTTGGATAAGGGCATCTGTATCGGATAGGACTTGGGTAATGGCTTTTTGTTCATTTATGGATGGCGGTAAATTGATTGGCAATCTTTTAGCAATTCTACCCGTATAACTTTGTTGTTTGGTGCCTTGACAGTATTTAAACGCAAGCTCATTACCGTAATAGACGTAAAAATGGTAAAGATATTCTGTTATGGTTTTTCCTTTAATAGGAAAAAGTGCCATGCAAGACTGGTTGGTTGTCGCCCTTATCCCTGTTATGGCGCAACTTCCTCTTGTGCCAGCGGCTTCTAAACCAGTTATAGCCATTAAAAAAGTTCCAACTGGATGAACCTTAAGATTAGTCTTTGCAACTGCATCCTCAGTAATCTTCTCCCATGTATCAGTAATAATGTTATAATTTAATTCTCCACTTGTTATCCACGGTATATTTCCCGTGTAATATTCTGGAATGCCTCTATAAGGTGTCATCCCGCTGCTGAAGCCTGTAAATGTTTCACCAAAGGTTGATGCAATCCAATCTTCTGGAATTTTCCCTAATTCTGTCTGCTGTAAATTCAATTTTTCTACTTCAGTTAGTTCCATGCAAATCCCATTTTTTCGAGGTGAGCGTTAACCGTATTTTCCAGTTCAGTTACCAATTGATTCGATTTAGGTAAGGGTGTATCATATCGCTCTGCCAGTTCTTTAATTCGGTTGGTTAGGAGTTGACTTATTTGGTCTATCTCTCCACCAATGGCATTTTTAATGGTGGTTAACCACTTATCATTAATTACCAATGCTTTTATCTCTTCTTCGGTCAAATCTGGATATTTAGCGTAAAGAGAATCATCGAGTACTTGCTCTTTTTCTTTTATCTGCTTTTTTATATCACTCTCGGCATCTCTAAAGGCAATGTATTGGTTAATAATTGTAAGCTCAAAAATGTATTCTTGAGTTTTGTCCTTGTCTATTTTAGCTTGGATAGATTGCTCTACTTTTTCAGCTATGGTCTTTAATGCTTTTTTGGTATCGGTGATGCTTTGGTTGGTATCCAACCATTGCTTTAAGGTCTTGGCATTTTCGGCATCTTCAACCATCGCCTTATAAGCTTTAGCAACGGCTGTTTTGGTTAAATTACCCTTAGCATTCTTTAATCCATCAAACACTCGGTTAGCACTTTGCTCATTCAGTTGAGCAATGTTATCAGTCAATTGTTCATTGAACTGTTCTTGTTTTTTATGTAGGTCAGGAAAGTACTTACTCAAAGCTAAATCTGTAAACTCTTCAAGATTAGTAACAGCATCGGTTTTTTTACTAACCTCATACAATGCAGATTCTTCAGCGCCGTGCTCTTCCTCCAACTCTTGGTATTGTGAAACCGTATTTTCCAATTCGGTGTTCAGGATTTCAATCGCTAGTTTTTCAGCCTCGAAAAATCTGTTAATTACCAATTCTTTCGGGATAAGGTCACAGGTCCATCCTTTATCTACCATTTTCTTTTTACTGTTCTCCTTTAGTATGCGATAGGTTTCAGCTTTCCAGCCATCATAAGAAATGATATATGCATCATCTTGCATCGTCTCGTTCCAATAGCTTAATAAGTGCTGGTATACATTGTAATTGTCTACTAAAGGCTTGTTCTCATAGGCATTTAGTAAGCTTTCAGAAATCTCTGCAATAATTTGTTTGGGGTGACAGTCTTTACCCTGTGAATTTAAATAGGTATAAGTTTCTGTTTCCCATACCTTAAATATGGCATCCATTTCTTTCATGAATTTAACAAACTCTGGATGTTCGTATATAGATGAGTTCACTTGGTCTTTAGCCACTTTTAACGTTGAATAGCCTTCCCTTTCTGGACTGTATAAATCGGCTTTGAGCGTTGGGTATACTTTCCAATATTTATCTAACGCATCGATATCTACGTTTGGAATACCGCCATTAAGGTGTGCATCTATATCTTGAATGTCTTCTTTTTCTTGACCATCGATATAGCGAGGAATATTCAGATTATATTCGTTTTCTTCAATACTGGCAATGGAAACTATTTTACTGTACCCTTCAATGATTTCCTGATTATTAAAGACATCAGTAATTCTGCGAATATCTTGTTCTCGTAGTCGGTTTTTAGGTCCATCTTTGATAAAGCCATCACTGGCATTAATCATAAAGATAGCCTTGCGGTTTTGAGCATTCTCTTTATCGATACAAACAATACACGCTGGAATACCAGTGCCAAAGAACAAGTTAGCAGGTAGACCAATAATACCTTTTATATAGCCTCGTTTGATGAGATTTTTTCTGATTTCTGCCTCAGCATTTCCTCTAAACAATACACCATGTGGTAAAATAACCGCTCCTTTACCGTTACGTTTTAAGGACCTAATGATATGTAAGAGATACGCAAAGTCACCATTTTTGGAAGGTGGAATACCAAAGCCATCAAAACGGTTATATTTACCATCTTCTGGAAGCGATAATCCATTGCTCCAACGTTTATCACTAAATGGTGGATTGGCAACCACATAGTCGAATTGCTTCATGTTCCCATTCTCTTCAAATAATGGCTTTGCAAGCGTGTTTCCTTGCTTTATTTCTGCGGTGGGATAATCATGTAGAATCATGTTCATTCGAGCCAATGCTGACGTTGCAGAGTCCTTTTCCTGACCATATAGAGTTACCTTCGTATTAGCGGCAGTACCAATTCGTAATAGCAACGACCCAGAACCACATGTCGGGTCGTATACGGTAGTATTAGCACTTGAATTGGCATCGTGAATACCAATAATCATAGCCATGATACGGCTAACCTCAGCTGGGGTATAGAACTGCCCCTTACTTTTACCACTTTCAGTAGCGAAGTGACGCATTAGGTATTCGTAAGCATCACCAAGAATATCATCACCCTCTGCTCGGTTTTTACTAAAGTCAAGCTCTGGCTTTTCAAAAATGGCGATGAGGTTGGTGAGTCGGTCTACCTTCTCTTTGCCTTCACCCAATTTAACTGGGTCGTCAAAGTCAGGCATGTCAGAAAGGTTGTTCGCTTCCTTAAGTGGTGCAATAATCTTTTTGTTGATTTGGTCACCTATATCGGTTTTACCCTTAAGCAAAGTCATATCATGGAAACTAGCTCCTTCGGGTATCGTAATGGGAGCGTAAGGTTGCCCAGCCCATTTATCACTTATGTACTTTATAAAGAGCATAACCAATACATAATCTTTGTATTGGCTGGCATCCATACCACCTCTTAATTCGTCACAACTTGCCCAGAGTGAACTGTATAATTCTGATTTTTTTATTGCCATATATTATTTTGTATCTGCTTTATTTGATTCTAATAACTCTCTTACGTCTACTTTTAGGATACTTGCTATCTCATACAATACATCCAAAGATGGTTGCCGTCTGTTCTGTACATAGCTATTCACCATATTGTAAGACTTGCCAAGTTTGGTTGCCAACCAGGTTTGGGTCAAGTCCTGTTCATACAGCACCTGCTTTATTCTATTCATTTTATACGGGGATTTTAAGCTTTTAAAGATAGCATGAATATCTCATGTTATGAGATAATTTCAAGAGTATTTTTAGTGACTTCATATTCAGTTATTTACTCATGTAAATTTTTTTTGTCGTTTTCAATGTATACACATATTTATTATAAACAGGCAAATAGTTTTAAAGGTTGGCATCACGACCGAAGTCAAATGAAAGTGATGTACACATTCAGGTTGCGAAGGGCAACATTAAGCGAGTGAAGACTCTGGCACTTACGTTGGCAATCTGGTGTGTGGTTGATAGGAACGTAGCCGATTCAATCTGAAAGGGTACCGCTGAGGTATAGGACCCGAACCCCCACGTAGTATGTCGGTTTGGTTCTCAAAAGAACGAATTCTAGGTACTGCGGTCGGAAACATTCCTATACAAAGATGCTGGAGACATCTTTTGGAATAAAGTACGATGGATGATAGGACCACTTAACGGTGGATGCATGGAAGAAGTAATAATCATCTCTATACCTTTTTAGGGGGTATGGGGGTGATTTTTTGTTTCATTGGACTCCTGGAACCTCCTTCCGTTGGATAGGAAGAGAAAACTTCATATAACTTTCAACCATCTATTTGAACTTATGACAGGAATATATTTTTCACAATCACCTTTCTGAGCTTCAAAGTCCTCATCATCAGTACTGAAACATTCGATATTGACATTTAAATTATCTTTAAAGTACTTCATTTGACTACTAAAAATTTCTTCACCAATTCTATTGAGCCATCTATTCCAATACCTTTTATTTGCGACTAACAATAGTTTTGGAGATTCAAAATTAGCAATGAAGCTCCATTCAAATTTTTTTAATCCAGTATGGTGAATATCATATTTATCAAGTAATTCATGGTTACAAAGGATATAGTAATAATACATTAACAATTCAACAATACCATAAATCGGATGGTCAGATTTTGACTTATGGTATTTTAGCTCACAAATTACAGGAATATCATCTGAGGTAATTCCGATAAGGTCTAGACTAGGTCTTCTAGGATTTTTATTTAACACGACAGGAATCTCCAAATCCAACCAGTTTACTTCTTTGAGTGTATTACCATAGTCAAGCAGTGTATTTTGCGAATTAAAAATACCCCTCTGAAATGCAGTTTCACCCTTCGACCTAATATTCCCCAAAGACACTTTTCTAGGCATTGATTTATAATCGTTTTTTTCATTACCTAAATCGCTAAGCCTGAGTTTTAGTCTATCCATTTCTTTAATTTCAGACTTTTCAATAAAATCTAGTAAATATTTTTTAAAATCTTCTACTGTTAATTTTAAAACCATATTGTGTTGCTATTTTTTAAGCGGGAATTATTGGTTTATAAAGATATAAGGAAAGTGGGAAATTTCCCTAGATTTTGGTGCTTAGATAATTTTTTTAAAAAAAGTTGGGAAAAAACTTGTTTTTCGGTACCCTCGTGTAGTATAATTGCTCAAACAAGACTTAGGAGCCATCCTTTGGCTATCTTGAAATAACATACTTCAGCCCAACAAAATAATTGAAGATTTGGGCATAAATTTTTCAACCTGCAAGCGTCTAACTTGAGGTTACTCTCATTTAAACCTTGTTTAAATTTTTCGACCTGGAAAGCCGTCACGTTTTGAGTGATATTATTTTTCAGAATAGGTCGTCCGTCCTGTAGAGCGGAAAGTATACTATCATCTTAAAAACCTTGGATAGTGCTTCAGAAGGAAATAACATCAGCCCGATAGACTTCGTGCTGAACATTCTTTAATCCTTTAACAAAAGTGGAAAATGAAGAAAACAACACAATACCAATCGCTATATATAGAAAACTTACTGAAGATAAAACCAGTAGCGATGCAGAAGTAATAAAAATTATTAATAACCTACACAGGCTAAGTCATATAGTTTGTGACCTTTTAAACTAAATAAAATGAATTTAGATTATTTTAAAAAATTCAGCTCCTATCGAGAAGAGCTAAACACCAATAAAAATGTTTGGTTATATACAAGAGTCAGTTCAAAAAATCAGTTTGAAACCAACGGAAGTATCGAGAACCAGAAGTGTGCCGCAGAGGCGTTGGCACGCAACAATAATTTTGAAATTACTAACACATTTGGCGGCACCTACGAGTCTGCCAAAGGTGATTTCACCAGAAAGGAATTCAAAAGACTGATTTCCGAAGTAATAAAAGCGAAACAGAAGCCATTTGCTATAATGATATATAAGATGAGTAGATTCTCCAGAACAGGGGCAAGTGCAATTGGTCTAGTCAATGAACTAATAAGGGTTCATGGAGTTCATCTTATTGAAGTGTCAACCGTAAAGGACACTACTACGCCTAGAGGTGAATTCGAGATAATTGAGTCTTTACAATATGCACGAAAAGAAAATATTGAGCGTCTTGAAGTGACCATACCTGGTATGATTGCGTTTTTGAAAAACGGAAACTGGCTTGGCAAAGCTCCAAGAGGCTATAACCATTATGGTAAGCGAGTCAAAAAGTCTGACTTCATTAACGGAGTTCAACATCTTGAAATCAACAAGGAAGGTAAGCTCCTTAAAAAAGCTTGGAAGTGGAAACTAAATGGCATGGCAGATTATCAAATAAGGCAAAAACTAGCTAAACTTGGGTTCTCTATCAAAAAACAATCCCTTAGTGCCATGTGGCGAAATGCCTTCTACTGCGGCATTAATACAAACAGTCTGTTGAAAGGTGAAGTCGTAATTGGTAATTGGAAACCGCTTGTCTCTTGGGAAGACTTCCAAACAATAAATGAAAGGTTTGAAAATAACTCAAACACTGGTTACATTAAATCAAAATATTGCGATGACAGACCTTTACAATCTGATTTGTTTTGTGGTCATTGTGGCTTCAAAATGACAGGATACAAAGCGAAAAAAAGATATGACTATTACAAGTGTCAGAATAACATGTGCCCAACAAAGGACATGAACGCAAAGAGTTCAAAGAAATCACTCAGACCAGGTCTTAATGACCTGTTTGAGGATTATCTAAGTCAATTCTGTCTGAGTAGAAAATACATAGACGTATTCAAAGTGCAAATGAAGCTCGCCTTGAATGACAAGAACAAGCAGTCTATAGAGCTTGAAAGTTACTTGAATAAGAAATTGGATGACCTTGTAAATCAAAAGGACAAATTGGAACGTAAGTATGCTTTTGAGAACTTGAGTCAAGACTTGTATGATAAATTCAATAAGGAGCTTATGGACAAAATTGATGCTGTAAATGCTGAGAAAGCGAAATTGGGTATTTCAATATCGAACCTCGAAAAAAAAATTGACAAATGTGTTGAGGTTACTCAAAACCTTAGTGATTACTGGGCACACGCTAATATCGAAAATAAAATACGTATCCAAAAATTGGTATTTCCATCGGGGATAGTCATTGACCCACAAAATCGTCAATATCGAACCAAAGAAGTTAACTCAATTTTTACGATGGTTTCAAGCATAGTAATGGGTCAGGGGGCTAAAACAAAAAACGCATCATCTAAATTTGATAATGCGTCTCGCTTAGTAGCGGGAACTGGACTCGAACCAGTGACCTTCGGGTTATGAGCCCGACGAGCTACCTACTGCTCTATCCCGCGATGTGGACGGCAAAGATACAAAGGATTTTAAACATCACAAGAACTTCTGACGTAAAATTTAACAGAAACTCATAAAAATTTCAGTGATCCCATCGACTTTGCTATTTTTAAATATGACAAAAACTACCCGCCGAATCCTTCTAATCATTGGAGGTATTATTCTTTGCTGCTTCATCGCCGTTGGCATTGCCAATCACATTGTAAAAAATAAACTGGTCGCCTTTCTCGAAAATGACCTGCCGCCACATATCTCCCAATCGCATAAGGAAGTTAGCCTCCACCTGCTTGACGGTTCCATCACCATACAGCAACTCGATCTGGCTATTCGGAACAAAGATTCGGCCCTGGTCTATTCCAACCTTGCCATCGAATCGGTGCGAATCTCAGATTTCAGCTACTGGGACTACTTCGTCAAGGATCAAATGCATTTTGCATCGGTTACACTGTCCGGCCCCACCATCCGTTACTACAAACACAAAAAGCTCGAGGCTCAGGATACCACAACCACCGCCTCCCCTTCCTTGAATACTATCCTTCGTGTAGACCGGCTTACCATCAATAATGCCATGGTCCATACCTACGATAATACTTCAGATTCGACCGCAATGAGCGCTACAAATCTTCGACTCATCCTAAAGGATATCTATCTTGATGCTAATACCATTCAGCGGAAAAACCCGATTAATTTTTCAGGCTACACGCTGGAAGGAGATTCCCTCTTCACTAAAATTAGCCGCTACGAAAACCTGTATACCCGCACCTTTTCCATAAATGACGGCAACGCAGTTTTTAACAATATTGCCTTAAAAACAAAATATTCGAGAGCCGAACACAGCCGCTTGCTTGCCACCGAACTGGATCACGTGAATTTAACCGTTGACAACGTAACCGCAACAGGGTTCGATATTGGTTTTAACAATGAACAGCCATACCTGAAGAGTAGTTTACTTACCATTGATGATTCCAACCTGGATATATACCGCAACAAGCTGGTCGCCGATGACCCGAAGCGCAAACCCCTATACAGCGAGCAACTTCGTAAACTTCCTATTGCACTTTCCATAGATACAATCAGGCTCGAGAATGCCTATATTAAATATTCCGAAAAAGTACATGCCGAAAATCCTCCGGGAAGCATCCACTTCGATAATACCTATGCAACTTTCTATAAAGTAGGTAATACTTATGGCAAGACTAATACTCAAATCGATATAAGAACCAAGTTCATGTCTACCTCCCTGCTAAAGGCTAACTGGGAGTTTAATGTTGAGAATCCGTCCGATCGGTTTACGTTTCGGGGGGATCTTGCAAGCATCGCCTCGGCTCAATTAAACAGTTTTACAGTGCCTAACCTCCGACTCAAACTGGAAGGCGAGATCCAGCAAACCTATTTTACCATTAACGGCGATGGCACGAGTTCTAATGTGGATATGGAGATGAAATACGACGAATTCAAAATAAAGCTTATCAAAAAGAACGGCAGGGAAGAAAAAGACCTGCTTTCGGCAATTGCCAATCTGTTTATTAAAAAGAACAGCAACGACGACGGAAAGCTATTCCGAAAAGGGGAAGGAACCGTGACCCGCGCCCAGAACAAATCCTTCTTTAATTATTTATGGCTCAATGTGGAAACAGGGATGAAAAGCGCCCTAACCGGTCCCGGCGTGGAACGCAAGCAATAACTTTTTAACGTCGGGCGATCCAGCGAATTGCCTTAAGTCGATCTTCGGTAGGAAAATGCTTCATGTTTATCGAAATAAACAAACTCTCTATAGTAGAACATAAATGGATCCATTTGCGGTCGGTGACCAGCGCAAGCTTGTTAAACTTGTCGGCGTTTTCTATCTTAAAAAGTATTTCCTTTACTATGGCAGGAAGAGTAAAGGATTCAATATTACTGTCTTCCAGATAGAGGTTGATCTTGTCGAATTCTTTGAATTTTTCCAAGATCTGAATATGCAGTTGGTTGGACAATTCCTCATTGAATTCTCCTTCAATAAGAAACCCCACCGTATCCTTCGAAAAGCTGAATTCAGATAACATCCCGACGTAAATTTACTGGTTCTCATAAAGTTACGTCAAAAAATTATTGTTCTATGCTTTCTGCCGAAAAATTTACAAGCTCCTTATTTTCAAAAGCAACAGTAATCTGAATGGGATTGCAGCATATTTCACAATCTTCTATATAGGATTGCTCACGCACCGAAGTATCGAGCAACATAGAGATGGATTCCCAGCAATGCGGGCACTGAAAAAAATGCTCCTCCATTACAATTCAATATTCAACAGCTGTCCGGTAAGCTGTAATAGTTCGAGTTCAGCCAGCTTGGCTTCGTATTTTGCAAGGTTCTTATTGGTCTGGGCATTCAGCAAATTGATCTGTGCCTGCCGCAATTCTACCGAAGTGATCTGCCCCAGCTTATAGCGCTCATTAGAGCGTTCAAAATTATTTCTCGCCGTAGTGACATTCTGCTCTTGCAGTTGGTATACCGAAAGGCGGTTGTAATAGTTCCCTCTGGCATTCTCTATATCACGTTTTACCTCAGTCTTGATCTGTTCAAGCAAAATTTCCTGAGTATCGCTTACAATACGGGCATTCTTTACCGAAGTGATCCCACCACCCCCATCGAAAAAGCTCCAGGTCAAGCTAAGTCCTGCCGCAAACCCGGTGGTCGTACTGGAGGAAGCAAAGCTGGTGGATGGAAAATTCCCTTGATTCCACCCATAAGATCCTGTAAGCCCCACAGAAGGTAAATAGATCGACTTGCTGGCCTTGTAATTGTAGGTACTTATGGCAATATTCTTTTCGGCCTGCAGGAGACGCACATTGTTAGCTTCGGCTTCCGCCAGAAAATTGGTCAGTACCAGATCGTTGGTGAATTGTACCACCGTATCTACCGTAAAGTTCCTGTCCAGTTCGCTGCTTAGCACAACCATCAGATCTCGCTTCGTATTCTCCAGTTGTTGCCTGGCGTTCATTATGTTAATACTGTCAGTCACCATATCCACCTGGGCATTCAACACGTCCAGCTTGTTGTTTTGCCCGTATTCGAATCCGTATTCGGCACGGGTTAAGCGGTTTTTTGTATTCTGAAAGGTTTCCTTCAATACTGAAATATTCTCTGTAATTCGGGCGACCTCGTAATAAACCGAAAACAGCTGAAGCATAGTGGTTTCTATGGTCTGTCTTGCCTGAAGCTCGGTAAGATTGTATTCTTCCTTTAGTCGTTTGTAGTCGTACCAGCGTCCCAGGCCGTCGAATAAGGTGTAGTTTAGATTTAACGAAGCATTATATCGGGTGGTTTCGGCACCGTCTACTACGCGGCTTGTCCCGTCCTGAAAGGTCACATCCTGATCGTCTATACTGTAATTGGCACCGGCGTTTCCGGTTAAGGAAGGTAAAAACCCCGAATTGAGTATGCTTTTGTTATTTTCTGAAATTTCCAGGTTTTTATTGGCAATGGTAATTCCGAAGTTGTTTTCCAAAGCTTCGGAAACTGCCTCGCTTTTGGTCAGCATATCGGGGGACTGTGCCCATACACTGCCAACTCCCAAGGAAATTATAAAAAGGATCTTAATGCTCTTCATGCTGTTCTTTTATAGCTCGTTCCACTTCTTCTCTGCTCACTTTTTTCCCGGTGATCAACCACTTCGAATTCGCCTTGATGTCATTGGTCACCGAAAGCAATAACGGCAATATGATCAGGGTCAATACGGTGGCAATTCCTATTCCGTAGGCAATGGAGATCGCCATAGGCTTTAAAAACTGGGCCTGCCGACTTTTCTCCAGCAATAAGGGCGCAATCCCCGCTATGGTGGTTAAAGAAGTTAAAAATATAGCCCGGAATCTGGAGCGTCCCGCTTCGTACAGGGCCTGATCGAATTTCATCCCGTCCTTTAGATAGGAATTGAACTTCCCGATCAAGACCAGTCCGTCGTTTACCATGATCCCGATAAGGGCAATGATACCAAGTGCCGATAGGATATTGATAGGAAAATCGTGAAACCAGTGTCCCCATGCCACCGCAATGAAACTGAAAGGGATCATAAGGATTAGCAATAGCGGCTGACTGTAACTTCTAAAGGTAAAAGCGATCACAATATAGATAAGGAAAAGTACGATAGGTATCACCGTCACCGCTGAATCTGACAGTTTATTTCGTTCTCGATTCTGCCCTTCATAAGAAGCCGAAACGGTGGGGTATTTCGACATGATCTCGGGCATGATCACAGTTTTAATCTCATCCAACACACCTACCGGACTGCCGTTAGGGTCTTTCATGTCTGCATTTACCTGTATCTCCCGGCGTCCGTCCAAATGACTTATAGACTCATCCCCCCGTCGAATTTCGTAGCTCGCAATTTCACCGAATGGAACGCGTTGCCCCGTTGAGGTTACGATGCGCATATCGTCCAGATCGTTAATAGATTCCCGGTTTCCGCGATCGTAGCGCACCCAGACCCTGATCTCATCCTGCCCACGCTGAAAACGCTGTGCCTGGAGACCGAAGAATCCTGCCCGAATCTGACTCATAACGTCTCTGAGGTTAAGGCCGAGTGCATAAGCCGTTGGTTTAAGCTGAACATTGATCTCCTTGATCCCTTCGGGATCGGTATCGGTGATATCGGCCAACAAGGGGTTAGCTTCCAGACTTGCGCGTAGTTCTCGTTTGGCTGCTTTAAGTTCTTCAGTATTATTCCCTAATAAGGAAACTGAAACCGGGTTCCCGCCAAAATTTCCTCCCGAACCGAAGGACAAACGCTCCACTCCGGAAACCGGACCGGTTTCTTCACGAATGGAATTGGTAATAGACTGGGAATCGAAATCACGTTCTTCTCCCGGGAGCAGGTTTACCTGCAGAGAAGCCTTGTTATTCCCCGGACCAACACGTTTGATGATATTCTCAACCACCTGCTTGTTTCCGGTCTGCTTTGCCGTATATTCTTCATTCACCCGCCATGCCGCACTTTCTACCATGGTAATGATAGAATCGGTGATCTTAGGATTGGTTCCTTCGGGCATGAGCAAGTCGATACTCACCCGGTCACTTGCGATACGCGGAAAGAATGCCTGCTTTATGATATCTCCCTTATAACAACCTATGGTAAGGATCATTAGGGTAAGTAAAATGGCAAAGGTTAAAAAACGTTGTCGCAGCGCAAAGCGCAAGGTGGGACTGTAGATGTTATCTCGGCAGTATCGCATAAAACGATCGCCGTATTCGTTGAATTTTCGCAGACTAAACAGAAATTTGTCCAGTCCCTTTCTTTTTTTATTGGGATCCTGCTTTAACAGGGCCTTGGAATGTGCAATATGTGCCGGAAGAATGATAAGTGCCTCTACCAGTGAAACAACCAGCGTTAAAATGACGATGGTAGACACTTCACTAAAAAATTCCCCAATACGACCTTCCAGAAATAAAAAGGTCGAAAAGGCCAATACGGTAGTAATAATAGCAGAGACAATAGCAGGCAGCACCTCCATGGTACCGTCTATTGCCGCTTGTACACGACTTTTACCCATCTCGTAATGCTGATAGATGTTTTCTGAAATAACGATCCCGTCGTCCACCAGTATACCAATGACAATGATCATCCCAAACAGAGAAAGCACATTGATGGTAACATTGAAATTGGCCGCAAAAATAAACATCCCAAGAAATGCAATAGGAAGTCCCAGCGCCACCCAGAACGCCAGGCGAGTATTCAGGAAAAAGGACAGAAATAAGAGAACAAGAAGAATCCCGGCAGCCCCGTTTTCAAGGAGCAATTGGGTTCGTTGTTGCAATCGTATGGAGGAATCACTCACAACGTCGATCTTCACCCCGGTATGCTTTTCGTTGAATATCTCGATATATTCATTAACCTGTTCGGCAGTTGAAATAAGATCTTCGCTATTGGTGTTGGTGATCTCTACATTTACCGCAATGTTTCCGTTGAAGTAGGACGCATTGGGAGTTTCCGAAAAACGATCCCTAACCGTGGCTACATCCTGTAATCGAACTACCGTACCATCCTGCTTAGCCCTTACCACCAGATTATTGAGCTCATTTCCGTAGTAGGAGCGGTTATTAGCGCGTATTAGATAGTCCTCGGCGTTGGTCTTAATGTTTCCACCTGTGGTAAGGATATTGGCCTGAGAAACGGCCGCCGCAACTTCTGCGAAGGTAAGGTCGTATGCAAGCAGGTCATTTTCCCGAACGGCGATCTCTATTTCCTCTTCCGGATAACCCGAAACTGCGATCTGGGAGATCCCGTCCATGCCTCTAAGGTCGTTCTCCACCTGACGCCCGATCTGTTTCAGGGAACTTAGGTTCACCCCCTCCCCACTTATGGCAAAGTCTATGGTCTGACGGATATTCTCCTGCTTGGCTACCACCAAAGGTTCCATACCGGTGGGAAAATTGGGCACCCGGTCTACGGCGTTCTTTACTTCGGAAAGCATGAGGTCTATGTTCTCATCGCTTTCGATCTCGACAGTGATATTGCCTCCATTTTCTCGGGATACCGATGTAACACGATCTACACCAATAAGCCCTTTAAGATTGTCTTCGATCTTGAGCACCACTCCTTCTTCGATCTCTTCGGGTGCGGCTCCGGGATAACTGATATTGATTCGAATGATCTGCGATTCTGCCAGCGGGAAGAAGGACGACTTCAGCTGGAGCATCCCAATGACCCCAAAAATGATAAACGCAAGGATACATACGTTTACGGCAACTTCGTATTTAATAAAATAAGCGATGAGTTTTCGCATGCTATTCGGTCGTTTTTAGAGTGGAATCTGCTTGTTGGGTCGTGCTCTCATTACCTATTTTAACGAGCATACCGGCATAGGCGCCCGGAACGGTGCGGGACAGTATCTCGGTACCATCGGGTACTCCTTTTAGCACTACCTCTTCTGAGGAAAAATATACCGGATCTACCGTCATTACTTCAAGTATACTGTCTTTCACAATGAAGATCTCCCGCTCGTCGACCAACAATTTTCTGGCTATTTTAATGGCATTAGGCTCCTCGCGGGCTTCCAGCATGGCTTCCATATACATCCCCTCCTTAAGATCATCTCCCTGTACTTCGACAAAAACTTTGATAGTTTGTGTGGTCTGATCGATCCTGCCGTTTATACGGCTAACTGTCCCTGTGTAGGTCTTGCTTCCTTCTAAAGCGGTAAGCGACACTTTTTCTCCTTCTTTTAGCAGATCACTGAAATTCTTGGCGATGCCTAATTCCACTTCATAGACAGAAGTATCTATAAATTCACCTAATTTTTGTCCGGAACGGATCAAGGTACCTCGGGTCACCAGAGCTTCGGTAAGCACTCCGTTAAACGGAGCCGTGATACTGTATTTTCCAAGACGTTGTTCCAGATTTTTTACGCTGTAGTATGAAGAAAAAACTCCGCGGCCGGTGATAAAATATTTTTCCTTTTCGGAAGTGATCTCCGGTAATGCAGGTGTAGATTGATCGATGTTGAAGTTGTTTAGATAGCGCTCCCACTTCGGAAAAGCTTCAGGGTAATCCAATCGCAAATCGGGCATTAGTGAAGTGATGAGATTGACAAAATCGCTTTTTGCGGCCTGAACCGACGCGTAATATTCCGAAGAATTGATCCGCAGTAGGGTTTCGCCCCTGTTATAAGTCTGTCCGGCCTTAAAATCACGGGAACTGTATTGGAAGATTCCCTGTACTTCTGAATACAATTCAAGGCGATTCTTCGCCACCAGATTGCCATTTGCCGGGATGATGATAGGGATCGTTGTATTGGTAACCACCTCGGTATAGACCGTTTTTATAATTTTTTCGGCAGGCGGTCGAGTTTGCGTATTGCTGTCAATAATAGCGTTGGCGGCAAAAATAGCGGCAACAATAAGGATCGCTCCTATGGCAAAGAGTAGGATATTTCGCATTTGGTTGTAATTACTGTAGTTAAGACTTTCAAAAATAAGAAGCGTCTAATCGGGAGTAGTTAAAAGTTTCTTAAATAAATTAATTTAGTCCTTAATTCGCTCCAATTTCACTGATACGTCTTCCCATTCTTCCATAAGGGCATTCAGCTGGTCTTTCTTGGCCTGATAACTGTCAAAAAAGTTAGGCTGTGCAATGGTTTGGTCGTAATTCACGGCGAGTTCCACATCAATTTCCTTGATCTCCCGTTCCAGTTTATTGATGCCGGCTTCAATTTTGCTGAGCTTATTCTGAAAGGATTTTAGTTTTTTCTGATTCTCATAAGACTGTTTGCCACCGGTTTCATTGGGTTTTTCCTTTTTTTCTGAAACCGAACGTTTTTCGGCTTCCCTTAAATTCTGAAGGTTTCGCTGCTCAAGGAAATACTCGATATCACCCAAATATTCTTTGATCTTATGGTCCTTAAATTCGTATACCTTCGTACTCAATCCCTGAAGAAAATCCCTATCGTGAGACACCAGGATCAAAGTTCCTTCAAAATTCTTCAATGCTTCCTTCAATACATTCTTCGATTTTATATCGAGGTGGTTGGTAGGCTCATCCATGACAAGCACGTTGAACGGCTGTAGTAAAAGTTTTGCCAGCGCCAGACGGTTTCGCTCTCCCCCGCTCAACACCCGCACATATTTTTCAACTTCGTCTCCCCTGAATAAAAATGCACCCAATATATCCCGCACCTTGCTGCGGTTCTTTTCGTTAGCGGCGTCGATCATCGTATCCAAAACGGTTTTTGTACCATCAAGATGGTCGGCCTGATTCTGAGCAAAATATGCGATTTGTACGTTATGTCCCAACTTGAGTTTTCCCCCGTGCGCTATCTCACCCACAATGATCTTTGCCAGCGTGGATTTCCCCTGACCGTTTTGCCCAACGAAAGCCGTTTTGCTATCCCGTTCTATCATGAGATTAATGTCGCGCAGCACCTCTTTATCGCCGTAACTCTTAGAAACAGCTTCTGCTTCAATAACCACCTTTCCGGGGGTAACCGAGACCGGGAAATTTAAGGTCATTACGCTATTATCATCTTCATCAACCTCGATCCGGTCTATTTTGTCGAGTTTCTTGATGAGTGATTGCGCCATAGTGGCTTTACTCGCTTTAGCCCGAAATTTTTCAATGAGTTTTTCGGTCTGTTCGATCTGTTTTTGCTGATTCTTCTGAGAGGCCAGCTGCTGCTCCCGCATTTCGTTGCGAAGTACCAGATATTTTGTGTAGGGTTTGTTGTAGTCGTAGATCTTTCCTAGGGAGATCTCAATGGTACGGTTGGTAACGGTATCGAGAAACATCTTATCGTGAGAAACCACGACGACCACGCCCGGATAATTTTTCAGAAAATCTTCCAGCCACAGTATCGATTCGATATCCAGGTGGTTGGTAGGCTCATCCAACAGCAATATGTCATTATTCTGAAGTAAGAGCTTTGCAAGTTCTATTCGCATACGCCAACCTCCGGAAAAGGTTTCGGTTAATTTATTGAAATCCTCACGCTGAAACCCCAGCCCCTGCAGTATGCGTTCGGTCTCGCCTTGATAATTATATCCGCCGTGAATTTCATACTGATGCTGAATCTCATTGAGATCCACCATTAATTGATGGTAGCTGTCACTTTCGTAATCGGTACGCTCTGCCAGCTGTGTATTGATCTTTTCCAGCTTTTTTTCCAATGATTTGATCACGGTAAAAGCTTCATAGGATTCCTCCAACACCGTTCTTCCTTTGGTAAAATCGATATCCTGCTTGAGAAATCCTATAGAAATCTCCTTATCGGTCGCAATTTGTCCCTCGTCGTATTCCTGTTCCCCTGAAATAATACGAAGTAAGGTCGATTTTCCTGCGCCGTTCTTTCCAACGAGCCCAACCCGATCTCCCGGCATTAACTGGAAGGTAATTTTTTCAAAGAGGTAATCCCCCTGAAAGGAAACCGATAAGTTGTGAATGTTTAACATGAAATCCCTTAAAATTTTTGCAAAGATGCTTAATTTTGTACTCCTATAAAAACCTGCGATGAATTTCTTGAAAGGCACTAAACTTTACAGCATATTTACCGGAAAATGCCCTGTGTGTCATGAAGGTAATATGTATGTGAAGCGCAACCCCTACCTGCTTACAGAAACCTTAAAAATGCACGAGCGCTGTTCTCACTGCAATACTAAATTTAAAATTGAACCTTCGTTCTTCTATGGGGCCATGTATGTAAGCTATGCCGTAGGTGTGGCGATCGCAGTAGCGGCATTTGTGATCTCATTTTTAATACTGGGAATGGAACGTACGGCCACCTTCTTCTTTATCGTGGGTACATTGGTGCTCTTATTACCTGTAATTTTGAGACTGTCGCGAAATATCTGGATCAATTTCTTTTTAAAGTTCGACAGGAATAAAGTTACCGACTAAGCGTTTAGCCTTAACTCCTATAAAAATCTTTTTAAGTTTACTTCAACGGGTAATTCTGCGCCTTCCTCCAGATGTTTGTACAAGTGTTCTGCCAGCAAGGGTGCCATCATTAAACCTCGTGCTCCCAAACCATTTAAAAAAGCAATATCGGGAGTAGTGACAGTTCCTAGCAAGGGACGGCGATCTTTGGTTGTGGGTCGTATGCCCGACATCTGATCCACAACTGTAAACTCACAATTAAGCAGCTTCTTTAAGTGGATCTCTATTAGTTTCCTCGCCTCTTCCGAGTTACGTTCCGAAATATCGTCGCGATTAAAAGTTGCTCCCACCTTGTACTCATCCCTTCCCTGCGGAATGACAAACATAGCTCCCTTTACAATATCCTCAAGCTTAAGTTGAGGTGCTTGTATGGTAATGTATTCTCCTTTGTTCGGAATAATGAGGTGTTTTGGAAAGAGCGGATTACGCAATGCTGAAAAGCCTTCTGCAAATACGATTTTTCTGGCCGAAAAATGCTTGTAACGTATACCATTCCCCGCTTCGATGAGTTGCGAATGATCCAATTCTTCAGCTATAAGCTGTTGGGTCTTCAAAAGAAAATCGGCATACCGCCGAAGCATTTGCGAGGTTTGTAGTCTATACCCAGCGTTTACTCTTCCGAGGCCAAAAGGGGCATTAAGATTGCTGTTTTTATTTGAAATGATCTCAGAAGAAATAAACGGAGCTAATTGATGTCTATCGCCGGCGATGGTCCAGTCGTTCTGTTCTTCCACAGAATTAAACACTCTCAAGATCGGGGTTTGATCTATTATTTTAAGGTCCAGCAATTGCGAAAGGTGTTTATAAAAGGGCTGGGCTGCGCTTAAAAATTCATCAGCCTGCCACACCGGAGTAAATCGCTTTAGCACTACCGGATTGATCACCCCCCCGGAAACTGCAGTAGCAGGATTCATTGCGGCATCAATAACTACAAACTTCTTATGGTGTCGACGTAGTTGCTCACAGAAGGAGAGTCCGCCAATTCCTAAACCTACCACGATGTAATCCAGTTGCTGCACGATGTAAAGATATAAAGAACCTTTGTGGCGGGATCTTAGGGATTAAAGAAAAAACCCTCTTGCGTTACACAAGAGGGTTTTTGATACGATCAGTAGTAGAATTTAGTAATTCCACATATCTATTTCAATATTTCGTATTTGTTCTCTTATACGATCAGATTCCAGGAGCTGCATCAAGGCATTGTCGTTGATGTAGTCACTAACTTCACGGTCGCCTTGTACATTGTCCTCCTTATAAACCACAGCGTGGAATCGACGCGAATTTAAGAGGTGATCAAATGAAATGGGTTGCGACGTATTTCTACGGTTAAACGCTTTAGCTTCATGAAGCGCCTTACGTGCTCCCGGGAACCATACCCAGAACAACTCAACTTTACTGTCGATTGGATCATCAGGGAAGGCCTTAGAGCGCGCTTCGTTCGCTACCGGGCAAATACCTAACAATCGGTATTTTAATTCGCCCTGACGCTTGTCAAGATACCAGATACCTCTAATTCGCCATTCTTCAACATCACCTGCATCCAAATTGAATTTACGAATGTATTGAGGATCTACGGTTCCTTCTGCATTTAATTGCTCAATACCAAGGTCGGTAGTATCACTGTACACCAAAGAAGCTTCAAGGTCGCCCAAGGTACGCTTTTCAGTAAAATAAGAATCGGCGTATACGTGTTCGATCTTTCCGTCCTTAATGGCCTTAACAAGCACATCGTATAAAGAACGTCTTTCGGAACCAATGTTGTTGGTATCAATAGGATAGTACAACGGGAAGTTTACACGTTCGTCAAGATCGATGATCTCCCAAAGTGTTCTTGACCAAAGTACATCACGCTCGTCGGTATAGCCGTATGGTAACGGCTCATCATTATCGTAGGCAATTTGCGCTTCCGTCTTTTTGCCTATCTCATCAGGTGCTTTGGCATTGAGGATGTTGAGTTGTGCGTTAGCCGCAAACCCGGTCATCAACAGACCAAAAACACTTAAAACAACATTTCTATACGTCATAAAAAACAAATTTATATTCTAGTTTGTAAGCTCAATAATTACGGGAGCGGTCTTTTTCAAGACTACCGAACTACCCTGAACTTTTGCATTGATATCAAAGATTTGAACTGCATCTCCTCTTTTGGCTCTACGCAATGCGCCTTTAGCTGCAGAATCCAATCGGGTTCCACTTACGATTACCGTAGGCTGTCCGGAAACTTTAAAGCTAAATCCGGTTACATTAAGATTTACGTCGAAATCGAAGTCGGGTAAAACCGCCGATACTGTCGAGATCTCAAGTCCCTGACGTTGCATACGTACGATCCCTGTTTCTCCACGGATAGCTCCTACCGGTGGTGGGATATCCTTGATACGGAATACCGCCGGAGTACTTATTCTTTGCCCATCTGGCAAAGTACCACTAGCCGTGATTGTAACCTCACGACCCGATCCAGGACGCATTACATATTTACTACCAGAAACTTTACTTAAACCGGCAGCTGATGCATTTACGTTATTATCAGGAATACCAGGGATAGAAACCGTCATTGGGTTGTCTACACCACGGTAAACCACATTCATTTTGTCTGCAGATATAACTGCTGAGTTTGGTTTTGAAATCGTTGCGAATCCTGTTTTTACAGGTACTTCAACTTTTTCACCGCCTTCACCATATACCAGAGTTCCTTCAATTTTATGATCTCCCGGGCTACCAGCGCCAATATTCAGTACAACTCTACCGCCTTGAACACTGTATTGTCCTTCGGTAAGTGGTCGGCCGTCTAAGGTTAGATTTACTTCCTGCGGCACAGTACTGGCATCGGTTCGACCCAGTAAAATGGCTCCGTTAAAAGTTTCACCGGCGTAATAAGCCGATTTTTCAACATCCATTATCGTAGAATAGTTACTAAATGAAAGGGCCGCAGCTTGTTGACCGGATAACATCTTTGACAAAAGTTCACTTTTTGTATTCTTAACATCGGCTTGAAGCTGTGTAAGCTTAGTAAGTGATGCGATCAATGGAAAACCTTCGTAGTTATAATTCAACCATTCAATTTCCTTACCGTCTCTGTTGGTTTCCTTTTCGGTTGAAAAGTTACTTTCAAGAGATTTTTTGATCTCTTCCACCCCTGCTACTTTCTTGGCCACAGCAGTATCAGAAAGAATCGCAATCATATTGGTTCGGTACTCGTTCATCTTATCGATGAATTCTTGTCCTTCAGCTTTATACTTATCTCCAGTAAAGAATAACCGATCGAAGTGATCTGGTTTGTCCATTACTTCATAATCTGTTGGATCCTTAAGATCTTTAATGGCGTTACTTTTCAAAGTAGTCAAGTACGAGTCCAATTCATTGGATACCGTTTCAATTTCCTGTGCCTTAGCGTAGACTGCCGCATACTGAGCAGGCTCATCGGATGCCTTTGTACTAAGACCATCCATAAAAGCCATATTACGTGCTTCGGTCTCAGCGTTTGCCGTTGCTATTTTGTCGTTTAGAAGTCCGAAGGCCGATAAAACCTCCTTGGACATATTTAATGCAAGCATCGCGATGAAAACCAGATACATCAGGTTAATCATCTTCTGCCTTGGTGATAAACTTCCTTTAGCCATGTTCTTTTAGTTTAGTTTAGTTAATAAAAGTGTCTAATGGAAATTTATTAATTTCTATTGGTCATTGCGGAAAGCATACCTCCGTAAACTCCGTTAAGAGAAGACAGGTTGGTAGCCAAGTGCTCCATTTGTTGTTTCAATTGTTCTGCGTTTTCAGCAACACGCTCGTTAACTTCTGTCTGACGGCTTGTTGATTCAACCTGTACTTTGTATAAGCTGTTCAATGATTCCATTTGAGCAGCGGCCAAGGCCATTTCTTCGCTATACTTCTTCGTAGAGCTCATTGCTTCAGCAGTTGGTTGCATACCTTTAGCGGCACCTTCAAAAGAACGGATACTCTCACCTAAGCTGGACATCAATTCAGAATCGATTCTTGCATCCTTCAACATTTCATCCAATTTCTTAGACAATAATCCTTCGGCATCCTGTGGTTGCTTTTTCTTGTCACCTGCCATACCTCCGGCCAATTCAGGGTAAACAAGAGACCAGTCTAAATCGTCTTCAACAGGTTCGAAAGCAGAGATAGCAAAAATGATCGCCTCAGTAATAAGACCAATTGCCAAAAGCAATCCACCGTTTAAGGGACCTAATTCCCAGTGAAGGATCTTAAATAAAGCTCCTAAAATTACGATAGACGCCCCAAGGCCGTAGGCCATATTAAATAATTTCTTTGATGATCTTGATTGTGCCATAATACAATAGTTTTTAGTTAAGTTAAGTAAGTTTTAAGGTTTTGATTTATTTAGTTCTGAAAATCGTTCTTATCGAGCGTCTCCAAGTTTTTCATTTAATACAACGTCTGTACCCATGTAATCCTGAACAGTTCTGAAACCGATATAGCTCCGTGCAGAATCTGCATATTCATAGTCACGTGTGCTTACCTGCAGGAAGTATGCTACATCCTTCCAGGATCCACCACGAACAACTTTACGCATATTGGTATCGTCGTTCACGTTAGGGTTCATTGTTGAAGTATACTCATAAGCTGCAGCATCATAAGATGAAGCTACCCATTCGCTCACGTTACCAGCCATGTTGTAGAGGTTATAGTCATTTGGCTCGTAGGCATCGGCTTCTACAGTGTATAAAGCCTGATCTGCTGCATAATCACCACGTAGGGGTTTAAAGTTTGCCAGAAAACAACCACGGTCGTTCTTAGCATAAGGCCCTCCCCACGGGAATGTAGCAGATTCCAGTCCGCCACGCGCTGCATATTCCCATTCTGCTTCACCGGGAAGACGGAAAGAGTTTACATGGTTACGGTTTCTGGATTTTTGATATGCATTCTTATATAAGGTTCTCCAGGCGCAAAACGCTTTCGCCTGCTTCCAGTTCACTCCTACTACCGGATAATCCCCATAAGCCTCGTGCCAGAAGTAATCGTTGTGCATAGGCTCATTGTAAGAATAGTTGAAATCTTTTATCCAAACTGTAGTATCGGGATAGATATTTACTTCTTCTTTTTTTATAAAATCCTTTCTTCTTTTGCTTTTATCTCGTGCTGCCGACTGGATATCCATATAGGTGTACTGGAATTTCAGTTTTTCAACATCGATGGTACGCTGCCCGTTGTAGGCTTCTTCAGCCGGAATGTACATGGTATCCATCACTTCAGAATAATACTCATCCGGATATTCAGAAGTATCCCATATTAGATCTATATCCCGGTTGATCTTTCTACCGGCATAATAATCCTCTCCCATTCCATAATAGTTATCGTAATTATACTGCTCCCAGGCAGTCATTTCTTCATTTTCCTGATCTACAAAAGCAAATTCTCCAATTCCTCCGTCTCCGGGAGTTGCCCCAACCTCATCGGCTAGAATAGCCAGTTTTAGTCGAACCGTCGAATCGCGAACCCAATTCACAAATTGTCTGTACTCGGCATTGGTAATTTCAGTTTCGTCCATGTAGAAGGAACGAACCGTTACTGTTTTTGTTGGCGCGTCATTAACCGCTACAAAATCATCGTCAGATTTACCCATGATGAACGAACCACCAGGGATAAGTGTCATACCATAAGGTTTTTGTGGATACCATTTTTTACCTTTTGCTCCAACCAGTTCTCCTCTGTCTCCGGAGTTACAACTGAATAAAAAGGCAACAATCGCAGTGAATGCAATAAACTTCTTCATAGGTATTTAGGTTAAATTTTCGAGATTCAAGGGCGTAAACCTATTTATAAAATTTTAAAAAAACAACAATTTTCTTAAAAAACCCTTAAACCTTAGTTTTACTTAGTTTGTTTGGTCACACTTCATTCTTTCGGCGGGCTTTATACCACCTCTCAGGAATTTCCTGATTTGTTGCACCCAAATATTCGCCATAAGTGCAAGGTAATAACGTTCTTCTTTTTAATTTATTATTAACATTTGAAATAAAAGGCAATTCTATCCACCACCTGCCCGTTTTATTGCTTTTCTTAAAAACAAGCACCTCTTCGTCAACAGGTACCTTATACGTGGTGTAATGCGATTCATTATCAAAATCCTCATCGGCCACTCTAAAATTCACCCCTTCTACAAAATACCATAGAATTTGTGCTATTAGCATGGCAGCACTTTCTGCAGATGTATAATCTTTCAATTCGTAGATCCCAAAGGAGCTCACGCGGTTACTTATTCCTGCATAGCGTGCTATCGCACAAATCTCCCGGCCGTCAAAGCCGTTGGGACTTGCACTATTTTTATAACTTAATTCTGAGCTTTTTATTGCAGCAACATCCAAAGCGACTATATCTGCATTCCGCATAATAGGCTCTACCAGCGTTATATCGGTAGTTAATTCGCCCAAACGATAGGCATCAAAATATAATTTATCCATCAACGCGATCTCCTGAGGCGGATTAAAATAGGATTGATACCCCAACGCTGAATAATTAAATAGGTTGTATGGCTTGTCTACGATGATCTTCCCTACATAGGATGCATTCGAGATCTCCTTTTCGGCATCGCCAAGATCGAAATTGCGATCGATGTTCACCAGATTTACCATGGATCCATTATCGTCATACGACCGGTACTGCGCATATAAGAGGTCCTGACTCCCTCCAAGCACCAATGGGATAATTCTTTTTGCATGCAGCGCTGCAAGCACAGTTTTCACCGCAAAATAGGTGTCTTCAACCGTTTCGCCTTTTTCAATATCACCAAGATCCACTATGGAATGATTCCAGTTTCCGGGGAAGAGCGCATAAAATGTCTTTCTGAAAGCATCAAAAGACAAACTTTCACCCATAAAATTGATATCATTACGGTTTTCTTTAATTCCAAGCAGGGCAAATTTTGCATTCCCAATGTCGGGAAGGTCTCCGGCTGTTTTATGAATCTTTATTTGCTTTCCCAATACACCGGGCGGCAATACCTCCCTGTGGGCGATAACTGATTTAGAGACAGGAGAGAGAAATTCTATCATTATTTTTTCTTGGTAGTTGTCTTCTTACGGGTTGTCTTCTTTTTAGGAGCCTTTTTCTCGAGTAACGCCTGTGCCTCCTCCAATGTGATCTTATCTGCCTTGGTTGATTTTGGCAATTCTACCTTGGTTTTACCTTTTATAAGGTTAAATCGACCCCATCGCGCCTTCTCAAGCCTTATCCCTTCTTCCGGCCATTCGTTGATGAGCTTATCGATCTCTTTTTGCTTCTTGGCTTCTATAAGTTCTTCAATGTCTGCCTCGGAAAGATTATCGAAGTCGTATTTCTTGTTCACGTTAATGAACATATTATTCCATTTTATAAAAGGACCAAATCTACCTTTCCCTTTCTGAACCGGCAATCCTTCATACATATATATAGGTGCATCGGCCTTTTTCTTTTCTTCGATCAGCTCTTTCGCCATAGCCATATCCACATCTAACGGGTCCACTCCCTTTGGCAACGAAATAAACTTCTTCCCAAGTCGAACGTAGGGACCAAAGCGACCATTATTCACCTCAACCTCTTCTCCGTCGTATACACCCAGAGTCTTGGGAAGTTTAAACAGGTCCATTACCTCCTCAAAAGTAACCAGATGTAATTGCTGGTCGGGGCGCAGACTGGCAAATTTTTTATCTTCATCTTCCGGATCACCTATTTGAGCCATAGGACCGTATTTTCCTAATCTTACCAAAATGGGTTTACCGGTTTCGGGATCCTCACCTAAAATTCGTTCGCCGCTTTCGCGATCTGCATTTTCCTGAACATCTTCAACACGGGGATGAAATTTTCCGTAGAAATCCTTCATCATTTTTGTCCATTCTTCTTTTCCTTCTGCTATATCATCAAAATCCTCTTCTACCTTCGCCGTAAAATTGTAATCGAGTATGTTTCCGAAGTGATCTACCAGAAAATCATTCACGATCATCCCAATATCGGTTGGAACCATTTTCCCTTTATCACTACCTACGGTTTCGGTAAGGGTTTTCTCTTTTACAGCATCGTTTTCAAGTGTTAGCTGAAGATAGTTTCGCTCCACGCCTTCTACCGTTCCCTTTTCCACGTAATTCCGATTAATGATGGTAGAAATAGTAGGAGCATATGTAGACGGACGCCCAATACCCAGTTCCTCCAGTTGCTTTACCAAAGATGCTTCGGTATAGCGGTAAGGCGGACGTGTAAAGCGTTGTGTTGCGGTTACGTAATTATTCTCTAAAGCATCTCCCTTAGAAAGATTCGGTAACATTCCTTCCTGCTCTTCTTCTTCAAAATCGGTACCTTCCAGATATACTTTCAGGAATCCGTCGAACTTTATCATTTCACCATTCGCCACAAAATTCTCATTAACTTGTTCCGAAGAGGTAATTCCAATCTTCACATTGGTCCGTTCCAGTTTGGCATCGCTCATTTGAGAAGCAATGGTGCGCTTCCATATAAGATCGTACAGTCTGGCTTGATCGTAATCTCCTTCTATGGTATGCAACGACATATCTGTTGGCCTGATGGCTTCGTGAGCTTCCTGAGCTCCTTTCGATTTGCCTTTGAAATTTCGTGGCTGACTGTAATTACTGCCATAGGACGATTCTATTTCTTTCTGAGCAGCAGCCTTTGCGTCGTTGGACAAGTTTACGCTATCGGTTCTCATATACGTAATGCTACCGGCTTCGTAAAGCTTTTGAGCGATGGTCATTGTCTTTCCTACTGAAAAATATAATTTCCTGGAAGCTTCCTGTTGTAAGGTCGACGTGGTAAACGGAGGTGCCGGAGATTTTTTAGCGGGTTTTTTAGCCAGCTCTGAAACTGAATAGGACGCATTGAGGTTTTTTTGTAAAAAGTCGCGGGCTTCTTGTTCGGTTTCAAAATTCTTAGGAAGTTTCGCTTTGAATTTGCTTCCTTCCAATGTGGTGAATTCGGCATCAATTCTATACGATCCTACAGGAGTAAACGCTTCGATCTCTCGTTCGCGCTCCACGATAAGTCTAACAGCAACCGACTGTACACGTCCGGCAGAGAGTCCGCCTTTAACCTTTCGCCATAAAACAGGAGAGAGCTCATAACCTACCAACCTGTCTAATACACGACGTGCCTGCTGGGCGTTTACGAGATTATAGTCTATCTTTCTTGGGTTCTCAATGGCTTTTAAAATAGCAGATTTTGTAATCTCATGGAAAACGATGCGTTTGGTCTTTTCATCCTTAAGGTCCAATGTTTCGGCAAGATGCCAGGCGATAGCCTCTCCTTCTCTATCCTCATCACTGGCTAGCCATACCATATCGGCTTTCTTTGCCAAAGACTTCAGTTCTTTTACCAGGCTTTTCTTATCACTGGGCACAATATATTTAGGTGTAAAATCTCCTTCAGTATCCACACCCAGTTCTTTGGATGGGAGATCGGCGATGTGACCAAAACTGGAAGTAACTTTATAATCTTTGCCGAGAAACTTCTCTATGGTCTTTGCCTTCGCGGGGGACTCTACGATCACTAAATTCTTAGCCATATTTTATTTTGTTTGGGCTACAAAAGTATGTGTTTTTTTTAATTCACCGCTTGAGCGACTTAATTTAGGCTTTCATTAACACGCGTTTTTTTATAATTGACTACCTTGATTCAAGTGATTTTTTTAGCACTGATTAACAATGAAGAACAAAAGGAAAAGCACGTTTAAATTCACTTCCCGAAAGATATACTTTCAGGAGCATCTGTCTTCCTTACCGTGGCTGGTGATAAGTGCGTTTTTGTTTTTTAACTGCAGTCCTGCTGAAAAAATCTCAACACTTTCAACATTCTCGGACACCGCAATGGTGAACTGCATTATTGAAATTCCGGCAGGAACAAATAAAAAGATCGAGTATAATAAGATCGAAAAGGAATTTGTAACCGATCAGCGTGACGGTGGAGACAGAGTGATTTCCTATTTACCCTATCCCGGTAATTACGGCTTTATTGCGGCCACTTACTCAGATCCTGCGAAGGGTGGTGACGGAGACCCGCTGGATGTTATGGTAATTTGCGAGGCACTTCCCACAGGCACTATTTTAGAAGCCATTCCCATTGCTGTATTGAGACTTATTGATAATGGTGAAGCAGATTTTAAGGTGATATGTATTCCCGCCGAAAAAGAAAAACGCACTATGGATGCGGTAACATTCTCTGAATTTTCTTATAAATACCCCGAAGCATTATCCGTTTTAGAAAGCTGGTTCAGAAATTACGATTCACATGACAACACTCATATAGAAGGATGGGGCGATGAAAAAGAGGCGCTTATAGAAATCCTAAAAACTACTAATCACAAAAAGAAGGACTTATAGATCTGTTTCAAGTAAGTTTTTATCTGTTGGATCTTCAAATCCAATAGTATCCTTATATACGTAATACATGGGTATATGTACAAAATAGGCAGTAAAAAAGAGGCCCACAAAACACAATAAAATCCCAATTTGAGCGATCATGCTCGAAATTATTATGAGTCCGAATATTGTCAACCAATATTTATTTCCCAACTTAAAACTCATTTTTATTACACTGGAAACCGACAATCCGGGATTAAAGGCAAAGAACACAACAATTAACTGAAGTGGGACCATTACATAAATGATTGGAAAAAAGCACAGCAGGGTTGCGAGAATCGAGATTCCGAAGGTTGCCAATGACATTACAAATAGTTTCATATAATTGCCCTTAAGACAGGAAAAATACCCTCCCGTCTCCTCCAATGATCCTGTGTCTATCTTTTTCAAGACCTTAAAGTAATGCGCAATAATTCCGTAGGCAATGGCCTGAACCAACAATATTACGAGAAAGACTATAAGAAAATACACTATAAGCATAGGAATTACGAGCTCGGGATCATGTTGATCCATATAATTGAACTCATTGTAGTGGCCAGCATTTTCAACACTCGATAAATAAAAAATAAAGAGGACATATGGAATATAGGTAATAATTATTACCGGCAGGACGACGGCTACGGTCACCAAAGCATGATACAGAGTTTGTTCCCATGACTTTTTAAAAAGTTCAAAACTTTTCGACAAAATATCTCCAAAATCTGGAGCCGAAGATCTTTCAATTTTCGATTTTAACTGGTTTTCGGTCATAGTAGTTGGTTTGTTACATAGGTAGTTAAAAATACTAAAAAGTTACCTGTCAATTTGTCATAAACGTCAATTAAATTGTATCTTTGCATCCGCCCATGCGCAAGCTGGCGTTATTATTGACGAAAAGGAAACAACGAATACCTCGATGTACCGTATGGAAGAGAAGATCATAGATGAAACAAAGCAGGGTGAAGCCCTGGTTCTGGAAAACAGCAGCGCTAATTCCCGAAAATTGTATCTGGAGAGTTATGGTTGTCAGATGAATTTCAGTGACAGCGAGATCGTAGCCTCTATATTAGCGAAAGAAGGCTATAATACAACCTCACTAATGGAGGAAGCCGATCTTGTACTCGTCAATACGTGCTCTATTCGTGATAAAGCTGAACAGACCGTTAGAAAGCGTCTTGAAAAATACAATGCCGTAAAGAAGATCAATCCGAAGATGAAAGTAGGAGTTCTAGGCTGTATGGCCGAACGCCTTAAGAGTAAATTTCTGGAGGAAGAAAAGATCGTAGATATGGTAGTTGGCCCCGACGCCTATAAGGATCTACCTAATCTACTGGAGGAAGTGGAAGCCGGACGAGACGCAGTTAATGTCGTGCTTTCAAAAGATGAAACCTATGGAGATATTTCTCCGGTACGTCTGGACACCAACGGTATAAATGCATTGGTAAGTATCACCCGGGGTTGTGACAATATGTGTACCTTTTGTGTGGTTCCCTTTACTCGCGGAAGAGAACGCAGCCGAAACCCGAAAAGTATTCTGGAAGAAGTAAATGATCTGGCGCGCAAAGGCTATAAAGAGATCACTTTACTGGGGCAGAATGTGGACAGTTATTTATGGTATGGCGGCGGACTCAAAAAAGATTTTAAAAATGCCTCCGAAATGCAACAGGCTACTGCTACAGATTTTGCTCAGTTGCTCGAAATGGTCGCCGTGGCTCAGCCCGGAATGCGAATTCGGTTTTCAACTTCGAATCCGCAGGATATGACAGAAGATGTTCTGCATACCATGGCAAAGTATAAGAACATTTGCAATCATATTCATTTACCGGTTCAGAGTGGAAGCACCAGGATCCTAAAGGAAATGAACCGACAGCACACCCGTGAGGAGTATATAAAACTAATAGACCGCATTAATGAAATTATTCCCGATTGCGGAATTTCTCAGGATCTTATCGCCGGATTTCCTACGGAAACAGAAGAAGACCATCAGGATACCCTTAGCTTGATGGAATATGTAAAGTATTATTTCGGATTTATGTTTACTTATTCCGAACGCCCCGGAACCATGGCCGCACGAAAACTAGAAGATGATGTCCCAGAAGCCGTTAAGAAAAGACGCCTCACCGAGATCGTCGACATGCAAAGAAAACACAGTGCGTATCGCACTCAACAGTTTTTAGGCAAAACTGTGGAAGTTCTAATAGAACGAGAGTCGAAAAAAAGTACTACTGACTGGAGTGGTAGAAGCGAGCAAAGTCTGGTGGTTGTGTTTCCTAAAGAACACTATAAACCGGGCGATTTTGTACAAGTAAAAATAACCGATTGTACCAGTGCGACTCTAATCGGGGAAGCAGTTGGACAAAGTAAATTGTAACTAATAAATAACTAAACTTTTAACTCGAAAAGTGGAAAGCGTACAAGCGATAAAACAACGATTTGGAATTATTGGGAACGATCCTAAGCTTAATCGTGCCGTAGAGAAAGCCATACAAGTGGCTCCTACCGATATTTCGGTGTTGGTTACAGGGGAAAGTGGTGTTGGGAAGGAAAGCATCCCGAAGATCATACATTCGCTTTCTCACCGCAAACACGGAAAATATATAGCCGTGAATTGTGGAGCTATCCCTGAAGGAACTATAGATAGTGAATTGTTTGGACATGAAAAAGGCTCCTTTACGGGTGCGACTGCCACCCGAAGCGGTTATTTTGAAGTGGCCGACGGCGGAACGATTTTTCTGGATGAAGTGGGAGAACTTCCCTTACCCACTCAGGTCCGACTTTTACGGGTTCTTGAAAACGGCGAGTTTATTAAAGTAGGGTCTTCAAAATCACAAAAAACCGATGTACGCATCGTAGCAGCGACCAATGTAAAGATGGTCGAGGCCATTGAAAAGGGAAAATTCAGGGAAGATCTGTATTATCGTTTAAGCACGGTTGACATCAACTTACCTCCGCTGCGGGAACGGTCTGAGGATATTCATCTATTGTTCAGAAAATTTGCAGCCGATTTCGCACAGAAGTATAAAATGCCCACCATTCGGTTAGATGAGGCCGCTTCGGGATTATTGCTTCAGTATCGCTGGGGTGGAAATATCCGTCAGTTGCGAAATGTGGCCGAGCAGATCTCTGTTCTGGAACAGGATCGAAATATTACTTACAGCACACTTAGGCATTATCTGCCCGATGTTGGGAGTCAGTTGCCGGCCGTGATCAATTCCAAAAAACAGCAAAGCGATTTCAGTAGTGAAAGAGAGATCCTGTATAAAGTGTTATTCGACATGCAACGGGATGTAAATGATTTGAAAAAACTTACTCTGGAACTTATGAATAGTGGAAACGCATCAAAGGTAAAAGAGGAAAATTCGAAGTTGATCAAAAAGATATATTCCGAAGAAAACAACCGTGAAGAAGAACTGGCTGCGATAGTGGATGAAGAAAATGATACTGCCCCCAGCGATGTGGAAGTTCTTAATATTCCGTCCAAACCTGAAGAAACAAAAAAAGGGAATTACGACTTTGCCGAAGAGATCCAGGAGGAAGAAAATTTATCGCTTCAGGAAAAGGAGTTGGAACTCATTAAAAAATCCCTTGAAAAATATAAAGGAAAACGAAAGGATGCTGCAGACGAACTGGGAATTTCGGAACGTACCCTGTATCGCAAGATCAAACAATATAATTTGTAATTTACCGCTATAGGAACGCTATGAGGATTCTTAAAATTTTTAGCCTGCTTTTAATATTGGTTACGATACTTCAGGGGTGTAAATTCTATTCGTTTACCGGAGCAGATATCGATTATTCCACGACAAAAACCTATCAGGTAAATTATTTTCAGAACAATGCTCCTATTGTAGAACCGGGGATCGCGAGGGATTTTACGCTAAAACTGCAGGATCTTATCTTAAATCAGACGAGCCTGGATCTGGTAAACAACAATGGAGATCTTGTGTATGAAGGCGAGATCACCGAATACTATATCAGCCCCATTACGGCCACCTCACAAAGTACGGCCGCACAAAACCGACTCACGGTGAGTATTAATGTTCGGTTTTATAATACTAAGAATGTGGAAAAGGATTTCGAGAAGCGATTTTCCTTTTATTTCGACTATGCCGGAGGGACGCAACTCACGGGATCGCAACTGGACGATGCGCTAAATGTGATCTTTGAGCGAATTTCACAGGATGTTTTTAATGCCTCACTGGCAAACTGGTAATTTATTTTGAACACAAAAAGCTATACATATCTGCTTGCGAATCCGCAGGAATTTAACGTCTCTAATCTGGAGGAGCTGGCGGCTGTGATAGAAAAATATCCCTACTTTCAAAGCGCACGGGCGCTGCAATTGAAAGGGCTTCACAATACAGACAGTTATTTATACAACGATGCCCTTAGGAAAACAGCCGCCTATACAGCAGATCGTGATGTGCTGTTCGATTATATTACTTCGGAACGATTTTCACAGAATGAAATTTCTAAGACTATCCTGGAGCAGGAAGACCCTGTAATGAAGATGGACGTAGTAACTGAAGATCTTTCGGAAGAAGTAAGTTTGGAGCTTGACAAGCAGATAAAAGCTGAGCTTAAAAAGGCCGAAGCCATATTAAATCCTGAGTTATTTCAGCGTAAATTAGAATCGGTAAAAGAGATTGTTACCTCAAAAACCGAAACTTCTGATGCTGAAGAAATCCTTCAGACCGACAAACCTTTAGAATTTAAGAAAGATGACACCCATTCTTTCAGTGAATGGTTAAAGTTGACCAGCGCTACACCCATCGACCGTACCCCTCCTTCCGAAGCAAAGAAACAGAAGACTGAAGAAACTGCGGAGGCTCAAAATGATAAGGACAAAAAGTTCGAGTTGATCGACAAATTTATTCAGAAGCGTCCCCGTCTTGCACCCACCAGAAATGAAGAAAACCAGAAAGATCTTTCAGAACCATTTATACAAACTCCTGAAGCCTTGATGACAGAGACTTTGGCGAAGGTCTATGTACAGCAAAAGAATTACGAGAAAGCCTTACAGGCGTATAAAATTTTAATTTTGAAATATCCCGAAAAAAGTGGTTTCTTTGCAGACCAAATTCGGGCAATAAAAAATTTGAATACTAAATAGGAATTATGAGCACGTTTACAATATTTTTAATTTTAATTATTTTCGTGGCCTTTTTACTGGTCGTGGTAGTAATGGTACAGAATCCAAAAGGCGGCGGACTATCTTCATCTTTTGGAGGTGGCGGAAGTCAGCAACTGGGAGGTGTACAAAAAACCACCGATTTCTTGGACAAGAGTACCTGGACACTGGCAACCTTATTGCTGGTATTGATCCTGTTATCCAGTATCCCGTTAATGGGTGGTACAGGAACCGGTGACGTTGATCCTGTAAACACTACGAATGTTCCTGTAACTCCGGTACCCGGTGCCGCAGGAGACACCAACACTTCGGGAGAGCCTGAGACCAATCAGTAATCTGTCGTGAACCTATAACATATCGGTGCCAGCTTGTCATAAGCTGGCATTTTTTGTTTCAAAATGTCAGTTTTATTGCAATGGCATAATTTCTGCCAATTACAGAATCAAAAAAATAATAATAACCATATAAAAACATATTGAAAATGGCATTAAAAATTCAACCACTTTCAGACAGGGTTTTGGTAGAGCCACAGGAGGCTGAAACCAAAACTGCTTCGGGAATCTATATTCCGGATTCGGCTAAAGAAAAACCACAACGCGGAAAAGTGATCGCTGTTGGAAAAGGCAAAAAAGATCACGATATGACCGTAAAAAAAGGAGATATTGTCCTGTACGGAAAATATTCGGGCAGTGAATTAAAGCTGGACGGTAAAGACTATCTCATTATGCGTGAAGACGACATCCTTGCAATCGTGTAAGGGTCGATCCATGTAATTTCACCAAAATCATTAAAATAAAAACTAAGTTAACAGCGCTTAAAGCAAACCGCTTAAAGCCTAAAGTAATTTAAAAATGGCAAAAGATATAAAATTTGATGTAGAAGCACGCGACGCCATAAAGCGCGGTGTAGACGCATTGGCGAACGCAGTAAAAGTAACATTGGGACCTAAAGGAAGAAATGTTATTATCAGTAAAAGTTTTGGAGCTCCGCAAGTGACCAAGGACGGAGTAACCGTAGCAAAAGAAATTGAACTTGAGGATGCACTTGAGAATATGGGTGCACAGATGGTGAAGGAAGTGGCTTCCAAAACCAACGATCTTGCAGGTGATGGTACAACTACGGCAACTGTGTTAGCACAGGCTATCGTTAAAGAAGGATTAAAAAACGTTGCTGCAGGAGCAAACCCTATGGACCTGAAGCGCGGAATCGACAAAGCTGTTGAAGCTATTGTAAAGGATCTTGAAAAGCAGGCGACCAAAGTTGGAAACTCTTCCGACAAGATCAAGCAGGTAGCTTCGATTTCGGCAAACAACGACGACCAGATTGGTGATCTTATCGCCAAGGCTTTCGACAAAGTTGGAAAAGAAGGGGTCATCACTGTAGAAGAAGCAAAAGGAACAGAAACCTATGTGGATGTGGTGGAAGGAATGCAATTTGACCGCGGATATCTGTCACCGTATTTTGTGACCGACAGTGAGAAAATGCAAACCGAGCTTGAAAATCCGATGATCCTCTTATACGACAAAAAAATCTCCTCTATGAAGGATCTGCTTCCTATTCTGGAGCCGGTAGCACAACAAGGGAAATCTTTGCTTATCGTGGCTGAAGATGTAGACGGAGAGGCGCTTGCTACTTTAGTAGTGAACAAACTTAGAGGTTCTCTGAAGATCGCCGCAGTAAAAGCTCCGGGCTTTGGTGACCGCAGAAAAGCAATGCTGGAAGATATTGCTATTCTAACCGGCGGAACCGTGATCGCAGAAGAGCGCGGGTTCACTCTGGAGAATGCTACGGTAGATATGTTGGGATCTGCTCAAACCGTGACCATTGATAAGGATAATACCACAATCGTAAACGGTGCAGGTTCGAAAAGTAACATCAAGACTCGTGTCAACCAGATAAAATCGCAGATAGAATCCACAACCAGTGATTACGACAAAGAGAAGCTTCAGGAGCGCTTGGCAAAACTTGCCGGCGGGGTCGCTGTACTTTACGTAGGGGCGGCTTCCGAAGTAGAAATGAAAGAGAAAAAAGACCGTGTGGATGATGCATTGCACGCTACGAGAGCAGCCGTTGAAGAAGGTATCGTTGCCGGAGGTGGTGTAGCACTGGTACGCGCTAAGGCTGTCCTGGAAAAATTAACTACAGATACGTTAGACGAATCTACCGGGATTCAGATCGTGGCAAAAGCGATAGAATCACCTTTGCGTACTATCGTGGAAAATGCAGGAGGAGAAGGATCGGTAGTGATCAACAAGGTTCAGGAAGGCAAAAAGGACTACGGTTATGATGCCAAAACCGAATCTTATGTAGACATGCTAAAAGCCGGGATCATCGATCCTAAGAAGGTTACCCGAATCGCACTAGAAAATGCAGCTTCGGTAGCAGGAATGATCCTTACTACAGAATGTGCTTTAGTAGACATTAAAGAAGACGCTCCTGCGATGCCCCCAATGGGAGGCGGAGGAATGCCCGGTATGATGTAGGCGTGAAATCCAGATTTCGACGCTGGAAATAATAGTTACTTATTTAAAAGACCTCGGCTAATCGTCGGGGTCTTTTCAGTAATACTGTAATATCTGCTCAATAGCCTCAATAACTTAACCTGTTTAAATTGCTTAACTAGTGCTTTTATAGATCCGTAAACAACGCAGTAAGGATTTGTTCGGAATAAGATCGTAAGGATGTCCTACGGATACAAATTGTCACGACAACCTAATGAGCGAGCGAAATGGACAAATGTAACGGCTTAATCTTTCGGTTTTCGGATTAAACTGTAAAGTGATAGCGCCACCAGGGTGATCACAAGCGGATACAGCACAAACAAATCTACTCGTATCACATCCGCTCCCCCATCGGGTCGGGCTAGCATCCAATCGTGCATATAACTACTCCAAACCACCGCAAAAATGATCACTACAATGGTAATGGCGTACAATAGAAAAAGTTTGGTGGATTTCATGTTGTGTAAAAATATAAAAACCGCTCTGTTTAGGAGCGGTCTTGTTTGTTTTTTTAATAAGGTTTATACGAAATAAACCATCGAGAATTACTTCTTTTTAGAAGCAGTCTGAGTACCCTTTTTAGCTGGAGCTTTTGGAGCTTTCTTAGCTTGAGGCTTACTGTTTGACTTTGGTGTTGCCATAATTAATTATATTTAAATAACTAAGTAAATGTACATCAGAATTTGACTCGTGATGATTTTATTGGCTAAAAATTAACTAAAAAATAATCACTTATTTTAGGCCAAAAATTCCTTGCATGCCTCAACGCAATCACGACAGGCTTTTGCACATTCCTGGCAGTGATCGTGCTCGTGTTTTCCACATTCATCGGCACAGTCGTTACAAACCTCGATACAGTATTTTACTAGTGCGTTGACATTGGTATAACCTGTAGAAAGCACCTGATTTAAAGTACTGCAAACTTCGGCACAAACACGGTCTGTACGTATACAGTTTGCCATCATTTTTACATTTTCTTCATCTAAACAAGCATCGGCACAATAATTACAATGATTGATGCAATTTCCCAGTGCGTGTATTAATTTTTCGTTTCTCATGACATATAATTTTTGTTATCTCTTAAAAGTATAGGATAACAGATCAAAAATGTCTTAAAGTCCTGATAAGGTTTTGTTATAATAATACTATTTAAGACGTATAGATCTTAATCGTAACGCATTTGCAATAACCGATACCGAACTGAAGCTCATCGCCAGTGCTGCGATCATTGGTGAGAGTAATATTCCGAAGATGGGAAATAATACTCCGGCGGCCACAGGAACCCCTAAGGTATTATAGATAAGGGCGAAAAACAGATTCTGTTTAATATTTCGCATTACCTTTTCACTCAACGTAAAAGCCTTTACGATACCCTGTAAGTCTCCTTTAACGAGCGTAATTCCTGCACTCTCTATGGCAACATCGGTTCCGGTGCCCATGGCAATTCCTACATCACTTTTGGCCAAGGCCGGAGCGTCATTGATCCCATCCCCGGCCATGGCAACCTTTTTACCTTCCTTTTGATATCTCTCTACCTCTTCCAGTTTTTGCTTCGGAAGTACTTCAGCTTTAAAATGCTTTATATTGAGTTCGTTCGCTACTGCTCTTGCCGTATCTTCATTGTCTCCGGTTAACATGATCACCTCTATTCCCTTTTTCTGAAGTGTCGCTATTGCTTCCTTACTTGTACTTTTTATGGCATCCGAGATCACCACATAGCCCACGACCGTATTATCGACAGCCACCATAGGTACGGTTTTTCCCTTTTTTTGCTGCTGAAGGATTTCCACTTGAAGCTTTTCGGGTACAGCAGCTTTAACATCCTCCATTAACTTTTGGTTCCCAACCGCTACCTTCTTGCCGTGTACTTCACCGGTAACCCCCTTGCCTGTTACAGCATCGAAATCTGTAGCCTCTAAAACTTCTATATCTTTCATTTTACCGTGTTGTACCGTGGCTTCTGCCAGGGGATGCTCACTTAAACTGTTCAAGGAGACAACAAATTGAAGCACTTCTTTTTCTGAAAATCCTCCTTCAGAAACTCCTACTTTTTCTACCGACGGTGTTCCTTCGGTAATTGTGCCGGTCTTATCGATAATAAGAACCTCAACTTTATTGAGCGTTTCCAACGCCTCGGCATTTTTGATCAATACGCCGTTCTGAGCTCCTTTACCAACGCCAACCATCACCGACATGGGTGTGGCGAGTCCCAAGGCACACGGACACGCAATGATCAACACCGCAATGGCATTTACGAGTGCAAAAACATAAGCCGGATCGGGTCCGAATATCGCCCAGACAACAAAAGTAATTATCGAAACAAGCACAACGATAGGCACAAAATACCCCGAAATGGTATCGGCCAATTTTTGAATTGGCGCCCTGCTCCTACTGGCGTTATTTACCATCTGAATGATCTGCGCCAATAAAGTTTCCGAACCTACCTTTTCGGCCTTCATCTCGAACGAACGATTGCCGTTAATGGTCCCCGAACTCACCCCATCTCCTTCCCTCTTATTTACAGGAACCGGTTCTCCGGAGATCATCGACTCATCTACCGAAGTTTCTCCTTTGGTGATGCTTCCGTCAACAGGAATCTTTTCTCCGGGTTTTACCCGCAACACATCGCCTTTGGAAATTTCATCTATAGCAATCTCCTCCTCTGTACCATTCACAATGCGAATGGCCTTGTTGGGAGCAAGTTTCAGTAATTCCTTTACCGCCGAATTGGTGCGCTGATGTGCCCGTGCTTCCAAAAGCTGCCCCAATAGCACCAGAGTGAGAATAACGGTTGCGGCTTCAAAATAGACATGGACCGTCCCGGCTTCCGTTTTAAACTGAGCAGGGAAAATATCCGGAAAAAGCATTCCGAAGACACTAAACAACCAGGCGACCCCAGCCCCGATCCCGATAAGCGTGAACATATTGAGATTCCACGTCTTGACCGAACGATACGCTCGTTCAAAAAACATCCAGGTAGCGTAAAATACAACCGGTATCGACAATCCAAACTGAACCCAGTTCCAATATTTCATGGGCATCCAGGTGTAAATCGGATTGTTGTGCACCATTTCGGACATGGCGATCAAAAATATAGGCAACGTAAATCCAAGCGCGATCCAGAATTTTCTCCGAAGAATTTTATACGATTTGTTCTCGTCAGATTCCTGCGGCTCCATAGCTACCAGATTCATACCGCAAATGGGGCAATCACCGGGTTCATCCCTTACTACTTCGGGATGCATCGGGCAAGTATACTGAGTTTGGGAAGTTCTCATCATACTCACTTCTTCCACCAGATCCATCCCACAAACCGGACAATCCCCCGGAGCATCATAGGTTTTTTCACCCTCACAATGCATGGGACAATAATACGTCCCTGTACCTTTCCCTTTCGGCATCTTCTCTTTGTGAGGTATATGCTGCTGTTCGTGGCCCGGTAAGGTAATGGAATACCGCGCGCCTTTTTCCTGTAAAGCCTGCTGTAAAACCTCCAGAGGAATATGAGAATCCATCTCAATGGTCGCTTCAGCCTTCTCAAGATCCACAAACGCCTTAGCAACGCCTTTGATCCCGGTTAAAACATCTTCCACGTGCTGTCTGCATCCTTGACAGGTCATTCCGTGGATTTGATAATCGTGCTTCATGGTCTCAGGTTTTAAGCGTCATATCAAATGGCGCTATCTAATGATCGTGATCATGATGGTCATGATCTTCATGCTCTCCATCGGGATTGGCAACGATTTCCTTCCATTCAAAGACATTAATTTTACCATTTCGGTAATTAATAACATGCAATTTGTCATTGATAAGAATAAGATCGGTTGGCTTTGCAATATTTTCTGAAACCTCCTGCTGCAAAACACCTTGGTGATCAAAAACAAGAATTCGGTCGTTTTCAAAATCGGTTACAAATACGTTCATATCTGAAACATAAATTCCGGTTGCCGCATTCATCTTCTGGTCGGCACCCATTTGCTGAAGATATTTACCGGTCTTATCGAAAGCCTGTATGCGGTTGTTATAGGCATCTGCCACCCAGATACGATCCTCGGTTATCTGTACGTCGGTAGGATAGTAGAATTCTCCTTCGGCCTTCCCTTCCTTTCCGAAGGAGATCCAGTCCTGTCCTGTTTCAGAATATAAGATTCTGTTGTTATAGAAGTCGGCAATCGCAATTTCGGTACCTCGCCGCCACACTCCTGCTGGAGCATCCAGACTGTCCTCAATTGCCATAATGTTTACAACATCCTCCTTCCATCTCATGATCTGGTCGTTTCCGTATTGGGGAATAACAACTTCCGAATTTTCAGAAGAGATATGCATGGGCCTATCCAAAGAATCGATCGTTTTTCTCACTTTACCGTTTTCATCGATAAGTACCACTCTGTTGTGATCGCCGTCACTTAGCCAGATCCCTTCAGCCGAATGCGCGATCCCAATGGGATTTACGCCTTCAGTTATTATAGTTTGTGATAATTGCCAGCTCTTTGGCTTTTCTTCCTGCTTACAGGAAAATAATGTAAATACGGCGGCTGCCGCGATGATAAGGTTTTTCATTTTTAATGCTTTAAAAAAATCATTCCGAAGAAGATCTGAACTCCTTCGGAATGAAACTTATTAATTATTGATCCAGACGTTCGTAAAGACAACATGCAGGTAAAGACTCGTAGGTATCCTTTGAAGCCTTGTGCGATTTTGTATCGTGACCCACTTTTGCAATGGCCTTTTCAATGGTTTCCAGATTAGCCACGTTCGAATCGAAAGTAACTTCCAGCATTTGGGTGTCCTTATCCCAGCTTGCTGTGCTTACCCCGTTAACCGTCTTGGCACTCTTTAGAATACGCGCCTCACACATTCCGCATTTTCCGGCGACAACGGTCGATTTGGTTACCAGTTTAGCACCTTCGGCCACCATGCTCTCTGAAACTCCTGAAGTTTCTACTTTCCCATTGGCTCTTACGATCTTTGCCGTGATAGGTGTATAACCTGCCTTTTCTACCTGTTGTTGAACGGCATCCATGGTAAGGTTCTTTTCGGAAGGATAGTTAAAGGAAAAGTTCCCTGTTTCGATCTCGATCTCCACATCTTTAATTCCTTTAAATTCCTTGAACTTCTTTTCCAATCCGTAGGCACAGAACGGACAACCTAGTCCGTCGACCTGAATAAGAAACTGATCCATCGATTTTTGAGCATTTGCTCCCATAACACTTACCAGTGCTACGATTACTGTAATAATTATTGATTTTTTCATTGTATTTATTTTTAAAAGTTTTTATTAAAATATATAACGTGTTCCCAGAAACACTGCATAATTAAGATCTCGTGTTGTTGAGTCTCTAAAATCCTGAATTAGCGGTAGCTGTACCGCTGCTTCCCAGGTCCATCTTTTTCGAGCATACTGAATTCCCTGTGCATAGAGCAACTGATATTCATTGAGTTCGGTAAAAGATTCACTGATATATTCAAAATATAAATTCAACTGATTCACCGGATACGTCGGTTTTAAAAGAGGAAGTCCGAAGCCTAATTTATAGACGAATTTGTCCATCTCTCCTTCGGGCGACCATTCGTATCCTACCTCATTGGAGACTCCTAATTTGAGTGATTCATACCCTCCAACGATTCCGTAGTAACCGGAATATTCTCCGGTACTCATCCCCTCTATATCCAGCTTTTCTCCTGTTGGAAGTGTTTGAAGGGTCTTGGCAACCATCCTGAACGTTTTCCCGGTACCATCCTTTCTATAGAATTGATATTTTCCGAGTACATTAATGTCTCCCAAAGTGCTTCCACTTCCTCTTCCCGAAGTGTCCGAAAAATCGTAATGTACGTATGGAAGGTGAACCGCCACCAAACTGTTGGAGGAGATTACATAATGCCCCATGATGGGAACATGAACAAAGGTGCCCTCGTCGGTATTCCGTATCTCAGTAAGGGTCTTGAACACTACGGTATTGCCTCCCAGCATTATCGGTTTATCTCCGGTAATTGGAGGTCCCTGGGCCAACGCAATTTGTGAGATCAGGATTGAAAGTATGGCTAAAAGCCTGTATTTAAAATGCATGTTTAGTTATGATTTAAGTGAACGAATAATTTTTCTGAAGAAAGTCAGAAATAGTCATCCTTGTAAAAAGGATCATCAATTCACATAGATCAAATTAGGAAGGTCTCGTACAGGATCTGAAGGTCCCGTTCGAGGGGTGGCGGATCATAATCCGCGAAGTTATTAGTCTTGTCCGGATAATTCTCCGGAGTTTGAAGTACAAAAACCGAAACAAAGGCTGTTACAAAATTCTTATCGAATTCGATATCGAAAGTTGCTTTCGAAAAAGTATTATCGGTCTCGACGTTTACATATTCGTTATCACAACAATCATGAGCTGCCGTTTCATCTTCACAACCTGGCATATCCATCGCCATGCCACAGGAGAGGTGCTTTTCACCCAAAGTAATTTCCGAGAGCATTTTATACTCCCCGCAAAAATGTTGCGCATAGGTAATACCGGTACTGCTCGCTAAAAGCAAGACCGACATGAGAATGGAAATTAGTTGTTTCATTACTGCAAATATACTTCAAAAATGAAGCCAGAATACTTAATTTTTTATTAATTCTGTTTGATCTCGGAATCTATACGCCCACATTTAAGCATTTTAGATCCAAAATAGGGGTTGTAAATGTCTTTGCTTTCACTTAACCAGTAAGCTCCGGTATTATTAAATGCCATAGGGCAGTATTGTTTATAGACGGTCCCCGATTCGATCGCCTTTTTAACCATGGGTTCCATCTCCCTAGTAACAATCTTAAAGGCCCTGCGCAGTTCTTCTATGTTTGAGGCATTCACCATATTGTCAGTGGCGTCGATGGCATTTGAGCCGGCATTGTGCTTTGCCAGCAATTTTTTAAGTTGAGATGCTCTGGCAGCAGCATTGGCAGGGTCTGTATACACCAGTGCCGTTTTCACTTCAATATATTTGGTGAAGATCTCTTTCATGCCCTCTTCCTCGAATTCTACATCTATGGGACCCTGAAGTGCTACTTCATCGCTTTTAAGCGGTTTCTGGGTGTCTACGGTGACGATTTCAGGTTCTTCATTTTTCTTTTCGTCGGCACAGGACACTAAAACAGTGAATCCTATGATTAGCAAGTACAGACTATATCTCTTCATGACTATTTTTTTGAAAGATCAAAGGTATAAATTTCTTCAGTATTTCTTCTGAAAATAGAAAGCAGGAATTAAAAGAAGTAGAAAAACCGGTTGAATTAAGAATCTTCGTACGTAGAAAAGTGCCATATGATTTCCTGCTTCCGAAGAATGAATTAAAAGATAAAAGGCGATCATAGCAACAATAAACAATAGCAAATAAAGAACTACGGAAAGCTCTAATATTTCTTTTTTCTGAAAGACCACCCATAAAATTGCCAGCGAGAGCACTGTATTGATCACAAAACGCAACCCTGTATGCAAGAGTAAACAAACTTCCGAAAGATCGGGTAAGGGATGTGTAGTATGATCGGTTTTAAAGAATTCCAGTAATGGATCATAGAACAGCACAGCCTCAAACATTCGGATGGCAACGAGACCTACCGTTAGGACAATAACCAAAAGTATCTGAACGGGTTTATTCATTAGTTTCGGTTTTATTAAGCATTTTTACCCAGAGCATCCAGAGCAGGAAGACCATGCCGTATATTAACCCCGGAAATACGACCCCGTGCAGGACCTTTTCATATTCGGGGTAATGGTATAAGGCAATAGCTAAAATTACGATCCTTAGGATGTTAATGGCATAGATCAAGACGGAACCCGCGAGAATAAAGAGCACGGTCTTTTTAAATTTTTGGGCAAAGGCGATCACAAAGGCAATAAATAAAATTATGATGCTTACCGAATTACACCCTTCTATGATTCGCGCTACATAGTCTCCGTTTACGATGAGTTTCATGGTAGGGTCCGTATTATGGGCAACGATCTCTGCATTATAATTTAGGCCCGAGATCACCGCCGTGCTTTGCCTGGCAACCAGATGTGTAACAAAATCCGGAGTATATAACCCACCTTTGGAAAAATTCAGATAAAGGCCGTACAGCAGGCTCAATAATAGATAAACCCCCAGAAACAGGAGTATAAAACGAATAACTGATTTATATTTTTTAAAGAGTTTCTTCAAGAATGTGACCTCAGATTTTAACAAAAATACAGCATTTCATTTTGGCAGTTGTTGACAATTTAAAATACATTTACTTAAAATTAAGAATCATGCCGTTCGATAAACTAAAACCTAAAGTCACTACTATACTTGCCAACGAAAGTGAATCCGTGGATGACCGACTCACCGAAGTATGCGAGTTATTACAAGCTTCGATAGGGTATTATGATTGGGTAGGCTTTTATTTTGCCAATCACGAAGCTCGCACATTACATCTCAGGGCTTTTGCGGGTGAACCTACCGATCATGTGGTAATTCCGTTTGGAAAAGGGATATGCGGACAGGTAGCCGAATCGAATGAAAATTTCGTGGTAGCCGATGTAAAAGCACAGAACAACTACATTGCCTGCAGCATGTATGTTAAGGCCGAGATCGTGATTCCCTTATTCAAGGACGGTGTGAATGTGGGACAGATAGATATTGATTCGCATATGGCAGATCCTTTTTCTCCGGAAGACGAGCGTTTTTTGGAATGGGTAAATGAGCGGGTTTCAGAGATTCTATAAGCTGTTAACTCTATTAATTGTAGTTGCATTTCACGAATCACAGTTCACGATTCACTTCAAACATCCTACATTCCGGTTCTAATGGCCTCCACAGGATCGAGCTTTGATGCCGAAATGGCCGGTAAGATCCCGGAAATAAGTCCGATGGCCGCCGAAATAGCAGTACCGATAAACATGTTCCAAGGCGACAGCACAAATTCGAAATCGCCTGTAAATTGTGAGGCCAGGATGGAAACTATAAATACTAAAAAGAGGCCGATCAATCCCCCGATCACCGCAAGGATCACTGCTTCGAACAAGAACTGAAGAAGGATAAACTTATTTTTGGCCCCTAAGGATTTTTGGATTCCTATCAGGTTAGTTCGTTCCTTTACACTTACAAACATGATATTGGCAATTCCGAAACCACCAACAAGCAATGAAAATCCGCTAATGATTAGGCCCATGATATTCATTTGTCCGGTGATATTATCTATAAAATCTGTGAAACCCTGCAACTGATTAATAAAGAACGTATCGATATCATCGGGCTTAAGACCTCTGGAGAGCCGCATCTTTTGCTTTAACATGGCGACAAACTCACCGTTATCAACACCTTTTTCGGGTTTTACTATAATTTGGGGAAAAGTATTCTTATTGTTATTTCCGAAGATCTTTCTCGCCATATTAGCAGGGATCAATACTACAGTATCCTTAGAGTTTCCGAAGATACCTTTTCCTTCCTTTTCCAGCACTCCAATGACCGTAAACCTTCGTCCGTACAATCGTACTTTCTTACCCATAGCCTGAGCCGAAGAACCAAAAAGATTATTGGCGATCTCATCTCCCAGAACGATGACGGGTGTACCGCTGTTCGATTCCGATTCGTTAAAAAAGCGGCCTTCCTGAAGTTTTAAAGCTTCAATTTCGTAATACTCATGTGTAATAGCTCCCACCTGGACATTAGACACGGTATTCTCTTCAAATTTTATGTTATCCTGTGGAACATTGAGTGCGAAAGAAGCGGCTTCCAGATTGGGCATATTGCGCTTTACATACTGATATTCGTCATACGTCACATCGGGAAATTGCTGCCATTTCCAACGGGGAACGTCGGTTGGGCCAAATGAAAACCTCATGATGATGATGGTGCTGTTGTCTAAGCCGCTCATACTGCCTTCGATCTCCTTTTTGAGAGAATCGACCGCTGCCAGTATGGCGATGATGGAGAAGATCCCAATGGTCACACCTACCAGCGACAGGAAAGTTCTTAACTTGTTGTTTTTTAAGGCATTAATTGCAAAATTGAAACTTTCCTTAATGATTCGAAGATAAATGAGCATCGCGCGTAGTTTTCAATTTTAATTGTTAATAAAGATATGTCTTTTTCGGCGGTCTTATGTTACAAAAATAGTAGGTAATTGTGTACTTTTGACCTTTAATTTTTCAGAATGAACAGTACAAAAAAAGTAACTTCAGCATTAATTTCAGTATTTCACAAAGACGGACTTGAACCCATCGTAAAAAAATTGAACGATCTGGGCGTCATGATCTACTCCACCGGAGGCACACAAAAATTTATCAATGATCTTGGTATCAAGGTAATTCCGGTAGAAGATGTGACCGATTACCCTTCTATTTTGGGAGGCCGAGTAAAAACTCTCCACCCAAAGGTGTTTGGCGGAATTCTTAACCGTCAGGATAACGAAAATGACGTTCGGGAAATGGGTCAGTATAATATTCCACAACTGGATGTGGTGATCGTAGATCTTTATCCGTTCGAAAAAACGGTTGCCTCGGGGGCTTCAGAACAGGACATCATTGAAAAGATCGATATAGGTGGAATTTCTCTCATCCGTGCCGCTGCCAAGAATTTTAAAGACACCATTTGTGTATCTTCTATGGAGGATTACGAAGATTTTTTGGATGTACTTTCGGCCAATAATGGTGAAATCATGTTAGAGGATCGCAAACGATTTGCTGCAAAGGCTTTTAATGTATCATCGCATTATGACACAGCGATATTTAATTATTTTAATAGTGATCACAGTATTGCCGCATTGAAAATAAGTGAAACGAACGGAAAAGTGTTGCGGTATGGAGAAAACCCACATCAACGAGGATTTTTCTTCGGAAATTTTGATGAAATGTTCGATAAGCTACACGGAAAGGAACTAAGCTATAATAATCTTCTTGATGTGGATGCGGCCGTAAACCTGATGAATGAATTTATCGGGGAGGCACCTACATTTGCCATTTTAAAGCATAACAATGCCTGCGGAATAGCACAACGAGACACGGTGTTAGAAGCTTATACCGATGCTTTGGCCGGTGATCCTGTTTCGGCTTTTGGCGGAATTCTAATCAGCAATACTGAAATAGACGCAGTAACGGCAGAAGAAATACACAACCTTTTCTGTGAAGTAGTTATAGCGCCATCATTTTCTGAAGAGGCGATAGAAATTCTGAAAGGAAAAAAGAACCGGATACTGCTTGTTCAGAAAAAAACAGAACTTCCCGGAACCACCACCAGAAGTTGTCTTAACGGTGCTTTGGTGCAGGACCGGGATTCAATTACAGACGCGGTTGAAAATTTAACACATGCAACCAACAATAAACCCAATAATGCAGAGTTAGATGATTTATTGTTTGCTTCGAAGATTTGTAAGCACACTAAATCCAACACCATAGTTTTGGCAAAAGGAAAGCAGCTTTGTGCCAGTGGTACGGGACAAACCTCACGTGTTGACGCTTTGCGACAGGCAATTGAAAAAGCAAAGAAATTTAATTTTGATCTTGAAGGAGCAGTAATGGCCAGTGATGCATTTTTCCCCTTTCCCGATTGTGTAGAGATCGCAGACAAGGCCGGAATTTCTGCTGTAATTCAGCCGGGAGGATCAATAAAGGATGATTTGAGCATAGATTATTGCAATGCAAACGGAATGGCAATGGTATTTACCGGAACACGTCATTTTAAGCACTAAATTTTAGTACATTTGTGAAGAGCTGTGGCTCAGCACGTTTAATTTCAATACCGCCAAAATAGCTTATGGGATTTTTTGACTTCTTAACTGAAGAAATAGCCATCGATTTAGGAACTGCAAATACCCTTATCATTCATAACGATAAGGTAGTGGTTGATGCGCCTTCGATCGTAGCAAGAGACCGAACCACCGGAAAGATCATTGCCGTAGGTCGGGAGGCCAGCATGATGCAGGGTAAAACTCACGAAAATATTAAAACAATTCGTCCCTTAAAGGACGGGGTTATTGCCGACTTCGACGCCAGTGAGAAAATGATCAATATGTTCATTAAAGATATTCCGGCCTTAAAGAAGAAATGGCTTACCCCATCGTTGCGCATGGTGATTTGTATTCCCAGTGGGATCACTGAAGTAGAAATGCGTGCGGTGAAAGAAAGTGCTGAAAGGGTTAATGGAAAAGAGGTCTATCTTATTCATGAGCCTATGGCGGCAGCCATTGGTATTGGCGTAGATATCATGCAGCCCAAAGGAAATATGGTTGTCGATATTGGAGGAGGTACTACTGAAATTGCAGTCATTGCCCTAGGCGGTATCGTTTGTGATAAAAGTGTAAAGATCGCGGGGGATGTATTCACCAATGACATCATCTATTATATGCGAACTCAGCATAACCTGTATGTGGGGGAACGCACTGCAGAAAAGATAAAGATACAAATTGGTGCGGCTACCGAAGATCTCGAACTTCCACCCGAAGAAATGGCGGTACAAGGGCGTGACCTGCTAACCGGAAAACCAAAACAGGTGCAAACTTCCTATCGTGAAATTGCCAAAGCGTTGGATAAATCAATATTACGAATAGAAGATGCAGTAATGGAGACCCTGTCACAAACCCCACCGGAACTTGCTGCCGATATATACAATACCGGTATTTATCTGGCCGGAGGAGGCTCTATGCTTCGCGGACTGGATAAAAGATTATCTCAAAAAACAGATCTTCCGGTTTATATAGCCGAGGATCCGTTACGTGCGGTGGTTCGCGGTACCGGGATCTGTTTAAAAAACCTCAACAAGTACAAGAGTGTTTTGATCAAGTAAGGAATAGTATGCTATGCAACAGATTATCTTTTTCTTTATACGGAATAAAAATTTCCTGTTGTTCGCTATATTATTCGTTATTTCTCTGGGATTTACGCTTCAGACACATACATTCCACAACGGAAAATTTGTAAGTTCAGCTAATTTCTTTAGCGGTAGTATTTATTCCTTCCGCAGTGACATAACAAATTATTTCGATCTAAAAACTACGAATGAAAAGCTAGTAGAAGAAAATATAAGATTGCGTCGATTACTTGAAGGCTACAAGGAGAACTTTACAATGCCTTCTGTAGACACCACAAAAATTCCATCTAAGTATTTGTTCTTTGCTTCCAGGGTAATCAATAATAACTATTCGAGAACTAAAAATAATCTTACGATAAACAACGGTTCTAGTGACGGGCTCGAGATCGACATGGGGGTAATTACCACCAAAGGCGTAGTGGGTATCATTAACAGCACATCAAAGAATTATGCCACCGTTCAATCCATTTTAAATACAAACAGTCAGTTAAACGCCAAACTTAAAAATTCGAATCATTTTGGAACGCTTACCTGGGATACCAAGGATCCAAATGTTGTTCAACTTATTGAAATTCCCAGACAAGCTACTCTTGTAGTAGGCGACACTATAATCACAGGTGGTAAATCCACCATATTTCCTTCCGGAATTTTAATAGGCAGTATAGAAAAATTTAAACTGGGGAAAGATGATAGTTACGATATCGATGTGCGATTGTTCAACGATATGACAGATCTAAATTATGTGTATATTATTGAAAATCAGGATGCGGCCGAAATATTAAAACTGGAAAAGGAAATGAACGATGCAGAACAGTGAGATCCTAGTAAATAGTGTACGGTTTATTCTTTTGGTATTACTACAGGTATTACTGCTTAACCATATCAATTTCCTGGGTTTTGTAAACCCGTTTATCTATATCATCTTTATACTGTTGTTTCCATTTAACGGCAGTAAGTCATTACTCATATTTTTGAGTTTTTTACTGGGTTTAAGTGTTGATTTCTTTGGGGACTCCGGTGGGGTTCACGCCGCCGCATGTGTTTTTATTGGCTATATACGCCCTTTACTATTAAAATTTGCTTTTGGAGTGAGTTATGAATACAACATGGTAAAGATCAATAAAGTTCCATTGGGTGAACGACTTACCTACATAAGCACTATGGTGCTCTTGCACCACATCATTTTATTTTCACTAGAAATTTTTAACCTTTCGCATATATTATTAATCCTAAAATCCACGTTATTTTCAGGTATATTCAGTATACTATTGATCATGTTTACGCTAATATTATTTAGCAGGAAATCCTAATGAGAAAATTATTACTTCTTTCTATTGTTCTAATTACCGGAGTTGTCTTTGCGGGAAGATTGTTCTATTTGCAGGTTTACGATACATCGTTCGAAAAGCTTTCAGAAAATAATGCCATTAAAGTGGAATACGATTATCCGCAGCGCGGATACATATACGACCGTAACGGGAAGCTACTGGTTTCCAATCAGCCGTCTTACGACGTAATGGTGATTCCCAGGGATGTAAACCCATTAGATACTCTCGAATTCTGCAAATTGCTGAAGATCAGCAAAGAGGATTTTATTTCTATTTTGAACAAGGCCACGGTCTATTCACCACGATTGCCTTCGGTAGTGATTCCGCAGTTAACTAAAGAGGAATACGCCTACCTGTCTGAAAAAATGTTTAAATACGATGGGTTTTATATTCAGAAACGATCGTTGCGGGATTATCAAGTAGATCATTCTGCCAATGTGTTAGGGTATATTGCTGAAGTAAATAATGCCATCATTAACAAAAACCCATACTACCAAATGGGAGATCTCATCGGGATGCAGGGAGTGGAGCGTGAATATGAAGAGGTGCTGCGAGGGATAAAAGGAGTGAAGTATATACAAAAGGATCGATTTAACAGGGATATCGGACCCTATAAGGAGGGAATCTTCGACACCCTTCCCGAACGAGGGAAGGACATAACACTTACTATAGATTCCGATTTACAGGAATACGGGGAAGCATTAATGATCAACAAGCGTGGTGGAATTGTAGCGATCGAACCGGCTACCGGAGAAATTCTATCTCTGGTCACAGCACCAAATTACGATCCTGCATTATTGGTTGGCAGAGAACGATCCAAAAATTTTACAAAGCTTTGGTATGATACTATTGCCAAACCCTTATTTGACAGAGGATTGCAAGGTGAATATCCTCCCGGCTCTCCCTTTAAAACGTTAACCGCGCTTATCGGCCTTCAGGAAGAAGTGGTCGACACCAAAGAAACGGTATCCTGTTATGGCGGATATGTCTACGGACGAGGCCGAAAACTGGGTTGTCACCATCATTATAGTCCTTTATCCATGGTAGGCGGAATTGCCAATTCCTGCAATGCCTATTTTTGTACCGTTTACAGAAGGATCATTGAAAAATATCCGAGTCCGCAGGAAGGTATCGACAACTGGAGAAACCACTTGCTCAGTTTCGGTCTTGGAGACTTTATGGGTTATGACCTTCCCAGTGGTCGTCCCGGAAAAATTCCCACTTCAAAGGAATACAACCGCACCTACAAATATCCTGAATACAAATGGTATGCAACTGCCACGATCAGTAATGCCATAGGTCAGGGAGAAGTACTGTTAACGCCTATGCAAATGGCTAATTTTACTGCAGCCATAGCAAACCGGGGGTATTGGTATAAGCCTCATGTGATTAAAAATATTGCCGTAGCCGATACGATACCTACAGAATATACCACGAAGAATGTTACGACTATAGAGCCCAGATATTTTGAACCCGTTGTAGAAGGAATGTTCGATGTTTACAACAGGGGGACAGCTTCGCATATTCAAATTCCCGGAATTGAAATTTGTGGTAAAACGGGAACTGCAGAAAACTACATTCGTATCGATGGTAAAAGAATGCAGCTTACCGATCACTCAATATTTGTCGCTTTTGCTCCAAAGGACGACCCTAAAATTGCGATCGCTGTATTCGTAGAGAACGGATATTGGGGTTCGAGATGGGCAGGAAGAATTGCCGGTTTGATGATAGAGAAATATCTTAGAGGTGAAATTACCCGAACCGATATGGAAAAATTTGTCTTGGAAGGAAGTCTTATGGACGAGTACGAAAAGCCATATTCGGGTGAACCCTTTAGAATTAATAAATAATGGCGCAAGGCAGAGGACTACTTAAATTTGACTGGCTTACTATTTTCATTTATACCGCATTGGTATGTATTGGCTGGTTAAACATTTATTCGGCCTCTTTAAGTGATAGCGCCCAAGGTTTATTTGACTTTGATCAGATCTACGCCAGACAATTGTTATTTATCTTTTTAAGTGTCGTATTGATCATTTTTATTCTGGCAATAGAAGCAAAATTCTACGAACGCTTTTCCAGTATCATTTACATCATCTCCTTACTCTCCCTTGTGGGGCTATTTGTTTTTGGAAAGAATATTAACGGAGCCACCTCATGGTATGCCATTGGTAATTTCACTCTTCAACCCAGTGAATTTGCTAAAGCGGCTACAGCATTGGCTCTGGGAAAGTATGTTAGTGACCTCCAAACCAATATGACAGAATTTAAACATCAGCTTAGAACTTTCATCATCATAATTCTTCCGGCCCTATTGATCATCCCACAGCCCGACCCGGGAAGTGCTTTAATCTATGCGGCATTCATATTTCCCTTGTATCGTGAAGGACTGCATTTTGTGTATCTCCTTCTGGGCTTTTTTGCCGCTGCGCTCTTCGTTTTAACCCTTCTTTTAGGAGTGGTTTGGGTCTCGTTTGGCGTTCTATGTATAGCAGTTCTAATCTTTCTGAAAAACCGAAAAAAACGTCCCAGCTGGTTTAAATATTTCATTATAAGTGCTGCCTGTATCGGTTTTGCGCTATCAGTAAATTATATTTTCGAAAATGTTTTTGAACAAAGACACCGTGATCGGTTTAATATCGTTTTGGGAATGGAAACCGATGCCAAAGGTATTGGTTATAACACCAACCAAAGTGAGATCGCTATCGGCAGTGGCGGCTGGACAGGAAAAGGCTGGACCCAGGGAACTCAAACCAAAGGAAATTTTGTTCCCGAACAGCATACCGATTATATCTTTAGTACAGTTGGTGAAGAATGGGGGTTTTTGGGAAGCATGGTGGTTGTACTTCTGTTTACCGGGTTAATTATAAGAGTGCTTATTCTTTCTGAAAGGCAGAAAAATCAATTTAGCAGGGTATACGGTTATAGTGTGGCGTCCATTCTCTTTATTCACTTTTTTATAAATGTTGGAATGGTCACAGGATTGTTTCCTACCGTGGGGATTCCCCTGCCGTTTTTTAGTTATGGCGGATCGGGATTGTGGGGTTTTACCATCCTGCTCTTTATCTTTGTCAAACTGGATGCCTCAAATTACTACTATACCTAAGCTCCGGAATTAGTTGTATGAAATCATGGATTTCAGAAGGCCTATCTTTTTCCCCAGGCTTTCAGGTCAATTCCGGACTCTATTGCCTGCTGTTCTTGTTGTGTTAGCCTCGGAAAGAAATCAATACCGGTTTTGGCTTCAATGCTATCAATAGGTACTACATAATCGTAGAAAGAGGCGTTGGTGGGTCTGTTCGGAATTAAAAAGCCAATTGCCTTATATTTTCCTTCTGAAGCATCCAGAACAACCTTGTAAAACTCCTCCGGCACCGAAACGTTTTCGGCACCAATTCCTGGCAACCCCTCCTTTAATACCCCTCCGGTGATCACATATACTCCGTCGTATTTCCGGGCCCAGTAGCGCATTTGTTGCTCCAGTTTATTCCAAATGCCCCCGTTGAAGTCGTTGTTTTGCGGACTTATATTACTGGTTAAAAATGTCTCCAGATAGGCATTGAAGGAAAAACGCCGGTCTCCTGCGGGACAAAGGTGTCCCCGATCATAACCACTGTTCTTATAGCTATTCCAATGCGCGGATTTGCTCTTTACCTTGCGGTCCTCAATAAAATCAGGACGCTTGAATTCATTTTTGGATAAATGTTCCTTTAATAACGGATAAGCTACCCATTCGGCCTGTTCGTGATCTTCACTATAGGAAAGTGTGAAATAATTATGTGTAATGACCACCCCTGTGGTAGATGTGGGAAGTAATTTGCCATTAAATTCGGTATTTGATGATTTATATTCCTTATCGGAAACTTCAGGATAGACCTCATTCTTCTGAGAAAAATATTGTTCGGCATAATAAAGACCTACAACCAAAAGTACCGTTAGGATGGGGTATATATATTTTCGACTCACAGTTCTTTTATGTATTAGTTTTTAACGTCAAGTGCATCCCGTAATGCATTCCCAATGAGCATAAAAGCGGTGACCAGACTCATGATCGCCAGTCCGGGAATTATTGCCAGATAAGGTTTACCTAAAATAATATACGCATAATGATCCTTAATGATCCCGCCCCAGCTGGGCATTGGTGGCTGAGCCCCAATTCCCAGAAAACTAAGTCCGCTTTCTATCAGAATTGCGCCCGCAAAATTAGCTGCTGAAATTATGATTACCGGTGCAAGTGCATTAGGTAAGATATGCCGGAAAATTATTCTGAAATCTGTATATCCCAAGGCCCGGGCAGCCGTGACGTACTGCATTTGTTTTACCCCCATGACTTGGCCGCGTACTACTCTGGCTACCTCCACCCACATGGTTAAACCCACGGCAATAAAAACCTGCCAAAAGCCTTTTCCTAAAGCCAACGTGATGGCAATTACGAGTAGTAGTGTAGGAATGGACCAGGTAACATTGATGAGCCACATAATGGCTGCATCTACTTTGCCTCCAAAATATCCGGCAACGGCACCGAGCGTTATCCCCACAAGGAGGGAAATAAAAACAGCAACAAATCCAATGGCCAAAGAGATCCGTATTCCAATGAGCATTCGGCTCAACAGATCTCTCCCGTATTTATCGGTTCCCAGGAGGAATTTTTTTTCAGAAATATAGTGTGTTGCAATTTCGGAACCAGATGCCGCTTCAGGAAACAGATCGGCAGCATACTCTTTCTGAAGCCCGGGACTTCCGTCTGAAGTATATTCTGTAATCACGATACCATCACCCAGTTCTTCATATCCAGAGATCGGGATCTCACTATCGGCATTTTTCCTTCCGAAGAAAAAAACCGAAATCGGATTCTGTTCGTTCACTTCCGAAGGAATGGTAAGCATCTTTACAGTAAACCCCGGGGATTTGCTGTGAACCGATAAGTGCATCTGGTTGGCATTTCGCGAATCATCGGGTGCAAGAGCATAAGCGAATACTGCCGTCAATACGCAAAGCACCAAAAAGCTGAAACTTAAAACGCCCCAGAAGTTCTTTTTGAACTTTTGGAGCGCTATTTTACCTAATGACGACGATCTTTTCACGCTTTAAAGGTAGCTAAATTCTGTATGAAAACAGACCTTAAAAAGCAGTACACATTAAAGAACGGCGCAATTAGTTTTTAATATTTGCCATTTTTCCGGCCTTGATATTATTCAGTTTCAGGTCTTCCAGAACATTTACAGCTTCTTCCACATAAATATCTTTTGAAAGACTTTTATGCCATCTCTTACGCTTTTCACGAAGCGTAGTATCCTGCTTCATTAAAGCGATCTCATCGGGAAGCGATCTATAGTTCAGTTTATTGTCATACTCGTCAATTGCCTTGAACTTTTCTGTTTCTTGCTTTCTTCGGGCAATTTCGGCACTGTACTCATCAATATTGAGTGTTACGTTCATTTCGTCACGTCGATTCTTGATCCATCGAGCATTGGCATCAATTAAAGCCAGTTGCTCACTTTTGGCCATCCTCGCCTTGCTTTTGTCTATGGTTTCCTGAAAATCAACATACCCATCCCATACTTCATAATCTGCTGGTTCTATTTTATCGTAGGGCAACGGATTGTCATAGTCGCGTTCGCCTACCTCAATATAGCTATAGCGATCTGGCATCACAACATCACTTTTTACACCTTCCAATTGTGTAGAACCTCCGTTTATACGATAGAACTTTTGGGTGGTAAGCTTTAAAGCTCCCATATCACCCATATCGTTTTTACGTAACCATTGGTTCAGGTCTATTAAATTCTGAACAGTTCCTTTACCGTAAGACTGCTCACTACCAATAATGATCGCCCGCTTATAATCCTGTAAGGCCGCTGCAAGGATCTCTGAAGCAGATGCAGAAAGTTCGTTAACCAGAATTACCAAAGGACCCTCCCAAACGATCTCGTCGTCCTCATCTTCCAATACTTCTTTTTTTCCACCGCTTGAAGCTACCTGCACCACAGGGCCTTCTTTGATGAACAATCCGGCAATGTCTACAGCAGTTCGCAACGATCCGCCACCATTATCACGAAGGTCCAATACAAGGCCTTCAATTCCTTCTTCTTTTAAACGTTCAATCTCCTTTTTTACATCACTCGCAGCATTTCGCTCCTTATAGTTCTGCATATCGAAATAGAATTGCGGCAGATTGATCAGTCCGAATTTTTTATCAGTTTTTTCAATGACCGTTGATTTTGCATAGGTTTCTTCGAGTTCAACCACATCCCTTGTGATGGTTTCCTCTTCAATAGTACCGTCTACACGCTTAATGGTAAGATTCACTTTAGATCCTTTTGGACCTTTTATCAGTTTAACAGCATCGTCAATGCGCATTCCTACCACACTTACAGCTTCTTTTTCATCTTCCTGTCTAACTTTCAGAATAATGTCACCAACTTCAATGTGTTCTCCACGCCAGGCCGGTCCACCGCTAATAACTTCTACAACATTTATATAGTCGTTCTTCTTTTGCAAACGGGCGCCAATTCCTTCCAGTTTTCCGCTCATTCTAAGATCGAAACGATCCCGGTCTGGCGGTGCAAAGTAATTGGTGTGAGGATCGAATACTTCCACTACTGTAGTTAAGAAAACGGCAAAGTAGTCTTTGCGCTCCAGATCATCGGTAAATTCAAAATATTCGGTAAGTGATGTTTTAGTGGCATTCCGTGCTTTTGCTTCGAGTTCCGTTACGCTAAGGTTTTCATTATCACCGGCAACATATTCCTCTCCCTTCTCGGCTGCCTCCTTTTTTCGTTCAGGAGCTGTATTTTTTTCTTCTAAAAAATCGTAATAGGTTGAGATGGTAGAAAATTTAAGTTGCTGTCTCCATCGCTGCTTAAGTTCTTTTTTCGTTTCAGCATAGGCGAGCTTATCGTAATCTACACTAATGGTTTCTGTAGCCGAAAAATCGAAAGGTTCTTCCAATACTTCTCCATAGATCTCCTTCGCCTCTTCCATTCGCTGCGAAAAACGATCATACACTAAACTAAAGAAAGTAAGATCCTTGTTCTTGATCTGATCATCGATCTGTGTTCTGTACACGCTGAATTCCTCTATGTCTGAAGCCAGAAAATACCGTTTTATCGGGTCCAATGCTTCGATATAGTCCAGGTAAACTGCCTCAGAGAAGGTGTCGTCCATAGCAGCAGGATCATAATGTCCCTTTTGCAAAACGTAGGTAATAAGGTCTATCAGTAATTTATCTTTATCCGGATCATTAAACTCCTTGGTGGTAAAACTGCAGGACGCAGCCGCTACAAAAACTGCAAGAAGAAATACTTTAAAATTCTTTTTCATTAATCGCATATCTATCAACTTAATTTTGAATCTCCTAAATTATATAAAAAACCGTGCCAACTACTACTATGGGTACTAATTTTTTGTTAAACAGCTGGTTTTTAAATTTCAGAAATAGAAATTCAGATTTCACAAGGATTACTTGTATTTTAGCCATTTATATTTTACCCGAATGGCAAACAAAAGACCTTTAATTTTAGTGACCAACGACGATGGTATAACTGCGCCCGGTATACGAACTCTTATTGAGGTAATGAATACGCTTGGTGATGTTTGTGTAGTAGCACCCGATTCCCCTCAAAGCGCCATGGGACACGCAATTACCATAAACGACACCTTATATTGTGATGCTGTAGAAATGCTCAAGGACCAATCACATTCCGAATACAGTTGCAGCGGAACACCGGTGGACTGCGTAAAGCTCGCAGTGAACGAGATCCTAAAACGGAAACCCGATCTTTGTGTAAGCGGGGTTAATCATGGAAGTAATTCATCTATCAATGTGATCTATAGCGGAACTATGAGTGCCGCAGTCGAAGCAGGAACTCTTGGAATTCCATCTATTGGTTTCTCATTATTGGATTATTCGCTTCAGGCAAATTTTGAACCCAGTAAAAAATATATCAAATCCATAGCCATGCAATGCCTGAAGAACGGATTGCCAAAAGGAGTTGTTTTAAATGTAAACATCCCTAAATTATCGGCTAAGGATATTAAAGGAATTAAAGTATGCCGACAGGCCAATGCACATTGGGAGGAAAACTTCGACAAACGCACCAATCCGCTGGGACGTGATTATTACTGGCTCACAGGCGAATTTGTAAACGAAGATAAAGGGGAAGACACAGACGAATGGGCTTTAAAGAATGGTTTTGTTTCGGTGGTTCCGGTTCAATTCGATCTTACGGCACATCACGCAATAAAAGATATCAATTCCTGGGATCTGAAATGAAAAAAGAAATACTTATCGGATTTTTAGTCGGTCTCGCTGCTAACTGTGCAGGAAGTTATCTGTATATCTATTTTTTATCAGACTATACTTTGGAAACGACAATAGAAATGGCCCAGGAACAGGATCTGCTTGGCAGTATCATTGCATTAGGCGCTATTCTTAATTTGGCTGCTTTTTTTATATTTCTGAAAAAGAGACAATACTACCGGGCCCGCGGGGTGGTATTGGCCACGATAGTAGCAGCGTTGGTGATTTTAGCAGCAAAATTCTTTTAAAATGAAGTATTACCTCATCGCCGGAGAGGCTTCGGGCGACCTGCACGGAGCAAATCTAATGAAGGCCCTCAAGCAAGAGGATCCCAATGCCCATTTTCGGTTTTGGGGAGGTGATCTTATGGAAAAAGAAGGCGGATCTCCTGTAAAACATTATAGAGATCTGGCGTTTATGGGGTTTATTGAGGTCGTTGCCAATTTAAAGACCATTCTAAAGAATATTTCCTTTTGTAAAAAAGACATTGAAGCTTTTCAACCCGATGTCCTCATCCTTATCGATTATCCCGGATTTAACCTCCGCATCGCAAAATGGGCCCGCAAAAAAGGTATTAAAGTTCATTACTATATATCACCACAGATCTGGGCCTGGAAGGAAGGCAGAATTAAAAGTATAAAACAGGATGTGGATGAGATGTATGTGATCCTTCCGTTTGAAAAGGACTTTTACGAAAAGAAACACAATTTTCCGGTTCATTTTGTCGGACATCCTCTTATTGATGCGGTGTATGACCGGGCTCAGGTAAACCCTGAACAATTCAGAAATGACAATAATTTAGATAACCGACCCATTATTGCGCTTCTTCCGGGGAGTCGTAAGCAGGAAATCTCAAAAATGCTGAAAGTGATGCTTTCCATTGTTGAGGACTTTAACGAGTATCAGTTTGTCATCGCAGGAGCACCGAGTCAGGAGGCATCCTTTTATGCACCCTATATCAAAAAGCAGAATGTTCATTTACTGCTCAATAAAACCTATGATCTGTTAAGTATTTCGAACGCAGCTCTGGTAACTTCGGGAACCGCCACATTGGAAACCGCCTTGTTCAAAGTCCCACAGGTGGTGTGCTATAAGGGCAGTAGGATCTCCTATGAGATCGCTAAAAGGGTCATTAAACTTAAATACATTTCGCTGGTGAATCTTATATTAGATAAAGAGGTAGTAACTGAGTTGATTCAAACTGAATTTAACGGCAAACGACTGCGAAGCGAACTCACCTATATTCTGGATGACTACAACCGGGCCAAGCTGTTTTTAGATTATTACGACCTGGAGCAAAAACTGGGTGGGAAAGGGGCTAGTGCGAAAACCGCCAAGTTAATTTTTGACGCCATCGGAGACAAATAGAAAATATTTCATAGTTTTATGATCAGATTCATAAATGCCCTCTATGAAAAAACTGCTCCTACTACTATTACTTTCAATATTTATGATATCCTGTGGCGGAACTAAAACCGTCACCAAAAAGATCACGCCCACTTCGGGTGATGAGACCATCAAAAAAACAACTAAGGTAAAGAAGAAGGACGACAAGATCGTTAGAAAGGTAGACTATGACACCGAAGAGATCACAAAATCGTCTAATGAGGAAGTCTTGGAAAACATTATTGAGTATGCCCGGTCCTTTGAAGGTACACGCTATAAATTTGGAGGTACTACCAAAGCAGGAATGGATTGTTCCGGTTTGGTTTATACGGCCTTTAAGCAGGAAGATGTCCTTATGCCAAGGATCTCGAGAGACATGGCTACCAAAGGTGTTGAAATTCATTTAAAAGATGCTGTGGAAGGAGATTTGGTCTTCTTTAAAACCAGTAAGCGGAATACCATAAATCACGTTGGTCTGGTGGTGGAGTCCAAAAAGGGAGAAGTCTTCTTTATCCATTCTACGACTTCCAGAGGTGTTATTATTTCTTCCATGAACGAGGCTTATTGGAAAAAAGCCTTTGTGCTGGCCCGCAGGGTCATATAAAATTTCATATCTTTAAGCATCACTCCCCGGTTAGATTTTTAAAATCGAATCGGAGTGAATTTCATCAATTTTGCAGTAGTAAAATTTTCTATTTGTCTGGCACTGGGCATTATTACGGCACAAGCATTTGGTGTCAATTCCCTTCTCATTCCGGTAATTCTTGTTTTTTGTCTGTTGTTGCTTATCACAGCATGGTTTTATTCCCGCAGACAATTATTACAGAATGCCTTCTTCGGAAGTATTACCTTTTGCTGTTTTTTCCTAATTGGATATTGTAACTATCAATTCCGAAGTCCCTTAGCGCAAACCAATCACTATTCAGTATTCATCGATACTTCCCAAACTGAATTACTGCAGCTGAAGATCACAGACGTGCTGAAGTCGGACAATTATTATCATAAATACATCGCAGACATTTATCGAGTGGACTCGATTCCTGCCGAAGGTAAAATACTATTGTCGGTTAAAAAAGACAGTGTTGAGGGATTGTTCGCGATCGATAATGAATTATTAATTTCTTCGGGAATAAAACCTTTTACACCAGCGCTTAATCCACATCAATTCGATTATGCTGCTTATATGAATTCTCTGGGCGTGCTCTTTCAGCTTCAGATCGATCACCGGGCAATCATTCAGTTTAGCAATGGTGAAAAAAGTGTGAGAGGAGTAGCCGATGGGATTCGCAATTATTTTCTGAAGAAACTGAAAGCAAGCAGTATTTCTTCAGAAGAACGAAGCATTATTCAGGCACTTCTCCTTGGACATAAAACAGAAATCAGTAAGGAACTGTATTCCAATTATGCCAAGGCAGGGGCCGTACATATACTCGCTGTTTCGGGGCTGCATGTAGGTATTTTATTCCTGATCTTCTCGTGGCTTTTACGACCTGTTTTATATGTACGCCACGGCAAGATCATTAAAGCCGGAATGATAATTTTGCTACTGTTCAGTTTTGCACTCTTAGCCGGATGGTCACCATCGGTTGTACGTGCTGCCACCATGTTCTCTCTATTCGCTTTTGCCGGCATAATAAAACGACCTACCAATAGCATAAATACGCTGTTCCTGTCCTTTTTTATTTTATTGTTATGCAAACCGCAGCGGTTGTTTCACATAGGTTTTCAACTTAGTTATCTAGCGGTTTTCTTTATCCTCTGGGTACAACCTCGATTGTATGAAGTTTATTCTCCAAAAAATTATTTTCTTCGGAAGGCTTGGGCCATAAGCACGGTGAGTATTGCGGCGCAGTTGGGAGTATTACCACTCACCCTGTACTACTTTCACCAATTTCCAGGCTTATTTCTGCTAACTAATCTGGTGATCCTTCCCTTTCTTGCATTGCTGTTGGGGGTGGGTTTGCTTATTTTATTGCTGTTATCTTTAAACAGTCTACCTACAGAAATAGCCGAAGCATATAACGTTATGATCCTTTCCTTAAATTCCTTTATCGAATGGGTGGCCGGTAAGGAATTCTTTCTGATCGGTGATATACATTTTTCAGAATTAAAAGTTATTTCGGTGTATCTGGTTATCATTGGTATTGTGCTTCTGTTAAAACGTTTCAGTTTTGAACGGTGTATGCTATGTATGGTGAGCCTTATATTCCTGGTAGCAGTTTTAGTTCACACAAATCTTTCAGGGGAGACGCAATTAATATTGTTTCATAAAAGCCGAAGCACGATAATGGGAATACAGCAACGGAGGGCGTTAGTGGTGTATTCAGAAGAACCCTTGAAAAATATAAAGCAACTGGGTTTAATTAAGGATTACCGAATCGGGAAAGGCATTCGTAACTATTCCGAAGCACCACTCCCTCAAATACTGCAGTACAAATCTCAGTTGATCCTGTTTGTTGACAGTACCGGAGTATATCCACCAGCTTCAAATATCGATATTATAATCCTGAGGGAAAGTCCGAAAATAAACATGGATCGCCTCATCGATAGTTTACAGCCGCGACAGATCGTTGCAGATGGCAGCAACTACCTCGGTCTTGTAAAACGCTGGAAACAGACTTGTAAAATAAGAAAGCTCCCCTTTCACCATACCGGTGAAAAAGGAGCCTTCATTTTAGAATAATGAAACTCTTAACTTAAAATTATTCTAAAATGTTCCTTTAAACTTATCCTGATATTCCTGCCAGGCTTCCACCGTGGTAAGTTTCAGATAATCGTCATTGGCGATCATTTTAAGGTATATTTCCAACTGCTGTGGTGTCTTATAACCAGGAATTGCCTGAATAAGCTCACCGTCTGCCTTAAAAAAGACCAGGCTTGGATATCCTCTCAATTTGAGGGCATCAGCAAAAAAATGTGTTGCATTTCTCCCCTTTCTACCTTCCTGATAATTCGGATTTGTATAGGTAAAATCCTGATACGTGATCTCTTCGGTGCCTTCGGCGTTAAATTTTACCGCATAAAAGTTCTTATTGATAAAATTGATCACTTTCTTATCTGAAAATGTGTTTTTGTCGAGCAGCTTGCAAGGACCACACCAGTGGGTGTACACATCCATAAAAATTTTCTTGGGAGCCTTCTTTTGAGCTTCCAGGGCCTCATTCATGGTCATCCACTCTATTTCCTGAGCCGAAATCGTCCCCAGAGAAAGTAGTGCAACCAGGAGTAAAATATGTTTCATTTCAATACAATTAATTCTAAAACTTATGTAACAAAAAACGTTCCACTAATAGGGAACGTTTTTTTAAACTGAGTATTGTGTTTAGCGTACGCCGTGCATTAATCGCTTCAATAACGGGTGTAATAACAAGGAAATGACGCCCAAACCAATTGGAATAAAGGTAAAGATCAGGAAAAACCCGGATAATCCGTGATCTTGTGTAATTTGTTCTATATCACCTCCCACATAGTGAGCCAGTTTATTTCCAATGGCGATGGCTAAATAGTAAACACCAAACATGAATGCGATCATTCTGGCCGGAATAAGTTTACTCAAATATGATAATCCCATTGGGGACAGGCACAATTCGCCCAATGTATGGAAGAGGTAGGCAAATACCAGCCATGCCATGCTCAATGAGGCCGTTTCAGCCCCGGAGGGTACATTTCTCGCCCCGAACGCCAAAAAGGCAAAGCCAAGACCTAACAAGGCTAATCCGAGAAAATACTTAACCGATGCCGGCGGATTGTATTTGCTGTCCCACCATTTGGTGAAAAGTGGTGCAAACATGATAATAAATAAAGAGTTTAATATAGCAAACCAAGTCACGGGTACTTCGGTTTCGGTAGACTGAAATTCTATGTACAACTTATAGATCACTATGGCCCAAATTATGAGGAAACTTGTTCCAAGAATAAGATTCGACAGACCAATACGATTAAATGTTTTCCTGAAAAGTGACAACAAAACATAAGTAATAATTACCAGGGGTACTACCGTTACAATGAGATCGACTATTTTAAAGCCCATCGCAGCATTACCCTCAAGGAATCTATCGGTAAAGTCTCTCGTATATATAGGTAGTGAACCCGCTGCTTGTTCAAAAGCAGCCCAAAAGAAGATCGTAAATAAGCAGAAGATTGCGAATGCGATCATTCTGTCCCTTTCAATTTTAATATAGCGAGGGATTCGCACAAGTAACAACAAGATAAAAGAAATTGCGGCCAACAGTGCAAAAAACAGCGAGTCGGTCATTCCACCTACCGAAAAATTAAGACTTTGGATATCGCCTATTTTACTAAGCGGGTCATTGATGATAAAAATTAAAGCTGAAATGGTAAATATTCCGATAAGTGCAATATCTACCGGCTTGAATTTATTCAACGTTACCCCTGCTTTAAGTGCGGCGGCGGCATCATCACTTCGCTTACTTTTTAAGGGCTTATCTCCAATAGTACCAAATAAGGGCTGAGCAAAATAGAATTGCAACATCCCCAGCAACATAAAAATACCTGCCAATCCGAATCCATAGCTCCATCCAACTTTTTCACCTACCCAACCACAGAGCATTATTCCTAAAAATGCACCTGCATTTACCCCCATATAGAAGATGTTGTAAGCACCATCCTTTTTTTCATTATGCCCTTCGTACATCTTGGAAATAATGGAGGTCATATTAGGCTTAAAAAATCCATTTCCAAGAATTAGGAGGGTTATCCCGATATAAAGGAAAGTAGGTGTTTCAATAGCCATAGAAGCGTGCCCTAAGGTCATCAATAAGGCTCCAATAACCACGGCTCTTCGATACCCAATTTTATTGTCGGCCAACCATCCCCCTAAAAGTGGGGTTAGATATACGAGCATCGCATAAGTTCCGAGTAAAGAAAGTGCTGCGGGTGTGGTCCATGCCCACCCAGGATTATCGCCCAAAATGGCTCCTGTAAGAAAGATCACCAAAATGGCTCTCATTCCGTAGTACGAAAATCGTTCCCACATTTCGGTGAAGAATAACACAAACAATCCGGCAGGATGTCCTAATACCTTATTTTTAAAATGATCTTCTGCTGTTGAATCCATATGAAGAAATATTTATTAAATACAGTTACAGTTGAGTTAAATTCCGGTTTAATTGATGTCCGGATCGGCAAGTTCATAGCCTTCCGTTTCTTTCATTTCTCGTTCATTATCCTCGGCTCCATGCGTAAGGTATTCCAGTTTTTTTCTGAAGATCATCACGATTCCTCCAAAGACCACACAGAACACTGCAATTCCGGTGAATATGGCAAATTCGCCCATAGATTCAGAGGCTTCTCCCAGTAATCCCGCCAGTTTATTTCCAAAACCGGTCATCGCGAAGTACACACCCATCATTAAAGAAGCATACTTCAGGGGTGCAAGTTTGGTGATGTAAGACAGCGCCACAGGCGAGATACATAGCTCTCCTACAGTATGAAACAAATAGGCTAACACTAACCAGTACATAGCAGACGATCCGGCACTTTCAAATTGTGCAGATGCCGCCGACATAAAGAAGAATCCGGTACCCATTATTATGAGTCCGAGTATCATTTTAAACAGTGAAGTCGCCACCTTGCCTTTTAATTTTCGCCTTGCCCAATATGCAGCTACAGAGGTTCCAAGGAAAATGATAAACATTGCATTTAACGACTGAAACCAGGATGCAGGTACTTCCCAGCCCAGCAACATTCTGTTGGTATTGTCCATGGCATAAATATTCATCAATCCTCCGGCCTGTTCGAAGGCCCCCCAGAATACAATAACCAATAAAAAAGAAATAAATAACACCACTACCCTGTCCTTTTCAACCTTGGTAAGCGGACGTTTCATCGCGGCTTTTTCTTCTTCATTCTCAGAAGTACCACTGTAGTTTCCAACGTATTTTAAGTGCTTCTGACCCACTAAGTATTGGATCAATCCTAGCGCCATCCCTATACCTGCAAGTCCGAAACCATAATGCCAGCCATGCACTTCTCCCACATATCCTACGATTAAACTGGATAAAAAGGCACCAATGTTAATTCCAATGTAAAAGATTGTAAATCCTTTATCTCTTCTTATATCTCCCTGCTTATACAAACCACCTACCATGGTAGAAATATTGGGCTTTAACATTCCTACACCGGCTATGATAAGACCTAAACCTGTATAGAATGCCCACATTTGTTCAACCGCCAGAATACTATGACCCGCCACCAGCAATATCCCTCCAACGAGTACAGATTTCTTTTGCCCTAAAAACTTATCGGCGATCCATCCCCCGGGTATTGACATAACGTACACCAGCATCGTATACCAGCCATAAAGCGCAAGGGCTTCTCCGTTAGACCATCCCAATCCGGCATTATCGCCTGTAGTTTCCGCAACAAGATAAAGTACGAGTATTGCCCGCATTCCATAGTAGGAGAAACGCTCCCACATTTCGGTAAAGAATAATACATAAAGTCCTACCGGATGCCCGAATAACTCCTTTTGTTTTTGTTGTGTTGTAGCTGACATATAATTGTTATTAGTTAGTTGTTATTTTAATTTTTGATCTGAATATGTTCTTCGGCAGTAGGCTCACCTAAAGATTCGTTAATAAATCGCGTCATTTTCTTGTACAAGTGCAAACGGGTATTACCACCGTAGATCCCGTGATTCTTATCGGGATAGATCATCCATTCGAAATCTTTATCGGCCTGGATCAAGGCTTCTACCAAGCGCATGGTGTTCTGTACGTGCACGTTATCGTCTGCACTCCCATGGACCAGCAGAAAATCGCCTTTAAGGTTATTCACATGTGAAATTGGAGAATTCTCATCGTAACCCGACGGATTCTCCTGCGGAGTTTGCATGTAACGCTCGGTATAGATGGTATCATAAAATCTCCAGCTGGTTACCGGGGCTACTGCTATTGCCATCGCAAAGGTATCGGGTGCCTGGAATAAGCAGTTAGACGACATAAATCCGCCGTAGCTCCAACCCCAGATCCCAATTCTGTCGGCATCAATATATTCAAGACTTCCCAGGTGTTGTGCCGCCGCCACCTGATCTTCCACTTCGTATTTACCCAATTCCTTTTGAGTCATTTTTTTAAAATCACGGCCCTTTAGCCCGGTACCTCTTCCGTCTACACAGGCAATGATATATCCTTGCTGTGCTAACATCTGATGCCAATAATCATTCGCACCGCCCCATCTGTTGGCTACCTGCTGGGATCCCGGTCCGGAATACTGATACATAAACAAAGGATATTTTTTATTAGGATCAAAATCCTTTGGCTTAATGAGATACATATTTAGCTCTGCTCCATTTACCTTGATCGTAGAAAACTCCTTAGGTGAGGTAACAAAGCTGTCCACCTTAGCCTTTAAAGCGGTATTGTTTTTAATTTCCCGGATCTTTTCTCCGGTTTTGGCCTTGTTTAAAGTAAAGACATAAGGCGTTTCGGTATCGGAAAACGTATTTATATAGTAGGTATAATCTGCGCTAAAAGAGGCGCTGTTTGTTCCTGTTTTATCTGACAGACGCACTTTGTTCTTTCCGGAACGCAACACAGAATAGACATCCCGGTTTATACTTCCGTTCTCTGTACTCTGGTAATACACTCTGCCGGTATTCTGATCGAAGCCGTAATAATTGGTTACTTCCCAGTTGCCGTTGGTCACCTGATTAATTAGCTTTCCGGTTTTATCGTAGTGATAAATATGATTCCATCCACTTTTTTCACTGGTCCAGATAAAACTGTTGTCATTTAAAAACGTAAGATTATCGGTAATATCCACATAGGCATCATCCTTTTCCTGAAGCACAAGTTTTGCGGAGTTGGTTGCAGCATCCACAAAAACAAGGTCCACCACGTTTTGATGTCTGTTGGTAAGCTGTGCACTCAATACATTAGGATCGTTAGTCCACTTAATTCGTGGAATATAGTAACTGTTATATCCATCTAAAGCCACCATTTCGGTATTCTTTGAGGCGAGATCATAAATATGCAGTGAGACTTCGGCATTGGGATCGCCAGCCTTTGGGTATTTAAATACCTGCTGAGAAGGATATAGCTCGGTGCCATATACATCCATGGAAAATCGCGGCACTTCAGATTCATCGAACTTTATAAAGGCCAGTTTATTACCTTCCTTGTTCCAGTCGAATGCACGTACAAAGGCAAATTCCTCTTCGTATACCCAATCGGTAATTCCGTTGATAATACTGTTCTTTTCTCCATCGGTGGTGATCTGCATTTCAACCCCCGTAGCAAGATCTTTTATATATAGGTTATTATCACTGCCGAAGGCAATTTTAGACCCATCAGGGCTAAACGTGGGCTCCTGTATTTGCTTTTCTGAAACCAGGGTAAGTTTTTTAGACTTAAGATCGCACACATAATAGGTCCCCAAAGAGGATCTTCTATAGATTTGTTTCAATTGAGTTGCCAGTAATAACTTAGATTCATCATCACTAAACTCATACGAAATGATATAATTGATTCCGGGAAGATCTTTGGTATTTACTAGCGTTCTAACCTTTTTACCGCTTTCATAATTAAAAACATCCACAGTGGAAGCGCTTTCTTCCCGGCTGTAATTTAAGACGGAATACTCCTTTCCGTTTTTAAGGGATCGCAGGACATCAAGTCGTTCTGCACTGAATGTGCCTCCCCAAATGTCTTCTAAAGTTATCTGTTTTTGTTGTGCTATTGTTGAAGTAGAGACTGCAAGAAACAGAAATAGCACTCGTATTGAAATTAATCTTATCAAAGTGTTAAAATTTTGGTATGCCAAGTTTACTAAAATTTAGCGAAAAACCGGTCCTTTTTTTGTTAAATACATCGATTTTGTTAGTAAATAAGCCCCTAAAAGGTACCTTAGAAATACTATCTTTGTTTTTTAATTCCCGCAATTATGGTGAAACCCGTATCCGGATTTTCTAAAAAGACCAAAGCTGAAAAAATCGAGTGGTTAAGTGAGGCATACCTTGATAACGACCCCTCTGCCACACTTGTTTTAAAGAAATACTGGAACAGCGATACTGCACTTCAAAAACTACACGATGATTTTATAGAGAATACCCTGTCAAATTATTATCTCCCGTTTGGGATCGCACCTAATTTCCTTATCAATGACCGTTTATACGCATTGCCTATGGTTTTGGAAGAAAGTTCGGTGGTGGCGGCTGCAAGCAATGCAGCTAAATTCTGGCTTAGTCGGGGCGGATTTAAGGCTGAAGTGATCGCTACACATAAGAACGGACAGGTTCATCTTAATTATAAAGGTGCTGTTAAAGACCTGACTTCCTTTTTTGCTGAAGTAAAGCCGAAACTGATAGAAAGTATTTCAGAGATACAGCGAAATATGGTAAAACGAGGTGGCGGCTTGATCGACATCACTCTGGTAAACGCGACTGAAAAGCTGGAGCACTACTTTCAGCTTCATTGTACTTTTGAAACCAAGGATGCAATGGGTGCCAATTTTATTAATACCTGTCTCGAACAGATCGCACACACTTTTAAAACGGAAGCTGCCGGGCATGATACATTTAAAGCCGAAAACACCTTTCCTGAAGTCGTTTTAAGCATTTTATCCAATTACACCCCCGAATGTCTGGTAAAGGCTGAAGTAAGCTGTAAGGTTTCAGAATTGAAACAGAAGCAGATCGACGGTAAGACTTTCGCCGAGAAATTTGTACGTGCCATTGATATCGCAAAAGCCGAACCCCGAAGAGCCGTTACCCACAACAAAGGAATAATGAACGGGGTGGATGCAGTCATTCTGGCTACCGGAAACGATTTTCGTGCCGTGGAAGCCGGAGTTCATGCCTATGCGTCAAAGGATGGACAATACACAAGCCTTACTTCGGCTACGATAGAACACGATACTTTTAAGTTCTCAATAGAAATTCCGCTAGCTCTGGGAACCGTTGGCGGACTCACCTCGCTGCACCCCTTAGTTGCTTTTGCCCTTCAGGTATTGCAAAAGCCATCGGCAAAAGAGCTTATGGAAATCTGTGCCGTGGCCGGACTGGCCCAAAATTTCGCTGCCGTTCGGTCGCTAGTTACCACGGGTATACAGGAAGGGCATATGAAAATGCATTTAATGAATATTCTCAATCAGTTGCAGACCACTTCCGAAGAAAAAGAACAAACGGTAAACCACTTTAAAACACATGCGGTCTCACACAGTGCTGTGGTTGAATTTGTAAACACTTTAAGAACCCAATAGTTTTGAAAAAGGAGTTTTACAGCCACGGAAAATTATTACTTACTGGAGAATATGTTGTATTGGACGGTGCTTTATCACTGGCCATTCCAACAACCAAGGGACAGTCCTTAGAAGTATGCGATTCTGAAAAAAATGGTGTGTATTGGAAGAGTATTGCTCATGACGGAAGTGTATGGTATGAAGATCATTTTAATTTTGATCTTTTATTTTCTGATAGCCTTACGATTGACTCTGGGACTCATCAGGTACGAAAAACGCTACTTAAAATTTTGAGAAAGGCAAAAGAATTAAATCCCGAATTTCTGAAAAATATCGAAGGGATTGCTGTGACTACCCAACTTGAATTCCCGGCAAACTGGGGATTGGGAAGTTCGTCAACGCTCATTAACAATATTGCCCAATGGGCAGGTATCGACGCTTTTCAATTGCTTCAAAAGAGCTTTGGAGGCAGCGGCTACGATATTGCTTCGGCCAATCATGATTCGCCTATACTGTATCAATTTAATTCGGAAAAACCTTCAGTAACACCTGTGCGGATCCCATGGGACTTTACCGATAAACTGTTCTTCGTATTTCTGAATAAAAAACAGAACAGTAAGGAAGGAATAGCCCGTTATCGAACTTCAGAAAAAAACACTTCAGAACTTATATCGAAAATAAGCGACATCACCGTGGCACTCATACATTGTGAAACATTGAAAGACTTCGACTCCCTACTTGATGCACACGAACAGCTAATTTCGAATGCCGTTGACCTTCCTACGGTTAAAGATTCAATATTTCCCGATTACCAAGGCGGTTTGAAGAGTCTTGGAGCCTGGGGAGGAGATTTTATCCTGGCAACCGGCGGTGAATCCAACAGAGATTACTTTAAAAGAAAAGGCTTTCTTACCGTTGTCCCTTTTTCTGAAATGATCGTATAAAAAAATCCTCCATTACAAAAGCAATGGAGGATTTTAGACGTTTCTATATTATTCTCTTAATAGAACAGAGAACGATTATCTTCAATTTCGGCAGCATTCTTTAATGCATTATATACGGCGTTGTTAATTCCCGGTGCAATCTGGGCATTAACCTGAGTGGCCCATGAAGCGTAATTGTCAAGATCGGGGGCCTTATTTACAGCCAGTACTTTAACCTTAAATACGCCTGTTTTCCCATCGATAAATCCTGTGCTCTCGCCTGCTGCCTTCCCGAATGCCGCACCTACGACCTTAGGCTCATTTCCTGCTCCAGGAATGGTTGGGTTAGCCATATTCACTGCATCGGCCGTTTGAACGGTCACCCCTGTACTGGCAGCAATTTCCTGCAAGGTTGTACCGGTAGCCATCGCTCGAATCTTCTCAGCTTTCTTTTTATTTCTTAAAATAGGTGTAACCACGGGTGACGCTTCTGCCAGGCTCATAAGTCCCTTAGGATTCTTACGTGTCAACTGAGCGATCACATATCCGTTAGACACGTTAAAACGCTTAATATCACCAACTTCAGTCTCCTCATTGAACGCCCAATTCACGATAGTTCGGTTCGGACCTATTCCAGGAATATCGGAATCCATTTCGCCTATTCTGTTTACAGGCTTTAAAGACATTCCCTGTTCCTGAGCTGCAGTTGTAAAATCTCCTTTTTGAGCGGCGATCTCTACGGTAGTTGCTTTAGAAAAGACCTCATTCAGCGTTTTTTCTGAAGCTTCGATCTCTTTGGTTACTGTCGCTACTTTTACAACCTTTTGCATATTCTTTTGTCCCAGCACTTCAATAACGTGGTATCCAAAACGGGTTTTAACCACACCTTTATCACCGATGTTCTTTTCAAAGGCAAAATCACGGAATTCAGGAACCATCGCGTTAAAGGCGAAGTAATCATATACCCCGTCATCTTTTATACTGGCAACGTCTGAAGACATAGCCGGCACCAGCTCCTTGAATTTGGCCGGTGTTCTTTTAATGATATCCAGAATACTATCTGCCGTCTTTTTAGCCTGCTCATCGGTACGTGAGATGCTATCGGTAGGATTCAATCCGGTTGGGATCAAAATGTGTCGTACTTTAGCCGAATCGGGCATTTGTTTGGTATCGATCAATTTCGTAAGATTCCAGGTGTTTTCAACTTTGTACGGGCCATAGATCTCGCCTACGTTCATTCCGTACACCGTATCAGAGATACTGGCAGGAATATCCTTTTTAAACCACCACTGATCGTTAAAGTTGTTATCGGAGTTGGAATTTACAAATTCGGCGTAATCTGTGGTTTTGGCAAATCCCGGAATGGTATCGTTATATTCATATCTGTCGTTTAACAACGCTTCAATATTAGTACGTGCTTCGGCGATATCTTCTTCGGAAGGTTCTTCTCCAAAAGAAATATATTGGATATCCACCATTGGGTCTACTTCAAATTCCTTGGAATGATCTTTAATATAGGCCGTGATCTCCTCGTCGGTAACCGTGACCTCACTGTCGTCTATTGAAGTATAAGGAATATGAACATATTCGATATTGATCTTGTCATTTTCGAAACGATACGCCTGCTCTCCATCTGCATTGGTAGATATTAGCCCACCACGCAACATATTGAGATACGTATTCTGAAGAACAGTTTCTTTGGTATTCTTTACGTAATCCAACCATTGCTGGTAAGCAGCCGGGTTGTTCGCTTTAATATCGGCCACATATTCCTGCATGCGAATTTCACTGAACTGCCCTGTAGCATCCTGAAAAGTAGGGTTGTTGGCAAGATAGGTTCCTAATGCGTTATTTAATTGATCGGTTCCGGCAGTAAGCCCTAATTTCTCGTATTGCTCTTCTATTAGTACTCGGCGTAATTCACGTTCCCAAACCATATTTACAGCCTGATTGGATGAACTGTTTGGTCCCAGACTACGCTGTGTTGCGTCTACCTGTTCAGCGAATTCCTGTCTTGGAATATCGATCCCATTAACCGTAGCTACAGTGTCTTCCATTCCGCCACCACCCCCTCGGGTAAGTACATCACTTAAGATAAAGGCAAAAAGTGCCATCGCTATAATTAAAATAAGGAAGATCCCTCTCTTTCTAATACTGTTTAATATTGCCATCTGTCGATAAATTTACCCTTCATTGTTGTCACTTCAGTGTACGGGAAGGGTTGTTTTAATTCCGCTACTTTAGTTTTCACCATTGATAAGACGCTGTGAAAAGCTGATAGTCTTACCAATTAGGGGGCGAAAATACCATTTTCCCACCATTTATAAAAAAGTTAATTTGAAAAAATTTCTGAAAAAAATAAAAACTAGTCCTCCTCAGTAATTTTGAGCTCAACCAATTCAATTTTTGTGTTTGAAACCTCGAGGATAGTAAAGGTAAAATTCTCAATTTCAACCTTTTCATCCTTGGACGGAATGCCTTCAGTAAAATAAACGATCATCCCTCCAAGTGTTTCGTAGTTTTCGCTGTCGGGAAGATCCAGCTTAAACATTTCATTCAGATAATCCACTTCAAGACGCGCCGAAAACTTATAATGATTCTTTTCGATCTCTTCTTCAATAAGTTCCATAGAATCGTGCTCATCCTCAATTTCACCAAACAGCTCTTCAATAATATCTTCTACAGTCATGATCCCGCTGGTTCCACCATATTCGTCGATCACTACCGCTATACTTTTACGCTTTTTACTAAGAATATTTAGCACATCCTTAGCCAGCATGGTTTCGGGTACGAATACCACCGGCATCAACACCTTTTTTAGAGTCGGTGGTTTTTTAAACAATTCGAAGGAATGGATATACCCAACAATATCATCGATATTTTCATTATAAACCAGGATCTTCGATAGTCCGGTCTCGGTAAAGATCGCTGCCAGTTCTTTGGGCGTTGTGGATATATCGACGGCAACGACTTCGGTACGGGGAATCATCACTTCTCTGGATTTTACTTCGGAGAAGTCCAACGCATTCTGAAAGATCTGAATTTCGGTATCGATGTCGTCATGAGTTTCAACGATCTCCATCTGTTCACTGATGTAGTTTCCCAGTTCAATTTTACTGAAACTAAGTTGTACCTCATCTCCTTTGGTCTTAAAGAACAATTTTAGCACCAGGTCCGATATCCAAATAATAAATTCAGAAATAAACGTAAAGAGCACATAAAATAACCAGGCAGGTACAGCGAAGATCTTTACGAGGCTGTTGGCATAGATCTGAAAGAATACCTTAGGAAGAAATTCGGCGGTAAGGAGAATTATGATGGTTGAGATCATGGTTTGCACCAACAATCCTGAAAATCCGGCCAGAGGTATGTATTCCATAAGAAGATCCCCTATAAAGAAACCGTAAACCACCAAAGCAATATTGTTCCCAACGAGCATGGTAGCAATAAACTTTGAAGGGCGCTTGGTGATCTTCCGCAGTATGGTAGCCAAAAAATTATTCTGTTTCTTTTCTATCTCGATATGGATCTTATTGGAAGAAACATAAGCGATCTCCATCCCCGAAAAGAAGGCGGAAAAGATGAGCATTAGCACAATAATAAGGATACTGTAGTCCAAAAAATGGTCGATTTGATTATAAGTACTAAGATATAGAAATTACTGTATATGGAGCACGAGCCGAAGGAGGCTGTTATTTTTTTCTTCGCTCTTCCATCTTTTTTCTGAAATTCCTTTTAAAGAAGAACATAAAGATGGCGACCACGGTAAAAAAGGCAAATAAATAAGCCCTGTTGCGGTTATCGGTCCAGTTCGTGATCACTAAATAAATTGAAAAAGCCGCCATTGCGAGGTATGCATATTCAAAAAGTTGGTAAATTTTATTCCCCATCGGTAGTTTGTGTTTTGTCAATAATTTGTATCCCATCATTCTGTCTGGACAGGAAAATAGTAAAATCTTCATTCGAATCAAAGCGGGCACCCTGATTAAAGGATCCGTCTTTAAATTTTATACGATACGGCTGATCGGTAAAAACCCATTTATTAACCTGATCCCAATATAATTGTTCCGCCTCCAATACGACACTATCACTGGTTACGAGCACAACGTTATTGCGAAGGTCCACAATCCCTGTTTGGTCATATCTCACAGCATAATCTGAATTCACAGTACTCTTTTCGTTTTCTTCATTCCAGAACCTCACCTCCACCCCATTTGGAAATTCCTGATATGGAAATTCCATATTCGAATAATCGAGCAATAACGGAGCGAGGAGGTTGGTTACAACTTTGCCCGAATCTGTATACTTTACATCGATATTCCTCCCTTCGGCAATGGGTGAGTTGTCCTTTAGGTTCAGTCGCTGAATGTTCTGGTAATTCCCTTCACAAGCAAAAAGCGTGATGACTATGGTTATAGCCATCACGCTCTTCAGCTTATGTTGATATTTGAACATTCTTATAGATTAGGCACTTTCACGCTTCCTCCAACCCAACAGTTAAAGGTAACGGTCTTTCCTGCCATTCCATCGTTAAAGATATCACTCTTTGATGGCGCTAGTCCGCGGTAGCTGCTTGCAGCCTGTCTTGCATTTCCTGCAATGGAAGCATCAAGTCTCGCTGCCTTATCGGCCATATCTGCCGCTAACCAGTACATGGCTCTTTTTTCAAAAACATTGGTTCCACAGTTATTGGCACTAGATGCATACATATTTGCGATCTTAAGATATGCGATACCTGCAGAAGGCTTCACCTCTACCATTTTTCGGTAGTAGCTTCGCGCTTGTCCATAGTTTCCTTTCTTTCTAAAGTTTTCTGCAATACTGTAATACACTCTTGCCTTATCACTTGGCTTCGTTTCCAACTCGGCTGCCTGATTAAAATATTCTAAGGCTTTCCCAGACTTTCCGTCCTTTTCAGCTAGTTTCCCTAAATAATAAGCCGATTTCGCAGAAGGATCCAGATTGTGTAATTGTTGTACCAATTGGAAAAACAAAGGATCGTCACAGTCTTTGGCACTTAATCGTCCGGCTGCTCTTTTAATCCAGTCCACATCATTCTTTTTCTGCTCAAAATCTTTTTTATAAAGTGGAATAAGGTTAGGACAATCGGCAAGGATCCCTAATTTACCCGAAACGCTTCCTTTTACTTTTCCATACGCCTCAAGGTTGCGCTCGTAGGCATCCATGTATTTCTTTTCTTTACTAGAAAGCGTAGAACCTGCTTCCTGCTTATCCATATACTCGGTTACTTTTTCAGCAAGTTTACTTTCTTCCTTTTCGATCTTTTCAGTAACTATATCATATAGGTCGAATACGTCCTGAATAGGAAGTTCCCCACTGTCGTGAAGATCCACTGCCAGTGAAAAGTAGGTATATAGTGCCTTCGGACTTGTAAAATTTTCTTCGTCCTTTTTAAAGGCTTCTTCAAAAGCTCGGTACTGTTCCATTTTAGTACCGATACTGTTGTCGTATTTCACCTGAGCGATGTCTGAAAGCACATCTCCCATTTTGGTTTTAGATGGATAGTATTTCAGTCTATCGTTGTAAGACTGAATTAACTCGGTTACTTTTCCTTTATCTCCTTTTTCAATAAAATGCTTGAACATCTTCTCTCCGTATTGAAAAGTAGCCATACTGTAGGTAGGACATTCGGCAACTAATTTAGCGTAGTGCGGGTATGCTCCCTCATAATTCTTTGCTTTGGCGGGCTCGATAAAGAGTGAACCTAAAATAGTACAGTTCTCACTTTGTGCCACAGCTTTAGACCCTAGTGAGGTAATAAAAACAGCTACGGCTAAAATTAAAATCTTCTTCATGGTGTTAGTGTTTACTTTATTAATCATAATATCTTTTTTCAAACCATTTGTCGTTAAGTGACAAACTTAGGAATGTGTTGAAAAAATTCTCTTGTATCAATCCAAAATCGGTTGTTCCTCTTCTTCCTATTTCAAAACCAAGGTTTACATTAGAGAATAACCTTCCAACAGGTAATCCTAATCCAAAAGATATGCCAAACTCGTTAATGTCCTGTCCACGCAGGGTTATTCCGGTTTCTTCATAGCGTATCCCGGCTCTGTAAACTACACGTTTCCAATAGTTCCCAAAAGAATTATAATTAGGAATATAGAATCCTCCCAATCTGAATTTACTAGCATCGTTAAATTCGAGGTCATCTACCTCAAACGTCCTATTGGTAAAGTTACTCGTTTTTTGCATACCAAATTCGGCACCTACAAACCAATTTTTTGGTTTTCCGATCCCCGCTCCCAAGGTGAGTTGAGATGGAAAGGTAAAATCTGTATTCGCTACTTCAATATCACGAACATCAATTGGCGTTTGCGTTCCCGAAGGCAAAACAAGAATTGACGATAATTGTCTGAAGTTTTCTGAAGTAAAATCGGTTTCTGGCGTATAGGTCACCGAGGTGGAAAGTTCGAGATAATCGGCAACCATTTTTTTATAAGATGCTCCCAGATTAAAACTAAAGCCCGAAAGATCAGATCTGTTTAGCTCGCGCGTACCGTATTGCAGATCATCCTGCTCAAAATAGGCTACGTTTTCGATATTTCCGAAGTTATAATTGGTATCCACACCAAAACTCAATTCGGGTGTAATTTGATATGCCAAAGTGAAGAACACTTTGTTGAGTCCGCCGCTTCCCGTAAATTCGGTAGTGGAATTGTCGTTTACTGAAAGTAATTTATATCCTACCGACGTAAATGGAATCACCCCAAAACTGGCACCGAATTTCCCCATTGGAATCCCTACTGCGAGATAATCGAGGGTGGTTGTGGTGGCCTTCTGACTCTCATCCACTGTTTTTTGGGTATTGATCTTATGACTTCCTCCTACCGTAAAATTCACGAGTTTTAAACCTGCAACACCCGCAGGATTCTGAATACTAAGGTGAATACTATCAGAATAGACATTGATTCCTCCCATGGCCCGGTTTTCTGCTGTTCCTCTAAATTTTAAAGCTCCAATACCGTAAAAAGAATATGGAGATGTGGTTCCTTCCTGTGCTTGAGAAACCCCTGCGAGAAGCAGAACTATTACAATTATAATTCGTTTCAACATCAATCTTTGTTATGTTCTAAAATGTAATTTAAACCTTCCAATAGGAAATTTGAGTTGGCAAAGATGTCATTTTTTAAGCTATCACGCAAAAAATGAGCGTCTCCTCCTGTTAAAATAACTGTTAAATTGGGATAATTCTTTGAATAGTCTTCGATAAAACCATCTATTTCGTATAAAACTCCGTGGATAATTCCCGAGTGCATCGAACTCGCGGTAGAATTCCCAATCATTTTTTTGGGCATATTCGTATCCAATAACGGTAACTTAGCTGTAAAGTTGTGGAGCGCAGTATATCGCATCCCGATACCCGGAGAGATCGCTCCTCCCATATACTCATTCTTATTGGAAAGGAAATCGTAAGTAATAGCGCTGCCGGCATCAATTACCAGGACATTTTTACTTGGGTATTGCACGGCTGCGGCACTCATTAAAACCATTCGGTCCACACCCAATGTGGTAGGTGTGGTATACGTATTTATGAAAGGCATAGGTGTTTCATGGGAAACTTCATAAACAGGATATAATTTTTTCAGTTTGTTGTGCTGTTGATCACTCAGTTTTCCAACGGAAGAGATCGCGCAGTGCGTGATGGCTGGATAATCTTCTGAAATATCCTCTAGGGTATCGGAAAAGTCTAATTTAAGACATGTTTTTTTATGCTGAAGAACACTGTTTTCAAACACAGCAAGCTTTACCAGTGTATTCCCAACATCTATTATTAAATTCATCCTGAGGTTTAAGGGTTTAAAAATACAATTTGAAGAAGTATGAGGATGTTAATTCTGTATTAAATTGAAACGCAAATTCCTTTTATTTTTTTTTAAATTAAGTTTTGGAATAGTTAAAATAGGGTTATATTTGCGCTCTCAATTGCGGTACCTTAGCTCAGTTGGTAGAGCAACGGACTGAAAATCCGTGTGTCCCTGGTTCGATTCCTGGAGGTACCACAATAAATACAAACCCACTCGTCAGAGTGGGTTTTTTATTTCGACCCACCGAAGAAAGTTCACTTTCGGAGGAGTGGGAGAAATTAAAAACCACGGTCACAGACCGTGTGGTTTGTATTTTCAACAGCGGGACCAAAGGAACAATTGACAAGGGCAATTGAATCCTGGTGAAGAAAAAGGAGCATTCATGAAGACCGTGTGGTTTGTATTTTCAGCAGCGGGACCAAAGGAACAATTGACAGTGGCAATTGAATCCCGGTGAAGAAAAAGAAGCACTCATAAAGATCCTATATTGTGTATTTTCAGCAGCGGGACCAAAGAAACAATTGACAGTGGCAATTGAATCTTGGTGAAGAAAAAGAAGCACTCATAAAGACTTTATATTGTGTATTTTCAGCAGCGGTACCAAAGAAACAATTGACAGTGGCAATTGAATCCCGGTGAAGAAAAAGGAGCATTCATGAAGACCTTATATTGTGTATTTTTAGCAGCGGGACCAAAGGAACAATTGACAAGGGCAATTGAATCCTGGTATAGAAAAAGAAGTACACTAGAAGTCCGTGTGGTGTGTACTCTCAACAGCGGGACCAAAGGAACAATTGACAGTGGCAATTGAATCCCGGTGAAGAAAAAGGAGCATTCATGAAGACCGTGTGGTTTGTATTTTCAGCAGCGGGACCAAAGGAACAATTGACAGCGGCAATTGAATCCCGGTGAAGAAAAAGAAGCACTCATAAAGATCCTATATTGTGTATTTTCAGCAGCGGGACCAAAGGAACAATTAACTCTTATGATTTAGAAACCTCTATATCATCTCTGATATTTAATTCACAGAATACCTATAAACTATGGCAGGATTTTTGGTTTTAATCTATTCATATATAATAGTATATTGCGAATAAGATTCTAAAAAAATGAAACCTCTTATAGTCTTAATTTTTCTGATCTTTTATTCCTTCGGAAATGGTTATTCTCAAACCGGTTCAGAGCTCAGTACCGATTCAGAAATTGCCCGTCTGAAAACTATAGCCGTTGAGAATCTACCGTTTATCAACACTCCGGACATCAAAACCGAATTCTTTGCCGTGGTTTTCCTGGGTACCGATTGTCCCATATCCCAAAAATATGTGCATACCCTTCGCACGCTCTATAAAAACTATCGCGCTAAGGTGACCTTCTTCGGAATCATTCCTCACAATTTTTCTGAAGAAAAGATCACAACTTTTAATGAAGAATACAGCATCCCCTTTCGATTGCTAAAGGATCACGATAATTCGTATGCGAGGTTGTTTCATGCCTCGGTTACGCCTGAAGTATTTCTCTTTGATGCAACCGGGAAAATATTCTATGATGGTGCGATTGACAATTGGTTTTTTGCTCTGGGAAGAAACCGATTGAAAGCTACTGAACATTATCTGGAAGAAGCTATAAAAAATGTAACCTCGGGAAAAACAGTCAGCATCCCTCATAAGGACGCTGTAGGCTGTTTTATCGAATTCAGAAAAAAATGAAATTCTTAAACATTTTATTTATTGGGTGTTTATTTCTAATTAGTAAAACAGCTCTTGCTCAGCAGGAAGTAACGTATTACGGGGATATTGAACCTATAATCATTACAAATTGTGCGGTGTGCCATAAACCCGGAGGCTACGGCCCATTCCCTTTAACTTCTTTTCAGGAAGTAAAAAGCAAAGGATCTTTTATTGGGCATGTGGTAAAAACACGGTATATGCCACCCTGGAAGGCAGATCCCGAATTCAGTAATTTTAAGAATGAGCGTGTACTTTCTGAGAGCGATATACAATTGGTGATGGACTGGATCGATGGGGGGATGAAAAAAGGCGAGCGAAATGCTGAGGCACCTATTATCCCGAACCTCATGGAGAACCGAACTCCGGATCTGGTTCTCGAAATGAATGAACCCTATCAGTTATCCCAGGAAAGTGTAGAGGATTATCGCTTTTTTAATATTCCTACCCATCTAAAGGAAGACACGTATATTGAGTCTATTGCATACGTTCCGGGCAACAAACGCTTTGTACATCACAGCAGGATCATGGCAGATACTACGAATCTAATACGGGGGATCGACGGACTTTCAGAATTTGATCCCAAGGCATTGGAATTTCAGAAAAATCCTTTAGCCGACGAATTTCTCTACGGCTGGGTGCCTGGAAATCTTCCACTGTTATATCCGCCGGGCACCGGAAAGAAATTGTACGCCAATACCGATCTCATTCTGAATATCCACTACGCTCCTACCTCGTCCAAACAGGAAGATCGATCTAGAATCGAATTGTTCTTCGCGAAAGAGAAAGTCGATCACGAAATAAAAACCCTTACCATTACCGAAAAGGATATTACCAACCAGCCATTTTTGCTAAAAGCAGAAACAAAACCCACCTTTTATGTGAGTTATACGGTAAGAGAAAATATGAATCTGGTTTCCTTGCTGCCTCACATGCACTATCTGGGTAAAAGTTTTAAAGCCATTGCGGCTACGCCCAAGGGGGAAGCAATTCCGCTTATAAAGATCGATGCCTGGGATTTTAACTGGCAAAGCAGCTATTTGCTGCGGGAACCGCTTCTAATTCCAAAAGGCTCAACCATTCTTATAGTCGCCGATTACGACAATACTTCCGAAAATGCCAGTAACCCCAATTCGCCACCAAAGGATGTGGGGCTGGGCTGGAATTCAACCGATGAAATGATGAACTTGATATTTTATTATTATTAACTCTTTCACTACGGAATACCTTTGCTGAAACATTTTCTTACTAAAAACGGTGATTTTCCTTTCTCACCTTTTAATGGTTACCCTTATATTTGCTTTTGAAAAATCTACCGAATGACACAAGAAGAGATCATCGCAGCCCTCAATAAGAAGTACGAAGATCTGGGCGAAAACCCCAATGCATACTTAAAAGGACTGCTGGAAGCCAAACCCATCAATTATTGGGATTATATTGAAGTAGACACCTTACTTTCCCTTCAGAAACCGAGAACCGATTTTAAGGACGAGACCATCTTTATCATGTACCATCAGGTAACCGAGTTGGTACTTAAAATGATGATCCACGAACTGCAACAACTTTCAGAATCCGAAAATACTTCCGAAGAAGTGTGGATCAATAAACTCACCAGACTTAACCGGTACACCCAATTGCTTACCACCTCCTTCGACATTATGAAAGACGGTATGAATTACGACGATTACAATACCTTTAGAGCCACACTTACACCGGCCAGCGGATTTCAAAGTGCGCAATTCCGATACCTGGAGATCTATTGTACCCCAGTGGAGAATCTTATCAATGACCACGGAAAAAAGCGCTTACCCGTAAATCCCGTACTTGAAGATCTATTTGATGTGATCTATTGGAAAGACGCGGGATATAACCGAAAAACGGGTAGAAAGACGCTTACGCTTCGGCAGTTTGAAGAAAAATATCAGGATTCCTTTATAAAACTCGCTAAAAATCTGAAAGGCAAAACCATCGCAGAGCGAATTGAGCAACTCGAAAATCCTTCCAAAGAATTGCTGGAAAAATTAAAAGCCTTCGATCATCTTTACAATGTAGTATGGCCTATGGTGCATCTCAAGACGGCCCAGCACTATCTGGACAGCAAAGGAGAGAATAAACCCGCAACCGGAGGCTCGGAATGGAAAAAATACCTGCACCCAAAATTTCAGCAGCGTCGCTTCTTTCCCTCGATATGGTCTGAATCTGAAAAACAAAATTGGGGTGAAAACATCTTATAACTTTTGTTCCATTTCGTCAGTTTACTAAGTAAAAACACCAACCTTATGAAAAAGCTGCTTGTCATCCTACTCGTATCTATTTCTACTACTTCAATGGCACAGGTTCTCAATGTTGAATCCCTTAGAAAGGTAACCGACACTTCTGGTTGGTCGGGATCGGCCAGCGTTAATTTCGCCATAAAACGAAATGTAAATGACTTCTTTACCATTTCCAGCAACATTCATGTGCAATATAAAATGAATAAACACCTGGTGTTATTTAAGAATGATATTGACTTCCAGAAGATCGAAGGAGAAAAATTCTCCAACAGCGGGATCCAGCATGTGCGCTACAACTACCGTTTTCACGATCGGATTGCCTGGGAGGTCTTTCTGCAGGGACAATACAACAAGGTTTCACTAATCGATTTCAGAGGGCTGGCAGGTACCGGGCCGCGATTTAAACTAAGCAATTCTGAAAATTATAAATTCTATTTGGGTACACTTTTCATGTACGAACATGAGGAAGTAGGAGATGGAATTACTCCTATTCAGAAGGATTTTAGGGGAAGTGCATATTTGTCTTTCAGTTTGTTTCCCACAGATCGCATCGCCATGGTGAGCACCACCTATTATCAGCCTAAACTGTCTGCCTTTAGCGACTACAGGATCGCTAACGAATCTTCTTTACTTATTGATCTGTTTAAAAACTTTGCTTTTAAAACCACCTATCGTTTTATTTTCGATGCGTTTCCCGCTATAGGTATTCCAAATTCTCAATACGATCTAACGACAGGTTTCACCTATTCTTTCGATTAATTTTTATAAATCGGTTGTAAGTTCTTTCGCTTAAAGAGACTACTTGTTTATATTTACCAGAAAGGAAAACCAGAATGGTTCCAATTTCGTAATTATAATACATTTATTTATGTCTAATATGTACTACGACCCTAAAGATCTTCGGAAATTTGGTGACATCACCGAATGGAATGAGGAACTTGGAACAAAATTTTTCGATTACTACGGAAAAGTTTTCGAGGAAGGTGCGCTAACAGCACGTGAAAAGGCCCTCATAGCACTCGCCGTTTCCCATACCGAACAATGTCCATACTGCATCGACGCCTATACCAAAGAAACGCTGCAACGCGGCGTAACCAAAGCAGAGATGATGGAAGCCATACATGTGGGAGCAGCCATAAAGAGTGGCGCTACCCTGGTCCATGGGGTAATGATGATGAACAAAGTAAACAAACTGGACGGATAAAAGCCAAACCTAATTTTATGTCGAAAGTAAAGACGCAATCCCTACATAAACGCAATGATGAACTGGCCAATGCCAACAGACAACTGGAAATTCTATCCAATGGAATTTTTCAGAACGGCGAGCTCCCCACCTTTGCAAAAAAGATCAAAGAAACCAACAACTTTCCGCTCCGCCCCAAAAAACTGGAGATCCTTCAAATTAACGTAGGTTATATGTGCAATCAGGTGTGTGAACATTGTCATGTGGATGCCGGACCCGACCGAAAGGAGATCATGACCGTTGAAACCATGAAACAGTGTCTTGAGGTCATTAGGAACACCGGTGCGCATACCCTCGATCTCACCGGAGGAGCACCCGAGATGAACCCTAACTTTAGATGGTTCGTGGATGAAGCCAGTAAGGCCGGAATAAAGGATTTTATCGTTCGAAGCAACCTCACTATCATTAGAGCCAATAAAAAATATTACGATCTGCCGCAGTTCTTTAAAGATCACAACGTGCATGTAGTAAGTTCGATGCCGCACTGGACGCGTGGTAAAACCGATAAACAGCGAGGCGATGGTGTTTTCGATAAATCTATTAAAGCTTTACAGGATTTAAATGCCGTAGGCTACGGTCTTCCTAACAGCAAGTTAAGGCTGGATCTAGTGTACAATCCCAGTGGTGCCTTTTTACCGGGGGATCAGGCCGCCATGGAAAAGGATTTTAAGAAGGCGTTACTGGAAGATTTTGGCATACGATTTCACAATTTATTTACGATCACCAATCTTCCCATAGCCCGATTCCTAGATTATCTTATTGCTTCTGAAAATTATGAGGACTATATGTATCAACTGGTTGACGCCTATAACCCCGCAGCCGTTGAGAATGTGATGTGTACCAATACCATTTCGGTGAGTTGGGATGGCTGGTTGTACGACTGTGATTTCAATCAGATGCTCGGACTTAAGGTAGCCAGCAAGATCAAACACATTAAGGATTACAACGAAGATGTTCTTAAAGACCGGGATATTTTAATTTCGCAGCATTGTTACGGTTGTACTGCCGGTGCCGGCAGTAGCTGTCAGGGGAGCGTTACCTAGAACTTTAATATGAAAGCGGCATTCACTTTAATATGTTTTTTCTTTACGGTTCTCTGTCTGGGACAAACCGAACTGGATGACATGCTACAACGTTATAATACCCGAAGCATTCCCTATATTTCGGTTGAAGAATTGCGAATGCTTCAGACCAATGAAAGCATCATAGTTCTTGATGCACGTGAGAAAAATGAATTTGAAGTTAGTAAAATACCTTCAGCTTTATATATTGGGTATTCTGAATTTTCTTCGGAAGGCCTTTCAGAAAAGAAAATAGACAAAAGCACCCCTATCATTGTATATTGTTCCCTCGGAATACGTTCAGAAGTAATTGGAGAAAAACTGAAAAAAGAAGGATACCTCAACGTTAAAAACCTCTACGGCGGGATCTTTGAATGGAAAAATAACGGATATCCGGTCTTCGATTCTCAAAATGTAGAAACAGAAAATGTACATGTCTGTTCCAAAATCTGGGGGAAATGGTTACAAAACGGAACTAAAGTATTTTAAATGGGACTATTAACTTCTAAAGACACCGACGGAAATGTTGATTTCTCTGCAGATTTTCATTTTCCTATGTCCAATAAAGCCTTGATCATCTTTACACGAACCCCTCAATTGGGAAAATGTAAAACCCGGTTAGCCGCGGCGATTGGTGATGAAGCCGCTCTGGAAGTTTATAAAATATTATTGAACCATACGGCAAAGATCACCGAAAAGGTTACCGCAGACAAATTCGTTTTTTATGCGGGAACTATTGCACAACACGATGTCTGGAACAATGAGATCTTTAGCAAAAAACTTCAAATCGATGGAGATCTTGGTGTAAAGATGCATCACGCATTTCTTGAGTTATTTGACCTTGGCTATGAAAAAGTGGTCATTGTAGGAAGTGATCTCTTCGATCTTACCAGCCGAGAGATCGATGATGCTTTTACCGCATTAACCCACAACGACACCGTGATTGGCCCTGCCGAAGATGGCGGCTATTACCTCCTTGGAATGAAAACCCTAAATACTGCTATATTTGAGAATAAAGATTGGGGAACAGCGACGGTTTTACAAGATACCCTAAAGGATCTGAAAGCGAAGTCGGTTTTTAGATTGCCTGCTAAAAATGATATTGATCATGTGGAAGATATTATGAACATTGAAGTCTTTCAGCAATTTATACCTGATAAACTATTAAACAGATCGAAGTAATATTTGAACAAAGCACTATGAGAAAATTCATTCAGGCATCCGCCCAATTTTTAGAACAACGTGGTTTTGAGTCTCCAGAGATCGGGATCATTCTTGGCACGGGATTGGGTCAGATCCTTGAAAACATAGAAATAGAATCGGAAGTGAGTTATAACCATATCCCCAACTTTCCAACCGCCACGGTCGAATTTCATAAAGGAAAGCTTATTTACGGTACACTTTCGGGTAAGAAGGTCGTAGTGATGCAGGGCCGGTTTCATCTTTATGAAGGCTATACACTGCGCGACGTAACCTTTCCGGTGAGGGTGATGCATCAATTAGGCATTAAGAAACTACTGGTTAGCAATGCTTCGGGAGCGATCAATCTAAATTTTAAAAAAGGAGAGATCATGTTAATCGATGATCATATAAACCTACAAGGAGGATCACCTCTTGCGTTTAAGGGGGTTGAAAAAATGGGCGAACGTTTTGTGGATATGAGTCAGCCATACGATCCCGAAATGAATAGTATCATTGAAACCATCGCTAAGGAAAAGCAAATAAACCTGCACAAAGGTGTTTATGCGAGTGTGGTAGGACCTCAATTGGAAACCCGGGCCGAGTATCGCTACCTTAAGATCATAGGTGCCGATGCTGTGGGTATGAGCACTGTTCCCGAAATTATTGTTGCCAATCATTTGGGGCTTAAAGTGTCAGCTTTATCCGTTTTAACCGACGAATGTGATCCGGACAACCTGAAACCGGTCGATATAGCCGATATCATTGCGATGGCAGGAAAAGCCGAACCGGATATGATCACCATCTTTACCGAACTTATAAAAAAATTATAACCTAACTACACTGAATTATATACCTATGAGCTATCTCGATACTACCCACGATGTTTATAAAGAAGCTGCTCTAAGTCCAGATATCGGACTTTGCTGTACCACCAATCCTATTTGGGAATTGCCCGGACTTAAGATCCCTAAGATCATGCAGGAAATGAACTATGGCTGTGGTAGCACGGTACATGCGCGTGACCTTACTAATAATCCGAAAACCCTCTATGTGGGAGTCGGCGGTGGAATGGAGTTATTACAATTCTCCTATTTTAACCGCCAAAAGAACGGCGTCGTTGGTGTAGATGTGGTAGATGAAATGCTCGAAGCATCCCGAAAGAATTTTAAAGAAGCTGAAACATTAAACCCATGGTTTAAAAGTGAGTTCGTTGAATTAAAAAAAGGAGATGCTTTAAATCTTCCGGTTGAGGACAATTCTATCGATGTGGCTGCTCAGAACTGCCTGTTCAATATTTTTAAGGAAGAAGACCTCAAAAAGGCGATCGAGGAAATGTACCGGGTATTAAAACCACATGGCCGACTGGTAATGAGTGATCCTACCTGCGAACAGCCCATGAACGAAACCTTGCGTAATGATGACCGCTTAAGAGCCTTATGTCTTAGCGGGAGCCTACCTATTAAGGAATACGTAAAGGCACTTACCGATGTTGGCTTCGGAACCATAGAGATTAGAGCCCGGAAACCTTACCGTATTTTAGATCCTAAACACTACCCTACCAACGAATTGATCTACATAGAATCCATCGAAGTAGCTGCCATAAAAGATCCAATGCCCGAAGACGGTCCCTGTGTCTTTACCGGAAAAGCAGCGATCTACTACGGTGAAGATGATTATTTTGACGACAAAAAGGGTCATATCCTTCTAAAAAATCAGCCGATAGCGATCTGCGACAAGACCGCCGGTGCATTACAAAGTTTAGGCAGGGATGATATCTACTTTAGTGAATCAACTTTTCATTACGACGGAGGAGGTTGCTGTTAGACTTTATTTCAGATTTTAAATCTGAACACTTTATTGCTTCGTAAGTATCAATAGACAAAAACCAATTGATCTATGATCTTTATCATTCTATGTATTGCTGCTTGCTTTTTAGCCTATAGTAACGGAGCGAACGATAACTTTAAAGGAGTTGCTACCCTGTTTGGGAGTGGAACGACCAATTACAAAAAAGCAATTAGTTGGGCCACAGTAACCACGTTTGCCGGATCTATTGCCGCAATTTTTTTAGCAGGAACCTTGGTTAAGAATTTTTCAGGAAAGGGACTGGTTCCCGACGATCTTATTCAAAATCCTGTATTTGCCATTTCCATTGCTTTAGGAGCTGCTATTACTGTACTTCTGGCTACTAAAATAGGGATGCCCATTTCAACCACACATAGTCTGGTAGGCGGATTATTTGGAGCAGGCGTGATGGCGATTGGAGCCAATTTTAACTTTGCAAAACTGGGAAACACCTTTTTAATGCCGTTAATTGTGAGTCCGCTGATGGCCGCAGTACTCAGTTTTATTGCATACATAATTTTTAGAAAACTCCGGAAGAAACTTGGCGTTACCAAAAAAAGTTGTGTTTGTATTTCTGAAAATCAGGCTTCTACCCGACTTTCAGGTTCAGAACTCAGTATGCAGGCACATAAAAGTATCGAGGTTACCACCTGTGAAGAAAAATGCGTGGAAAACTATAATGGGCAGGTCTTAGGGATTACATCCCAAAGCGTACTGGACAGCCTACATTTTCTGAGCGCAGGAGTGGTAAGCTTCGCCAGAGGCCTTAATGATACTCCAAAAATAGTAGGACTACTTATTATCATTAATACGATCGATATAAAATATGGCATGATCGCGGTCGCCATTACCATGGCCATTGGTGGTCTTATGAACGCAAAAAAAGTAGGGATCACTATGAGTAAAAAGATCACTCCTATGAATCACGGACAGGGATTTACGGCCAATTTGATCACCGGGATTCTGGTAACTACGGCTAGCATTCACGGGATGCCGGTCTCAACGACCCACGTTTCGGTGGGATCTATTTTTGGGATAGGGACAGCTTCGAAAAAAGCAGATGTAAAAATGATCTCCAAGATCTTAATATCTTGGGTACTTACGTTGCCTATTGCAGCCCTAATGAGCGCACTGTGCTTTAAAGTCCTGGAAAGTATTTTGTAATTTTAGAGTTAAATACCCGACTGTATTCTAGAACTTTCTATGGAGAAATACCTAAACATATTTAAAGATTCCTATACCGGATACTTCAATTATTTGCTCGATGAAATAACCCGTTTTCATTGGGAGAACTATTTCTATGGATTAATCGCGGTGTCGCTGATCGTTTGGTTACTGGAATTACTATTCCCATGGCGGAAAAACCAAAAGATATTTAGAAAGGACTTCTGGCTGGATACCTTTTATATGTTCTTTAATTTTTTTCTACTAAACCTCATCGTATTGATATTTCTGTCCAATACCGCTGAAGCGGTATTTAATGACGTACTCGGACTGGTGAATTTAAAACTTTCCGATTTTGAACTATTTGATGCCAAGTCCATGCCTTTCGGCCTTGGTCTGCTTGTTTTTTTCCTGATTTCAGATTTTATACAGTGGAATACTCACAGACTGCTCCACAGGGTTCCCTTCCTATGGAATTTTCATAAAGTACATCATTCTGTAAAGGAAATGGGCTTTGCGGCTCATCTCCGATATCACTGGATGGAGCCTGTGGTTTATAAATCGATCTTGTATATCCCCATAGCTGTCATTGGCGGATTTGGGATCGAGTCGGTGGCCATAGTACATTTCTTCGCACTTACCATAGGCCATTTAAACCATGCCAATCTGGGATGGGATTATGGTATTCTTCGGTATGTCTTCAACAATCCGAAGATGCATATCTGGCATCACGCCAAAGTTTTGCCAAAACACACCAAATACGGTGTTAATTACGGCCTAACTCTGAGTATTTGGGATTATATTTTTAAAACCAATCATGTGCCGCATGATGGGCGTGACATTGAACTCGGTTTTCCCGGCGATGAAACCTTTCCAAAAGGTTTTTGGAGCCAGGAGGCCTATCCGCTGAAAACCAAAAAATAATTCCTTACGTAAATAAAGGACACTAAATAATTGACAATGAAATATATCTTAAAAAGGCTAGCATTCGTATTACTTGCTGTTTCAGTCGCTTCCTGCAATCTTTTTTCTGCTGCCGGTCTCAGCAGCCAGGGACAACCCACAAAAGAAGTAGAAGGGGATCTAACTTCCACGACGGCCAATTCGGCTGTTAATGTGGATCATTCACAGTGGGATAAACTACTGAAAAAATATGTGGATGAAACGGGCATGGTCGATTATAAGGGCTTTCAGAAAGACCGGGCTCAATTAAATTTATATCTTCAGAATTTATCGTCATACGACCCTACCAACGAATGGAGCGTTCAGGAACTTTTAGCCTATTATATAAATCTTTATAATGCTTATACAGTCGATGCCATCCTTCAAAATTACCCGGTAAAAAGTATAAAGGATATAAGTGGCGTCTGGACTAAAGGATCGGTTCCTGTTGGTGGCAGAGAATTATCGCTAGGCGGGATCGAAAACGGAATCCTTAGAAAAATGGACGAACCGCGAATTCATTTCGCTATCAATTGTGCGTCTATTTCGTGCCCAAAATTATTAAATGAAGCCTATACGGCATCAAAGATCAATGAACAATTGGAAATGGCTACCAGGGAGTTTATAAACAGTGATAAAAACGAGATCACGGCTAAAACCCCAAAAGTAAGTTCGATCTTCGATTGGTATAAAAGCGATTACAAGGTCGATGGACGCACCGATGTTATTGGTTTTATAAACAAATACAGTACAACAGAAATAAATCCGCGTGCAACCTTACAATACAAGGATTACAACTGGAATTTAAACGAACAATAAGCAAACACACACCACATGAAAACCTCATAGGATTGGCTTCTTATGGGGTTTTATTTTGTAGTTTTAGCTCATGATTAGCATTATCATTCCTGTATTAAATGAGGCCGGAAGCATAGGTAAGTTATTGGATCATCTCTGTGAAAATGCTTCGAAAGGACATATCCTTGAAATACTCATTGTGGATGGGAATAGTGATGATGGAACGGTTCAGGAAGTTTCAGATCACGCCGAATCTTCAACATTTAAAATTTCAGTAATTCTTTCCGAACGAGGACGCGCCAATCAAATGAATGCAGGGGCCAAAGCAGCAACGGGAAGCATATTGTATTTCCTTCATGCCGATTCCTTTCCGCCGAAAAATTTTGACACTTATATTATATCAGAAATAAACCAAGGAAGTACAGCAGGTTGCTTCCGGATGAAGTTCGATTCTATGCATCCGGTATTAAAAGTTTCTGAATGGTTTACCCGTTTAAACTATAAGTTTTGCAGAGGCGGAGATCAATCCTTGTTTATAAAAAAAGAGGCCTTTGAAACCTTGGGAGGCTTTGATGAAGCCTATATTATTTATGAAGATTGCGAATTCATCAACCGAATTTACGATCGTTTCAAATTTAGCATCATACCAAAGTATATTATTACTTCCTCCCGTAAATATCATCAAATTGGGACCTGGAAACTTCAATATCACTTTGCTGTAATTCATATTAAAAAGCGAAGAGGCGCCGGTCCACGGGAGCTATACGCCTATTATAAAAAGTATATTCAGCAGGCACTTAAGGCTGATAGCGTATTGGATCCGACATCAAAAATGGTTACCGAAAAATAACATTTAAGATTTTGTAAACACCTTTTCAACTTTATTGGTTGTATTTTTCTGAAAAACCAAGACCAATATGAATATATTTGAAGCCATTCGAAAAGATCACGATCTGCAACGGGAGTTGTGTGATAAATTAACAAAAACTGAAGGTGCCAGCGATACCAGAAAGCAACTGTTTAAAGCATTGAAACACGAATTAAATGTTCACGCTATTGCCGAAGAACGTCATTTCTACTCACCCTTAATTCACAATGATATGATGCAGGAACACGCCCGTCACGGGATTGCAGAGCATCACGAAATTGACGATCTGGTAGAACAACTGGAAGAGACCGATATGGATTCTCCTGCCTGGCTGGTCTATGCCAAGCAACTATGTGAAAAAGTAGAGCACCATCTTGAAGACGAGGAACATACCTTCTTTCAATTGGCCGGAAAGGTATTTACCGAAACTCAGAAGAAAGCACTGGCAAAAGACTACCGGGAAGCGATGAGTGAAAAGCGATAATTCCGTTAATATTGTTACTTTGAGGTACTAAAACGCTGAGCAATTATTTTTTCCGCAGGTTTGTTCTGGGGCGTAAACTGTGAGTTCTCTATGCCACCAACCGTGTGATGATCTGGGAACCACTTCCAGACAAATCCGCCGGCTATCCATGGTTCGTCCCATAATTCATCAAATAATGCCTGGGTGAGATTGGTTTGGGCTTCCATATTTACCTCTTTCATATCCCTGTCGCTCTTCCATGGTTCCTTTCCGGCATAGTCGACACTTCTGTATCCAAACTCTGTAAATACTATTTTTAGATCATTAGCTTCAGATAACGCTTTCATTTCGGCCTTCCATGGCTGCCATCCCGCTTTAGCCTCTTCAATACCGGGTGTTTTACTTTCAGAAACAGGAAAATAGGCATCCACTCCAATATAGTCGAGTTGATTCCAAAAAGGAACCCGTTTGTATTCATCCCAATTGGCTGCGTAGGTCAGTTTTCCGTGGTAAACTTCTTTAACTTCAGCTATAAGGGTATTCCAGAAATCTGTACGTGACACGATAAACTGTTCCAGTTCTGTCCCAATACAAAACATATCGGCTCCGGTTTCCTGTGCTACTTCAGCGAATGTTAGAATAAAACCGCGATAGCTGTCTTCTAACACCCTCCATTCTTCTTCGGAATTCAATTTTAAATACCCGGTAAATTCCCCTCTTGACAGCCAAAGTTGAGGTTTCACCATGACCTTAATATTATTTTCATGAAGCATATCGATACACTGCTTCACCCCTCTTCTTGTCTCTCCAAACCACTGTCTTTGGGTGTCGAAAATAACCTTAGGATCGTCCACCGAACGGATAAAACCGAAAGGCATAATAGCAGCATAATTTGCATTCACCGCGGTGAGAGGATCCAGTTGATCCCTGTCCATCGCATCCCGAGAAGCAACATAACTTACTCCGTTAATTTTTGTGGTGGTCGTTTGGGTGCAAGCCGAAAAAACGGAACAGCAGAGCACGATAAGGACTAGAGAAATTTTATGCATGGGTGTAAATAAACCGAAAAATACAACTAATTTTTAAGTTGTGCTTCCGCTGCCTGCCGAACATTGGGGAACTGTGCAACAGGCGGGAAGACTAGTTTTCAGTTCTTTTATGATGAAGAAGACGACCCTTATTTTTTATTAAGACTCCAATTATATGTATAGTAACTTACAGAACTGCCTTTTAGTATTTTTTCCTTTCTGAATTTATTCAGAAAATCGATCTCGGTCCGGCCTTTCTTGACAAAATCATCTTTGTACCATTTGAAAATTTCCGACAGCGATACGTTTCCTTCTGAAACTCTTATAAACTGTGGATCATTTAACGCTTTGATCGTTTGTTCCTGAAGCTTCGTCTCGACACTGGCCGGGGTGTAAGCCGTAGAGATCAATGGCGGACAGCCTTTGGCTCCACACACCAAGACAAAATGAACACGCGCATCGTTAAATTTAGCGCGCAACATTTTATTTTCTATGTCATTCAACGTAAGTATTTTTCCGCCCAGCTTATATGTTGTCCTATCAAAAAAGCCATCTACATCGAGAGGAGAATTTAAGGGGTAGTTGTCAATAACACCTTTAATAACGGCGAGATTATAGGCGTTGATCCAAAACGCCTGATAAGCACTCTTGTCTGCTTCAGAAACCGAGATCATTGCTGCTGTTTTAAGAAGAGATTCCAATGGCTGTGGATCTTGTTTTAAAGCATCATAATCTACTTTTCCGTTAGAAACATAGCGCCCGAATAAAGCATCTGCCTCATCGAAAAAACCCGATAAGGTTTGTGAAACTACTTCGGAAGAGAAGCAGACCATCATTGCCAAAAATAGTAGTACAGTATTTTTCATATGCCTTAAATTACGAATAATAGGTCGGATTGGTTTCCTTAGAACTTACAATTTCAAGAGTCGATCTTAAAAAAATATGTGCATTTAAATTAAACCCGGTGTAATTACGTAATTTTATCTACGACACATAAGGAAACAGCTTTTCTATGGAACACATTGTAATTATCGGAAATGGGATTTCAGGCGTAACAGCAGCCAGACATATCCGCAAGCTTTCAGATAAAAAAATTACAATGATCTCTGCCGAGACCGATTATTTCTTTTCACGTACCGCCTTAATGTATATTTACATGGGGCATATGAAATATGAGCACACCAAACCTTACGAAGACTGGTTTTGGAGTAAGAATAGGATCGATCTTAAGAAGGGATACGTTCATAGAGTTCACACCAAGACAAAAGAAGTAGAGTTGACCGGAGGTGATCGCATAACATTCGACAAACTCATTATAGCAGTCGGTTCCAAATCGAATAAATTTGGCTGGCCGGGACAGGATCTGGATGGAGTTCAAGGACTTTATTCCTTTCAGGATCTGGAGGCGTTGGAAGAAAACGCACCTAATAATAAATCCTGTAAGCGAGCTGTGATCGTTGGGGGCGGACTCATAGGCATCGAGCTGGCCGAAATGTTGTCTACACGAAAAATTCCTGTCACCTTTCTGGCTCGGGAAGAATCTTTCTGGAACAACGTGCTTCCTAAAGGAGAAAGTGAAATGCTTAACAGGCATATAAAAAGTCATCATATCGATCTGCGTTTGGGAGTGAATTTGGGAGAGATCCTTGCCAATGAAAATGGCAAAGCCCGAGCTGTGACCATAAAAGAGACCGGGGAGCAAATAGCCTGCGACCTGGTGGGACTCACTGCCGGAGTTTCTCCAAATGTCGATTTTCTCAAAGAAAGTGAGATCGAAATAGACAAAGGAGTAAAAGTGAATCGATTTCTGGAGACAAATGTAAAAGACATTTATGCCATTGGCGATTGTGCGCAACAGGAAAACCCGAATCCCAATCGCAGACCCGTAGAAGCGGTGTGGTATACCGGACGAATGATGGGTGAAGTCGTGGCACAGACCATTTGTGGTAATCGCAGAGAATACAATCCCGGACATTGGTTTAACAGCGCAAAGTTTTTCGACATAGAATATCAGACCTATGGCTGGGTATTTCCCGATAAAAAGGACTACGAATCGCACTTCCATTGGAAGCACGATGATGACACCAAATGTATTACGATTGCCTATCACAAGGAAACCGGAGCTTTCCTAGGGATCAATACCTTCGGAATACGATTGAAACACGAAGTGATGGACCGATGGCTCACCGAAAAAAAGAAAATAGATTATGTGATAGAAAATTTAAAACAGGCTAATTTCGATCCCGAATTTTATCGCACTTTCGAAAAGGAGATCCTTTTGGCATATAACCAGCAACATATAACCGCATAGACTATGAGTACGTTTCAACGAAATATGTCGCTAACAGGAGAACCTCCAAAGACCATTAATACCCAACAGAAAATTGCCACTGTAATTGGTTTAACAGGACTTGTTATACTTCTTATAGCGCTTTTCAATGTCGACCTTCCAAACAATACCCTGTGGCTTACCGTAGCGCTTTGTTCGATGGGAGCCGGAACGATCTGGTTTGGGATCGCAGCCTATGCCCACAAACATCCTGGGATTAAGAACGATGGAGTGTATTTTAAATCCCTATCCTCCAGAGGATTCTGGGCCTGGATACTTGGGATCACTATGACCCTATTCTATGTCGTCCTCTATTGGTTTCCTCAATATTTAGGTTTAGTAACCGATGGCGAGAATAAGGGCGTTATTGCTCTGTTCGATCCTTTGAGTAAATTTATAAGTGGCAATTCTGCAAGCCAATGGTTTGTATACGGCACGCTTTACACACTCGCTATTCTTTCCTTCGGAATAAAATTCATTCTTAAATACCGTCACAACCGATATGAGATCATTAGAACCATCTCGGTAATGTTTTTTCAGTTGTCTTTTGCTTTTATGATCCCTGAAATGCTGGTGCGTTTTAACCTGCCGTATTACGATTTTAAAAATATTTGGCCCCTCAATTATGACCTGTTTGCCGATTATAAGATCGACGAATTTATAAGTGCAGGCGACGTGGGATTGATCATGCTTATTTTTGGTGTACTATCTATTTTTGTTATCACCCCAATTCTAACTTACAAGTACGGTAAACGCTGGTATTGCAGCTGGGTTTGTGGCTGTGGCGGACTCGCAGAAACTGCGGGTGACCCCTTCAGGCATCTAAGTGATAAGAGTCAGGGTGCATGGAAAATTGAGCGTTGGGTTGTTCACAGTGTGGTGGTTTTTGTTACGGTCATGACGACCGCTGTCGTGTTTTCCTATTTACGCGGAAACGAATCGGATGCTATTTCAGAATGGAGCGGACTGGAAGATAAGGTTGTTTTACTAAGTGCTACTGAAGGAAAGCCGCTAGGTGAACGTATTAAGGCTGCTGAAAAGGCCAAAGCGAACTCGGTTTATTTTATCAATAAGAATCCGCAATCGGACATCCCAGCGGTTACCAATACTGAAGATATCAACATTCCTTTCTATATCATTTCAGAAACTGAAAACGAAGTGGCTTTGCAGCGAATTAAAGCGGGATATGGTGGTACATTGCTGCTTGAGGGTGCCAATGAAAAATATATCACGGTCGATGATAAAAAGGATGTTTCGGTGTATGACAATTTATGGATCTCTAAGGAATTCTTTATTTGGTTCGTTATAGGTCTCCTCACTATTGTTTTTGCATGGGTAATGATATTTAGGAGAGAGCAACTGGCAAAGGATGCCAAATACGGCGCCATTGGTTATTTTGTCGTGGTGATCTCTATCTTATTGTTTACCTATTATAGTAACCCCGGAAAGCTGTTCTTTTTTGATGCCTACCAGCTTCGAAAAACCTACGGCTTTGTTATTGGAGCCATGTTTAGTGGCGTAATAGGTGTTGGTTTTTACCCCATCTTCGGAAGTAGGGTTTGGTGTCGCTTTGGATGTCCCATGGCAGCGATCCTGGGATTTCAGCAGCGTTTATTTTCCCGATTCAGAATCACTACAAATGGCGGACAATGTATCTCCTGCGGAAATTGCTCTACCTATTGCGAAATGGGGATCGATGTACGCGCCTATGCTCAGAAAGGTGAAAATATTGTTCGATCCAGCTGTGTAGGCTGTGGAATTTGCTCGGCGGTTTGTCCGCGGGGTGTCTTAAAATTGGAAAATGGTCCGTTGAAAGGAAGGATCGAAGGCAATGAAGTTTTACTCGGTAACGATGTCGATCTCATGGAACATGTAAACAGCAATTAATTTATCTCAAATAGGTGGATCTTGGTTAGTAATTTAACCTTTGTACGTCTAACCGATTGTTGTAAATTTTTTTCAGAAATTTGCTGCACTTAAAATCTATGGATCAGCAAATTAAAGTTATCATCCCCGCCTATGACGAAGCAGCATCGATTGCGAAAGTAATTGCTGCTATTCCGGATGGTGTGGATGAAGTGATCGTAGTGAATAATAACTCGGGCGATGACACGGCAGTTGTTGCTGCAAATGCAGGAGCAACGGTCCTAAATGAACCTAGACGAGGTTATGGTTATGCGTGTTTAAAGGGGATCGATTATATTAAAAAGTTGGATATTCTTCCGGATATCGTGGTTTTTCTTGACGGAGATTTTAGCGATTACCCCGAAGAACTTACAAAAATTGTTAACCCCATTGTGAAAACTGATTGTGATTTTGTCATAGGGGCACGTGTTAAAAAATTACGGGAGCCGGGATCCATGACCTTTCCACAACGCTTTGGCAATTGGCTTGCAACCACTTTGATGCGGCTTTTCTTTAGGTCACGATTCACCGATCTCGGTCCGTTTAGAGCCATAACGTTTGAAAAACTTATCGCACTGAACATGCAGGATAAAACCTATGGCTGGACCGTTGAAATGCAGCTGAAGGTCTTAAAAAGAAAATACAACTACACCGAGGTGCCTGTTCACTACCGAAACCGGATTGGAAAATCCAAAGTATCAGGTACGATAAAAGGTGCTATCTTTGCAGGCGTCAAAATTTTGGGCTGGATCTTTAAATACAGCATAAAAAAATGATCTTAGAAACTATTATCATCCTTATTTATTCTGTAGCGCTCATACTTATTTTTCTGTATGCGTTGGCACAGTTAAACTTGCTATTCAATTACTTGAGCGCCAGGAAAAACTGCGACAAGGATTGCGCGCTTTTTGATCTAAGCAATCCCGAAGAAACCCCAATGATCACCATACAGTTACCGGTTTATAACGAGTTGTACGTGATGGAGCGCTTGCTCAATAATATTGCTGAAATGGATTATCCGAAGGATAAACTTGAGATTCAGGTGTTAGACGATTCCACTGATGAATCGTTCCAAACCACGGCACAGCAAATAATTGAATTACAAACACAGGGACTCAATATTCAGCATATTACCAGGAAAGATCGAAAAAATTTTAAGGCCGGTGCTTTAAAAGAAGGCTTAAAGATCGCCAAAGGGGAATATATTGCCATTTTCGATGCAGATTTTCTTCCGAAGAAAAACTGGCTAAAACGAACCATTCCTTATTTTAAAGATTCAGAAATTGGCGTGGTTCAAACCCGTTGGGGTCATCTAAACAGAAATTATTCGGTACTCACCCGTGTTCAGGCTTTTGCACTCGATGCACACTTTACCCTGGAACAGGTGGGCAGGAACAGCAAAGGACATTTTATAAATTTTAACGGTACGGCCGGAGTTTGGAGAAAGGAATGTATTCTTGACGCAGGAAACTGGGAAGGCGACACCCTAACCGAGGATCTGGATCTTAGTTATCGTGCCCAGCTCAAGAATTGGAAGTTTAAATACCTGGAAGAGGTGGAAACACCAGCCGAATTACCCGTAGTTATTAGTGCAGCGAGATCTCAACAATTCCGATGGAATAAGGGAGGGGCCGAAAATTTCAAGAAAATGGCATGGAGGGTGTTAAAAAGTGGCAATGTTCCATTAAAGACCAAAGTTCACGGGATACTCCATTTGCTCAACAGTACGATGTTCCTCAACATTTTGATCGTGGCTATTTTAAGTATCCCGATGTTGTATATTAAAAACGAATACGAGCATTTAAAGATCTATTTCTTCGTAATGAGTTTCTTCATTATTAGCACAGTTATCTTCTTTATTTGCTATTGGTTTACCTACAAGAATATTTACGGCGGCGGTATCCGGAAATTTTTAAAGTACACCATGATGTTCTTTACCTTTTTCTCGATAGCCATGGGGTTTTCTCTCCATAATTCTATCGCTGTTTTGGAGGGACATATGGGTAAAAAGAGTGAATTTATTCGCACGCCTAAATTCAACATAAGCACCTTAAAAGAAAGCTGGAAAGGGAACAAATATCTTTCAAAGAACGTATCTGCCAATGTGATCATTGAAGGGTTACTGATGCTTTATTTTGGCTTCGGAATGTACAGCGCATTTGTTGTGGGTGATCAGGGGGGTGACTTTGGTCTTTTCCCGTTTCATCTAATGCTCTTTTTAGGATTTGGATTCGTGTTCTTTAAAAGTCTTACCAGTAAAGCCTGATGGCTAAACCATACACCTTGAATATCTTTTCCTATTTTTGGGGCATGATCAACCAACCAAAGGCGATCGTTATATTATCACTATTTCTGTTTTTTATTTCTGAAGCTTATTCACAGACTACGAATGAAAAAAAGGAAAAACCAACCTATTTCAAAAAACAGGTTGAGCTACTGCACGACAATGATTTTCTGTTGTTTACCGATTGGTACTATACTACCGGATCCTTTATTAGTTATCGCATCCTCCTCAATGAACTGGAGGAGGTTCGCTATAAAAGACAAATTGAATTTTCCCTGTCTCAGGAATATTATACTCCGTCTAATGTTGAGTCTGAAGACATTGAAGATTTCGACAGGCCATACGCCGGCTATAGTGCATTAACCAGCAAGCTTACATTTTCGAACAACAATTATTTGCTCGATTTTACTTTTCAAATGGGTGTATCCGGAGCAATTTCGGGGGCCGAAGGGTTTCAAAGTTGGTTTCATTCTACCAACGAATCTAAGGATCCAAGCTGGATCGGACAGATCGATGACGCTGTTCATGCCAATTTTTACGCCAATTACACGAAAGAGTGGAAGTTCTTGCCTAAGCCATTTAGTGTGCATGCCGCCTGGAGATCGGGATTGGCGATGGGAACCAAGGATATATTTATTCAAAACCAGGCTCTATTCTATTTTGGAAAACGCAATGACATAATGAATACCATGGCGTATCGCCAGCTTGGGGAGGTGAGACCGGAATTCTTTTTTGTAGTAAAATTTGCCTATCGTTATGTAATGCACGATGGTCTTTTGGAAGGCATCATTGTAGGAGATAATTCAGAATTTGTATTGGATCCGATCAATAATGTTTTTATTTACGGAATTGAGGGTTTTTATCGCAAACGGAGAATGGAATTTAAACTGGGTTACAATTACTCATCGCGTAAAGCTCCCACTACCGACTTGCATACCTGGATCACACTTTCTGTCGCCAGAAATTTCTAGAATTCTACTTCCACTTCAAGTGGCTGCTCCCCTCTTTTTACCGTTACTATAGTTTTTTCACCTTTTTCAAATTTCGAAAGTGTTTTCATATAGCTCATCATATCGGTCACGTCGTATTCCCCCATTTTAACTACTATGTCCCCTTTTTTCAGGCCGGCTTTAATGGCAGGTTTGTCTTCACTAACGCCATCAATACGCATGCCTTTTCCGGTAAATAGATAATCGGGAACAACTCCTAAAGTCACTTTAAATTCGGGGACCACTTCACTTTCGTTCTTTGTTTTTCTAAAGGCCAGCTTGCCTTGATTGCTTAATTCATTGATGACTCCATAGATATAATCTGAAATGATCTGCATCCCGTCATAGTTCAATTTGTCGGCGTCATCTCCGGGCTTGTGATAATCACTATGCTGCCCTGTAAAGAAATGTAGTACCGGGATATCGGCCAGATAAAAAGAAGTATGATCGCTGGGTCCGATCCCGCTTTCATGCTCGGCAATATTCAGATCGAAGGTATTGCTGGCAAACAAGGTTTGTTTAAACACCGGGGATGTTCCCACACCGTGAACGGCAACCGTTCTTTCGGTATTAAGCCTACCCACCATATCCATATTGATCATATAGTTAATTTGTTCTAAGTCTATGGTTGAGTTTTTTACGAAGTACGATGATCCTAAAAGTCCCATTTCCTCACCAGAAAACCCGATAAACAGATAATTATTTTTTTTATTTTCTGAAAGTCTACGGGCCAGGTCCAACATCACTGCTACGCCGCTCGCGTTATCATCGGCCCCGTTATGAATGGCTTCTCCCTCGCGATATAGCGATCCTTCTCCCCCCAGTCCTAAGTGATCGTAATGTGCACCAATGACTATAGTAGATGCCGCATTATGATCTAAATAGCCCACAACGTTTATTCCGGTTTGTGTGCTATCATTTTCACTATCGGCAAACTCGGCCTGTTCGTGTGGATTACTGCTGGGTCTAAATGTAAATTCCTGAAAATAACTTTGGTTGTCGCCCTTTGGCTCAAGTCCCAGTTCCTCAAAACGTTTCGCTATATATTCTGCAGCTAACTGTTCTCCCTCTGTTCCGGTTTGCCTGCCTTTTAAAGCATCATCGGCTAAAAACGTAACATCCTCCTGCATAGACACTACAGGTTTTGTTTCCGGTTTACAGGAAATTAGAAAGCAAATAAAAAATAGTATAAAAAATGCCCGCATATTATTACTTTTGCACAAAAGTAACGCTTAAAATGAAAAATACACTGTTAATTGCCCTTCTGTGCCTGTTAATTTCATGTAAAAATAATTCAGAAACAGACAAAGAGACACATGTAAATACTACCGAAAATACTTCAGAATTTAATAGCGGGACTAGCGATAGCCTGATCTACCCGGAAGAGAAGCATTTCAAATCTATAAAGCAAATCACTTTTGGAGGTGATAATGCCGAAGCATACTGGAGTTTCGACGACAAACAGATCGTCTTCCAGTCCAACAATTCAGAATGGGGTCTGGAGTGTGATCAAATGTTCCTGATGAATGTTGGTGAGACCTTTAAAAAATCTCAACCACCCATGGTGAGTACAGGAAAAGGCCGAACCACCTGTGCCTATTTTCTACCCGATAATAAACATTTTGTATATGCATCGACCCATCTGGCCGATGAAAATTGTCCCGAAGTACCGCTTAGAAAGAACGGAAAATACGTCTGGCCGGTTTATGACTCTTTCGATATATTCGTTAGCGATCTTCAGGGAAACATCACTGCTCAGCTAACCACAGAGCCCGGTTATGATGCCGAAGCCACAGTTTCTCCCAAGGGCGACAAAATAGTATTTACCTCAACTCGTAGTGGTGATCTGGAATTATACACCATGAATATCGACGGTACAGAGGTAAAACAAATTACCAACGAACTGGGCTATGACGGTGGGGCCTTCTTTTCTCCGGATGGTTCGAAGTTGATCTTTAGATCATCGCGACCCAGGACCGAAGCCGAAATCAAAGAATACAAAGATCTGTTAGCTCAGGGTCTGGTACAACCCACCGAAATGGAGCTTTATATTTGTAATGCCGACGGAAGTGACCTGAAACAGATCACTAATCTCGGAAATGCCAACTGGAGCCCTTTCTTTCACCCAAGTGGAAAGAAGATCCTGTTTTCTAGTAACTTTGAAGCAGAACGCGGATTTCCTTTCAATCTTTACATGATAGATATCGATGGGAAGAATCTGGAGCGTGTTACTCACAGCGAAACATTTGATGCTTTTCCAGTATTCTCGAATGATGGAAAATCGTTGATCTTCTCATCTAACCGAAACAACGGAGGGGGTCGGGATACCAATCTCTTCATCGCCGAGTGGCAGGACTAATATGTCCAACAAACCATATTCTATGACCTAAAAATGCTGGAGTACATAAAAACACATCGCATTGCTTTTCTTCTGATGCTCGCCTGTGTTTTATTTTATCTCAGTTTTGGTTATGATCTGGAACGCAGCGACCACATCAAATTGTTCTCAATTTATGCGGCTCTGTTTTATTTAAGCTGGAAAATTATCCAAACCAACAAAGGTAATTTCTGGCTTTTGGCTGGTTTCGGAATTTTTTGCCGATTCCTTTTTATAGGGGCATTGCCCAATCTATCGCAAGATTATTTTCGTTTTCTTTGGGACGGACGTTTAATTCTGAAAGGGGTAAGTCCGTATGCCATGTCCCCGGAAATGATCATGGAACACGCTCCGGGACTCATTGCTCAAGCCGAACAGCTTTTCAACGGCATGGGGAAGCTTAGCACCGTGCACTTTAGTAGTTATCCACCCGTAAATCAATCACTATTCGCACTTTCGGCTTTATTTGCGGGCAAAAGTATATTGGGGCAGGTAATTGTAATTCGGCTGATATTGATTGCCGCAGATATTGGTATTTTATACTTCGGAAGGAAGATCCTTCAGCATCTTAAAGTTGATGGACATCGCATCTTCTGGTATTTTTTAAACCCTTTTATCATCATCGAACTTACCGGAAACCTCCATTTTGAAGGCGTGATGTTATTCTTTTTCATTGGGTCGATGTATCTGCTACTGAAGTCGAAATGGCTATGGGCAGCGGTACTTTTAGGGCTTTCCATTTCGGTAAAACTGATCCCCTTTCTGTTTCTACCTTTGTTTTTCCAATGGTTTATAAAGAAGTATCAGACGAAGACAGGTCTCATGAAGTTGATAGGATTTTATGTAGTCTGTGTACTTACTGTGGCACTTACATTTCTACCGTTTATTTCTTCGGAATTGATCTCTAATTTTGGAGCGACGCTTAGTTTATGGTTTCAGAATTTCGAATTCAATGCCAGTATTCATTACGTGATTCGATGGATCGCCTTTAAGGTTGTAGGATGGAATATTATAGAAACCACAGGAATGATACTGTCTGCCATCGTGTTTGCAGGAGTTTTGGCAATGGCCTTCTTCCGAAGAAACCATTCGGCAGTAAATCTTTTTACCGCAATGGTATTGTCTGTTTCGCTGTATTTTTTATTATCGACAACCGTCCATCCCTGGTATATCGCGACGCCATTACTACTCTGTATAGTTACGCGATATCGATTCCCGCTACTCTGGAGTATTTTAATCGTTTTGAGCTATTCGGCTTATGGGAACGACGCTTTTGAAGAAAATATGTTGCTAATTGCCATAGAATACGCTGTCGTTTTGGGATACGCCGGCTGGGAGATCTTTTTTAAAAAGCCTACACTTCAAATACAGCCCCAGCATCCTTAAAACACTTAAACTCGATGATATACCCATTGGGGTCGCGTAAGAAGAACGACTTATGAGCCCCTTTAGAGCCTGTAAGGAACGATGTTTTATCGATGTACAGAAAGTTCTCAGCATGCATTTTCTTATACAATGTATTCCAGGTGCTATCGGGTAGTAATATTCCGAAGTGAAAAGAAGGAAGAACGGTATTCTCGAACGTATAACTGGGATAATCGAATTTAAATTTCCCCGATTTAGTAAAGGTTAGCTGATGGTCAAAAAGATTGATATCCACCCAGTTTTTAGCACTTCTCCCTTTGGCTGCTCCCAGAATTTGGGTATAAAACTTCTCGGTAGCTTCTATGTGCATACAGGGTAGCGAAATATGAAATCTGTTTTCCATATTGCAAAAGTTTAACAGTATTAAATTACGAAATATTTCAATATCCGATACTGCATTCTAAAAAGATGCCTGTATTATTTTTTAAGCTTTTTGGAGGGTGTCCTGTTAGTTACTTTCTTTAGCATTTACACGAATTACATCGTAAAAATCCTTTCTTCTGTCTTTTAAATTCTTTACAGCTCCAAAGGAATGGAGTTCTCTAAGCAGACTGAGGTCGACATCGGCCACTAATATCATTTCGGTATTGGTGGTTGCTTCGGCCTTGATCCCGTTGCTTGGAAACGAAAAGTCACAAGGCGTGAATACAGCAGATTGAGCGTATTGGATGTCCATATTCTCCACATTGGGTAAATTCCCCACACTACCGGCAATCGCTACATAACATTCATTTTCTATGGCTCTTGCCTGTGCACACAAACGCACTCTGGAATAACCGTTTTGAGTGTCGGTTAAAAATGGAATAAATAATATATCCATTCCCTCATCGGCAAGCAGTCTTGATAATTCGGGGAATTCGGAATCATAACAAATAAGAATTCCAATTTTTCCAGAATCGGTTTCATACGTTTTCAGTGAAGACCCTTTTTGCATGCCCCAGACCTTTGCTTCATCGGGAGTAACATGGATCTTTTCATAGCGTTCCACACTTCCGTCCCGACGACATAAGTAGCCAACATTGTAGAGGTTTTCCCCTACCAATTCGGGCATACTTCCCGAAATGATGTTGATGTTATATGAGATTGAAAATTCAGACAAGCGATTTTTGATCTCTTCGGTGTGTTTCGCCAATTCTCTAATGGCTTCGGCCTCAGACAACTTATTGTGCTCGGCCATGAGCGGAGCATTGAAAAATTCGGGAAATACCGCAAAGTCGCATCGATAAGCAGAAACGCTATCAATAAAATATTCCACCTGCTGCATCAAATCCTGGAAACTATTGTAAGGTCTCATCTGCCATTGAATAAGTCCAAGACGAACCACAGTTTTGATCGCACTTGGCTTTTTAGTGGGTTTGGTATAATAAATATTGTCCCATTCCATCAAGACCGCGTATTCCCCTGAGGCTGTATCCCCTCTTAAATATCCTTTTAAAACACGGATAGGGTGAAAATCATTGGATATCTGAAAATTCAAAACAGGATCCTTAATTTCTTTCCTTTTTACCTTTTCGATATATTCTTTGGGAGTAAATTGATCCTGATATTTATGATAATTGGGCATTCTTCCTCCAAATACGATTCCCTTCAGATTAAGACTTTCACAAAGTTCCTTTCGATAATCGTAAAGACGTCTGCCGAGTCGGAGGCCGCGGAAATTTGGCGTGATAAAAACATCGATCCCGTACAACACATCGCCTTCGATACTGTGATTTTCAAAGGTACAGTCGGTAATTATATCGGCATAGGTATGTTCTTCGTCAATTTTGGTATAATCCACTACGATAGATAAAGCGCAGCCGGCAATTTCACCATCTATTTTGATTACTACCTGTCCTTCGGGGAACAACGTAATGAGCCGTTCGATCTGATCCCGTTTCCAATATAAGTCTAAGCCGGAGCCATAAGATTGCAAGGTTGCCTGTTTTAAGGCTTCGTAGTCTTCTATCGTTAAAAACTTAAGCTCAATATTTTCAATCTTTGTAACATCCATGGTTTACATGTCCAGCAAATAGGCAAAAATTAGTGGCGCCACGATGGTCGCATCACTTTCAATAATATATTTAGGGGTATTGATATCAAGCTTCCCCCAAGTGATCTTTTCATTGGGCACTGCTCCCGAATAGCTTCCATAGCTGGTGGTAGAATCACTAATCTGGCAAAAGTAACTCCAGAAGGGTGTATCTGTTCTTTCCATATCCTGATACAACATGGGAACCACACAGATTGGGAAATCTCCTGCAATTCCGCCGCCTATTTGAAAGAAACCGATACCATTTTTAGAATTGTCGGTATACCAATCGGCAAGAAATGTCATATATTCAATTCCACTTTTCATGGTTGATGCTTTCAGATCGCCTTTTAGCACATAGCTGGCAAAAATATTCCCCATGGTGCTATCTTCCCATCCCGGAACGATGATCGGTAAATTCTTCTCAGCAGCGGCATACATCCATGAATCCTTCAGGTCTATTTCGTAGTACTCTTCCAAAACCCCACTCAGTAACATTTTGTACATATATTCATGCGGAAGATAGCGCTCTCCGGCAGCTTCGGCATCTTTCCATATTTTATAGATATGTTCCTGTAGCCTTCTGAATGCTTCCTCCTCGGGAATACAGGTATCGGTAACACGGTTGAGTCCTTTTTCCAATAAATCCCATTCTTCCTGTGGTGTTAGGTCCCGATAATTGGGAACTCGTTTGTAATGGGAATGGGCCACCAAGTTCATTATATCTTCTTCCAGATTGGCACCGGTACATGAAATAATATGCACTTTATCCTGTCTAATCATTTCGGCAAATATTTTCCCTAATTCGGCAGTACTCATTGCTCCGGCCAGTGAAACCAGCATTTTTGAGCCTTGTTCTAACTGGGCTTCATAACCCTTTGCAGCATCCACCAGAGCGGCCGCATTAAAATGCAGATAATATTTTGAAATGAACTGAGAAACAGCGCCTTTAGTACTCATCGTTGTCCTGATTAAATTTTGAAATTCCTTTCTTGTCTTCGTTAAAATTGCTTTCATACTCCGACTCTTCATCGGTTTCAGAAAACTTATAACTCAACATCTTATAATACAATTTTGCAGCGAGAAAATCGGATGATTTGTCTATTTTATTTGGACAAAGTTCCACTATATCGAAACCTACCACATTGCGTTCGGCAAAAACCTGCTTTAAGAAATCAAGTGTTTCATAATAGAACAATCCACCCGGTTCCGGGGTTCCGGTAGAGGGCATGATGGAAGGATCCAGGGCATCGAGATCGAAGGTAATGAAAACGTTTTCACCAAGTGCCTCTATTACATTATCCACCCAGTAGTCGTCATTTGCCATGTCGTGAGCAAAGAACGTTTTTTCTTCGTCCATTACTGTAAGTTCGGATGCATCCATGCTCCGTATCCCCACCTGAATGAGATTGGTTGTCTGACTCGCTTCGTATACCGCGCATGCATGGTTACAGGAAGATCCCTCATACTCTTTTCGCAAGTCGGCATGTGCATCTATATGCAGCACTGAAAGATCGTCGAAACACTCATTAAAAGCCCGGATGGTCCCTATTGAAATGCTGTGTTCTCCACCAAAAACAGTAACAAATTTATTCCGAAGGATGTATTCCTTAGTCGCTTTATGAACTGCTTTAACCACCGCTTCGGGCGAGCTGTCTTCGGTGATTGGATCTGTTAAATGTATCCCCTGTTTGTATACTTCAGTTTGAGTCTCTATATCGTAAAGTTCCATATTTTCGGAGGCGTTTAAAAATGCCTCCGGCCCCTTATCGGCTCCTTTCTGCCAGGTACTTGTCCCATCATAAGGAACAGGAATTAATACGATCTTACTTTTTTCCAGCGCCGCATATTCCTGCGGGATGCCTCCATACGTTTTAGTTTGCATAACCTAAAATATCGAGCAATTGCTCACTTGTTTGTTGTTGTGAAAATAATTGTGTTGAGATGTTGCCATCTTTGTCTTTGTCTATTAATATATGTTTTGGGGAAGGAATTAAACAATGTTGCAATCCTCCGAATCCTCCTATTGTTTCCTGATAGGCACCCGTATTAAAGAAGCCTATGTAGAGCGGTTTTTCTCTCTTGAATTTTGGTAGGTAAATAGCGTTCATATGTTGCTCACTATTGTAGTAATCGTCACTGTCGCAGGTGAGTCCGCCAAGCAATACCCTTTCGTATTCATCATTCCAACGATTTACTGCCAACATTATAAATCGCTTACTTATCGCCCAGGTATCCGGCAAGGTGGTAATGAAAGAGGAATTGATCATATTCCATTTTTCTCTGTCGTTTTGCTGCTTCTGATAAAGAATTTCATAAATAGCACCACCGCTTTCTCCTACAGTGAAGCTGCCAAATTCTGTAAAGATATTAGGCACATCTACATCGGCTTCGGCACATGAAACTTTTATCTGATTTACGATCTCGTCGATCATATATTCGTAGTCGTAATCGAATGCGAGTGAATTTTTTATTGGAAATCCTCCCCCGATGTTAAGGCTGTCCAGTGTTGGACATATCTTTTTCAATTTAATATAAACCGTAAGACACTTGAGCAATTCATTCCAGTAATAGGCATTATCTCGGATCCCGGTATTAATAAAAAAGTGAAGCATTTTAAGTTCAACTTTTTTATTATCCCTTATCTGTTTCTCATAGAAGGGAACTATATTCTTGTAACCTATTCCGAGCCGGGAGGTATAAAATTCGAATTTCGGCTCTTCTTCCGAAGCAATTCGTATCCCCACTCTAAAGGATCCTTTAATTCCTTCCGTGAGCAAACCGATCTCCTCGTAATTGTCTATAATAGGTACACAGTTCTTATGACCGTTATTGATCAATCTGCTAATATTGGTAATGTATTGTTCCCTCTTAAAACCATTACAAATTACATAGGTCTTATCGCTGATCTTACCTTGTTTCTTTAAATTTTCTACAATATTTATATCGAATGCAGAAGAGGTCTCAATATGAATATCGTTTGTTAGAGCTTCAGTTAGAACATGCTTAAAGTGCGAGCTTTTTGTACAGTAAGCGTAGTTATAAGTGCCATTGTAGTTGTGCTTTTCGATGGCGTTGTTAAACCAGTTTTTGGCACGTTGAATATTCTCTGAAATTTTAGGCAGGTAGGTAAATTTTAGGGGTGCCCCGTATTCATTTACGAGTTCCATTAGATCGATACCGTGAAAATTCAGGGAACTATTATTTAGTGTGAATTCCTCTTGCGGGAAATCGTAGGTCTGACTTATAAGATCAATATATTTGGTATTCATGAAGCCTTAATTGATTTAAATATTTCTGAAAAATAACAAAAACCTCAGGTTTTGAGGAAAGAATATAGTTTTTTCTGAAAAATATCAAATACGGATGGGATTGAGCCGGAAGGCCAATCTGCGGAAAGGAACAACCAACAGGTGGGATTGTCCTGCGGAAGCTAGCTCTAAATTTCGGTTTTTTGCCTTGCAAAATGTTTTTGAATATGACTTCCTGATCTTCAAAAACCCGAACGTAAAAACACGATTCAATGGTTCAGCTAAAAGTGGCGCAAAAGAAAACAAAAAAATTGATATAATTGATCTTTAAGATACTTTTTTACAGCATCCCGAACATTTCAACTTCTTGCTTGCTCAGTATCTTCCAGTTTCCTCGAGGAAGGTCCTTTTTTGTAAGATGAGCGATAGTAACACAGTCGATCTTTACTACATCATAGCCTAGATGACTAAAAATATCACGTATCACACTGTTCCCCATGTGCTTAATTTTTAGACCGACCTCCCGCTTTGGAGCATTGTCTACATAACTCACTTCCTCAACGAATACTTCCTTCCCATCGATCTTAAGACCTTCAGCTATCTGCTGCAGGTCTGCAGCCTTTAAGTTCTTATCCAACTCTACATGAAACAAGCGCGCCATTCCTTTTTTACTTAATTTCTCCTTCAATTTGTCGTCGTTGGTAAATAATAGCAAGCCAGTGGCATTTCGCCCTAATCTTCCTATAGGCGTAACCCTCGCTGAAGTAGCATTAGCGATAAGATCCATCACTGTTTGTCCCTTAGACTCACTGGTCGTGGTGGCAAATCCCTTGGGTTTGTTTAATAACACATACGCCATGGGTTCTGGATTAATACGGCGCCCATCGAAACGAACATCATCGGTAAGTTCTACCCGATATCCCATTTCGTTCACTATTTTACCATTTACCGTTACCAGACCGGTTGCGATATAGGTATCGGCCTCTCTACGGGAGCAGATTCCACTGTTGGAAATATATTTATTGAGACGGATTCCACTCTGTTTTTTTGAAGTAGTTCCGCCTTTATTTTGCCTACCGGCTTGTTTGTTGGTGTTTTCTTTTTTGAAAGGAGCATTCCCTCTTGCACTGCTTGGTTTGCGTTTGGTATCACCACCGCGACCAGAAGCTTTTCCTTTCCCGCTTTTATCTTGTCTGCTCATTTTAATTTACTATTTACTGATACTTCCCTTTTTACAAATTATTGGGATGCAAAGATACGTGAAGAAGTTGAAAGCAGTTCGTTGAAAGTTAAAAGATTATTGGGGCTCGCTATCATTAAATTGAATGCTGAATTTTACCTTTTAAAACAATCGGTTTAATAATAGGTTAATATCGATCAAGACAATACTGAAAACACCAATTACAATAACAAACTTCAATATGTTGTGAAGTATAAGATAATGTAGTTTTCGTTTCGACATCCACAAGATACCTACAAAGACCATTAGCGCGAGTATGCTTCCGAAGAAAAACAAATACATATACCCTATTTCAAATTTAAAAATGAGCAACATAGTAGGAACAAGGGTTAGAACGCTTAAGATCGTGAGCATTATCTTGGCAGTTTGCGTACCGTAAATTACCGGGATCGTCTTATAATTCTGAACAAGATCTCCCTTCAGGTTTTCCAGATCCTTTACAAGTTCGCGCATCGCTATAAGCAGAAACAAAAAGGTTGCGTGTACAAAGATCACCAGATCAAAATTCCGGTAATAAATAAACACGGCAAAAAAAGGAACTACGGCTAAAATTGCCGCAGTAATGTTACCTACAAAGGGATACTTTTTAAGCTTATGGGAATAGAACCAGATCGCAAAAATGTAAATGCTGAAAAAAGCCACTGCCCTAAAAGAGACATAACTCGCAAAGAAGACCGAAAGAAAGTTAAGCACAAAATAGGTGCTTAATTTGGTACGCTGACTCACCAGTTTGTCCAACATGGTTTTTCGGGGTCTGTTTATCAGGTCCTTTTCACTATCATAGAAGCTATTTATAATATATCCTGCTGCAATGGCCGAAGCAGACGCCAAAACCAACATAAGTAAATTCACATCAAAAATGACCTTTCTTACGGGAAGTTCGGGGGCAAGTATATACACAGAAGTAAGGTATTGTGCGAGGATAATAATTAGAATGTTATAGCCACGCACAATGGATACCAAAGAAAACGATTTAAGTAATATGTGTTTCTGGCGACGACTAAACATTTGAGCAATAAAATATAGTGCTAAGCTACAATTTACAAAGCACAATTTAGAGTTTCGATCCTTTCATAAGTTTTACTGTATCGCCAAGAGTAGTAGAAAATCTTTGACCTAAAAATTATAGACCACTTCCAGATTATACCCCTTTAAGGCATTGCGAGCCTTATCAATATCCTGAGTAAACCCAAGCATATAACCGCCACCACCGGAGCCACATAATTTTAAATAATAGGCGTTGGTATCGATCCCTTTTTTCCACAAGGTGTGAAATTGTTTAGGGATCATAGGTTTAAAATTATCGAGAACAACTTTGGAGAGTTGTTTTATATTTCCGAACAATGATTTTACATCGCCATTGAGGAAATCGTCTACACAAGCATCGGTGTGCTTAACAAACTGATCTTTCAACATGTTTCTGAAACCCTCCTGCTTCATACTCTCCATAAAGATATGTACCATGGGTGCCGTTTCGCCCGTCGATCCGCTATCTAATAAGAAAACTGCACCTTTACCGTTTTCAGTTTGTGACGGAATCCCCGCTGGTTCAATATTATCAGTAGAATTAATTAATATGGGTAAGCTTAAATAACTGTTTAATGGATCCAGACCTGACGATTTACCATGGAAAAAAGATTCCATTTCCGCAAATATGGCTTTTAGCTGAAGTAATTTCTCACGGGTCAGATTTTCAAGGACGGTAATTTTATCCTGAGCGTACTTATCGTAAATCGCAGCTACCAAAGCACCGCTACTCCCAACTCCATAGCCCTGCGGAATACTACTGTCAAAATACAACCCGTTTTCCACATCCTGCTTTAAAGCATCAATATCGAAAGTTACTAGAGCTTTTTTCTCATTCTGTACCTCGCTAAGGTATTCAGAAAAACGTCTTAGATTTTCATTGGATCTTCTGGTCGCAATGGTCCTGTTCTCATCGATCTTTAACGCTCCATTGTAAAAATTATAAGGAATTGACAATCCTTTAGAATCTTTTATGATACCGTATTCACCAAAGAGTAAAATTTTTGAATAGAAGAGGGGTCCTCGCATAGTTCACTTAAATGATATCGTTAAAATTACAGTTTTTTAGCGTATTACAGAAATATAACGCAAAGATATAACTTACAGCATAACAAATACATATAATAATCTGAAAAACATGCTTTATTCCAAAGATTAGAATCCTGGTTATACGAGTTTTTTAGCTCCGTTACCGGCTTTATCATGAATGTATTCCCCATGCTTACAAAACTTTACAAGATCTGCTTCAATGAACGCCCTTACTGCTTCTTGTTCCGATTCAGGATATAACACATGTACATTTGCTCCTGCGTCTAACGTAAAACATAGGTTGCTTCCGGTGGACTTTCTAAACTCCCAGATTCGCTGGATAATTTGCAGCGTATTGGGCTTCATTAATATATAATAAGGCAGAGAGGTCATCATCATTGCGTGTAATTGCAAGGCCTCCGATTCAATCAGACGAATAAAGTTCTCCAGATCTCCCTTTTCGAGAATGGTTCTTAGTCTATTAAGGTTGTTGTTAGCTTCTTCAAATCGGTTGTTGGCATAAGGATGTTCGTGCATTAATTCATGCCCGATGGTGCTACTCACCTGCTTTTCTCCTTTATCTACCAGCAAAATAGTATCCCGATAATTTTTAAAAATATCGTGAACAGGAAACGAATAAGGTATGCCGAAAAGGTCACTACTTCCTTCAAAACCAGGATGACTTCCCCACAATACTAAAGGCCCTTCAATACTTCTCGCAGCACTTCCGGAACCCAAACGGGCCAAAAAAGAAGCCTTCTTACTGAAAAATGCTTCAGTCATATCAACTCCTTCCATCATCCGCTCCATATCCACAAGACATAAAGCCAGTGCACTCAATCCGCTAGCGGAAGAAGCTATTCCACTACTGTGCGGGAAACTGTTTGAGGTTTCTATGGTAAACCTATACTGTCTTAAAAAGGGCAGGTAAGGTTCGATGCGCTCAAAAAACTTTAGGACCTTAGGTTCAAAACCCACTTCTCTTTTTCCATCGAGCAACACTTCAAAATCAAATCCGGGCGTATTCTTTTTCTGAAAACTGATCTTTGTTTTGGTACAACAATGTGAAAGCGTAAAGCTTACCGAGGCATTTTTAGGAAGCTGAACGCCGTGTTTTCCCCAGTATTTTACCAGAGCAATGTTACTTGGAGCTTGCCAAGCTACACTTCCACTTTCTTTTACATTTGAATAGGTCTTCGGAATAAATTGTGCTTCCGTCATGGTTTTTATTTACGTGGTAAAGATAACAAAAGGGGTGAAGTTACCCTTAGTGTACACTTTCAAAAAAATTAATATAAAAGGTGATGACAAATGCAATCACCTTCGATGTGTAATTAAACGATTGTGAATGTGTTGCGGTATAGCATTATTTCAGATTAAAAAAAATTGTATCTTTTCCCTATCTACATACGATGGGGGAACTAAAACACATAGACACACAATTGCATCTGGTTGAAGCCGTAAAGAATAACAACGAAAAGGTTCTTAAACAGCTTTATCAGGAATGTTTTAGAAAAATTGAAGTATATATTTTGAAGAACAACGGAACTCAACCCCAGGCCAAAGACACCTATCAGGAGGCTTTCATCGCTACCTGGCAAAATGTAAAAGATGGAAAGTTCATTCCTGAAAATGAAACTGCTTTACAGGGCTACTTATATCAAATAGCACGAAATAAATGGACAGACACATTGCGATCGGCCAGATTTCGAAAAACGTCTTCCTTATCAAATACTTTTCAATTGGAAGGCAATTCGTTCGAGGAAAGTGACTCTGAAACTAATGCGCAAAATGACCTCAGGCTTACTGTAGCCATGGAATCGTTTCAGAAGTTAGGTGAAGAATGCAAACAGTTATTGAGGAGTTTCTATTTTGAAAAAAAATCACTTCGTGAAATCGCTGAAGTGTTTGCGATTGAAGAGGCCTCCGCCAGAAATAAAAAATACCGTTGTATCCAAAAATTAAGAGAACTTACATTGTCCCCAAATAGATCATGAACGAGAAAATAAACATAACCGAAAAAGAATTTGAGCGTATTGAAAAATACCTCATGGGTGATTTAAGCCCAAACGAGTTGCATCAATTCGAATTGGAGCTTCACAATGATTCCAATCTGGAAGCTAAAGTGGAAGAAGTAAAATATCTCCTTATAGGAATTGAAACGGCTTCCTTGAAGAGCCAACTAAATCAATTTCATGAAGAACTTGTCCCTTCAAAAGAAATTTCGAAATCAGCTTCAACGCGATCCCGGGCTCCCATCTATGCCATTGCTGCGGTATTTGTCGCTTTGCTCGGACTCTTCTTGTTTTTCAATACCGAATCGGAATCGGAGAAATTATTTGCAAAACACTTTGTTCCGGACCCCGGACTTCCCACCACCATGGGTACAACTGACAATTTTAAATTTTATGACGGCATGGTGAATTACAAACAGGAAGATTTTAAAACAGCCCTCGATAAATGGAATCCGCTGTTGGAAAAGAATCCGAAAAATGACACCCTACGTTATTTTATTGGAGTTGCTTATCTCGCAAACGGAGACGATCAGAAAGCGATTACCGACCTTGAACGACTCTTGAATTCGGAACCGAAATCCTTTAAAAACGAGACTGCTTTTTATCTGGGAATGGCTTATTTGAAATTGGATAATCTAGAAGAAGCGAGAAAATATCTTACCTTTAGTGATACTGATAGCGCCAAACAAGTGCTGTTAGACATTGATAACTAACCGGAAGCATTTACATGAGAATTGGGCTAAGCGGGCTTTTTATTGGGATCTTGCTTATTATATTCATATTGGGGAATCAGACCTTGACTGCACAGGAAAAAAATAAATCCTGGAAGGAATCTATTGATTATTTTCTTTCAGAAAAAGAAATAAAAAAAGCCGACTCGGTTTTACAAAGCCAACTTGCCGCCTTTACCCAGAGCAATAAAATTGATTCCCTATCCCAATTTCCATATTATATTGGAAAAGTGGCCAGTGAACAGTTAAATTCAAAGGAAGCGACCAAAAAAGCCGAAGCATTTATTCGAAATTTAAAAACCAAAACTTCAAATGCCAGGATCATTTATAAGGCCTATCTCAGTCTGGAGGAGCTCTATATTGCACTTGGAGATGACGAAAGTTCGGTAATTGCTTCGAAAGAAGCTCTGAAATATGCCCAAACACTCAGCGACGTAACTTATGATGAACTCGGAGAGATCAATTACGCCATTGGCAGTGATTATTACGCACTCTATAATTTATCTGAAGCCCTCGATTATTTCCGCGCTTCTGCCAGTGCATACGAAAGATCCAAGACCGTAGAAAAAGATGTTCTGGCCGATGCCTACAACGGAATCGCCACTGCCATGTGGACACTCAATAAATTGGATAGCGCACAGATCTATTACCACAAAGCGATAGAAAGTACAAAGGAGAGTAATTTAACCGGTTACGACCGAATTTATTATATCGTAGCCTTTCAGTTCAATCTGGCGCTGGTGATCGATGCGCAGGGAAAATTAGGAGAAGCCATCGAGATGAAACGTGCCATTATTCCTCAGCTACAAGAAATTATCGATAATAGCGATGACGAGAAGTTAGTTGTAAAGTCAAAACGCCTTTTGGCATCGTCAGTTTCAAATCTGGCTGCTTTTTATAATGATACCGGATATTTGACCAAGGCGTATGAAATGCTTCAATATTCTTATGAAAAGAAGAAAGAAGTATTTGAAATTACAAGCCCGAGAATTGCCACCGCTCTCACTCAAATTGCACTTTGTGAATTTGAATTGCGCGAATTCGACAAAAGTATTGCTACCGCAGCACTTGCTCTAAAGAACTTAAAGGGTGCAACAAGTCGATATCCCGCTGTTGAAGCCGATATTTATGCGATCCAGGCAAAGACATATGTTGCTATGGGAAATATTGAAAAGGCAAAATTGCTTTACGAAAAAGGAGATGCCATGTTCAAGGAGGCTTATCCGGAAGCAATTAGTCAGGAGTACCTTATCTTTTTAAAGGACTATTCCCAATTCTTGGCAGATAACGACGAATTTGAAAAAGCCATTGAAATAGCAACTCAAAACTATAATTATATTGCCAAAAGTGGAATTGACAATAATTTTCCGATTATCAAGGAAATGTTGAATTTATCTGAAATCCATTATAAAGCCGGAAATTATAGCGAAGCCCATATCTGGGCAGTTAAAGGGAATGCATTTTTGGACAAGCACATTCTTAAAGCGGAATCGGGTATAGATTCGGTTCAGATTGAATTCAGAAGACCATCCATAACACTTATGGAAGTGCAGTCGTTATTAAAGACTACAGAAGAAAAAGACAGTACATTCTTAATACAGCAGATTGAAAAGGTCAATAAGGCGGTATTGTCTTTGGAACAACGAAAAACCACAGCTTTTAATCTGGCCGACATCAATAACATATTGACCGAATACAAGGCATTAAATACGCTTTCCAAAAAACTTCATTATCAATTGTTTCAGCAAACCGGACGCGAAGCGCATCTCAACAAGACCATTTCACTTCACGAGTCGGGAATTTACAACCGATTACGAACACAATTCAATATAAAAAATGGAATTCGATTCGGGGCTTTGCCGGCTGCAGTAATAGAAAGAGAAAAGCAACTAAAAGAGAATATTTCGAAAGCGCTTAGCGGAGATACCACAAAGGATATTAACAGCTATTTTAAAGCCACCGAACAATGGGATACTTTCCTCGATTCACTCAAACTAAATCATTCAAAATATTATAATTTAAGGTATGCTACCATAGAGGAATCGCTTGGGGATATTCAGCAAAAAATTCCAGAAAACAGTACTGTTGTACGATATTTTTTTATTGAAAACGACCTTTATGCGTACGTGATTAACGGGAACAGCCGCCATCTGATCCCGTTAGAATTTACGAACCAATTAGAGTACATCGGGCAGCTTGGGGAAGATCAGGGAGAGCTTGAGAAAACCGCTTCTCTGCTCGCCGAACTCTACCATACCTTATGGAGGCCTCTTGAAGCCAAGATCACAACCGAGAAGGTGATTATCATTCCGGATCGAGAACTGTTTAATTTAAGTTTTGAAACACTCACACCGGATAAAATTTCAGATTTTAAAGAACTGGCTACGAATAGTTTATTAGCAAGACACATAATTTCTTACAATTACAGCTTATTTCTTCTTAAAGACGACACTACCCCTTCAACATATGAAAGAAATTTTGTCGCTTTTGCTCCCGGGTTCAGTGATAAAATGAAAAAAGAATATACAGTCTCGATCACCGATTCGTCGAATCTTGATAAAACCTATGTAACCCTTCTTCCACAACCTTTTAGTGCAGAATTAGTAGAAGAATATGCTGCTACTTTTGAGGGAACTTCCTATTTAAATGAGCGTTCCACCAAGCAGGTTTTCCGCAATAATGCAAAGGAACATAAGATCATTCATATTGGCACTCATGCCGAATCCAACAACCTTACTCCTGAATTTTCGAGACTTATTTTCGCAAAGGACATCTCTCAACAAACGACTCCGGAAGATAACTCATTATTCACTTATGAGATCTATGATTTCGATCTCGCTTCAAACTTAACCATACTTACCGCATGTGAAACAGGAAAACCCGGCTTCGAACCCGGGGAAGGTATGATCTCGCTTGCACATGCGTTTAACTACGCCGGAAGCGAGAGTATGCTTACCAGTTTATGGAAGATCGATGAGAAATCCAGTACAGAGATCATTTCATTTTTCTATGAAAATCTTGAACAAGGGATGGCGAGGGATGAGGCACTACGCAACGCAAAACTATCGTATCTCTCGACGGCTAACGGACGAACGATCGCTCCTCAATATTGGGCCGGTCTGGTACTAATTGGTGATTCAAGCCCACTCGAGTTGGATTCATCAACGCCCGTATGGTATTGGGTCGTCGGCGCAATTGTTCTCCTACTTATCTTCTTGCTTTTCTTTAGAAGAAAATAAATCTTCTGTTCGTATTCTTGAATTGAGCATGATTTTTTGATGACAATTCCATTTTTTCTCGATATACAGGTATAACCAATTAATCCACTGTTATGAGAACCTTCTTTACTTTCGCACTTTCATTAATAGGAATATTCACATTAAATGCTCAGGATCCGGCCATACAATGGCAAAATACCATTGGGGGATCGGACGGAGACTTTATGCAATCTATGGAGCCTACGTCCGATGGAGGATACGTCATTTCGGGTTTTTCCTTTTCAAATACCTCTGGTGATAAAACAGAAAACAGCAATGGAGGCATCGATATGTGGATCGTAAAGGTGGATAGCGACGGTCAGATTGAATGGCAAAACACCATAGGGGGAAGTGGGGATGACTATGCAAGTGTGGTACAGCAGACGTTGGATGGGGGCTATATAGTATTGGCCGGATCGGATTCGAACATCTCGGGTGATAAAACAGAAAACTCCCGAGGTGGGCTCGATTTCTGGATCTTAAAACTAAACAGTTCCGGAAGCATTGTTTGGCAAAAAACGTACGGTGGCGACCAGCCCGATTTCGATACTTTTGGCCAACAGACCAGCGACGGTGGGTATATCGTTGGTGGCTATTCAGATTCTGGCATTTCGGGAGACAAGACGGTTCCGTCTAACGGACAACGGGATTATTGGATCATGAAACTGGATGCTTTGGGAAATATTGTTTGGCAAAAAGGGATAGGTGGTAGTTTGGTGGATCGCGTGGAAGCTACCTTTCAGACAACCGATGGCGGGTATATGATCGGCGGGTATTCAAATTCTCCGGTTTCAGGAGATAAGACTGAGCCCAGTCTGGGATCCAGTGATTACTGGGTGGTTAAATTGGATGCCAACGGAAACATGCAATGGCAAAACACTATAGGAGGAAATGATCTCGATCTGCTTAGAGATATGATACAGACAGCAGACGGAGGATATCTTATAGGGGGGTATTCTAAATCGAATATTTCAGGAGACAAAACCGAAAATTCACAAGGTGATTTCGATTATTGGATGGTAAAACTGGACAGTAACGGAACTATTTCTTGGCAAAATACCATTGGAGGGAGCGGAATTGATTACCCACGAGATATAAAGCAGCTTGCCAACGGTCATTATGTGGTTGCAGGCTGGTCGAATTCCAACGTTTCTGGCGATAAAGCGGAAGCATCCAATGGAGGTTACGATTACTGGCTTATTAAGCTTAATGCTTCGGGTACATTAATTAGTCAAAACAGCATCGGAGGAACAGGAGATGAATCGGGTCCTTACATTCAACCCCTTGCAAACGGCGATTTTGTAATGGGTTGCTCTTCAGATTCAAATATTTCCGGAGACAAAGGTGATAATAATGAAGGCATGGATGACTATTGGATCTTTAAGGTATCGCCGACCATCTTGGAAGTAAAGGATGTAAGTGTTTTAGTGGGCATTTCGGCCTTTCCTAATCCAACTTCTGAAATGATCACATTAAAACTGGATAAGAATTATCCTGAAATATTGGTGCAAGTTGCTAATATTCTAGGCGAGACAATATCTTCAGAAAAAATAATTAATTCAGATACCACAGAGATTACTATTGACGGAAGTTCGGGTATCTATTTGGTATCGGTATTTACTTCGGAAGGCACTACTGCCACGTTGAAAGTATTAAAACAATAACTTGGCAGGCATTTACTTATTGGTAAAAAAGTCATAAAAACATACCCTGAAATTTCGGGGTATTTTTTTTGATGATGTTTTAAGGCCATTCCGATGTACATATAGGAATCGCTATAAAAGTGTTTCTGAATCTGCCCAAGATCTACTTCCCGAAGCTACCTGATGTCCTGCTTATGCTTTTTGAAATATTAAAAAGTATAGATATGAAGACCTATTTATTAACGTTTGCAGTTATCATTTCTTCAGTGGCTCTAGCTCAGGTGGGTATAGGCACTACTACCCCAAATGCGCTGCTGGATATTCAAGCCGGAAACACTTCAGCTCCATTAAACACAGATGGAATTTTAATTCCTAGAGTTTCTAACTTTCCTGCTACCAATCCCACTTCCGCTCAAAATGGGATGCTTATTTTTCTCGACACCCAAGTGGGTATTAATAGTCCAAATTTTTATTATTGGGATCACCCAAACGGTCAATGGGAAGAAATTGGAAACACTTTAGATGAAGCCTATGATCAGGACGGACCTGGGAATGGAAAAATTATTACTGCCGATAGTGGCGGCGTTTTAATCCAAGGAACTGATGGCTTACAAGTAACCGGCACCCATGGAAGTGGAGCTACCCTACCATTATCGGGAGCAGGAACGAAAATGTTCTTTTATCCACGGAAGTCGGCTTTTAGAGCAGGGGGTGTGTCGGGATCACAATGGGATGACGGTAATATTGGCAACTATTCTACTGCATTTGGATACAATACGATTGCGAGCGGAAGCTATTCTTTTGCATCGGGGTATGAAAGTGTGGCAAGTGGTGAGAACAGCGTCGCATTGTCCTCGGCTACGGCTTCAGGACTAAATGCGGTTGCCATCGGCTACAATGCCATTGCATCGGCAGATAACGCGGTTGCTATTGGAGGTGAAGCTACCGTACCAAACGCCATTGCAATTGGTGCTACCGTTACTGGAGTAAATAGTGTAGGAATACTAGGAAACGCGACTGTGGACAATTCGGTTGCAATTATGTCTGGGTCTGCGCAGGCGAATAATTCATTCGCATATTTAGGTGATGCAATGGCTTCCAATTCAATGTCTCTTGGAGGAACTGCCGAAGGAGAATACAGTATAGCTTTTATAGGCGCAACCGCAAATTCTTATGGCGAAATAGCATTAGGTTCATTTGGTGTTGATTATGCTCCGGCTTCGACTACTAATTTTGTAGAAACTGATCGCCTGTTTAGTTTGGCAAACGGTTATCGTAATTTTCCCTCTTCAACAGTATATTCAAATGCTATGATCATTTTAAAAAATGGAAATGTCGGACTTTCTATTGACGATCCTCAATTGAATCTTCAGATCGATGGAGGATTGGCATTCGAGCCAGATTCGACCATATCCGTTACCACAGATAATCAATTAATTACTGTAGGAAATACTTCTTGCATCCTCCTTACCTCAAACGGTACCGATCCCACAACCCGAACTATTATCCTTACAGACGGACTTGCCACAGGCCAAATGTTAATCATTGCGATAACCGGAAATTCCTTCAGAGGAGTCGAACTAATAGATAATACCACAAATGTGAATCTTCAGCAAACCCGCCAACTCTATGGAGGAGACACTTTATCATTATTATGGAATGGAGCCCAATGGCTGGAAACGAACTATTCAGATAATTAATATGAAAAAAATAAATTTAATTTTAGCGATTTTTGTTAGTATTATTACTCAGGCTCAGACCGTAGGCATAAATACCAATGACCCAAAATCTCTGCTGGATATACCTGCGAGAAATTCAATATTGCCTTTCTCTTCAGACGGTATACTTCCTGTTCGTGTTATTTCATTTCCATCGATAGCACCGGGTCCAAATCAAGATGCGCTATGGGTTTACAATACTAATAGTAAACAAAACTACTGGTGGGATAGCAGTCTTGCCGTTTTTGAATCCTTTCGAAATACTTTGGACCAGGCTTACGATAACAATGGATTTGGTCAAGGTAGGTTTATTCATGCCGATCATGGAGGTGTATCTATTGAAGGTGACGGTTTATACGTCTCAGGAATTTTTGGAAACGGCAACAGTTTAAACTTAACTGGAGGTGATACTAACCTGATCTTCTATCCGAAAACAGGTAGTTTTATAAAAAGCGATGAACTGACAATTACTACGACTACGGATTATGACTATAATGTAATTTTTGGTGATGGATTCAACAGTGCTCAATACGGAGCAAGGTATGCTACAATTTTCGGGGCAACTACAAGCGAAAATGCCGATGAATCTGTCAGTTTAGGCAGGTCATACTCCGGGGGGTTTAGAAACATCTGTCTTGGGTATAGCGGCACCAATGACTCTTCAAGCATTCTGATTGGAAATTCCGGAGTCGTCTATGGTTATGGTTATTGTATAGGAGAAAATACCGGAGATAGGACAAGTATGACGGTAATAGGAAATAATAATACAGGTATATCGACCGGAGTAATTGGCTATCTTATCGGTATTGGAAATAATAATAGCGGAACATTTAACACTTCACCTTATTCAAGACATTATTTTATAGGATCCAATAATACTTTTAGTAATGGTCGCGGATTTGTAATTGGCAACGATAATGCTATAAATAACGGCTTGATAATAGGGCATCAATTAGTATCCGATAGTAGGGATCAAATCTGTATTGGGTTTTACAATACCAGCTATACGCCAGATCCCGAACCCATCGACGGTCAACAACCAAATAATCGATTACTGGTTTTTGGCAATGGAACTTCAACGCAACGATCCGATGCCCTGGTGATGCTGGAAGATGGAAGAACAGGTATAGGACAATCCTTTCCGGAAGTAACCTTGCAAATCAAGGGTGGATTTTCTAGCAACCCCTCAACATATACAGCAACTTCATCGTCACTAATTATTCCCGTTGGAAATTCTTCTTATCTGACTATAAATTCCAATAACAGTCCTAGTAATAGAACTGTAGGATTTTCAGATGGAGTCGTTTATGGTCAGATGTTAACCATAGAGTGCACGGCAACCGGGAGCTTCGGAGTTAGAATTAATGACGGCGGAAATCTAACATTATCGGCATCCACTCTCGATTTGTCCGGCAATGATACCTTACGGCTTATATGGCTGGGATCTTGGCGCCAAATTGGTTACGCCAATAATTAATTGCCCTTATTCCACTCCCTATGATGACAATTTCAAAATAGTTCGATGTACTTACAGAAACCTCTAATAAGTGTTTCTGAATCTGCCCAAGATCTACTTCCCGATTCTTACCGTGAACACCTGCTTGTGCTTTTTAGAACTATAAAAGGCATATTATGAAAAGATATTTATTTCTTACTGTTATTATTATTATTTCCTCAGTATCCCTAGCCCAGGTGGGCATAGGAACTGTTACACCAAATTCATCTGCCGCATTAGATATTACCAGCACAGATTCCGGAATATTAATACCAAGAATGACCGAAGCTCAACGAACGGCCATTCTTACGCCAGCGACCGGTCTTTTGGTTTATCAAACCGATAATACAACAGGGTTTTGGTTTTATAGTGGTTCGGGATGGGCAAATTTATCGGTTGGAGGTGCAACTGGAGAGTTTCAAAGTATTGGCGGAGTTGTTCAGAATATAAGCAACCCCATATCTGATGATTTTGTTTTTGGAAGCACTACTCTTTCCGGCTCCGAAGCACGATTTTTCTTCGACAAAAGTAAAGGAGCCTTTAGAGCCGGAATAGTTTCCGGTTCGCAATGGGACGATAGTAACGTTGGTTCTGGCTCTATTGCCTTAGGGCCAGAAACAACAGCCTCCGGAGTAAATTCAATTGCATTTCAAGGGGGAACTGCCACTGAAACAAACAGTGTATCCATAGGACCCAACACCCAAGCCGCCTCCGAAGGATCGATCGCACTGGGAGATGGTAGCACCGTAGGCTCATCTTCAAACTACGGTAACAGCATCGGATTCTTAAACAGCGTATCGGCGGCTTATGGAACCGCCATTGGATACGAAAACGCAGCTTCAGGAGAACGAAGTTTTGCCTTTGGTGCCAATGCTATCGCATCGGGGATCGCGGCAACAGCTTTCAATAATTCAACAGCGTCAGGAAGCGGCAGCTTTGCCGGAATCGGTGCAACAGCTTCAGGACAAAATGCCATCGCTCTGCAGGGAGGAAATGCCTCCGGGTTAAACAGTATTTCCATTGGATCGAACACACAAGCCCCTTCCGAAGGATCGATCGCACTGGGAGACGGTAGCACCGTAGGCTCATCATCAAACTACGGTAACAGCATCGGATTCTTAAATAGCGTATCGGCAGCTTATGGAACCGCCATTGGATACGAAAACGCAGCTTCAGGAGAACGAAGTTTTGCCTTTGGTGCCAATGCTATCGCATCGGGGATCGCGGCAACAGCTTTCAATAATTCAACAGCGTCAGGAAACGGCAGCTTTGCCGGAATCGGTGCAACAGCTTCAGGACAAAATGCCATCGCCCTGCAGGGAGGAAATGCCTCCGGGCTAAACAGTATTTCCATTGGATCGAACACACAAGCCCCTTCCGAAGGATCGATCGCACTGGGAGACGGTAGCACCGTAGGCTCATCTTCAAACTACGGTAACAGCATCGGATTCTTAAACAGCGTATCGGCAGCTTATGGAACCGCCATTGGATACGAAAACGCAGCTTCAGGAGAACGAAGTTTTGCCTTTGGTGCCAATGCTATCGCATCGGGGATCGCGGCAACAGCTTTCAATAATTCAACAGCGTCAGGAAACGGCAGCTTTGCCGGAATCGGTGCAACAGCTTCAGGACAAAATGCCATCGCCCTGCAGGGAGGAAATGCCTCCGGGCTAAACAGTATTTCCATTGGATCGAACACACAAGCCCCTTCCGAAGGATCGATCGCACTGGGAGACGGTAGCACCGTAGGCTCATCTTCAAACTACGGTAACAGCATCGGATTCTTAAACAGCGTATCGGCAGCTTATGGAACCGCCATTGGATACGAAAACGCAGCTTCAGGAGAACGAAGTTTTGCCTTTGGTGCCAATGCTATCGCATCGGGGATCGCGGCAACAGCTTTCAATAATTCAACAGCGTCAGGAAGCGGCAGCTTTGCCGGAATCGGAGCAACAGCTTCAGGACAAAATGCCATCGCCCTGCAGGGAGGAAATGCCTCCGGGCTAAACAGTATTTCCATTGGATCGAACACACAAGCCCCTTCCGAAGGATCGATCGCACTGGGAGACGGTAGTACCGTAGGCACATCATCAAACTACGGTAACAGCATCGGATTCTTAAATAGCGTATCGGCAGCTTATGGAACCGCCATTGGATACGAAAACGCAGCTTCAGGAGAACGAAGTTTTGCCTTTGGTGCCAATGCTATCGCATCGGGGATCGCGGCAACAGCTTTCAATAATTCAACAGCGTCAGGAAACGGCAGCTTTGCCGGAATCGGTGCAACAGCTTCAGGACAAAATGCCATCGCTCTGCAGGGAGGAAATGCCTCCGGGCTAAACAGTATTTCCATTGGAGCAGATACTGAAGCTTCGGGAGAAAGTGCTATAGCTATTGGCGACAATTTGGAAGCTCTTTCTTTTAGAGAGACCGTTCTTGGATTTAATTCGGTAGTTTATGTTCCAAGCAGTACCACCACTAGCAATGCCAATGACAGATTATTTGTGATTGGAAATGGAGATGCGACCTTAAGTATTCCTTCTACAAATAATGCGTTTACTATTCTAAAAGATGGCCGTACAGGTATTATGCGTATCCCAACGACCAATATGTTGGAGATAGAAGGAAATGCCTCTAAATCGACTGCCGGTGATTGGCTCGCAAACAGTGATAAAAGATTGAAGAAGAATATAGAAACTTTCAACGAAGAGGAAGCACTTAATAAACTAATGCAGCTAAGAGGAGTGACCTATGTATGGGATGATAATAAAACCGGAAGCAAACGTCCAAATGGAATTCAGTATGGATTTATAGCACAGGAAATTGAGGAAGTATTTCCCGAAAATGTGGCCATGGATAATCTGGGGTATTATCAAACTTCCTACGGCACTTATGATGCCATGTATGTACAGTCAATAAAGGCATTAAACAGTAAAATAGAACACCTGGAGGAAGAAAATTTAGAATTAAAGGAACAAATAAAAAAAATATACGAACTGCTTAAAACCCAACAAGAATCAACAGCTAACGGCAATTAATCACTCAATTCGACAAGTTTTTGCAAAGTTCGGAAGTTGCGAGTAGTAGCAGTGACCTTTAGTTTTTTCTCAAAGAAGTTGTTGTTTAATTTCGATTTGCCGGGATCCACAGCAGAATAAAAATAGATACATTTTGGGGACAGAACGAACTCTTCATCTTGAAACTGAAATGTTTTTAACCGTTCTATATCTTCTTTTACAGGCTGTTTAAACAATAACATAAAATAGGCCGATTCTTTTTTTTCCTTCGGAAATGGACATTCGTCCAATATGGCTTTTATTTCATCTGAAGTTTTTACCAAAACCGGCACATCCCAGCCATACGCTTCTTCTATGGCTTCAGAAATACGTTTATCATGTTCTGTATCGCTTTCAGAAGAAAACACCATATTCCCACTTTGGATATAACTAGCAACCTCGCTGTACCCGATACGTTCAAAAAGCGCTCTCAAATCCTTCATTAGAATTTTTTTGTGACCTCCAACGTTGATACCACGTAATAGAGCAATATATGTTTTCATAATTCTTCCTGAGCCAATGCATGTGCCACCATATACCCGCCGGTCCATGCATTCTGAAAATTGAAACCACCGGTGATGGCATCTATATTAAGTACTTCTCCGGCAAAATACAGATTTTTATGTAGTTTACTTTCAAAGGTTTTAAAATTTACTTCCTTCAGTTCAACACCACCTGCCGTAACGAATTCTTCTTTAAAGGTACTCTTTCCAACCACCTTGAATTCGGCTTCTGTTAGCTGTTTGCTCAATAACTTTAGTTCAGCCGAAGTAACATCGGCCCATTTCATAGTTTCTTCTATTCCCGACGCGTGAACCAAGCTTTGCCACAACCGTTTTGGTAAGTCAAAATGCGGGCGTTTGCTTACTGTTTTCCTTCCAAATTGTTGTTTAGCCGTTTTTAGATACTCCAAAGCTTCATCCTTGGAAGCCATTTCCATCCAATTGACCTTTATTGTGAACTGATAATCCAATTTATTGAGTATTCGGGCTCCCCAGGCCGATAGCTTTAGTATGGCAGGGCCACTCATGCCCCAATGCGTAATTAACAGGGGACCATCACTTTCCAGCACCACTTTACCCCTATGATCCATCACTGAAACAGAGGCACTTGTAGACAGTCCCGGCAGATCTTTGATTCGCTCATCATCAATATTAAAAGTAAACAAGGAAGGAACCGGAGTTACCATAGAATGTCCCAGTCGTTCAAGTATTCCCCAAACTTTAGTATTACTCCCGGATGCCACCACCAGTTTTGTCGCTTCAAAAGTTCCCTCACTCGTAATTAACGACCATGTATCGTTCTCTTTTTTAATGTTTTTTACGGAATGTCCTTTTAACACTGAAACTCCAAGCCTTTGTGCTTCACTTTCAAAACAATCGATAATGGTTTGTGAGGAATCGGAAGCCGGAAAGATTCTTCCGTCTTCTTCAGTTTTCAATTCGATTCCGCGATTAGAGAACCATGCTATGGTATCACCCGTCATAAAGGTATGAAACGGCCCCAAAAGCTCTTTTTCTCCTCGTGGATAGTTTTGGGATAATTCCTTCGGAATAAATTGTGCATGAGTAACATTACAGCGACCGCCTCCCGACACTCTTACCTTGGTGAGTACTTCTTTTCCTCTTTCTAAAATGGCTATTGATACATTCGGATTTAGTTCAGCCGTATTTATCGCGGTAAAGAACCCGGCCGCACCGCCGCCAATTATGAGTATGTCGAAATTGTTAAGCACATGTCAAAATTAGAGAATATTCTATGAGAATATAGTAATTTTAGGGAATATGATATTGTATATCCTCATTGTAATTTTTACAGTCTCTGCGTATTTCCCCGCTACCGGGAATCCGCATTGGTTTTTCAGAACACCCGATTTTATTCGTTTGCAAACCATTGCAATTCAGTTGGCTTTAATAGTACTGTTCTTTCTGTTCGAATCCCGTTATTCTACGTTCAGTATTATCCTAATTATATCACTGGTGGCTACGACAGTGTATCAGATCGTCAAGGTATTTCCATATAGCTCCTTGTATCCAAGAAAAAAACCGGACTTTCCGAGTAAGGGTACACTCAGTATTTTGGCAGGCAATGTGCTGCAGACCAATACGGAGTATCATAAATTTAAGGCACTTGTTAAGCAATACGATCCGGATCTGGTTCTCACAATGGAATCGAACAGTGATTGGGAAAAAGCACTACAAAGCATTGAAAAGGACTACCCTTTTACGGTGAAGATCGCAAAGGAAAATTTTTATGGGATGCATTTGTATTCGAAAAAAGAGCTCTTTGATGTAGAAGTGAATTATCATGTTGAAGAAGGTGTTCCGTCTATCTATTTTAAGTATCAAATAACCGATACCAAAAAAGTATTCTTTGCTTGTTTACATCCCGCACCTCCCAGTCCAACTGAGAACGATACTTCCAAAGAACGCGATGCCGAACTGATGATCGTTGGGAAATACCTCAGGGATATCGCTCTCCCCACGGTTGTTTGCGGTGATATGAACGATGTGGTTTGGTCCAGAACCACGAGATTGTTCAAAAAAATGACGGGAATGATAGACCCCAGGATAGGCAGGGGATTTTTTCCTACCTATCATGCCGACTATTGGTTTTTAAGATTCCCGTTGGATCATCTTTTTCATACCAAAGATCTCTTTGTTGGAAAAATGGTCCGAACTCCCCATTTTGGGAGCGATCATTTTGCGATGTATTATGAAATTAAACTAAAAACTAAAAAAACGAACACCAGAAAACCAAAATTGAACGGGGAAGAAAAAGAAGAGATTGAAGAATTAATAGAGAAATCAGATTCTTAAAATGCTAAATTAATAACAGTCATTAAAGCTAGAAAGAATAAGTAAAATTATTGGTGCGGTGATAGAGCAAATACATTCTGAATTGTTATATTAACGCCTTCAAATCTGTTAAATCGATAGGAGAGCTGTAGTATATATGAAAAGTATTCTGAAGAAGTACCTCGGGTATTTTATCTTAGCGATACTCGTAATCACGCCACTTTTTCTTTACATAGATGTAATTCCCATTCGTAATTATGACGAATCGAGAAATGCGATGAATGCCTTCGAAATGTTAAAGAATGGCAATTGGCTGGTTACCTACTTTGAAGGAAAGCCGGATATGTGGAATACCAAACCTCCGTTGCTCATTTGGATACAAACTATAAGTTTTTCGCTATTTGGAGTTAACGAATTCGCATTTCGGTTGCCATCCGCACTTGCCGCTGTAGGCACATGTGCAGCGTTGGTTTACATTTCCGAAAAGTATTTAAGATCTTTTTGGTATGGCGCCATTGCCGTACTTGTATTAATTACCATGGGAGGCTATATGGGCTATCACGGAGCTCGTTTCGGTGAATTCGACGCCTTACTTACGATGTTCACTACGCTTAGCGGACTTTCATTCTTTGCATTTATCCAGAACAAGAAGAGAAAATATTTGTATTTTTTCTTTATTTTCCTCACGCTGGGCTGCCTAACAAAAGGAGTCGCCGGATTACTTTTTGCGCCGGCTTATGTAGTATATCTCATTTATAAAAAGGAATTTATTTCGCTGCTAAAAAACAAGCACTTTTACTTTGGATTGGGAATCTTTATTTTAATTATCGGAGGTTTTTATCTGTTGAGAGAACTTTATAATCCGGGCTACCTCGAGGCGGTCTGGAATAATGAATTAGGCGGACGCTATGCCAGTAAATTACAAAAATCAAGGCCGCACATTTTTTATTTTGAAAGATTCAGAGATCTCGATATGAAATATTGGTTTTTGTGGATCCCGTGTGGCATTGTAGCCGGAATGCTCACCAAGAATAGAATGCTTCAGAATTTTACAATCTTTAGCTCCATTATGGCTGTTTCTCATTTTCTCATAATTTCGCTTTCCAAAAATAAATTACATTGGTATGCTTTTCCTGAAGTCCCTTATTTTGCATTGATCGTGGCCACTCTAATTTATTTGATCTTTAGATTGCTTATAAATGTAGGGGATGAACGCCAGAAAAAAATTATAAAACTGGTCCCGTACGGCTTTATCCTTTTTCTATTTCTTAGTCCCTATACACAGATTCTAAAGGATGTTAAGAGAAATCTGAATGAAGATTCCCCAACAGAACGAAATTACCAAATGAGCTATTACCTTAGGGAAGCTTCAGAAAAACCTGAAGAACTCAATGGATATAAGGTACTAATCAAAGGCTATCGCCCTGAGACAAAGTTTTATATTGCGAAACTGAAAGATCAAGGGGCAGATATAGAACAAAAAGACTGGAAAAAACTGAAGTCAGGAGACAAAGTACTCACCTATCAAAAGGAAATAAAGAATTATCTTGCTGAAAATTATAAGATGTCAACCTTAGGAGAAAGTAAGAACGTAGTTAAATACAAGATTCATGGACCCAAATAATATGAAAACACTGTCTATAGTGATTCCTATATTTAATGAAGAGCAGATCATTCCGGAGTTGTATGAAAGGCTAAAAAATGCTGCATCGCAAATTACTGATGACTACGAATTTATCTTTGTAAATGACGGTAGCAAGGATGCATCCTTAATACAGCTTATGCGTCTTACCGAATCAGACCCTAGATCATTTTTTATAAACTTTAGTAGAAATTTTGGTCATCAGATAGCGGTCACCGCAGGGCTCGATCATTGTCGAGGTAAGGCCGTGGTCATTATCGACGGCGACCTTCAGGATCCCCCCGAACTTATACCCGAATTGTACAAAAAATACAAGGAGGGATTCGAAGTTATCTACGCCCGCAGAGAAAAAAGAAAAGGAGAAGGTGTCTTTAAAAAAGTGACTGCTAAACTATTCTACCGTATCCTTAGAAAGCTAACCAATGTTGATATTCCTGTAGATACCGGAGATTTCCGACTGATAGATCAAAAGGTAGTTCGGTATTTAAAAATGATGCCGGAACAGAATAAATTCCTCCGAGGACAGATCGCCTGGTTAGGATTCAAACAATCTGAAGTCTTATTTAACCGAGATAAACGTAAATTCGGAAAAACAGGCTACTCCTTCAGCAAGATGCTTTCCTTTGCCATAGATGGAATTACAGGATTCTCTAATGTACCACTTGCCTCAGTGACCAAGATCGGATTTATTATTTCCGGTGCCGCCTTTTTTATTATCCTCTATGCGATCTTCGCGCATTACGTCCTGGAACAAACGGTGACCGGCTGGACCAGTTTGATCATCAGTTCCCTGTTTATTGGTGGTATTCAACTTGTTTCCATCGGTATTATAGGTGAGTATATTGGACGAATCAATAACAATGTCCAAAATCGTCCATTATACATCATCGACAAAACGAATATTACTGATTAAAGTTTCTTCAGCAACCCCTAATTCAACGTATACAAATACGACCTGAAAAACCTGACTGTTTTTTTTGTAACTTTCTGACACCTAATCAATAAAACACTTTAATTATGTTTACAAAAGCAAACATTGTTAGTACTTTGGTCACTGCCGTTTGGGGTTTTGGTGGCGGTTATTTACTATGGGGAATTCTTGGAGATCCCTTATTGTCAGATCATCTGGGATCTGCCACCGGGGTGATGCGGGAAATGCCCGATATGTTTCATCTCGTTCTGGGATGTATCATTCAGGCTTTCGCCTTTTCAACCATCTACGGAAGGTGGGCAAACAGTGAATACGGCATGGGCACCGGAATAACCTTTGGCTTCTGGGTTGCCATTTTAATGGGGCTTGGAGAAGGGCTCATCGATTATGCTACCAGCAATATCATCGATATGAGCGGTACATTCATCAACTTCGGGATCTATTTGGTATTCTTCCTGGTCACAGGATTACTCGCCGGACTTGTTTACAAAAAGGTTTAAGTCCATCTGAACAACCCATAAAAAAGCTTCGGTTATAGACTGAAGCTTTTCTTGTTTCTAAAGGTACAATGAATTCCTCCTACGCATTACTTTAATGGATAAACCCCACCGTTCACGCCTCCCATATTTATGTATTTGACTCCTCCTAGAGCAAAAAAAAAAGACCTCAACAATTAGTTGAAGTCTTTTTGTGCGGGCGGGGAGACTCGAACTCCCACGCCGTGAAGCACTAGATCCTAAGTCTAGCATGTCTACCAATTCCATCACGCCCGCAAAGGGACGGCAAATATAAAGAACAATTTTTATTTACACGCAAACTTTCTTTTAAAAAATCCACTTTTTGTACCTTCGTGAATCTTCAAAATAATTTAAATGAAAAGTGCAAAATCTTATATAGAAAAAAATAAAGAGCGATTTATAGACGAACTAATTCAACTACTGAAAATTCCTTCTATAAGCGCCGATTCGGCTTATAAAAACGATGTGATAAAAACAGCCGAAGCCATTAAAAAAAGCCTTGAAAAAGCCGGATGTGACACTGTAGAGATCTGTAAAACCCCGGGCTACCCAATAGTATATGGCGAGAAGATCATCGATAAAAATCTACCCACTGTATTGGTTTACGGGCATTACGATGTACAACCCCCGGATCCCCTCGATCTGTGGGACAGTCCGCCGTTCGAACCCGTGATCAAAAAAACGGAACTTCATCCGGAAGGGGCGATCTTCGCCCGTGGAAGCTGTGACGATAAAGGACAAATGTACATGCACGTAAAGGCCTTAGAGTATATGACACAAACCGATCAACTTCCCTGTAATGTCAAATTTATGATCGAAGGCGAAGAAGAAGTGGGGTCAGAAAGTCTGGGATGGTTCGTGGAACGTAATCAGGAAAAACTGGCTAATGATGTGATCCTGATCAGCGATACCGGAATGATCGCCAATGATATCCCATCCATTACTACAGGATTACGCGGACTCAGCTACGTAGAAGTTGAAGTCACCGGACCTAATCGCGATCTCCACAGCGGACTCTACGGCGGAGCTGTGGCCAATCCTATTAATGTATTAACCAAAATGATCGCTTCATTGCACGATGAGAACAACCACATCACCATTCCCGGTTTTTATGATGATGTCGATGAACTCTCTACTGCCGAACGGGCCAAAATGGCCGAAGCGCCCTTCAGTAAAGAGGCTTATAAAAAGGCCCTCGATATAGAAGATGTGTACGGTGAAGCAGGATATACCACCAACGAGCGAAATTCCATCCGGCCCACTCTTGACGTAAACGGAATCTGGGGCGGCTACATTGGAGAAGGCGCCAAGACGGTCATCGCCAGTAAGGCATACGCAAAGATCAGTATGCGCCTGGTACCCGATCAGGACTGGGAAAAGATCACACAATTGTTTAAGAATCATTTCGAAAGTATCGCTCCTAAAGGGGTCAAGGTGAAGGTGAAACCACATCACGGCGGACAAGCATACGTTACCCCTATTGACAGTGTGGGCTATAGAGCGGCCTCTAAAGCCTATGAGGCTACTTTTGGCAAAACCCCTATTCCGCAGCGAAGTGGAGGAAGTATTCCCATAGTGGCATTGTTCGAAAAGGAGCTTAAGAGCAAGACGATTTTAATGGGCTTTGGTCTCGATAGTGATGCCATTCATTCGCCTAATGAACACTTCGGGATCTGGAATTATTTAAAAGGTATTGAAACCATTCCTCAGTTCTATCACTATTTTACCGAAATGAATACTTAGGTTTTGGGGGTTTCCTCTTTCGCTTTATATGGGTCAAATAGTTTATAACAAATAGCCCATAAAGCTCCAGAGGACCGCGCTTTCTACTGTATCCCTATAGCGGTCATGAAGTGAGTTGCGCTCTACTTCATCGGCGCTACAGGGGATGCCGTTGCAATCGCTAACCCGGGCTCTCTGTAGTAATGACGGTCTACGCATCACTTGTGCATCGTACACGAGAACCGGACGATTAATTTTGTGGGGGAAAAGTCTAAATGGAATAAAAAGGTCTAGATCTTTTTTACGAACTTGGTAATGATCACGATCTGCTGACCGTCTACCTTACCCTCTATGTATTCGGCATTATCGTGATCCAGCGAAATACGTCGTACCGCTGTTCCCTGTTTGGCCACCATACTCGAGCCCTTTACTTTCAAATCCTTGATAAGAACCACGTTATCTCCTGCCTGTAATATGGCGCCATTACTGTCACGATGCACCGGTGCATTGCTCCTATCTACACCATCCCCGGCTTCTTTTGCCCATGCCTTTACCTCCTCATCCATATACATCATATCCAAGAGATCCTGAGGCCAGCCTTCGACTTTTAGTCGCTGAAGCATTCGCCATGCCATAACCTGAACCGCAGGAACCGTACTCCACATACTGTCGTTTAAACAACGCCAATGATTGGGATCTCTGTCTTCTTCATTTTCAATTTGATGGAAACAAGTGGAACAAAGTAACACAGCTGCATCAACTCCCGATCTAGGCGACGAAGGCACTTCATAGACATTGAGTTTCTCGGGATTGCCACATAGTTCACAGCTGTTATCGGCACGTTTTGCCAGTTCTCTTTCAATACTCATGGTTAATTTTTAAGACCGTAAAGGTAAGTGAATTATAATTTAATCAATTCAGTAAGGATGCCGGTAGGAGATGGTTGGCCGTTGGCAGTTGGCAGCGGGACGTAAGCTATAGCTTTAAAAAAATATAGCTTAAAAACTAATAAGCAATAGACAATATAATAATTCCCTCTACATTTGTAGAATTAAAAAAATTGTTCTACGTTTGTAGAGCAATCATTAAAAAGAAATCGATGCAGCTATCAAATTCCGAAGAACAACTCATGCAGATCCTCTGGAAACAGAAACGGGCATATATGAAAGATCTAATAGAGGCCTATGATGACCCTAAGCCGGCAACAACAACCGTAGCTACACTTTTAAAGCGGATGCAGGATAAAAAGTTTGTTGATTACACACAAAACGGAAGGTCGCGGGAATATTTTCCATTGGTAAAGAAGAAAGATTATTTCTCTAAGCATGTAAACGGACTCATTAAAAATTTCTTTAATGACAGTGCTTCGCAATTCGCATCCTTTTTTACGCAGGAAACCAACCTCAGCAAGAAAGAACTCGAGGAATTAAAAAGCATCATCGATCAGCAAATAAAAAGAAAATAGTCATGGAACTCTATATACTAAAATCGGCCGCATGCCTAGCCATACTCTTCGTTTTTTACAAATTAGTGCTGGAACGGTCTACCATGCACTTCTTTAAACGAATATATCTACTGTCGGCATTAATAATTTCGATCATTTTTCCTTTAATCACATTTACAACCTATGTCACTGCTGCCGAAACAACCATCCCGGCTCCAAATCCGGAAGTTCTCGTTGAAGTAGCTTCAAACCAATTTTCAATATGGAACTATCTTCCTGTATTACTTTGGGGGATGTATTTCGCCGGTTTCCTTTTCTTTAGCATCAGATTTATTAGAAATCTCTTATCTATTTTTAACAAGATCAAAAATAACCCTGTTCGCAAGGAAAGAAATGTCTTTCATGTGTTATTGAGTAAATCGATTGTTCCTCATACCTTTTTCAGTTATATATTCTTGAATAAAACACAATATGACGCTAAGGAGATTCCCAAGGAGGTTTTACTTCATGAGCAAGCCCATGCCAGTGAAAAACACAGTGTAGACCTTATTTTTGCAGAACTCATCAAGCTGGTGTTTTGGTTTAATCCATTTATCTGGTTGTTTAAAAGTGCAATCAAGCTCAATCATGAATTTCTGGCCGATACCAGAGTACTCAAACACGGTATTAATCCGATTGATTACCAACAAAAACTGGTTGCATTTTCGACTGCCGGAGATCATCAAATAATCCAACACAATGCGTTGGCGAATGCAAACACCTATTCATTCATCAAAAAACGATTAACAGTTATGAAAACACGAACAACAAAAAGAGGCATGTGGCTACGAAGTCTGGTTATTTTACCATTACTGTCATTAATGCTTTTAAGTTTCAGCAATACAAGATACGTCGTAGTGAACCCCATCGGTGATATCAATCCGATATCGCAGCAAGACGACAAAAAGATCATACTTTATATAAAGAAAAAACAGATCTCCTTAAATGGTGAAGAGGTATCTGTACAAAATTTTGCCGCCAAGGTTGACGCAATCACCAAAAACTGGAGCGAAGCCGACTTACGGAATTTCCGCTGGGACATCATTCTCGAAAAAGCAGATGACGATGTGATCAACAAACTTCAAAAAGCATATACTACCACCCGACTGTACCGGTATAATCCAGAAAAGGCACCTTTTCCGCCACCACCGCCACCACCGCCACCACCTGCTTCCGATGCACCAAAGGCACCCAAAGTTGTAAAGGGCGTAAACGACAAGGACGATATGAATCCACCACCCCCACCTAAAGCTCCTATCGAAGTAAAACAGGGAGTTTACGAACTACCCTCTCCGCCACCACCCCCGGATCCGGATCCTATAAAATACATTGAGAACTTGGCAAAAGGAGGAGCTACCTTCTATTGGGGGCCGCATGAAGTGAGCAAAGAAGTAGCCATCAAAATGTTTAAAAAAAATAAGAATTTCGGAATTGACGCAAGCGAATTCCCCATTGTGCGTGTAGGTGGAGGATGATGCGACCTCTAACAGACTTTCAAAATATCAAGCTCCAGAAAATGGAGCTTGTTTTAGAATAAAAAAAGACGAACTGAAAATAAATCATCACGTTAATCAAATGAGAACAACGTCTTAATTTCTGCTTTATCAATGGACTGTGTCCTAGTCCGTGTATTGACAACCCAAAGGAAAATCATTCGTATAAATCTCTAATAGAATTACTGAGAAGTTAATCGATCGATCACCAGATCAAAATCCTTTATTTCTACGTCCCCTGGTTGTCCTCCCCCTGTAGTGGAATATGCCATTTCAACTATGGCTCCATTAGCTACAAAAGTATTTAACTGATACATTAGTATAGATTCACTTATATGATTGGATTCGCCCGATCCTCTTAGTAAAGGAATGGTTTTCTGATAAATGACAATAGGGGAAGCAGGCGTTCCGATATTAATTCTTAGAACAACATAAGAGTTGTTATTGTCAGGAATCGCATTACATTGAAATCGCATTAGGATGGAATCTCCTAGCGACAATGGAGTTAACTTATGATTGGTACTATTAAAGAACGACGTTGCAGCATATCCTTCCGGTGCATAAGCATCCAGCATAACATCTCCGTCGTTATTTTCAAAATTCATCAACAACTGTTCCCAGCCAATATTATTTGTAATATTGGCCGATGTTGCTCCAGTAATTACTTGACTGGTGTCCGAATCACGAAGCGCTACCCACCCTGTACGGCGAACGCCTCCGTCTTTTACCGACTTCCACTGAGTGCCGTCCCAATAATAAAATCCGGGACTCACGTCCTTACTCTGATTCAAATTATTCGAGTAATTGGTATTATAGACAAGAAGCCCTTCGTAAGAACTGTCAATTCCAGAAATGGTCATAGTATCATCTGTTGCAGACAAAGCCACCCGGTTTATTAGTATTCCGCTATTAGCGCCCTCAATTTGAAGTGAGGTTCCGGAAAGCAGATTGGTGGTTCCTATACCCACCTGAGCAAAACCAGAATAGATATTACTTATTAAAATAAACACAAAAATTGAAAATATTCGTACCATAAACTGTGCGCGCATAATATTCTTAAGTCGGCAAGATGCACATTTAATAGGCAAAAAGCAAATTTTAACACTTTTTAACACCAAATTTTACATATACTATAGAAAGAAATACTTTTCATTGATTAATCTGCTACAGTTCCCGCCTACAACAATTTATGGCGGAAATCGTTATATAAATTCATCAATCACCAAAACTAACAACTATGCTACAACGATTTTTTATCTTCTGCTCAGGCGCCGATACCGATATACTTGAAGAATGCGCTCCCGGCGAACGCACGAAATATGCCGGAATTGGGGCAACAGTTTTCTTTACAGCGGTTATGGCCACGATCGCAGCATCGTATGCGTTGTTCACCGTTTTTGATACGCTGTATACAGCTATTTTCTTCGGAATTATATGGGGATTCCTCATCTTTAATCTGGATAGATTCATTGTTTCTACCATTAAAAAAAGAAATAATTTTTTCGATGAGATCATTCAGGCATCCCCCCGAATTGCACTGGCCATCATCATCGCCATAGTGATCTCAAAACCACTTGAACTAAAAATATTTGAAAAAGAGATCAATCAGGTGCTGTTGGAAGAAAAGAACGATATGACCCTTGCCAACAAGGATCAACTGGCATTGCAATATACCCCAACTATTGAGGCCCTTAATTCAGAAATAGAAACCTTAAAGAACGAAATCACCTCTAAGGAAACCGAGGTGAACGCCTTATACGACACCTATATAGCCGAGGCTGAAGGGCGTGCCGGTACCGAAATTCTGGGAAAAGGTCCGGTGTATAAGGAAAAACGCGAAAAACACGATGCCGAATTAGCAGCCCTACAGGAGCTGCGGGCAAACAATGCCGCTAAGATAGAAGCAAGTGAAGCACAGATCGCATTACTGGCTGCAGAATATCAGACCAAGGTGGCCGAAACACAACCGGTGATCGACGGCTTCGACGGACTCATGGCACGGGTTAATGCATTGGGCAAACTTCCTCTCTTGCCATCCCTGTTTATATTTTTGCTGTTTCTCGCCATAGAAACCTCTCCTATCTTTGCAAAATTATTGTCGCCAAAGGGGGCCTACGACCTGAAGCTTGAAGAACAGGAAAGTGCTTTGAAGAGTTGGGTGAATCAGCAAAAAACTCAAAGAGAAGTACTGGTTACCACAGACCGCGATGTGAACAATCGTGTTTATGCCGATATAGCCGAAGAACAGGAGCTCTACGATTACAAGCGTAAAAAAGCCAGAGAGTTGATGCAAATGCAGGCAGATGCGTTCTATAAAAAACAAAAAAGCGTACTTTAGAGGGTAGTTAGTCTACGGACTTCCGACTTCCAACAACAACCCAAACACTCAATGTAACCAATCAAAGATCCTATGGGCTTTAGAGAATGGGCGATACAGAATCAGGTTTCGATAAGAAAAATGTTTCCTACGCTATCTTTTACCGAGATCATTGCACCCAATATGAGTGCTTCAGGAAAATTCTTTGAAGATGATCCGCAGCATGAAGATCTTGAAAAAGCAGCCCATCGGCTAAAAGACCTCGAACATCTGCATCCCGACGCCCTGTTTGCCAACGGTTATTTGGAGCAGCGTTCCTTTTACAACACCAAAGCCTACGAGCGACAGACTCCTGAGGGTATCGAATATCGGAATATTCATCTGGGCACCGATTTCTGGGTACCGGCGCAAACTCCGATTTACACGCCATACGACGGTAGAGTGGTCATTTCTCATGATAACAACTTTCACAAGGATTACGGTCCAACTTTAATTCTGGAACATCGAGTAGGTCAAAATCGATTCTACACCCTTTATGGTCATCTTTCAAGGGCTTCACTGGAACTTTCAAGGGTAAATAAGATCATCCTTCAGGGAGATCGTATCGGGTTTATAGGAGACGCTTCAGAAAATGGAAATTGGTTACCTCATTTACATTTTCAGCTCATTACCGAACTTCTCAACGAAACCGAAAACTATAATGGCGTCGCCTTTCCTTCAGAAATTGAACTCTGGAAAGAACGTTGTCCCGATCCCAATCTGATCTTTCAGGAATTCTTGCCATCCGCCGAGAACAATTCAGAATAATACTTAACGATCCTTCATCATTCGTACAATACCTTCAGCAAAATTATCTGCTGCAGGAGGATAATTCCGTATCCATAATTCGGGTTCAAAAATTTCCAGTTCAGAAAGCATCGGATTTCCTTGGGCGTCCCATATAAAATCTGCGCGACCGTAAGCCGGAAGGATCTCACAACACCCAAAAACCTTTTCGGCAAGTGAAATTTCATCGGGAGAAGGATCATAGTGATGTACCGTTCCGTCATAATCATCTTGAACTCTATAGTCCCCTTCTTTCGCTCGCTTAACAATGGCATGCGTATAGGTTCCGTTAAAAACCATTAATGACGACTCTCCCATACTGGTGATAGTCTCCTGATACTCTTGCACCAACATATCTCTTTCTCTCACGAGCTTACGAAACAACGCCTCATTTTCGGCAAGTTCATCGGCCATAATTTTATACGTAAGGTAGGCTCCACCCCCTATATTGGGCTTGATCACGATCGTCTTCCATTGTTGTGTTCTGGCAATTTCGGTTAAAGAGCGAAAAGCACCTTTTTTTACAAAGACAGTCGGAACTATAGGAATGCCTTGTTGCTGAAGGTCTTCTAGATATTGTTTATCTACATTCCATCGTATGAGTGATAACGGATTAATGAGTTGTGTTTGTGTCGATACCTTTTCCATCCACGGACCAAATTCATCGTATCTATGAAAATAATCCCAAACCGTTCTAAACACCACAGCTTTGGTATTTCTCCAGGCATAATTTGGGTCATCCCAGGGAATTCGGGTAACCGACAATCCCTTTTTCTCGAGAGCTCCTCTTAAAAGCTCGTATTCATCCAAAATATTCTGGATATATGGAGTGATGTGTGCAGCTTCAAAATAGGGCTTTGCGGTAACAATAGTGACGTCGACCATCTTCAGGAATTGAAGCTGAAAGTTAATAGAATTATTTCTAATTCATTATAAAACCCGTTATCTTTAAAAACCAAAATTTGGAATTATGAAACATCTCCTGCTCCTATTATTTTTGTTGTCCACTGTTCATGTAGCTACAGCTCAAAATTCACTTACTGAAGACCGAAAAGCCATACTGGAGGTTATGAAAACTCAGGAAAAAGCCTGGTCTCAAAACGATCTGGAGGGATTTATGCAAGGATACTGGAAAAGTGATTCATTAAAATTTTACGGAAGTTCGGGAATAACCTACGGCTGGGAACAAACGCTTGCGAACTATAAAAAAGGGTATCCAACCAAAGAGTACTCCGGTACGTTAAGCTTTAAGTTACACGACATTTCTAAAATAGAGAATAACAGCTATTGGGTCATGGGGGAATATTTTCTGAAACGTTCTGTAGGTGATGCTAATGGAATTTTTATGATCATCTTTAAAAAGATAGACGGCGAGTGGAAGATCGTTGCCGATATGTCCTGCGGATAAAAAATGCTGAAAAACTAAAAAACATAATTCAAATGAACGCCGAAATTCAAGCCTATAACGACAACATGGAATTGGAAGATAAAAAGATCTGCAATGCGCTTGCCGTGCAAATTGACCATCTTTTAGGAGAAGCAGATTCCAAGATATGGCATGCTCATCCGGTATGGTTTTTAGACGAAAATCCCATAGTAGGATACAGCAAGCAAAAGGACGGTATTCGGTTAATGTTTTGGAGTGGAGCCGATTTCGGGGAAGATGACCTCATAGTAAAAGGTAAAAAATTCAAGGATGCTTCTGTTTTCTACACATCAGTTTCAGAAATCGACGAGGGGAAATTAGAACGGTGGCTCAATAAATCCCGGGACATTCAATGGGACTATAAAAATATAGTGAAAAGAAAGGGCAAATTAGAACGGCTCAAATAATAAAATAATCCGTAAAATAGAAAGTGTATGAAGGTGACAAGTGAGCATAATGAGCGTATGGCAAAATTGACCTTTGCGTCGGTCTATCCGCATTACCTAACCAAGGTTGAAAAGAAAGGAAGAACTAAAGAGGAATTACATCGGGTCATAGAATGGCTAACAGACTATGACGATAAAAAAATTGAGGCACTCATTAAAGAAAAAGTCACTTTCGAGGAGTTCTTTCGCGATGCAAAGCTACATCCCAATGCCCATCTCATCAAGGGGGTGATCTGCGGATACAGAATTGAAGATATCGATAATGCGTTAACCCAACAAGTTCGCTATTTAGATAAGTTGGTGGATGAATTAGCGAAGGGTCGTAAAATGGAGAAGATCTTGCGTGAAGCTTAGTTTTTCAGGAAAATAAAAACCACATCGGTTTATTCCATTGCCGCAAGTTCGGCTTTTAGTTTTTTGGTAAGACCTTCCACCACCAATTCATAAGAATGATCGATCAATTCAAGTATAAGTTCATGGGGTACATTAGCGTCGATCACAACCGTATTCCACAACAATTTACTCATATGATAGCCGGGCGTGATGAGTTCGTGATACTGTTCGCGTAGTTCTATGGATCGTTCGGGGTCACATTTTAAATTCACTCTGGCCGGGATATGCTCTAGCCCGGTTAGTGCAAACATCTTTCCCATTACTTTAAAAACCAGTGTTTTTTCATCGAAGGGAAACGATTCGGTCACTCCTTTCTTTGACAAACAATAGTCGCGAAACTGTTCAATATTCATATTATTTTATTTTATAACCCAATGCCGGTTTATCGTCAAAATAAATAAGTAGTTGTCGCTGACCGAGTTCCAGTGGCACCTTAAAGGTGGTCATTCCATTTATTTCTTCGGAAGAAACAACCATTTTTTCAAACCCATATGAATACGAAATTTGAGTCGTTATCGGGATCTTAAGACTAAACATTATATCACCCATAACAGCTTGAGAATCTATGATTCCCGAAGCCGGTGTTTCTATGGCATCCAAGGGCATTTGGTCAACAAGAATAAGCGGCCAGGCTGCAAAGAGTTCTCTGGAAAGCTGTTCATTTAACAAAGCATCCTCATATTGTGCCGGATAGTGGTTTTTAATCAGTAATTCCGGTGGAGTTTTATAATAGAAATAGTTGGGTTCCTTTATAAATTTATCCCGATATTTTCCGGCTCCCCAGGTGGCATCAAAAAGAAATGACCTTCCGTCGATCACGATCACATTCCACATGTGAACCGTTCGAAAAGGACGGCCAATATCATCAAAATTTGTTTTAATATCCCCGCGAACCAGATAATTGGGAATCCCCTGCAATTCACACAGTCGCTCCAGCAGCATCGCATAACCTTCACACACCGCAACTCCTTTTTGAAGTGTTCTCTCTATGATGGATTTCCGTGTTTTTTCTTCTTTCTGATTGCGCTCTCTGTAATTTTTAAACTTAAAGTTAAACATCTTATACTCATCGGGATCGTAGGCGATATTCTTTATCATCCAGCTGTACATGGCCCTTACTTTGTCGTCATCTGTTTCAAAATCGCGGGAAATAAATCTAGAAAGATCTTCAGGAGTATCGAAACGTTCGGGATACAGCTGAATAACGGCATCTACATGTTGATAATCCTGCGCCGTTGCACAGTAGAACACTTGCAAAAACAATACATATAAAAGCAGAGTTGCTGTTTTACTCATACGTTCAAATTATTCTCCAATAGTACCTAAGTGGGTATGTTTAAATCCTGTAGGATATTTAAGTCCGTAGCCAAAGACCCTATCCATTGCCGCATGTGAAAACAAGATTATTCCTGCCAGTATAACGGTGTTAAGAGCCAAAAAATATCCCAAAACCAGCACGGCAAGGGCGATTGCTTTGTGATGGAGGAGGTTATAGGTGAAGGCACCCATTCTTTTATTTATAAAATACCCTAACATTCCAATATCCGGTGTTAAGAGTAATAGTGGAAATAACCACCATGCATAGTTGGTTTCAGAAAATAATACGATTCCAAATACGAACATTGCAAGCTCTTCAATCTTTAGAGAGGTTTTCATTTATTCAATTTTATATAATACAGGTTTACTGGGACTGGCATCGTTGCAAAAAGGTGCGATCTGTAAATTAAGGAGATAGCTCCCGTCCTTAATATGATCGTCCACAAAAATAAATTCCGTGATGGTGGCGTGCATTCTGGGCGCTTCAGGATAATTCCAAAAGGCCTTGTGTGCCAACAATTGTCCCCCATCCTTTTCACGGTCTACCGAAGGCAGATCGATTAGAATATGATCGATGCCATTGTCATGTATGAATTTAGCCGCTGCTTCAGAAAGATATGGCCAATTGGTATTATTAAAATTCCGGGATCTTTTTTCTTCTCCGTTAGGAAGCGTTCTTATCACTAAAGCTTCAGGGTTCTTCCCATTAAGTGCGGCTGCGATCTGTTTTTCTGAAATTACCCGGTCTTCATCCTCCATTTCCGGTTCCAGGGTGATCACTTCGGCCAAAAAGAAAAAGCTTTTGAGCGATTCATTTACCGAGTATACTTCCGAAGAAATATGCCCCACACATTCGGTATGTGTTCCATGGGCATGCGGATTAAAAATAATGGTGTTAAAATTTACATCGGCGCCAAGACTAACCTTGCCCACCCAATCGCCTATGGTTACCGGCTCAATAAGTGGTTTTTCCAGATACCATGCCAACGGATTGTCATTGGTATCACTCAACGGAATTGAAATATCCAGAGGTTTGGAGAGATCCACCGCTATCGTTTGGTCTTGTATTTTGATTTTAGCACGCATTAGTTACAAATTAGCTCAGTCTAAATTTACTAAGAATAAATCAGCTGCAATTCCATCAGAAAAAAACTTTCCTTTTAAGGAAACACTAAGTGTATCATTTTCCAGCTTCAGTTTCCCCGAATTAAGATGTGGTTTGGCCTGTTGAAGCAAATATTCTTTTTTTTCTATTCCGAAATTAGCCTCGATCTTTTCAAGTGACACCCCCCATTTGGTGCGTAAACCCGTCATAATATATTCGTTAAACTTGTCGGTTTCTGAAAGTATCTCCCGCTCCAGAGGTAGGATACCCTGTCTAATGGCAGCCAAATACTTGGCGTTATTGCTCACATTCCAGCTACGGGACCTTACATCGAAACTGTGTGCCGAAGGACCAACACCCAAATAAGGCTTACCCTGCCAATAGGCTGTATTGTTTCTGGCATAATAACCCGGTTTACCAAAATTTGAAAACTCGTAATTCTCATATCCGGCAGCGGCGGTCATATCGAGCAGTTTATAAAAATGCTGCGCAGCCATTTCTTCATCTACGGGCGCGACAACCCCTTTTCTTATAAATTGTTCGAGTGCAGTTCGAGGCTCCACGGTAAGTGCATAGCAGGAAAGGTGAGGAACGTTCAAATCAAAAGCCATCTGAAGGTTCTGTACCCATCGGTTAGTATCCATGCCGGGTATTCCATAGATCAGGTCGATACTTATATTATCGAAATGCTTACCGGCAAGTAGGATGCATTCCTTCGCTTCGGAAGCGTTGTGCGCGCGATTCATGAGGTTGAGATCGACTTCAAAAAAAGATTGTACGCCAATGCTCAACCTGTTGATCCCCGATTTAGCCAGATCTAGGATGCTGTCATTGTTTAAGTCGTCTGGATTAGCTTCAAGTGTGATCTCTGGGGATTCAGAAACATTGAAGTTTTCAAAGACAGTATTTAAAAGCAGGTCAATTTCATTGGAAGATAATAAACTGGGTGTTCCTCCACCAAAGTATATGGTTTCCACCACATCGATCACTTCATCTTTCCGTAGGATGATCTCTTTACAAATTGCCTCAACCAAGGCTTCCTTGTTCTTTAAGGTCGTAGAAAAATGGAAATCACAGTAATGACAAGCCTGTTTGCAGAAAGGAATATGAATATAGATACCGCTCAATGAATAGAATAGGATTTAGTATTTAGTGTTTGGTCGATGGTTTTTTGGTATGGATCGTTAGACTTTGGTCAGTTTCATACTCCGAAGCTACAGCGCAGAGCATCTATCTTCCTATTAAAGAATCTAGATCCAAGACCTAAGGTTTTTCATTTTTTATTATGAATAAAATTAAGTTCACAACTCCATTTTCCAACCTCTCTTCTTCCGACTTCCGACTTCCGACTTCCGACTTCTGACTTCTGACTTCCGACTTCAATTAATCACTTATCCACCCTACCTTCATTCTGTTTTACAAAGGCATCCCAGCCCGTATAGCTCTTCCCGGCGTCGATCTTTCCGGCATTGTAAAAATGACAAACCGCAGCCGCAAGTCCGTCGGTACTATCCAGATTTTTTGGTAATTCCTTTAATTGAAGTAAGCTCTGAAGCATTTTCGCAACCTGTTCTTTACTCGCATTTCCATTTCCGGTTATAGCCATCTTTATTTTCTTCGGAGAATATTCGGTGATGGGTATCTGTCGTGAAAGTCCGGCCGCCATTGCCACACCCTGTGCTCTTCCTAACTTAAGCATCGATTGAACATTCTTCCCAAAGAAAGGTGCTTCTATGGCAATCTCATCGGGATGATGGTGATCTATTAGCGCTATGGTACGCTCAAAAATATATTTCAACCTAACGTAATGATCATCATATTTAGAAAGTTTTAATTCATTAAGCTGCATAAAATGCATCTTCTTTCCAACCACTTTTATAAGTCCGAAACCCATGATAGTGGTTCCGGGGTCAATTCCTAAAATGATCTTTTCGTTGATACTCATTATTGTTTGGGATTACTTCGCTATTGCCGAAAACGCACAAAAATGCAAAACTTTTCCTACATTCGTTCTTATGATCTCGCTTTCACACAAAGCTAAACAATATCTTACTACAGCCGTAAAAGTATTTATTCTGGCGGTGACCTTTATGTACATTTACCAAAAACTTTCGGGAGATGAAACAATCAATGCTTCCGATTTCTTTGCTGTAATTCTAAGTAAAAGCCTGATCTCATTCCCTTCTCTGTTCATTATTCTTTTATTAGCATTGGCGAACTGGACCTTCGAAATTCTGAAATGGAAGACTGTAGCAGCTGTTGTAGAACCTATTTCTCTTAAAACTGCTGCAAAGCAAAGTCTGGCATCCCTTACAGTATCATTGCCTACTCCCAACCGAATTGGAGACTACGGAGCCAAGGCACTATTTTTTGAAGCCTCACATCGTAAAAAGATTATGACACTCAATTTTTTTTCGAATGGCGCTCAAATGCTAATTACACTCATTTTAGGAATTGTTGGTCTTTGCCTGCTAATTTCCCGTTTCGAAATTTCTATTGCGCCTTTTAAACTCTTCCTGTTTTGCTTGGTGATCTTGATCCTTGGCATTGCAGGGTATTTTTTTAAGGAAAAGGAATTGCTTATTAAAGGGCTGTCAATTTCAAAAGTTACCCGATATATCAAGAATCTCCCTTTGGAAGTAAAATTAAAAGTAGTCCTGTTCTCTTTCTGCAGATATTTAATTTTCAGTTATATGTTTCTGAAAGTGATGCGATTTTTTGAAGCCGATATCGCTATGTCTCAAGCCATACCGTTGCTCTTTAGCATGTATCTACTGGTTTCCGTAGTGCCGTCTTTTTTTATTTTCGATGTGATTGTTCGCGGAGGAGTCGCTGTCTGGTTGTTCTCACTTCTAAACATCCCCGACCTTACCGTGCTTTCGACCGTTATGGTAATGTGGATCCTTAATTTTGCCGTTCCGGCAATTTTAGGCAGTTTTTACGTTGTAACCTATAAACCTACTAGTACATGATCATTCTAACAGCCTTATTTCTAGCTGCATATTTGTTGGTAATTATTCCGTTGTGGATAGGAAACGATTCCCTGCCGGAATATTCCTCGGAAGGAAAAGAACCTGAAATTGCGTTTAGTGTAATCATTCCGTTTAGAAATGAGGCCGAACAATTACCATTTCTTCTGAAATCTCTTATAAAATTGGAATATCCTTCCAATCTCTTTGAACTGATCTTCGTAGATGATGATTCTACAGACGACTCTGCAGCCATCATTTCGGAAGCTCTTTCACACACGAATCTTCAATTCAGCGTCATCGCGAACCAACACAATTCCGGATCGCCGAAGAAAGATGCTATTAGAGCTGCCATAATTGCGTCAACTTCAGATTGGATCCTCACAACAGATGCCGATTGTATAGTGCCTCCGCAGTGGTTGTTAGTATATTCCAATTATATTGAAACTACAAACGGGGTTTTGATAGCAGGCCCGGTTGATTATTTATCGAATAAATCACTCCTCCACAATTTTCAACGTTTGGACGGGTGGAGTCTGCAGCTAACCGCCATGGGTAGTTTCGGACTTGATGCCCCCTTACTTTGTAACGGAGCAAATCTTGCCTATAAGAAGGAAGCGTTTCAGGCGGTACATGGCTTCACGGGGAACGACCATATTGCGAGTGGAGATGACGTTTTTATACTTCAGAAGTTAAAGAAGCAATATCCTGAGAGTATTCAGTATTTAAAATCTGAAGATGCCATAGTATGCACGCGTCCTGAAAATTCCTGGAGGGACGTGGTTATTCAAAGAATTCGTTGGGCATCCAAGATAGGTGGACAAAAGGAATGGCGCGCAGTAGTGATAGGCATAGTATTATTTACGACAAATGTCTATCTGTTATTATTACCCGTATTATTTATCATTGCCCCACACAAGTGGCTTGCTTTTCTCTTGTACTTTCTATTAAAATTCATCGTAGATGCACTTTTTTTGAATAAGGCCTGTAACTTCTTTAAGGGAGAACATCTGGCCGGCGAATTTTTAATGAGTTTTTTAATCTATCCTGTTGTCACTACAGTTGCTGGTATAGGCAGCTTGTTGGGAAAATACAGTTGGAAGGGAAGAACCTTTAAAAAACAAACCTAAATTGAATTAATTTTTTACCTTTAACCTAACTAAATCAAGCCCTTATGAAAACCCTACTTTCATTTTGTGTCTTTGCGCTCCTACTTTTTGTGGCGCCGTTAAACGCTCAAAAGCAATATACCGTGGACGGGCAATCCTATACCCTTAAAACCGAAGTGGATGGTCCAATTACGCTGTTATGGAATTCCATAGACGGTGAATATCGCTATTTTGTTCAGAAAGGAAGTGCCATCACCGAATTAAAAAATTCCCGTATGAATGGCCAGTATCAGCAAGAATATAAGGAATCGCTAAAACTCCTCACTGCCGACCAACAGATGAGTACCGACAATGTAAAACTCACGCGTGCCGGGTTAAAGAGTTTTGTGAGTGAATACAACAAAAAGGCAGATCCCAATTTTAATAATGAAACTTCCTCCATATTACTAAAAACCAGACTTGGAGTTTTTGGAGGTATTTCAAATAGTATTTTTACAGAGAATCCAAACAACAGTCTTTTACCTGTAGCTGGTCTCGATCTGGAAGTGATCGATGAAGTCAAACTGCGACGTCATTCGGTTGTCGTGCGATTTAAACAAACATTTCAGGCTTCAGATTATAAATATTCGGCTTCCCAGTTTTCATTGAATTACCGCTTTAAATTCGTAAAGCAGCAAACCTTCGATATTTTCGTAAATACTAAATTTGTTGCCTATACCTACTCCAAAAGAGAAGATTTTGTTGTCATCGACCCTGTTACCAATGAAGTTACGCTTGAGAGTAGTTCGGGAGGTGACCTTAGCGCTCCGGCCACTTTTGGCCTGGGTGCCGATATCGCCTTGGGCAACGGCTTTTTAATTCTGAATTACAACGATATAGTTGGAATTGGAGTAGATAGCAACGGCGAATTTCCGGTTGATTTCACTGTGGGTTATAAATTTAATTTATAGGTCGGTAGTTGCGATCACTATAGGCAATCTGAAGGTCGTTCTGACCGGAATTCCGCGTTTATAGGCTGGTGCCAGAGGCTGCAGAGAATCTACACTGGAGTACAGCCAGTTCTCCAAATCGGGAAATTGATCTATCACAAGAGAGTCAATCGCTATATTAGTTATAAATAATTGAGCGCTTTTGTCAACGGTAAAATCCAATTCTATGGTATCGTTAAGATCCTGTCTGGCTGTAATATTCCTACGGCTAAGAGTGTGATATAAATGTGCGGTTAGTGTATGCTCGAAGCAGTATTTCTGTTCTGCTTTTTCTGTCATTTCCTCACAATCGGGAAAGGTGGGGTATTGATCTACATCCTTCCAGTTTATGGCTTTGACCTCTTCTTCATAAAAAGTTTCGGTCGAGATCCTTTCAGTTTCAAAAAACTGACATGATGTCGCCAGTAACCCCATAAAGACTAAAAAACCGAATTTCTTCATTCTAATTAACATACCTGCCGAAAAGTACAAATTTAAACCGAATGAAACGATTGGCATACAAAAAGCCGAAGTGATTTAAACTTCGGCTTTTACTCTATTGGCGATTCTTGATCATTCTTCTATTTCAAAAACAATAGGGACCGAATAGATCACAGATACTTTTTTCCCTTCATGTTCTCCGGGTATCATTTTTGGTATTTTTGAGATCACCCTAATGGCTTCAGCTTCCAGGGAAGCATGGGCTGCCCGTGCGCGAATATCGACCACCTCGCCGTTTTTATCAATTTTAAACTGAACCGCGATCTTCTGTCTGCCCGAAAGGTTCTTTTCGTTGGCCAATTTCACATTGAATTCATTACCTATTAACGCATTGATTTTCTTTGCCATGCATTTTTTTAGAGCTTCGGCATCTCCGGTACAGTCGGGAAAAGTTGGTGGGGTTTGAATGGCAAAGAACGGAACTGCATCTCCATCGCCTTTTTCTTCAAAATGAACCTCCTTTCCTCCTGCTTCGGCGGTTAAACGACGTAGTTCTTCAAGAGCTGCCGCTTCTTCTTTAGTTACATTTCCCTTTGCGGCGATAGATTCCTTTAATTGCTCAATATTCCTAATAATGTCGCTGCTTTCCCCAGCAGTATTGCTTTCAGCGCCTTCATTAGAACAAGAGCTATATAATAACATGGCACCTACCACCGGAATTAAAAGGAGGTAACGCAATTGTACGATCTTTTTTGATCTTGATTTTTGTAACATAACGATTCGATTTTTGATTAATGAATGATTGAAAAATGTATTGACAAAGGAAAAGGTATCGGTGTTAAAAACCTGCGATAGCAATTCCTCATAGTAGGTCGATCTATCTTTTTGCGCGACAACCTTGGCATCTGCTATATATTCCTGAAGGAGGACCATTCGTTTCTGATACACATAAATAAGCGGATTAAACCAGCAGACGATTCGCAACAATTCAAACCAAAGTAGATCGAGTGAATGTCGCTCGGCGATATGAATTTTTTCATGCTGAAGGATGCTCTCTTTTTTTGCTTCGGAAAGATCTGCACCCAAAAAAACCGTGTTTAAAAAGGTAAAGGCCACATCGGTACCGGGTAACTGAACCACTTCAAAATCCTCAAGCCTGAACTGTTCTCCCGAACGCTTCAATTTCAGTATTCTGAATAGTTTATACATAAATATCACTGAAGCCACAACAATCCCTAGATACCAGATATATTCCCATTGAAAACTGAAGATATTTTCCACAGCTGAAGCAGATGCAGAAATTTCTTTTGTCTTTTCAGAAATGAAAACCGCAGGTAATTCGACCATAAAATTTTCCGGAATGGCCCGTTGAAACGCCGGAACCTTAATTAACGGCAATACAAAACTGAGCAAAGGTGTGAGTACCAAATAAAGCCGATTTGCATTAAAGAATGTTTCCCGCTTTAAAAACAAGTCGTATACTGCCAAAAAAAGCAACTGAAATACGAGTAATTGCAAAATATAGTGTGTCATGACTTTTTACTTTTATCGACCTCTTTTAAAATAGATTCCAGTTCGCCTATGCTTAGGTCATTCTTTTTCATAAAGAAGGATACCATACTTTTAAATGAACCCTGAAAATAACCGTCCACAAGCTTGTTTATAGATTCGTTGCTGTATTCGGTCTTTAAGACCTTGGGAAAATAAATATGGCCTCGGCCTTCTTTACGGTAATCCACGAATCCTTTATTTTCGAGTATTCGAATGATGGTGGAAACCGTATTATAAGCCGGTTTAGGTTTGGGCAGTTCCTCGATCACTGCGGCTACATTACCCTCACCAAGATCCCACAGCACCTGCATGATGTCTTCCTCCGCTTTTGTAAGTTGTTTCATTTGTATTTATTTAATATTCTAATATTCCTATTTGTCGTAACCACGCAATTTTATCATCTGCGTATCCTGTACTTATTTCGTACTCGGGAGTCATAAAGGAGTGATTTGATCTGTTATAAATGATCACTTTAACCAAAGACTTATCCTTTACAGCTTCATAAAAATTCTGAATGCTTTTCGTGGGGTATACCCGTTCATCATTTTCACCATATTGTAATAGCACCGGACAGGTAATATTTTTGGCTTCGGCAGCTATTCGGTCGTTAGTGATATCCTCACTTCTCGGTGCTCCGGGTACAGTGAGAAGATCGGGAGGTAGGAAGCCCCTTTCGTATTTTTTTCGGAAAGAGTTTGCTTTTTCTATTACGTTAGGATCGATAGTTCCGGCAATGATGTTGCCGTAATACGCATTCCAGAGCAATCCAATTTCGATATTGTCTTCCTCGGTAACACCTAAATTTCGATGGTAGTTGCTCATGGCGTATAACTGACCTTCCCGCATCGTCATAATTGGGGCAGCGGTTGCGTTTACAAATGCAATATCCTGTAGATCCATAGCCATCATGATCGCCAAACGACCCCCTTCACTAGGACCGTGAACGCCTACCTGTTTAGGGTCAACCTTGGGATGATTCTGAAGGAATTTGAAAAGCTGTTTATACTGCTCGTTTTTTTCTTCAAAGGTTTGCAGCCGAAAATTCCCGGGTCCTTTTGATTTTCCATTCCCCGATTTGTCAAAAATAAGACTTGCCATACCGTAGGCAGCAAAAAAACGGGCTTCGTATTCGTAATTATCCATGCCCGTCGCACCTCCTCCGGGCAGGACCAGACATGCAGGAGTCTTTACTTCGGAAGGCGGCAAAAACAGTTTGGCGTACAAGGTATCATTTGCCACGGGGATCCATAATTCTTCAACCGTTATTGGCGGTATTCTGTTTAAAGTATTGGTATTCCCGAAACGATCTGAAATTGTAACTTGCTGAAAGTTATCTGAATCCTGTTTTTCAAATGTCCAACGTTCCCCGGAAGCAGTCCAGAATGTGTTAGTGCCTATTCGTTTTAGCGATTTTGTTCGTTCGCTAAAAGGAGACATCCCAAGAAAACTCTCCCCTGCTTTATAGAGAATTGCTCTTCTTTCCCGGGAATCACTGTAAACCCCAGTATATTGAAGTGTTTCCTGTTTTGTAGGACTTTCCAATTGTTCCCATAATAGTATCTCCTCACTGCCTCCTTGTGTATGAAGCACACCTAATAGTGTATTGTTATTTGTAACTGTTGAAAAATTCCAGGTTGCTACACCTCTTTCCAAGAACCAGTCGCCTTTAAGAACCGCCGATTTATCAATTTGATATAATTTATCCCCATCCAGATATGGCAGCGAAACCTCGCAGATTTTTTCAGTACAGTTAATTTTTAGATAGTGATACGAGTCTCTGTAGAATATCTCGCCAATATAAGTCTGTGCCGTGCTAGTACCGAACAATAAAAATAGTATAAGGAATATAAAACCGGCTTTCATGAATTTAGAATAACAAATTAATTCTGTAAATATAACTAAAAAATTAGTTTAAACTAATTTTTTAGTTATAAATAGATGTTTCAGTCCTATATGGAGGAATAAAGTAGCCTTTATGAGCGTTGCTTTCAAAATCCAAGAAAATCATTTTAACATTAATCTGTCCGTATCTTTAATATATAATGTTTTTCATCGATTATTTTTGTCTTTTATCGATTTTAGTGATACTTTTCGGATGAATTACAAAGACGGAAGATCATGAGAAAAACAATTACGCTATTTTTATTTCTTATATCCTTTTACACCGTGGCAGCCACTATAAACTGTGGAACTGCTTATCAAGATGGAACTTATGGTTTGCAGCATGCCGAAAAGGCCCTTGAAGCGAATAATATCAAACATCTAAAGGAATATGCCCTACGCTCCATGGAAGCTCAACAAAGGGTATTCGAATCTACCGAACAATGTGGCTGTTCCGAGGCCAATAATTCGAGTTATAACGCTATCGAAAAGCTAAAAAAAGCACTTGCAGCAGAAAAGTTTGATATGGTAAGATATTATGTGAAAAACGCATTGGCCGATACCCGATCTGTTCTATTGGCCCTAGACCTGTGCACTGCCTCTGTTTCTTATTATGCCGTCGGCACATCCATCGATGAATTGTCACTTCAGGAGCAGGAACTATTGGAGCAACAGCAGCAATTAATTGAAAAGCAAAAGAAGATCGAAGAACAATTAAAACTGCAGCAAGAACTTCAGATGAAAATAAGGGCGCAAAAAGAAGAAAAATTTGCTGCACAAAAAAAACTACAAATTGAAGCGGAAACGAATCTCACCAAGCTGGAAGAAAGCATCCGTTCCATCGTAATTCAGATGCAATGTGACCCGGGTTACGAATTTACCACAAATAACTACCATCGAACCGATAAAGAATTGGAGGGTGAGTCGTTACACGCAACATATTCATTTTATTCAGACCAGGCTCAGCAAATGGCAAACCAACTAATCACGATCTTGTCCAATTGCCGTAAAAAAGATAAATAATTATTCAGCCTCCTTGCTTGTAAACAAAATTACCGTCCCGCTTTTTTGTATAACTATATCGCTACATTCTCTTTTCATGTAACATTGCACATTTTTTACCGTCTTATGGTGTAGCAATGGATCTCGTTTTAGTTTCAATTGGCCTTATTCTCATGTTCGTTGGGATCTTTGGCAGTATTCTACCTATTTTGCCGGGAGTACCGGTTAGTTGGGCTGGCTTGGTGGTTCTTCACCTGGCGCCCTCTATCACATTTAACTGGACCTTTATCATTATTACCGGTATTGTGGCCATCAGCCTCTACATCCTCGATTACATTATTCCGGCACTTGGCACCAAACATTTTGGAGGTAGTAAAGCAGGTGCCTGGGGAACAACCATAGGTTTGGTGGTAGGAATTCTGGCTCCTATTCCCTTCGGTATCCTTATCGGTCCTTTTGCCGGGGCCCTCATTGGTGAACTTGTCTTTAACAGAACTAAAGGCCGTCAAGCCTTTAAAGCTGCCATTGGGTCATTTATTGGATTTCTGGCTTCTACATTCATTAAATTTACGGCAACGGTCGTATACCTTGGGCTATTTGCTTTTAAGGTCTACGAAAACTGGGAGCTACTGTTTTAATCTTTACATTTCCATGATGACATTTTATGAGCAATACGATGCTTTATAAAAACCAATCATTATGTCGGCAAAAATTCTCTTCAGTTTACTGCTCTCCGCAACCTTCTTCACGTCCTGTCTCAATCTAACAGAAGATAGGATCACAGGCACTTCAGAAAATACTATTTCAGAAAAAAATCCTGACCAACTGGAATACAAGATCATCATGGACAATAAACGAAACATGCCAATGGCACGAATCCCTTTACCTGCTTCCTGGCAAATGAACACTAACGACCCAACCGTATTGCTCGAAGGACCGGGCGGACTAAAAGTAGGTAATCTTAGGAACAACATGTTTATTGCGACCAACGATCCCTATATGCAACAAGCATATTCTCAAAGTGGGACCCAACTGCGTATAAATCCGGGTCTGATGAATGTCTTCGATCAGGACTTTGTTCCCCAGTTACGGCAAAACGGTTTTACAGTTAAAGCAAAATACCCGCTTCCCAAAATGGTGGAAAGTGATAAGAATTACTTCAGTAAACTATATAAAACAGCTCCCTCTCAGAACAAATATGAAGCAATCGCTGTGGAACTGCAGGATCAAAACAACACCTCTCTTCTTTTTGTGATACGCTCCTTCGATTCTTATGCTCAGGGAACTTCTATGTGGGGCTATTACGGATATGCATTGGAAGCACCCACATCAGCATTCGAAGCAGCGAAGAATCATTTTTTGTTTGGAATTCAGAATATAGAATACAATCCGCAACAGATCGCCCTGTACAATCAGGAGGAACAACAAAAAGCGAACGCGAGCTGGGCATCCCATAATCAGAAAATGGCTGCCAATCAGCGTAACTTTGAAGCCCAGCAAGCGGCATTCAAAAGCTCAAACGATGCCATAAACAAATCGATGATGGATACCTGGAGGAACAATAATGCGTCATCGGACAGGATGCAGGAAAAAACAGTAGATGGGATCTGGGAACAAAAGAACATGACCAATACTTCTACGGGACAGACTTATAAAGTGGAAGACGGGGCAAGCAATTACTGGATGAATTCTAATGGAGAATACATAAAAACCAACGATAATTTTTACAATCCGAATACCGATAATACGGTAAACAATCAAAGCTGGAACCGAATGGACGCCACAGATGACGGCGGGTATTAGTTTATATTTAAAAACAGTCTATAACCAGGTTGTTTTTTCGCTTATTGGCGTTTTACGGTGCCCTTCGGGGAGTTCTCCATTGTATTTCCCCATATAGAAAAAGCCGAGACAACGTTCACCGTCTTCCATTTCAAAAAATTCATTCATATACTTTATTACACCGGGAGAGCCCCAATAGCTTCCAATTCGCATGGTCGAAGCCATAAGCCACATATTCTGAACTGCCATAGCCGTAGAGGCAATTTCTTCCCACTCCGGGATTGATTCAGAAGGATCCCGCTGCATACAGATCGCTATGATGCAAGCTGCCTTTAAAGGGTTTTCTTGATATTTTCTGTATTTAACTTCAGAAAAATTCTCGCCTTTTTCTTTATATGTTTTAGCAAGGAAGCCTGCCAGTTTTTTCTTTGCGTCTCCCTGTAAGACCTTAAAACGCCACGGTTCTGTACGTCGATGGGTTGGAGCCCAGTTGGCAGCTTCTAAAATGGCTTGAATTTCCTCTTTGCTAATGGGATCACTGTTGTATTGTGCAGGATAGACAGCTCTTCTACTGCTTATTATTTCTGAGATCATTGGTTTTATTTAAGGCCGAATATAATAAAAAAGCTTCCGGAATGGAAGCTAATTGAATGGATAGAATAAATATTATTATCGAGGAAACAAATACTTCAAGCTTGTATCACTTTGCTCTGAAATTTCGGAAGCTTAAAAAGGATATGTTGTTGCTGCAATACATCAATGACCATTTTAAAATCGGCGTCATTATCAAAGTCGTCGGTTTTATCTATAAGTAATGCCTCAACATTTCTCTTCATATCGTCGCTATGATATTCCAACAATAATTCCTGATCTCCCAAAGTGATAAGACAATCATTTTCAGTAGTATCGAATTTAGTCTGCGGATTTACAACCAGATCGTTTTCAAGGTTCGGATATGCTCGTTGCAAGACCTTATACAGTGCTTCCAGCACGCGATCTACGGTCACCGAATTCAAACAGATCTTATGGTCGCAATTCAGGATCACGTCGTAATTACACAGAATATTACAAACCCCTTGTTTCCCCCAAATCAGTTCGTTGAACTGAGCAAAACTTCCCCAGCTTCCGGGGCCGGTTGGTCCGTAGATCCCAACAGTTGGAACATTAAACGCTCCGGCAACGTGAGTGATCCCCGCATCATTCCCAACGTGAAACAAGGCACCCGCCATGGCATTTCCAACATCGATCATTCCACCGGTAACGAACTCCACATGTGGCATTTTTTTAGTAAAGTACTGCTCGATATCGGGGTCATCCGGTCCCATGATGACCTTGCAACTCAGATTGGGATATATCTCAGATAGTCGCTCTATTAGTTTAGCATATTTATCGGTAGGCCATATCTTCAGAAGAAAACCCGCTCCGTGATGTACCACAAAATAGGGGTTGTCCATATCGGGTTGTCTCTCGAAAAAGGGATACCGTTCCATATTATTATCGATATCGGCATGCAGCTTTGAAGCCGTATCAATATAATGTTGAATAGCGTGTTGATTCACTTTTTTATGAGTGGGATATCTCAAGGCATGAGGAAGCCGATACCCCCTGAAAGCCGGGTAATTTCCGAATTCATATATATTGTCGTATTGATCTTCCTGCAGTCTTACTTCCTTTTCATTTACAACCCTCACCCCTTTTAAATGCTTTGCAAAAAAGTCGACCAATCTTGGAGCAACCGCGAAATCCAAAGCATCTGAAACCTCGCCAATTTTATAAATTGAGGGAATAGTAAAAAATATGTCCCCAAGCCCACCATAGCTCTTATACACCAGCACCTTTCCCAGTGAAGGCTGTTTTTTATCTTCGGAATTTTTCAGAATACCGGCTACCTCCTTATAGAAATTTTCAGGAGCTTGTTTCATTTCTTCGATAGCCTGTTCTTTATGATCGGGATAGAAATCGAATGAAAAGGTCCCAATTCTATCATTACTTATCATTTCACAGCCGGAAAGGAAGGCCTCAGCAGCAAGCCGTCCTGAAGGTTCGGGCCATACCGGTTTACAAATGAATTGTTTGGTTTTTCCGAGGATCTCAAGCACCTCATCGTTTGAAACAGGATCGTGAAAGGTTAAATTGGGTGGCATTTCACGCCTCAGCTGACATCTTCCGTAGACCATAAATTTAATTTCGGGATGCTCTTCGGCATAGGTAATGTACTCATGTCCGCCTTTTAAAAAGTTGAGATCCCCAAAAAATGGAATCACACTTTCATCCTTTTCTTCCGAAGGTTTAAGTCGATCGACTTCCACTGTTGGAGGCATGATCAATTTATTGGAAACGGCTTCTCCGTAGAAATCGTAGTGAGCTTCAAAATGTTTCGGAGATTGAAAGACATTGAGGGCCGAACCCTTAAACAAATTCCTGAAGAGATGAAATTTATCGGGATGGCAACAACTGCGTACATTTCTGTCTACGGTACATAAAATATTCCGCCGTACACAAAAATTATAGTCGTACTCAACTTTTATATACGGTGTAGACACATCGATAAGATATTGCGCCAATTCCAATTCATAGTTACATCGCGAAGTACTGTTAAGAACCACCAGATCGGCCTTCTTGATGTATGTTTTAGTATCCTCAAAATTTTTTAGATAGTCGAGTACTACCGTATAGCCCTTTTCTTCACCCAGTTTAATGAGTTGCTGGATGGTAAGTTCTGCTCCGCGTGGTGTTGCCAGCGAAGTATCGTGTAAAAATAGAAGTACGCTCAAAATTTTGGAATAAAGTATAGTTGGACATTTCGAGAATAATCCAAAATGTCCAGCTAACAGTTAACTAACTACAATCTATAGCTTCTCGAAGACCAGAATATCGGTTCCGCCACCGCCACCGCTAACGTCACGGATCTCCACACGGTTTGGCATCACGCTAAACACATCCCATTCATCATTAAACTCATCGAATGGCGAGCCAGAAAAGGCAAGGTTTAATTCCTGACCAGTACTACTCACCAACCAGGTACCATTATTGGTATTACTCCCGTTTGTTGCAGTAACTGCATTTCCGGTCATAAAGTCCACATTGTAACCGTTGTACGTAGCGGTTTGATTTGAACCACTGTCAATATAAGTTTCTACGAACCAAAGTCCGTCCATTAAGATATCAATGAGTTCCTGTGCGTCTCCATAATAACCATCCCCGTAGTAACCATCTCCATAGTATCCATCACCGTAGTAACCATCACCATAATATCCATCGCCGTAATAGCCGTCACCATAGTATCCGTCGCCATAATAGCCATCTCCATAGTAACCATCACCATAGTAACCATCACCATAATAGCCGTCGCCATAATAGCCGTCTCCGTAATAGCCTTCACCATAATAACCTTCTTCGTAATAACCGTCACTGAAAAAGTCTTCCGTGTCGTCTGTAGAGCAGGCCGATACAACAGCTCCTGTAATTGAAATAGTGGACACGGCCAATAAAGCTTGTCCCGATTTTTTGATAAATTTCCTTCTTTCCATGGGTGGTTCTTCTTTATGTAGTTACTAAATATATGAAATCAACCTTCCGATTAAAAACGACCGCATCATTTTAACAATTAATTTGCGTAAAATGCCACGAATCTAAACTACAACAGCTTAGCTGAAAAATACCCTACCCTTGCACTACATATTTTTTAAAAAAATTGCATTTCTGTGAACTTATTGCCTATTGGGGTCGAATGGAAAATTATCTTGTTCATCCGGCACACCATCCAGATCTGAATCCTGAATGCGCTCGGGACCTACTAATAATTGCCAACTAATTGGCAAAAATGTTTCAAAAACCAGTGCATCAAACTCTGCAGTTGGTCCAGAGGATACTGAGGCTGCCATAAAAGTTACATTCAAGGATTGCGACACATGAGAATTTGCCCAAACCAAGGCTGTAGTATTATCGAATTGGATGAGACGTGCCCCAAAGGTTGTAATCAGGTCTCCGTTATTGGTTGTTTTTGTAGTGGTACACAATACCTGCGGATTACCGCTAAAACCGTGAAATGCCATGATCTGATTAATCTCGAAAGCCATTAGATCGTTTATGGCAACAGGCCCGGGAAACGTTGATGTTGGCACATACCGCCACACAGCTGCGTTGTCGTTTCTAATCACGTTCACTCCAATTGTCGCGGTTTGTTGATCAAGAACTTCGGTGGCTGTATAGCCCTGAGGCATAGTAAAACCTAATGCCGGATACTGACTATGAATAAACTGAGCACCGGGGTTTGCAATAAGGGGAGGTTCGGCTAATGGGATTGGAAGTCCGTGGGCATAATCCCAGTACAACGCATCCGGTCCTTGAACCGTATTGCAGATTTGAGAGTTAAAATTGGCAAATTGTTCGGCTTGGGTGCCGGGTCCATCGTCCTTACTGCAGGATAAAGTAGCTACAAAGAAAAAGAAAAGTAAAAGAGTCTTTAAAGTTCTCATGATAATAGTTTTCCTTATCATCGTGATGCACTAAGAATGTCATCAGGAAAAGCATTATTCTTTCATGCTAAATTGAGTCATTACCCTTAAAGATAGTCTTTACCAGCTACCGCCACCTCCACCGCCAAATCCGCCGCCCGAAGATCCACCACCACTGCTTCCGCTGCTTGAAGGAGCACTAACCATAGTAGATCTTGTAGAGGAGATGGCACTTGAGAAAGAATTAGAGAAGCTGTGCATATTGTAAATTCCGGGAGAGGTTGTTGAATACCATTCCGGAGGATTTACGCTCAAGGCTTCAAATTTTTTCGCCCAGCTATTAAAAGCCCCAAACGCCAATGCGTAGCCCATGGTTGATTCAAAATACACAGGACTTTCAGAAATAAGCATTTTGAGTTTATTCTCTTCAGCTGTTTTAATAAATTGTTTGAACCCTTTTAGTTCAGAAAATATTCTATCGCCTTTTTTATTCTTTTTGATCATAAAGATATTGAATATGAGCAATATAACACCACAAACGAACATTGCGACGGCTGCCATCAAACCCCACATATACAGCAGCAGTGGCGTAAAAAGTACAATTAACACAACCAAACTGCAACCGGTGCGGGTTTGTACAGATTTTGATTCGGGCTCGTAATAACGTTGTGCAGCATTTTTCAGTTTGACTTTGGCCGAATTCATTATGGTATAAAACTTATCCTTTAAACTGCTGATAAGCACCTCATCTCGCGTTCCATGACCGAAAAGTCCATTAAAGAACTTGAGCTCGTAGTCGGGAGAATTGGGTGGAAGATCTCTTAATTTCGTAATTCGGGTATCATCTTTTGCCAACCAACCTTTTTTATCGATCTCTTCCATTTTTATGTATCCTTTCGACCCCCAATATGGGATTAAAGCAATGAGATCGGTTGAATCTTCACTGTCATTAATGAGGAATCCGGCCATAGCAGGGTCAAGGTTTTCGGGCGGATAATACGAAACGGTAGTGGTAACCCGTTCATCCCTTCCATATTTGCGCCAAGTAAAATAAAAACCGAGAATGAGTAAACCGAGGATGAGCGTCCATCCATAATCTGTCCAAAATGGCCAGAATGGCTTGATTACTTTAATACTTCCGGGTGGCAGTTTGATAAGCACGGTAACACTGTCACCGTAATTCGATCTCACATTGGGAAAGCTCGCGCCGGCAAATTGTCCATTGGACATATTAATGTCGAAATCTTCACTTAAGGCTGTTGTTCCATAGACCCCTGAATACACAAAACAGTCATCCATGCCTACTGCTGAATTTTCGGGCAGAAAAATAGTGAATTGTACTGCTTTAAAGGTTGCCATCCAATTGGTAGGCTTAATATTCCAGTAAAAAAGGGTAGCATCTTCTTCGTATAAAAATGCATTGGATACCCGATAACGTATTTCATAATGTTGTGGCCCGATGATCGTCTTATTGGGATCCCCGATCTTAATTCTTAAATAGCCTTCTAATTTGCGGGCAAAAGCCCCGGAAGTTTCAAATATATGATTCGGAACCTCTACGTTACTGATCTTAATATCTCGCTTTTCGGGTTTTCCTTCTATATCATCGATCGTATAACTTGTTTGTATATCCCGATAAATCCCGTGTTTATATTGACTGAATGTAATATCATAGCGCTCTACCACATCGAAATATCCCTTTGGACTGATATGAATTTCTACTGAATAATTTTCAACAGAGAATCCTTGCGAGTAACCCAAGGGAATCGCCGAAATAATAAAAAGAGTAATTAATATTCCTTTTATCGACCTCACTTTGAAATTATGAAAAATCCACTTTAATATTCTCTCTGCTTTCGGCTTCTGCTTCAAAGAAATCGAAGTGCTTATAATTTAGCATCCCTGCAAATAACACTCCCGGAAAACTTTCTCCATAGGTATTGTTTTCACGGACCGTTCCGTTGTAATATCTCCGACTGCGTTCCAGATTTTCTTCTATCTCATTGAGTTTTTCCTGCAACTGAATAAAGTTGGTGTTCGCCTTCAGATCCGGGTATGCTTCTCCTAAAGCAAAAATACTACGCAGCGTTTGCTGCAACTGATTTTCGGCTTTGATCTGGGCATTGATATCTTCGGAAGGGACAGACATAGCTGCATTTCGGGCCTTTATTACATCTTCGAGGGTAGATCGCTCATGTGCGGCATATCCCTTTACCGTCTCTACGAGATTAGGAATAAGATCGTATCGTCGTTTAAGAGCTACATCGATATTGCTCCAGGCATCCTGAACCGTGTTTTTGTTCTTAACGAATCTGTTAAACACAGTTACCATAAAAAGACCTATGATAAGTAAAAGGCCCACCGAAAGAATTAGATAAAGCATAGTTGGTTATTTTATTTGAATAGTAATCTATTCAAAATAAATATCTAAGATACTATCTTTTCTGAAATTCTAAGAAAGGGACTTTCAACTTTTCAACAACACTACTCTTTTCAGTGCTATTGGACAATATTAAAACATGGGTGTTATGCCATATTGACCTGATGTATATTCATTGAGTCACCGCGTCGTATTCATCTTATTCTTTTTTCCATTGAAGTGGGGAAATCCAAGATTCACCAAATTGTTCTTTTTCAGAAACCCGAACTAAATCAAGATCCCTTGCAAACATTGGTTGATTCGTTAATCCATTAAAACTTACCTGCACATCTGCACGTATTAAAGGGTCGATGATTCCCGTGCTACTTTCAATTTTTTTATGAAGATATTTTGCTAAATGAATAAAATTATCGGGGTCTTCTGCTAAATGGATGAACTGATTGGTACTTAGAAAGGATGACACCTCTACAGGACCAAACTCCCCCGTCTTCCTGTCTGAAAAAGTCATTTCCAGCGTATTTAATTCCCGCGTTTGCATTTTCATCCGCCATGAAAACCGTACGGCACGCCCCGTCCATTCGGGGTTATCTGTAATAAAAAAATGCCGTAAAGGAAAGGTAATCTGAAAGAGAATAAATAAGCTAAGGCCAATGACGACAGCTTTTCTGCTTCCAGTCCATGGGGAAATCGAAATAGGCTGACTTTCTTCCTGTTGTTCCGACCTAATTTTTGCCTGATTTGCCTGAAATATCCTTCGCTCTGCCTTAGTCATTTTAGGTCGTTTCGGTCTTTTTTCTTTCCTTTTTACTACTTTTTTATGGAATTTCTTCGTAAAAATCGAGTCGATGAACTTTCCAACTTTGTCAGCATCGAAGAACAGTATTGTAGAGCAGATCATTAAAAAGGGAAAGAGTCCAATATCTCCAAAAAGCACTGAATGGTTCAGAAAATTGAATATCAAAATAAAGACTATACCTATGCTCCGTGTCCTTTTATTCAATAACAGAAAAACGATTAGCAAGTCATACACCAGGCCTACATATTTGATGAGCCAAACTAAAACATCCTTGGGAATAATACTAGTTAACCCGCCCGTACGAGATTCTTGTACCATGATCTGAACCAGGTCTGTGTTTAACCAGTTTGGTGAAAGCTTAGCGATTCCTCCGAAGAAATATGGCAACCCAATAAGAAACATTAAAATATACTGATTCCATGCAGGAATAAGGTCAGTAGTGATTTGTTTTGAGAAATATGCTTTTAAGCTATATTTTCGGTCTGCCGAAATAAAAATTAAAACAAAGGATATGAGCGATATCAGATACAGATGGTTGTTATACAAGGTCTTATCGATGAACGAAAAATACGTGAAGCCGATACAAAAAAATAACATCGCGTAGCGATACAAAAACCCCACTGTAATCAATACCGATGACGCCAGTAAACCGAAATGTATCAATTTCATGACCGATTCAGAGAGTGGGCTTAAAAATTCGAGACCCTGATAAGGAAAAAGCAATTCCGGTCCTGTTAAGAATTGATACGTATAGTCCAACTGATAATAATAGATCATCTGATAGACCATAAACAGCCCGAAAATTATTCGGTATAAACTAACGATAGAAGCATTGGTGGGAGCGAAGAGAAATTGACCTAACCTATCGAACATTGTTGAAATCTGGCTTTATACAACTCAAATATACCTTTTCTTGTAGTATAATTTCAAAAATTAGAGAAAACTGATCGTTCAAAGACAAATTTTAAAAGTGCTCGAAAAACGAATCTGATTCATTAATCACAACGAAATCGGAAAACTAGCTTTTGTTTTAATTCTTCTGAAAAATTATTTAATAATGGGCTTTGTGTCAGTATTTTTTTAAAAAAAATTCACCGTAATATACTAACTTAGCTAAAGGATCCATGGCTTTTAAAATGCAAACAGAACATAATATAGCAACTGAGTTTGATAAGTTTTCGGTTAACTATACCACCGATATGATAGGTTGTGTGCCGCATTATTTAGATCTACTGGCATCTTTTACTAAAGATCTACCCCGGGAATTCTTTCCTTATCAAATCCTTGATCTGGGTTGTGGCAATGGTAATGTAACTTCAGAAGTACTGAAGCTATTTCCTGATTCCAACTATACGCTATTGGATGCATCGGATGAAATGATCCGTATCTGCAAACAGCGGTTTCAGCAGTATCCTATGACCTATATAACTTCCTATTTTCAGGATCACGTTTTTGAAGAAAACCTGAATGACATGGTGGTGGCCGGATTCAGCCTACATCATTGTCATTCCGAAGAAAAAAAGAGGCTTTTTAAAGCGATATTTCATTCTCTGAAAAATGCAGGGATCTTTGGGTTTAGTGACCTGATGATAGATAAAAATTCACCTGAACATCCCGAATTGATAAAAGAGTGGAAATCGTTTGTATTTAAAAGCTTTCCCGACGGTGAAAAATGGAATTGGCTCATGGATCACTATCGCGATTATGACAAACCTGATGACTATAAAAATCAGATAACATGGCTATACGAAGCGGGCTTTAATGATGTGAAAATAGTTATGAGGCAAGATTATTGGATACATATTCGTGCGACAAAACAGACATAAAGCTCGGCTCAACCAAATTAAGGCACATCCCCGGTTTACACCAAAATTATCGAAGATTTTCCATGATGCTCTTAGGACAAACTCTAAGATCCCGCTTTAAACGGGATTAATTCGACAACGAGAATCAAAGATTCTCTGTCATTTGCTTTCAGAATTAAGGGATGAAATCCCGCTTAGAGCGGGATTAGTTCGACCACGAGAATCAGAGATTCTCTGTCATTAGCTTTCAGAGTTAAGGGATGAAATCCCGCTTAGAGCGGGATTAGTTCGACCACGAGAATCAGAGATTCTCTGTCATTTGCTTTCAGAAATAAGGGATGAAATCCCGCTTAGAGCGGGATTAGTTCGACCACGAGAATCAGAGATTCTCTGTCATTTGCTTTTAGAAATAAGGGATGGGATCCCGCTTAGAGCGGGATTAGTTCGACCACGAGAATCAGAGATTCTCTGTCATTTACTTTCAGAAATAAGGGATGGGATCCCGCTTAGAGCGGGATTAGTTCGACCACGAGAATCAGAGAGTCTCTGTCATTAGCTTTCAGAGTTAAGGGATGAAATCCCGCTTAGAGCGGGATTAGTTCGACCACGAGAATCAGAGATTCTCTGTCATTTGCTTTCAGAAATAAGGGATGGGATCCCGCTTAGAGCGGGATTAGTTCGACCACGAGAATCAGAGATTCTCTGTCATTTGCTTTCAGAAATAAGGGATGGGATCCCGCTTAGAGCGGGATTAGTTCGACCACGAGAATCAGAGATTCTCTGTCTCACTAACAAAAAAAGCCCATCCATCAGGATAAGCTTCTCATTGGTTACTGATCTCTCAGTACCACATCACGCTTTAGCGTGACAACACAACATTTTCATTCCTGCGGAAGCAGGAATCTCACCTAGAGTATCAACTCTTTTTGATGAGATGCCTTCCTACGAAGGCATTTATTGCGGTCTGGACGAGACTCGAACTCGCGACCCCCTGCGTGACAGGCAGGTATTCTAACCAACTGAACTACCAGACCAATTTTCTTACCTGTTTAAAACAGATTCCGACAACAGTCGGATTTAAAGTAATTGCATTTTCAGCGAGGGCAAATATAACACCATTTTTAGTTGTTCCAAATAAAAAAATGAAAAAATAATCCGAATATCACAGCCCGTTTAAAATCAAGGATATACACATCATCATGTAAGGGTTCTAAAAGCCGGCAGACCACACAAGAAAAAGGATAGACGACTAACTCCTAACCACTAACTCCTAATTCCTAATTCACCCAAACTTCTGTCGTTCTACCAGATAGGTAGTAAGTATCTTATTAAAATGCTCCTGTATATTTACCGGAACATATTTTATACGGTATTGTCCGCACTTTACTTTTAATTCGTCAAAATAATCCTGAACAGCCTGTTCGTAATTATTCTTTATATTATCGGCGTACAAATCTACGTGATCGCCCGTTTCCACGTCCACAAATCGTCTGGGTCTGTTGCTGAAATCAAATTGCAACTCGGTTTCCTTATCGTAGGTATGAAACAAAACTACTTCGTGCTTGTTGTATTTTAAATGCTGAAGCGCCTCGAACAAAGCCGATTCCTCGGCATCACTCTGAAACATATCGGTAAACAAAAACACCAGTGAACGGCGTTTCAGTTTTTCGGCTATTAGATGTAAATGCGTATAGGTCTTAGTGGTAACCTGTTTTCGGTCGGTTCGCAATGCTTCATTCAGTTTGCCCAACAACATTTGATGGTGGCGCTCACTGCCCTTTTCATTGCTGTAAAATTCATATACATCACTGTAAATACTCATCCCTACAGCATCACGCTGCCGTTTCAACAAATTCATGATCGCCGCCGCGGCCAATACCGAAAAACCTATCTTGTTTAGATTATTTATATTGAATTGCTTCAATTTCGGGTAATGCATAGAACTGCTGTTGTCGAGGATAAGGTGACAGCGTAAATTGGTCTCTTCCTCGTAACGCTTGGTATAAAGCTTGTCCGTCTTGGCAAACAGCTTCCAGTCGATGTGTTTGGTACTCTCCCCGTTGTTGTAGATCTTGTGCTCGGCAAATTCAGCAGAAAAACCGTGAAACGGACTCTTATGTAGCCCCGAAATAAACCCCTCGACCACCTGAGTAGCCAGCAACTCCAGATTCTTAAACCCGGTAATTTCGTTTATCTCTTTTTCAATGTTCATTTTTTTGCTTTGAGCGCTTCAATAGATTTATGATGCGTGTGCAGACCTTACTTTAATTATTGTTCTATGCATTGTAGGCTGTAGGCAAAAATCTAACCATCCAATTATCCCAACTTCCGACTCCCGACTTCACACTTCCGACTTCATACTTCAAACTTCCAACTTCCAACTTCTTACGACTCACTCCTAATCTACTTCGCCACCTCATCTACGATTCCGTATGCAATACTTTCCTCAGCACCCATCCAGTGATCCCGGTTGAAATCTTTCATCACCTTCTCAAATTTCTGACCGCAATTTTTGGCGAGGATCTTAGCACTCAGTTCTTTCGTCTTTAAGATCTCCTGTGCCGTGATTTCAATATCGCTGGCAGGTCCTCTGGCACCCCCGCTGGGCTGATGGATCATCACCCGCGCATGGGGCTGAATAAACCGACGTCCCTTTTCTCCGGCCGAAAGCAAAATACTTCCCATAGAAGCTGCCAGACCCGTGCAAATGGTCGACACCGGACTCTTAATCCCCCGCATCGTATCGTAAATGGAAAAACCGCTGGTGACATAGCCACCCGGACTGTTGATATAGAATTTTATTTCCTCATGGTTCAGTGAATCCAGATAATACAGCCGGTCTACCACGTGTTTCGCGCTTTTATCGTCTACCATGCCCCATAAGAACACCTTGCGGTCACTCAATAACTGATTGTCTATCTGATCCTGAACTTTATTTACTTTTTCCATAAATGATACCCGAAAACCCGGTACGGTTTTAATATGTTACATTCAATTAATTGTTCTGAAAATTAAAAAAGGCCTGGCGATTCGCCAAGCCTTTTGCATATTTATTTTCGTAAGCCGTTATAAAAGCGAATCGATAGCCTCGGCATACACGTTTTTTGGTGCTACACCAACCTGTCTGCCAACTAATTCTCCTTTGTTAAACACCAATACTGTAGGAATGTTTCTAACACCGTATTTAGCGGCAAACTCCTGATTGGCATCTACGTCTACTTTACCAACTACGGCCTTTCCTTCGTAGTCATTACTTATCTCATCTATAATGGGACCTACCATTCTGCAAGGTCCGCACCACGCTGCCCAAAAATCAACCAATACCGGTTTATCACTCTTTAATACGGTCTCTTCAAAGGTTGCGTCTGTTATTTCTAAAGCCATTTTCTTTAATTTTGATTAATACACAAAAATAGTCAATTTTTACGCCAAACCTTACAGGCTTAACATTAGTTTAGGCAATAGCCCTATCGATGTTTGTTATGCGGGCCCCTCTGTCGTTATCACGCCATAGCGCCGGGCTTTTCGCTCCAATTCCGTTTTGCAAAAGCAAATCCGGGATTTCCACTGCAATCCCTGCCCGGAGGTTGGTTATTGTTATTGTTATTGTTATTGAAAAAAAAATAGGTAGCAAAGACTCAAAGTTTCAGAGTATCAAAGAAGCAAAGTATAAAACTTAGTATCTTACCAACTCATCAACGCACTTCTGACTTCTGACTTCTGACTTCTGGCTTCTGGCTTCTGACTTCTGACTACGCACTACTTCTTACCATACATCAATGCCCGTCAAAACTTTCCTTCCTAACTTTGTTATAATCAAAATCATAACGCATGAACACAAAAAATATAGAACTCGTAGCCGCCCCTCGTCCGCCGCACTTTGTTGGCGACGGATTTAGAGTGCACAATTTTATCCCCAGCGGATTCCGTCTCGATATGCAACGTATGGATCCGTTTATTTTAATGGATTACAACTCCAAATTCTATTTTCCGCCTTCACAAAAACCCAAAGGCGTAGGCGTACATCCGCATCGCGGTTTTGAAACCGTGACCATTGCCTACCAAGGCAAAGTAGCCCATCACGACAGCAGTGGCGGTGGCGGCGTAATTTCTGAAGGCGGGGTACAATGGATGACCGCTGCTTCGGGTGTGCTTCACAAAGAATACCACGAAGAGGAATTCAGTAAAAATGGAGGTGATTTCCAAATGGTACAGTTGTGGGTAAATCTGCCCGCCAAAGACAAAATGTCCAAACCTAAATATCAGGCACTAAACCACCAGGATCTTGCAAAAGTTTCTCTGCCCGATAAGGGGGGTGTCGTGGAAGTAATAGCGGGTGAATATCAGGGAACAAAGGGACCGGCATCCACCTTTACCAAAATACACATGATGAATGCCCGACTTCAAAAAGGCGGTAAAGCAAATTTCAGTTTTCCGGCCCACTACAATAGTTGTCTCTTAGTCGTGGAAGGCTCGGTTACCGTAAACGATTCCGAAGCAGTGCCTACAGATCATTTCGTGCTATTTGAAAATGAAGGTGAAGATTTTACAGTGTCCGCTCCTGAAAATGCCGTGGTACTCATCCTAAGCGGCGAACCCATCAACGAACCCATCGCAGCCCAAGGGCCTTTCGTAATGAACAGCCGCGAAGAGCTTAACCAGGCTATCGCCGACTATAATATGGGGAAGTTCGGATATCTGGAAGATTAAATGTAATGACTACCTTTAATAGCTTGTCTGTGAGCACAATGCTCGCAGATAAGCCCCGGTAGCATAAAAAGGAGCTCATTAATAAATAAGTCTGCTCACTATAAACCAAAATACAGCACCATGAAAAACACATTTCAATTACCACAAATCCCATACGTCGAGAACGAAAAGAGCAAACTCACCCTACACCTCTTCCTGCAGATTATTGGTAAGATTCGTTTAAAGATGACCCCGCGAAAAAATCACTGGTGGTACATTACATTTTATACCGACAGCCTCGGACTCACAACCGGTCCCATTTCCTATAATTTGGGGATGGAACGTGTGACCTTTTCCTTTAATTTCCTAAATCACCGTTTCGAAATTATAAATAGCCAAGGGAAACGCCAGTATATCGCACTGGAAAACGGACTTACGGTCGCGGATTTCTATTTAAAACTGATGACCATGTTAAAAGACTTAGAGATTGACGTACAGATCCTGGACAAACCCTATGATCTGGGAATGGATAAACGCTTTTCCGAAATCACCGAATTTCACCACTACAACAAAGAATACAGTCAAAATCTATGGCAGATCCTGTTATGGGTAGACGATGTCTTTAAAGAGTTCAGCGGTCGCTTTTACGGAAAGACATGTCCGGTTCATTTATACTGGCACTCTATGGACCTTACAGTTACGCGATTTTCGGGTAAGAAAGCCCCTGCGATGCCAAAAGAAGCCCGAATTTCAGATAAGGATGCCTATACCCATGAATGCATAAGTTTCGGTTTCTGGGCGGGAGATCCGAACACCCCCGAAGCTGCTTTTTATTCATATACCTTTCCCTCCCCCGAAGGTATGAAGAATGAAACGCTTCAACCTGCCTCCGCAAACTGGATCGATGCTAATGGGAGCGCTATGGCCATACTAACATATAACAAATTATTGCAAGAACAGAACCCCAGAACGGCCTTGCTAAATTTTTTAGAATCTGCTTATCAGGCCGGAGCCAAGCGCGCAGACTGGAACATCGAAGAACTTACGGTGCCGTCGCTGGAAGTATTAAAGAATACGTAAAAAAAAGGACGGGCAGTCACCTCATCAAGAAGGTTTAAAATTCTTATCGGCAAGCTCTTTTCGTACTCTGCTTAAACTTTCGGGAGTAATGCCCAAATAGGAGGCGATCATCCATTGTGGAACACGTAACAACAGATCGGGATATTGTGTTATGAAACTGAGATAACGTTGTTCGGCCGTCGCTCCCAATAACAAATTGATGCGCTTTTGTAAATTGCGAATGTGGTTATGCAACAGGGTCTTGTTGTACTGCCGAAACGCCGCACTTAAATCGGATGCCTTATCGATGGCAGCATCGGGTACAAAGACCACTTCGCTGTCTTCCACGGCTTCTATAAAAAAGTAGGCCGGATCGCTAAAATAAATACTCCCCCGGTCTCCGGTAAACCAGTTCTCCGGTGCAAACTGCACAATATGTTCCTTCCCTGCCTCATCCAACGTATAGGTACGCAGCAAACCTTTTTCCACAAAGATACTGGCATCACAAACCTCCCCCTCGCGCAATAAAAGATCTCCCTTTTTATAGTTGCCGGCTGTCACCAAAGGCATTACATGCTCCACCTCCTCCAGTCGCATCCCGGCCTTTTGAGTGAGGTAAGTGGTGAGGGGTTGGTAAGGCATATTGTTTAAATCAACCATTAATTCAACCTATACCGCACTTGCTCCTTTTCCAGTTCGTCCAACAGTTCTCTGCTTATGGCGACTTTGTGCTTGCGGCTGGGCATATTCAGTTTTAGTTTGTTTTCCACCTCGTAGACCACAAAATGCAACTGCTTATCACCCTTATGCATTTTAAAAAGATCCTTCAGATGTTTTATACGGTCTTCCTTTACCTGATCTATGGGCAATTGTATGGTCAGTTTTTTCGCCTGCTTATCCATCACATCATGCAACATTTGCATGCTGTTGTACTGCAATCGCGGCTCGCCCTTTTTTCCGGTATCCCGGTTTACCCAGCCTTCTTTTACAAATACCCTTCCGTAGATAAAGGAATTGGGCACCAGAAAATGACGAAACTTTAAATATTCCTCTCCGAAGATCTTAAACTCATAACTGTCTTCGTAATCCTCCACCGTAAAGATCGCCCAACCCTTTCCGGCCTTGCTCTCTCTATGCTGAACATCACTAACGATCCCGCCAAAACACAACTCTTTGTTTACAAAATCCTCCAGATGATTAAAATCGGATACCCTACAATTGGTAAAACTCTTCATTTCTATCTTAAAGTCATCCAAAGGATGCCCCGAAATATAGATCCCAACCACTTCTTTTTCCTGTTTCAGTTTTTTCATGGTTCCCCATTCCTCACAAGGCGGAACTTCGGGTTCGGGGATTTGCACTTCACTGGCATCCCCAAATAAGCTTACCTGCGAAGAGTTCTGAGTTTCCTGATACTTGGCAGCATACCGCAATACTTTTTCTATAAACATCACGCCGTCCCCGTCGTCGTGAAGGTACTGTGCTCTGTGCGTGTCGAAACTGTCGAAACCTCCCGCCAGCGCCAGGTTTTCAAAAGCTTTTTTGTTGGCTGCCCGCAGATCGATACGCTTCGAGAGATCGAAGACGCTCTTGTATTTGCCGTCCTTTCGGTTCTCTACGATGGTAGCCACTGCATTTCCGCCCACGCCCTTTACGGCGCCCATCCCAAAACGTATGGCTCCTTGATCGTTTACCGTAAACTTATAAAAGGATTCATTTACATCGGGACCAAGAACTTCCAATCCCATACGCTTACACTCTTCCATAAAGAAGGTCACCTGCTTGATGTCACTCATATTATTGGAAAGCACCGCAGCCATATATTCGGCCGGATAATGTGCTTTTAGATAGGCGGTCTGATAAGCGATCCAGGCGTAGCAGGTAGAGTGGGATTTATTAAAGGCATAACTCGCAAAAGCTTCCCAGTCTTTCCAGATCTTTTCGAGTTTTTCGGGGTCGTGACCCTTTACAGCTGCCTGCTCGATGAATTTGGGTTTCATCTTATCCAGCACCGCTTTTTGCTTTTTCCCCATCGCCTTCCGAAGTACATCTGCCTCACCCTTGGTAAAATCGGCAAGAGACTGGGACAGCAACATCACCTGCTCCTGATAGACCGTAATTCCGTAAGTTTCCTTTAAATATTCCTCCATAGCGGGGAGGTCGTATGTAATTTCTTCTTCCCCGTGCTTTCTGCGAATAAAACTCGGGATATATTCCATTGGTCCGGGGCGATACAGGGCATTCATGGCAATAAGATCGGCAAAGACCGTCGGTTTCAGGTCTTTCATGTGCTTTTGCATCCCCGCACTTTCGTACTGAAATATCCCTACCGTTTCACCTCGTTGAAAGAGTTCGTACGTCTTCTCATCATCCAATGGAAAGGCATCGGGATCCAGATCGATATTGTGTTTGTGCTTAACGATCTTCACGGTATCCTTGATAAGGGTAAGGGTTTTAAGGCCGAGAAAATCCATTTTTAAAAGTCCGGCGCTTTCCACCACCGAGTTATCAAACTGGGTGACATACAAGTCACTGTCTTTGGCCGTGGCTACCGGAACGAAATTTGTAATATCATCGGGGGTAATGATCACTCCACAGGCGTGAATCCCGGTATTTCGCACCGACCCTTCCAGCACTTTTGCTTGTTTAATGGTTTCGGCTTCCAGGTCGTCTCCTTCCGAGAGGTTGAGCAATTCGTTCACCTTCGGCAACTCATCACTTCTGAATTTACTCCGCAACTCACTGTCACTCAATCCGAAGATCTTGTTCAGTTTGGTCATGTTGGGAATAAGCTTTGCGATTCGATCGGCCTGATTTAACGGCAAATCCAGCACCCGAGCCGTATCCCTGATAGAAGATTTTGCGGCCATGGTACCGTATGTGATGATCTGTGCTACCTGATTGCTGCCGTACTTTTCGATCACGTAATCCATGACCTTACTCCGACCTTCATCATCAAAATCGATATCGATATCGGGCATGCTTACACGATCCGGATTTAAAAAGCGCTCAAAAAGGAGGTCGTACTCAATGGGGTCGATATTGGTGATCCAGAGACAATAGGCCACCGCACTTCCTGCGGCCGAACCTCGCCCCGGACCTACCGAAACGCCCATTTTACGGGCTTCAGCTATAAAATCCTGAACGATAAGAAAGTATCCGGGGTATCCGGTATTGGCTATGACTTCCAGCTCAAAATCCAGACGTTGTTTTATTTCCTCGGTGATCTCACCATAACGCTTTTTGGCACCTTCATAAGTGAGGTGTCTTAGGTATGCATTCTCTCCGCGTTTGCCTCCATCGGCATCTTCCAGATGAAGAAATTCCTTGGGAATGGCAAAGTTGGGAAGCAGTACATCGCGCGCCAGTGAAAAGGATTCGATCTTTCCGATCACTTCCGAAATATTTTCAATGGCCTCAGGAAGATCACTGAACAATTCCTTCATTTCCTCCTGCGACTTAAAGTAGTATTCCGAATTAGGAAGACCATAGCGATAGCCTCTTCCTCGCCCAATAGGAGTAGCCTGCTTTTCTCCATCCTTTACACAGAGGAGAATATCGTGTGCGTTGGCGTTTTCCTTATTGATGTAATAGGTGTTGTTACAGGCCACAAGTTTAACCTCGTGTTTTCTTGCGAGTTCTATCAATACCTCATTCACCCGGCGTTCATCCTCCTGATCGTGGCGCATGATCTCCATATAGAGATCGTCACCAAATTGTTCTTTCCACCAGATCAAAGCCTCTTCGGCCTGCGCTTCACCAATATTGAGGACCTTCCCGGGCACTTCCCCGTATAAACTTCCGGTGAGTACAATGATGTTACTTTTATACTGTTCTATAATCTTTTTGTCAATCCGTGGCACATAATAAAAGCCTTCGGTATAGGCAATGGAAGCCATTTTGGCAAGGTTGTGATACCCTTCTTTGTTCTTTGCCAGCAAAACGATTTGGTAACCGTTGTCCTTATGGGATTTGTTAAGATGATCCTCACATACGAAGAATTCGCAACCTACGATAGCTTTGAGCTCCTTTCCCTTGTCTTCTTCTGAAAGGCCTTGATTATAGGTGTTCACCGCCCGCACAAAATGAAAGGCTCCCATCATATTTCCGCTGTCGGTAAGTGCAACGGCCGGCATATTATCGGCTACAGCGGCATTCACCAGGTCCATGGTGCTAGAGGTGGACTGAAGTATGGAAAACTGCGAATGGTTGTGAAGATGCGCAAAAGGCAGGTCTTCGAGCGTGGCAATATTTTCTTTTATTTCTTCGGAAGAGATCTCCTGTGTTTCGGATGCCGCTTCCATAGCTTTCCGGATCTTCTCTGAAGCCTTTTGAAGGTTAATGTGTTTTAAACCGAGTAATTCTATAGGCTGCGGATTGGCCTCTGAAAATTCATTGAAATAATCGGGTTGTACATCCAGTTCTTCCTCAGTAAATATTTGTCGACGAACCAATTCCAGAAAACAACGGGTCGTTGCTTCTACATCGGCGGTTGCATTGTGGGCTTCGGCGAAGGGCTCGTCGAAAAGGAATTCGTGCAGTTCGGTAAGTGTGGGCAATTTAAATTTTCCTCCTCTACCTCCCGGGATCTGACAGAGTTGAGCGGTCGTTTCGGTACAGGTATCAAGAACAGGAAGCTTGGGCAAGGGATCTTTGAGTCCAAGTCGGTGAAACTCGGCCCCCATGATGTTGATATCGAAGCCAAGATTTTGTCCTACGATAAATTTCGTTTTAGAGAGCACTTCAGAAAACTTCCGGAGCACTTCGGCAAGAGGTTCACCTTCTTTTTTAGCCAGCTCGGTGGAAATACCATGGATCTTTTCGGCGTCAAAAGGAATATTATAATCGTCGGGGATTACCAAAAAATCCTGATGTTCCACCATATTTCCCATGGCATCGTGCAACTGCCAGGCGATCTGTACGCAACGTGGCCAGTTATCGCTATCGGTAACCGGGGCATCCCAGCGTTTGGGGAGTCCGGTGGTTTCGGTATCAAAAATCAGGTACATGGGCTCGGTTTCAGAGGATTCTTCAGCAAAAAGTAAAAGTAAAAAAACAGCCGTACAAGCGGAAGTAAAGTTGTAAACAGTTATCGCTTTTTATAAACAAAAAAATCCCGCCAACGGCGGGATCCTCTTTTTCATAGCAATATCTTTTAGGATACAACTACTTCAAAATTCTTGGCATTTCGAATTGCAGCATCGATACTTTCTTTATGCTTGCTCAAAATACTTTGAGTTGTTGGCGGCAAGGTAGTATCATTGATTACTTCGTTATACTCCTCTTTGGCCGCTTTTTCACCTTTAACTACTTCTTCCAGAATGGCTTCCTCATCGTTTGAAGTAAAGGTAGATTTTATATCCATCCAGGTACGGTGTGTAGCACCTTTAAAGCTTCCACTTTTTTCCGGTGTTTCTCCATAATTCCGGATCTCCGATTTTAACTCGTGGCCGAAATCGTATCGGTTTTGGGCCTGATCCTTAAAGAAGGATTTTAACTGTGGATTTTCAACGATCTCAGCGGCTTTTTTATAGCCTTTTTCGGCATCGTAATTCTTTTCTAAAAGTTCATTTAACTTATTCGACATTTTCTCTGTATACTTCATCTTCTTTTCGTTTTAAATGACGCGAAGAAAGTTTATAAATAACCGAGGAAAAATCTTCGCATTTCTTTACTCGGCATACTCTAATATAGCACAAATAAAGGGCTTAGGAGAATATTTAACCCAAGTTTAATACGAATTAACAAAGTTTAACCCTCAGGGAATATTTGGCACTGAAATACACCAAATTTTAACAAAAAAAGATGGCTTATTATTCGTAAACCACATTAAACTGTCCAAGTGAAATGGTAGTGGAGGCCGTTTCAAATGAGAACGTCCCTTTAATACGACGCTGACCGGGATTATGTTCTACGACCAAAACAGTACCGGCGGTAGCGGGTTGTGTGTTTACTCCGTCGGTATAGCTCGCTTGAAATCCTATTTCGGTAAGGCTATAAGATCCTGCCATTACATCTATCGGCATACGGATAAGTATAGTGGTTGATGAAGTAGAACCTGCAATCACGATGGAATTTCCGCTGTCAACCGCAGTAACTGTAAAAGGATTAAAAGGTGTACCGTCTATTTCGGCTAGGAACGTTCCTGCATTTGGAGGCGTACCCTCTTCCACGATCCCCGTTCCGTAAGGCACTTCAAAAAACACACCGCGTTGTACGTTTAAAGTGTCGAGCCCTGCTAATACTGCATTGAACCTAAAGGTCCCCGATAAGGTTTCATTGGTAGTGTCCCAATTGGAAATAATTACCTGTCCTTCCCCTTCGGGGTTAGTGCTGTAGATATTTCCCAATGAATTTTCGAAAGAAGCATAGTTGGGAGATTCGCCGCCCAGATTATACGTGCGCTCCTCTCCCGCGGCCACTTTCAGGGTAAGTGTTTCATTGTCTGTAATACCTATTATAGTAAAGGATCCGTCTTCGTTTTCTGAAGCTCTGGCATCTGTGGCTTCAAAAAATGCATTATCGAGGGAGCCCTGCATGGCAGGGGTGTTGGTTTCCAGATCTTCACATCCATTGAAAAGGACAACGGCAAGAATCAATAGCATAAATCTTTTCATAGCAATTTGGGTAAACAGGTTTGTCACAAATGTAAAATAAAAAGTTTAATCTATTGAGTTTCATATAAAAAATATAGTATCTTTGCCGTCCTTAATTATAACCGGGGTCGGGTACCCCAAAAATTAATTTTTATGCCTGTAAAAATAAGATTACAAAGACACGGTAAAAAAGGAAAACCTTTTTACTGGATCGTAGCGGCCGATGGTCGTGCGAAAAGAGATGGTAAATACCTTGAAAAACTTGGTGTTTACAATCCGAATGTTAACCCTGCACATATCGAATTAAACGTTGATGGCGCGGTGACATGGCTTCAAAACGGAGCGCAACCTACAGATACAGCAAGAGCTATCCTTTCTTATAAAGGAGCTATGCTGAAAAATCACCTTGCCGGTGGTGTACGTAAAGGAGCACTTACCGAAGAACAAGCCGAAGAAAAATTCAATGCCTGGTTGGAAGAAAAAGCGAAAGCGGTTGAAAACAAACGCACAAAGCTTTCTGATGCCAAGGAAAAAGAAAGAGCTGAGGCTTTGGCTGCCGAAAAAGCAGTAAATGAAGCGCGAATTGCAGAAGCACAAGCCCCTGCTGAAGGAGAACTTGCCGAAGGGGAAGCTACTGAAGAAGCTGTTGAAGCTACTGCTGAAGCAGAAACTGCAACGGAAGAAGCTCCTGCTGAAGAAGTGAAGGCTGAAGCAACCGAAGAAGTTGCCGAAGAAGCTAAGGCGGAAGCCAGCAAAGAAGAAGAGTAAAACTAAAATGGCGATATGCAAAAGAAGGATTGTTTCTTCGTAGGCAAGATCGTTAAGAAGTATAGTTTTAAAGGGGAGTTGCTTATCAAACTCGATACAGACGACCCCGAACAATTTTTAAATATGGAATCGGTTTTTGTGGAAAAGCACAAAAATTTGGTTCCATTTTTTATTGAGAATAGTTCGCTTCACAAATCCAGTTTGCTGCGAGTAAAATTTGAAGAAGTGGAAAATGAAGCTGATGCCGACGCCATGCTGGGAACCGATCTCTATCTTCCCCTGTCCCTGTTACCGAAACTCAGCGGAAATAAATTCTATTATCACGAGATTAACCAATTTAAAGTGATCGATGCCTCTTTCGGTGAAGTTGGGACCATTATGGGGGTCAATGACAATACTGCACAACATTTATTCGTGATAGACCGCGACGGAAAGGAGATCCTTATTCCCATTAATGATTCCTTTATAGAAAAAGTGGATCGAGATCTAAAGACCATTCATCTGAATGTTCCTGAGGGTCTCATAGAATTATATCTTTAGATGGAACCTTTTACATTTAAGCAATTTGTCGTTGCTCAGGATCGCTGCGCGATGAAGATAGGAACAGATGGGGTTTTATTAGGAGCATGGACAACTATAGATCACCGCCCCTTAAGTGTTTTGGATATAGGAGCCGGCACGGGAATAATTGCCTTACAACTTGCACAACGCACAACAGCAGAACTCATTGATGCCATCGAGATCGATGATCTTGCCTATGAACAATGTGTCGAAAATTTTGAAGCTTCTCCATGGGGCGATCGGCTTTTCTGCTACCATGCGTCTTTGGAAGAATTTACCGAGGAGATCGACGATCGCTATGAGCTTATTGTTTCCAATCCGCCGTTTTATTCCGATAATTATGTAACCGAAGACCCCGCACGAAATACGGCTCGTTTTGCCGATGCCCTGCCTTTTAAGGATCTGCTTCATCATGTTTCGGTGTTGCTTAGTGAAGAGGGTATCTTTTCTACTATTATTCCGAAGAAAGAGGAACAAACTTTCATCGCCCTGGCTTCCGAAGTGAAGCTCTTTCCCACACGGATCTGTCGTGTTCGGGGGACAGACACTTCCGAAGTAAAACGCAGTTTAATGGAATTCAGCTTTCAGAAAACAACTGTTGAAATGACATCATTGGTCATTGAGCATTCCCGACACAATTATACTCAGGATTACTGCGATCTGGTTCGGGAATTCTATTTAAAGATGTAATTTAAATTACTTTTCTAGCTCTTTCCCGGAGTCTTTTTTGTGATTCCATTTCATGATCAAATAAATAGGCACCCCCGAAAAAAGCAATAAAAATCCGTAGAAAACAGTCTCTTGTCCCGAACCATAAATTGACCACATCGAATAGGCAAATCCTAGTATACCGAGTGTAAATGTTTTTAGAAAACTGCCGGCATTAAATTTCTTTTCGATCAGGACCAAAACATAAGATGCCGAAACAAATAAATAAGGCACCAAACAGGTTAGTGTGGTTAGCAAAAGAGCGAATTCAAATTGGTCTACCAAACCCTCTGTAAAATTCATAAGCATTAGGGCAGAGGTTAAAACACTCCCTATAATTAAGCCAATTAAGGGCGCCCCATTACTGTTTGACTTTTTAAATAGCTTAGGGAACAGATCATCCTTAGCCATTGCCATCGACATTTGTCCGGTAATTAATATCCAACCGTTTAACGCTCCAATAGCTGCTATGGCTGCTCCGGCAGCAACAAGATATCCCACGTATTTACCACCAATGAGTTCACCTGCGTCTGCAAAAGGCGTGGGCGACTCACTTAATACCTCGTTTGGGATAATTCCAAATAATACGATAGTACTAAGTATATAAACCAAAGTGGTTATGATCGTTCCCAACATGGTTGCTCTTGGCACAGTTACCTCCGGATCCTTCACATTACCGGCCGGTATGGTTGCCGATTCTATCCCTAAAAATGCATAGAGTGTAAGTACAGCGACTACTGGGAAAATTGCGAGGTTACTTTCACCGGTTAGATTAAACTCCGGGAAGGTTTCAACGCTAAAGAAAAAGGCACCCATCAAAATAATTAAAACCAGCGGTATTAACTTTAACACCGTTGTAAGTATCTGAATTTTTCCCGATTCTTTGATCCCTCTGGAGTTGATCCAGGTTAAAAACCATATTAAACTCAAGCCCGCAAGAATGGCATAATTCGCATTGGTCTCCAATACTGGAAAGAAAAAACTTAGTGCGCTAATCGCCGCCAATGCGATGGCTGCATTCCCTACCCAACAAGAGATCCAATACCCCCAGGCAACTAAAAATCCGATAAAATCACCAAATCCGGCTTGAGAAAAGGTATAGGGCCCACCGCTTCTTCCCACTAATATTTTACTGAAATTACTAAATACTTTGGCGAGTATGAGCGCTCCGGCTGCAGAAAAGATCCACCCCAGAATACTTATTCCACCGTATTTAGCAAGGGAAGCGGGCAATACAAAGATCCCGGCTCCTATCATGTTTCCTATCACTAGCGAAGTAGAAACCAGCAATCCAATTTTTTGTGTTTTTTTGGTCATAGTTGTGTTCGTATAAGGACTTATATTATAATTACTTACATTTATCGATACGAAAGATACACGAATAAAAGGAATGACACATCAGTACACTATACATCCCGATATTACTCAAGCAGAAACACTACCGGCTTCATTTTACAGAGATGCTTCTGTTTTTGAGGCTATAAAAAAGAAAGTGTTTCTAAAATCCTGGCAGTGGATAGGTGATGAGAACAGGGTCGCTTTGCCACATTCTGTATATCCTTTTGTGCTTTTAGAGGGTTTTTTAACCGAACCACTTTTACTTTCCAGAGATTCGGACGATACCCTACATTGTTTGAGTAATGTATGTACCCACCGCGGAAACAAAGTCGCGCTACACTCCGGTAAGTTTAAAAAACTGATCTGTTCGTATCATGGCAGACGATTTTCATTGGAAGGAACCTTTGAAAGCATGCCCGAATTCGAAGACGCTAAAGACTTTCCACGGCCATGCGATGATCTCCATCGGTTTCCTCTATTACAATGGGGACCCTTACTTTTTGCCGGTTTGGACGATAGCATCAACTTCAAAAAAGTGATCGATAAAATGGAAGAACGTGTCGGTTTTCTTCCTATTGCTGAATTCTATCACGATGCTTCTTTATCGAAGGATTTTCTCGTCCATGCACATTGGGCTTTATATTGCGACAATTATCTGGAAGGTTTTCATATACCTTTTGTACATGAAGGTCTAAACGAAACTCTGGATTACGGAAGTTATACCACCGAGGTTTACGACTATTGTAACCTTCAAATTGGCTATACCGATGAGGCCACCGAAGTTTTTGACCTTCCTGAAGGCCATATCGACCACGGGAAAAATGTTGCGGCTTACTACTACTGGGTTTTTCCCAATATGATGTTTAATTTCTATCCCTGGGGCTTATCTATAAATATTGTAAAGCCGCTCTCGATCAACCGAACGAAAGTATCTTTTATTTCCTATGTATACGATCCGTCTAAACTGGATAAAGGTGCCGGAAGTGCTCTGGAAAAAGTAGAACGGGAAGATGAATTCGTGGTCGAAAATGTGCAAAAAGGAGTAAATTCCTCTTTCTACAAAGCGGGTAGGTTCTCTCCGAGCCGGGAAAAAGGGGTACATCATTTTCATCGTTTGCTGGCTGAATTTCTGAATAAATAACTTCTGAATTTGATAAAGATTTTAGAGCGAATACATAGGTTATTTCACCGCAATACTTAAATTTGTGCTTCACAAAAATGGAATCCGAATGAAGCCCGACCTTTTTGAAGCACCCGACTACTACAACTTAGATGATCTTTTAACCGACGAGCATAAATTAGTACGCGAAGCTGCCCGTGAATGGGTAAAACGTGACGTATCTCCTATCATTGAAGAATACGCTCAAAAAGCAGAATTTCCCGAAGAGATCATTGGCGGATTGGCAGAAATTGGAGCCTTCGGACCTTATATCCCCGAGGAATACGGAGGGGCAGGACTGGATCAGATCGCTTACGGACTCATCATGCAGGAAATTGAACGTGGTGACAGCGGGGTACGCAGTACAGCTTCAGTGCAGTCTTCCCTGGTGATGTATCCTATCTGGAAATACGGCACCGAAGAACAACGCAAAAAATACCTGCCTAAACTGGCTTCGGGAGAATGGATGGGGTCTTTCGGATTAACCGAACCGGATCACGGTTCTAATCCGGGAGGCATGACCACCAATTTCAAAGATATGGGCGACCATTATTTACTGAATGGTGCCAAAATGTGGATCTCGAATTCTCCATTTTGTCAGATCGCCGTGGTATGGGCCAAGGATGAAAACGGACGCGTGCACGGTTTGATTGTAGAACGCGGAATGGAAGGCTTCAGTACTCCAGAAACTCACGGAAAATGGTCCCTACGGGCTTCAGCCACTGGGGAACTAATTTTTGACAATGTAAAAGTACCGAAAGAAAATCTTCTACCAAACAAATCAGGATTGGGTGCTCCCCTTGGGTGTCTTGATTCTGCGCGCTTCGGAATTGCCTGGGGTGCGATAGGTGCTGCCATGGATTGTTACGATACAGCATTGCGATATTCCAAGGAACGTATTCAGTTTGGAAAACCTATTGGGGCGTTTCAACTTCAGCAAAAAAAATTGGCCGAAATGATCACCGAGATCACTAAAGCTCAATTATTGGCCTGGCGATTAGGCGTGCTTCGCAATGAAGGGAAAGCAACTTCGGCGCAGATCTCAATGGCAAAACGGAATAATGTGGAAATGGCTATCAATATTGCCCGTGAGGCGCGACAGATCCTCGGAGGGATGGGAATCACCGGCGAATACAGTATTATGCGGCATTCTATGAACCTTGAAAGTGTGATCACCTATGAAGGAACACACGATATTCACTTATTGATCACCGGGCTGGACATAACCGGATTAAACGCCTTTAAATAGGATACTGTTTTTAAGACTAAAGCCGAGCTTCCTAAAATAGGAAGCTTTTTTATGCGCTATTTTCTGAATACTGCCTTCAAATTGTATCTTTAAAAAAAGTAAAGTCCCATGTCTTCACAAACCCGATTTAGTCGTGCGTATAAAAATGCACCCCGGATTTCTTTTAACGACAGTTCAAAGTTTATTGTTTTTAGCGATTGTCACCGTGGAGACAATAGCTTTGCCGACGATTTTGCAAACAACCGGAATATCTATTATCATGCCTTAAAGCATTATTACAACGAAGGTTTTACCTATTGCGAACTGGGCGATGGAGACGAACTATGGGAGAATATCGAGTTTAAGTCGGTGTTGGAAGCTCATAAAAATGTGTTTACCTTATTGCGATTGTTTTTTGCCGAATCGCGCTTGCACCGGCTGGTTGGAAACCACGATATGGTCTATATGAACGAGCGCTATGTCGAAAAGAACTTGTATCAATATTTCAACAAGGTGACAGGGCAAGACGAACCACTTTTCCCTAATATTTCTTTTTCGGAAGGATTGGTGTTACAACACGAAGTTACCGGACAGGAATTATTCATGCTTCACGGACATCAGGCAGACTGGATGAATTACCGCGGGTGGAAGTTCAACCGGTTTATGGTACGTGCCTTATGGCGCCAATTACAGGTGTTCGGGATAAGCGATCCAACGAGTCCGGCAAAAAATTATAAGGAGCTTATTAAAGTAGAGCGTCGGACTAAAAAATGGATCATAGACAACAACAATTTGTTTACGATCACGGGGCATACTCACAGACCCCGTTTCCCCGAGCCCGGGGATATTGCTTATTTTAATGACGGCAGTTGTGTTCATCCCCGAAGTATTACAGGGTTGGAGATAGAAAACGGTGCCATAGCGCTTATAAAATGGCAGATCGCCACTACCGAGGACGGTACATTGAAGGTGATACGTGTTCTTTTAGAAGGACCTCAAAAACTAATAGATTATAAGACTGAATAGCAACAGGAGTGAAACGTGGGTTTAGGATTCCGGGGCGATCTCCACTTCGAGTCCTTGGAGTTGTGGAGTGATAAAGATCTGGCAGCCCAGTCTGCTGTTATTCTTTACGTTAAATGCTTCGGCAAGCATGGCATCTTCGTCATAACTCATTTCAGGCAGTTCGTGATCACTTACAATATAACATTGGCAGGATGCACACATGGCCATACCACCACAGATGCCAATGGTCCCTTCGGGGGCGAGTTCGTAGGAACGAATAACCTCCATAAGGTTCATATTCATATCGGTTGGTGCATCAATTTGATGTGATGTTCCTTCACGGTCGGTTATTGTAATTCTAATATCCAATTTTAATATTCTTGCTTTACATGTATTAAGCCTAGATTCTAACTGTTTTTCCTCTTAAATATCGGTTAGTGAGAACCCACCATTCATTACACATTACTCATTAGTCATTACACATTAATCATTACGAATTCCTAATTCCTTAATCAATAGATTTTATTACCGACTTTGGCGCTTCCTTCTTGCTGCCGTCAAATCCTTCCACGCCACCCACTGTTGTATACTTCATCACATAACGTTTATCGGGAAAGATGCGCTGAAAGGCACTTTGGCACATCAATGTAGCTTCGTGGAAGCCACAAAGGATGAGTTTTAGTTTTCCGGGGTAGGTATTAACATCGCCTATGGCATAGATCCCGGGAATGTTAGTCTGATAATCGAGGGAATTATCGACTTTTATGGCATTCTTTTCAATTTCCAGTCCCCAATCGGCAATAGGCCCCAATTTTGGCGCCAATCCGAATAACGGAATAAAGTGATCGCATTCCTTGTTAAAAACATCGGCACCACGTTTTATTGAAACGCCCTTAACCCGATCTTCTCCAACGATATCGATCACTTCGGCCGGGGTGATCAATTCTATGTTACCAGCATTTTTAAGTTCCTGAACTTTCTCCACGCTGTCCAGAGCACCTCTGAACTCATTTCGTCTGTGAATAAGGGTAACCTGAGAAGCCACATCGGCCAGGAAGATACTCCAATCCAGAGCTGAATCTCCGCCCCCCGCGATGACCACCTTTTTATTTCGGTACAATTCGGGGTCCCGAATAATGTACTCCACTCCTTTGTCTTCGTAGTCTGCTATATTAGTTATTGGCGGTTTTCTGGGTTCAAAACTGCCTAATCCACCGGCAATAGCAACCACAGGAGCATGGTGTTTAGTCCCTTTATTGGTGGTTACTATAAAGGTCCCATCGTCGAGTTTCTCGATGGTTTGAGCTCGTTCTCCCAGGGTAAATCCGGGTTGAAAGGGTTCAATTTGCTTTAAAAGATTGTCCACCAATTCGCCTGCAAGTATTTCGGGAAAGGCGGGAATATCGTATATAGGTTTTTTAGGATAGATCTCGGCACATTGTCCGCCGGGTTGTGGCAAGGCATCGATAAGATGGCAGTGCAATTTAAGTAATCCGGCTTCAAAAACGGTAAAAAGTCCCGTAGGACCTGCACCAATAATAAGAATATCTGTTTTAATCATGAATTTTCAACAACTGTTTTAGCGGGCAAGGGATTGAGGCAACATACCCCGCCGGCAGGCGTGTATGGCCGAAAGCCCGACTCACCGAAGCACCTGTGGTGCGAAGGCGAGTTGACCCATAATAAAAAGGCAATTAAAGCTCGACATTGATCACCTTTTCGATCTGTGGTGCATGCTTCTTAATCGTCATTTCCACGCCACTCTTTAAGGTCATCTGGTTTACCGTACAGCCCACACAAGCGCCCTGTAACTGAACGCGCACGATGGTGTCATCGTCGATGGACAGTAGCGATATATCGCCGCCATCACTTTGCAAAAAAGGACGAATCTCATCGAGTGCATCCTCTACCTTAGATTTAAGTTCTTTTCCGGTCATATTATTTTTTTATGGCGCTGCAACCTGCCATGGTGGTTATTTTAATTGCTTCGGTAGGCGGAAGCGCATCGTTTCTATTCACGGTTTCCTCGACTACATTTCGGGTTAGCGTTTCGAATGCTTCTTCTAATGGAGTTGCCGTCTGTAAGGCGGCAGGTCTTCCGGCATCGCCGGCTTCCCGTATGCTTTGAACCAACGGAATTTCACCTAAAAAGGGAACTTCCAGGTCTTCGGCAAGGTTTCTGGCACCTTCCTTTCCAAAAATATAATATTTGTTATCGGGCAGTTCCTCGGGAGTGAAGTACGCCATATTTTCTATGATTCCCAAAACGGGAACATTAATGTTTTCCTGTTGGAACATGGCCACTCCTTTGCGGGCATCGGCCAGCGCAACTGTTTGCGGTGTGCTTACCACTACGGCACCGGTAATGGGCAGGGACTGCATAATGCTAAGGTGTATATCCCCTGTTCCGGGTGGAAGGTCTACCAGCATAAAATCCAATTCACCCCAGGCGGCATCGAAAATTAACTGATTGAGTGCCTTGGAAGCCATAGGGCCTCTCCAAATCACTGCCTGATTGGGTTTCGTAAAGAATCCGATCGATAATACCTTTACCCCATAACTTTCGATAGGTTTCATTTTACTTTTTCCATCCACATTTATGGACAGAGGGCGTTCCATGGCCACATCGAACATGATGGGAATAGAAGGGCCGTAAATATCGGCATCCAGAACTCCAACTTTAAATCCCATTTTAGACAAGGTAACCGCAAGGTTTGCCGTTACGGTAGATTTACCTACTCCTCCTTTTCCTGAGGCAACAGCTATAATATTCTTGATTCCCGGGATGGGCTTACCTTTAATGAGGTTGGGATTTGAAGGGTTGGATTCCTGTTTTGGAGGTGCTTCCACCTGTATATTGACCTGAACTTTAGCCTCGGAAGAGACTTTTTCCTTGATCGCTGCGATCACATCGGCTTCGGCCCGCTTTTTAATATGCATGGCGGGCGTAGAGATCTTAAGATCTACAACAACCTCATCGGCAAAGCACATTACATTCTGAACTGCACCGCTGTCTACCATATTTTTTCCTTCTCCCGAAATGGTGATGGTTTCCAATGCCGCAAGTATCTCTTTCTTATTCAATTTCATTACTCGTATGCTTCTATATTTAGATTCATTCTAAAGTGCAAATATAAATAATATAGATTGAAGCAGGAAGGAGGAAGCGGGAAGTTTTGGAGGAGGGTTAGACGTTAATAGATCGATGAGTTTTTAATGCTTCTTTTACTTGCTAAAGTTCCTTTTGAGGATCCCACAGCAGCGCTTCGAAGTGTTGAATTTGATTGTCGTAAACTTCTATTCCTTCATTTTCCAGTAGTTGCTGCATGAGGTTGGTGCCTTTAAAATGATGCTTCCCCGTTAATAATCCTATTCGGTTTACCACCCGGTGTGCCGGAACGTCATCGGGAGAAACGTTCATTGCCCATCCTACCATGCGTGCGCTTCCTGCCGCACCTAAATATTTTGCGATGGCACCATAGGTAGTGACCCTCCCAAAGGGAATTAACCGTACCACCTCATAAACTTTATTGAAAAAACCCTGATCTGCCATATTCAAAAATCATTAAAAATTTTTATGGCTGTGATAATGGAGATCACTAATGTTATAAAGCCTATGACGTAGTTCATGTTGATGCGTGGTTTGGATCGCTGTTCCTTTTTTCTGAAGTACTGAACATAGATCGCTAACATCACGAAAGTCCCTATACCAGAAGCGATTACACAGGACCATAATTCGGGCTGACTAAACTCAAACCAGCCAAAACCGGCAAAAGTGATGCTAATGTACACCCAATAGGGAAAAGGCAACAAGTTTAATGCTCCCAACATCATCCCTGAAAGAAACCTACTGGTTTTCGATTTATTGAAGTCTTTTCTAACTTCCCGACGTGTGTCTTTTGCTATAAACAAAAAGTAAATGGTAATACAGATAAAGATTCCTAACGCAACCTGCTGTAGTCTGTCTACGATCTCCGGATGCTTATCGAGATATCTGGCAAATAACAGTGCTACATAGGTTTGGATCATCACCGTAGCACAAACGCCGGTGGAAAAGAGTAATCCCTTTTTACGACCTTCTTTCATGCTAACTTTAGCAGCGTACATATTGAGAAGACCGGGTGGAATTACACCAACGAATGCAGCTAAAAATCCTATAAAAAAATTAAGAATTAATGACATTCATGGTTGGTTTGGGTAGTGAATATAAACAAATTATTACGAACGGAATCTAAATTTAATGTAGGTGATCTTCTTGCCAACCTCCAGATACTGACTCTCATAATATGTTTGAATCTGTGTTACTTCTTCGGGCGAATGGTCATTTCCATATACATCGTGATGTGCATAAATAACCTCTTCATTTCGTCCGTGCAGGAGTCCCAAGGTATAGCCGTGCATAAATTCACTGTCGGTTTTTAGGTGGACCACTCCGTCTGGTTTTAGTATTTGCTTGTATTTTTCGAGGAATTCGGCATTGGTGAGCCGGTGCTTGGTGCGTTTGTATTTTATTTGTGGATCGGGGAAGGTAATCCAGATCTCATCGACCTCATTTTCAGCAAAGAGCAGATCTATTAGTTCAATTTGTGTTCGTAGAAATCCAGCATTGTGTAAACCGTCTTCCAAAGCTGTTTTTGCCCCACGCCAGAAGCGCGCTCCCTTGATATCGATCCCGAGAAAATTCTTGTCGGGATAACTTTTTGCCAGATTAATAGTGTATTCTCCTTTTCCACAGCCAAGTTCGAGGATTAGCGGGTGGTCATTTTTAAAGAATTTAGATTTCCAGCTGCCTTTTAACTGTAGTGAATTCGAGAAAACCTCTTCCCGGGTTGGCTGAATTACATTGGCAAACGTCTCATTTTCTTTAAATCGTTTCAGTTTATTTTTACTTCCCACCTTACTTCTGTTTCTAAATAATTAATGATTCGGTAAAATTAAGCAAATAATAATCGGCTGCGAATATGCTTACCTTTGTTTTGTGGAAGGATCGAAAACAATTTTAGTTGCTCCGTTACACTGGGGATTAGGGCATGCGACGCGCTGCATACCTATAATTCGTGCGTTGATAACAAAGGGGTATGCCGTATGTATCGCTTCCGATGGTGCCGCTTTGAATTTGCTTCGGAAAGAATTTCCGAAACTTTCGTGGCTGGAACTACCTTCTTATTCCATAACGTATCCGAAAAAACCCTCACAGTTAAAATGGAAGCTGCTGAAAAGTTTACCGGGAATTAGGAAAACGATGGCTTCAGAAAAAAAAATGATCGATGCATTGGTTTCTGAAGGCAAAATAGATGGTATTATAAGCGATAACCGTTTTGGGATTCATTCAAAAAAGGTGCCTTCGGTCTTTATCACGCATCAGTTAAATGTTTTAAGCGGTAGCACTTCATTTTTCAGTAGTATGATGCATCAGAAGATCATTCAGAAATTCCATGAATGCTGGGTGCCCGATGTGGATAATGACGAGAACCTTAGCGGAACACTAGGGCATCCCAAGGTTCACAATCTCAATATAAAATACATGGGACCGGTAAGCAGAATGAAAAAAGCAGAAATACCCATTGTCTACGATGTTCTGGCATTACTTTCGGGACCAGAACCTCAACGTACCATGCTGGAGGAGAAGATACTTGATGAGCTAACCGGAAAAGACTGTCGCGTATTACTCATACAGGGTATCGTGGAAGACGAACAGCAACGAAGCATCCATGACAATATTGAGATCGTAAATTATATGGAAAGTGAAGCGCTCGAAAAGGCAATCAATGAAAGTGGTCTTGTTCTTTCCCGAAGCGGTTATACCACGATCATGGATCTTGCTACAATGGAGAAGAAGGCTTTTTTTATTCCGACTCCCGGACAATACGAGCAGGAATATCTCGCTTCACGATGTACAGAAAAGGGTTGGGTTCCCAGTTGTAAACAAGAGGACTTTACGTATGAAGCACTGGAGAAAGTAAAAGTGTATCAAGGTTTTCACGGACTAAGATGTGAAGTAGACGGTAGTTCGTTATTTAGCCTTTTCGAGGGTAAAAGAGAACTCGGACCCCACGCCTAACTGACTTTCAATATATATTTTTTCATTGTGCGCTTCTACAATATGTTTTACGATGGCAAGTCCGAGTCCGCTGCCCCCTTCTTTTCTCGATCCGCTTTTATCTACGCGATAGAATCGTTCAAATACTCGGGGAATATGTTCCCGAGCGATACCTTCTCCATTGTCTGTAACCCGAATGATCACTTTATTTCGTATTAAGTTTTCGATACTTACTTCTACGGTTCCGTTTTGTTTCCCGTATTTAATAGAATTTATAATTAAATTGGAGAGCACCTGTTCAATTTTCTCCTTATCGCCATTAACCATAACCTTTTCTTCATAATCAATATCGAAAGTGAGTGTTATGTTTTTACGGGCGGCCTTCATTTCATAAAGGTCGAATATGGTTTTAAGCAGTTTTATGATATCGAAATTCTCTTTAACCAGATTGAGATCTCCCACCTCCAGCTTAGTGATCATATCCAGATCCTTAATAATATAAATAAGTCGCTCTACACCCTTACTCGCTCGTTGAAGGTATTTTTTTCGCACCGACTTGTCCTTCATGGCACCATCTAACAGTGTTAGAATGTAGCCTTGTACGGTAAATAATGGCGTTTTTAGTTCGTGTGAAATATTCCCAATAAATTCCTTCCTGTAATTCTCCCGCACTTTTAGCGTTTCAATTTCCAGCTTCTTATTTTGAGCAAATCGTTCTACCTCTCTGGTGAGGGTTTTCATGTCGGTAGTGATCTGCGGTTTGGCAAAAGAAGTTTTGTCCAACAGGGTTACATCGTCGTAGATCTTCTGAATGCGGGTATAGATCATTCGTTCAACCCTGTATTGAATGATCAAAAAACAAACGACATAGGATATTACTACAAATGCGCCGAAATACCAGTAATTGTTAACTTTCGAGAAGAAAAAAAAAACACCCATAGCCAGTGCTAAAAAAAAGGTGATCGCCCCCGAAGTAATCGCGGCAAACCTGTATGTTTTTTTAAATATTACAGCCATCAGACTACAAACTTGTACCCTACGCCTTTTACCGTCTTAAATTTTTCATCACCTATCTTCTCCCTTAGCTTTCGAATGTGAACATCTATGGTTCTCCCTCCAACGACTACTTCATTGCCCCAAATATGATCGAGGATATCCTCCCGTTTAAATACTTTTCCCGGCTTTGAAGCCAACAGAGAAAGAAGCTCAAATTCCTTTCTCGGCAAAATGATCTCTTGCTTACCCTTCATGATCTTGTATTCTTCACGATTGATGGTAAGATTTCCTATACTGAAATTTCCATCCTCTTCCTCTTCTTGTTTAAAACGGCGTAAAAGCGCTTTCACCTTACTGTTTAAAACCTTAGGCTTTATAGGTTTGGTAATATAATCATCGGCTCCGGCGTCAAATCCTGCCACCTGAGAGTAATCTTCACCTCTTGCTGTAAGAAATGTGATCACTGTATCTGATAATTCGGGGATTGCACGTATTTTTTCACAAGCTTCAATCCCGTCCATAACTGGCATCATGACGTCGAGAATGATAAGATGCGGCTTATGCTTTTTGGCCTGACTTATAGCTTTAGCTCCGTTTTCGGCTGTAAATACCTGATAGCCTTCAGAAGTGAGATTGTACCCTACAATTTCCAAAATATCCGGTTCATCGTCCACAAGTAAGATCTTACTTTCCTTTTTCTTCATGACAGTAGTATTTTTCTGGCGATAAATATACTATTATTTAATATTTAGGCACTAAATCATAGTCATTGTTAACGTTAACGTAACATGCTTGTTGGCAATGATTCTAAGAATAGAATATTACCCTTTATAGAGAATTGTCATGAAATAATGGTGTTTATCGCAGATGTATATTTTAAAGGCTGTTTTTATTGACTATTTTTGAGGGTATTTCTGAAAAACAATATGCTCCATTCAAATATTTTTGAAATCTCATCGACCTCCGAATTCGAATCGGTGGCATTGGATACTTTCAGATACCAATATAAAAATGTAGGTGTCTATCGTGAATTTTGTGACCATTTAAAGCGCACTTCAGAAACGGTAAAAACAATAAAGGACATTCCTTTTCTACCTATTGAATTCTTTAAATCGCATAAGGTTATTTCAGAAGAAAAACCTTCCGAAATACTATTCACAAGTAGCGGTACCACCGGGAGTGTGTTGAGCAAACACTACGTTGCCAGCAGCAAACTATACGAGCAAAGCTTTTTGGAAGGATTTAAAAAAACCTATGGCAACCCCACAAACTTCACCATTTTGGCACTACTGCCTTCTTATCTGGAACGAGAGGGGTCATCGCTTATCTATATGGTAGACCACCTTATTCGCAGCAGCAAAAATGAGCACAGCGGATTTTTTTTACACAACGTAGAAGCGTTGATCGAAACACTGCATTTTTTGGAGAAAACGGGGCAAAAAACTATGTTGATAGGAGTTTCTTATGCCTTACTGGATCTAATTGAAAAAGAGCAATTTCATTTAAATCACACCCTCATTATGGAAACCGGCGGGATGAAAGGAAAACGCAAGGAACTTATTAAAGAAGCGCTACATCAAAAACTTAAAGCCGGCTTTGGGGTGAACTCTATTCACAGCGAATACGGCATGACCGAACTGCTCTCACAGGCCTATTCCAAGGGGAAGGGTGTTTTTAATTGTCCGCCATGGATGAAAATCATTACCCGGGATCCTGAAGACGCTTTAAGCCTTTCGGGAAGCAGCGCAGGAGGCATTAATGTAATAGATCTTGCCAACCTTTATTCTTGTTCGTTTATCGCAACGCAGGATCTGGGGAAAGTTTACCGTGACGGAAGTTTTGAAATTTTAGGTAGATTTGATACCAGCGATATTCGTGGGTGTAATTTAATGGTACTTTAATGGCACAAAAATCTGAAAGATCTCCCAATGGTTGTCTGTGGCTGTTTATCGTAATGGTAGTTTGTACGATAAGTTTCGGGATCCTCAAAACACTTTTTCCGCTTCACGACTATCTGGCCTGGGTACTGTCTTTTGGGATTGCAACCTTTTTTGTGATCAATATCATAGGGCGTCCGGCAGGGATTTCGGTGCTGAAGAATGCTGTGATCATTATAATCGTGTTGGCTATTCTAAAGACATTGGGCGGATTTTTTCTGGATGTACTCAGCATTAAAACAGAACCCACGACGTTTAGAACTGAAGAAGCCACTCTGCCTACCACCATGATCGAAAATAACGACACTATTAGAGTGTATAGCACAAAGAGATCGTGGAAGGACAATTACGGCAACCCTTATTCGGGAACCTTAACCGTGCGAGAACCCGATTATCTTAGGCTGAAAGATCATATTAGCCGCTATATCCCACCCTCCGGGGGAAACTTTTGGGGAGCATTGTACGACCATATCGATCGTACTGATACACCCAGTCTCGACCTGATTATAAACGCCTTTACCGATATTGAACAGCAACACCAACTCAATAGGATGGAATTCGCCGAAATGATAGTGAGTTGTGTACAGGATATTCCTTATGCCTTTGTGTTTCAGGAGGAGTGCTTGCCTGCGAGACAATACGAAGCCTCCATTCGAAAAATTCTTGAAAAATGTCCGGAATGCTGTATCGGCAATATTTTGTACGGAATTCAAAATCCGGTGTCCTTTATTCAGAATTTAAAAGGAGATTGCGACACCCGTACCGTGATGATCTATTCCATTCTGAAACATTTTGGGTACGATGTGGCCATACTTAACAGTGATTATTACAGGCACTCCATCCTCGGACTCAATTTGCCGGCTCAAGGGCTGTATAAAATACACAACGGAAAAAAATACGTTCTTTGGGAAACAACGGCCAAGTATTTTGAGATCGGATACTTATCACCATCATACAACGATGTCACCTATTGGAATGTAGTACTAACCAGTAAATAAACCCTTATGAATACGCAACTTTTCACCCTCGCCATTATAGAAGTCATTTTTTCGGTGATTATTACCGTTGTAATTATTTATGTCTCTTATGCTATCTTAAAACGGCTTTTCTTCAGAAAAACTGAAGTTACCGGTAATAATCTTGCCTTTACCATCTTTGCTTCCGGAATTATACTTTCAATAGGGATCATTTTAAGCGAAATACTTCCCTCCATCACGAATGTTATTCGGCTTTCTGTAACACAAAGCGAAACCATAGACACTGCGACTATCATACAGTATTCAGGACTTTATCTGTTTATAGGATTCTTGATGGCAGTCTTTATCAATGCCATGGTATTTATCCTTTTTTCTATGCTTACCAGGGGTGTAAATGAGTTTAAGGAGATACAACAGAACAATCTGGCGGTATCTATTCTGGTAGTGGTAATTCTCATAAGTATAACGCTTATTGCAAAGGAAAGTATAGCGCTGTTAATCAGTTCTTTAATACCCTATCCCGAAGTAACAAATTATATATAGCTTATTGTAAGTTTTTGTAGAGAATTCCGACTTACTTAATGTAAGATTCGAACGATTTTCGTTCAATTTTTCATAATTGGTTGGTTAGTTAATTCCGGAAACCCCACGCCACTAGGTGTGGGGATTTCTGGTTTATACCAACTTTATAATGAAGTAGTTCTTTTTTCCTCGTTGAAGCAATACAAAGGTGTTATTAATAAGGTCTTCGGAAGTGATCGCGTATCCGTCACTAACTTTTTCCTTATTCACCGAAATGGAATTCTCCTTCAACGCCCGGATCGCCTCTCCATTCGATTTTAAGAAGCCTGTTTTTTCGGCTAAAGCGGAAATAATATCAAGACCATTGTTTACTTCAGATCTGGCTATTTCTGCTTGCGGAACACCTTCAAAAACATCCAAAAAGGTTTGTTCATTAAGGTTTTTCAATGCTTCGGAAGTCGATTTTCCGAAGAGAATTTCTGAAGCTTTGACAGCATTTTCGTATTCCGATTCATTGTGAACTGTCGTGGTTACCTCCTGTGCCAGCCTTTTCTGAAGCGTTCGTAAATGAGGTGCTTTTTGGTGTTCTACCACCAAACCTTTTATAGTTTCTTCATCTAAAAAGGTGAAGATCTTTATGTATTTTTCGGCATCTTCATCACTCGTGTTGAGCCAGTATTGATAGAATTTATACGGTGAAGTGCGTTTGGCATCCAACCAGATATTGCCGCCTTCACTCTTTCCGAATTTACTTCCGTCACTTTTAGTGATCAACGGACAGGTAAGCGCATAACCTTTTCCTCCTCCAATACGACGAATAAGTTCGGTTCCGGTGGTGATATTACCCCACTGGTCGCTTCCTCCCATTTGTAATGTACAATTGTGATGCTTATACAAATGAAGGAAATCGTATCCCTGTACCAACTGATAGGTAAACTCTGTAAACGACATACCTTCGGTGTCTTCCCCTTGAATCCTGTTCTTTACCGAATCCTTCGCCATCATGTAATTTACGGTTATATGCTTCCCTACGTCACGAATAAAATCCAGAAAGGAAAATTCTTTCATCCAATCGTAGTTGTTCACCATCACCGCCTTATTTTCGGCACCCGAACTGAAATCTAAAAACTGTGACAACTGTCTGCGAACACATTCCTGATTGTGTCGTAGCGTAGGTTCGTCCAGTAAATTTCTTTCGCTGGATTTCCCTGAAGGATCCCCTATCATTCCCGTAGCACCTCCAACCAATGCCACAGGCCTATGACCGCAACGCTGATAAAACGCCAGCAGCATGATAGGCACCAGATTTCCAATATGAAGCGAATCGGCAGTAGGATCGAAGCCCACATAAGCAGACCTCATCGCTGCCATAAGGTGTTCTTCGGTTTCGGGCATGACGTCGTGGATCATTCCGCGCCAAGTGAGTTCTTCTACAAAATTTTTAAGTTTCAAGCTTCCGGATTTATAAGATTTGGGGCAAAGATAGGCGGATGTGTGAAAAGATAAAAGATTAAAAGCCTATTTTCGCGATATGATTTTAGTCACAGGAGGCACCGGTCTGGTAGGTTCGCATTTGTTGTACTTTCTTCTGAAAGACGGTAATGCGGTTCGAGCAGTACATCGAAGTTCGAGCGATCTTCAGTTGGTAAAAAAAGTGTTTTCCTATTATTCCGAAGAGCCTGAAACCTTATTCAAGCAAATTGAGTGGATTGAAGCCGATATAACCGATATTCCCGCACTTTTAGATGCATTTCATGGCGTCACACATGTGTATCATGCTGCAGCTTATATCAGTTTTAATCCGAAGCACTATTACAAACTAAAAAAAGCCAATATTGAAGGTACCGCCAATATTGTAAATCTGTGTTTGGCGAATCAGATTCAAAAACTGTGTTATGTGAGTTCGGTGGCAACATTAGGTAAATCGTTGAACAACCAGTTGATCGATGAAGAAACAGCCTGGAATCCCGAAGAGAAAAACAGTGTGTATGCCATCACCAAATACGGAGCTGAAATGGAGGTTTGGCGGGGGACGCAAGAAGGTTTGGATGCAGTGATCGTAAACCCCGGAGTCATTCTGGGCTCGGGCGATTGGAATTCGGGAAGTGGCATCATAATTAAACTGGGGGCACGAGGAATTCCCTTTTACACCGGTGGGGGGATTGGACTTGTAGATGTGCAGGATGTGGTGCGTGCGATGATAGATCTCATGATTTCAGGAATAACAAACGAAAAATTTGTACTGGTTGGTCACAATGTCACCTATAAGGACCTTTTAACATCCCTTTCGAGGAAACTAAGTGCAAAACCTCCTAAAAAAAAGCTTCCAAGATTTATTCTGAACATTTTCGCCTCGGTAGATTGGTTTTTTTCAAAACTCTTGGGTACAAAAAGAAAATTATTGAAGGCTACGGTAAAGTCCTTGTATAAAAATTCTTTTTACGACAGTTCGAAAATTAAGGAGCGGCTAAATTTTAGCTTTACACCTTTGGAAGAAACTTTAAACAGAGTTGTTGAAAATTACCGTAAAGAATCCTGATCGATCTCAGATTCTACAGGGTCTGTTAACTGAGGAGAAGGAGGCAGTGAATCGACTTCTTCCTCTTTAAATTCGGTCACTCTTTTATCGGTAAGGCTGTCTGCTTTTTCCTTTAAGATTTCCAACCGTTGTTGCACTTGTTGAAAGATGCTGCTGTACGTGTTAAGGTTTGAAGTATACCATGCATTGCTTCTGGCAAACTGAAGGCTGTCTATGTTGTACTTTTTATAAATAGCCGAATCGAGTTTTATTCCCTGTTCTCTTATAGCGCGATTATTTACACTTCTTGCAGCATTTGCGATGTAAACATCGGTGAGAATATTTACCATTTCATCCTTGGAGATAAGATTGTCCGGCTTTTCGGGACGATCTACATCCTGACAGCTCCAAAACGCCACACAAGCAAGCAGAAATAGTGCTATTTTATTCATCGGTTAAAAGTTAAGCGCTCCCCCTTACTGCGGTTCGGGAATTTACCGTTTTCATAGGCAAGGACACCGTTTACAATGGTATGAGTCACTCGGTTTTTAAAGGTAATTCCTTCAAAGGGCGACCATCCGCATTTATAGGCAATATTTTCTTTTTTCACGGTCCACGGCGCCTTGGGGTCGATTAGTACCAGATCTGCCTTATATCCGTGTTTTATATAACCTCTGTCCTTGATCTGAAACAGTATGGCCGGATTATGAGCTGTTTTTTCGACGATCTTTTCCAGAGAAATTTTTCCTTGATCGTGCATTTCCATTAGTGCTTCCAGCGCATGTTGCACCAAGGGACCTCCCGAAGGGGCCTTTGTGTAGCTATTTTCCTTTTCTTCCAGCGTATGAGGCGCATGGTCTGTAGCGATCACATCTATTCTACCGTCATTTAGGGCTTTCCAAAGGCCGTCGCGATCTTTTTTCGACTTCACTGCAGGATTCCATTTAATCTTGGTGCCTCTGGTTTTGTAGTCCTCGTCGGTGAACCATAGATGATGTATACATACTTCGGAAGTAATTTTTTTCTCAGAAAGCGGTTTTTTATTATCGAAAAGATGTGTTTCCTTTTCGGTAGACAGATGAAAAACATGCAAACGTGCGCCCGTTTTCTTAGCTAGTTCTATGGCTTTTGAAGAAGACAGGTAGCAGGCTTCCTCGCTACGAATTACGGGATGAAGTTCGATAGGGATGTCCTCGCCGTATTGAGCGAGATACGTTTCCATATTCTTTTTAATGGTGGCTTCATCTTCACAATGTGCCGAAATTAGAAGTTTGGTTTTACTGAAAATATTTTCCAGTGTTTTGGGATTGTCAACAAGCATATTTCCTGTTGACGAACCAAGAAATAATTTAAGTCCGGCAACCTTGGTTTCATCCACTTTTAGAATTTCCTCCAGATTGTCGTTCGTTCCTCCAAACATGAAGGAATAATTTGCCCAGGCCGTTTTTTCAGCAATTGAAAATTTTTCTTCCAAAAGCGCAATCGTGGTAGCTTGAGGAACTGTGTTGGGCATTTCTATAAACGAAGTGATCCCTCCGGATACTGCGGCTTTAGATTCTGTTTCTATGGTCGCCTTATGGGTAAGCCCCGGTTCTCTGAAATGCACCTGATCATCGATCATTCCGGGCAACAAATACTGGCCATCTGCATCGATCACTTTAGTATCGGATGATTTTACACTTATACTGGTCGAGATCTCGGCGATTCGATCGCCTTCCACAAGCACATCACCTTGCCGGATCTCCCCCTCATTAACAATATTTGCGTTCTTAATTAGTATGGTCTTCATTAAATCTCGTTAAAATCTTTGCTGCCAAAAAGGCTCTTGAATTTCATTTTAATCACTCCAAAAATAGCTTCGGAAATTATCCCCGAGCTCATTTTCGATTCCCCCCTGGTTCGATCGGTAAAAACCACCGGCACTTCGGTTATTCTGAATTTTGCCAGATAGGCTTTAAATTTCATCTCGATCTGAAACGCATAACCCACAAACTGTATTTTGTCTAGGTTTATTTTCTGAAGCACTGTTTTCTTATAACAAACAAAGCCTGCTGTCGTATCGTAAATATCCATTCCTGTTATAAAACGAACGTACTTAGAAGCCAGCCACGACATCATCACTCTGCTCATAGGCCAGTTCACAACATTTACACCTTTTACATACCTCGATCCAATCGCAACATCAAAATTCTCTCTCTGACAGGCATTATAGAGACGGATGAGGTCATTTGGGTTGTGAGAAAAATCGGCATCCATTTCAAAAATATAATCGTAATCACATTGCAAGGCCCATTTAAAACCGGCAATATAGGCAGTTCCCAAGCCTTGTTTACCTTCTCGTCTTAAAATGGACAGTCGCTTTGGATATTCTTTAATGAGTGACGTAACGGCTTCGGCTGTACCATCGGGGGAGTTATCATCTACCACCAGTATATCGAATTCCCTTTGCAACGAAAACACATTGCGAATAAGGCGTTCAATATTCTCAATTTCATTGTACGTAGGTATTACTACCAAACCGTTGGGCATAGTCCGCTTTTTGGGCAAATGTACCTCTTTTTGTCTAAATAATATGTTAGGAAAAATGTAATTGCCCTGCTTTTTCTCAATTATAAATTCACGTACCTTTACCTTAAATATTCTTGTGGATTACGCCGACCGACATCTCGAAAATATCGACTGGATCACGCTTTTGTTATTCGGTTGCCTTGCATTGTTTGCCCTGGCAAAATATCTTTATCCGAAACGGTTTCAGGAGTTTATTATGCTTCCGCTTACCAACAAGTATTTCTTGATCCAGGGAAGAAACAATGAAATTAATCATCCCTTTAATATTTTATTGTTTGCGTCACAGGTTATATCTATTTCCCTTTTTATTTATCTGGCCTTTACAGTCTATAATCCCGATCTGGTACAGCAAAATTCATGGTTATATGTCCAAATCTGTACGTTTTATAGTGTATTTGTACTCGTAAAGTTTTGTATTGAAAAGATCGTAGCACATGTATTTTCTATTGAAACCCTCATAAACAGCTATTTGTACCAAAAACTTAGTTGTCGCAACCTGCTGTCGATGTTTTTTTTTATTGCCAACCTTGTTTTATTTTACGTAACGACTCCTTCTGAGGTATATATAGTAACGCTTTTCGTCCTATTGTTGCTTCTAAACGGCATCGCACTGTTTTACAGCTATAAAACCAATGGAAATTCAATTTTAAAGAACTTCTTTTATTTTATTTTGTATCTTTGCGCACTTGAAATTTCACCTTATATCATTTTATACAAACTGATGGTGTAGTATTAAGAATAAAAAAAGGAGCTGCTTATGAAAGTGAAAACTATTTTGGTTTCCCAACCTGAGCCGAAAGTTGAAAATTCACCTTATTTCGATCTTGTAGAAAGACAAAAGGTAAAAATTGATTTTAGGCCATTTATACATGTGGAAGGTGTTTCGGGTAAAGATGTCCGATCCCAAAAAGTTGATCTCACAAAATATACAGCAATTATTCTAACCAGCAGAAATGCGGTGGACCATTTTTTCAGAATTGCAGAAGAATTGCGATTTAAGGTTCCCGATACTATGAAATATTTCTGCCAGAGTGAAGCGGTAGCGTTTTATCTTCAAAAGTATGTGGTATACAGAAAACGAAAGATCTACGTAGGTAAAAGAACTTTTACCGAGCTTTCTCCCCTCATTAAGAAATACAAGAACGAAAAGTTCTTGTTGCCTTCATCAGATAAATTAAAGCCGGAATGCCCGCTGGTATTGAACGATCTTGGCGTAGACTGGAAGCAGGCTACTTTTTACAAGACCGTAGTTAGCGATCTGTCTGATCTGCGGGACGTATACTACGATATACTGGTATTCTTTAGCCCAAGTGGAATCGAATCGTTATTGCACAATTTCCCCGATTTTGAGCAAAACGATACCCGAATCGCAGTCTTTGGGAACACCACGGTAAAAGCTGCGACAGAAAGTGGATTACGAGTGGACATACAGGCCCCAACCCCCGAAACTCCATCTATGACCATGGCCCTTGAAAAGTATATCAAGGAAATGAATAAGAAATAAACATCCAACTATATAAAATAAAAAAAGGCTCCAAAATGGAGCCTTTTTTTATTTGATCTATCCGGTTTAACCAGCGATTGGTGCTCCGGAAAGAATTTCATCATTTGCAAATTCCTCGAATTTCGCAAAGTTCTCTCTAAAGGAATTTGCCAATTCTTTAGCTTGGATGTCGTAAGCTTTCTTGTTTTTCCAGGTCTCCTTCGGATTTAACACTTCTGAAGGCACATTTGGACATGACTGGGGCACCATGAGTCCGAATATAGGGTGCTGCTCATAGGCAACATCATCGAGCTGATGATTGAGTGCTGCAGTGATCATCGCACGAGTATATTTCAGTTTCATTCGACTACCCACACCATAAGGACCTCCCGTCCATCCGGTATTAACCAACCAAACATTCACGCCAGCCTGTTTCATCTTGGCACTTAACATTTCGGCATATTTTGTAGGATGCAACGGCATAAACGGAGCACCAAAACAGGCCGAGAAGTTTGGTAAGGGTTCATTTACTCCTTCTTCGGTTCCGGCAACTTTTGCTGTATAACCACTTATAAAGTGATATGCCGCCTGCCCCGGAGTCAATTTTGAAATTGGAGGCAGCACCCCGAAGGCATCTGCCGTTAGGAAGAAAATATTCTTAGGATTTTCACCAATAGAAGGCACCTGAATATTATCGATATGATCTATAGGGTAACTTACCCTGGTATTTTGTGTAATGGAAGTATCTGAATAATCAACTACCCCATTTTCATCCATGATGACATTTTCAAGAATGGCTCCCGGCTTGATCGCATGATAAATATCCGGCTCATTCTCTTCTGAAAGGTTGATCACTTTTGCATAACAACCGCCTTCAAAATTAAAGATGGTATTTTCGGAGGTCCAGCCGTGTTCGTCATCGCCAATGAGTCTGCGGTCCGGATCTGCCGAAAGCGTCGTTTTACCGGTACCTGACAATCCGAAGAATATCGCTGTTTCACCATCATCACCAATATTGGCAGAACAATGCATTGGCATAGTATTCTTGTCTACCGGGAGAATAAAGTTTAGCGCTGAAAATATTCCTTTCTTGATCTCTCCTGTATATCCTGTTCCGCCAATTAAGGCGATCTTTCTTGTAAAATTGAGAATGGCGAAATTGTGCTGTCTCGTACCGTCCACTTCAGGATCTGCCTCGAAGCCCGGGGCGTTAATGATAAGCCATTCGGGGTCGAAGTTTTCCAGCTCGGCTTCAGTAGGTCTTAAAAACATATTGTAGGCAAACATATTGGACCAGGGGTACTCGTTTACCACACGAATGTTTAATTTATATTTTTCGTCGGCACAGGCATAGCTGTCTCTTACGTATACTTCTTTTTCAGAAAGATAATCGGTCACCTTATTATAAAGGGCGTCGAACATATCTGTTGGAAAAGGAATATTGATATTCCCCCACCATACTTTATCCCGTGTCACATCGTCTTTTACAATAAACCTGTCTTTGGGAGATCTTCCGGTAAATTCCCCGGTATTTACTGCCAGTGCACCGCTGCTGGCTTCTGTCCCTTGTTCATTCTGAAGTGTTCTGTTGTGAAGTTCTTGTGAGGATAATTGATAATTAACTTTTGCATTCTTAATTCCGTATTGCTCTAACGAAATTGCTTTAGCAGTTTGGTTTTTACCGACCATAACTTGATTTAATTGTTGTGGGATACAAAAATAACAAATCTGTCACAGATAGCGTAACTAAAAAAAAACATTTCTAATTACTTTAACGTAAATGCTCCATACGCCAACCTACACCAGCCCAAAATAAAGAAAATTCCACCAATTGGGGTCACGGGACCCAACACTGAAGTATCAAAATCGAGTAAATCATTAATAGATAGAAGATAAATTGACCCGGAAAAGAAGACGATTCCAAAGACAAAAAACCAAAATACCCATTTGCGGGTAATGGTAGAAAGAGCGTTGGCAAAACCAAGGACAAGAAGGGCGAGAACATGAAACATTTGGTAGCGTACTCCGGTTTCGAAACTCAAAATCGCATCGGAGTCAACCAGTTGTTTCAATCCGTGGGCACCAAAGGCTCCGATAGCGATGGTTAACGCACCCAAAATCGCTGCTGTAACTACTATTTTTTTATCGTATTTTCCCATAAGTTCCCACTACATTTTATTACTTTCGTCCTGTTAAAATCAACCTTACAAAGGTACTTAAAAACTGCAGATGAGAAATGTTTTAATTATTGGCGCCGGACGTTCCGCCACGAGCTTAATCCGTTATTTACTCGACAAATCGGATGCTGAAGAGCTTTTTATAACAATTGGTGATCTCTCCATCACCAACGCTCAGAAGTTTACCGATGGTCATCCAAATGGCCGCGGAATCTTACTCGATGTTTTTAACGAACCTCAACGCAGAGATGCCATAAAGAACAGCGATCTGGTAATTTCGATGCTGCCTGCACGATTTCATCTTGAAGTGGCCAAGGATTGTATCGAATTCGGAATACATATGGTAACTGCTTCTTATGTGAGTGACCAGATGCAGCTCCTGGATGTGAAAGCAAAGTCTAAAGGATTGGTTTTTATGAACGAGATCGGTCTCGATCCGGGAATCGATCATATGAGTGCGATGCAGGTTATTGATCGCATACGCGCAAAAGGCGGAAAAATGTTGTTGTTCGAATCTTTTACAGGAGGCCTTATAGCTCCCGAGAGTGATGATAACCTTTGGCATTATAAATTTACCTGGAATCCACGGAATGTGGTTACTGCCGGTCAGGGTGGTGCGGCCGAATTTATTCAGGAAGGTACCTATAAGTATATACCCTATCACAGACTCTTCCGAAGAACAGAATTTCTGGATGTGGAAGGTCACGGGCAATTTGAAGCCTATGCCAACAGAAACTCCCTGAAATACCGAAGTATTTACGGATTAAAGGATATTTTAACTCTATATCGGGGAACCATACGTCGCGTTGGTTTCAGCAAGGCATGGAATATGTTCGTGCAATTGGGGATGACCGATGACGGTTATACCATTCCCAATTCAGAAAACCTGTCGTACCGTGATTTTGTAAATTTATTTCTTCCCTACTCTCCAACAGATTCGGTAGAACTGAAATTACGTCACAGTTTAAAGATCGATCAGGATGACCTCATGTGGGGGAAATTGGTAGAACTGGATATATTTAATTCAGAAAAAAAATTAGGAATAAAAGATGCAACTCCCGCCAAAGCGCTGCAAAAAATACTTGAAGATAAGTGGACACTGGCGCCACACGACAAAGATATGATCGTCATGTATCATAAATTCGGTTACGAAATAGACGGGAAGAAATACCAGATCGACAGCAATATGGTGATCAAAGGTGACGACCAGACTCACACAGCCATGGCGAAAACTGTTGGGATTCCCGTTGCCATTGCAGCCATAAAGATCTTAAACGAAGAGATTACCACTCCCGGCGTGCAGATCCCCATAAAAAAAGAAGTCTACGAGCCCATTTTAAAAGAGCTCGAAGACTATGGAATTGTTTTTAATGAAAATGATGTTCCTTATTTAGGATATAATCCCAATAACGTTTCCGGTTAACCACGAACTCTTATCGCCTTCCTAAAAAGATACTGATAAAGTAAAGTAAGGTTGCTAGTGAACCAAGTGCAGCCACCACATAGGTGCGTGCTGCCCATTTTAAAGCATCCTTCGCAGCCGCATGTTCGGGCTGAGTGACCATATTGGCACTTTCCAGCCATGCTAATGCCCGTTTACTCGCATCGTATTCTACAGGTAATGTAATAAAGCTGAATAAGGTACCGATCCCAAACATGATAATCCCAACAAGCAATAAGGTAGGGCCCACATAATTTAGCGCCATTAACGCGAAACCTGCAAAGATCACCCATTGAGATAATTTAGACGCGACATTCACCGCAGGAACTAGGGTACTTCTCATTTGCAACCAGTTATAGGCTGTAGCGTGTTGTACGGCATGTCCGCATTCGTGCGCGGCAACGGCCGCGGCAGCCGCGTTGCGCTGCATGTACACTCCTTCACTTAGGTTTACCGTCTTTTTCGCGGGATTGTAATGATCTGTTAGCATTCCGGGTACCGAAATGACCTGTACATCACGAATGCCGTTATCTGCGAGCATCTTTTCGGCGATCTCCTTTCCACTCATTCCGTTTTGAAGGTGTAGCTTGGAGTATTTTTTAAATTTGCTTTTCAACCGGTTGCTCACATACATGCTTACTATAAAGATGGCACCGGCAATTATATAATATCCTATCATTGTGTGTTCAATTTAAAGTATAAAAGTACTCATTGAAATGCAAAAAGTATGCTAAAATTTAGCCAACAATATTCACGATCTTTCCGGGTACCACGATCACCTTTTTAGGCGTGCGACCTTCGAGATAATGGGCTGTTTTCTCATGTGTCATTACGGCAGCCTCAATGTCAGCCTTACTCATATCTAGTGGCAGTTCTAGGGTAAAACGCATCTTTCCGTTAAACGAAATGGGATATTCCTTGCTGCTTTCCACAAGGAAGTTTGCATCAAACTTTGGGAATGGTGCGATCGAAATACTTGTGGTATGCCCCAATTTACTCCATAGCTCTTCTGCTATATGGGGGGCATAGGGAGAGATAAGAACGATAAGGGGTTCCAGGACTGCTCTGGAATTACATTGTAATGCCGAAAGTTCATTTACTGCGATCATAAAGGTAGAAACCGAAGTATTAAAACTGAAATTCTCAACATCCTCTTCTACTTTTTTTATCGTCTTATGCAATGTTTTCATACTGTCTTTATCTGCTTCTCCTTCTGAAACAAAAAACGACTCGTTCTCACCACTGTGGTACAGCTTCCACAATTTTTTCAGGAAACTGTGCACTCCGGTGATCCCGGCGGTGCTCCACGGTTTTGCCTGTTCCAACGGACCTAAGAACATTTCGTACATTCGCAAGGTATCGGCTCCGTAACGGTCGCAGATATCGTCGGGATTTACAACGTTGTACTTCGATTTAGACATCTTTTCAACGTCGCGGGAAACCTTGAAGGAACCGTCGGCTTCCGTTATATACTCTGCATCCTTAAATTCTGGGCGCCATTTTTTAAAGGCCTCGATGTCCAATTCGTTGTGCGTGTTTACAAATGAAACATCTGCGTGAAGTAACTGTGAATTATCCTTATCTGCCTTGCTGGCGCTTACGAGTGTATTTTCATTCTCTCTCCTATGTACAAAGGCACTCTCCCCTAGGATCATCCCCTGATTGATTAATTTTTTAAAGGGTTCCTGAACCGGTAAAACTCCCTTATCGAATAGGAATTTCACCCAGAACCGGCTGTATAACAAATGCCCTGTGGCATGCTCGCTACCACCCACATACAGATCGACGTTTTTCCAGTAGTTCATCGCCTCCTTAGAAGCCAGTTCAGCGTCATTATGGGGATCCATATAACGGAACATATAACAACTGCTTCCTGCCCAACCCGGCATGGTATTGAGCTCTAAAGGGAATACGGTTTTATGATCGATATTACTGTTAGCAACTACTGTATTTGTTGTGGTATTCCACGCCCATTTGGTTGCTCTTCCCAAGGGTGGCTCACCGTCTTCGGTAGGCAGGTATTTTTCTACTTCAGGAAGGGTTAACGGCAAGTGTTCCACAGCGATCATTTGAGGTAGTCCGTTTTTGTAATATACGGGAAAAGGCTCGCCCCAATACCGCTGCCGTGAAAACACAGCATCACGAAGCCGATAATTGATCTTTCCTTCACCCACTTTTATGGCTTCTAATTTTTCAATAGCCTTCTTAGTCGCTTCAGCATAATTGAGACCGTTCAGAAAGTCGGAATTTGTTATCACAGTCTTTTCCTTGTCCGAAAAAGCTTCTTCAGAAACGTCCACGCCTTCAAATATATTCGGGATTGGAATTCCGAAGTGCTTCGCAAAATCGTAATCCCGCTGATCCCCACAGGGAACACTCATCACTGCGCCGGTTCCGTAACCGGCCAACACATAGTCTCCTATCCATACCGGTATCTCTTCCCCACTAAACGGATGAATAGCATAGGCACCGGTAAAAACGCCGGTAATAGACTTTACATCGGCCATACGCTCGCGTTCACTACGCTTAGAAGTGGCCTCTATGTACGCCTTCACTTCTTCTTTTTGCGCTTCTGAAGTAATCTTCGAAACCAATTCATGTTCCGGAGCCAATACCATAAAACTCACCCCAAAAATGGTATCAGGACGGGTGGTAAAGACATCAATATCAACCTTGTGATCCTTTACCTTAAACCGCACCGAAGCACCTTTGGAACGTCCTATCCAATTGGTTTGAGAATCCTTTAGCGGTTGTGGCCAGTCTATGGTATTTAAGCCGTCGAGCAATCGTTGCGCATAAGCGGTAATGCGCATACTCCATTGCTTCATTTTTTTACGGATCACCGGGTATCCACCGCGTTCGGAAACGCCATTTACGATCTCATCGTTTGCCAGTACGGTTCCCAGTTCGGGACACCAGTTCACTTCGGTTTCGGCAAGGTAAGTGAGACGGTATTTTAATAATATTTTCTGTTGCTCTTCGGAAGACATGGCGTTCCACATATCGGCCGTAAAGGATGGGACATCGTCATCACAGGCTGCATTGACAACTGTATTTCCTTCCGAAGCAAATATGGAAACCAGCTCCTCAATATTTTTTGCTTTTTCGGTATTCTTATCGTACCAACTATCAAACAGCTGAATAAAGATCCACTGTGTCCATTTGTAATACTGCGGATCTGAAGTGCGCACTTCTCGGCTCCAATCGAAGGAAAACCCAATGCGATCCATTTGCTTTCTGTAGCGTGCAATGTTCTCTTCGGTGGTTTTCCGGGGGTGCTGCCCTGTTTGTATGGCGTACTGCTCTGCAGGCAAACCAAAAGAATCGTATCCCTGCGGATGCAGTACATTAAATCCTTTATGACGTTTATACCGCGCATAAATATCACTGGCGATGTAACCCAGAGGATGACCCACATGCAGCCCCGCGCCTGATGGGTAGGGAAACATATCCAGAACGTAGTATTTGGGTTTATCGCTAGAATTTGTAGCGTGAAACGTCTTATTTTCTGCCCAGAAATTCTGCCATTTCTGCTCTATATCGTTAAAATGATAATTGCTCATTTGTGTTTTTTCAGGAAAAGGCAAATTTACGCCTATTGTACGAAACACAAAACTTTGTGCGTTGTTATGTATTAGGTATAAAAATCATTGTATTTTTACACAACCATTGCTTCAAAAAAGATGTTTTTGAAGCCAATAAACAAGTTTTCTCTATGGCCTCATCTTTTGAAAAGTACCAAAAACGCAGGTTGATCTCTTCGTATTTTTCGGTAGTCATTAGTATTTCTCTGGTATTATTTCTTTTGGGGCTACTCGGACTTTTAGTGCTGAACACCAAAAAGGTTGCCGATCACTTTAAAGAACAGATCGCTCTTACCGTATATTTAAAGGATACTGCCAAAGAAGTAGAGATCACACAATTACAACAAAGTCTTGCGTTGGCAGAATACACTAAATCAGCTCAATTTATCTCAAAGGAACAGGCTGCCGAAGAGCACAGCGCAACCATTGGTGAGAATTTTATGGATTTTCTGGGCTATAATCCGCTACAGAACAGTATCGATGTTCATTTGCTTGCCGATTACGTATCGCCCTCCAAACTGGAAGAGATTACGGTTGAAATTATGACCAAGGATTTTGTGGATGAAGTGATCTACGACAAGCCCCTTATCGCTTTACTCAACGATAATGTAAAAAAAATAAGCTTGTGGATCCTCATAATTAGCGCGTTGTTCACTTTTATCGCAGTGCTGCTCATTAACAGCTCCATCCGACTTTCGGTATATGCCAGAAGGTTTACCATTAAAACTATGCAAATGGTAGGCGCAACCAAACAATTTATACGACGTCCTTTTATATGGAAGAGTGTACGACTGGGGATGTTAGGAGCTGTACTCGCAATGATCGGGATGGGATTGGTCTTATATTATTTAAACAAAAGTTTTCCAGAATTGCAATTGCTCAATGACCAATTATTATTGGTTTTGTTATTCGCGTTTATCTTTTTTATGGGGCTATTTATCACCTGGATCAGTACATTTTTTGCAACGCAGCGCTTTTTAAACCTGCGAACCGATGAATTGTATTATTAAAAATTAGACAGATGAAAAGATACCGACTTTTATTTCCGGGCTTAATTGTATTATTACTTTCTGTTTTTATACTGAAAAGCTGTGTGATAAAAGATCCAAAGCCGGAAGACTGTTTGGTAAAAGAGATCACAGTAAGCGACATTTATGAAGGAACTTCTTACGATATTGTTTTAAAAGACAATGGTACGGATGCTTATTACATAAATCGCGGACTCGAAAACGGACTCACTATTGAAGGGCTTAAGGCCACAGTATTAAATAAAAAAGTTACCTTGCACCTACCCAAATTTCCGATAGGAACCTCGGAACACATTGCACAATTAGCCATTGGGAATGACCTTATTTATACCGAATTCAATACGTCTGAAACAGCCTTGATAAAAAAATAGTCATGGGAGAGAAGAAAAGAAAAGAAGCAGCTAAACAAACAGAATTCATCTTCGAGAGAAAGAACTATAAATTTATGCTCATCGGGATTGCCTTTATCACCTTAGGGTTTATTATAATGGCCGGAGGGGGTAGTGACGATCCAAATGTATTCAATCCCGAGATCTACAGCTGGAGACGCATTAGGCTAGCCCCTGCACTCATCCTTATTGGGTTTGGGTTTGAAGTGTATGCCATTCTTCTTAAACCGTCCAAGAAAGAATAATACATGGACATCTGGGACGCTGTAATTCTAGGCATAATACAGGGCTTTACCGAATTTTTACCGGTTTCATCAAGTGGCCATCTCGAATTGGGAAAGGCCATTTTAGGAGACACCTCTGTCCCCGAAGAGAGTCTGCTTTTTACTGTAATTTTGCATTTTGCAACAGCATTAAGTACTTTGCTGGTCTTTAGAAAAGACGTGGTGGAAATATTTAAAGGACTGCTGAAGTTTTCCTGGAACGAAGAAACAAAATTCACGGTCAAGATCATAATTTCCATGCTTCCCGCTATAGTGATAGGACTGCTTTTTGAAGAACAATTGGAAGCGTTTTTTGGAGGAAATATTGCTTTCGTAGGTGCCATGCTTATCGTAACAGCCATTTTATTGTGGCTTGCAGACCGGGCAAAGCATACTGGCAAGAAAGTTTCTTTTACCAATGCACTCATCATAGGCATCTCACAAGCCATTGCTATGTTACCGGGAATTTCTCGAAGTGGTGCCACTATTTCTACTTCGGTACTATTGGGCAATGACAAAAGTAAAGCAGCACGGTTTTCCTTTTTAATGGTAGTTCCACTTATCTTCGGAAAGATCGCAAAGGATGTGTTAGGCGGTGAATTAACTGTTGAAAACACGAATATAATGGTGGTGGGAGCCGGTTTTGTCGCAGCTTTTATTTGCGGATTGATCGCCTGTACATGGATGATCGCTCTGGTGCGAAAAAGCAAACTATCCTACTTTGCCGTATACTGTATTTTAATAGGAATCGCAGCTATTGCCGTAAGCTTTTTTCAATAATGACCGCTGAAGACTATAAGGAAGGGCAACTAATACTTATCGACAAACCATTGGAGTGGACCTCATTTCAGGTGGTGAACAAAGTACGCTGGCTGCTTAAAAAGGAATTCGGATTAAAAAAAATAAAAGTGGGTCATGCCGGAACGCTTGATCCCCTGGCAAGTGGTTTGTTGATCCTTTGTGTTGGGAAATTCACTAAAAAGATAGATACCTATCAGGCACAGGAAAAGGAATACACTGGTACCATTACCTTGGGTGCCACTACCCCCAGTTACGATCTGGAAACTGAAATTGATGAGACCTTCGATATTTCCCAGATCACTGAAGAAAATATCCTGAATACGGCCACCCTTTTTACCGGAGAAATTGAACAGCAACCCCCGGTTTTTTCAGCCCTAAAAAAAGAAGGAAAACGATTGTACGAATTTGCAAGAGCAGGTGAAGATGTAGAAATCCCAAAAAGAAAGATCCATATTTCGACCTTCGAAATAACCGATATCAATCTCCCGGATGTAACTTTCAGAGTGGTTTGCAGTAAAGGAACCTACATTCGGTCCCTTGCTCATGATTTTGGAAAGGCTTTAAATAATGGCGGCCATCTTTCAGCATTAAGACGCACCCGAATTGGGGACTATACCGTTAATAATGCGCAAACTATAACATCCTTTGAAACGGAACTCAGGCGTTAAATTACCTATAAAATTGCCTCGTTTTTACGGTTTTTCAGCAAAATTTTCGGTACTTGTGCCTATGAATTTCAATTATTCATATCGTGCCTTTTTGATCACGTCCCTTCTTTTTGGCATTTTATTCCTGCTTATGTACAGCATAAAACTCAAGAGTAAAGTGGAGGAGGAAGTGCCTAAATACGATATTGAATATGCCGAGGAGATCCTTCAGGAGGTACTGGAAGAAGAAGAGAAGGAACTCGCCATTGCTTCAGAAAAAATGAATATTGAGACCAACCGTGCCTATAATGAAGCCGAACAATATATTTCGAAGGTAGAAAACGACCGCGAGGACGTTGAAACAACTACCGAAGAAAAACTCACCGAGATCGATGAAGCCATTGGAAGTACTTCGGAAAATGAAAACAGCATCGCCGAGGCAAAAGAAAAGATAAGATCTACCCGGGAAAAGCTGGAAGCATTAAAAAAAGCCAATGAAAAAAAGTCCACTGCATCCGGAGCTAACCGTAAAACTGCAATTAGTTACCGACTTGTAGACCGAAGAGCGATCTATTTACCCAATCCTGTGTACACTTGTGAAGGCGGCGGAAAGATCGTCCTTAATATGGAAGTAAACGAAAGAGGAAAGATCACCAAACTTACCTATAATAAAAATCTCTCCACAACAACCAATGGCTGTCTTATCGACAGTGCCATGGAATATGCCAATGAGGCCTCTTTTACCACGGCTCCCGGAAAAGACAAGCAGTTGGGAACCATTACCTATAACTTTCCCGGACAATACTAACATTTCCCGGTTTCTCAGTATATTTAGGTGCTAATACTTACCAATGATAAAAAAAAGATGTTCCTGGTGCGGGGATGATCCCTTGTACGTAGCTTATCACGACGAAGAATGGGGCGTTCCGGTTTTCGATGACCAAATGCTATTCGAATTTTTAATTCTTGAAACCTTTCAAGCCGGACTGAGCTGGATCACTGTTTTGAGAAAACGTGAAAACTTTAGAAAGGCTTTCGATCACTTTGACTATAATAAAGTAGCCAAGTACAACGAAGGAAAAATAACTTCACTTTTACAAGATGTGGGAATAATTAGAAACAAGTTAAAAGTAAGGGCAGCCGTAACTAATGCACAAGCATTTATAAAAATACAAGAGGAATTCGGAAGTTTCAGTGACTATATCTGGGGATTTATAGATGGAAAGCCTATAAAGAACACCATTAAAGACATGTCACAAATTCCCGCCAATACACCCCTTAGTGATACCCTTAGTGCAGATTTAAAGAAGCGCGGATTTAAGTTTGTTGGAACCACTGTGGTATATGCTCATATGCAAGCCACAGGCATGGTAAATGACCATGTCGTGGATTGTTTTCGTTACCATGAGGTCTAAACTAATTGGAGACGCTTACCGATACGTAGTCGTTCGGGCTTTTATCAAGTTTAAGGGCTTTTAAGGTCTGCTTGTAGCGAAACAATAATGTTTCGTCTGTTGTCTTCTCGATGTCGAATAATTTTTCGAACCACTTTTTTGCCTTAACGTGATTGTTCTTAAAATAATGTGCGTTGGCCAATTCTTTGTAGATATAAGCCGTACCATAACCTTCTTTTACCACTTGTTCGTAAACAACGGTAACATCTACATCTTTGTTCACATCTGTTTTTACAGTCGCTTCAGATTGTGAAAAAGATGTCACAGAAGTACATAAAAATGCAACTAAAATAAGCAGGGAAAATGTTCTCATAATTTGGGGTGTAAGAATTTTCGTATGTAAATATTCTTCTTACACCGATAATAATCAAATTTATTCGTTCAAATGCATTTTAATCGGTTGTGTGTCACTTTAAAACAGTAATTTAACAAAACTATTACATTTAAAACGAAAAAAGAGGCGAGGAGTTTTCTTACTTATGGAATAGAAGCAAAGAAATAACGAATGACTACGGAAAAAACAGCTTCTGTTTACTACTAATTATTTACTAAGAAAATGTGTGCGTTCTAAGCACGCACATGATATTTCTTTATAGCCGTACTACCTTTTTAGTGACCACTCCAAAATCACCTTCAAACGTCACAAATAGGGTGCCTTTCCAATTTGCATTGAGGTCCAGTGTGATTGTTCCGTTTCCATTGGCAATCGCTGTTCTATACAGACGCTGTCCCAAAACATTATGCACAGAGATCTGAACTTTTCCGGGAATATTATTCAAATTAAAGGAAACTCCATCCTTGGTAGGATTAGGAAAAGGTGCCGAAATATTATTATATGCCCATTCAGTTACTGATAAACTACCAACATTCATTGTCCAGTATCCGTCCGGAGCCACAATAGGCCGGGACATGGTTTTTCCCGAATTTGCTTCAGCAAAAATATAGTACTCAATACTTCCTGTTCCTACATTAAGCGCTGCAGTCCAACTATCTCCGCTTACCAAGGTCATAGGTACCTCGGTATACGAAGTCGTCCCCTCATCCCTCCAGAATACACTGGCCTCAGTAATACCTGAATTGTGCTTGATCATAGCATCTATACTCACTGTACTGTTCACCGCTGCCTCATCTACAGGTTGATGAACGATCCATAAGGGATCGGCAACTCCAATGGTATGGGTAATACAGTGAATTGCTCCTAATTGAGCGATTAGATTCTCTCCCGGATTATCCACATCGATCCCAACAATATTATACCCAGGCATTAATTCTTCCCAGTATGCCAAGGCAGGAGCATTTACTTCAGGGCGATAGGTGGGCACAAGAATGGACTTATTGATGAAAACGGCATTAGTAAAAGTGCGGTAATGTCCGCCCGTATCCGGATACGCCCCTCCTGCACTTGGTGGAGCCGGAATCCATTTAACCTCATAGGGAGTTCCGAACGGAGATAAAAAATTACTCAACACATAATCAATATTGGCCTCGATCTGAGGTCCGTCGGCAACCCCATCTGGATATTCACTAACCAGCAGCGTTTCTTCATCAAGGAGTTTCATGTGCATATCGATATGATGGATCACGTCATACTGAAGTTTTTCCATTTTTATATACGACTGAATTCCCATATAACTCTCCATGATCGCATCGATCTCGGCTTCGGTTTTTGCGGATACTCCATATGGATTTCCAGGTTCATTTTCTTCAAGGATCAATTCTGAAGCAAAAGCGTTTCCCAGACCATCCGACATAAAATTACCACCGGTATTTACAAGATCATTATTGCCAGTATCGGTTACATAAATGGGTAAACCTACCAATCCGGCATGGGCCAGGGGCATTACATTGTCGTTGGGACGCGGCCGATTATAGATCCAATCGGTAAGCGCTCTATCGCCAACACCGTCTGAATATATCGTATTTCCTGCATAATCCCGGATCCATATGCTGTCCCAGTCCTCATTCATAAATGTAATATTGGTGAGATCTACCCCACCGGCAGTTAAATACGAGGCTACAGAAGCCTGATTTTGAGTGGTGATCACCACCTTACATTCGTTTACACCCACAGCTACGATCTGACGTAATATATTCTGAAAAGCCGGCTCCCAGGTAACCAGTAAGTATTCCACTTCTTCCCATTCGGCCATCGTACGAACAGGCCCTGTGGGAGGTGGCGTTTTCATCGATTGCTTAAACCTAAAGTCGGCAATGAGTCCTTTTTCGGTTTCGGTAAGACCTTTTGGAAGTACGGTGCTTTCCTGACCACTTAATTGCGGTGCCGTGAATACGACAAGGAAAATCATTATAAAAGTAGCGTACAAATGCTTCATAGTACTATTTTTTTGTGGCGGTACTAATATACTTCATTTCTAAATACTCCTAAAACATTAATATCTCATGAGTTAAGATACTTCAAAAATTCTCTTCTAGGTATTTCTATGGCTCCTAGTCGTTCCAGGTGTGCAGTATGAATCTGACAGTCTATCAATTGATAGTTTTCTTCAATTAATTTTGAAACCAAAGCACAAAACCCCACCTTGGAAGCGTTACTTACCTTGCTAAACATACTCTCTCCACAAAACACTTTGTGCTGTTCCAGGTCAACACCGTACAAACCGCCTACCAGCTCACCTTGTTTCCATACTTCTACAGATCGCGCATGTCCCGCTTCATAAAGAATGTAATATTTTTCTATCATTTCAGAAGTGATCCAGGTCCCTTGCTGGCCTTTGCGATTTATTTTGGCACATTGTTCCATCACCTCCTTAAATGCTGTATTGAACGAAACCTTGAATATATTTTTGTCTATTGTTTTCTGAAGGCTTTTAGAGATTTTGAGTTCCTTCGGAAAAAGCACCATTCTGGGATCCGGAGACCACCATAAAATGGGTTCATCTTCTTCATACCAAGGAAAGATTCCCGATTCGTATGCCAAAAGCAAACGTTCTGCAGAGAGATCGCCTCCTATCGCGAGTAATCCTTCTTTGGATGCTGTTTCGGCCGGTGGAAACCAAAGTGCTTCAGTTAGATAGTACATAACCCAATCAAATTGAAGATGTTAAAAATTAAGATTGTAATTAAAAATCGAACTTTTTTTTCAATATTTAGGCTGTTAATTCGATACCCAATTATTGCATCATTGTTTATTGCGTACCGAAAAAACACCTATCCACTAGACTAACCTCGCTTCTGCGGGGTTTTTTTATATCAATTAGCCGCTTGTTACTGTATTAAAAACGCTATCCGTAACAACAGGTTCTGTCCACCACACTGCCGGAGAATATAATAAAGTTTCTGAAAAAAAAATAACCCGCCATTTGGCGGGATAGTCCTAAAACGGAAGATCGTCGTGATCTTCTTCGTTCAGGTCATTCGCAGGCTCGAACGCTTCCACCGGAGGCATTGGAGGCATATCTCCCGAAACTGAATCGGATAGGTTTTCAATTCGCCAGCCTGTGATCGAATTAAAATATTTGGTTTCACCCTGTGGGTTTACCCATTCGCGACCCCGTAGGTTTATACTAACCTTTACATTCTGACCTTCTTTAAAATTATTTAATAGATCGGTCTTGTCCTGAACAAATTCTACCAAAATATGTTGTGGATACTGCTCTTCGGTGGTAATTACCATTTCTCTTTTTCTAAAACCGTTAGTCCCGTAGGTTTTAGTCTCATCGATCATTTTTATCTTTCCTTGTATTTCCATGGTTAATAAATTATAGTTTAATTAATTATTCGGTATTATTTTTCAGCTAACAATATCTTCCAGGCTTCGGAAATTTTTCCGTCGCATAGAAATTGCTGGGCTTTTCTATGAATTGCTTCCGAAGAACCACGCTGTAAAAGCGCTTTTAATTCCTCCGAAGCTGAAATAAATCTATCAATTGATTCTTTCCCGGGAAGTACTTCAATATTTCCCAACATTCCAAGATCGTTCCCGGTTAACACCGTACTTTTTCTAATATTTTCCGGAATAGCATCAACCCCAATTCCAAGGGTGGTTAGCGGTTTTGGCACTTGAAACATTCCGCTTTTGGCTCGGCTGTACCAATTCCCTCCCATACGGGCTACGGTATCTATCTTTTCGGGATCTATATGTCCGTTCTCATCCAGGATTCGTTCATGCATATGCAATTTCACTACTTCACAGATCACCAGATTTCCTGCTCCGCCCTCTTTCCCCAAAGCAATAACCTCATTCACTTTACATTCAAATTGAACCGGGGCTTCCTTAACACGCGGCGGTTTTACAATATCGGATGCAATTTCTGTAAATCCTGCCTTTACAAATTCGTTTGTACCTTTTGGATACTCGGTTGAGGACAATGACATCTGCTGGACCATATCGAAACTCACGATATTGATGACAACTTCCTTTACTTCCAGCACATTTTCATAAGAATGTTTTGTGGTATTATCTCTGCCACGTCGTGCAGGAGAAAATATCATAATTGGCGGATTAGCACTAAAAACATTAAAAAAACTGAAAGGAGAAAGATTCACATTTCCTTCGCGATCCACAGTACTGGCAAAGCATATCGGTCTAGGTGTAACCGCCCCTAGGAGGTATCCGTGTAATTTTGGTGTGCTTATTTGCTGTGGGTCAATAGAGATCATATCGTGCAAATGTACCCAAACTCAATCCCTTCTGAAAATTTGCTTACACAATAATATTAACATATTTGCTTTATATTTATCGACCTTAGTCCCGAACCGAAAAATCCCTATCATAAAAACGGTTTTGGCAAAACTGAAAGTTTATGTGGTTAAAGATCACGACCTATGCAAAATAAGAAATCGCTTACCCGATGGTTCTTTTTATTGATCTCGGTATTTATTATCAGTTTAATTTTATGGAATACCTATTCATTTTTTAATCAATTAAAGGAAAACGAGCGCAATAAAATGAGGATATGGGCCAGTGCGCAATCTGAAGTTGAGCAAATAGGATTGTCTTCCGAAGGAGTGAGCGAAATGGTGATCGAGGTACTGCAAAGCAATACGACCACTCCAATGATACTCTACACGCATAAAGAGGATAAATACGATGTGAGGAATATTCAGGAGAAAAAGCTCGATTCGGTAAAGACCCGAAGGAACCGGGAGAAACTGGCACAACAATTCGCTACAGAATATAAACCTCTTGAAATTAGTTATAATGGCGAACTGCTTCAAACCGTTTACTACGGAAATTCTCCACTTATAAATAAGCTTAAGTTTTATCCCGCCGTGTTAATTCTTATCATCGTATTATTTTTTACAGCCTTGTATTTCTTTTACCAGACGTCGAAGTCGGCCGAACAAAACAAGCTCTGGGCCGGAATGGCAAAAGAAACTGCGCATCAAATAGGCACTCCGCTGTCGTCATTGGTAGGTTGGACAGAAATTTTAAAGACTGAAAACGTGGACCAGAGTTATATTGTTGAAATCGAAAAGGACGTGGATCGCCTTCGCACCATCACGGAACGTTTTTCAAAAATAGGGTCACTTCCAACGCTGGTTAAAAAAGATCTGATAGCAGAGACCCAGCAGTCATATGATTATCTGTTCCGGCGAACTTCAAAATTAATTGAGTTTGAGATAAAGTTACCTGCTGAACCTATCTATGTACAACTCAATCCACAGTTGTACAGTTGGACCATAGAAAATCTGGTAAAGAATGCCATTGATGCCATGAAGGGAAAAGGCAAGATCACCATAGAGATTGAATCCAATTCAAAAAATGCGAGAGTATTAATAAGTGACACCGGTAAAGGAATTCAGAAAAGAAATTTTAAAAAAGTATTCAATCCCGGTTATACAACTAAAAAGCGCGGATGGGGACTAGGTCTATCGCTTGTTAAAAGGATTATAGAAGAATACCATAATGGAAGAATACGTGTTTTACGAAGTACGTTGGGAGAAGGTACTACTATGGAAATAACATTACGCCAGCTTTAATATGAAACAGACCAAACGTATTTTACACAGCGCAAAGATCAATAACAACTGTCCCGAGTGTTATGACACAGATGGCCTTCAGTTCACCTTTACTCAGGTAATATCAGAAAATCGACTTTACCTAAAAATGGATAAAAAGATCGTTGAAGAATTGTATTGTCATAGTTGCAATCAGCAGATCTATCCCATTTCATGGACTCCCGATATCGAGCGGGTTTATCAATATCACAAGAAAAAAGCCATCCCAATGGGACTTGGAAGAAATTATAAGACCATGGGGTATCTGGTCTTAGTTGCTGTGCTGATGATTATTTTATTCGGAATTGGAGCCGGGATCTTTCTGTTTTTAAACTAACTTCATTCTAATTTCTGAAGCCAATACCTCAAACTCCTTGGGTGTCATTGAAATTTTGTTCGAAAAGGTCATATCCTGCATTTCATTGATAGGAATTAAATGAACATGAACATGAGGCACCTCCAGGCCAATCACCGCCATCCCAACGCGCTTACAGGGAACCGTCTTTTCTAAAGCGATAGCCACCCTTCTCGAAAATTGCATGAGCTGCAGATACATATGTTCTCCCAGATCGAAGATCTTATCAACTTCTTCTTTTGGGACGCATAAGGTATGTCCCTTTGAATTAGGGTTAATATCGAGAAATGCTATAAAATTCTCGTCTTCAGCGATCTTATAGCTCGGTATTTCTCCTTCAATTATTTTTGTAAAAATAGATGCCATTAGTCCCTGCTTATTTCAAGAATTTCAAAGAATATTTTTCCGTTGGGCACTTCAATTTCGGCAATCTCCCCAACTTCCTTCCCCAATAAACCCTTTCCAATAGGAGAATCTACAGAAATCTTCCCGGATTTCAAGTCGGCTTCACTCTGGGCTACCAGCTTGTACTTCATCTCCATCCCATTCGCGGTATTCTTTATTTTCACATTACTATGCACTAAAACCTTAGACATATCCAATTGCGATTCATCTATCAAACGAGCATTTGCGACAGTCTCTTCCAGCTTAGAAATTCGCATTTCGAGCATTCCCTGCGCTTCTTTTGCGGCGTCATATTCGGCATTTTCACTAAGATCGCCTTTGTCTCTCGCTTCAGCAATGGCCTGAGAAGCTTTGGGTCGCTCCACGTCCTTTAACTGATTGAGCTCATCTCTCAGTTTTTTTAATCCTTCGGCAGTATAATAAGATACTTTACTCATAACTTCATCGTTTGCATTAAACAAACACTTTTAATTAGTTTTAACTGTTGTAGTTGTAGGTTCAGTTTAAAACACAAAAAATCCCATGCGTGACGGGATTTCGTTTGACAAATATACTAAAAAATTATTTTTCAGCTCTTTTATCGTAAATTCGTCCTCTAATTTTCTCTTTAAATGAAATTATACTATTCTATTTTTCTGTTGATGTTGCTGATTATATCCTGTAAGAGTGATGACGATGTAAACCAAGACAATCCCAATCTCATCGACCCACTAGTAAATATTACACTCAATTTAAACTTACCGGAGTACAATTCACTGAAATTTCCGGGAAACAGTATTATCATAAGTCAGCAGGGCATCAGAGGAATCGTTGTTTATAACGTAAACAACAGTTTATATACTGCCTTCGATCTTAGCGACCCCAATCACATTCCCAATAACTGTTCACGAATGGATATAGTTGGGATCATTGCAAGTTGTCCATGTCCTAACGACAGCAATGAATACGATATTGTCACCGGGCAGCACGCAACGAATGAAAACCTATTTCCGATGCAGATGTATCGTGCTCAACGCACCGGCGACAATATTCGCATTACCAATTAACAGTATTGCACTAAAATCTTACCGTAGCTCCTAGTAGAAAATTTGTAGTTGCCTGTGGATAATAGCCGGCACCTTCCACAGTGGTAATGGTACCAGGGTCTGTAAAATCATCGTCGTAAGTGAAAAAATAACCGTTTGAGACATATTCTACATTAAAAATATTATTGACTAAGGCGGTTAGCACTACAGTTTTAACAAAAGGGACATTATCTAATTGATATACCACATTAAGGTCATTGATGAAATATGCATCCAGTTTGGATGTTTCACTGTCTATATTTCCCATAAACTGTTCGCCAACGTATTTAGAAAGCAGTGCCAACTTCAGGTTTTTTACCGGAGTGTATTCCAAACTGTTTCCGGCTATAACTTCGGGAGAGAAGGCAATATTCGTATTGCCCAAATTAACCAGCTCACCGTCTCTCGAAGTCACAAAATCGACATTTTTATTTGTACTTAAAGTAAAATTGGGGCGAAGTAACAAATTGCTGGCTATTGGAATTTGAGCATCTACTTCAAGGCCCAGGCGGTAACTTTTCCCACTGGTTGTTCTAATGGGAGCTCCTACATCATCAATGGCGCCGGTTAAGACTAATTGATCACTGTAATCCATAAAATAAAGATTGGTATTTACTTTAGCCGCTTCGGAATCATGTCGCCATCCCAATTCAAAATCGTTAAGTTTTTCGGGGGTGAAAATGCCTTGTTCGAAATCACTTCGGCGCGGTTCTCGATTTGCCCTTCCGAAGGAAAAATAAAACTGATTCACATTACTTAGTTTATAAGAAATTCCTGCCTTCGGATTAAAAAAACTATACTGTTCATCCACAATGAGTGGAACCTTCTCTGAAGTAAGTCCGGATGTGGTATAATTGACGAACCTCCCTTGCAGATCCCCAAAAAAGCTCCACTGTTCGTTCAACCTCCAGGTAGCTTTAGAAAAAACTGAAAATTCACCTTTTTCACCATTTCCGTTGTAATAACGGTCCCTTATTTCACTGTTTCCGGCATAACGTGCCCAGATCACTTCGCCGTAATGATCACCATCGTAAAAACTGTAAAAGAGCCCCGAACTAACATCGAAGGCACTGTCCTTATAATTTAGGGACGCATTAACCGCATAAAAATCATTGTCCAACCAACGTCGTCGAATTAGATCGGAAGTCGTAATGGTTTCCCCGCCGATCTCTATTGGGTCGATCCCGTGAAAATCCAGATCTGCATCCTCTGTAAATTGTTCAAAATATCCTCTTCCGTAGGTATAATTCACGGCCATATTGCTACTCCATTGATTGTTAAATCGCTGATTCCAGATCAGCTGATAATAATCCTGAGCATAATTATCTACTTCGTTATCGTAGAACCGGATAGTTCCGTTTTCATCGGTATACATTCCAACCGAGTTAAAAGTGCGATCGTTTTCGAGTGTTTCCGCATCTATCCCGTTCCAGGATTGATAGGTTTCTTCCCGACCTCCAAAGGTTAGAGCCTTAATTAAGGTATTTCGGTCGAAAAAGGTCGCCTGAAGGAAATACGATTTCAGATCGGAAGTCGCCCTGTCGATATATCCGTCTGAAGCAATATTTGACAAACGCCCGGAAATTTCAACATGATCCCCCAGCAGACCGGTACTGAACTTCACATTGTGTTTTCGGGTATTGTACGAACCAAATGAGTTATTGATCTCGCCAAAGGCTGTCTCGGAAACTCCATCGGTAAGTATATTTAAACTGGCGCCAAAAGCACCCGATCCATTAGTAGATGTCCCCACTCCTCTTTGTAACTGAAGGTTCTCGACCGATGAGGCAAAATCGGGGAGGTTTACCCAAAAAGTACCCTGACTCTCAGCATCGTTAAACGGAATCCCGTTTAAAGTTACATTCACCCGGGAAGCATCACTTCCGCGAACCCTGATATAAGTGTAACCCACTCCGGCCCCTGCGTCACTTGTTGTGACGACAGAAGGCAGGTAATTTAAAAGATATGGAATATCCTGCCCAAGATTGCGTTCGGCCAGTTCTTCCTTGTCCAGATTGGAGTGAGTGATTGGAGAATCGGCTTTAACGCGGATGGCTTTTACCACCACGGTTTCTAGATCTTCAACGGCAGTTGAATCTGAAACAGCCTCCTGAGCTTGTAAAATAAAAGTAGATTGAAAAACTAATGCAAGTGTAAATAATCGTTTCATTCGTAAAAAGGTTACGAATAAAAGGGGTAATTATTCAATTAATGATGTTAGTAAAAGCACGCAAAGAATCTTTGCGCTATATTCCTTGGCAGCATTACCTGCCCAGGTTCCATGGGTATAATCTCAGCCTGTTTATAGTATACAAGCACCCCTTTGAGACAATGCAAAGATATAGAATCAATCAATTTTAGGAGGCTTTCTGTTCGACTTTTTTAAAGCTTTTTCACGTTTAGCTTTAAGACGTCGTTCCACGGCTCTTTTGGAGGGTTTCGTCTTATTTCTGGGCTTTGGTTTTTTAAGATTTTGTTTCAGTAGTTCGAGTAAGCGTTCAAGCACAATGGCTTTGTTTCGGTGCTGACTGCGAGTCTCTCCACATTGTAGCACAAGCAGTCCTTCGGAAGTAATTCGATTTGTAAGTTTTTCTGAGAGTCGCTCCTTTTCTATTGCCGAAAGCCCTTCCGAAGCCATCACATTAAAACTCACCTCAACTTTAGACGCTGTTTTATTTACGTGCTGCCCTCCCGGACCACTGCTTCTAATTCCCTTAAATTGTAATTCATTTATGACCGTGTGAGTATCCATTAGGCGTTCGGTCTGTGCTCTTTCTGCAACAGGTCGTTTACGGTTTTAACAGGATTGAACGTCTGCAAAGGAATTTCCACAAAGGCAGTATTCCAGTATGCCATAGCACCATTCCAAAGTCCGGGACGCTCCAAAGCCAGGACAGTCTTTCCGTTTTGTGATTTGGTAGAGATAAATCCGGTTTTCGGGTCACAGTATAGTTCAAGATCGAATTTTTCTCCTTTATGATTTCTAAGTGCGCATACGATGTCGACCGGATTAAAATGTGTTGCATCCTTTACGATCGCATTCTGGTGTTTATCATCGGTATCGATCTGAGAGAGTTCTACGATCTGAAGTGAGACCGTGCCATCTTCATCCCTTACCCAAAATGGACCACCTCCCGGAGCACCAGTATTTTTAACCACTCCGCAGACCCTTAGTGGTCTGTCTAGTATTTTGATCATTTTAGGAATATCTTCGGGAATCTCCTTTATACTGAGTGCATTCCACATAAAAGACTTAATTTCCTTTATAGTTTCAGGGTTTTGATCGTCATTTTTCAGGAATTCGATATAATTAAAGAGCTTTTTCTGGATCCAAAGGATCTTTCCTGCCAGTAACTTCTTGTAAAATGCGATGTCTTCTACATATTCGGCTGCCACCACATTGTCTATGTTCTTTAAAAAAACTATATCGGCATTTACATCATTGAGGTTGTCCAATAGCGCACCATGTCCGGAGGGGCGAAAAATAAGTTGGTCATGCTCATTTCTAAATGGCTTAATTTCTTCGGTTACTGCTATGGTGTCGGTATCTTTCTTCTGAAAGGAATATGATATATGAAATTTTTTACGCGTCTTCTTACTTACTCTTTTTTTAATCGCATTAAATTCACGCTCAAAGAACGGAACATGTTTTTCAGAAAAAGTAAAATGCAGATATACATCATCTTTTGCAGTCGCATAAAAGGCAGACTCATATAATTGTTCTTCAAAAGCTGTGGTGTAATATTTTGTGTATTTATGGAAGGGGATCAAGCCCTTAGGAAGGTTGGCAAAGTTGAGTCCGTTTTCCTCCATCATGGTTTTCACAAAATAGTAGCAGCGTTTTCCCTTTTTATAGTGCTTGAAATCGGGGTAAATCTCTCTTATCTTTTTCCGAACTTCTTTTACAAAGGCAAAGTCCTTAAGGGAGCTGAAAAAAGTAGCTAATTCTTTGTTATCGGTTCTTTTAAGGTATTTATTCAGGGTTTCGATCTCGGGGTCGTAGTCCTGCAGAAATTCGTGCAGAAACTTAAACATTCGCGTCGCCGCTCCGGAAGCAGGAATAAACCGTACGATATCCAATTCCTCCTTTTTCTTTTCGTATAGTTCCACCAATTTCTCCTGAATCTCTTGCGGAATATGCTCTATACCGTTTCCAACCGAAGCCGCTGTTACGACTTCTGTAGGAGGGATTCCCAGAGAAAAGGTTTCCAGCTGTTTATAAACTAATTGTAAAGTAAGCCCATGCGCCTCTATTTGCTTTACATCTTTTTCCGTTAGCATTAGCCCTGTAACAATTTTTCGGTTAGTTGAATTGCTTCATTAAGTCGATTATGCAGGCTTCCCTTTAAAATATGATACGGAAGTCGGTATCGCTTTAATTCATTTTCAAAAGTACAAAATAGTGCCGACCTGTCATTGGGTCTGTCCCTTAAATCATCTGCCTCCCATGGCGTGTCTGTAAACGTCAGGAAATAAAGATGATAGCTGTTCTCCAGGGCGTATTTTTTTATTTCCGGGGGACAGAAACCGTTGTAATAATATTCAGAATATACCTTGAGTTCCAACAAATTAGTATCGCAGAAAAGGAGTTTCTTTTCCTGAAGAGCCGCTTTATTTTCGGCTAGCATCTGACCCCTGGCAATAGGCAAAAGATCTTCTTTTGTGCATGTCTTTTTCTCCTCATTCCATTTTTTCTGAAGGTACTCCCGCATATATTCCGGTACCCATAGGGTATGAAAATGTTCAGATAAAGCTTTAGCCAGGGTCGTCTTTCCGGTAGATTCGGGGCCAAACAGAACGATCTTTATACAGTTTGAAGCTTGTTGTTTAAGTGTTTTTTCCATGCGTAATAACCAAATATGGCAATCACCGTAAAAATAAGGTATTGAAGACTGGTAAAGGTAAATCCTTTATAAAAATAGAGCGGCACCGAAATGAGATCTCCAACGATCCAATAGATCCAGTTCTCTATTTTTCGCTTCGCCATAAGCCACATGCCTACAAAAAAGATAGCCGTTGTTAAGGTATCCACCCAGGCCGTCCAGCTTTCCCATTTATCGAAAGCCTTGTAAATTATAAAAACGAACGCCAGCGTAGCAATAAATATATAGACAGAATGTAATTGCTCTTTTTTTGTGGTTACGCTTATGGGCGTAAAATGAACCGGATCCACTTTTCGAGTCCAGATATACCAGCCGTAAATACTCATTATAAAATAGTATCCGTTGATCATCATATCCCCCAGCAGCGTCCATTTTAACAGGAGATAGACAAAGATTGCGGTGCTTATCATCCCGGTAGGAAAGACCCAAACCCGGTTCATCATCGAAAACACCACAGAAAGTAGTCCGAAAAATACTGCCACGATCTCAAGAACGATATCGATGGTATCGTATTCAGAATACTGGCCAAACAGAAAATCAAAAATGGGGCTCATACTCGCTGCGATCAGATTTTACAATCTTTATATAAAGCAGACCTCGTTCCACAGCCTCCAAAGCAACCTTCATCTCCTTTTGGAGCAAGGTCATAACGCGATCGTAGTCTCCGTACACCTGAGTGCTCAACGGATTTTCCAAAACGGTAAGCCCCGAAGAGCGAAGTGACGTTATGAAGTTGATGATAGCAGGTTCGTAATCGTCCTGCAGCGGCGTAAGTGTTAACTCTACTGAAATATTCATTACAATTATTAATTATTTTTTTCTATTCGTTGTTTAATCCTCAATTTATCGTGTAAAAACATCCCTACTAACCTCTCATTAAAAAATGAACAAGTCGTTATTTTACAATTTTCCTGTCCTGTAAAGCAGAGGGATATTCAAAAGCAGTTCCCATCACCACCAGATCGGCACCCGCATCATAAGCGGCCTGCTTTTGTGCTTCGGTTCTAATCCCGCCCCCAACCAATAACGGTATGCTAATTGCCTCTTTTACTGCCGCGATGATCTCGGACCGTACAGGATTCAACGCCCCGCTTCCTGCTTCCAGATATACCAGTTTCATTCCCAAATACTCTGAGGCAGTCGCTGTATCCACTATGCCTGTTATATCATTCTGAGACATAGGTGATGTCCCGGTGACCCCTTCCACAGCCGAAATATTCCCGCCGTCTATCAATAAATACGCGGTTGGGATCACTTCCAACTCGGTTTGTTTTAAATGTTGAACCGCTTTGATCTGCTGCCCTATAAGGTATTCGGGGTTTCTTCCAGAAACCAGCGACAAGAACAACAACCCGTCTGCATTAGGGACGATCTGTGATACATCACCGGGAAACAATACAATAGGCTTTGCGGTAAAAAGCTTCAGCTTATCAATAAGATCCTTTGTCATTCCATAGGGAACGGTACTTCCACCTACAAAGAGCATAGCAGTATGAGAAGGAAGTTTCCGAAGAAAAGTGGCAGTATTTTCGATATCAAATTTATCGGGATCGATAAGGATCGCAAGACCGTTTTTTATTACGTTTAGCCTGCTTAATATGGTTTTTTTCACTGTGTGACTCTTCATCTAATTTGCTTCAGAAATTAAGGCATAGGCACAGGTAAACCCGTCAAATTCAAGAAACCACACATTATAGGTCTCCGATTTGTCTTCATAATTCACGGTAGAAGTCGTTGTCGTCTCATCCAGCGCGAAATCTTCAACATAGATATGCTGTAAAAAGCTAACCCCCTTTTCCGCAAAACTCTTGTACAATGATTCTTTGGCACACCACACTATGGTGAGCTTCCGCATGATGGCGTCATCGTTGGCCAGCGTGCGATACTCTTCTATAGGCGTGAACTTATGCGCGATCCTTAAGATCTTAGGGCGTTGTTTTTCTATATCGATCCCAACTTCTGTCGGACTAATAATAATTGCCGAAAAAATAAAAGAGTGGGTGATCGAAATATGTTTATCATCGGTTAAATGCGGTTTTCCGTTGTCGTCGTAATACAAGTCATGATCTGTATATCCCGCTGCTGCCAATAAATGGCGTACACTCATAAATCCGCGGCGATGCAGATCACTTTTCATCCCTTCCACCCGTCTCGCGCAGTTTGAGGTAAGGTCAATTCCTTTGCTAAGCGATTCGAAAGACTCTTCTATCTTCCAAATGAGGACTTTAGTCGAATCGTTAACTGTTATAGTTTTGTAAAGTGGCATAAAATGTTGCGGATATTACGTACTTTTGCAGTCTGAAAACCCGAAAAAAAATTCGGACTTTTATAAACAGATGCCCGATAACACGGGTTTAAAACAAATATAATAATATGTCTACTAAAACAGTGCCTTACACAGCGTATAAAGTAAAAGATATTTCCCTTGCCGATTGGGGGCGTAAAGAAATTGAACTGGCCGAAGCAGAGATGCCCGGATTAATGTCGCTTCGTGAGGAATATAAGAACGAACAACCCTTAAAAGGTGCGAGAATTGCAGGGTGCCTACACATGACCATTCAAACGGCTGTATTGATCGAAACACTTCAGGCCTTGGGTGCAGAAGTAACCTGGAGCTCATGTAATATCTTCTCTACTCAGGATCAGGCGGCTGCAGCTATTGCCGCTACCGGAACTCCGGTGTATGCCTGGAAAGGAATGACCGAAGAAGAATTTAACTGGTGTATCGAACAAACCTTGTTCTTTGGTGAAGAGCGAAAACCGCTTAATATGATCCTGGACGACGGAGGTGATCTTACCAATATGGTATTCGACAAATATCCCGAGCTTGCAAGCGGAATTAAAGGATTGAGTGAAGAAACCACCACGGGAGTTCACCGTTTATACGAAAGAATGAACAACGGAACACTGGTAATGCCCGCTATAAATGTGAACGACAGTGTTACCAAATCTAAATTCGATAATAAATACGGATGCCGCGAGAGTGCTGTAGATGCCATTCGACGTGCTACCGATGTAATGCTTGCCGGAAAACGCGTTGTTGTGTGCGGATACGGGGATGTTGGTAAAGGTACAGCGGCTTCTTTTAAAGGTGCCGGTTCTATTGTAACGGTTACCGAGATCGATCCTATTTGTGCGCTACAGGCTGCCATGGACGGTTTTGAAGTGAAAAAACTGGAAACCGTACTGGACAAGGCAGATATTGTGATCACCACTACCGGAAATAAGGATATCGTAACCGGAGCGCATTTTAAGGCAATGAAAGACAAGACCATAGTGTGTAATATCGGACATTTTGATAATGAGATCGCCGTATCCTGGTTAAACAAGAACTATGGCGATACCAAAGTTGAGATCAAACCTCAGGTGGATAAGTACACCATCGATGGCAACGACATCATTCTATTGGCCGAAGGACGATTGGTGAATTTAGGATGTGCTACGGGACACCCGAGTTTTGTGATGAGTAATTCATTTACCAACCAAACTCTGGCACAGATCGAGTTGTGGAAGAACAGTGATAAATACGAAAACAAAGTATATATGCTACCAAAACATCTTGATGAGAAAGTAGCCAAGTTACACCTTGAGAAAATTGGTGTAGAGCTTACCGAACTGCGCAAGGAACAAGCCGATTATATTGGCGTAAATGTTGAAGGACCGTACAAGCCGGAATACTACAGATATTAATCTAATTATTGTTCTAATACGAAACGACCCTCGCAGCGATGTGAGGGTCTTGTTTTTTAGGGCAATTACTACTACGGTAAACCTTCGTAGTACCGCGCTTTCCGCTGTATCTCAGTAGTAATCGTAAAGCGAGCTTCGCGCTACTTTATCGGCACTACAGAGGATGCCGCTGCAATCGCTATTGCAAAACAACTTTAACAGGTTTACGCTCACTAATTTGAATAAATTTTCGTTATGCTGTTATACTAATGCATTTGACGTTGAAAAAACTAAGTATTTTCCTTTTAATGGTCTTCATCGGCTTTTCGGCTATGGCTCAGACTTCACGAGCTAATACGAGCAGGAAACAAGTCATTTCAGAAAAGACCACCACCGGAGCTCTGGCACGTGCCATTACAAAAAACAGCAAATCGGATGCTGAGAAGGTTCAGGCGATTTTCTACTGGATCGCAACAAATATTTCATACGATCACGAATTGCAAAACAGCCGATCCCTCCAACAGGAGATCTATCGTTCGGAAGAAAACGTTATTAAAAATGTATTGCAGCGAAAAAAGGCGCTTTGTGGAGGTTATGCTTTTCTGTTTAAGGAATTATGTGAACGCGTGGGGATTTCTTCCGAAGTAATCCACGGTTACAGTAAAAAATACAGTGGGAAAGTGGCTAAAGACCCAAAAGTGGATCACTCCTGGAATGCCGTTAAACTAAACGGAAAATGGCAGCTGCTGGATGTGAATTGGGCTGTGAGTCAGAAGTTGAATTCAGGTATCAACACTTACTGGTACTTAACGCGCCCCGAGCATTTTATCTACACCCATTATCCCGAAGATCCCAGATGGACCCTCTTAAAACATCCACCATCCCGGTCCGAATTTCTGGGTGCCTCCAAATAAAAAACCCTTTCCACAATAGTGAAAAGGGCCTATATCTTAAAGAATAACCCGTCTTAAGCTTCTCCGTTAGTAACGATAGAAACGTATGATTTGTTATCTTTTTTCTTAGTGAATTTTACAGTACCATCCACTTTAGCGTGCAACGTATAATCCTTTCCGGCATATACATTTTCACCCGGGTGATGTTGTGTACCTCTTTGTCTTACGATGATATTTCCGGCAACGGCTGCTTGTCCACCAAAGATCTTAACACCTAAGCGTTTCGATTCCGATTCGCGACCGTTCTTAGAACTACCTACTCCTTTTTTGTGAGCCATTTTCTTTCGGTTTTATAAGTTATACCTAAGCCGGATTATTTTTTGATCCCGCCGTCTAATTTGTCTTGTAAAGCTTGTAACTCATCCCATTTACCGTCGGCAGCTAATTTTGCCTGCTCCGGCCAAGTGTCGGTTACTAAATGTGCCAATCTTGAACTTGCTTCGGTTAATACCTCGCTAAGCTTTTCAGATTTAGTCTTTGCTACTTTCGCAAAAGTATCAATTCCCGCATTTACCAATGCTTCCATTGCTTTAGGTCCAACTCCTTCGATCTTTTTCAAATCGTCGGCCTTAGATGCTTTAGCTTTGGTTTCAGTTTTCTTAGCTGCAGGCTTTTTTGCTTCAGCTTTAGCCTTAGGGGCTGCTGCTTTAGTCTCAGTCTTAGCTGCTGCTTTTGGCTTTGCTTCGGCAGGTTTTTTGTCGTCCTTGGCTTTCGCGTCGGCCGATTTCTTCTTAGCTCCTGAAGCGGCAATGCTTTCGATCACGATTTCAGAAAGAGATTGACGGTGACCATTCTTCACCTGATACCCTTTTCTTCTTTTCTTTTTGAAAACAATAACCTTGTCACCTTTTAGGTGTCTTAAGACTTTAGCTCCTACAAGAGCTCCGTCTATAGCCGGGGCGCCAACAGTTACTTTGTCACCATCACCAATAAGAAGGATCTTGTCGAAATCGACTTTTTTGCCTTCCTCAGTAGCTAAACGGTGTACAAAGACTTTCTGGTCTTTTGCAACTTTAAATTGCTGCCCTGCTATCTCTACAATTGCGTACATAGCGTAACGTTTATTAATTAAATTTATACTTCCCTCAAGGGGTTTTACCCTCCAAAGCGAACACGGTTCGCGAAGGCGGGTGCAAATATAATTTTAAAAACGGAATTCACAAAGTGTTTTTGCGCTTATTTAGACATGGTATTTCGCTTACCCTCAGGGGTATTCCAGGATTCTTTTAAAAGCTGCATAAATGCCAGGGTGAGCACTAGTGTGGTTGAAAAGCCCATCATCACAAGAGAAACTATAACGATAAGTGCTCCTTTATTAAAATTTAGCCCCCATGAATCCAGGATAGCATGGGCGAACTGAGTGTCTATCATAAAGATATAAACCGACATGAATATTGCGAACAGTATAGTTGCAATACCTCCTGTAAATAGCCCCAGTTGAAATCCTTTTTCATATTTAAAATTGGATTTATTTGCTTTATATGTCTTCATCGCCAGCAGAATCCCGGCGCCAAAGATCACAGCGTTCGCAGCACTTAAAACCGGGTACTGATGCAACCCCAGAACTTTCGTCAATAAAAAGTATGCGATCAAAGCAATGGCTATTCCAATTCCGTATTTTAAATATACTTTTTCCATAGTTATATGATTTCACTACTTAAAATTCGGAAAAAAAAACAAGAAGTCCTTAAAATTTACAGATTATTAACTATGTACGATTCCGTTTATTGGCCATATAAACCCCTAATAAGATCACAGAAGCCGCAAAAATCTGCATAAAACTAAAGGCTTCACCGTCTATCAATCCCCATATTACGGCAATAACAGGCATAGTGTAAGTAACCGAGGACGCAAATACGGGACTGGATATCTGTACCAGTTTATTGAAAATGACCTTGGCGATGGCGGTCCCGAATAAAGATAGGATGGCAACAAAGATTGCTGAGCGCTGCATGGCTTCAGATTCGAGGATGCTCCCAAAAAATCCACTGTAATACAAAATTACGAAGGATGGAATACAGATAAACAGAAAATTCCCCGTGGTTACGGCAAGGGCACTTATATCATTGAGATATTTTTTAATGATGTTGACGTTAAGTGCATATCCCAGAGTTGCTATGATAATAAGTACGCTGTACCAATAATTCTGATTAGGGTTAAAGTCGGCACCTACCAAAATCAGAATTACCGTTCCAACCAACCCGATCACCACCCCGAATATCTGACGCCTCGTACTTAAAATTCTAAAAACTAGAACTCCTATGATCACGGTTGCCAAAGGAGTTAGCGAATTTAATACCGAAGCTATGGCACTATCGATATGGTTCTGCGCCATCGCGAACAGAAAAGGCGGGAAAAATGAGCTTACAAAGCCCGAAATCGCAACCCACTTCCATTGCTCCTTCCTAATTTGTTTGAGAGTTTTAAACCCCACCGAAAATAAAAATACAGAGGTCAGTACGATCCGAAAAGAGCCCACCTGATAGTCGGTGAGACCCACCAATCCCTTTTTAATGAGTATAAACGAACTTCCCCAGATAAGTGATAAAATAAACAGGTAGAGCCACTTTAACTGATTGTTGGTCATAGGAAGTTCTTAAGGCACAAAAATGGGTAAAATAACTGAATCCTTCGCTTCAGCTTCCATAGATATTTATGATAAAATCATAGGAATATCTTTCAGTGACTGAATACTAAAAAGTATTCAATTAACGGCGGGTCTACTTCCAGTTAATGGTTTCCATGATACGCCGCATATCGTTCCGAAGATAAATAACCGCCGGATAGAGAGAATCGAAATTGGGTTTGGTTTCAAAATACACCGACCCCGTCATAAAGTGACGAAGACTGTCGGTAACATAGAATTGTGACTGAGTCGCGGCATTACCGTCTATCATATAAAACATTCCGAAGACTTTGTTTATACTGTCAACCCTGGGTTGCTCGAAAATAGCGTCGGCCTTTATATTATGGTCGTAGGTAAGCTTTTGCGCATCGAATAATAAGGAGTCGAGATTGCTGTTTTGTATGGGCTGATAGGTAAGGTAAACGGTAGCCTGCATTTGAGGGTAATGTAAATTAATAGCGCAGTTCTTCTTATGAAGCAGCGTTGCCATATTGTTTTTCTCGAATGAAAACGGGCAATCGGAAATGACCGTATCGTAGATCGCTTTAGGATATTCCAGGCGGAGTTTCGCCGCCGGTTTAACCACCACTTCATCCTTACAACCTAAAACAAAGAATAAAGAAAACAGTAACAGTAAATAGCGCATATTAGCTTGTGATAGACAGTTTAATTTGTTTGATCCGTTTGTTGTCGAATGCTTCAATAGTAAACGCATAGTGATGAAAGGATATTATCTCATCCTTTTTCGGGAATCCTTTGGAGATCTCCAAAAGAAAACCGGCCAGTGTTTCAGATTCTCCTTTTTCATCCTCAAAAAGCTGAGGGTCCTCCAGTTTGATCACCTTATAAAAATCCTTTAGCGGGGTCTTACCTTCAAACACAAAGTTGCTGTCATCCAGTTTTGAGAACACCAGATCTTCATCGTCAAATTCATCACTTATTTCGCCTACGATCTCTTCTATAATATCTTCCAGAGAAATTAATCCACTGGTGCCTCCGTATTCGTCCACCACTATAGCGAGGTGCATTTTCATCTCCTTGAATTCGTTGAGAAGATCGTCCAGCTTCTTGTTCTCCGGCACAAAGTAAGCCTCGCGTTTCAACGAAGTCCAGTCCAGTGTTTTTCTATCGATGTAAGGCATCAAATCTTTTACATACAATATACCGGTAATGTTATCGATACTATCTTCGTAAACCGGAATTCGAGAATATCCCCTCGCAATGATCTCGGGCATGATCTCCTTATAATTCATATCCTCGTTAAGCGCAAAGATCTCCATTCGCGGTTTCATCACCTGTTTGGTGTCCATATTACCGAAGGTAACGATCCCCTGAAGTATCTTCTGCTCTTCATGGGTGGTATCGGCTTCATTAGTTAAGGCCAGAGCCTGTGATAACTGATCTACACTAATGTTGGATTTTTGTTTCCCGAATTTATCTTGCAGATAGATGGTTGCAGAGCGCATAGGCATACTCAATGGCGTAAGCAAAGTATCCAACACGTTTAAGGGATAGGCCATAAAAGACGAAAATGTGAGCTTGTTCCTGCTGGCATAAACCTTTGGCAGGATCTCTCCAAAGAGTAGTATTAAAAAAGTCACCAATCCAACTTCTACGACAAACCGAAGATTTATTCCGTAGAATACCGAATTGATATCGTCAAAAAACACATCGGTTAAAGAGTCGAACAGCAGTACGATGGCAATATTTATGGCGTTGTTGGCGATGAGGATGGTCGCCAATAATTTTTTGGGTTTTGAAAGAAGTTTCCTAACGATCTGCAGTTTCTTAGGCGGATTCTTTTCTTCAGTGCCTTCGAAGTCTGAAGTAGTCAAGGAAAAAAATGCAACTTCGGCACCGGAGATCATTGCAGAACAGATCAATAAGACTACCAACATAACCAGACTGGTGATCTGCGGGAAAGTAAGTAACGCTATTAAGAGTAAACTTGGAGGTTCTGTATCCAAAATCAGGCGTTTGGTTAGACTTTAAAACGGAAGATCATCATCGTCACCACCTATAGACTCATCGGTTTGTGACTTGGAAGGCTGAGAAACAGGCTGCTCATTCGCAGCATTGTTTTGAGGAGCACCGGGCGAACTTTCGTTCTTCGGAGTTAAAAAAGTAAAGTCGGTACAATGAATTTCAGTACTGTATCGATCCTGACCCTGATCATCCTGCCACTTACGGGTTTTTAAACGCCCTTCTATATACACCTTATCGCCTTTGTTCAAATATTTTTCACAAATCTCGGCAGCCTTATTCCGAACCACGATATTGTGCCACTCCGTGTTATTTACCCGTTCACCGGTAGTTCGGTTGGTATAACTTTCATTCGTTGCGAGGGGAAATCTTCCTATACTGCCACCACCTTCAAAATAGTGCATTTTAACCTCATCACCCGTATGCCCAATTAGCATTACCTTATTAAGTGTTCCACTCATCTCAATTAAATTTTAAATAGTATACAAAGGTACTTTTTGTGTTTTAAATATAGGTATTTTTTCAGTTTTTAAATAGCGGGGAAGTCGGAAATAAAATTTTCTATCAGTACAGGCACGGCATACTCTTTTATAGAGCTAATGGGGGTGCCATCGCACGCTATCGTATTGGTTTCGACGATCCAGAATTTTGTGATTAAATGCTGGTGAGATAATTTATGAACCACCGGCTGCTCATTGTACAGCGTTACAGAGGCAATTTCGAATTTTTTGGAGAAGGATTGAAAATCCCGATGCGAAAGTAGGGATTCAATAGCTAATTCTTCGGAAGTTTCTATAAGAGGAAATTCGTAGAGTTGTTGCCATATTCCTTTTTTAGTACGCTGATTTAAAATGGTTTTATCGTCTTCGGAAAGAATCACCAGATAATTAAAATGGCGCTTTCGCACAGCAGCTTTTTTTAGCTTCACCGGCAATTCAGAAACAGAATTCGTATTGAAGGCGACACATTCCTCCTTAAATATACAGGTACCGCATTCCGGATTTTTAGGCACGCAGTAACGCGCACCAAATTCCATAATGGCCTGATTGTAAGTTCCGGGTTGTTCAGGATCGAGATAAAGCTGAGCCAGTTCTTTAAACACCCTTATTCCGGAACTGCTGTTTATGGGCAGATCAATTCCCAACACCCGTGACAATACTCTGTAAACATTGCCATCGACTACGGCGGTAGGCTCATTATAGCAGATGGATGCAATAGCGCTGGCAGTATAATCACCCACCCCCTTTAGCTTCAGTAACCCCTTAAAATCCGGAGGAAACCTCCCGTTAAGTTCGCTATGGATGTATTTTGCTGTATGATGAAGATTTCTCGCTCGGGAATAATACCCCAACCCCTGCCATAATTTTAAAACCTCTGCTTCAGTAGCCATTGCAAGGTCTTTAATTGTAGGAAATGCCTTGGTAAATTTTAAATAATACGGAAGTCCCTGTGCCACACGTGTTTGCTGCAGTATGATCTCCGATAACCAAATAAAGTACGGATCATTCTTCCCCCGCCATGGCAGATCACGTTTATTGTGTAAATACCAGATTATGAGTTTTTTAGTAAATAAAGGGAGCTTTTTTGGCATATCGCTAAAATAGTGGTTATCTAATTATATTTTAATGCGTTACCGTTTGAATATTTGATTTTAAAATCCGTATATTTGCCGTCTTGAAAAAAAATTGAAAACCTAAATTAGTATAATTAAATTAAAAGGAGTTAAAGAAATGACGAAAGCAGATATCGTAGCGAAAATCTCAGAAAAACTAGGAATGGAAAAAGGTGATGTTCAGGCAACTGTTGAAACCTTTATGGATGAGGTAAAAAATTCACTGGAAGGTGGAGACAATGTTTATCTTAGAGGATTTGGTAGTTTTATCATTAAAACGAGAGCCGAAAAAACCGGAAGAAACATTTCCAAGAATACAACGATCAAGATTCCCGCACACAACATCCCCGCATTTAAGCCGGCAAAAATATTTGTCGAAGGTGTAAAAACCAATGTTGAAGTAAAGAAATAATAACATGTCCCCGTCTTAGGGCGGGGTACTTTAAAAAATTAAAATATGCCTAGTGGTAAAAAAAGAAAAAGACATAAGGTAGCAACGCACAAGCGCAAAAAAAGAAGACGCGCTAACCGTCACAAGAAAAAGTAGTTTATCACTACTTTTTTCATTTGATACCAAAAGTAAAACGTTCTTTGAAAATGAAATTGCACACTCTACGATGTGAAGTAGTGTAATTTCGACGGGTTTAATACTAAAACCTGTGATAAATTATTGTTTAATCCATCTGTTCTGTACTATCCAATTAGTAAATGGAAACGGAACGGATAAAAATTAATGAATCGTGAACTACGAATTAATTATCAGATCCAGTTCACAAGAAGTTGATTTTGCCCTTTTAAAAGATGGAAAACTTATTGAATTAAATAAGGAGGAAGAAAACAACAAGTTCGCGGTAGGAGATATTTATCTTGCCAAGATCAGAAAAACAGTTCCGGGCCTCAATGCCGCATTTGTAAATGTGGGTTACGAGAAAGATGCATTTTTGCATTATCACGACCTGGGACCTAAAGTTGCTTCCTTATTGAAGTTCATTAAACGTGTAAGCACAGGTAAACTTAGAGACTATTCTCTAAAAGATTTCCCATTTGAAAAAGAGATTGATAAAAACGGAGGCATTAACGACGCCCTTAAATCCAATCAATCTATTCTGGTACAAATAGTAAAAGAACCCATTTCCACCAAAGGTCCTAGAATAAGTTCAGAGCTGTCAATAGCCGGACGATATATTGTTCTGGTGCCGTTTTCGGACCGGATTTCTATCTCTCAAAAAATAGAATCCAAAGAAGAAAAGGACAGGTTAAAACGCTTAATTACAAGCATAAGACCTAAAGGATTTGGAGTGATCATACGCACTGTAGCAGAGGGCAAAAAAGTAGCAGAACTGGATAGAGATTTACAAAATCTCGTGGATCGCTGGACAGCGATGTGCAAAAAGCTACAAGGAGCACACCATCCTTCAAAGGTGTTGAGTGAGTTAAACAGAGGATCATCGATGATCAGAGATGTTTTTAATGACAATTTTACAAACATCCATATAGACGACGAAGCTTTGTACTTACAAATAAAAGATTATGTGCAGGAAATCGCACCTAATAAAGAGAATATTGTTAAGTTATATGATTCTAAAGTTCCCATTTTTGAAAAATTCGGGATCGAAAGACAGATTAAAACTTCCTTCGGAAAAACAGTATCTGGCAGTAAAGGAGCCTATCTGGTGATCGAACATACGGAAGCCATGCACGTCATTGACGTGAACAGCGGTAACCGTAGTAACAAATCGAAAAACCAGGAAGATACCGCCCTCGAGGTCAATTTAATTGCCGCGAGCGAAGTAGCAAGACAATTACGTTTACGGGATATGGGAGGCATAATCGTTGTCGATTTTATCGACATGAGTCATGCCGGAAACCGCAAAAAACTCTATAATCACCTTCGTGAAGAGATGAAGGACGACAGAGCAAAACACAAGATCCTACCCCCCAGTAAATTCGGGTTGATTCAAATTACCCGACAACGCGTAAGGCCTGAAATGAATATTAAAACTCGCGAAGAAGACCCCAACATTGGTGTCGACGGCGAGATTGAAGCGCCTATCATCGTTGTACAACGAATTACCGAAGAGCTTAAAAGACTCTTCAAAAAAGACTATAAAAAGATTACGTTAAATACGCATCCTTTTATAGCAGCCTTTTTAACAAAAGGATTTCCATCTGTGCGAACCAAGTGGTTCATGGAGCACAAAAAATGGGTTAAAATTCAACCTAGAGACGCTTACACGTATCTTGAATATCACTTCCTCGATAAAAACGGAGAAGAGATAAAATAAGAATTACCCTCCTTGGCGTAACGTTATGGAGGGTTTTTTTATGTCCTTTTTTAGGGCGTTCCAGTGAAGTAAAACTTCGTTTACTTCCCTGTCGGGCTTTCCGGGCTACACGCTTGCCCGCCAAAGCGAGCGAAGACGAGGTAGCTTCCTTCAATCCCTAACGCAGTGTTTAAAGAACCTTCAAGTTAAAATCTGAAACCGGCTGCAGAAATATTCTTAAGAAAACACCAATCCACTTCCTTCCTCATATGCGGAATTTTTATCTTCGCATAGTGTCCACTCATACTACATATACCGTTGAAGAAGCCAAACGCCGTATGGAACGCTATTGCGTTTATCAGGAACGGTGTCATAAGGAGGTAAATCAAAAATTACGGGATATGCGAATGATCCCGGAAGCTATCGATATAGTTATCCATCATCTTTTACAACATGATTTCTTAAACGAATCCCGCTTTTCACAGGCTTTTGCCAGAGGAAAATTCAGAACAAAGAAATGGGGGAAAAAACGCATCATTCAGGAGCTCAAATTCAGGAATATTTCGCAATACAACATCAAACTGGCACTAAAAGAGATTACCGATCCGGAATACTTCAACACCTTTCACAGCTTGGCCGAAAAACGCTTTGCAAGTCTTACTTCAGAAAAAGACCTTCAGAAAAAAAGAAAAAAATTAGCCGATTACCTGCTCTATCGCGGTTGGGAGAGCCATCTGGTGTATGAAAAGATCAAAGAACTCATCGGGTAAATAAATCTAAGTAAATCTCAAACTGCCCACTGCAAACTGTTCTCTGCCAACTGCCTACTACGAACTACCAATCCCCTCCATCTTCAGCTTTCTGTGAGTACGCCTAATAGCCTTTTCATTCTTGGCATCAATCCAGTCCTGTCCTTTTATGCGCCTCATCATATTATCAAAATGGCGCATAATAAAAATGTTGTAAAGCGCTTTTCCAAGATTCTTCGGATTACGCGCAATTGCCCGTAAGCTCATAGAAAACCCCGGAGTGATATAGCGCATATAATGCCAATATCCTTCAGGCATATACAATACATTTCCATGCTCCAGATGGGTTTTAAAACCCTTCACTTTTTTCAATGCCGGCCACTTATCGTAGTCCGGATCGGCAAAATTGATATCCTCTCGGGTAATAAGTGAATGCGGAACTTTATACAGAAAGTCATTTTGGTCCTGATCGAATAATATCACCTCCTTTTTTCCGTGAAAGTGAAAATGAAAGATGTTCGCCAGATCAATATCGTAATGCATAAACGTATAGCTGTCTGTCCCGCCAAAGAACAACATAGGCAATCCTTTCATAAGCTTTATACCAAAATCAGGATACGTAAAATCCTTTTGTAATTGTGGTATTTCCTTTAAAATATTCCACAGGAAGATACGGTATTTGGTAGGTTCGCGTTTTAGCAGCTCTATATAGTCTGCCATTTTCATCTTCGCATGAGGCTCATTAAAACCATCCTTATAATCTACGGGTCGGTCGTCGTATAAGGGGACTTCCTTTTCTCCTGCTATGTGAGCCATATAGTCTAGATCCCATTTTACATACGCAGGCCAATCCTCAATAAGACGTTCAATAACAACGGGCTTTTGAGGTTTCAAATATTTTTTGCGAAAGTCACCGGGGGTGATCGTTTCAACTCTGTCTATTTCCTGTAATTGCATAAATGGTTTCGATCGCATAAAAATACAAATCTTCACGCATATAACATTCACTTAGCATCGAGGATTCTATAAACACAAAAAGGCCGGTCTTTAGACCGGCCCGTGCAACAATATATGTCAATGCCTTATGGAGTGGTCGTAACCACTAGGGCATCCGAATATTCACTGAATCCGTCCGAGCCACAATTGGCACGTACGTAGATCTCATAAGTGGTAGAGGGTGATAATCCGGTTATAGTATAAACATTCTGAGAGGTCTCAACTACGGTTCCCGTACCTATGGTAAATCCGGAAATTCCGTATTCGATCTGCCAGGCCGTTTCGTTATTTTCTAACCAACTAAATTCTACAGTACTCGAAGTAATTAGTCCTAAACTAAGGTCTGATGGTGCGTTACAATTCGGATTCCCGGTTAAGGTCACAAAACTTATAGAGATATAGTCACTAAATCCATCCGATCCGCAGTTGGAACGCAAATAGACTTCGTAACCGGTTCCGGGTTCCAGTCCGTTTATTAGATAACTAATTTGTGAGGTCTGGATCACAGTTCCTGTTCCCAGTTCAAAACCTGTTGGCCCGTATTCGATCTGCCAGGCAGTTTCTCCACCGGTACCCCAGCTTATCTTTACATTGGTACTCCCTAATAGATCGATGACCAAACCATTGGGATCGGCACAATTGGCGTTTCCATTATCGTCATCCTTATTACAGGAAACTACAGCTACTGCCAACAGTAGCACTAAGACTAAATTTTTCATAGAATTAACTTTTGTTTGCTTTAAAACGAACAGGATTGAAATTTATTTAATAAGATCGAAAATTTATTGAGCCGCCTTTGCTTTTTGCTTGGCTTCTTCGTTACGCTCTATAGTATGTCCCGGACGGGTCCATTTTGGCTTTTCTCCCATAGGTTGTAATACAGAATGAGCTGCCTCAACTGTTTCAGGTTGTGCCTTTTTCACAAAGGGCGCCATTGGCTGTAGCCCCAATGTTTTAAACATTTCCATATCCTCATTTACATCGGGATTTGGCGTGGTCAACAATTTATCTCCTGCAAAAATAGAATTTGCCCCTGCAAAGAAACACATGGCTTGTCCCTCACGGCTCATCCCGGTGCGTCCCGCCGACAGTCGAACTTGTGTTTGCGGCATTATGATTCGCGTAGTGGCAACCATTCTTATCATTTCCCAAATAGAGACCGGCTCTATTTCTTCCATAGGGGTACCCTCTACGGCCACCAAGGCATTTATGGGAACCGATTCGGGTTGAGGATTTAATGATGCTAATGCGACCAGCATCCCTGCACGGTCTTCCAGCTTTTCACCCATGCCTATAATTCCTCCGCTACAAACCGTAACATTGGTCTTTCTCACATTTTCAATGGTGTCCAAACGGTCTTTAAACGCACGTGTGGAGATCACATCCTTATAGTAATCCTCACTGGTATCCAAATTGTGGTTGTAGGCATATAATCCTGCCTCTGCCAGACGTTTTGCCTGATTCTCGGTGATCATTCCCAAAGTACAACACACTTCCATATCCAGTTTGTTAATGGTACGTACCATTTCCAAAACCTGATCGAATTCTTCTCCATCCTTAACATTTCTCCATGCCGCACCCATACATACTCTGGAACTTCCGGAAGCTTTCGCCCGTAAAGCCTGTGCCTTAACCTGCTGCACACTCATAAGATCATTTCCTTCAATATTCGTGTGGTAACGAGCCGCTTGCGGACAATACCCGCAATCCTCCGGACAGCCACCCGTTTTGATAGACAAGAGCGTAGATACCTGCACTTGATTGGGATCGTGGAACTCTCTGTGTATTGTTGCTGCTTCGTAAAGTAACTCCATTAAGGGTTTATTGTAAATTTCCAGTATCTCTTCTCTGGTCCAGTCGTGTTTTATAACCTTCATAGTTGATCTTGTTTAATTATGGGCCGTAAATCCCTGTGCAGACTTCAAAAATAATTAAAATAAATACGAATTCTCAAGGTTTGGAAACAATTATACTAACAGCATTTCCACCAAAACCAACTGCGTTTACCATGATCGATCGAAGCTTTTTCTGTTGTCCTATGCTGTTGTAAAAAGGATTTTCTATCCACCTGTTACGCTGAAGCATCAAGACCGCCATTTCCACACTCATCATCCCACTGGCACCAAAAGTATGCCCAATGAGCCATTTGTTTGAAGTGAGTAACGGGCGCTTTCTGTTAAATACAGTATCAATAGCATTTAGCTCTGCCATATCGCCCTTTACCGTTCCCGGAGCATGCATCACAATACCGTCTACAGTGTCCATGCCTGCATTCTCGAGTGCCATTTTCATTGACTTCTGTAAACATGCTGCATTTTCTGAAATGGAACTCCCGTGTTCCAGCTTTTCTGAAGCAAATCCATAGCCGGCGATCACTCCAATGGCTTTAGCATGCTGTCCTTTTGCTAAAACCGCAACTGCCGCCCCCTCTCCTAAAACCATAGAATTACGTTTCTTATCAAATTTCATGGACTCACAAGCTATCGCATTACTTTTCCTGGAGTACAATTTTAACGCATCCATCTGCGCAAAAGTAAAGGGTGTTAGTGCCGCTTCGCTTCCACCTACCAAAAAGACATCGGCCATCCTTGCTTCAAGCCAGGCTATCCCGTTTAACATGGCGTGCATGGCTGTAGAACAGGTCACCGAATGTTCAATCTCAACGCCTCTAATTCCCAATTCCTGGCCCACCCATGAGGATATGTTCCCTAATGTGGAAGTCGGGGAAGCATAAGCAGAAACCTTGCCTTCCAATCTGTACTGATTGTGGTACTGTTCAAATAATGCAGTAGCACCTCTCGAAGACCCGATGTTAACACCCACTCGTTTTTCTGAAAAAGCTTCAGGCAAAAAAGAACTTTTCGCGGCAGCTATAGCGAGTAAAACGGTGCGATCCAGTTTTTTATATCCAGTATTTTCCTTCTGAAGTTGCTGTAAAGCAGATTCTCCATCAAAAGTAAGCTTAGAAACCCATCTCGGTTTTTCTGAAAAAGATCCGTCGTTGTCTCTCATTTCGGTAAAAAGGGGAGTTCTTGCGTTATAGGATCTCCATATCTCTTCCGAAGAAACTCCTAATGCCGAAATGGATGCAATGGATAAAATACTGATCAAGACACTTGCTTTTTTAGTAATTTGCTGCAAAAATAAAGGTAATTAACTTTTAACTCCCCTTAAAATAATTTAAAATGGAAGAAAATCAGCAGCACAAGGGATGGTTTGGTCGAAACTGGAAATGGGCGGTCCCCACCGGATGTGGGATCATGCTATTGATCGGTATTATTGCCATCGTAGGCGGCTTATTTTGGGGAGTTACCAGCATAATTCAGGAAAGTGACGGAGTGAAGGAAGCCATGTCCCGCGTGCAACAAAACGAAATAATAATTTCAGCATTAGGGGAGCCCATAGAAATTAGCGGAATGACCACAGGAAACATACACACTTCAAATGGAACTACCTCTTTGGACGTGACCGTACCCATAAAAGGCCCGGATGGAACAGGAGTATTGAAGGTAATTGGAAACGAACAAAACGATGTTTGGAGCTATCAATTTATGGAAGTCCATCTTTCAGATTCAAACGAAACCGTCAACTTGTTAGATAACGATTAAAAGATCTTCAGGGCCTTTAAAATACTGTCATAGATCTTCTTCAATTCAGAATTCGTAATACAATATGGCGGGAGGATATATATGGTATTCCCGAGAGGTCTAAGATAAATTCCGTCGGTCATAAAGTGATCGTATAATCGATTCCTAAGATCACCATATCGCTCCATTTCCGTTTTAAGGTCTAAAGCAAGAATAACTCCCAATTGCCGAACTGCACTGACTTTTGGATGGTCTATAATCCGTATTAAAAATTGCTTATGTTGTGCTTCTATACGTTCTATAGCGAGCTGAATCTCCTTAGAGCACAACAGGTCTATCCCGGCAATTGCCGCGGCGCATGCTAACGGATTTGCACTATAGGTATGGGCATGAAAAAAGCCCTTCCCAATAGCATCATCGAGAAAAGCATCAAATATATCCTGTGTACAACTCGTAATTCCCATCGGCATCATCCCGGCAGTAAGGGCTTTACTAAGACAAATGATATCGGGTTGGGTGTTAAGATGATTGGAAGCAAAATGTTTCCCGGTTTTTCCGAATCCGGTCATCACCTCATCGGCAATACAAAGAACATTATTCCTTTTACACAGCTTCAGTATTTTCTCAAGTCCCTCCCTCGAATGCATTTTCATACCTGCAGCACCTTGTACCAAAGGTTCGTAGACGAAGGCAGCACAGTCATTTTCAGAAAAAATGATTTCGAGTCTACTGAGGATCTCATTTTCATTAGCTCCGTTAGGAACGGGAATGCGCTCTACCTTCAGAAAAAATTCTTCAAATGGCCCGTTATAAACCGATAGTCCCGAAACGCTCATCGCCCCAAAGGTGTCTCCATGAAAACCTTCCTCAAAGGCTACTAGCGTATTCTTTTTAAACCCCTTGTTGTGGTGGTACTGCAGCGCCATTTTTATTCCTACTTCTACGGCTGTCGAACCGTTGTCGTTAAAAAAGATCTTTTGCTGGTTCTCAGGTAGAATTGAAATAAGTTTTTCAGAAAGATCAATTGCCGGTTCGTGGGTAAAACCCGTAAAAACAACATGATCCAAACGAAGCATCTGGGCAGCAACTGCCGAAGTGATCTTTTCATTACAATGGCCGTACATGGCCGTATACCAGGAAGCGATGGCATCTATATATCCGTTCCCTTTTTCATCGTACAAATAAACCCCTTTGGCCGCAACGATCGCTAGAGCTCCTTCACTGGTCTTGTGCTGGGTTAACGGATGCCAGATGTGTTTTTTATCCCGGTTCTGAAGCGACATCATTCAATTTTATGGTAAAGGTAGCAAACATCACTGTATTCATCAGCTTTAAACGATTCAACTTATATGAGTACCGGAGTTAAAATTTCAGCATATTCAGCTACCACATTCTTGTCAAAATAGGGTTCTTCATCAATTCTTCCAAGTATAGGAACGCCAGTCATTTTAGCGATGACAGATTCGGTACTTTTATGTTCACTACCGCTAAAAATAATTCCGAAGACCTCCAGATTGCGTTGCTTTAACAGTTCAATGGAGAGTAAGGTGTGGTTAATACTTCCCAAATAATGTCGCGAAACCAGGATCACCTTATCATCGGGTTGAATGAGATCTACCATAGTTTCCTTGTCATTTATAGGCACCAACAATCCTCCGGCACCCTCAATTACTAAGTGATTTGTCGTACTCGGTCTGTGTATCGATTTCAGGGATATTGAAACCCCATCCACTTGGGCCGCAGCATGCGGACTCATAGGGCTGGTGAGTTCGAAGGCACTTTTATGGAATTCAGATTTGGAATTTGAGATTAGATCCTTCACTTTCCCGCTGTCGGGATTCTCAAGTTCCCCGGCCTGGACGGGTTTCCAGTAGTCTGCCATCAAGGCCTCAGTTACCATTGCCGAAACTATGGTTTTTCCAACTTCAGTAGAAATTCCGGTAATAAAATAGGTGTTGTTTTTCATGGAATAAAGTTACGGAAAGCTTGAATGATCGACGTTAAAGAGCGATCTCATTTAATTCATCCTTTAAAATATTGCACAAGCTGTTAATCTGTGCCTCGGTATTATAACTATGGACACAAATTCGCAAACGCTCCTGCCCCATGGGAACCGTTGGGGATAGAATAGGCCTAACATCATAACCCTTTGTTTTTAGTTTTTCAGAAACCGCCTTAACAACTTCGTTTGTTGGAATAATACATGAATGTATGGCAGAATCGGAGGTCAAAAAACGTTCACTCAGTTGATTGTTCCCAACCGATGATCGAAACATTTCTATATTGTTTTTTAGTGCTTTCACTCGTTTAATTCCCTCAGCAGAGGAAAGCTGTTCATATGCCGCCAGAATGCTTGCAACCGCATGTGGAGGCAGTGCTGTTGTATAAATAAAACTACGGGAGAAATTAACGAGATATTCGATAAGGGTATGACTTCCAAGTATTGCGGCACCATGACAACCCAGTGCCTTCCCAAAAGTAAAGACCCGAGCAAAAATGTGCTTCTCCAGACCTTGTTCGTAAATAAGTCCCTTTCCCGTTCCCACAACGCCCAGTGCATGGGCTTCATCAACGATCAACCGTAGCTTGAACCGGGTGCAAAGCGCCGTCATTGCTTTTAAGTGCGGAGTATCCCCATCCATAGAAAAAACCGATTCGGTCACTACATAGATTTCATTATGACTCGCCCTCTCCCTTTCGGCTATTGTTGTCAAATGCTCCAGGTTGTTGTGCTCAAACTTTAAGGCCTTTGCATTGCTCATCCGTATGCCGTCTCTAATGGATGCATGACAGAATTCGTCATACAGAATAAGATCTCCGCGTTGAGGCACACTGCTTAAGAGACCGAGGTTGGCATCAAAACCACTATTAAAGATAAGTGCAGCGTCAGCATTGTTAACGTTCGCGAGGTAATTTTCAGCCATTGTGAATACCTTATGATTTCCGGTTAATAAACGCGAGCCGCTTGCACCATTATATTGCAAGGCGTTTTCTTTTAGGATTTGTAATGCCCTGCTATATATTTCTTCCGAAGTACTAAAACCCAGATAATCATTCGAAGAAAAATCAATTAATTGAGTTGAAGTACCCAACCGACGCATGGAGTAATCTTTGGTTCTGGAATCCAGTTTTATCTGAAGGTTTTTCGGAAAATCATCCATGGTTCAAATTTAAGTATCTTTAACTAAAAGTAGCTATTTGCCACGCCATAAAACGGCTTTTAAAAGTTTGGGATACATCGATTCCAAAGCCGAAAACATCCAAACTAAGAAGAATAAATTACCTTTAAATAAAAATCCCGGACTCTTAAACAGAATCCGGGATCTTCAGGACTGAGTTACTTAAACTTAATCAGCCAATACAATAATGTTATTGTTATTACACTCTACGGTACCACCGTTAATTTCCAGTACCCATTTCCCATCGGCATCCTTAGTGAATTTCTTTTCAAAACCTTCAGCGATAGTTGGGTTGCCTTTAAATTTTACTTTACCTGCAGTAAGTAATGAAACAATAGCTGCGTGATTATTTAACATCTGAAAAGGCCCTTCAACACCGGGAACTGTTACCGATTCAACTTCACCCGACACCAATTGGGCTTCTGGAGTTACTATTTCTAAGTGCATAGTTTTTAGTTTTCAATACTCAGTTGCGGTAGGCAGTTCTGTAAACTGCACCTGCATACTGAATACTATTTTACGCTTCCGCTAACATTTTCTCTCCGGCCTCGATCGCTTCTTCAATGGTCCCTTTCAGGTTAAAAGCAGCTTCCGGTAAGTGATCCAATTCGCCATCCATGATCATATTAAATCCTTTGATGGTTTCCTTGATATCTACCAATACTCCGGGAATACCTGTAAACTGTTCTGCCACGTGGAAAGGCTGAGAAAGGAAACGCTGTACACGACGTGCACGTCCTACCGCCATTTTATCTTCTTCCGAAAGTTCTTCCATCCCAAGAATGGCAATAATATCCTGTAATTCCTTATATCGCTGTAACAACTCTTTTACACGTTGCGCACAGTCGTAATGCTCTTTTCCAAGAATATCGGCTGTAAGGATACGCGAAGTAGAATCCAATGGATCCACCGCAGGATAAATACCCAGCTCGGCAATCTTACGCGATAATACAGTGGTTGCATCCAGGTGGGCAAAGGTTGTTGCCGGCGCCGGATCGGTAAGGTCATCTGCAGGTACATATACCGCCTGAACCGATGTAATAGATCCTTTTTTGGTTGAAGTAATTCGCTCCTGCATCGCACCCATCTCGGTTGCTAATGTTGGCTGATATCCCACCGCAGAAGGCATACGACCAAGTAGTGCCGATACCTCAGATCCCGCTTGTGTAAATCGGAAAATGTTATCTACGAAGAAGAGTACGTCTTTCCCCTGACTGTCACCCGCTCCATCACGGAAATACTCAGCAATGGTAAGACCGGAAAGTGCTACTCGTGCACGTGCTCCGGGAGGTTCGTTCATCTGTCCGAATACGAAAGTCGCTTTCGATTCTTTCATTTTTTCTTTATCTACCTTAGACAGATCCCATCCCCCATTTTCCATAGAGTGAAGGAAATCGTCTCCATAACGAATAATTCCCGACTCAAGCATCTCACGAAGTAAGTCATTCCCTTCACGAGTACGTTCTCCCACTCCGGCAAATACAGACAATCCACCGTGTCCCTTCGCAATATTGTTAATAAGCTCCTGGATCAATACCGTTTTACCTACTCCGGCTCCACCAAATAAACCGATCTTTCCTCCTTTTGCATAAGGCTCAATAAGGTCGATGACCTTGATCCCTGTAAAAAGAACTTCAGTAGAAGTAGAAAGGTCTTCAAATTTTGGTGCTTCACGGTGAATAGGTAAACCATCGTCACCTGCTTTTGGCAAGTTTCCAATTCCGTCGATCGCATCACCAATTACATTAAAAAGACGTCCGTATACTTCCTCGCCAATGGGCATCTGTATAGGCGCTCCTGTTGCAACAGCATCTACCCCACGGCTTAAACCATCGGTAGAGTCCATAGAAATGGTACGTACGGTGTTTTCACCTACGTGTGATTGTACTTCAAGGATCAATTTATTTCCATTGTTATCTACTTCTAGTGAATCGTAGATCTTCGGAAGTTCAGCACCATTAGCAAACGTAACGTCTACTACCGGGCCAATAATCTGTGCAACTTTTCCTGTAACTTGTGACATGCTGTACTTGTTTAATTTTTAGTTATCTATGGGTGAGAAAAGCACCCTGATTTTCAACGGTGCAAAGATAGTTTTTTCTCTTTTAAATTTGCAACGGATTCGCCTAAAAATTTGAAGTACTTTTCGATTGGTTTTTATGGGGGCTTCTCTTTCGCTAAAGCTACAGAGAACCGTGCTTTCCGCCTTACGCGGTAAGCTGCTTCAATCACTGCCCCAACTCCTGCTTTTTAAAAGTTTCCGGTTAAAAGGATTCGCAATAACCTCTCACCTTCTTTTTGAACAGTTTCAATACATTTTGCATCAACGCATCCTCTTTTGGGATCGAACGCCCGTCAATTTCGACCACCGGAGTAAGTTCTCCCATGGTTCCCGTGGCAAAGACACCATCGGCATTTATAAATTGAGACAAACTCAAGTCGGCTTCCTCGATCGCGATCCCTTCAGCTGCACACATTTCCATTACGGTATTTCTTGTAATACCCGGTAAACAGGCATGTCCAAAGGGAGTATATACCTTCTCATTTTTCACCATAAACAGATTACTTCCGTTCAATTCGGCAACAAAACCGCGTTCATCGAGCATGAGTCCGGCATCCTTTCCCGCTACATTGGCCTGTATTTTTGTGAGAATGTTATTGAGGAGATTGTTGTGATGGATCTTACTGTCCAGAAACTGAGGTGCATTTCTACGCTGACTACTACTTATCACTTTTATCCCGCTGTTGTTATCGTATACCAAAGGCTTCCATTCTGCCAGCACGATAAGGCAGGAGCCATTTTGGTTAAGCCGTGGGTCCATACCACTGGTGATCTTTTCTCCACGGGTAAGCGTTAACCGAATATGTGTGTCGTTGTTCATGCCATTGGCGTCCAGCGTTTCCTTAATGGCCCTTTTTATCATTTCCTTTGACGGAATATCGGTAAATGCCAAGGTCTTGGCACTTTCCTGCAAGCGTGTAAGATGCTTGTCCAAGCACACTATACCTTCAGGATATACCCGTAACCCTTCCCAAACGGCGTCTCCCCCTTGCACCGAGCTGTCAAAAACCGAAACTTTCGCTGCTTCTCTCGGGTATAATCTGTCCTTTATAAAAACCTGAATATTGTTATTTCGCGGGTCGAAGTGTTGTAGCATATCAATCGTTTAGTACTATGTTCTTTTTTAAAGTTTCGTAATACGGCATAGCCTCCTTTAATAATGCCTGCAAATGTTCGGGGATACTGTGATCCTTAGAGATTCCAGCTTTAAACCCTTCCGAATTGTGAACATTGGCATACCAATGGGCTGCCCAGACTCCGTCTTCGGGAATACCGCCTTTGGGCCAGGACAGCATCGCCTGGTCGAACTGAATATCCAAAAGTCTGCACAATTTCTTCAGATAGTTTTCCGGATCCAATAAAAGTTCGTCGCTATCAATTACCAATGGAGTCTTATCGTGCTCCTTTAGAAATAAAAACAATTCGGCTGCGCGTTTCAAACCTATATCATTTAGTTTGGGGGCATCGATCACTCGGGAAAAAGAGGCTATTAATTTTTGAGGATGTCGAATAAGGATCACATTCTGCCAGTCGAATAAAAATTCGGGGTTCTTGTCAAGAAAATGATGAGCCATCCCTTTTACAAATATATGTTTTATCCCTGCCAGGTCGTTGATTCCCTTTACAACAACCTCCGGATTAAGTTCCATGGTGGCAAGTATCTCATCCTTCGAAGGATGATCGGCAGCTTTGTCGGAATTCTTTAAATAATAACCGTAAAACGGTTCATCGAGGACGTTAAAATCTTCCCGTTGTGCAAACGAGTACATTAACGCTGTAGAAATATTTCTTGGACCCGATATGAGATTGATGACTTGCATAGAATAAAAGTAAAACTTTTATTTCACGGGATTGCAAGTATGGTTAAAATTACTCTACGGTAACCGACTTGGCGAGATTTCGCGGTTGATCCACATTTCGGTTTAGCATCACGGCTATGTGATAGGACAATAACTGCAGCGGAATGGTCGTAACCAATGGAGTAAGGGATTCCGGGGTATGAGGGACTTCCATAATATAATCTGCCATTTCTTTTACCAGAGTATCTCCTTCAGTAACAACGGCAATGATTCGTCCGGCTCTGGATTTTATCTCCTGAATGTTACTCACCACTTTTTCGTAATGATTACTGTTTACAGCGATCACCACCACCGGCATTTCCTCATCAATAAGTGCGATGGGACCGTGTTTCATTTCAGCGGCTGGATAGCCTTCGGCATGGATATAGGAAATTTCCTTAAGCTTTAGTGCACCTTCCAGCGCAACCGGGAAATTGTAACCTCTTCCCAGATATAAAAAGTTTCGGGCGTTCTTAAATTCTTCTGCTATTACTTTAATATGTGCATCACTTTGCAGTGCTTCTTCGACTTTGGCAGGTATGGTCTCCAGTTCACGCAAATGCAGCATATAGTCACTGTGAGATATTGTGCCTTTCACCTTTGCCAATTTTAAGGCTATCATGGTTAACACCGTGATCTGTGTAGTAAAGGCTTTCGTGGATGCCACACCAATTTCGGGGCCGGCATGAGTATAGGTGCCGCTATGAGTTTCACGCGAAATGGTTGATCCCACAACGTTGCAAATTCCATAAACAAAAGCTCCTTTTTCCTTCGCAAGTTTAATGGCTGCCAGCGTATCGGCAGTTTCACCACTTTGGGAGATAGCGATCACCACATCCTTTTCGGTAATAATAGGATTTCGGTATCTGAATTCGGACGCATATTCCACTTCCACAGGGATACGTGCAAGGTCTTCAAAAATATATTCTGCCACCAATCCGGCATGCCAGGAAGTTCCACAGGCCACAATAATGATACGATCTGCATTGGTAAACTTCTCAATATAATCTTCGAGTCCGCCAAGTTTAATAATTCCCTTATTCGCTAATAACCGTCCACGATACGTGTCCTTAATTACAGAAGGTTGTTCGTAGATCTCCTTCAGCATAAAATGATCGAACCCGCCTTTCTCGATCTGCTCAAGGTTTAGCTGCAACTCGTGAATGTAGGGAGCCACCAGGCTATCGTCCTTAATTTTTCTAACTTTTACATCCCGCCCGCGACGTATGATCGCCATTTCCTCATCCTTAAGATAAATAGCATTGTTAGTAAATTCTATAAAAGGAGAGGCATCACTGGCAACAAAGAATTCATCTTCACCAATTCCGATGGCCAGCGGGCTACCCAATTTGGCAACTACGATCTCGTCGGGCTTGTTCCTATCGAACAATGCGATGGCGTAAGCACCCACCACCTGATTTAAAGCAATTTGCACCGCCTTTCCCAGCTTAACTTTTTCGTTCTTTTTTACGTCTTCAATAAGATTTACAAGAACTTCAGTATCGGTATCGGACGTGAACGTATACCCACGTTTAATAAGTTCCTTTTTTATTGAGGCATAGTTTTCAATAATACCGTTGTGGATAATTACCAGATCACCGCTTTGTGAGTAATGAGGATGAGAGTTCACATCATTTGGAACTCCGTGAGTGGCCCATCGGGTATGACCAATCCCAAGTGTTCCGTTCTTTTTTATCTTCCTGTCTGCAAGTGCTTCAAGGTCGGCGACCTTTCCTTTGGTTTTGGCCAATTGAATATCGGTGCCATCGTATAATGCAACTCCGGCACTATCATATCCACGATATTCCAGACGTTTTAGTCCGTTGATAATAATAGGATACGCATCTCTTTTTCCAATATAGCCTACAATTCCACACATAACAGCTTGTTGTTAGTTAGGTTCGGTATAATAAATCTGAAGCTTCAGTCTTTTATTCTCGTTAGAGGATCTGTTTCCATGCAGTATCGTTCCCTGAGGAGACACCACGCTTGTTGCGGGCACTTTTTCAATATTTAACAGATCTGGGTTTTTAAGATCAACAAAATCCGGAACTTTAACATTCTGAGAAACCATAACACCTAGCCTCACATTAGTAGAGTCCTTATTGATTAAGTTACTTATGTGGTTGGTAATCCGCATCTTGTAAAAATCTCCATCACTATCACTTCCCCGTTCCAGTCGTCCAAAATGCTGTGAAAAAGCATCGATAGGTTCTTCACCCGAAGTAATATCCAATGTGTAATCAATGAGCAGGGTACCGTTGTTAATATCGTAAATTATAATTCGTTCGGGCTCGTTAGACCCCCCAACTACCCTGTTTTGATCTACGTAGAACATTAGGTTGGCTTCATTAATTAACCATTCTTTTTCACGAAGATCTTCAAGTTCTTCCGGTACTCCATCATTATCTGTATCCTCCCCAAAAAGCTCTACAATGGTAATGATACCGTCACCACCTCGAAGATATAAGGTCTCTTCACCTTCGGTCTCATTTACATTAAGCAGATCGCTTACAATAGAAGTAGGCAGATTGTTCTCGTATACATTGACACTAATGGCATTAAAAAGCAGCGTTAAAGCTGCGTCAATTCGATCTTCAGGATCTTCTCCTTCAAAAGTGTAGTTTAACGTTATGGTAGCGTTTGCCGCATCGAAGAAAAACAGATTTCCGTCATTAGTTGGGGAAGAAACCTTAAAATAAAGCCCTCTGAAATACTCCCGAAAATTGTTATTGTTAAGCAACTCCGACGACCCTTCCATATCGATGATCTTTTCCTTAAAGAACTCCACGGGTAACTCGACTCTTAAACCGGGGATCAATGCTTCTTCCTCGTTCACCTCAGTGGTTGTCGGGTCATCCTCGACAACTACAATCTTTTCATTACTGGGCTTAAAATCTTCTATGGTAAGTAGTAGCTCTCCCAGAAAATTCTCGAAGGTAGGCCCTTCATTTGAGTAGTATTTTTGTGTTTCCTGCAGTCCAGTATTCGGATCAAAATCCCTTAAAAAATAATTGGATTCATAAATTTCGATTGTAATGGGAGTGTTTCCGTAGATTGAGTCCAGCGAATAAGTGGTTTCTTCATCAACAACCTCCTCGGTACTAAAATAAGGGAGATACAGGAACACTTCTTCCAGCTCGGTAGAATCGCCAAAATTGGGGTCGGTAGATTCCAAAGTAACCTGAGATAACCAATTCACTGTAGATTTTCCGAAAACTGGGTCGTTATAGATTCCAAGCTGATATACAGGCAAACCGTTAGTTTGCACCGGAGTTAATTTATGACTGTAGGCAATTACGGTTCCGGATTCATCCAGTTGTGCGTTAATATTCTGGTCACCAATGATCTCGGAACCAATAGTATTAAAATCTTCTTCACAGGAGGTGAATCCTATTATAGCTACTAAGATTGCCAATAGAACAGGCAATGTATTCTTAAACTTCATAAGCAATTTAATGTGTGTTAATCCAATACTTTGGATTGGTAAAATTCTAAAAACGCCTCCGAAAATTCATCCATATTGTGATACTTTAACACAGGTTTATCCAAATTGTCGAGATACTCAGACAATGCTTCCGGAATTTCTTCGGATGCAATGATGGCTGCATCCGAATTCTTAATAGCGATCTTCATCATGTTCACATAGTTAGGCTCTTTTAACTCTGCGATGTCCTCTTCTTCAATTCCGTCGAACATGATCTTATCGATCAACTTATCGTTTAACGTTTCATTGAAGTCTTGATTGTATACCGAAGTAACTATTTTACTGTTTTCAAAAAGTGGTTCGTTTCCGTAGTAATTCCGAAGATATAACGGCAAGAAAGATGCAAGCCAGCCGTGAACATGAATAATATCGGGTGACCAGTTTAATTTTTTCACGGTTTCAATGACTCCTTTTGCAAAGAAAATTGCCCGTTCATCATTGTCTTTAAAGAAATTACCCTCCTCGTCGGCATAGGTAGCCTTACGTTTAAAGTAATCTTCGTTATCAATAAAATAAACCTGCATTCTTTCTTTCGGAATAGAAGCAACTTTTATAATTAATGGCATGTCGAGGTCATTGATCACTAGGTTCATTCCCGATAATCTAATAACTTCATGTAACTGGTGTCTCCTCTCGTTAATGTTTCCATACCGAGGCATGAAAATGCGAATCTGTCCGCCATTGTTGTTAACCATTCGTGGAGCTTCAAACGACATTGAAGAAATCTCGGTCTCGGGAAGGTAAGGAATTACTTCCGAAGACACATACAAGACTCTTTTATCTTTCATCATTGATCAAATATTTTTTATTGGCACGATATAAGTATCGACAAAAATTAATCTGAAAATCTTTTGTCGCTTACTATAAAATTCGATACTGGGTTGGTATTGTGTTTAAAAACACGCAAAATTACGAAAATTTATGAAGATTGCCGTTAATATATTAATTTTACACGCTCTTAAAAAAATTCTATGGTCGTTTACACCGACAAAAAATCCCTCATAAATAAACTTAATTCGTTTAGAGAGAATCAAAAAAAAATAGGCTTTGTCCCTACCATGGGTGCTTTACATCAAGGTCATCTATCGCTCATAGCCCGTTCTGTTGATGAAAACGAAGTGACGGTTGTAAGTATTTTTGTGAATCCCACGCAATTCGACAACCCTAAGGATCTGGCAAAATATCCCAGAACCCTGGAAAGCGACCTCAAATTAATTAAAACACTTGCAGGTAATATTTTGGTGTTTAATCCATCGGTTTCGAGCCTGTACAACGAAAAAGTGACCTCGAAACATTTTAGGTACGGCGGACTCGAAAACCAAATGGAGGGCAAACACCGGAAAGGACATTTTGACGGGGTAGGCACCATACTATCTATCTTTTTTAGGATGATCAATCCACACAATGCCTATTTCGGGCAAAAGGATTTTCAACAATTACAAATAGTAAAAAAACTGGTGGAGATCGAGGATCTGGATGTTAATATTGTGGGATGCCCTATAGTTAGAGAGCCGAATGGTCTTGCAATGAGTTCGAGAAATAAACGACTAAGTCAGAAACAGCGAAAAGAAGCATCGCTTTTGAACGAAGTACTTACCGAAGTGAAAAAAAAATTTAAGAGTCACAGTATTGCCGAACTCAATACATTGGTTAAGGAACGGTTTTTGAATAGCAATATGAAACTGGAGTATTTTGAGATCGCAAATGAGGACTCATTAAAAACGGTAAAACAAAAACGCAAGAACAAAGCCTATAGAGCATTTCTCGCCGCTTTTGCCGGGGAGGTTCGGTTAATAGATAATATGGCTTTAAATTAATACCTTTGCACCATGCAAATACATGTAGTAAAATCGAAGATTCACAGAGTGAAAGTAACGGGTGCCGATCTTAATTATATCGGTAGTATTACTATAGATGAGGATCTTATGGATGCCGCCAACATTATTGAAGGTGAAAAAATACAGATCGTCAATAATAATAATGGCGAACGCCTTGAAACTTATGCCATTCCGGGAATACGGGGAAGTGGAGAGATCACTTTAAACGGGGCAGCTGCTCGAAAAGTAGCACCCGGTGATATCCTTATTCTTATCACCTATGCGCTCATGGATATCGAGGAGGCGAAAAAATTCAAGCCTGCACTGGTCTTTCCAAACGAAGAAAACAACCTACTCTCTTAAATTGAGACCTTCACTTATAAAATTCTTAAAAATTGCCATCCCTTTGGGATTGGGAGTTTTCTTGATATGGTATTCCTATAATCAGTTCACGCCCGATCAACTTTCGGAGATTAAAACCCATTTTTCGAACGCCAACTATTATTTTGTGATACTCGCAGTGTCCTTAAGTATAATAAGCCATGTGTTTAGAGCATATCGATGGAGTTTTATGCTGCAACCCATGGGATATAACCCAAAATTACTCAATAATTTTATGGCCATCTCCATTGCTTACTTAATGAACATTTTTATTCCGAAGAGTGGTGAGATATCCCGGGCTGTGGTCTTAAGTAAATACGAACAGGTGCCTTTTGAAAAAGGATTTGGCACCATCATTTCTGAAAGGGTCGTCGATCTTTTATTTCTACTTGGCTTTACCCTGGCTGCACTGTTTATGCAATTTGATGAGCTTTTCACATATCTGTCTGAAATCATTCCTGTAGTTAAGATCGTATATGCTTTTGCGGGATTAATCGTTTTAGGCCTTCTATTTTTGGCCTTTCTGAAGTATTCCCGATCGGCTTTTCGTCAAAAAGTAATGGCTTTTGTAAAAGGCCTGAAAGAAGGTGTTCTCAGTATTGTAAAAATGAAGAAAAAAGGGATGTTCATCATCCATACCTTTATTATCTGGGGGCTTTACTTATTGTCGTTTTATACCGCCACATTTGCCCTCGACGAAACTTCCGCGATCTCCACAGGAACCCTTATCATTGCTTTTGTAGTAGGAAGTTTTTCGTTTGCATTTACAAACAGCGGCTTTGGCTCATACCCTTTCTTTGTTGCCGGAATACTCGCTGTATTCGGAATTGCTACAACAGTGGGAACGGCTTTTGGATGGATCGTTTGGACCTCTAATATTGTGTCGCTTATCATTTTTGGAGGCCTATCATTGTTTATGCTTCCCATCTACAACAGAGTGATCGAAGAATAGGGAATTATTTTTCTATTCTGAAAATCACGTTTTCAAAAATTCTTATCTTCACACCTAAATTTATCTTTATGAGATCTTTTACTACCCTCATTTTTTGTCTTCTAATAAGTGTGGCCTCTATAGCACAGTCACGGATCATCTATGAAGAATTCGATTCGGCAAAACTTGGAGAAAGCCGAAGATTGAAAATTCAACTTCCCAGAGACTATGAAGCTAATGTCGAAAAAGTGTATCCCATCGTCATTGTACTGGATGCGAACTACCTTTTCGAACCGGTTGCAGGTAACGTAGATTATTACGGTTATTGGGAGGATATGCCCGAATCGATCGTAATTGGGATCATGCAGGGTGATTCAAGGTATGAGGATTGCAGCTACGACGACACCAACTTTGTACCCTCAGATAAAGGTGCAGATTTCTTTGAGTTTATCGGACTCGAACTCATTCCATATATAGACAGCAACTATCGTACTGCTAAATTTATAATCGCAGTGGGACACGACTTTACAGCAAATTATATTAACTACTACCTCTTTAAAGATCCCCCGTTGTTCAACGGTTATATAAGTCTGAGTCCGGATCTCGCTCCCATGATGGATGAGCGTCTTCCACAACGAATACCGGCAATTGAATCTAAGATCTTCTACTATCTGGCAACCGGAACCGACGATATTAAGGATCTCATGGAAATTTCAGAAGCATTAAACAAATCTCTAAAACCTCTGGACAGTAAGACCTTTCAGTATCATTACGATAATTTTGAAGGCGCCACCCACTATTCACTGGTCGCTCGTGGAATCCCTTCAGCTTTAGAAAAAATATTTTCAGTATACCGCCCCATAAGTAAGCAGGAATATTCAGATGTTATAATGAAGATGGAAACACCCATCTCTCAATATCTTATCGATAAGTATAAAACGATTGAGGATCTCTTCGGATTAACCAATGCTATTCGGGTTAATGACTATATAGCGACCTGTACCGCCGCTGAAAAGAAGAACCAATGGGAATCGCTGCGGGAGATTGCGACCATGGCCAAAAAGGACTATCCAGATACCGTTCTGGGAGATTATTATTTAGGTCGTTACTACGAAGAAACGGGCGAACCTAAAAAAGCCATGCGTACGTACCAGGGGGCATTCGATAAGGAAGAAGTTGACTTTATCACCGTAGATCTTATGCTGGACAGAGCAGATAAGATCAAAACAGAATTTGGTTATTAAAACTATGAAAAATTCGAAAACCCTCTTTCCGCAGATATTTGCGTTTCGAGGGTTTTTCTATAGTAATTGGCTAGTTAAATTTTAATCGATCCTGTTAATTTTCTTCGGAAACAGTTCGAAAGTATTTTATGTAGGAGACGATCTCGTTGGTTCTCCGTAAATATTCTTCAAAAATATCGGGTCTCAACACTTCGGGTTTTCCGTTTTTAATGGTTGTGATCTCAGGATCGAAAAAGGCATAAGTATAAAAGGATGCCGTTACCACTTTGTCGGTAGGAATAACTCCGTCGTAGGCGTATATGTACTGAAGGATGGCCTCTTTGTTTTCAGGATATAACCCGATCATCTGCCAGAATGCTTTTTGTAATTCCAGTTTTTCCAAACTAGATTTTACATCGGTAAACGTGTAGCTGTCTTTTTTGTAAATGGATTTTCTGTAAGCGACATCCTCTATAAGTTTTAAAGCTTCCTTACTGAAGATCATTTCTCCATCCAAGATAGTGATTCCCGGCGTTTCCATATCCTTAAACCATTCCTGAAGCACGGTCTCGCTCTCTGCAAAAGCTTGAGCCTGCTCCAATGTGTACATGGTTTGATCATTGTTCTGCTGGGCATAGGAACCCAAACAAATGCACATTACGATCATTCTCATCCAGAGACTATTCTTTACTTGCATATGTATTTTCATTTGCTGAATTATTTAGTTTTTGCTCAATCCGTTTCAGTTTTTCTTCAAATGTTTCTATCGTTTTATCCAGAACCTTTTGACGGTTTTCTATATTTTTTACACGGTGATTCCAATCACCATTGTACACGCCTATTACCGCTTTCACTATTTTAGGACCTTCCTGAAGATTCTCCTCCCAGGATCTTCCCACCACAAATTTGAAATCATTCGTTGTCATTGCTTCCGGAGCAACAGCCAGACCATATCCGAGAATTTCGCTGTTCGCGATGATATAATCTCCCGTGTTTACCGGTCCTATAACTTTAACTGGCACCTGACCTCTAAAGGCCACACTATTACCTAGTGGAATTAATTCCTGTTGAGGTACGTTCCCCAAAACGATTGGTTTTCGGGAAACCACCATAAACTGTTCTGCGTTTGAAAGCGCACGGGTTATCTTTCCACCTTTTACTGCAACTATATCTCCCGCACTTAAATGATCGGTGTGATCCCACCGCTCGAGCCATTCGGCATAATCCCCATTCCCTGAAGAATATTCCACGCCAAGGTCATTGAATTCATCAATGAGGTTTGTTACCGAAGTTACCCCTGCGGTAACGCCATCAACCAGATCGATCCCAACAAAACTCGAAAGCACGTTTAGAACATACACATTGTCCAAAATAGTATTATCTCTGAAATCCTGTAAGGATTGTGCTCTTATTGTACCGGCCACTCTTCCGTCCTTATCTGCAAATGTGATGTATTCGTTTTCCTTTGTTAGCGAATTTGAAACCACACTGGTCGGGATCACCGGTAGCGAAACATTGGAAATACCATTTTCGGGTAGCATGGGTAAGGCAGGAACAAAATTAAATTTATTAGGGATTCCCACATTTATAGGGATGGTTGGAACATTGATACCCGGAAAAGCGATCCTCGGGATTGCCGGAACACAAACATTTACAGGAGGAACACAGATTGTAGTACATCCTGCAAACGGGAAACAAATGCTAAAACAAGCCTGCCCCGAACACTGTGCGTTCGATCCGCCAAAAAATTCAATTTCATTACTCAATAACCTTCCCGGCATATTGATGTCGGGAAAGGCAATGGGAAGCCCCAATTGAGTATTTACCGTATTGAAGACCTGATTTGTAATATTAATCAAGGCCCCTGATTTCAATGCCGTGGGTGCCAATTGAATTATTTCTGAATAGGTAAAGAACGGATTTGGACCCGGATTTTCAAGTCTTCCCTTTAAAACTGCCAAAGGCCCATTAAACTCATTGGCAATAACATTGGGCAAGTTGTAATAAGACCCCCCTGTCCAGGCGCCATGATTCCTGCCTAATTTGATTTGCAACCCATCCCCGTTCGCGCTATTGATATTTTCAAAAACAGCAATAAATCCTGTATTATCACTTTGTACAGTAATACTCTCACTGGAAAGTGAATTAAAGAGCGCTGCTCCGGTTACATCTAGCGAGCTATTCATCTGCGTAAAGCCATTAACTACTAAGGTGTTGTTTAATGTGGAAGCTCCATCTGCCTGTAGCGTACCTGAAAGGTTGGTGTCGGCTCCCAAATTAACATATAACGGACCGTTAAAAGTAGAAGTTCCGTCAACACCTAAAAGCCCTGTTACTACTACATTGCCACTGTTTAATATACTCCAGTCGTCATTCAACAGGGTCTCTCCATCTATATCCAGCGATCCCGTAAGCAAGGACGAACTCCCATTGGCCACGGTCAAACCATTATTTAATAACGCTGTTCCATCTACCGTTAATGTGCCGTTTAAACTCCCAGAACTACCGTTTAACACGTCAAGAGAACTATTTAAAACCGTAGCTCCATCAATGTCTAATGTTCCGGAAAGCTCGGTACTCGAAGCATTGCTTACTGTTAAAGCATTATTGACTGTTGTATTTCCATCAACATTGAGAATATCGTTCAAATCGGTATGACCTCCCACGGAAAGGTTTCCTGAAAGTGCTACCGGACTTCCGTTATTTACCTGTAAGGTATTGTTCAGGTTGGTAAAACCGTCGACGGTTAGATCATTCTGTAAAACGATATCTCCTGTTACATTCAATGTTCCGGTTAAGTGCGTTGGCGAGCCATTGTTTACATTTAAACTACTATTCAGGTTGGTGGCAAGGCCAACGGTTAAGGTTCCCGAAAGATTGGTTGGGCTGGTATTATTAACGTTTAAAACGCTGTTTAAGTTTGTTTCGCCATCAACCAATAGAGTATTTTGAAGTACGGTCTGCCCTCCTACGTTAAGTGTCCCGGTAAAATCTGTGGGACTTCCATTGTTCACGCTTAATGAACTGTTTAAATTCGTATCCCCATGAACAGTGAGGTCGTCATTAAGAGTAGTTTCACTATCTACGGTGAGATCCCCGGTCACCGTTAACGGACTCCCGTTATTTATATTTACAGTGTTATTGAAATTCGATATCCCGTCCACACGCAATGTGCCGGTCAATACCGATGGTTTTTGATTAGCAACGAGGAGACGATTATGTAAAGTAGTACTCCCAACTACATCCAGAGTATTCTTTAGTTGGGCTCTGTCTCCAACAGATAGGGTCCCGGTTAAATTAGTAAAACTTTCATTAGTTACTTTCAAGTTTCCGCCCAGAGTCGCGGCTTTTTCTACCGTTAGAATTCCTGAAAGTTGTGTCCTGCTTTCGTTGTTTACAGATAACTCACTATTTAAATTAGTACTTCCTTCTACCCGCAACCACTGTCCGAAATACACTGCTTCGGCAGCATCCAGATCTCCGGTGGCCTTTATATTTCTATGGAAGGCGTAGGGAATAAATAAGAGTTCCTGCCTGCTTAATTCACTATAATTTCCTTCAAGATTGATCTCCACGAGTAAATTCTTGGGAGTTCCATCCCAGTAAATTTCGTTAAATGCACCGGTTTCGGCGTTACCCTGACCAATAATGAGTTCGATCATCCCGAATTTATTGGTAGCGGTTTGCTGAACCTCTTTATATTCGGTCATGCCTTCAGCATTAAATATCGTAAATCGAACACCTAATTCAGTATTAGGCAGGATATTTCCCGTAACATTCTCACCCGGTATTTGTTGTACATTGGGATCAATGATCACAGCCTGATAATTCAGGCCATCGGTTTGCGCAATTATCCCGCCGGCAAATAATAATATCGAAAGTAGCAGTAATTTTTTCATCGTCTTTCGGTTTTAGTCGTTCGGGTTGTTGATCAAAAGATCGTCAGCTTTTTTATCGAGCGCTTCAATTTTATTCTGAATGGCCCTGTATTTTGCTTCGTATTCCTTTTGTTTACGTTCTATCTTCTGAAAAATATTTGCCCAATCACCATTATGCACTCCTACTACGGTATTGACCATTTTTGGTCCTTCAGCAAGATTTTCATCCCAAGATCGCCCAACCGAAAGTATAAATAATTCCGAAGTCATTTTATTAGGTGAAACCGCTATTCCATAGCCCGACACTTCTTTGTTTGCGACGATATAATCGCCGGAACGAACCGGTCCCAGTACCTTAACGGGCACCTGACCCATAAAAGCTACATTATTTCCCAAATAGGTACGTTCCTTTTCCGGAGTATTTCCAAGAATAATAGGACGATGTGATACTACCATGATCTGTTCAACATTGCTGAGGTCGCGAGTAATTTTACCACCGCGAACAGCTACGATATCCCCGGCAGATAAAAATTCCTTAGGATCAAGTCGTTCCAGCCATTCGGCATAATCACCATTTCCGGAAGAATATTCAACCCCCAGGTCATTGTATTCATCAATAAAATTGGTAATCCCAACAGTTCCTGCAGTAATTCCATCCAGCAGATCGATTCCCACAAAATTCGATAGAAGATTGAGTACATAGACATTATCCAGTATCGTATTATCTCGGAAATCTTCCAGAGACTGCGCTCTAATAGTTCCGGTTACTCTTCCATCCTTATCGGCAAAAGTGATATACTCATTCTCTTTGGTTAGCGAGTTTGCAACATTCGTGTTAGGTATATTAGGTATATCAACATTCGGTAATCCGGTGACCGGAAGAATATTCAAATTGGGAATATAACGGGAAGGATCCGGAATAAGATTCAACGGAATAGGAATAGGAATGTTAGGTAGGCTTACCTCCGGAATATTCCAGCCGGGAATCGTGAGATTTACAAAGGGAATCGTAAATCCGTTAAAAATAGGCTGAAAAGGAAGTATATTTGTTGTGGGTACCGTGAGACTTGGAAATGCCTTGGGCAGACCCAGTTCATTATTCATCACCGAAAAGATCTGATTGTTGATATTGGTTACCGCTCCCACTTTGGCTAATGATGGCGCTAACTGAATAACTTCACTGGGAGTAAAGAACGGATTAGGCCCCGGGTTCTCTAAGCGCCCTTTAAGTACGTTAAGCGGACCTGTCAATTCATTAGAGATTGGATTGGGAAGGCTTAAAAAACTACCTCCCGTCCAGGCCCCATGATTTCTCCCTAATTTAATTAGTATACCGTCACCATTCGCTGTATTTAAATTCGAAAAGGTTGCGATATAATTGGGGTTGTCACTCTGTATGTTAATAGTTTCGGTCGTTAAACTTGCCAGTGTAGTTATACCTGTCACCGTAAGAGAATTATTAATCGTCGTTGCTCCTCCCACCGTCAAGGTATTATTCATAGTGGTTGCACCATCCACGTCCAGTGTTCCACTGAGATTAGTAGCACTTCCACCTGTGACAAACACCGAATTATTAAGCTTGGATTCCATCACTACCGAAAGCCCACCGCTAACACTCGCGCTGCTGCCATTGGCCACCAAAACATCGTCATTCATAGTGGTTTTACCATCTACCGTTAGATCTCCTGTTAAATTTGAAGCCGTTCCATTTGCTACGGTAAGCGAATTATTTAGCGTAGCTGCATCATCGACATTTAAGGTTCCGGTTAAGGTTGTAGGACTTCCGTTTGTTACCTCTAACGAATTGTTAAGCGTTGTTGCTGCATCCACATTTAGCGTTCCTGTAAGCGTGGTAGGACTGGCATTTGCGACCTGAAGGTCACTGTTTAATGTTGTTTCGCCATCGACGACCAGGGTACTGTTGAGATTGGTTCCCCCATCTACATTTAACGCACCTGAAAGGTTGGTAAGGCTTCCGTTATTTACAAATAAGGAGTTATTTAAATTGGTGATCCCTTGTACGGTAAGATTACCGTTAAAACCAATGGCTCCGTCAACATCCAATGTTCCCGACAGAAATGTTGGAGCACCATTGTTCACTGCCAGACTACTGTTTAAATTGGTTTCTAAACCCACGGTAAGACTGCCGCTTAAATTTGCGGGACTTTGATTGTTCACATTTAACAGATCTTCCAGATTCGTCTGACCATTCACTTGCAGACTACTACCCAATTCGGTCGCCTCAGTTACATTTAAAGTTCCTGAAAGCACAGTTGGGCTGCTGTTGTTCACGCTTAGTGAACTGTTTAAATTGGTATCTCCATTCACCGTAAGATCGTCGTTGAATGTCGTAGCTCCGTCCACATTCAGATTTCCGGAGACATTTAGCGGGCTCCCGTTATTGATATTTACGGCACTGTTTAGGTCTGTGATCCCGTCTACACGCAAGGTTCCTGTTAATACGGTGGGACTTTGAGAAGTCACGTCGAGATTATTGTTTAAGGTGGTGTTCCCGTCTACATTTAAAGTGCTATTCAATTGGGATGCACCGTCAACGTTTAATTGCCCTGTAAGCGTCGTTGCACTGCCGTTAGTAACATCCAGCGTGTTATTAAGTGTAGTTGCTCCGTCTACATTTAGCGTTCCGGATAGGAAAGTGTCGCTTTCGTTGTTCACCGAAAGAATGCTGTTCAAATCTGTTCTACCTTCCACTTCCAGAGTATCTCCCAGACGTACCGGACCATCGATGGTCATAGTCCCGGTCGCGATAATATCACGATGAAACGCATACGGCACGAAGAGAAGTTTTTTCTTGCTGAGTTCCTTAAAGTTACCATCCAGATTTATATCCACTTTCAGGTCTTTTCTGCTCCCATTCCAGTCAATTTCGGTAAACACGCCTATTTCAGGGTTCCCGGCACCAATGATGAGATTGATCATCCCAAAGGCATCGGTGGTGGTTTCATGGGTTTCCTGATATTCAAAAGAACCTCCCGAATTAAGGATGGTAAATCTCACAGTTACAGGAGCATTTGGCAGAATATTACCCGAAGCGTCCTCTCCCGGGAGTTCCTGTACATTCGGATCGATGATCACGGCCTGATAGCTCAATCCATCGGTTTGAGCAAAAACGGCGGCAAAAGAAAGTAAAAACGTAAGTAAAAGTAATTTTTTCATAACGGTATGTTTTATTCGGAATCTGTATCATTCTCAATTTCGACCTCAATGTCTTCTGTTTGGTTCTGAAAAACAGATACCACTAGCCCAATCCCCACCATATGGGTTTTGATCTTCAGTTCTTCTTCGCTGGTACTGTTTCCATTATCATCATTCATGGCGAGACTGCTTCCGTAGGAATATTGAATGTACATCCTACTTCGTTCAGAAATTGGATATGAAAATCCTGCTCCTCCACGTAAGAAGATGGCATTGTCGTCAAATTCTTCTACATCGGTTAGGTTGATCACCCGGTTATTGATGGTTTGTGTTCCCTGGACTAAAAACTCCAGAGATGCCGAAGCTTTAATAAAAAAGACAAAATCATGATATTTTATAAGATCATAGTCCAATCCAAGTTCTATCGCCAGATAGTCCACATCCCATTTAAAGAAATTGTTTAAAGTGTCAGTACTGCCTATGGCTCCGTAACTGTTGTACCCCAAGCCTAATGAGACGTCAAAATTTTCTGTGAAGAAGCTGCGCTTATACCCCGCACGTACATAATTGTGCATTGTATGCTGAAGATTTTCAAGTTCTTCTCCTTGCGAATTAGTGAATTCGAAAGTAGCATCGGTTTTTCCGGCTTCAACATAAACTTCCTGTGAAAATGTGGAAATACTTACGAAAATGATCAATAAACTGAAATAATTTCTCATGGCTAATGTTTCAAAAGAGTTGCTTTAAATTGTTTGTTTCCTGAAGTGATCAACAGTATATATTGGGCACTCGACAGAAAATCAAGATCGATTCTAATTTCCCGCTCGGCATTCCTTTCATTGCTATAAACCAGCCTTCCCAGCAGATCATAAATAGCTATGCTTAATCCTCCTTTTAATTCTTCCCTAAATGCCACGTTTACACTGCTGGTAAACGGATTAGGATAGACAACGGCGTCAATATTGGTTTCATCGGCAAGAATTCCCTGAATGCTAATTGGCGGCTGTATAAATCCTTGTCTTAGAATGACTTCGGAAGAATAATGCGTGCCAATCACACTGGATTGTCCTATGCTTTCCTGAATGATATAGGTGCCATTGATGGTCTCTACAGCGGCGGAACTTCCTGAAGCTCCCACCGTAGACCTCGCGATCTCCTGCCCCACACATAAGCTGGTTAGGGTCAGGAATAGAATTCCGAAGGGTATTACTGTATTCATCTTCATGATCTGTATCTTTTATGATCTTATGGATCGCTATTCTTTAATCAAATGTTTGGTCACATAACCGATTTCACTCTTTATAACAAGAAGGTATACCGAATTCGATAACCCTGATGCATCTACCATCTGCTCGGTAATTCCTTTCTTCGGAATAATCTCCATCACCATTCTTCCCGATATTTCGAAAATTGATATTTTTTCAAGCTGAAGACCTCCGGAAGCGATCACCTGAAACCTATCGGTTGCCGGATTTGGGAATAATGAAATCCTTTCTGAAGAATCTACGGGTTCAACCCCTAAAATTACATCTACGGTAAGTTGAAAATTACAACTGGATGTATTGCCTTGAGCATCTTCAACCGTGGTTGAGATCGTATATTCTCCTAAACCTAGTTCAGTTCCGGGAACCGGATTTTGCGTTGTGAGCGTGATAGGCGATGTACAGTTATCGGTTGCTGTCACTTCTCCTATTGCAAAATAATCGGGAATAGTAAAGGTGCCACCAGTTGGAACGATCTCGGTTTGTGCCGGTGGACAGTTCACTACAGGGTCTAAATTATCCTGAACCGTTACTATAGCCGTACAACTAGCTGTATTTCCATTGATATCGGTTACGCTTAATACCACATTATTGGCTCCGAGATCATCACAATCGAAAGAATTGGTATTGATAGACATGGTTGAAATTCCACAGGCGTCAAAACTCCCGGCGTCTATATTCGCAGCATTTATAAATGCAACACCCGAAGCATCCAGTTGAACAGTAATATTCTGGCAGACCACAGTGGGAGCAACAGTGTCCACTACGGTAACTATTGCTGTACAACTGCTGCTGTTTCCGTTGACGTCGGTTACTGTAAACAACACCGGATTTGCACCCATGGTATTACAGCTAAAAATCGTATTACTTACACTTAATGAGCCTATACCACAGGCATCGGTACTTCCCCCATCCAGTTGGGCAGCAGTGATAAAAGCATTTCCTGAAGCGTCCAGAGGGACGGTAATATTCTGGCATACTGCAGTTGGTGCAGTACTGTCTACAACCGTAACAATAGCGCTGCATGTATCTGTATTCCCTGAAGCATCAGTAACCGTTAAAAGTACCGTGTTGGCACCTACATTGGAACAATTAAAACTGTTCATATCCAGACTTCTGGAAGTAATTCCACAGAAATCGGTACTCCCTCCGTCTACTGCCATAGGAGAGATGGTTGCAGTCCCTGAAGCATTGAGTTGCACCGTAATGTTCTGGCATACGGCATTTGGTGGTATGGTGTCCACCACAGTTACCATCGCTGTACAGCTTGAGCTGTTACCGTTAACATCAGTTATGGTAAGCGTAACATTATTGGCTCCTACATCGCTACAATCGAATGTCGTAATATCCAAAGATCTGGAAGCAATACCGCAGGCATCGGTACTTCCGCCATCAATGTCATTCACCGTGATCGACGCGTTGCCGGAGGCATCTAGTGATACTGAAATATCATTACAAACCACATTAGGAGGTGTCACATCAACCACAGTGACAATTGCGGTACAGTTAGAGGTCACACCATTTGAATTAGTAACTGTGAGCTCCACATTATTTGTTCCAACGTCACTGCAATCGAAGGCATTTATATCTATACTCAAGCTGGCATTTCCACAGGAGACCGAACTTCCCCCGTCTATATCTGCAGGTGTGATCGTCAAATTTCCTGTGGCGTCCAACGCCAGCGTTATATCATTGCAATTGGCCGTAGGTGCCACGCTGTCCTCTACGGTGATTATGGCATTGGCCGTATCTGTATTTCCGGATTGGTCGGTAACCGTCACCATTACCGGAACCGGCGAGCCAACATCTGAACAACTAAACGTATCAGGGCTAACAGAAATAGTTGCTACAGAGCAATTATCTGTTGAGCCATTATCCAATGAATTTCCAGACACCACCACTGTTCCCGAAGTTCCCAGCTGAACCGTTATATTGGTTACTGAAGCTACCGGAGGAATAAGATCCTGTACGGTGACAGTAGCCGTACAATTGGATGAATTTCCATTGGTATCATTTACAGTAAGTACCACCGCATTATTACCCAGATCGGCACAGCTAAATGAGGTTCTATCGGCACTAAGTGATGATATCCCGCAAGCGGCATTACTTCCACCGTCTATATCTGCAGCCACAATGGACGCCATTCCTGAAGCATCCAACTGAACCGTAATATTCTGACAGATGGCTTCTGGGGGGACCGTATCTTCAATCGTAACGACTGCAGTACAACTGGAGCTGTTTCCGTTTACATCGGTTATAGTAAGCAAGACATTGTTTGGTCCTATATTGCTACAGTCGAAGGAGGTAACATCAATGGTTCGGGAGGCAATTCCGCAGGCATCAGTACTTCCGTTATCCACATCGGCAGCAGTTATGGTAGCCGTTCCCAAAACATCGAGTTGCACGGTAATGTCCTGACAAATTACGTTGGGAGCTACATTGTCTTCAACCGTAATAATTGCATTACAGGTTGCCTGGTTTCCAAAAACGTCATTTACGGTTACTAATACCGTATTGGGCCCAATATTATTACAGAAAAATGCAGAAGGTTCCACGGTAAATGTGCGAACAGCACAATTATCTGTCGAGGTACCTGCGATAGCGTTGTTTTCAAGATCGGTGAGGATGGCTTCTCCATTTACATCGAGTTGGACTGTAATATCCATACAGTGTGCCACAGGATCGATAGTATCTCTAACCGTAACATTTGCAGTACAGCTATCACTATCTCCATTGCCATTTGTTACGGTAAGCGTTACCATAGTAGGTGCAGCGGTACCGGCCTGAGTATAATTATACGTACCCGTTGGGAATGGTAACAATGCCGTAGCGTTCGTCATGGCTGTATTCCAAATATGGGTACCACTAAAAAACCAGTCGGCTATATTAAACGTATTTCCGGCCGAAGTTTCATTTTTTCTGTAGATCCAGCCGCCCGTATACTCCCATGCTTCTCCAGTTCCATTCGTGTTTATTTCACCGAAAACGTCGATCACCGAATTGTTAAAATACAATTCTACCGCATCATTACCGTCTACGGTAATGTTGGAGGAAATCGCATTGGGTGGAAAACCAAAAAAAGCATCAAATTGAGTGCTTTCGGAGGCGACATAAAGAAAAGTTCCGGCAGTAACCGTACCGGCGGGAAATACAAACTCCTGTCCGTCACTTCCTCCTCCATTATCGGCAATTCCCAAGCCATAAAGCGTGAGATCTGGAATATCTGTTAGTGCTAATATTTCGATGGTCTTAGGAGTGTTTCCTGTCCTTGGGCCATGCAGAACACCTGTTATGATCAAGTCGGTTGGAGGAGGATTAAAGACATTGGTACAATCGAAGGTAGTTTGTGACGCCGAATAAGTAAGTGAACCGCAGGATTCTTGTCCCGTAGAACCACCGTCAATATCGGTATCTGCAATAGTGACCATGCCGTTGTTGTCCAGAAAGACGGTGATATCCTGACAAACAGCCACTACCGGATCCACCAGTTCATCTACTGTTACCGTCGCGTTGCAATTCGTCGCGTTACCGGAGGGATCTGTAGCTGTTAGGGTTACCGTATTGGGTCCTAAGTGCGAACAGTCAAAATTTAGTTGGGAAGCGGTAAGGACTATCCCGCAGTTATCTGTAGAGCCATTGTCAATATCTGAAGGAACAATGGATGCCATGCCAGAGGCATCCAGCTGAATGGTGATATCACGACACAAAGCAATAGGTGACGTAGTATCCTGAACAGTAACCACCGCTGTACAGGTGTCGGTATTGCCCGAGGTATCTGTAACAGTCAAGATCACGTTGTTGGGTCCGGTATCGCTGCAGTTAAAAGCACTTGGGTTTACAGCATACGAAGCAATGGCCACATTATCTGTTGATCCTCCATCTACATCCAAGGCAGTTATTAGTACATTCCCGGTTGCGTCCAGTTGCACAGTGATATCCTGACAAACTGCATTGGGCGGTGTAGTATCCTGACCCAAAAGGGATAAGGATAGCAGAAAAAAGAATGGCAATGTAATTTTATACATAATATGGACTTAACATTCTGTATATCAAATGTAAACCCTTAAAGAATGTAAGTAAATACGTACTGAGTGCCAAAATTTACGTAGGGGTACGTAGTTACAGAGAGAGTATTAATTCCCTGTTTTCTGCGGTCCACAGAGAGAGTGCATCACCACTGGCCGGCAAATCCAGTTTTGCAATTATATTGGTTCGATGTTTCTGAACCGTTCGGTGTGAAATATATAAAATTTCAGCAATTTCCTTAGATGACTTTTCCTGGGCTACGAGCCTGACGATAGTACGTTCAGATGGAGACAGAAATTTGATCTTTTCGAGTTCGGGTGAAACCTGGGTCGTAAAAACCTCGTCGAAGGCAGTGCTAAAATACACCTCGTTCCTTACCACTGCATGAATACATTTTTCTAATTCGACAAAAGGCTCGTCTTTTAAAATATAACCGGAAATATTAAATTTTTTAGCCCTAAGCACAAAACCTTTCTCTTTGTGGGAGGTGAGCAAAATAAATTTTGTCGAGACATTTTTTTCTCTGCTTTTTTTAATTACTTCAAAGCCTGATAATAATGGCATTTCAATATCAAGAATTGCTACGTCGGGTTGTAATTCGGCTATAAGGTTAAGAGCTTCAGCCCCATTTCCTGCAGTGGCTGCCACATTAAAACCGTTTTCAGTCAGTTCGTCGGTAAGCCCTTTCAACAGCATTGGATGATCGTCGGCTACAAGTAAGCTCATGGGTTTGCTCATTTTTTAGGTATTTCGGCTTTTATATATGTTCCCTGTCCTGTTTTACTTTCAATGTTGAGAATCCCATGAAGCATTCGTACTCGTTCAGTCATGGTTTTTAAGCCGAGGCTGTTTTTCTTTAATTGAGTGACATGGTCGAAGCCTATGCCATTATCCTTTATTTCCAGAACCACCTTAGATTTGGTGTTTGTAATGGTCAATAAGACTGATGTGGCTTCAGAGTGTTTTAAAATATTACTCATACATTCCTGTATAAATCTATAAAAATTCAGCGTTTGTTGTTCGTTAAATACCGAATCAATATCGTCAATTTCAGAAGAAAAGAACATCGAAGACTTTTCGTCAAGCTCATATACAAGCTGCTCTATACTTTCAGTCAACCCCAATTGTTTTAACATCGTGGGATAAAGGCCTCTGGAAATTTCCCTGATCTCTTCCAAAGCATTATGAGTCAATTTAGTAATTGCTTCCTGTTCATCCTTTTGAGCGCGCTTTTTTATTAGTGTAAGTTGCTGCCCTACACTATCGTGCAGCTCTTTTGCAATACGGGTTCGTTCAACTTCCTGAGACACCATTAAATTAGCAGAAAAATCCTCTTGCAGTTTCTTCTTACTTATCGCCTGTTTCAATAAATAATAGAAAAGGCCTGTTAAAATGAAAAGTAGCATACCATAAAACCACCATGTCTTATAAAAAAAGTTTTTTGATTGAATTGCCAAGGTTAATGTTTTACCTATTTGCTTTCTTGAGCTGTCCCAGGCTTCAATTTTTAAACGATAGTTCCCTGCAGCCAGATTTGGAAAGTGAATGGTAGGTTGTTTAATGGGAATCCATTCCGAATTATTTAAACTATATCGATAGCTGTGCTCCCTGTTTGCGATATTATTTGTAATACCAAAATCAAGTTCCAATTCTCTATACTCTGAAGGAAGCTCAATAGAGTGATTATTTAGAGCTGTTCGGTCATATTTATCACGTATTCCGTTTTTGGAACCATCGTAGTTCCTAACTTTTAAAAGCACAAGTTCCATGTCCTTTTCAATAAAATTCAATGATGTAGGATCGAAATAATTGAGTCCTTTCAAGGTCCCGGAAAAAATCCCCTTTTCGGTTTTTAAGATGCTGTAGCGGTTCCCTTCATTATGACTTAACCCGTCTTTTTCAAAATAACGCTTCGAGCTACCATCCAAGCTGTTCCATGCCACCACCCCATTAAAAGTATTGATCCACCAGGTATCTTCTCCATAAGCAATTCCGGCTATACCCACTTCTAATGCATCCTTATAAATAGATTCCGTTTTATCGGTCTTGGGATCAAAAGTAATTATATCACCCGCGCGGCTACCCAAAATGAAGGGGTAATCCTTATAAGTGTCGGCCATTAACAAAAAGGGGTCTTCCATCCCTGGTACATCTTGAAAAAGTTTTGCCTCGCCACTTTTTAAATGATAACTCAAAATGCCTTTATCGGTAGCACCAACCACGTATTCCTTTGTGACAGCCAGATCATAGATTACCAGAGAGTCTGTTACGGCCAATGGGGTGTGTTGCTTTGTAACCACATTAAATTCCATAAGGTTATATCCTTTCGTACCGTATACCAGTGTACTATCACTTAGGGATTCCAAACATAAAACCGGATAATGTCTATAGGCATTTACCGAAGCGTCTGCTTCAACACTAATTATACTGCTAATACTATTACTCCAAAGTCTATTTCCTTTTTTGATAATATTTCTAGAGGATCTCGGTTCGATAGGTACGCCATTTTCAAATAGATTATATTTTTTGATCTCATTGCTGGTAGAATTCAGTAAAAACCAACCGTTGTTTTCGGTGGCCACTATATAATTCTCAGAGTCCCGTCGGAAAATAGTGCGTATGCTTGAGTCCGGGAGGTAGGTTTTTATTTTTTCTGAAGGAAACCTGAAATAATGTAATTCGGTATTCGAGGTCCCGATCCAGACATCTTCTTTTAAATTATTTGAAACCGTCTGGATAGCGCTGGAACTTTTAAAATATTCTAAGATGTATTTTTCCTCAAAACCAGTATCCCCCATCGTACTAAAACGTAGCGTCTCATCATTTACCGAAAAAGACATCGTATTTGAGTAATTGTCTGTATAGATCTCATGCAGATTATTGTTTAATGATCCGTTAGAAATTATTTTAAATTCCTGTTCGTTTTCATCAACAAAGTACAGTTCGGGGTCGTTGTTCATAAAAACAAAACTTGTATCCCGATTTACAAAAATCTCGTCTATATAGAATTTATTCTTAACAATATCCCGCTGTCTTTTAAATGCTTCTCCGGAATATTCTTTTAGTTTTTTTCCATTCCAGCTTAAAAACTGTAAGGGAAAGTTGTCGTCACCTATAACGCAAAATTCTTCGAAGGGTATAAATTTAGTGGAGCTATCCAACAGAAAGTTGTATTCAGTTTGGTCGAAACTGAACATCACTGTCATGCTTAGATCATCATTTAACCGATTAACGAAAATGGTTTGGTCTTGCTGGGTTAGCAAAATATTATCCTGCTGAACATTAAAAACAGGAGACACTGCTTTTAATCTTGAAGTTTGTTCAGAAACCAATACCGTAGTAAACGCCATTGTATACGGGTCGAACAATAACATCCTTAAACCCGAAGAAAACCCTGCTTGAACATAAAATTTTCCATCGGCTCGCTTATAGATCTGATCGATACGAATTAACCGCTCCTTAAATTCGGGCAAGGGAATAGTATGAAATGATACCCCGTTAAATCGTTGAATCGCTAACTTTTTGTCACTTTGAATTATTGTTCTAATATCGAGATTCTCTCCTCCAAGCCATAAAAACCCATCATTATCGAAGGTCATGGCCTTAATAATATCGATCTCAAGACCTTCTTGTTTTGTAAATATCTTGTGATAAATTTTTCCCTGTTGAGCTCTGGCGTTAAAAAAGAATAATATCGCCACACTAAAAATCAGGAAGTTCTTCATTGAATTAGAAAGAATTATACAGAATCAATTCTGTAAGATACTCAAATTATAAAAACTGCTGTAAAAAAAACCTCTCCCGAAAATTCCCGGGAGAGGCTCATCTTTAAATTAATTAAATTAATCTAAACTTACTCTTTAATGATCTGCTTGGTGATCTGTCCGTTGTCACCACTAATGACAAACAGATAGGTTGCACTAGCAAGGTCATAGATCTCAATCTGCTTCTCTGTACCCATTCCTTCTAAAGCAATGGTTCTAATGAGTCTTCCCGTAGCATCGTAGATGGCTACATTGTTTAGATCCAGTCCTTGTGGATTGCTAAGCATTACCACATCTCTGGCAGGGTTCGGATACATAGTAATGCTTCCAAAATCTACCGTGACCTCATCGTTTCCTAAGATGCTCTCCACCGTTAACTCGAAGGTACAACAGTTCTCATTACCATACTCATCGGTGGCACACACTTCAACAGTGTATACTCCATCGGGGATCTGAGTTCCGGCTGCCGGAGTTTGAGAGAAGATCGTCACAGGGTCTGTACAATTGTCTGTGGCCGTTGCCTCTCCTGTTGCAAAGTAATCGGGTACAGTATAGAACAGGTTCCCCGGTCCCGGATCCACGGTCTGATCGGCCGGACAAGTAACATCGGGCCCTAGCAGATCTACTACAGTCACTACCGCAGTACAACTGGCCAGATTACCGTTAACATCTACGGTAAAGACCGTTACTGTTATCGGAGTGCCTATGTCATCACAATCGAAATCGGTGATGTCTACCGCCGAGGTGGCAATACCACAGTTATCGGTGTTGCTGGCGATCACATCATCGGGAGTGATACTGGCCATACCGTTTTCATCCAATTCTAAGGTGATGTCCATACAGGTAAGTACCGGAGCGATGTTATCTTCAACCGTTACGATGGCCGTACAGGTAGATACATTTCCATTGACATCGGTTACCGTAAGGGTTACCGTATTATCACCTACATCATCGCAATCGAAGGTATCTGGCGACACACTTAAATCGGCAATACCACAGGCGTCGGTCGATCCTCCGTCTACATCGCTTCCTGTGATCGTTACTGTTCCGGTTGCATCGAGTTGTACGGTAATATCCATACAGCTGGCTACTGGTGCAGTGACATCTTCTACCGTTACAATGGCCGTACAAGAGCTTACATTTCCGTTTACATCGGTGATCTCCAACACTACAGGGTTGTCTCCTACATCGGCGCAGGTGAAACTATTTGGTGTTACCGTCATCGAGGCAATTCCACAGTTATCACTACTGCCTCCATCCACATCTGCCGGAACGATACTTACATTTCCGGTAGCATCAAGTTGTACGGTAATGTCCATACAAACGGCCATGGCCGGTTCATCGTCGGTTACAGTGATATCGAAGGTACAGGTTGATGTGTTGCCATTAGTATCTGTAGCTGTAAATTCGATCGTGGTGGTTCCTACCGGGAACTGACTGCCACTTGGTGGTCCCATGGTTTGTACCACTGAGGCAATTCCACAGGCATCCAGCGCAATGGCAGGAGCAAAGCTCACCTCTGCAAAACAGTCGCCCGGAGTGGTACTTGCCGTAATATCTGCCGGACAGGCGATCACAGGAGGTACATTGTCTTCCACGGTCACTACTGCCACACAGGTGGACATGTTCCCGTTGACGTCTGTCACGGTAAGGGTTACATTATTGGGCCCAACATGGCTACAATCGAAATCGGTTTGTGAGGCCGAGATAGAGGCAATGCCACAGGCATCGGTCGATCCGCCGTCGATATCCCCGGCCACGATACTTGCCATACCGTTATTGTCGAGTTGAATGGTGATGTCCATGCATACGGCCACCGGGGGTACATTGTCTTCCACGGTAACTGTTGCCGTACAGGTTGATGAGTTTCCGCTGGTATCTGTAACCGTTAAGGTCACTGTATTTGTACCTACATCTGAACAATCAAAAGTAGATGGAGAAACCGCCAGTGAGGCAATACCACAGTTATCTGAAGAACCACCATCTACATCACTAGGAACTATACTAGCCATACCATTGGCATCGAGTTGAACCGTAATATCCATACAAACTGCCATAGGAGGCTCATTGTCGTTTACGGTGACATCAAAACTACAGGTTGCGGTATTTCCACTGGAATCTGTTACAACAAAGGTATTTGTAGTTGTCCCAACCGGGAAAGCGCTTCCGCTTGGAAGACCGGCTGTTTGCATAGTAGTGGAACCGCTACAGTTGTCTGTTCCTACGGGAGTAGCATAGGTAACTACCGCAGAACAGAGCCCCGGATCGTTATTTACAGTGATATTTCCGGGACAAGTGATTACAGGATCTTCGGTATCGTTTACTATAACATCGAAGCTACAGGTTGCCGTGTTACCACTAGCATCGGTAACCTCAAAAGTATTTGTGGTGGTTCCAACCGGGAAAGTGCTTCCGCTAGGTAATCCGGCTGTTTGTATAACGGTAGGTTCACTACCAACCGCATAACCTATGCGACCGTCAAAAACACGTGGATTATAAACAGCTCCTGAAAAGTGTCCTTGGGTAGCAGAGCCTGAAATAAGTGATAGATCACTATTACTAAAAGTTTGGGTAGTACCCGAATTATGATAAACCGGGTCGTGTCCTATATCATAAAGTAATGCAACACCATAATTGGTTCCAGCTAAAAGTGTAAGTGGTGAATCAAGCTCTAAAATTGAAGTAGCGGGATAGACATTTCCTATTCCTGTTGCAGAAGCAACTAATCCCCCCCACGCAGCTGCATTAGTTTGATTTCCAACATAAGTCCCTCCAGATATGATGTATATATCTATATTCATATTACTTCCTTCACCTTGAGTAAATAATTCAATCTCACTCAGCACAATATCATTGGATCCAACAGATATGTCGAAATAAAAAGCTCCACCGTCACCGGCTGTTGTTGTAGGAGCATTTCCTGCTTGTAAAGAACTTGTGCCACAATTATCCATTACAGTAGGATCTGCATATGTAACCACAGCTCCACAAATTCCAGGATCATTATCAACTACAATATTTGCAGGGCACGAAATGGTTGGAGCTTCAACATCATTCACAGTCACATCAAAACTACAGCTTGCTGTGTTTCCACTAGCATCTGTCACTACAAAAGTATTGGTTGTGGTTCCAACTGGGAAAGTACTACCACTGGGTAAACCAGCCGTTTGTGTTGTTGTTGATCCCGGACAATTATCGGTTCCTACGGGCGCTGTATACATAACAACCGCTCCACAAATACCCGGGTCATTACCCACTGTAATATCTGCAGGGCAGGTTATTGCAGGCGGTTCGGTATCGTTAACCGTTACATTAAAAGTACAGGTTGACATATTTCCGGAAGCATCGGTTGCAGTAGCAGTAACCACAGTTGTTCCTACGGGAAATGCCGAACCTGAAGCAGGGTTATAGGAGATTGTAGTACCCGGGCAATTATCGGTTGCACTTCCGGCAAAATTGACTACCGCGCTACACATACCTGCTGTGTTACTTACGGTAATATCTGCAGGACATGTAACTACCGGAGGTTCGGTATCGTTTACGGTGACATCAAAACTACAGGTAGCAGTATTTCCACTGGTGTCTGTAACTTCAAATGTATTTGTTGTGGTTCCAACAGGGAAGGTACTACCACTAGGCAAACCTGCAGTTTGTGTAACCATCACAGATTGTTCATAAGAAATTATAATTTCACCATTTCCCGATTGAACACCTGCTAAATTGATTTGATCGGAGCCAACATTGAAGGATCCACCACCACCACCTGCACCCCAACCCGGAGTGGAATTGCCTGCCCAACTGTTTCCGCCGCCACCACCGTTGTAACCTCCGCCACCACCACCAGCTCCGGAGACTCCGCCGCCGCCACCGCCGCCGCCGAATCCGCCAACAGCAGAGCCAGCGGGAGTGAACCCGCAATTCGGACCTTCATTACCTCCGGCACCTCCGGAAAGTGGTATAATTCCACCACCGCTCAAAGGAGCATTAGGTGATGCACCATCACCTCCATTTGTAAACCATCCGGCTCCTGCTCCGCCTCCTGCTTCACATGTAGCCGGTGCAACAAGAGCGCCGCCGCTACCTCCATTTCCACCAGAACCTCCTGCCGAGTTACCACTGCCATTAGTACTATCGCTTGGTGCATTAGTAGCAGATCCATCTCCGGGGATTCCATTTCCGTTTCCGGCATTTCCACCACCACCTCCTGCGGCAATTAACAAAGTAGGGCCAGATGTTGTCCAAACAAAAGAACCACCACCGCCACCACCGACGCCACCATTATTTGTTCTGCTTCCTCCTTCTCCGCCTACGACAAGATTAAGAGATTCTCCCGGCGTCACGGCGAAAGTTCCCGAAATAGAAGCACCTAATCCCCCGGAAAATCCACCTTGAGCTCCTGCGGCCTCAATTGTTATAGAGGTAACACCTGCTGGCACCGTGAATGTATCTGTTACTCCGGAAAAGGTAAAGGTTTGTGACATTATCACAGGGCAGTTATCGGAAACGTTTACACTATAAAACACCGCAGTTCCACAATCCCCCGGATCGTTACTTACTGTTATATTTCCAGGGCAGGTAATCACAGGATCTTCCGTATCGTTTACGATCACATCAAAACTACAGCTTGCTGTGTTTCCACTGGCATCTGTTACTACAAAAGTATTGGTTGTGGTTCCTACAGGGAAGGTACTTCCACTAGGTAAACCAGCCGTTTGTGTTGTTGTTGATCCCGGACAATTATCGGTTCCTACGGGCGCTGTATACATAACAACAGCTCCACAAATACCGGGGTCATTATTCACTGTAATATCTGCCGGACAAGTTATAGCCGGAGGAATATTGTCCTCAACGGTAACAGTTGCAGTACAGGTTGCTGTATTTCCGGTACTATCGGTCACCGTTAAGGTCACGGTATTTGGACCAACATCCCCACAATCAAATGTATCCTCATCTAACGAAAGGGTAACCGGACCATCAGGGTCACTCGAGCCATTATCTACCTGAGATGCAAGTATAGTCACAGATCCGGTGGCATCTAATTGAACAGTGATATCTTGACACATTGCGGTAGGTGGTGAATCTACCACCAATACCACATCGTTGCCGTCTCCTCCATCATAATAAATAAATAAGAACTGACCGTTAAACGGAATGGATGCACCCTGTGCCAAACCGCTAAAGGTACCCGCAACAGGATCGGAGCCATCGTTGTCAATAATTGTAACGGTATCACCTGCTGTAAGAATTCCACCAACATTGTCTACTAAAGTCAGGGTAGCATCCGTAACATCAACAGTACCGGTAACAACCAATTGATCAAAGTCTGTCCCCGCTGTAGTAACGGCGGAAATACTTACGGCAAATATATCTCCTGAGTTCAGAGATACATTTGCGCTCGCAGTGATGATTCCATTACCGGTATTCCCTGCTCGCAACTCTCCGTTAATTTGTAGTGTTGTTCCACTTATTAGATCTCCGGCAGGAATGCCCGTACTCGAAGTGATCGGTCCAAGATTAGAAGTAAGTGTTACAGGACCGCCGGCGTTGATATCTCCTGCCCCAGAATTTAAAAATATTGCCGAATTAGTTGCTGCTCCGGCATCACCAATTATAGAAACACCACCAGTTCCGGTAGTATTAATTGCCAAATTTAACTGTACTCCGTCATTACCATTTCCCGTAGTATCAGTGGCATCTCCGGAGATCGAAATAGCCCCATCTATGCTGGATATAACAGATCCTGTTCCGGTCAATAAAACTCCTCTGTTATTATTACTCCCTGCATTACCACCAGTTCCATCAAGCATAATAGTTCCTACTCCGGTTGTAGATATGGTGGTCTCAGCACCGATTGTAATTCCGTCATTTAAACTTCCTGAACTAGCACCAGCGGTTCCGGAAATACCAATATTTCCTCCAGCCGAACTAATCGAAGTTACAGGCGTTCCCGAAAATATCATTCCGGAATTCTGATTGGTTCCGGATCCATCTCCGACGCCTGTTATTGCTATATTTCCATTAGAGAGGTCGCTTATTGTAATTCCATTAACGAACACAATTCCGCTATTTTGAATTCCTGAACCGACTCCGGCAGTGCCATCTAAAATTATCCCTCCCCCATTAGATCTAACGGTAGTACCCACTTGTTCAAAACTTATACCTCGTTGTCCAGTTACTCCCGTTCCACCCATTCCGGTTAGGGAAACAGAGCCCGTTCCGGTAGATTCCACAGTGCCGCTTTGCATTAAAATACCAATATTCAAATTTCCAGAGCCATTTCCTCCAGTTCCGTTCAATGATATATTTCCATTTCCAGATTGAATGGTTCCGTTTATCCGGACTCCGAATAGAAAATTAGCTCCATTTCCCCCTATACCGTTAATATCAATTATTCCATCGCCGGAAGTCACTGTGGCATTGCCTCTCACCCACACCCCTTGAGTTCCATCTAACGTACCATCATTGGAACCGTTTCCATTTAAAGACACGGTTCCGGTACCCGTGGCCTGAATGGTTGAAGCATTAAGATCAATTCCAATAAAATTATCTCCAACGTTAGGTGAGGTTCCGGCAGTCATATTCACCGCACCATTGCTCACCTCCACTACAGCACCTCCGTTTACCAGGGTGTTACGTTGGGAGGTTGTAATTATGTCAGCGCCTGCCGTGATATTATCACTAATTGTTAGTGTTTCGGCAATAATCTCAAAATTCCCATTTACTGCAACCGGACCATTTATTAGAGTTACATCGCCGGTGTCACCACCATCAATTAATCTTAGATTAGTATTGCTATGAGCATTATTTGCGCTGTTTAGGGTGATGCTGTCGGTTCCCGAATTAACATCGAGAACAAGCGTGGTATTGTTCCAAGCTGCCATAGATTCGATTGCAACTGCATTGGTGGTTCCGGAGATTACAACAGCGGGTATTGTCCCGGTAGCGAAGTCAAAACCATTGTCTAAGGATAAAATCTCAGCATTCCCAGGGGGACTATTAATGAATACAGTGCCGAATCCGGAAAGATCAATAGGTTCTAAACCCTTAAATACAAATGTGCTCGAAGCAGTTCTTACAACGCCGTTTCCAGATATGTTACTATCGGGAATGTACTCGGCATTCAAAGACCTATTGCCAATCACCGACATACCGTCACCGTCTAAAGTTCGTTGTCCATGACCGTAAAACACTACTTCTTTAAAAAGATCTTCTTCGGAAAGATCGATAGTCAACCAATCATCACCCGATCCACCATGGACCACGATGGTTCCAGTTACAAGTCGTTTATTGACAAGAAACCCATTGTTACTTTGAGTACGGATCTGGGATGTAGTATTTTCAGCAGAAATACCTTGTATTTCAAAACTGTTTCCAATACTCCTAATTTGAATCCAGCTATCAGCAGAAGCCATTTTGGCATCAATTATCAGGTCGCCTGTATGGTTAATATTCACCTGTGCCGGGATAGGCCGATTCGTACGTTTTATCGGTTTAGCTGAAGCAGTGTTTTTAAAAGTAGAGCCTGATTGGGCTACTGAAGTACTCTGAAACTTACTAATTTCTTTTGGCGTCTCTAAAATTTTTGCCTGACTAAATGAAGAAGCAGGAAAAAGTAAAAATAGTAAGACACCATACAAAAGGGCGGTAATTTTTTTCATAATTGTGAGATTATTAGGTAGTTAGCGGGGTAAAGATATTGTTAAAACTTTCTTACTGAAATACGTAAAACCACGTATATATTACGTGCTGTTGCGTACAGAAATTTCTTCAATAAAATGTTTATTGTTTGAAAACCAATTCTTTAGATGTTCGGGTTCCATTGATAGCTGTAGTCTGGGTAGGATGGAATTTATTTGAGTCTTAACTTCTTTAGGTTGAAGTTTTAATTGCTTCGCTATATCTTTAGGAGTCGATCCTCTGGCCAATAATACAAGGAGTTGTTTCTCGATGTCTGAAAGCGAATCTATCTGCTCACGAAGCTCGGTAGCGCCGGGCATTTTCTTTAGGGATAGAGCCTCACTGAAATACGTGCCTCCCGCAAGGACGGCTTCAATACATTCACTAATGGTTTTTAGAGAATCACCGGAATTAAGTGTACCAGAGATCTTTAACGCCCCAGCCGATATGGAATATTGGTTATGAACATCGGGGAAAATGATCACAAATTTGGTTTGTAATTGTTTTTCAGAAACAGTCCTTATAATGTCGAAGGCAGATAATAAGGGGAGTTCGGCATCTAAAATTGCCAATGCAGGATCATGCTGCAGAATATATTGAAGGATCTTCATTCCACTGGTCGTCTTTTTTACGACACGAAAATTCCTTTTTGTTAATCCGGCAGCTAAACCCTTAACAAATACTTCCTGACTGTGAGCCAGGCAAATTGCATGAAATGACATTGGTTAGTTTTAGTCACCCCAAGGTAGTAAGGAACTGAGAATAAAAATATAGGTAGGAACACGTATTTATTACGTAGTAGTACGTACAAATTCCTACATTGCCATGATCGTATTCTTGTGAACCAAGGCCCAATTAGTTACCGCATTTGTTCCCCCTTCCAGCCCTAATTTGACAATAATGTTGCTTCGGTGTTTTTCAACGGTACGCGACGATACACAGAGCGTATCGGCTATTTCATTGGAGGTGTATTGCTGGGCGATCAACTTTAATATGGTGGTTTCAGAAGGAGTGAGTAAACTTAGTTTACGCAGTTCTTCATTGGCATTCCGAAGCGAAAATGCATCGAAGGATCTGCTAAAATACTCTTCGTCATTTACTGCCGCCTCTATACATCGTTCCACTTCTTCAAAGGAATCCTCTTTCAGCAAATACCCGTTGATCTGGAGTGCTTTTGCCTGGGATACATATTCGGCTTCCTTGTGAAAAGAAAGCACTATAAACTTCGTAAGGGATCGCTTCTCTTTTGCGGTTTTAATAACTTCAAAACCCGTTAACAAAGGCATATCAATATCAAGTAGCGCTACTGAAGGAGTAAGCGTAAGAATGAGTTCCAGCGCCTGCATTCCGTTTAGCGCCTGCCCCACTACTTTATAGCCGTGGGATTCAAGTTCATCCTGTAAGCCTTTAAGGAGCATGGGATGATCGTCTGCAATTACGATGGTTATATTTCCTTTATTCGTCACTGGCTAAATGGCTATAGCAAGAAAAATGGTGGTACCTTTTTCGGGGGAGCTCTCTATTTTTATTTCCGAACCTAAAATTTTCGACCGTTCTAATAGCGTTTTCATTCCCAGGGTACTCACATTTCCAATTTTTTCTGAATATACAAAACCTTTCCCGTTATCTCGAATCACGGCCTGAATTAAATTTGCCTTCTTCTCTATAATTACTGAAGCAGCACGGGCTTCGGAATGTTTTACCATATTATTGAGCACTTCCTGAATGATCCTGTACAAATGTAATGAAGCTTCTTTAGTAAGTGCGTTATCAATATTTTCAATTTCATTTGTAAAGAAAATGTCTGTATTGGCATCCACTTCGTTGATAAGTGAAGTAATTGCCGCGGTAACGCCTAATTTTTCCATAGTGGAGGGATGTAATCCGCGTGAGATACTTCGTAATTCATCCAGGGTGGTTTCTGCCAGAGATTCCATATCGGTATTGCCTGTACTTTTCGTCTTTTTGGTAAGTAACATTAGCTTTTGCCCTACGCTATCGTGTAACTCCCGAGCCACCCGGGTTCGTTCCTCTTCCTGAGCCTGGATCAAATTTCTGGAGTACTCTTCCTGCGTTCGCTGTCGTCTTCTTGCGAAGTTTCGCGAACGAACCAAAACCACTCCCCCAAATAACACAACTAATCCCAGTCCGCCAAAGAGCAACCACTGATTCTTAATTTTATTCTCGGCATTTAACAGGGCAATATCACCCTTTTGTGCCACAATTGTCGCATCCCGTTTTTCGGTTTCATACAGGGTTTGATAATAGGACAATGCTTTTACCTTTTGAACACTATTTATTGAATCCCTTAAGCGGGTATATCGTTTAAAGTGATTCAAAGCCTCTACAGCATTACCCATGGCTTCATAGACTTCAGACAAAAACTTTTCTGCTCCCTGTATTTCTTCAAAATGAGATCCCCGCGCTTTTAATTCCAGATGCTCTTTCCCATAGTCCAATGCTTCAGGGTAATTCCCTTTTGCAAAAGCAATATTCTTTAATACCTCAACATAAGGCTCTCTGTTTCGGCCCTCAATATCCACATTGGGAATAGCTTCCATTTCCCGAAGAAACTGTTCTGCAAGTTCCAGACTATCGGTTTGCGCATAGGCTATTGCCAGAGTACTGAGCATGGTAACATCATAAAATGAGGGATTCTTACTTTTTCGACCTGCTTCCAGACCCATTTTTAAGTAAAGGATACGCTGTACTTCATTTCCCTGTTTTCTATGATCGGTTGCGGCATTGTAATAAAAGCTAGCAAGATGACCGTAGCTCTCCTTTATCTTAGCAAGTTCTATGGCCTCATCCCTCTCTTGTTTTGCCTCTTCAATAAAACCATTCTGACTGTAGAGAACAGACAATGAATTGCGAGCACTTATGATATTAAACGTATCTTTTCGTTCCTGAAAGAGTCTGGCAGCCTCCTGTAATAATATAGAAGCTTGAGAAAAATTTCCCATAAAACTCAGCGTTTGCCCCTTATACAGTTTGGCCAGGCCCTCAAATCTTTTATGCCCTCCGGCATGCGCATTCTCTTCGGCTAGATCATAATACTTTATGGAAGTCTCGTGTTTCTCAATAAAGTAATAACTATCGGCGCCTTCCAGATAAAATTTTGCCAAGGCGACTGGGTCTTCACACTTACGGGCCGTTGGCAGGAATTTTAAAAAAATGTTGTTTCCTTGTTCGGGGTTTCCTACAATATTATTCTGAAAATAAATTAGATTAGCCGTTTGCCATGTTGCTACAGATAGAGAGTCGAGGGTTAGTGCATAGTCGACGGTAGCCTTAACCAGAGAATCATTTTGATAATCGGTCTTTGAAACGATATAATTGGAAAGGCTGTCCATCCATTTCAATCGGTCACCATTTTCAGAACGATCAATTTTTTGATAAAGTGCTTTTATTTCCTTAGTAGAGGTAGCGTCTTGTGCCATTATATGACAGCAGCTAAAGGCAATAAATACGACTATATATTTCTGCATGAGGAAAGTGTGAATATCATAGTAAATATATTTAATTTAGCTGAAAGAACTATGGCAAAGACAAAAACAACTTTTTTCTGTCAGAACTGCGGAAGTCAGTTCTCGAAATGGCAGGGACAGTGCACTTCCTGCAAGCAATGGAATACCATCGCCGAAGAAGTATTGCAAAAAGCTGAAAAGTCATCCTGGCGACCTTCTGAATCGGTCCCAAAACGAGTTTCAAAACCACAAAGGATCACGGATATATCGACGACTTCCGAAGCCCGGATGAATACTAAAAACAATGAATTAAACCGTGTACTTGGAGGGGGTCTTGTCCCCGGATCCCTCACCCTTTTAGGCGGAGAACCCGGAATTGGAAAGAGTACACTCATGCTTCAGATCGCACTTCGACTGCCGTATAAAACCCTATATGTTTCAGGTGAAGAGAGTGCTCAGCAAATAAAGATGCGCGCAGAGCGCATCGAACCGGATTCAGAAAACTGCTTTATTCTCACCGAGACCAAGACACAAAATATATTCAGAAATATTGAAGAATTACAACCCGATATTGTAGTGATCGACTCCATTCAAACGCTGCATACCGATTATATAGAGAGCAGCGCAGGCAGCATTTCACAAATAAGGGAAACGACAACCGAACTAATAAAATTCGCAAAAGAAACCGATACGCCCGTTATTCTAATTGGCCATATCACTAAAGACGGGAATATTGCGGGGCCAAAGATCCTGGAACATATGGTGGATACAGTTCTTCAATTTGAAGGGGATCGAAATCATATTTACCGCATACTTCGTGCGAATAAAAATCGCTTTGGCAGCACGAATGAACTAGGAATTTACGAGATGCAGGGCAGCGGATTGCGAGAAGTAGAGAATCCTTCCGAAATACTGATCTCAAAAAATGAAGAAGATCTAAGCGGAACGGCCATCTCTGCCACTCTCGAAGGAATGCGACCGCTTATGATCGAAATACAGGCTTTGGTGAGTTCGGCGGTCTACGGGACACCTCAGCGATCGGCCACCGGGTACAATGCAAAACGACTTAACATGATCCTCGCAGTGTTGGAAAAACGTGCCGGATTTAAACTAGGTGCCAAAGATGTTTTTTTAAATATTACCGGGGGTATTACAGTTGATGATCCAGCTATTGATCTTGCGGTGGTAGCAGCCGTGCTTTCCTCCAATATCGATATAGCCATCGACAAGACCATGTGTTTTGCTGCCGAAATAGGATTAGCCGGCGAAGTTCGACCTGTAACCCGGGTGGATCAGCGAATCCTGGAAGCTGAAAAACTGGGTTTCGCTACCATTGTCATTTCTAAGTACTGCAAGTTGCCAAAACAAAGCTACGGCATAAACATCATCAAAGTAGCTAAGGTGCACGACGTTGTACATCATCTATTCGGATAACCTTCACACTTTTTTGGTATGATTTCTGTATGAAACATACCGCTATGAAAATGGTTTTACTGGTATGTACTTTGGTGGTGTTAAGCCTGAGTTGCCGACAGATTCAAAAGGCAACGGACGTAATTACGAATCCGACGGCCCGGGAAGTCTATGAGCGGAATTTTTATAAAGAGGACAGCCGTTATCTGGCATGGAAAGAGGCATATACAAGAGCACGAAAAGACAGTCTTGAAATTGATCTTCCCTATTCCGAAGCGGGTCAATTCTCATCGAGTCATCATTCGGTGTACAGTTATGGGTTATCCCTGAAGGAAGGAGAGCAACTTCTGGTGTATATTGATCCGGTTTCAGATTCAACCGAGGTCTTTCTTGATCTGTTTCAGAAAAAAGATTCGTTGTTTTCTGAAAAACCGGTAGCAAGTTCACAACCGGGAGAACATTTTTTACTGTATGAAGTAAATGAAAGCGCGCGGTATCTTTTGGTTCTACAACCCGAAATGGACAGCGATTCACAATTCCAAACTAAAATCTATACGAATCCCCAATATTATTTTCCCGTAGCGGGAGCCGGAAACAAGAATATTCAGAGCTTTTGGGGGGCATCCCGTGATGGCGGAAGAAGATCGCATAAAGGCGTTGATATTTTCGCGAAACGCGGTACACCTGTAGTGGCAGCCACCGAAGGAAGGATTAGTTTTACAGGTGAACGTGGTTTGGGAGGAAAACAGGTATGGTTGCGAGATGGTATTTTTGGGCGATCTCTGTATTATGCTCATCTGGACAGTATTGCTGCTGAAAACGGGCAACGCGTTCAGATAGGTGATACGTTAGGATTTGTAGGGAACACCGGAAATGCCAGAACCACTGCTCCTCATCTTCATTTTGGCATCTACAATGGTTATCGTGGAGCGGTAGATCCTTTACCTTTCATTAAATTAAAAGAAGTACCTGAAACTTCTTTGGAATATGCTGGCACCTCTGCAAAAATTAACCGCACTAAAGCCGAATTGAGAAATGGTCCGTCGACCTCCTATAAACAACTGCTATCCTTATCGAATAACGACACCGTACATGTATTGGGACAGACCGGAAACTGGTTTCACATTGAAACGAAAGAATTACAAAAAGGATTTATACACCAGTCCCTTGTAAAAGAATCTTTATAGAATTAACCTTTTATTAGAGGGTTATCCACAGCGTACACAGTATCTTTAATTGAAACTAAACGCTCGATATGTCAATCTTCAAGAAAATTAAGCAAACTATAGCGCTAATGCGCGAAGTGGATTTGGATGCCCTCGGAAAGATTTCAGAAAAAATAGACCTGCCTGAGGTTATGGCCGCGGTAGGTGAACTCGATGATCGTCAGTTGCAGGGCTTAATGAAAATGCTGAAAAGTCAGAGTAAGAAAGGACAGCACAAACTCCCGCCTATAGACGGAGATTTTTATGATCTAAGTTTAAAACTTAGCGATGAACAACGCGAATTACAGTTGGAAGTGCGGCAGTTCATGGAAAAAGAGGTCAAGCCTATTGCTAACAAATACTGGAATAAAGCCGAATTCCCTTTCGAGATCATTCCTAAAATGGCCGAATTAAATATCTGCGGAATGGCGTATAAAGGTATTGGCTCGCGTGATGAATCTTTTTTGATGGAAGGAATCGTTGCTATGGAACTTGCGCGGATCGATGTTTCAATTTCTACCTTTTTTGGGGTACACAGCGGACTTGCCATGGGTTCTATTTATCTCTGCGGAAGTGATTCGCAAAAAGAAGAATGGTTACCCAAAATGCAAAAAATGGAACTTATTGGAGCCTTTGGCTTAACAGAACCGGATGTAGGTTCGGCAGTGGCCGGCGGATTGGGAACTACGTGCAGACAGGAAGGCGATGAATGGGTGCTAAACGGACAAAAAAAATGGATAGGGAATGCAACTTTTGCCGATGTGACGGTGATCTGGGCCCGAGATGAAGAGACGAATCGGGTAAAAGGATTTTTGGTACGAAAAGGAAATCCGGGTTTTAAAGCCGAGAAAATGGAAGATAAAATGGCCCTCCGCACGGTACAAAATGCACTTATAATGCTAACCGATTGCAGAATTCCGGAAAGTGACCGGCTTCAAAAGTGCGATTCCTTTAAAGACACCGCCAAGGTGCTTAAAATGACCCGGGCTGCAGTAGCCTGGCAGGCGGTTGGTTGCTCCAGAGGTGCTTACGAGAGTGCACTGAAGTATACCAAAAAACGAGAACAGTTTGGACGACCTATTGCGGCTTTTCAGCTTATACAAAACCATTTGGTGGAAATGGTTGCCAATCTCACTGCCATGCAAACCTTGTGTTTCCGACTTTCAGAAATGCAGGACCAAGGCATTATGACCGATGAACATGCATCGCTCGCTAAAGTATTTTGCAGCATGCGCACCAGGGATGTGGTGAGTCGTGCTCGCGAGGTAATGGGTGGAAACGGAATTTTACTGGAATACGATGTGGCTCGTTTTGTGGCCGATGCCGAAGCTATTTATTCGTATGAAGGCACCAAGGAGATTAATTCCCTTATCGTTGGGCGTGCCATTACCGGATACAGTGCCTTTGTAAGCTAAACCTTTACTTTTAGCATGCTTTATACACCGCTTAAAAAAACTAAGGGGCCGGATTGGGTATCTCTTGATGAACTTCGTTAATTTCTTTCAGAATTTCTTCGGAAAGCTCCAAATCTACACTGTCAATATTCTCTGAAAGCTGTTGTAAGGTGGTCGCACCAATGATCGTAGAGGTCACAAAAGGTTGCTGTCGTACAAAAGCTAGTGCCATCTGAGCCAGGCTGAGACCGTGTTTTGCTGCAATGCTTTGATACCTCGCCGTGGCTTCAAACGAGCCTTTCCCCTGATAGCGGGAATAATTCGGGAATAAGGTTACCCGGGCATTCTCCGGTCGAGCCCCGTTTAAATATTTACCACTAAGTTGTCCGAATGCGAGGGGGGAATACGGAAGGTACCCTATCTTTTCCTGCTGCAGCACTTCGGTGAGACCAATTTCATCGCGCCGATTAAGCAGGTTATATGCGTTTTGTACAGACACCATTTTAGTAGCTCCTTTACGAGCTTCTTCCATATATCGCATGAGACCGAATGGAGTTTCATTCGACAATCCAATATACCTTACCTTTCCAGTAGCGACCAAAGCTTCCATACGTTCGATAAGTACTGCTATATTATCCTTCCATTCGTTGTTCCTGGAATAATCATAATCGCGGGTTCCAAAGATATTTACAGAACGTTCGGGCCAGTGCAGCTGGTACAGGTCCAGATAATCTGTATTAAGACGTTTAAGGCTATTGTTAAGTGCTTCCTCCAGTGCGTTCCCGGAAAAACTTAAATCCTTTCGAATGAATTCAAAAAAACGATTAGGCCCCGTAATTTTAGAAGCTAAAACGATCTTATCCCGCTTGCCGGTCTTCTTTATCCATGAGCCAATTATTCGTTCGGTACTGCCCTGGGTTTCGGCTTTTCCGGGTACGGAATACATTTCTGCGGTATCGATAAAATTGACTCCCTTTTCTAATGCCAATTCCATTTGTGCATGACCTTCGGCCTCTGTATTCTGTTGCCCCCATGTCATGGTGCCGAGACAAATTTTGCTTACTTCAAGTTCTGTATTGGGAAAATGGATGTATTTCAAAGTATGGATTATTTAGTAAGCCGCTCTAAACAGACACATAAGACAATGTTCTAAATTTCATTCAGCAATTTAGAGATCTCGTCAAGTTTTGGTGTTAGGATCACCTCTATTCTTCTGTTTTTCGCTTTTCCTTCGGAAGTGGTATTAGGGGCAATTGGTGCATATTCGCCTCTTCCGGCTGCGGTGAGGTTATCTTTTGGAATTCCGGAATTCTCGGTGAGTATAGTCACGATCGCTGTAGCTCTCTTGGTTGAGAGATCCCAATTGTCTGTAATGTTACCACTACCGCCGTAAGGTACATTATCTGTGTGTCCCTCTATAAGCACCGCAATTTCTTTATTTTCAGCAAGCACATTTCCCAGTGCCACTACTGCTTGTCTTCCGCGGGTATTTACAGCCCAGCTTCCACTGTCGAATAGCAATTTATTTTCCATGGAAACATACACTTTTCCATCACGCTGTTCTACTGTTAATCCGTTGCCTTCAAAACTGGTTAGTGCTGCTGAGATCGCATTTTTAAGTGCAGTCATTTTGGCATCTTTAGCCGCGATAATACCCTCCAGCTCTTCCACGCGTTGCGATCTTGCGGCAAGATCCTTTTGCAGCTTTTGAAGTCGTTCATTTTCGAGAGCCAGGGCTTTCTCTTTTTCCTCTAACTGCGTTAATAATTTGCGATTTCGTTCCAAATTTTCGGTAAGTGCAGAAGAACTATTGGCTTCCAATGCATCATAGGAAGTTTTAAGCCTGTTGTAGTTATTTTCAGATGCAGCGAGTTCCATTGCCAATCGGCTGTTTTCTGCTTTCAGGGTTTCAATTTCCTTTTTTAAGGAAGCGAGGGTGTATGGTTCGTCATTTCCTTCAGCATTATCTAATTGTGACATGAGGGATTCATTTTCGGCTTTTAAAGCAGCGTATTTATCCTGCAGGTCTTCATATATTTTTGAAGAAACGCAGGATGTAGAAATTACGGCTATGAATATTCCGAAGAAAAACTTTTTAAGCATATTTTTTGTATTGAGCAGGTTCATTAGAAATATTTAAAATTCAAGTTCCAATAATAAGGGACAGTGATCACTATGCATAGCGTCCGGTAGTATAACGGCGCGTTTTATATTTTCTTGCAAGGGTTCTGCAACCATATTGTAATCGATACGCCAGCCCTTGTTATTTGCCCGAGCATTAGCACGATAACTCCACCAGGTATAGTGATGTGGTTCCTTATTTAAATGACGGAAGGAATCGATAAAACCACTATCTATGAAACCGCCTATCCACTCTCGTTCTACCGGTAAAAACCCTGAAACGGTTTTATTTCTTACAGGGTCGTGAATATCGATCGCTTCATGACAAATATTGTAATCGCCACAGATCACAAGATTTGGGATCTCCTTTCGGAGTTCGTTGATATACTGCTGAAAATCGGCCATATAGGTAAGTTTATGATCCAGACGGGCCATATTGGTTCCACTAGGCAAATACAAGCTCATCACCGAAACATCGTCGAAATCCAGCCGCAGATTACGTCCTTCAAAATCCATATAATCGATCCCGGTTCCGTATTCCACATGATTGGGTTTTATTTTACTGAAAATGGCCACTCCGCTATATCCTTTCTTTTGGGCACTGTACCAGTAGTGATATGGATACCCGGCTTCCTCAATGTCTTCGAGAGTTACCTGATCCATATTTGCTTTTATTTCCTGAAGACAGATCACATCGGGATTAGCTTGTTTAAGCCAATCGATAAACCCTTTGCGCATAGCGGCGCGAATTCCGTTTACATTATATGAGATAATTTTCATGGTCATTTCAATTTATTTATCCTCTTATAAAGGTAGCAGCATACTAAACTTCAGTAATTACCAACAAAATTAAAAAAGACGAGGAGTTGGTGACAGAAAGCACTAAATTAAATAACAATGTATATTTACAAAGCGCATCTGCCGAAAGGTTTTAACAAAACAATCAACAAAATAAATATCGTTACCACAAGTTGTATAGATAAAGTAATTCCCGCGTTAGCATAGTATGAAAAAGCTTTTCCTGTCTTGTTTTGCCATTTGTGTTGTGGGCTTTGCTTACGGACAGGAAAACGAATCACTTTACCGCACCAAAACAATGGCGGTTAGAGATACGATTGTAATTGATTCGGTGAGTATAAATCCGGCGAGATTCGAAGTTTTGGATAAAACCGGACAGGCTGTAGATTCGACCGCCTATACCGTTGATTTTGCAAAGGGGATCTTGGTGTTTTCTAAAAATCAACAACGAGCACAGGATTCTGTGACCCTTAATTATCTGCGATATCCCGATTATCTTACCAGGGATTATTTCACATTAGACCCTAAGATCATCGTTTCGGGCGATGGCAGCATCGAAAAACTATATGCGCTGGATCAAGAAGGGACTAAAAAAGCCTTTACACCCTTTGAAGGTCTTAATACTGTTGGAAGTATTTCCCGAGGTGTAACCATTGGAAATAACCAGAATGCTGTGGTGAATTCGGAATTGGATTTGCAAATCACAGGTAAGCTAAGTGATAAAGTTTCCATTCGGGCATCCATTCAGGATTCCAATATTCCCACTCAGGAAGGAGGGTATTCACAAAGTCTGGATGAATTTGATGAAATCTTTATTGAATTGTACAGCGACAACTGGAACATTCGTGCGGGTGATGTAAATCTGGAAAATAATAGCAGTTATTTTGGTCGCTTTATTAAGAAAGTACAGGGAATCTCGCTAGGAGGCACCCTTAATCATTCTAACGGATCAAAAACATCGGCTTTTGCGGCTGGAGCTCTTGTTAGAGGGGTCTTTGCTCGTAGTACCTTTATTGGACAAGAAGGAAATCAAGGGCCTTATAAGCTGGTGGGACCTAATGGAGAACTCTTTATTCTCATCGTTTCAGGCAGTGAAAGAGTGTATGTGAATGGGCTTTTGTTAAGTAGGGGTGAGAATGCCGATTATGTGATCGATTACAATGCCGGTGAGATAAAGTTTAATCCTACCTTTCCTATCACATCCAATATGCGGATTAATGTAGAATACCAATACACCGACAGGAATTATACGCGTTTTATTGGTTATGGAGGTGGCAATTTTACTAGTGAAAAATTGGATATAGGGGTGTATGCGTATACCGAAAACGATGCAAAGAATCAGCCGCTTCAACAAAATCTTTCAGAAGAGCAGGTGATGATATTACAGGCCGCGGGTGACGATATGAATGAAATGACAGCACCCTCGGCCGTACCGGATACTTTTTCAGAAAACAAAATTTTGTACAAGATAGAAACCGTGAATGGTGTTGAGGTATTTATCTTCTCTAACGACCCGGAAGACGAGCTTTTTAATGTCCGTTTTACTCTGGTGGGTGAAAATAACGGAAATTATGTGATTTCAGAAAGCGGAGCGATTACGCGTATCTTCGAATATGTCCCTCCTGTTAACGGAATACCGCAGGGAAATTACGAGCCAATTATACAATTAAATGCGCCTACCAAACTACAGTTAGGCGGATTAAACGGAAGTTATCGCCCCGGTGAAAAGACTACCGTGGATTTTGAAATTGCAGCGAGCCAAAACGACCTGAACCTGTTCTCATCGCTGGATGACGATGATAATGACGGGTTTGCCGGCAGGCTGGCTGCACGGCAAACCCTGCTCAAAACTCAGGATTCTTTAAAACTTGACGCTTTTGGGTCTATGGATTTTATAAACAGGGATTTTAAGACCATAGAGCGTTTGTACAACATTGAATTTAACCGGGACTGGAATCTTATAAACCCCATGGGTGACCAGCGTTTTTTGATCACAGGGGTTGAGGTATCACAACCTAAGCTGGGTGGTGCACAATATGCGTTTCAGAATTTAAATTACTCAGAGAATTTTAAAGGGAACAGACATGTATTGGCTTCAGAATTGCGATTTGATAAATTTAAAACGCAAACACACGGAAGTCACCTAAACAGCACCGGAGATTCTCTGGATTCTAAATTTTTCAGAATACACAACCGCTCAACTTATTCCTTCAAAAAGGCCTGGGTGGGCGGTAAAGTTGGAGCCGAAGATAATCAGGTAAAAGAAATAAATAATGACAGTCTTAGCGGGGTGAGTCAGCGGTTTAGCGCCTACGAAGTTTTTACGGGAATTGGTGACAGTACTAAGGTTTTTGTTGAAGGCGGATATCAATACCGAATTACAGACAGTCTTAGAGCCGGCAAGCTGCAAAGAGTAAATTCTTCCAATACCTATTATCTGAAATCCCGCCCGTTAAACACTCAAAATACCCAGTTGAGCCTTTATGCCAACTACAGACAATTAAAAGATGCCGATGACGGAGATGATGATGAGGAGTCGTTAACGACCAGAATACTTTACAATCAGTCGCTATTGGACGGAGGGATTCGATTAAACACGGCTTTAGAGTCTAACAGCGGGGTTGTTGCGCAGCAGGAATTTACCTATGTAAAGGTTGATCCGGGTCAAGGAATTTACACGTGGAATGATTACAACAATAATGGAATTCAGGAATTAGATGAGTTTGAAATAGCGCAGTTCCAGGATGAAGCCGAATATGTACGAATCTTGCTTCCCAATCAGGTATTCTTAAAGATAAGAGAAAATAAATTCAGTCAGATCTTAACTCTTAATCCACAAAACTGGTCCTCGAAAGAGGGGTTCTTAAAGCTGCTTTCACAGTTTTACAATCAGACGTCCTACGTATTAAACCGAAAAATTAGAAGAAATGACAATGCCTTTAACGTCAACCCTTTTGATAGTGGCGGAGAGGATGAACTCGGACTTTCACTAAATTTCAGAAACGCCTTATTTTTTAACAGGGGTAAGCAACATTTCACAACAAGTTACACCTACATTTCCACATCGAACAGCAACCTTATCGCACTGGGATTACAGGAGAATGAACTAAAAAGTCATCAATTTAATTTTAATCATAAGTTCTGGGAGAGCTGGCTACTCACTTTAAAGGGTGCTTTGGGCACTAATAGCAGTACTTCGGAAAACTTTTCCAGCCGGAATTTTGAGTTGGACACCTATGAGGTGAATCCGAAGGTCTCCTATCTACTCAACCGGCAAGCGCGTATTGATGTGTTTTATCAATATGCCAATGAGGACAATGTGTTGGGCGAAATGGAACAACTGAAGCAGCAGACCATGGGGTTTTCGTTCTCTTTTAACAACGTAGAAAAGATCTCCATTAACGGAGAATTCAATTATATAGACAATGACTTTACGGGGAGCCCGTTCTCTCCTGTGGCATATCAGATGTTGGAAGGCCTTCAGCCGGGGACTAATTTTACATGGAATTTATTATTTCAGAAGCGGATCACTAAATATCTGGATGCAAACTTGTCTTACTTCGGAAGAAAAAGTGAAAACACCAGTATGGTACATACCGGAAGTATTCAGTTACGGGCATTCTTTTAACGATGTAACATCGCTATCTACTAAACTGGTTTCAAGTCTTTTAAAATATAGTGACTTCGCCGAAAGTATTAGGAAAAACCCTGAGCTTTAAACAGGATTTTTCCTGTATTTTGCTTTAAACGCCATAAGTTTTAAAAAGAAGTTCCACCTTTCGAAGGTAACAAACCTTTAAAGTATCCCAATTATGAAAAATTTCAAATTTCCGGTATTCGCGTTCCTTGTTATTCTTACTTTCAGTTCATGTTCTAAAAACACAGAAATATACGACGATGATATTTTGGCAGACTCGGTAGTTTTAGGATTCTGCGAAGATAACTATCCTATAAATATGGTTAGCGGGTATCCGTATAGATCACGTGTGGAGTTACATTACGACACAGAATATGACGGTATCACACCTCCTTTGGATATAAATCATGAAATTGAATGGTCCCCCAGCACTAACGAGTTAATTTATTCATTTACAAAAGGACCTTTTGTACAAGGGCAAGACAATATTCTAATAACCTTACAAGCTTCAGAAATTGGAGGTGCAACACAAGGAGAGTGGCGTGTTAGGATGGATGCCGGGAGCGGGTCGTCCAACTGTAACTGGAGTGCCTGGATTACCTATTAAATAAATAAAAAAAAGGAGGGCAAAAGCCCTCCTTTTCATCAGTAAATTTTAAATATTTATTCCACAATGATCTTAGCCGATTGAAAGGCTTTAGAACTACGGTCTCCCATTTTTATAAAATAAACTCCGCTCGCAGCATAGCTCATGTCCAACTCATAAGTAAATCTGTCACCTTCTTTTACAAGGTTATTAAAGGCCAAAAGCTGTCCTAATTGATTGTAAATTGCAATAGAAGCTGTGCCGTCAAAACCTGTTACAAGGGTAACATCAAATTGATTATTTGGCTTAGACACCACGATCAATTCGGAATCTGCAAGTTCAATCTCCTGGTTCCCTAAGGTACCATCAATATTTGCAGTATAGTCTTCCGTTTCACCAAAAGATGTAACATCACACGCATCTGAAGGTACCGGAGCATCCCAGTTGGTCTTGGCACGCATACGATGTAAACCTAGCGTGGCATTTGCCGGAACAACCAAATCCATTGTTTCAGTATATGTCCCTGCACCCTGACCGTTAGCGATCTCATAGTTATCTACCACCTTTTCGTTATTTTCGAAAGTACCGTTATCATTGAAATCGATCCAAACACTTACAAACTGATCTCCATAACCGGTAGTAACTGTTAGGTCATAGGTTGTTCCGGGGTTAAGTGTTGCTACCTGACTGGTAAAATCACCATAACCTTCACACCCGGATGGGTTATTAATCTCAGCGACTGAGAACAATTGAAATCCATCACCAAAAGAACAATCCAAAACCGGAGTACAATACAGTAGTCCATTGGTTACTGTCTTAGTTAAGGCATCGTTTCCTGGGTTAGAATCTGTACCCAGATTTGTTTTCGCTTCTATATCGTAAGATCCGGGATTTGAAAGATCTGCCGTAGTAGTAAATGTATACATCACTATAGATTCTGCAGGAATAGTTCCCGGGTAGGTTTCAACTACAGGAGTTCCTCCATCGATGGTATATTGAATATCCGGATTTGTAATATCGTTTATTCCAAAGTTTCTAATAGATACTTCAATAGTCTCGGCATTTGTAAGTACACCATTCACCGGTTGTAAAATAGCCGTAATTCCAATATCGTTAACAGTGGTATTAGGCACTAATCTAAAGGCACCCACTACATCTTTTCTTCCGCTGTTCATATATTCATTGATAAACCAGAAAGTCTCATCGTCTGACGGATCAATATCGATCTTACTATAATCTCCGTATCGAAGGCCCGGGATGTTTGCGTTTCCTGCCGCAATAGGCTCTTCAAACACGGTCATTACCCCTAGAGGATCTCCATCAAAACGCCCTGTATAGTACGAACTTACGAACGTAGTTGTTGGAGTAGTTGGTCCGGACATTGAAGAATAACCCATTCCAATATTTCCACTTCCGTCCATAATAAGGCTGGCATGCCATGCATGTCGTCCATCGGGTGCAGTATAGGTACCTTCCTGATACAAGGTCCAAGGCATATTGTCTGCCGTTTGTCTAAACTCAAACCATCTCACTCCTGCTAGTTCACCTGAAGATGCATCAGTATCAACCACAAAGTTGAATACTGCCGAATTATGAGTTCCGAATTTTCTGAATTGCGCCTGATTCATTATAGTTGCCTGTAGGGCATCGATGGCAATACCTCCGTTTGGTTGCGAGAGGTTTGAGAAGCTACCTCCGTCAAATACAGATATAAATGGCGTTGTATTAATTTGAGTTGCTGAAGAAATTGTTGAGTTACCGGGAGTAGTCCAGTCCACATCGATCGTCCAGTATTTTACATGATCTGTAGAAACACCAGACCAGGCATCATCCTGCATATATATAACGGTTGCACCACCAGTAGCCGGATGAGTGTCATCGCTAATGTTTAAAACCTGCGGACTGTAAAAACCGCTGGTTACTATACCCGGTAAATTGAATCCTAAAATTTGAGCTCCGGGATTTCCCGCGAGCATTTCATCTCTTTCCATGGCCCATACCTTATTGGAAGAACCAGTATTGTCTGTCATATAGTATCCATCACTCCATACCGAAAGCTTTTGGTAATCGTTGATCGCACCAATGGTATACACATACCAACCTGAAGTAAGCGGGTCTGGACCATCAGATACTGCTATCTGAGCACCTCCACCTAAGAAGGAAACTACCCATCTGTCTGCAAGATTATCATACGAAACCGTAAGGTCGCAACATCCGCCTGAAGGGAAGATTGCAGGGTTTGGACTTGTTTGCCCTAATAATTGATTTCCTGCTTTATCATAAATTGTAAAACCGGTATTAAACACTACAAATACGTGATTAGGACCTACAGCCAAAGATGGATCTGTGGGTTGTGAATTTGATGAAGCTGCATCAAATACCAGAATTGGAGGCATAGATCGAACAGATCCGGTAGCGGGATCTGGATTGCTTGCCAGAATATCGTCTGTGGTTTGCGGGTCTTTTCCGATAACCACCTTATTACCCTGTGATCTTTTATCACGAGCTTGTCTTGGAGTCATATCGGCCGGAACCAATTCACTCATTCTGGAAGCTATGGAAGGGACATACTCCATAGAGGTTACAGTCCCTACATAATTAGCATTTTGAGGAACATTGGGGATGGATTCCTGAGCAGTCATGGAAAATGAAAATACCATGATAAGAATCAAGAAAGAATAGTTTTTAAGATTCATTAGATTAGTTTTAGGTTAACAAATTTTTAAGTTTTCCAAAAATAACATCTTCTCTCGATAAATACGAATATTATTTAAAAAATCCAGTTTCTATAAATCATTGATTTTTAATGCTTTAATACAATTAATGTCTATTAATTTGCTAGACTAAACCGTTGTAAATCAGAAATTTCTCTTAAATCTGAACCTATATTTCTATATAACGGTACATTATTTGTAATTTAACTTCACAAACCAATTATTAACGACATTATGACACTATTGAAAACATTTTTACTTGTAATTTCCATCGGACTTACAGCTTGCTGCGGATCTACCAAAACCACAGAAGGAACTGCTAATGATAATATGAACGATAACGCCATGCAGGATCAGAAAATGGTAGAAGCAGGATTTATGAAAGGGGTGATCGTAGCATCAACCAAAGAAGGAGATTGTCCGTATACCATTAAAGTGATCGAAAACAATGATTACAATTATGAGTTGGATCCCATCAATATGGAAAAAACCTATATGAAGGACGGCATGGAGGTATGGTTTAAGTTTACCGGTCTTAGAATGCCAAATCGTTGTACCAAGGCAAATCCGGTTTCACTCACTGAGATTCAGAAGCGATAAGAAAAACTACTTGAAAACAAAAAAGAGGAGCAATGCTCCTCTTTTTTGTTTCAAATAGGTTTAAAATTACTTTACGATGATCTTGGCAGATTTTTCTATGGTAGAATTACCAAGCTTGATCATATAAACTCCACTTGCTACATACGACATGTCTAATGAGTAGGTAAATTTATTTCCTTCATTAACAAGGTTGTTGAATACAAGTTGTTTCCCGTTAATATCATATACAGAAAACTGAAGTACGTCATCATAAGTCGTTCTAAGGGTTATCTCAAAGTTTTTGTTATCTGTTGATGTAACGAATAACTCGGCATTTTCGAATTGAAGATCTCCCGCAGACAGAATTTCAACATTGCGCACATTTTCGGCGTAATAGTCATTATCGGTAAAATTATCTCCCACTAGATTCGCGTTGGTTTCAATACGATATAAATGGTTTGGAATAGATAGATCTGCTTGTACCGTAAAGGTATACGTGTCTGTGCCTCCAGCCGGAATAGATCCGGTATATATTTCCGCAACCGGAACACCTCCGTCTATACTGTAAGTAACAGGTATCGTCGTTTGGGTGGTGGTACCATAATTTTCTATAGTAATGGTAATATCCTCCGTTGCGGTTAATGCACCACTTTCCGGTAATATATCAACAATTGCAACATCATTTGCAGGTAAGGCATTCTCTAAGTTAAAAACACCTACAACATCTCTACGGTTTGGATTGAAATATTCGGCAATATGCCAGAAATTTCTATCGGTAACCGGATCTACTGTTAAATGAACGTAATCTGCAAAACGTGTTGATGGGCTGTTAGCCGTACTCTGAGCTAATAGTCCTTCAGCAAAGGTCATGGTACCCGGGGCATCCCCTTGCAAGCGTCCGGTGTATCGAATTGAGATCATTTCACTGGTACTTACTGAACTATATGCCATCCCGATATTTCCATAAATATCCATGGCCATACTTCCGGAGAACGCATGTCTACCCGCTGTAGGCGTAGTATATGTCCCTTCCTGAAAAATACTCCACGGTTGCCCGCTGGCTGTTTGTCTTAATTCATACCACCGTACTCCGGCTAATTCTCCTGCTGTAGGATCGGTATCCACAACAAAGTTGAAAACAACAGAGTTGTAACCGTCAAACTGACGGAATTGCGCCTGATTCATGATAGTGGCCTGCAGTGCATCGATAGCAGGGCCGGATGGTTGAGAAAGATTGGCAAAAGATCCCCCATCAAAAACACTAATAAAGTCGGCAGTAGTAATTTCTTGAGCAGTAGAAATCGTTGAATTTCCGGGTGTCTCCCAATCTACATTGATCGTCCATATCTTTAGGTGATCATCGGCCACACCACTCCAAGCATCATCTTGAAGATAAACTATATTAAAATTCCCAGGTTCCGGATGAGATCCGGCCGTATGATGAAAACCTTGAGGACTGTAGAAGCCTGAGGTGGAAATTCCACCTAACTGAAAGCTCTGAAACTGTGCCGATTCTCCGTTGATCATTTTTTCGCGTTCAACAGCAAAAACACGTCTCGTACCGATATTTGCAGTAACATAGTATCCATCGGGCCATACCGAAAATTTTGTATAATCCGGGAACTGACCAGTACCAAACCCTGTGGTATATACATGCCATCCGTCATTTACTGGATCAGGCCCAGTAGAAACAGCCACATTAAAACCATTTGGATTAGCATCGAATTCTGTGATAAGAAACCGGTCTGCCATTTGATCATAGATCATGATAGGGTCACCGATCGCATTCCCTGGAAAAATAGTTGCCAAAGAAGCTTCAGGAGTTAACGGATTTCCCGATTTGTCGAAAATTCTAAATGCCGAATTCCAGGCTGCCAAATAGTGATTAGGTCCTACAGCTCCTGTTGGATCTGATGGCGTAGCCTGCGAAATATCTGCCTCAAACGTAAGTAGTGGCGGATTGCTTTGTCTTGTTGGTGCTTCGGTTTGAAGTACAGGATCAACACCTACCGATCCTTTACCGGGAACAATCCTATTACCGTATTGTCTTTTAGGACGCCCTTCTGTTGGCGTATTGTCGGCCGGGACAAAGGTACCGTTTCTCAATTGCTCTGCAATACTGGGTACATAGACCGGGTCTGCCAATATCCCGCTATCCACAGGTCCCGCAACCCCTTGTTGCTGCGCATTAGCCTGTATGCCAAAAACAATAGCAATGACTACAAAAAAGTAATGTTTAAGTTTCATAATTACAAATTAAGTTTAATAAAGATTAAGTCGATAAATTTACTCAATCCCAATCATTTAAAAAAGAAAAGCTTACCAAAATGGCAAGCCTTCTACTAATTATTTCTGGAACTTCTAAGACAACCAATCCTTATAGGAAATACTTTTGCTGATCTTTGCTGAAATATCGGTGATTGCAATCCTTTCCTGTTCCATGCTGTCTCTATGACGAATGGTTACCGTTCGATCTTCCTTAGTTTGATGATCTACTGTAATACAGAAGGGCGTTCCTGCCGCATCCTGTCGACGATACCGCCTTCCCACGGCATCCTTTTCATCGTAGATCACATTGTAATCCCACTGAAGCTCCTCAATGATCTCATGTGCAATTTCTGGAAGCCCGTCCTTTTTTACTAAAGGAAAAACGGCCGCCTTTACCGGAGCCAAAATGGAAGGTAATTTTAACACGGTTCTACTGCTTCCGTCTTCCAGAGTTTCTTCCTGAAGAGAGTTACTGAGTACCGCCAGGAACATCCGGTCCAAACCTATGGAGGTTTCTACGACATAAGGCACATAATTTTCGTTGAGTTCGGGGTCGAAGAACTGCAATTTTTTACCCGAGAATTTTTCGTGTGCTTTCAGGTCGAAGTCGGTACGGGAGTGAATTCCTTCCAACTCCTTAAACCCGAAAGGAAAATTAAACTCTATATCGGAAGCGGCATTGGCATAATGCGCCAGTTTTTCGTGGTCATGAAAGCGGTAATTTTCCTCTCCCAGCCCCAAGGACAAGTGCCATTTTAACCGAGTTTCCTTCCAGTATTCGTACCACTTGATCTCATCTCCGGGTCTTACAAAAAACTGCATCTCCATTTGTTCAAATTCCCGCATTCTGAAGATAAACTGTCTAGCCACGATCTCATTTCTAAAAGCCTTTCCGGTTTGTGCGATCCCAAACGGTATCTTCATCCTTCCGGTTTTCTGAACATTTAAAAAGTTAACAAAGATCCCTTGTGCCGTTTCCGGACGTAAATAGAGATCGGTTGCACTTTCTGCCGAAGCCCCTAACTTGGTTCCGAACATTAAATTAAACTGCCGAACTTCAGTCCAGTTCTTTGATCCTGTATCAGGATCGGCTATTCCCAATTCTTCTATAAGCGCTTTTACATCGGCAAGGTCTTCAGCTTCCAAAGATCTGGCCATACGAGCCAAAACCTCTTGCTGCTCTTCCTTATATCGTAAAACTCTGGGGTTTGTTGCTACAAACTGTGCTTCGTCAAAACTCTCACCAAAGCGTTTTTTTGCTTTATCTATTTCTTTTTGAGCCTTTATATTGAGCTTTTCAGCATAATCCTCGATCAACACATCGGCTCTGTATCTTTTTTTTGAATCCTTATTATCGATCAAAGGATCATTAAAGGCATCAACGTGTCCCGAAGCTTTCCATGTTGTAGGGTGCATAAGGATGGCGGCATCTATCCCAACTATATTCTGATGCATATATACCATACTTCGCCACCAGTATTCCCTAATGTTCTTTTTAAGTTCTACCCCGTTTTGAGCATAGTCGTATACTGCACTAAGACCGTCGTAGATCTCACTCGAGCCAAAAATATACCCGTATTCCTTTGCGTGAGAGACTACACGCTTAAATTGATCGTCGTTGTTTGCCATAGCGCAAAAATAAAAAAACCGCTACGATAACATCATAGCGGTTTCAAATATTTATAATTTTTCTTATTTAAGCTCCATCGTTGTGGTTGCTACTTGTTTTCCACCATCAAAAACATTGATTCGGTACACCCCTTCAATAAGGTCTTCCTCAATGGCATCTACAAGAACACACACATCAAGCTCTTCATTTTCATAAAAGACTTTAGTCGATTCGGAATAATTAAGCATTCCGTTCTCAAATTCCATTACGGCTTTCTTTCCTAGCAAATTATTCTTCGGGTTGATCACCTGAACATATAACGTTCTATCACCTTTTTGAGCTATAGGATTTGGTGTTAAAGAAAAACACGCTCTTACCTTATCGGCTCTGCTTGAACGTCTGGTATCAACAACTTTTCCGCTACTTCTTACAATAACAGCTTCCCCTCGAAGATCTACAGCGTTAACGACAGATCCTTTCTTAATGGTTTCTGCCATAGCGACATTTTCGGTATTTACCGAGTCCACCACTCGAATGGTTTCACTTAGGACCACATTGGTGCTATCCCGTTGTTGAGCAAGCATTTTATTGGCCGCAATAAGACTATCGGCCTTCTTAAAGAGCATTTTACGCTCAATTTTAAGACGTCCTACCTCTTCCTTATATCGTTGAATTAAAGCTACATTAGCTTCGGAATCCTTTACAGAATCCAATAAAATCTCGATACGCTCACGAGCCGCAAGCAAATCCTTATCCTTTAATTCATTATCCTGAATTACCTCATCGTAGTTGGCGATAAGCTCCTCAAGTTCTGCTTCAATCTCGGTTTTTTGTGTTTCCAAACTACTTACCGTATTTTTACTATCATTATACAATGTTACTGTATATACCGCAAGCGCAATTAGTAATGCTGAAAGCACCCCAATTAAAACCTTAAATTTCGTACTGTTGTTCTCTGTACTCATAATGATTTAGTTTACAATAGATTTAGGGAGTAAAAGTACTGTGGTAATCCATACGGAAACGTTTATGAAATGGTAAAATATATTAAATTATGTTAAATCTATTATTTCCGAAGATTTGTAACGGATGTCAATCGACGCTTGACGACGGCAATAAAACCTTATGTTTACGATGTCGACATGCGTTACCACTGGCTTCATATCATTTAAATGGAAATGACAGAATGAAAAACATCTTTTACGGTCGTGTTCCGCTTAAAAATGCGACGGCTTTGTTCGAATTTCAGAAAAAAGGGATCACGCAACACATCATGCACAATTTAAAGTATCGTGATCAGGAAGAGATCAGTTATTTCTTCGGAAGGTGGCTCGGGGCCGAATTAAAGGAGCTCCCCGCATACTCCGATGTGGATCTCGTGATTCCCGTTCCCTTACATAAACAGAAACTGAAAAAACGCGGTTACAACCAGGTGACCGGTTTTGCCACAGAAATTGCGGCTGCCCTCAATGTTCCTTATCGGGATAATATTCTTTTGAAAGTTTCAAAGACGAATTCTCAGGTTTTCAAAAAAAGACTCATGCGTATACAGGAAGACGAGGTATTTAGTATTACCCATTCCGAAGCCATAGAAAATAAACACATACTGCTGGTCGATGATATAGTTACGACGGGAGCAACCCTCGAAAATTGTGCTAATAAACTTCTTCAGAAATCGAATGTGACCCTAAGCTTTGCGACTATGGCCATCGCCTAGTGATCCGGGAATAAAACCATTACATATAAAATGCTGAAAAGTCTGCAAAACTTACCTATTTTTGCAATCATGAAGCACCGTTTGTATCTTATTCCTTTACTGGTTTTGCTTATCCTTTCCATGGCAAACTGTGCGAAAAAGGGATCTCCTTCCGGCGGATTAAAAGACAGTATCCCTCCTGTAATTCTTAGAAGTTTCCCCGAAAATTACACAACCAACTTTAACGGAAATGAGATACGGATCATTTTCGATGAATATATAAAACTGAAAGACCTTCAGAAAAACCTAATTATCTCCCCTCCGCTACAATACGATCCTATTATTACCCCGTACAGCACTTCCAAACAAATAAAGATCACCATCCTCGATACGCTGAAGGAAAATACTACGTATTCGATCAACTTCGGACAAAGTATCGTTGACAACAATGAGGAAAACCCTTTCGAATATTTTAAATACGTTTTTTCAACAGGAAGTTATATCGATAGTCTTAATGTAATGGGTAGCGCAACCGATGCTCAAATATTAAGTTCTCAAGGAAGAACGAATGTGATGCTCTATGAAGTGGATGATACTTTTACAGACTCCATAATATACACCCAAAAACCTACCTATGTCACCACAGTAAGGGATAGTGCCCATAGTTTCGAACTTACCAACCTCAAAGCGGGGACTTATTTAATGCTGGCCCTCAACGAAACAAACAGCGATTTTATCTATCAGCCAAAGAATGATAAAATCGGATTTGTAAATGAGTTTATCACACTCCCTACAGACAGCACCTTTCACATCAAGCTGTTTAAAGAAATTCCCGATTACAGCATCGCCAGACCGTCTCAGAATTCAAAAAATGAGATCCTTTTCGGGTATGAGGGTGAAGCAGATTCGTTACAGATCGAATTGCTTAGCGACGTTCCACAGGACTACAAATCTGTGGTATACAAGGATGCGATAAAAGACACCCTGCATTATTGGTACACTCCTGCATTTGAAAGAGATTCCTTAGTCTTTGTAGCAAAAAATAGAATACACAGCGACACCATTATCATGCGCATTAAGGAATTATATGCCGATAGTTTGACGGTTCGCAATACGGCGGCTTCGGTGGTATTGCCCAGAGACAGTATTAAACTTCAGGTCAATACTCCGGTTACTTCGGTTGCTTCGGAATATGTACAGGTCATGAATAAAGATTCGGTATTAATTCCTTCAGAATTCGTACTGGACCGCGAATACAATATTGCGGCTGTGGTATTTCCGAAGACTGAAGAGCAATCCTATGCAGTTCAACTTTTTCCAAATGCCATCACCGATATGTTCGGAAAGACCAACGATACCATTTCTTATCTGGTACGTACGAAGGCCGAATCCGATTATGGAACATTAACGCTAACACTCAACAATGTAAGATCGTATCCGGTGATCGTTCAGCTGGTCAATGAAAAGTTCGAAGTGATCGCCCAAAAGGTGAGTTGGCAGCAGGAAACGGCCTTTTTCGATTATATTTCGCCCGGCATGTTTTATATACGGGTGATCTATGACGAAAATAAGAATGGGATCTGGGACACGGGTAGTTTTCTCAACAGAATACAACCTGAAAAAGTGATCTATTACCCCTCAAAACTGGAAATGCGAGTCAATTGGAGCCTCAACGAAACCTTTACTTTAGACTAAATTCGTCTCTGTCATTCAAAAACTGGAGGTGTTCCCGGTTTGAATCTAGATGAGATCGTTCCAGAATAACCGTTTCAATAAATTCTTTTTCAAAGTCGGTGGTCGAGAGCTGTTCTCCCAACACATCATATACCGTCGAATGCCCAGTATAGTGATGTGAATTTCCGTCGAGACCCGTTCGGTTTACCCCAACAGTATAGCACATATTTTCAATAGCACGTGCTTTAAGTAGCGCATCCCAGGCTGCCACCCGTTTTTTCGGCCAGTTGGCTACATAAAGTAACAGGTCGTAATTTTCGGTATTGCGAGCCCAAACCGGAAACCGTAAGTCATAACAGATCAACGGACAAATTTTCCAGCCCAGATAATCCACGATGAGTTTTTGAGTACCTGCCGAGTAAATCTTATGTTCTCCGGCCAGTGTGAACGTATGCCTTTTATCGTATTTTTTATAATCTCCATGGGGAAATACAAAAAACAAGCGGTTAAAGTAACTATTCTCTTCCTTTATTATCACACTTCCCGTAATAGCACAGTTGTTTTTTTGAGCTTCAGATCGCATCCAGGCTAAGGTGGAGCCGTTATTTTCTTCAGCCAATTGTGCAGCATTCATTGAAAAACCGGTGGTAAACATTTCGGGCAGGACAATAAGGTGTGTTTGCTCATTTATGCCGTGTATTTTTTCTGAAAACATGGTACGGTTGGCTTCGGGATCTTCCCAGTGCAGTTCACTCTGAATAATGCTAAGTCTCAATCGATCGTTCATGATTCCCGATTTAAAAGAGCGATCATTTCAGAAAAACCCTGCATAGTAGCATGTGATAAAGCCGTATTTCCTTTATCGTCTGAAATTGTGGGGTTGGCCCCGTGTTCTAATAACAATTTGGCAATTTCAGTTTTTCCGAAGGTGGCTGCAAAAATGAGTGCCGTGGCTCCATTGTAATTCGTAATATTAACGTCGGCTCCGTGCTCCAGTAATAATTCGGCTATGTTCTTATGCCCTTTAAAACAAACACCCATAAGCGCAGTATTTCCCGAAGCATCCTGTGCATCGACTTCCTGGGGATGTGACAGTATAATTTTTGTTATGTCTGAAAACCCATAATAGCTGGCTAAAAGCAGCGGTGTTGAACCTCTTGTGTCCCTTTCATTTACCCATTGTGGGTTTTTTGCAAGTATCTCTTGTACCACTGAAGCATTTCCTTCGCGGATGGCTTTAAATAAATCCTCATTCATACATTAAAAATAAAGAAACAAAGCAACATAACTAGGTATGTTGCTTTGAAAAAAGTGATTCAACAATAAATTATGCCTTTACATCAAACCGATCCAAATTCATTACTTTGGTCCAGGCTGCTACAAAGTCCTTCACAAATTTTTCCTTGGCATCTTCGCAGGCGTACACTTCTGCAAGCGCGCGCAGCTCTGAATTGGAACCAAATATCAAATCTACTCGGCTTCCTTTCCATTTTGAGGCACCAGTGGTACGGTCGGTTCCTTCAAATAATGTGTCATCGTCTGAAATAGATTTCCATTGCACCCTCATATCCAGTAGATTGCTAAAAAAATCATTACTTAAGGTTCCCGGTTTATCGGTGAACACTCCATGAGAAGAGCCGTCAAAATTGGCATTCAGCGTACGCATCCCGCCCACCAACACCGTCATTTCAGGAGCGGTGAGTGTGAGTAACTGTGCTTTATCAACTAATAGCTCTTCAGCAGTAACATCGTATTTATCCTTTACATAATTTCTAAAACCATCTGCAAGAGGCTCAAGGGCATCAAAGGCTTCGGCATCGGTCTGTGCTTCGGAAGCATCGGTACGTCCCGCTGTAAAAGGTACGGTAATTTGGTGTCCCCCGTTACTTGCTGCCTTTTCAAGAGCTACACAACCCCCTAGTACAATGAGATCGGCCAAAGAAACTTTTTTATTCCCCGATTGTGATTCATTGAATTTCTTTTGAATTCCGCCTAGCGCTTCCAGAACCTTCGACAATTGTTTTGGATTGTTCACTTTCCATGAGTTCTGAGGTGCCAGTCTAATTCGAGCACCATTTGCACCTCCCCGCATATCCGATCCTCTAAAGGTAGATGCCGAAGCCCATGCCGTAGCGACTAATTCAGAAATTGACAGTCCGGTGTCTAATATATGTCGCTTTAATTGGGAAATATTCTGGTCATTGATCATTTCATAATCTGCTGCAGGTACCGGATCCTGCCAGATCAACTCTTCTTGTGGAACTTCCGGGCCTAAATATCGGGCTACAGGTCCCATATCCCTGTGCGTTAGCTTAAACCAAGCACGAGAATATGCATCGGCAAATTCTTCCGGATTTTCAAGGAAATGTCTGGAGATCTTTTCATAGGCCGGATCCATTCTTAAGGACAGGTCTGTAGTGAGCATAAAGGGTGCATGTTTCTTATTTGGATCATGTGCATCCGGCACTGTTCCTGCTCCTGCATTGTCCTTAGGCTTCCATTGATGTGCTCCGGCCGGACTTTTGGTGAGTTCCCACTCATATTTAAAAAGATTCTCAAAATAAGTATGACTCCATTTTGTAGGAGTATTAGTCCAAGCCCCTTCAATACCACTGGTAATGGTATCTGCTCCCTTTCCGCTACCAAAACTGTTATGCCAACCCATGCTCTGGGCTTCGATACCGGCAGCGGCAGGTTCTTCGGCCACATAATCATCGGGGTTAGCAGCCCCGTGGGTCTTTCCGAAGGTATGTCCGCCGGCAATTAGGGCAACAGTTTCATAATCGTTCATCGCCATACGGCCAAAAGTCTCACGTATGTATTGTGCCGCCTCTACAGGATCCGGATTTCCGTTATGTCCTTCAGGATTTACATAGATCAATCCCATATGTGCTGCTCCCAACGGACCTTCCAGTTTATCCTCTGCATAGCGCTCCTTGTTTCCGAGCCATTCGGTTTCGGAGCCCCAATACACATCTTCTTCAGGCTGCCATACATCTTTACGACCTCCGGCAAATCCAAACATTTTTAAACCCATAGATTCGTGGGCACAGTTGCCTGCGAGAATCAATAAATCTGCCCAGGATAATTTTTTTCCATATTTCTTTTTGATGGGCCATAATAGTAATCGTGCCTTATCCAAATTTGCATTATCCGGCCAACTGTTAAGCGGAGCAAATCGTTGTTGTCCCGACCCTGCTCCCCCACGGCCGTCTTGTATTCTGTAGGTCCCGGCACTATGCCATGCCATTCGTATAAAAAGGGGTCCGTAGTGCCCGTAATCTGCCGGCCACCAGTCTTGGCTATCGGTCATTAGATCATAAAGATCATTCTTTACCGCTTGTAGATCCAGTGATTTGAACTCCTTTGCGTAATCGAAATCGGCCTCCATTGGATCTGCGATGGGTGCATTCTGACGAAGAATATTTAAATTCAACAAATTAGGCCACCAATCTCTGTTGCTCGTTCCTCTTCCGGCAGTACCTGCCATCTTACCGTTTAAGAACGGACATTTTGCAGAGGACTCATTTACATCCCAGGCTTCACCATGATTATCTGTAGTGCTCATATTATCCTTACTTTTAAATTACTATTAGACTATATGTTATAAAGTTACCAATTCCTATGATTAAAGCACAAATCTTTAATTGTATGTTTTAATTTTCAAATTGAGAAAACTTATGATTGGGTATTATCGACCTGTTACTAAAGCGTATTTAATAGTTCTGCAGCCCGCTTTAATGTTTCTTCAGTTTTGGCAAAACACACCCGAATCTGTTTAAAATCCTCGTCCAGGGTGTTGAAGACTGAAGTAGGAATGGTAGCAAGTTTATGATCTTTGGTGAGTCTTTCGGCAAATTCGATATCACGTTCAGAGGAGATCCTAGAATAATCCAGTAGCTGAAAATAGGTGCCTTTAGCGGGTACGATCTTAAAGCGGGATTCCGTCAGAAGGGAAAGAAAATAATCTCTTTTTTGCTGATAAAAATCGGATAACTGCAAATACCTGGAAGGCTCCTCGAGATAGGTTGCCAATGCCTTTTGAACCGGGTGGTTTACGCAAAATACATTGTACTGATGCACCTTTCTGAATTCATTCATAAGCGTTTCGGGAGCAATGCAATAGCCCATTTTCCATCCGGTGTTATGAAAAGTCTTGCCAAAGGAAGCTGTAATAAAACAGCGCTCTGCAAGCTGTGGAAACTTAGAGGCACTTTGGTGAGCATAACCGTCGAAAATAATATGTTCATATACCTCATCGCTTACTACAACCAGGTCGTGCTTTTCTGAAAGTTCCTGCAAAGCGATCATATCCTCCTCATTAAATAGCATCCCGGAAGGATTGTGAGGCGTATTAATGATGATCATTTTGGTGCGTTCTGTTATTTTTTCAGCTACTTCTTCCCAATCGGGTTGAAAAAACGGCGGCTTAAGCTGGATCGGAACCGATCTAGCTCCAAATAATTGTATAGTCGGTTCGTAACAATCGTAGGCAGGTGTAAAAATAATAACCTCGTCACCTTTGCTTAGGATAGCTGCTAGGGCGCAAAATATTGCTTGTGTAGCCCCGGCAGTGATGGTAACCTCGGTATGTTCGTTATATTTTTTCCCATAGAGATGTTCTATTTTGTGTACGATAGCCTGGCGTAATTTTAGATCACCAGGCATAGGCGCATATTGATTGTGACCATCAACCATGGCCTTATGTACCATTTCGATCAATACAGGGTCGCTTTCAAAATTCGGAAAACCCTGTGAGAGATTGATGGCATCGTGATCATTTGCCATTTTGCTCATAATGGAGAAAATACTTTCGGAGGTGTTGGGAAATTTAGATTCTATCATGTCAAAAAAATAACATAAATAATTAAAAATCAGTTCACAATTTTACTTAAATGCGGCACTTTTTTATAAAAAGTGTATATTACACCCCCCAAATTGTTTAAAGAACATGAAGAAGTTTTACTATTTCTTGGTCTTTTCCATTGCCTGCTTATCACTTCCCGCTCAAAATCAGGAGATGGCGGAGGCTGAATTTAAGGCCGAAAAACCGGTTACCCCTAAGTCGTTCCAAAAACTTCTGGACTCGTCGAGTTATTACTATAACAAAGGAAATTATAAGCGTTCCTTCGAGTTAAACATCACCCTTTTAAAGCAAGCACTTGCTCAGGAGAATCCATATTTGATCCATCAGGGTTACAGGAATCTGGGATATGATTACCTGGTCATGGAAGACACAGTGATGGCCCAGGAAAGCTTTGAAAAATCGTCGCGCTACGCCGAATTCTCAGAAAATGAATTTGCCAAAGCGATCACATATATGGACCTGGCAAATATTTATGCGTATACGGCAGATAATTATGTGACCGCGTTCGAATATCACAGATTATCGATTAAGTTGTTTGAAAAACTGCAGGATTCAACCTATCTGGCACGTGCTCATTTTAACACCATTCTTACCTCGATGGAGGCAGGCGATTACAACAAGGCCTACCTTCATATTATAAAAGCGCGCAGGTTGGCAAAGTATGATGATGAAGATGCTTATACGCTGGCCCTGGATAATTTACTGGGAGAATATCACTATGAAAAAGGTAATTATGAAATGGCTAATCAATACTTGGAAAAGGTCATTGAAGATTCTAAGAAATTCGATTCAGATATTGAGCTAGAGAATGCCTGGCTGTACTACAGTGAGAGTTTATTTAAGCAAGGCAGAACCGATGAGGCTTACGAAGCTCGACTTAAGTATGAAGATTATGAAGATAAGGCGCGGCAAAGCATCATGTCTGCTAAAAATAATGCATTATCGGCAGAGTTTCAGGTAGACGAATACCGACGGGATGTACTGGCCGCCGAGCTGGAGAATAAATTACAAACCGAAATAGTAAAAAATAAAAACCGCCTCAATATTATCCTAATTATAGTGGCTGCTGTGTTTCTTATTATGTTCTTTGCGCTTTTCTTCGCTTATAGAAACCGTAAGACGCTGGTTCAGGAATTAAAACTGAAGAATAAGCATTATCTGGAAGCTAAAGAAAATTCAGAAAAACTGGCGAAAGCCAAAAGTAAGTTCTTTTCTACCGTGAGTCATGAACTTAGAACTCCTTTATACGGTGTCATTGGACTTAGTACGATTTTACTTGAAGACAAGACTCTGAAAAAACACGAAAAGGATTTGAAATCCTTAAAATTTTCGGCCGATTATCTTTTAGCACTTATTAACGATGTGCTTCAGATCAATAAGATCGATTCAAATTCTATTGAAGATGAAAAAGTCACCTTCAACCTGAACGAACTTATTAAGAAGATCGTAGCCTCGTTCGAGTATATGAGAATTCAAAATAACAATAAGATCCATATTCATATTTCAGAATCGGTTCCTGCTCTCATGGAAGGTAATTCGGTACGACTATCCCAAATTTTAATGAACCTTATAAGTAATGCCTGTAAGTTTACAGAGAATGGAGATATCTATATTATAGCTGAAACCACGCAACAAACCGAAACAACCTCTGCGATCTCATTTCATGTAAGAGATACGGGAACGGGAATTCCACTAGAGAAACAAGAAAGTATCTTCGATGAATTCTCTCAATTGGAAAATGACAACTATAAATACCATGGAACCGGACTGGGGCTCCCTATTGTAAAGAAATTATTGCATTTGTCAAATTCCGATCTTACGGTGAAGAGTGCTTTGGGCAAGGGTTCGTTATTTTCATTTACCCTGAATTTTAAAACGGTGAGCAAAGAGATTAAACTGGAAGCGCCCCCGTTGCTGGATGACAGGATCGTAAGAGACAAGCGTATCTTGATCGTTGAGGACAATCGCATCAACCAAACGGTAACCAAGAAGATATTGGAGAAGCACGGTGCGAAAAGCACTATAGCCGAAAATGGAAATGAAGCGATCAAACTCGTAAAGAATGAAAATTACGACCTCATACTAATGGATATCAATATGCCGGTTAAAAATGGTATCGATGCTACGCGAGAGATACGACAGTTCGATATTTTTACGCCAATCGTAGCCTTAACCGCAGTTGAGATAGAGGAAATGAAATTCAGCATTTACGAATGTGGAATGAATGATATTATTGTAAAACCTTATGATATCACGAAGTTCATTCAAACCATAATAAAGAATATCGCCTTAAAAGATCAGGAAAAGTTTACTCCAACACATTCAAAGGCCAACTAACTTATCCCTTTAGACTTGCACTTAGGTATTCTCTGTTCATCCGTGCAATGTTTTCAAGCGAAATTCCCTTTGGACATTCAATTTCACAAGCTCCTGTGTTCGAACAATTTCCAAAACCTTCCTTATCCATTTGCTCAACCATGTTTAACACCCGGCGGGTTGCTTCAACTCTTCCCTGAGGTAAAAGTGCAAACTGACTCACTTTTGCAGACGTAAATAACATAGCGCTGGCATTTTTACACGCCGCTACACAGGCACCACAACCTATACAAGTCGCTGCCTCGAAGGATTCGTCGGCATTCTCTTTTTCTACGGGAATGGCATTGGCATCTATAGTATTTCCTGAAGTGTTAACCGAGATATATCCTCCGGCCTGTTGTATACGATCGAAGGAGCTTCTATCTACCACCAAATCCTTAATGACAGGAAAAGCCTTTGCCCGGAAGGGTTCTATTACAATAGTATCTCCATCCTTAAAACTTCTCATGTGTAACTGACAAGTCGTTACCATCCGGTCCGGTCCATGAGGTTCCCCGTTAATTTGGAGTGAGCAGCTCCCGCAAATTCCTTCTCTGCAATCGTGATCGAATACCACGGGTTCTTCTCCCTTGTCTATTAATTCAGCGTTAAGCACATCCAGCATTTCAAGAAAGGACATGTCGCCTTCCACACCATCCAAGGGGTAAGTTTGCAATTGACCTTTAGTACCGGCATCCTTCTGGCGCCATATTTTCAGTGTTAGCTTCATATTCCTATTTTGTTACTTATAACTTCTGGTTTTCACCTCGATGTTTTCGTATTCCAATTCTTCCTTGTGTAAGATAGCCTCCGAGGGTTCTCCATTGTATTCCCAGGCGGCAACGTACATAAAATTCTCATCATCGCGCAGGGCTTCGCCTTCTTCAGTTTGATACTCTTCTCTAAAATGTCCTCCACAGGACTCCTCTCGGTGCAAGGCATCCTTGGCAAATAACTCTCCTAGTTCCAGAAAATCTGCCACCCGTCCTGCTTTTTCAAGTTCGGGGTTCATTTCGTTCATACTGCCAGGTACTTTTACATCCTTCCAGAATTCTTCTCTCAATGCCTTTATCTCTTGAATAGCCTCTTTTAAGTGGGGCGCATTTCGAGACATTCCTACTTTGTTCCACATGATCTTTCCAAGCCGTTTATGAAAATCGTCTACAGATTTGCTTCCGTTGTTATTGATAAGCTTTTCAAGACGGTCACGAACATTCTTCTCTGCTTCTTCAAACTCGGGAAGATCGGTTGATATTTTTCCTGTTCGTATGTCCTTAGAAAGATAATCTCCAATGGTGTACGGTAAGACAAAATAACCATCTGCCAATCCCTGCATCAAAGCAGAAGCTCCTAAACGATTTGCTCCGTGGTCACTAAAATTAGCTTCTCCGGTTCCGTAGCAACCTTCAATGGTAGTTTGCAGGTTATAATCCACCCAGATACCTCCCATAGTGTAATGTACGGCAGGATAGATCTTCATGGGAGTCTTATACGGATTCTCATCTACGATCTTCTCATACATCTGAAAGAGGTTTCCGTATTTATTTTCAATAACCTTTTCTCCTAATTCTCTGATCTTTTCTTCGGAAGGGTTTTCGATCTTTTCAACTGCTGCTGCTTCCTTTCCGTAGCGCTCGATGGCTGAAGCAAAATCGAGAAACACCGCTTCCCCGGTCTTATTGACCCCAAATCCGGCATCACATCGCTCCTTCGCTGCTCTGGAAGCCACATCACGAGGAACAAGATTTCCGAAGGATGGATACCTTCGTTCCAGATAATAATCTCTTTCTTCTTCTGAAAGCTCTACCGGTCTTTTCTTACCTTCACGTATGGCAATAGCATCTTCTTTTTTCTTCGGAACCCAAATACGTCCGTCATTCCGAAGCGATTCGGACATTAAGGTTAGTTTGGATTGGTGCTCCCCTGAAACCGGAATACAGGTAGGGTGAATTTGTGTATAGCAAGGATTCGCAAAATAAGCACCCCGCTTGTGAATTTTCCAGGAAGCTGTGACATTACTTCCCATGGCATTTGTTGACAGATAGAATACATTTCCATATCCTCCTGAGGCAATTACTACGGCATGAGCCGAGTGTCGTTCTATGCTTCCACTTACCAGATCTCTGGCAATAATACCTCTGGCCTTACCGTCCACCACGACAAGATCCAACATTTCATGGCGGTTATACGGAGTGATCTTTCCTCTGTTAATCTGGCGGTTCATGGCTGCGTAAGCCCCCAACAATAACTGCTGTCCTGTTTGTCCCTTGGCATAAAAGGTACGTGACACTAAAACGCCCCCAAAAGATCGGTTATCCAGAAGTCCGCCGTACTCCCTTGCAAACGGTACCCCTTGAGCAACGCACTGATCGATTATATTTGCCGAAACCTCTGCAAGACGATATACATTTCCTTCGCGAGACCTGTAATCCCCTCCTTTAATGGTATCATAAAAAAGTCGGTAAGTAGAATCCCCGTCACCCTGATAGTTTTTAGCAGCATTGATCCCTCCTTGTGCAGCGATTGAGTGTGCACGTCTGGGAGAATCCTGATAACAGAACGTTTTTACATTATACCCTAACTCGGCCAATGTTGCGGCAGCACTTCCTCCGGCGAGTCCGGTACCAACCACGATCACATCAATATTCCGTTTGTTCGCCGGATTGACGAGATTAATGTTGTTTTTATGATTTGTCCACTTTTCGTCTAAGGGTCCTTTTGGTATTTTAGAATCTAATTTCGACATGGTATAGCGTTTAGTGGGGTATTTGATTAAAATGTAAATAGATGGCAATAAAAATAAAGCCGAGAGGTATCACCACAGCATACACTTGTGTGAACAAGCGCAAACCTTTGGAGTATTTATTATTGAAACCTACACTTTGAAAAGAGGATGAGAACCCGTGCCACAGGTGGAAGATGAGTAATACAAATGCCAAGACATAGAGTCCGACACGCACAGGACTTTCAAATTTATGAACAGTTTCTGCATAATAACGGGTAGGATCCTCGGGGTGGGTTTCCACATATTTATGAATCATTTCCGGAATCCAGAAATCATAAAAATGCAAGCCCAGAAACGCAAGGATCACAAGACCCGATATGATCATATTTCTGGAGGCCCAGGTTGAATTTCGGTGTCCTTTAAATTCTTTGTAACTAATGGCTCTGGCATTGCGGTTTCTTACTTCCAGCACGATTCCCATTATAAAATGAAACAGTACCCCTATCATCAGTATGGGTTGTAAGACAAATTGAACCAGTCCGTTGGTACCCATAAAATGTGACCAGTTGTTAAATGTATCCGGATCGATCACTGAGGTAAGGTTTATCGTAAAATGTTGCGCGAGAAAAAATACAAGAAATAAACCCGAAAGTGCCATTGCGACTTTTCGAGCAATTGAAGAGGATAATATTCCCATTATGGTTTTCTTTTCAAGAATTGGTATACAAAAATACGGCTGAAACTAATTTTAGCCAAACATTTAAGGCTTAATATAAAACTAAACACAAATCCCGATTTTAAAATCAACACCTGCAACTAATATTATAAGTCTGCTTATTCGATAGTTAATTTCCCGGCCCCTTCTTTATTGGAAACAGAAATTTCAATTTTATAATCTCCTTTGGCTAAATAGTATTTATCATTATCTGCCCTATTCATCTTTGTACCGGATTTTTCCAGTGACTTTTGTCCTTTTTCTGAAAGTGTGAGATCGTATTCAACTACATTTACCCCCTTTACAGCATCCACTTTAATTTGTTGTAATTGTGATCCGTCATCCGACTGAATTGTTATCGTTGCTTTTCCACTACTTGGACTAAAGAACTGAATGTTCACTGAAGGTTCGAAAGCATCGTTCCACGGACTGAATCTGCTTCCCCATCTTCGTGAACTTCTAATTGGTGCGATTTCTGCCACCACAATCTCATTCATGTTTTCCGAGTTAAGTTGCTGTAACAAAGAAACATCTGCTACATAAATAGACCGTCCGTGCGTTCCTAGAACCAGATCTTTGGCTTTAGACTGAACCACCATATCGTGAACGGCTACATTAGGGAGGCCTTCATTAAATACTTCCCAGCTTTCTCCACGGTTAAAACTCACATAAGCCCCGTTATCTGCTCCCAAATACAGTATATTCTCATTTACAGGATCTTCCTTTATAACATTAACCGGGGAGGCAGGTAGATTTCCGTTAATGTTCTTCCAGCTTTGACCATAATTTTCACTTACGAACACATAAGGCTTAAAATCATCCCAACGATAGCCATTTAATGTAACATAGACACGCTCTAATTTATGCTGTGAAGCAATCACCCGGCTTACCCAAAGATCCTTGGGGAAAGTATTGGAAATATTAACCCAGTTTCCGCCTGCGTCTCTGGAAACATGTACCATTCCATCATCGCTTCCGGCATATAGCAACCCAAATTTAAATGGCGATTCACTTATACTTGTTAACGTACCGTAAGCCACATTGCCCGGCTTGCCTCCTTTGGTAAGATCCCCCGAAATGGCCTCCCAGTCGGTGCCTTTGTTCATACTTCGCATCAACTTGTTTCCGCCCAGATATAAAATATCCTGATTGTGCGGACTAAGCAAAATTGGAGTTTGCCAGTTAAAGCGATACGGACTTTCACCCAATTCATGTTTAGGTTGTATGTAGGTAGTTTCGTTAGTCTTTCTATTTAGCCGAAAGTAATTCCCGAACTGAAAACCTGTATAAACAATATCGCTGTTTCTGCTATCTATCTGTACCTGCATTCCGTCACCTCCCATGATGGACTCATAGGGATACTGGCCGCTTTGATGCCATGAGTTACCGGCTTCATAAGTGTGAGCACCTACCCAAACTCCATTATCCTGCAAGCCTCCGTAAACATTATAGGGTTCTTCGTAATCAACATTTACAGTATAGAATTGTCCCACCGAGGGGGCATTGTTCTTTATCCAGGTCTCTCCGTCGTCGTAAGAAATATTAATTCCCCCGTCATTCCCGTTAATAAGATGTCCGGGCATTTTCGGATTGATCCACAATGCGTGATGATCGGCATGTACATTATCGGCGCTTATAGAAGTGAAGGTCTTTCCTCCGTCCTTAGATTTTAAGATAGGAACTCCGTAGATATAAATTGCGTTAGGGTCATTAGGATCAACATGGACTTTTCCGAAGTAATAGCCATAAGAAAAATAGATTCCGTCCAGATATCCGTCATGCGTTTTTTTCCAGGTTTTACCCCCGTCGGTAGATTTGTAAACCTCAGCGCCAATCACGGGAGTGTCGAACAACATCGAATTTGCATCTTCCAGATATTTTGCCAGATCTACCGGTTTTACGGTTCCTCCACGAACCATATTCTTTACATTCTCGGCCTTATATTTTTCCTGAAAACCATTCATTCTTAAATACCTGTCCAGCTTTTTATCGTCCAGCGCCAGAAAATCTGCTGTCGTCATGCTCTTAAAATCGTCTTTGGAAAGCATATCGCTCTCATCACGCTCCTTGTTGTCCTCATCCCTGCGATCCTGATTGTCGTGAATGGCATATACCGTGTTGGCATCAACGACTGCCAGCCCAATTCTTCCAACGCCTTCACCGGTAGGAAACCCACTGCCCGCCATGGAAACTTTTTTCCAGGTATTGCCTGCATCGACACTTTTATAAATTGCACTTCCGGTTCCATTACCGGTAAAATTCCATGCCTTGCGATCCTTGTCCCATGATGCAGCATACATAATGTTGTAATTATTGGGATCGCGTTCCAACTCTATAATCCCGGACTGATCATTCACATATAAGGTTTTTGTCCAAGATTTTCCGCCATCAAGTGTTTTAAAGACACCCCTTTCAGAATTAGTGGAATACAAATGCCCAACCACACCCACCGTAAGCTCATTCGAGTTATTCGGATTAATTAAAATACTGCTTATGTGATGCGAATCCTTAAGTCCGCTATTTTGCCATGTTTTACCATAGTCAGTTGAGCTTAACAACCCAATTCCAGCGTAAGAGGATCTGGAAGCGTTAACCTCACCGGTTCCTACCCAGAGCGTATTCGTTTTCCAATCCATTGCGAGACTACCCACATTTTGAGTAGGAGAACTATCGAGAACCGGTGTAAATGAGGTTCCGTTATTTTTAGTATGCCAAACCCCGCCACTTGCATATCCTACATAAAATTCTACAGGATTTTCCGGATTTACGGCAAAGCCTACAACCCTTCCACTCATTACGGTAGGCCCTATGTTTTTTACAGGTAAGTTCTTAACCAATGACATTTGGGTAAGTTGCGCTTTTTGTTGAATTGCCTTTTCTATATCAGTAGCAGAAGTTGCGGGTTGTTGTGCAAATACTGAAATGGCTGTAAAGCTTAGAAGCAAAAGAAAATATCTCTTCATGGTTTGGTGTTTAGAAAATTGAAATTACTGAAATGCCCTTGGTTTGCAAAATTTAATTCTGAGTTTGACAATTTAGATGATATACTTCTTGTTTAACTCGTGCTAAGAGCGGGGTTCAGAAATAAATCATTTAATCGGTAAATAATTCCCTCTATTTCTTTTAATTTTGAAAAAATTCAGAAAAATACATCATGAAATATCACCCGATCGACCCTTCACTTTTTGTCAAAAACCGCAAAGAATTTATTGCTCAAATGAAGCCTAAAAGCCTGGCTGTTTTTAACAGTAACGACATTTATCCAATTAGTGCAGACAGCACTATGCCGTTTCAGCAGTCACGCGATATTTTCTTTTTAAGCGGTGTTGATCAGGAAGAAAGCATGCTACTGTTATTCCCCGATTCGGTAGAAGAAAAACACAGAGAAATCTTGTTCTTACGTGAAACCAATGAGCATATAGCCGTCTGGGAAGGTGAGAAATTAACCAAGGAAAAAGCTCTAGAGGTAAGTGGAATAAAAACGGTGTATTGGTTAAAGGAGTTCGACAAGGTTTTTTTCGAATTGATGACACAAGCAGATACGATTTATTTCAATACCAACGAACATTACCGTCAATCTGTTGAAACCGAAACCCGGGAGGTCCGCTTCATAAAAAAGACAAAGGAAAAATTTCCTGCACATAGCTGGGCCAAGAGTAATCCTATATTACAACGTCTTCGCTCGGTAAAGGATCCCATTGAGATCGATCTTATGCAAACGGCCTGCGACATTACCAATAAAGGTTTCAGGCGAGTTTTAAGCTTTCTGAAACCGGGAGTTTGGGAATATGATATTGAAGCCGAGTTTATGCATGAGTTTCTTCGGAACAGATCCCGTGGTTTTGCGTATACACCTATAGTAGCCAGTGGTAATAGTGCCAACGTCTTGCACTATATTGAAAATAACCGGCAGTGCAAGGATGGCGATCTGCTGTTGTTGGATGTTGGAGCCGAATACGCCAATTACAGCAGCGATATGTCCCGAACCATTCCGGTGAATGGAAGATTTACAAAAAGACAAAGGGAAGTTTACAGCGCTGTAAATCGAGTAAAAAACGAAGCTACCAAAATGTTGGTCCCTGGCACCCTATGGAAAGAATATCATATTGAAGTTGGAAAGTTAATGACTTCAGAGCTCATAGGTTTAAAGCTGTTGGATAAGGCCGATGTACAAAATGAAAACCCCGACTGGCCTGCGTACAAAAAATATTTTATGCATGGAACTTCGCATCATATAGGTCTCGACACTCACGATTACGGTATCTTATGGGAGCCCATGAAGGCCAATATGGTATTTACCGTAGAACCCGGAATTTATATTCCTGAAGAAGGCTTCGGAATACGCCTTGAAGATGACGTGGTGATTCAGGAAAAAGGAGAACCATTTAACTTAATGCGGGATATCCCTATTGAGGCCGAAGAGATTGAAACATTGATGAACACCAATAGCTAATCTCCCAAACGTATTGATGGGATCCTTCTTGTGATTCGGTTTAGAGTATGGGGTGGTTATTAACCGCTTCAGAATTTATTCATTACCCGACAACCTTATATCAAGCATCTCTAAAAATTCAGGAACAAAACTTATAACAAAACCTGTTATGCAGTGGGATTAATTGTTCGCTTTGCCACAAATAAATTAGAAATCACAAATGCGATAAGGGCGGGTACTACCCATCCCAATCCGTTTTTCGCTAAGGGGATCCACGCTTTTATAGGTGCTGTATTTTCTTCGGAAAAGACAAAGGGAAGAAAATCGGGGATGCAAAAAATAAGTGTCACTATAGTAACAGTCTTAAATACCACAGGAGACGCATATTTCTTATTCAGAATATTTAACAGAATTAAAACAATTGTTATTGGATAGATAAACTGAAGCGCCGGAACCGCGATGTCGATAATAAAACCTACGTTGAATTGTCCTACAAGAACGCCAATAATACAGCCGAAAACGGCCGTGAGCTTGTAGGCCAGTTGCGAATTTCCGGCCACTCCCTTAACAAAGTCGGAAGTTCCGGTTACTATACCCACTGCCGTGGTAAAACAGGCCAGCGCGACCAACACTCCTAAAAAGACGGTGCCTATACTGCCCAGTGTTTGAGTGCTTAAGTGGTTGAGAAGTTGTGTTCGATTCTCAATCTGGAGCGTTCCGCTGTTCATTGCTCCCAAGGCGATGAGTCCGCCGTAAATTAAAAATAATCCCAATCCTGCAAAAAAGCCGGCTTTGGCGATCATACTTTTCTTTTCTTCGTAATTATATGTTCCCTGTAAGGCATAGGAAATAACGATCACACCTCCTACAACAACGCCTCCAATAGCGTCAAAAGTCTGGTATCCTTCCATGATCCCTCCTGTTAAGGCGTTCTCAAGATTGGAGGGGCGCATCGGTTCGATCGTTCCAAAGACTCCTATACAGATAATAGCGAGAAGAATAACAATAATTAAAGGAGTTAGAAATTTCCCTATAATACTCAGTATTTTAGATCGGTTAAGCGCAAAGAGCAGTACCAGGGAAAAATACACTGCACTGGTCCATAGGGAGGAAATCTCAAAATAAGGCTGAATCGCCATTTCATGAGTTACCGAGGCTGTTCTCGGGGAAGGGAGGGCAATCGAGATCGCATACACGAAAACAGCAAACATTAGGGCAAACCAAGGAGAAACCCTGTTTGCAAAATCGAGCATCGTACCCTGTAATCTTGCATGGCCATAGATTGCGAGAATCGGGATAATCACGGCAGAAACTGTAAAACCAAGCGTTACCCAAATCCAACTTTCACCGGCATTATATCCTAAAAAAGGCGGAAGAATTAAATTGCCTGCTCCAAAGAAAAGTGAAAAGAGTGCAAAAGCGGTGATAAAGGTTTGCTTGCTGTGATTCATTGGTGGATATTTGCATGCCGAATATAAAAAAATGAAGCTGATATTTAACGAAACCTCGATCTTTTATACCCGAAAGGGGTCCGGACCCGCATTGGTATTGCTTCACGGTTTTCTGGAAAGCGCTACAATGTGGGAGCGTTTATCGATGACATTGGCTCAAAAGAATACTGTTCTTACTATTGACCTTCCGGGACATGGGCAAAGTGAGTGTTTAGATGAAACTCATACCATGGAAATAATGGCGGAAACAGTAAATGCGTTACTTCAAAAAGAAAAGATCGGGACCGCAGGATTTATCGGGCACTCCATGGGAGGTTATGTGGCTTTGGCATTTGCCGAATTATTTCCCGAGAAAACCGATAGTCTGATTCTTCTAAATTCATCTCCCGCAGAGGATTCGCCGGAACGTAAACAAAACCGGGATCGCGCCATCGAACTTATGCTGGTGAACCCTAAGGGATTTATTCAAATGGCGATTTCAAATTTGTTTGCTGAAACATCGAGAAAGCAGTTTGCTTCAGAAATAGCCGCATTAAAAAAGGAAGCCTTGTCTTTTCCGGTACATGGTATTATTGCGGGCATTCGTGGAATGCGCGACCGAAAGGATCGCACTTCGGTATTAAAGCATTTCAAAAAGAGAAAATATATGATCTGCGGAACCAAAGATCCTATTATTCCATTAGAGGTTTCAGAAATTCTTTCAAAGCACTGCGAAACACCTCTTATAAAAGTGGAATCCGGACATATGACTTTAACGGAAAATTATGAGGAAGTTGTTAAAATTATGCTTTTTATCGATTAATTTTACTTTTAATCGATTTTATTCAGAAAAAAGTATATATTTAACTCAACAAAAAACGTAACCAATGAAAGATTCCTCCCCAAAAGCTTCTTTTTCGCTGTATGGATTAGTCTGTAATACTTTCGGCCATGACTACATTATTACCCGTAAAGTAACCAATCACATTAACGAATACAAATGTTCTCATTGTGGGCGTGAAGTTACAGACAGCCCCGCAGGAAAGCTAGAAGAACTAACGTATAAGATCAAACAGATCAATACCTGCGTAGCCACTTTTTTTCAGAAAAGAACCCAAAGAATTTCAGCATAATGAAACTCCTTCTTTGTAAACTCAACCGACATTCATTTACGAATATCAGTACGGAGAATATTCATATTAAACAGTTTGAATGCTCAAACTGCAAGAAGAAATTTACTACCGACGGCTACGGAAGATTGGTAGAACTCAACAGTTACTGGAAAAAGAACAACCAGTTCTTCGAACACTACTTTCAGAAAACAAAACTAGGAGCCTGATTCACTTTCCAAGGCGTTCCACCCTCTGGCAATAATGGGTATTTTTGTATTTGCACGGGTAATTAGATGCACCCCTTCTTTTTGGTGCGTAATATGTCCAATGACCGTTAAGTGCGGATTGGCTTTGATCTTCGGAAAATCCTCTGTCGAAATAGTGAACAGCAACTCATAATCCTCCCCTCCGTTTAATGCGATGGTGGTACTATCAATATTAAATTCTTCACAGGTAGCGATCACCTGAGGATCCAGCGGGATCTTGTCCTCATAAACGTTGCATCCAACGCCGGAATTCTTACAAATATGTAGCACCTCAGAAGAAAGTCCGTCGCTAATATCGATCATAGCCGTAGGTTTCACCTCCAATTCATTTAATAACGTTACGATATCCTTACGCGCTTCAGGCTTCAATTGTCGCTCTACCAGATAGGTGTAATTTTCGAGATCGGGTTGCGCAGCAGGATTTACCTCAAACACTTTCTTCTCCCTTTCCAAAACCTGCAACCCCAGATAGGCAGCTCCTAAATCTCCCGTTACCACAAGCAGGTCATTTTCTTTGGCACCGTCTCTGTATGCAAGGTCATCCTGCTTTGCTTCACCAATTGCTGTTATGCTAATAAGCAATCCGGTGGTGGAAGATGTAGTGTCTCCACCTATAAGATCAATGTTGTAAATTTTACAGGCTGCTGCGATCCCTTCATATAATTCTTCCAAAGCTTCCACCGGGAAGCGGTTAGAAACCGCTATAGACACGGTGATCTGTTTCGCTATGGCATTCATTGCATAAATGTCGGAAAGGTTGACCATCACGGCTTTATAACCTAAATGCTTTAAAGGCATATAACTAAGATCGAAATGAACCCCCTCCAGCAGCATATCGGTCGAAACGATCATTTTTTTATTCGCTTCGGAATCAATTACGGCAGCATCATCCCCAATTCCTTTTACTGTACTTTGATGTTGTATTTCAAAATTCTTGGTAAGGTGATCTATCAAACCAAATTCTCCCAAAGTTTCAATTCCCGTTCTGGACTGATCTTTATTCTCGAACATATTCATTTCAATTTAGAATGCAAAAATACAGCTTCAAAAGAATAAACAGACTGAAATTTGAGTTATATCTCCTTCTACCGGCTTCCTATAATAAAAATATCATCAGCTCAAACCCGTAATTTATAAATAACGTGAGGATGTGCTTGTAAATAGGAATAAGGCGTATTACCTTGTCCCGTCGATCAAAATAAGACTGTTATGAAAAAAATTTTATTAATCTTTGCTTTAAGCTGTTTTATATTCTCCTGTAACAAAGATGATAACGCCCCCGATCCCATGGAACAAAACACCGATGACGGTGATATACCCGATCCCGATCCCGATCCGGTGATGATCCCGGTTTCTGCAATTTGCGATAATGGTATGGCCGGAGTTTTTCCCTGCAATAATTACGATCTCATCTACCGTATTGGGCTGGATGAATTTGGCGCAAGCGAAGGAAACGATATTTGGGGATGGACCGACCCTTCCAGCGGCAAAGAATACGCCCTAATGGGGCTTGACAACGGGACCGCATTTGTGGATATTTCGAATGCCGCAAACCCAGTATATCTTGGAAAACTAAGGACTCAAACTGGAAATTCGGCATGGAGAGACATTAAAGTGTACAATAATTACGCTTTTGTGGTAAGTGAAGCTTCAAATCACGGGATGCAGGTCTTCGATTTAACCCGCTTGCGAAACGTTGCAAATCCGCCAACAAGTTTCAATGCCGATGCCATTTATACGGGTTTTGGAAGTGCTCATAATATTGTTATAAATACAAATTCGGGGTATGCCTATGCCGTAGGAAGTGATACCTTTAATGGTGGCCCACATTTTATAAACATACAGGATCCCCTCAATCCGGTAGGTGAAGGAGGATATTCTATGGATTCATATAGTCACGACGCACAAGTTGTCACTTATACCGGTCCGGATAGCGACTATACCGGAAGAGAAATTCTCATTGGCAGTAACGAAAACGAAGTGGTAATCGTCGATATTACAGACAAGAACAATCCGGTGCACATTTCGGCAATAACATATCAGCAAACCGGGTATACCCATCAGGGATGGTTTACCGATGACCAGTCTTACTTTTTATTGGGAGATGAACTGGATGAAATTAACTTCGGAATTAATTCCAGAACAATTTTATTTGATTTTAGTGATCTAGACGATCCTCAAACGGTGGGAGAGTATTATGGTCCTACTACTGCTATTGATCACAATGGTTATGTAAAAGGAAACACTTTCTTTCAGGCCAACTATACGGCAGGAGTCCGAATTATTAGTCTGGCCGATATTAACAATGGTAATTTACAGGAGATTGGGTTTTTCGACACGCATCCTTCGAATAATGCAGCTTCTTTCAACGGCGCATGGAGTGTGTATCCCTTCTTTAACAGTGAACATATTATTGTAAGCGATATAAACATGGGACTTTTTATAATAAAGAAAAAAACGTAAACCCCTCAGATAAATCATTTTCAAGACATTAATTAACAGATATTTTATGGTGACTTATTCAAGTTTTCATATTTTTGAAAGCTTTTTTGAGCATTTTTTAAATTAAATTGGCAATATTTTACATATTGTTGTCAAATTGATAATTGAATTTTCCTTTAAACCCAACCTACTTCTAATCTAAAAAAATATAATGAAAAAAGTTTTACTCTCCCTGTTATTAGTCAGCACTACCTCATTGTTTGCCCAAACACCATGTACGGGTGGTACTGCGGGACCCTATCCTTGTGACGGCTACATCCTTCAATCTGAAATTTCTTTAGGCACTTTAAATGCCGGTGCCGGAAATGATTCATGGGGATGGACAGACCCTTCTAATGGAAATGAATATGCTATAGTTGGTTTAAATAACGGAACTGCATTTATAAATATCAGCAACCCAAACTCCCCGGTATATCTTGGAAAGCTTCCAACTCATACTTCCAACAGTACCTGGAGAGATGTAAAAGTTTATAATAATCACGCCTTTATAGTTAGTGAGGCAAACGGGCATGGGATGCAGGTTTTCGACCTTACTCGACTAAGAAATGTGCCTAGTCCTCCGGCAACTTTCAACAATGATGCGCACTACAACGGCTTCGGAAGAGCCCATAATATAGTAATAAACGAAGATAGCGGTTATGCTTATGCCGTAGGGACAAGTACATTTAACGGCGGACCACATTTTATAGATATTTCAAACCCCACAAACCCGACCGCTGCAGGTGGATACGCTATGGATCAATACAGTCATGATGCACAGGTAGTGATCTATTGTGGTCCGGATAAGGATTACGCCGGAAGAGAGATCCTTATTGGAAGTAATGAAGATGAAGTGATCATTGCAGACATCACAGACAAATCAAATCCAGTGAATATTTCATCGATTTCCTACGGAAACGTTGGATATACTCACCAGGGATGGTTTACCGAAGACCAAAGATATTTTTTACTTGGAGACGAGACAGATGAGCAGGGAGTTGGTTTTAACACCAGAACCATTGTTTTTGATTTTGAAGATCTTGACGATCCACAGCTTTTCTTTGAATATAGTGGTCCTACTCCCGCCATTGACCATAATGGATATGTAAAAGGCACCAAATACTATATGGCTAACTATCGCGCCGGACTTAGAGTGATCGATGTTTCTGATATAGCTAACGGAACTATTTCTGAAGAAGGATCTTTCGACACCTACCCAACCAGTAACAGCGCAAGTTTTAGCGGTGCATGGAGTGTATACCCATATTTTGAAAGTGGCAACATTGTAATTAGCGATATAAACCGTGGCTTTATCCTTGTGAAGGCTCAGGTATCCGACACGACCCCTCCGGTAGCCAATTGTTCTAATATTACGGTTTCCTTAGATGCCAACGGTTCTGTGACCATAAGCGGCGACCAATTAGACAATGGATCTTCAGATAACAGCGGGACTGTGTATTTCCTGTTGTGTGAAGACACATTCGATTGTTCAGATCTGGGAGCAAATACAGTAGAACTTGTTGTATATGACGATTTTGGAAACCGTGATTCTTGTACAGCTACTGTGACCGTAGTAGACGATTTAGGCCCTCAAATTGATTGCCCTGCAAACTTTACCGTTGCTTATGATTCAGGTGAGTCGTTTTATACGCTTGAAGATTTTGTAGCGAATGGCGCTGTTAGCGCGACAGATAACTGTACATCGAATTTGACCATTGATCAATCTATCGCCCCGGGAACTCAGTTAACAGTTGGCACTTATACTATTACCTTCGACACTACCGACGATGAGAACAATTCATCCTCCTGTAGTTTTGAGCTAACCGTTGTTGAGGTGCTTGGGGTCACTGAAGAAAATTTTGAATTGGGTCTGGCAATTTATCCAAATCCTGCTACAGAAGAAATTATTATACAATCCAACAATATTGAACTAACCTCCATTACGTTAAGTGATGTTTCCGGGAAAGTGATCTATTCGGAAGCTAACCTGAGTACAAATCAAAAGGTGATCAATGTTGCTGCGCTACCGCGAGGCGTTTATTTTATGACACTTAATAATTTGTTGACGAAAAAGGTCATAAAACAATGATTCTCTAAATAATGTAAGGAATTAAGCAGTTATGCGACATAAATGAAGTACTAACTTATAGCATAAGTCGTTATAAATTAGTACTTTGTTGTTTAAAAAAACGTTCTAATACTACAACAACTATGAAAAGAATATTACTCGCGTTCATGGCGCTCACCACTTCAATTGCATTTTGTCAAACCCCATGTGACAATGGAATGGCCGGATCATTTCCATGTAATGGTTTTGATCTGCAATCCACAATTTCCTTAGGACAACTTGGGGGGAGCACCGGAAATGACTCCTGGGGATGGACAGATCCTGTTAGCGGAATAGAATACGCTATAACCGGCGTGGACAACGGAACCGTATTTATAGATATTTCAGATCCGGTTAATCCTGTGATACTCGGTAAACTACCCGGGCACAATGGATCAAGCAGTCTTTGGCGTGACGTCAAGGTCTATAATAATCATGCATATATGGTGAGTGAAGCAAACGGTCATGGAATGCAGATCTTCGACCTTACCCGATTAAGATCGGTTACCAATCCTCCGGAGACTTTTACGCCCGATGGGCATTATTCCGGATTCGGAAATGCACACAATATTGTAATCAATGAAGAGACAGGTTTTGCCTATGCCGTTGGGACGAACACTTTTGGGGGCGGACCTCATTTCATCAATTTACAGGATCCCGTAAACCCTGTTGCGGCAGGTGGATATTCCTTAAATGGATATACGCACGACGCGCAGGTAGTTGTCTACAACGGACCCGATACAGATTACATCGGTCAAGAAATTTATGTAGGCTGTAATACCGATGAAATTGCCATAGTAGATGTAACAGATAAAATGAACCCGATACCGATTGCCACTGTGGGTTACACGAATATCGGATACACCCATCAGGGGTGGTTCACCGAAGATCAGCGATATTTCATTGCCGGTGATGAATTTGATGAATCGAATGTGGGTTTCAACACACGATCTATAATTTTCGACTTTACTGATCTGGACAATCCTCAGGCAGATTTTGAGTATTTCGGCCCCGAAGGGTCCATCGACCATAATGGATACGTGCTCGGTGATAAATTCTATCTTGCCAATTATACCGCCGGTCTTAGAGTAATTGATATAAGTGATATTGCCAATGGAAACATGACCGAAATAGCGTATTTTGATTCTCACCCTTCAAATAATTCGGTGGGTTACAGTGGTGCCTGGAACGTGTATCCCTATTTTGCCAGCGGAAACATTATTATTAGTAATCTGGACGGTGGCTTTTTTATAGTGCGCGATCCTTCACTTTCGATCGATGAAACTTCAACATCAGATTTTGCGATCTATCCCAACCCGGCAAGCGAAAAAATAAGGTTACAATCGAAATTGACACCGATCTCAAGTGTCGATATTTATTCAGTGATAGGGCAAAAAGTAATAAGTCTCAATTTTTCTGATAGTACTTCCGAAGAAATAAATATTGAAACGCTCCCATCCGGGGTATACATTCTTAAAATAAACAACAATACGACCAAAAGATTGATCGTTAAATAAACAAATCTATGCTACCTACAAACTTTAAGTATTTGCTTCCAATTATCGCAATTACATTGCTATTTTCATGTAAAAAAGATGATAATGGAAATGAAAATCCCTCTGATGACGATCCGCCGGTTCAGATCGACCTAGAAGGTGTTATTGAATTTTCCAAAACCTTTGGAGGAAGTGGCGAAGACAAGGCAACCGCTATGGTGATAGCTAATGACGGGGGATATGTGGTTTTTGGCTCTACCAAGAGTAATGATGGCGACATCGTCGATAAAACAGATCTTAACAGCGATTTTTGGGCCCTTAAATTGACTGCCGATGGTGAAAAAGTGTGGAGTAAGACCTACGGTGGAAGTAATGATGAGGAAGGACAGAGTATAAGGAAGACCAATGATGGAGGATATATTTTGTCGGGATTTAGCCGAAGTAGTGACGGCGATGTAGGTGGAAATGAAGGCTTTCAGGACTATTGGATCGTAAAGATCGACCGCAGTGGTAATCTTCAATGGGAACAGCATTATGGTTTTGCAGGTGGTGAACAGTGTTTTTCTACTTTTCAGACCAGTGACGGAGGATATTTTGCGACCGGTTTTCTGGATGTAACCGGAAGTAACGGTCAAGGGAATGACGACGGAAGAAGTGTTCAGCACGGTGTAGGAGAATTCTGGGGAATTAAAATGGACAGTGAAGGTAATAAAGAATGGCGAAGATATTTTGGTGGTACCAATAACGATAGAAGCTACGATGCTCTCGAAACCGATGACGGCGGCTTTCTTTTAGTAGGCGCCAGCGAAAGTGACGATTTTGACATTACAGACAGCAAGGGATCCTATGACTATTGGGTAGTTCGGGTTAATGCAGATGGCGATAAATTATGGACGAAGTCTTTTGGCGGGGAAGAAATTGATGTGGCTTATGCTGTAACAAAATCCATGGACGGTAACTATATCTTAGTGGGTGATGCCCGAAGTACCGATCAGGATGTGAGTAATCCAATAGGGAATGCAGATCTGTGGGCTGTAAAGTTCTCTGATAATAATGGCGCAATGATCTGGGAAAAATCCTTTGGCGGCACAGAATTTGATTCGGCAAAGAGCATTAAGGCTATGAGCGACGGAAATTACCTTATCTCCGGCGCAACCCGAAGCGCCAATGGTGATGTCACCAGCAATAACGGCCAAAATGACGCCTGGGTCATCATTATCAATGAAGATGGTGAATTGCAATTTGAGATGAATGTTGGAGGATCCGACCTCGACTTTGCCAATGATGCCCACCAAACCGCAGATGGAAAAATAATTCTTGTTGGGGATACAGAAAGTAATGATATTGACGTTACGAATAATCGAGGTTTTAATGATCTGCTAATTGTAAAAATTAAATAATAATCAACTTAATTCAACTAAGGAAAATGAAAATAAATGTCCTTTTTTTAATATTGTCGGTGGTACTTATTAGCTGTAACAATGATGATGAAGCTACTCCTCCGGCAGATGTTTCGGTAGATTTTACATTCTCACACAACTGGGAGGGAAGTGTGATTACTAATTCCGATTTCGACCAAATTCAGTACACAAATGAAAACGGTGAAGAATTGAGTATTTCTAAATTAGATTATTTGATTTCCGATATTACGTTTACTAATACCACTACCGGGGAAGTCTATGCGGCAGATGATTATAACTTTATAAGTGTACGTAATAATACCAACATGAATTTTACTCCGGATATTACGATCCCTGCCGGAACTTATGCGGTTTCATTTACCTTTGGATTCGACGATGAGGACAATCAGGATGGTGTGTATCAGGACCTTAATACTATTGGATGGAACGTTCCAATGATGCTGGGAGGCGGATATCACTATATGCGTCTGGAAGGAAAATTTATTGATAATACTTCGGCCGAAGTCGGTTACCAATACCATACCATTCGTGCGGCCGACAATACAGTAACGCCTATGATACTTACCGATACTTCTTTTGAAGTTGAACTGGGTAATATTCAGATCGTTGAAGGTGTTGGCATTACTATTGAAATGGATGTTGCCGAATGGTTTAAAAATCCGAATACCTGGGATCTAAACGTACTACATTCTATGTTGATGCCAAATTACAATGCTCAGATCATGATGTCTGAAAACGGTAGAAGCGCATTCAGTCTTGGTGCTGTAGTAACCCCTTAAACAACATTATGAATCGTAATTTCATTTTATATATCCTAATCACTTGCTTGCTCATCTCCTGTAAAAAGGACGATGAATCCGGTGATGACGGATATATGGCGACGCCTTTGGAATTACAGGTTCCCCCATTATTTGAAGATAAATTGCTTCCTCCAGTGATTCCTGCAGATAATCCACAAACGGTGGAAGGAGTCGCATTGGGACGAAAATTATTCTTCGACCCTATTCTCTCTGCCGACAATACAATGGCCTGCGCGAGTTGTCACAGTCCGTCCAGCGGGTTTAGCGACTCGCGTCAATTCAGTATTGGTATCGACGGTATTGCCGGCAGAAGAAATTCTATGCCGTTATTTAATCTGGCATGGAATTATACCGAAAATTTCTTTTGGGACGGAAGAGCGGTGACCCTTGAAAATCAGGCGCTGGAACCGGTTGAAGATCCCATTGAAATGCACAATACTTGGCCTGAAGCCGTTGCTTCCATTCAGGCAGACACCGAATACCCTGAACTATTCCAAGATGCTTTCGGAACGACAACGGTCGATCGAACATTGGTGACCAAAGCGATTGCGCAGTTTGTTAGAACACTAATCTCTGCGAACAGTAAATTCGACAGATATACAATGGGTACGGCACAATTAACACCTTCCGAATTAAACGGATTGAATGTGTTTATGGATGAAAACCGGGGAGATTGTTTTCATTGTCACGGAAATCCCAACAGTCCGTTGTGGACCGATAATATTTTTCATAATAACGGACTGGATGAATCCTTTACCGACCGGGGGCGAGGGGAAGTGACGGGTGATCCCAGAGAATTCGGAACCTTTAAATCTCCGTCATTGCGAAATCTTGCCTATACAGCTCCGTATATGCATGATGGAAGATTTGAGACTCTGGAAGAGGTTATAAATCATTACAGTGAAGGATTGGTTTATTCGAGCACTATCGACCCGTTAATGAAGAAAGTGGATCAAGGAGGGGTACAACTTTCGGAACAAGACAAGGCAGATCTCAAGGCATTCCTCTTAACACTTTCAGACCCGTCTTTTATAAGTAATCCTGCGTTTCAAAACCCGAATTAACCTTCAACAAATCCCACATTTTCGCAACAAGCAATTGAGTTTCAGTGTTATTTGTTAAGTATTGCTTAAATCTATGCGGATATAGGCTTAAATTCTTTTCTCTCTATGGTTTAAATGCGCAATTGCCGTATATTTGCATCTAATTTAGAATTAATCTATTTTAAATGATAAAAGTTAGTAACGACGCTAAATCCAGAATATCTCAACTCATGTCTGAAGGAGGCTTTGAGGTTGAACAGGACTTTGTACGCGTTGGCGTGAAGAGTGGTGGTTGCAGTGGGTTGTCTTATGAACTGACCTTCGATAAGAATACCGATGAAGAGGATAAGGTTTTTGAAGACAGTCCGGTAAAGATCGTTGTAAATAAAAAGAGCTTTCTTTATTTGGTTGGAACTACGTTGGAATACAGCGGAGGGCTTAATGGAAAAGGGTTTGTTTTTAATAACCCTAATGCGAACAGAACATGCGGATGTGGAGAAAGTTTTTCTCTGTAAAAAATGCTGAAAAATACAATGGGAAAGTTTACTGAAGACGACTTAAAGAAAGAACTCGAAACCAAGGAATACGAGTATGGATTTTATACCGATATAGAATCTGATACTTTTCCTGTGGGTTTAAATGAGGATATCGTACGGGCAATTTCAGCTAAAAAGGAAGAACCCGAATGGATGACTGAATGGCGGCTGGAAGCTTTTCGTCACTGGAAAGAAATGATAGAGCCGGAATGGGCTAATGTTACCTATAAAAAACCGGACTTTCAGAATATCTCTTATTATTCGGCTCCTTCAAAAAAACCCAAATACGACAGTATTGATGAAGTAGATCCGGAATTGCTGGAAACCTTTAAGAAATTAGGTATCTCTTTGGATGAACAAAAGAAACTTGCGGGAGTTGCTGTGGATATTGTAATGGATTCGGTTTCGGTAGCAACAACCTTTAAAAAGACCCTTAACGAAAAAGGGATCATCTTTTGTTCGATTTCCGAAGCGATAAAAGAACATCCCGAACTGGTAAAAAAATATCTTGGAACGGTTGTCCCTCAAAGAGATAACTTTTATGCCGCCCTAAACAGTGCTGTTTTTAGTGACGGATCGTTTTGTTATATACCAAAGGGAGTGAAGTGTCCTATGGAACTTTCCACTTACTTTCGAATTAATCAGGCCGGTACAGGTCAGTTTGAACGTACTCTGGTAATAGCAGACAAGGGCAGCTATGTAAGTTACTTAGAAGGTTGTACTGCGCCAAGTAGAGACGAAAACCAATTACATGCCGCCGTGGTAGAGCTCATCGCTCTAGACGATGCAGAAATCAAATATTCTACCGTTCAAAACTGGTACCCAGGAGGGAAAGACGGAAAAGGCGGAGTCTATAATTTTGTTACCAAACGAGGTATTTGCGAAAGGAACGCTAAGATATCATGGACTCAGGTAGAAACCGGAAGTGCCATTACGTGGAAATACCCTAGTTGTATTCTAAAAGGCGATAATTCTATAGGTGAATTTTATTCCATCGCTGTCACAAACAATTATCAGCAAGCAGATACCGGAACTAAAATGATCCACTTGGGCAAGAATACTAAGAGTACGATCATTTCTAAAGGCATATCGGCCGGACAATCACAAAATAGTTATCGCGGATTGGTAAAAATAAGCCCCAGAGCCGACAATGCCCGTAATTTTTCACAATGTGATTCACTCTTAATGGGTAATAATTGCGGTGCACATACTTTTCCGTATATAGAAGTTAAAAATAAAAGCGCTCAAATAGAGCACGAAGCAACCACCAGTAAGATTGGCGAAGACCAGATCTTTTATTGTAATCAGCGAGGTATTGATACGGAAAAGGCAATTGCCCTTATTGTAAACGGATTCAGTAAAGAGGTGTTAAATAAGCTTCCTATGGAGTTTGCCGTAGAAGCGCAAAAATTATTGGAAATAAGCCTTGAAGGGTCGGTTGGATAGGCTACAATTTGGAATAATATTATCGCAAAACTTTTAAATACTATGAGAAAAATTGTTTACGTATTCGTTCTTTTCGCAGTAATGATTTCCTGTAAGAATCAGGAAGAAAATAATACCGAAACAGAAGATCAAGCCGAAGAAACCCTAAAGGACGGTGAAACGAATATCATCGCGGGAAAACCATTGATCAATGGTGAATTTATTCGCACTGAAGACGGAGCGGTCTTAAAGGGTGAATCATTTATTTACGGTGTACACATGGACGATATTGGACGTGAACTCGCAAAGCGGGTTGAACCCATAAAAAAAGATGAATTTGATATGGTTCCGGTAACGGTACAGGGAAAGATCGCTAAAAACCCTGTCGTTACAACAGGAGGAGAAGGTTGGCCCGAAATAATTATTATTGAGAACATTGTAAAAGTATCGGATACACCTTCCAAGGAAGATATAAGAATAGAAGACAAGAAAAACTAAACATGTTAAAAATTAACGACTTACACGCAAGTGTAGAAGACAAAGATATTTTAAAGGGCATCACTCTTTCAGTGAATGCCGGTGAGGTACATGCGATCATGGGTCCTAATGGATCGGGTAAAAGTACCCTTGCGTCTGTGATCGCGGGTAAGGACGAGTTTGAAATTACCCGGGGTGAAATGTCCCTGAATGGTGAAGACATTTCCGAACTCGACCCGGAAGAGCGTGCGCATAAGGGTGTGTTTCTTTCTTTTCAATATCCCGTTGAGATTCCGGGAGTTTCAGTCACCAATTTTATAAAAACGGCGATCAACGAAACAAGAAAAGCCAAAGGACTTGAAGATATGCCGGCTTCAGAAATGCTAAAAAAAATTAAGGAAAAAGCAGATATGCTGGAGATCGATCGCAAATTTTTGTCGCGATCTCTTAATGAAGGATTTTCAGGAGGTGAGAAAAAACGAAATGAGATCTTTCAGCTCGCCATGATGGAACCGAAACTGGCAATATTAGACGAGACAGACTCAGGTCTGGATATCGACGCTTTAAAAGTGGTCGCCAGCGGTGTAAATAAACTAAGAAGCAAAGATAATGCTGTGATCGTGATTACACACTATCAGCGCTTGTTGGATTATATTGTGCCGGATTTTGTTCATGTATTGATGGACGGAAGAATCGTAAAATCGGGTAGTAAAGAACTGGCGTACGAGCTGGAAGAAAAAGGATACGACTGGATAAAAGAAGAATTGGTATAATACCCAATGACAGAATTGACATTACAATGAGCCTAAAAGATAAATTACTTTCTTCATATATTGCCTTCGAGGATCACCTCGAAGACGACTCCCCTATTCACGATCTTAGAAATGAAGCAATCAAGGTTTTTGAAGCCAATGGATTCCCTTCAAAGAAAGATGAAGCATGGAAATACACTTCGCTAAACTCTCTTCTGAAAAACGATTACAGTATTTTCCCGGGCAAGGAAGGAAATATCGAATTTAAGGATGTAAAAAAGTACTTTCTACACGATGTAGATACGTATAAGGTGGTTTTTGTAGACGGAGTGTACAGTTCTTTTCTTTCAGAAACCACACATGATAAAATTGATGTGTGTTTAATGTCTTCTGCATTGAACAAGCCAAAATACAAGCCGGTAATTGAAGCCTATTTTAATAAGGTTGCTAAAAATGAAAGCCTTACATCATTAAATACTGCTTTTGTAAAGGAAGGTGCTTATATCCACATTCCGAAGCATAAGGAAGTTGAAAAACCTATTGAGATCATTAATTTCTCCACAGGAAATGAAGCGGCTATTATGCTTCAACCCCGCAACCTGATTGTTGTGGGAGAAAATGCGCATGTGCAGATCATTGAACGTCATCAGAGCTTATCGAAGAACGCAGTATTAACAAATTCGGTGACCGAGATCTTTGCAGAAAAGCGGGCGTATATAGATTATTATAAGATTCAGAATGACAGTCCGTCGGCATCCCTAATCGACAACACCTACATTGCTCAGGAAGAAAGCAGTAATTGTAGGGTACACACATTTTCTTTCGGCGGACATATAACCCGTAACAATCTCAATTTCTATCAAAACGGTGAACACTGCGATTCAACCTTAAAAGGAATAACCATATTGGAGGAAAAGCAGCATGTAGATCACAATACTCTGGTTAATCATATTGCTCCCAATTGTGAGAGCCATCAGGATTATAAAGGTATTTTCGATGAAAATTCTACCGGAGTCTTTAATGGAAAAGTGATCGTGGAGAAAGAAGCGCAAAAGACAGATGCCTTTCAGCAAAACAACAATATTCTCATTAGCGATAAGGCTACCATCAATGCCAAACCTCAGTTAGAGATCTTTGCCGATGACGTAAAATGTTCGCATGGTTGCACTATAGGTCAACTGGATGAAGAAGCTATGTTTTATCTTCGTTCCCGTGGTATTGGTGTAAAGGAGGCGCGGGCCTTACTCATGTATGCTTTCGCAAATACTGTTCTAGAAAGTGTAAAGATCCCTGAATTAAAAGGACGCATCAATAAGTTGATCGCAAACAAAATTGGTGTGAGTTTAGGTTTCGATATGTAGTCGATCCAAATACCACCAAAACCTCACTTATGGCCTTTAATATAAACGAAATACGAAAAGATTTTCCAATTCTTCGGCGTAAGATCAACGGGCATCCATTGATCTATTTCGATAATGCGGCTACCACACAAAAGCCTCAACAGGTCATCGACAGCATTGTGGAATATTATCAAAATTACAATGCTAATATTCACAGAGGAGTGCATTCGCTGTCTCAGGAGGCAACAGATGCTTACGAGATCGCGAGAAAAAAGATTCAGAAGCACTTTAATATTGAAAAGGACTATGAGGTAATTTTTACTTCAGGGACGACCCACGGAATAAACCTTGTGGCAAACGGATTTACTTCGCTGCTGAACAAGGGAGACGAAATTATCGTTTCAGCCATGGAACATCATTCAAATATCGTCCCATGGCAAATGCTTGCTGAAAAAACGGGAGCCGAACTTAAAGTTATTCCCATGAGTGAAGAAGGAACCCTGGTTCTTTCAGAATATAAAAAACTACTTTCAAAGCGCACGAAACTCGTATTTGTAAATCATATTTCCAACGCTTTAGGAACCATAAATCCTATTCGTGAGATCACGCAACTGGCTCATGACGCGGGTGCAGCCGTTTTAATTGACGGTGCACAGGCTTGTTCACATATTAAACCGGATCTACAAGAACTAAATGTTGATTTTTACGTGACTTCGGCCCATAAAATGTGTGGCCCAACCGGTGTGGGTATCCTCTACGGTAAAGAAAAATGGTTAAATAAGCTTCCCCCCTATCAGGGAGGAGGTGAGATGATAAAGGAAGTAACTTTTGCCAATACGACCTACGCAGATCTTCCTCATAAATTTGAAGCGGGAACCCCTAATATTTGTGGTGGAATTGCTTATGGTACGGCTATAGATTACCTGAACACTATAGGGTTTGATGAAATAGCAACATACGAAGCAGGATTGCTGGACTATGCTACGGTAGAACTTCTGAAAATAGAAGGATTGCGTATTTACGGTACCGGTCCCCATAAAACATCGGTGGTATCGTTCAATATTGAAGGAATACATCCTTACGATATAGGTACAATAGTCGATAAAATGGGAATAGCTGTTAGAACCGGTCACCATTGCGCTCAGCCCATAATGGAGTTTTATAGAATTCCGGGAACTGTTAGAGCCTCGTTAACGTTCTATAATACCAGAGAAGAAATAGATATATTTATACAGGCATTGCGAAAAGCAAAGGCCATGTTAACTTAAAAATAAAAACTATGAAAGCACTTACAGTACTAATCGCAATGGTATTTACAATCTCACTGAGTAGTTGTGACGAAACAAAAAAGGTTATAGATGCTGCAGGAAATGTTCAAATCTCGGGAAACTATGCTGTAGCTAAAGTGAACGGAAAAACAATAAGCAGTAATAAACCTACCATCTCCTTTACCGCATTGGATAAAGCTGTGAATGGCAATACGGGTTGTAACAGTTTCTTCGGAAAGTACACCTTAGACCTTTATGCATTGAGTTTCTCAGAGATCGCTTCTACAGAAATGGCTTGCGACGCGCATATTATGAAAACCGAAAATGAATTTTTGCAGGCTTTAAGAAATACCGGATCGTATGCACTGGAAAACGATGTACTTGTACTGTATTCCAAGAATGACCGTAGTATCTTACTGGAAGCAAACCGCATAAAGCCTGAAAATAATTAAGCTTATGAGTATTGAATCCATACAGAATGACCTTGTTGATGAATTTGAGATGTTTGACGACTGGATGGAACGCTACGAATACCTTATTGAACTTGGGAAGCATTTACCCTTAATCGCTGAAGAAAATAAGACAGAAGATAAGTTGATCAAGGGGTGTCAATCCAAGGTTTGGTTACATTCAGAATTAAAGGATGGGAAGGTGGTCTTTACAGCCGATAGTGATGCCATTATTACAAAGGGTATAGTGGCAATAATGGTGCGAGTTTTTTCCAATCAGACTCCGGAAGCCATACTTGACGCCAACACAGATTTTATCGATAAGATTGGTTTGAAAGAACATTTGTCACCGACGCGTGCGAACGGACTCGTCGCGATGATCAAACAACTGAAATTATATGCTGTCGCCTATCAGGCACAGCTAAAAAATTAAAAAAATGACTGCTGAAGCACAAATAGATACTGCCGAACTAGGTGAAAAAATAGTTAAAGTACTAAAGACTATTTACGATCCCGAAATACCTGTAGACATTTATGAATTAGGTCTTATTTATGATGTTTTTGTAAACGAAGACCGGGAAGTTAAGATCCTGATGACTCTAACTACTCCAAATTGTCCCGTTGCGGAAACCTTACCGGTAGAAGTTGAAGACAAGGTAAAGTCTATAAAAATGGTCAAAGATGCTGAAGTAGAAATTACTTTCGATCCACCATGGAGTCAGGACTTAATGAGTGAAGAGGCCAAATTAGAACTGGGGATGTTATAGAAATATAGTATGAAGATCTTAGCTTTACTTTTATGTTTATTAGTAGGTAGCACAACCTCTGTTTCGACCGCAGATTGCGATAGTATAAAAGAAGGGAAGTTTATACTCAATGACGAATTTGGCGGCTATACCAAGATCGTACGCACTGCTACATCCCAACGGGAATATTTTTCTCACACCAACACCGAATATGAATATTCTATACTGTGGGAAGATCCGTGTACTTACAAATTATTCGATGATAAAGTGTTGAGTGGTGAAAGTTTGTATCCTCGCAATCCAAATGACACCCTTTCGGTGGCCATTTACAATATTACCGACACTTATTACGAGGCCAAGGTAAGCTCAAATTTTGCAGAGCAGGTTTTGGACGTTAAAATTGAAATAGAACAGTAACATGGAGGGTGAGATAGTAAATAGAGTTGCAAACAGTGTTTTAGTTACAATAGACCTTGAGGAATTGTATCCTGAAGGAGAACGTTGTGTGATCGATATTTCGCAATGGCTCCTAGAAGGACTTATCTTAAAGGAAAAAGACTATCGCGCCTCCGTAAAGGAGCATGACTGGTCACAGTATCGCGGACAGTTTGTTACGCTGCGCTGCAGCACAGATGCTATTGTACCGGCTTGGGCGTATATGCTTATAAGCGTTCAGTTGGCACCATATGCTGAAAAAGTTGTCATTGGGTCACTTGAAGATCTTGAAACTATACTTTTTTCAGAAATCATAGATGCTGTGGATCTTTCAGCATACAAAGACAAGCCTGTCATTATAAAAGGCTGCTCTAACAAACCCGTGCCTCCAAATGCTTATGTACTACTGACTCAGAAATTGCAACCCATTGCAAAAAGTATCATGTACGGAGAGGCCTGTTCTTCTGTTCCTCTGTATAAACGAAAATAAATTTTCTTCATCTTTTTCTATTTAAAAAGTCTCTTCTGAAAAGAAAAGAACCATATTTTTGCAATAACTTAAACTTCAGAACAATGAGAAAAAACTATTTTATTTTATTGCTATTGGTTGCGCCATTATCCATCTTTGCTCAGGATGAAGCCGAAAAAGAAGAAACTCCGGACGGATGGCATAAAGCCGGAAACATCTCGCTTTTATTTAACCAGGCTGCTTTCAACGCAGAATGGACAGGAGGTGGAACCTCCAACTACGCAGCAAATCTTACCCTCAACTATGATTTTAACTACAAGCAGGGTAAATTACTTTGGGACAACCGTATAATGGCAGATTACGGCATTACCAAAACCAAAGACCAGGAATTTACCAGAAAGACTAATGACCGTTTGGAATTCAATTCCCTATTGGGACGACAGATAAATGAAAGCAATTGGTATTATTCCTTATTTCTGAATTTTAAAACTCAGTTTACTTCGGGTTACGAATATTTCGAAGATACAATGGGCAATGAAGCTCGTTTGGAAACCACTAAATTCATGTCTCCGGGCTATCTTCAGTTTGGACCCGGTATGCTCTGGAAGAAGAACGAAAATCTGAAGGTTAATATAGCTCCCGCAACCGCGAGACTTATTTTTGTAGATGATGTATTTACAACAACTGTAGGATATATGGATGGAGACTACTTTGGGGTAGATGCCGGAGAAAGTACACGATTCGAATTTGGAGCTGCAATCTCAGGGTATGCGAAGTTTAATGCTATGGAAAATATAAGTATTGAAAACGTACTTAACCTGTATTCAAACTATCTTGAAGATCCTCAAAATATCGATATAGACTACACACTCAATGTCGTCATGACGGTTAATAAATGGATCTCTGCAAATGCTACATTTCAGGCAATCTATGACGACAATGCCGTGCAAGGCTTTCAGATAAGAGAGGCTCTTGGAATTGGAGTCACCTATGCATTTTAAATAGAATTAAGCAATTGTCATAAAAAAGCCGCCTTGTTAGGGCGGCTTTTTAAGTATATATTGTATTGTCATTCCTCATAGTGATACTCTTCGGGATATAAGAAATTATTATAAGGAAACCGGGTAACATGAATCTCCCTAACCTTCTCATACACCATTTTCCGGAATTCCTCCAAATTTTCCTTGTTGAGGGCCGAAATAAAAATAGCGTCGGTATTTTCAGTATTCATCCATGTGCGCTTCCAGTCCTCTAGCGTATAGTGAGCCTTTGTTCTTTCGGTCGTTAGATCATCCTCATCTATGGTTTGATTGGTAAATGCATCAATTTTATTAAAAACCATCACCGTTGGTTTGTCGGCACTGTCTATTTCGTCCAGAATTTTATTTACAGACGCAATATGATCTTCAAAAGAGTCGTGAGAAATATCCACAACATGCAACAGTAGATCGGCTTCACGAACCTCATCCAAAGTACTTTTAAAGGATTCTACCAATTGTGTTGGGAGCTTCCTGATAAAACCAACGGTATCGGTGAGTAAAAATGGCAGGTTGCCTATTACCACTTTTCTAACCGTAGTATCCAGAGTTGCGAAGAGCTTATTCTCTGCAAAGACTTCACTTTTACTTATCACATTCATAAGCGTAGATTTTCCCACATTGGTATACCCCACAAGTGCAACTCTAACAAGTGCACCACGGTTACCCCGCTGTACAGCCATTTGTTTGTCGATGGTTGCTATCTTCTTTTTAAGAAGTGATATCCTATCACGCACAATCCGCCTGTCGGTTTCGATCTCTGTTTCCCCGGGTCCGCGCATTCCAATTCCCCCACGTTGCCTTTCAAGGTGAGTCCACATTCCTGCTAATCTCGGTAACAAGTATTCGTATTGGGCAAGTTCTACCTGGGTTCTTGCATAGCTCGTCTGAGCTCTTTGTGCAAAAATGTCTAGAATTAAATTTGTTCGGTCAATGATCTTACATCTCAGTATCTTCTCAATATTCTTTTGTTGCGCCGGAGAAAGTTCGTCATCGAAAATTGCGGTACCAATGTCATTTTCCTCTACATACTCACGGACTTCCTCCATTTTTCCCGTTCCAATAAAGGTCTTAGGGTTTGGCATTTGCATTTTCTGAACAAACCGTTTATACACTTCCCCACCGGCAGTATATGCGAGGAACTCGAGCTCATCGAGATACTCCTTAGATTTTTCCTCGTCCTGAAGCTGAGTAATGAGACCGATTAAAATTACCTTTTCGTATTCTATGGTTGATTCTTCTAGCATAAATAAAGTTATTCTGTAAATGTACAAAACACTATGCAAGCCTTTTTTGTAATTTACAAGCATTTAACATTAGTAAGTTTCTTTTGGACTCCCATATAACATTACTTTCTTGATTTAGGGAACTCTGTTCGGCATCCACAATTACCCTATGACCCCTAATGAGGATTGTAGAGATTTCGGAAAAAATTGGTTAAGGAAAGATCAGACAGGGATCATTATATCATTTTTTTTCATCCATGTTCTTAATTAAAACACTGCATTTATAAATTCATAATGGAGAAAAAATACAATCCTCATGAGCTTCAATTAGTTAAAGGAAATAATTTAGAAATTGTTCTCAGAAGTGACATAGGAACTAAATATTTTAGAGGTTTCAGCGATCATTGTCACGTTTATTCACTTTTCAGCTTTAAAAATTACTCCACTGTTTCACTTCAGACATTATATTCTTTACAATAGAATAATGTTTTATTCACACTTACCTAATATTTTGATCCTTTAACAGGTATTTAATCGGTAATTTCTTACTTTCGTCTAAAATAAAAATGCAAGTCCAAAATACTTACATTTTTCTATATTTTAGTACCAAATAACCAATCTAACACTAGTCATTTATGAATAAATCACTACTCCTGAGATTAGCATCATGTGTTACATTCGTTTTCTTCGTTCATACGGCGAATGCACAACTAGGTTGTAACGTAGTAGATGCCGGACCCGATGTTTCTGTCGACTGTGACAATAATTGCACGACTTTAGAAGCTTCAATTATAGCAATTCCGCTTCAGGAAACATCATCGTACACAATTTCCGCACCTTCATGTCCCCTGCCTCCAATTAGCGGAGGAACTCCCACGAATCTTATAATTGATGATCGTTGGAGTAATCCAATAGCGCTGCCTTTTGATTTTGACTTTTATCTAAACAGTTATAATCAACTCGTAGTTGGTGCAAACGGACAGATATCATTTAACGTAGGTTTAGCGGGCGCGTTCAATGCTTGGAACATCGACCCGGGAGATCTGATCCCAACGTCCGATTCCAGTTTTCCATTAAACACTATTTATGGTGCTTTTCATGATCTGGATCCAAGTGTAACAGCAGATCCCACGCAGTTAAACTATTTTGTGGATGGTGTGGCTCCTTATAGAACTTTTGTAATGAATTTCGATAACGTTCCGCATTTCGGTTCAAGTTGTAACACCACATTTTTTACTTCACAGCAGATTGTACTTTATGAAACATTAAATGTAATTGAAGTAAACTTAATAGATAAACCTGCCTGTAATGCATGGAATGATGGATTGGCAGTTGTTGGTTTAATGGGGAACGATCTAACCGAATTCGCAGTTCCTCCGGGAAGAAATACCGGATTCTGGGAAGCAACCGGAGAAACATGGCGTTTTATTCCGGATGGTAACCCAACTGTAAACTCGAGCTTCGAATGGCGCGACGAGACCGGAACCGTAATCGGCACCGATCTATCTATAGAGGTTTGTCCTAATCAAACCGCTACGTATACCGCTGCACTTATTTATGAAGAATCACCCGGTACATTTAATACCATTACCGATGATGTAATAGTTACTGTTGATGATCAACTTACAGTAAATGTTGGAGGTGATCAGGAATTTTGTGAAGAAAGTTCGTATACCATGACTGCCGATATTGGAAATATCGATCCTTCGCAGGCGACTTTCCTTTGGAATACAGGAGAAACGACTCAAAGTATTACCGTTAATCAAACTGGTGTTTACGAGGTAGAGGTTAATTTTTTCCAGTGTACGGGAACCGATTCTGCCACTATTACCTTTAATGAAAATCCGGATATCGATTTGGGAAGTGACTTCGAAACTTGTTTTGATGAGCAGGTGGTGCTTGACGCAAGTCCCTCTAATTACGATCCTAGTTTGGCAACCTATGAGTGGAGCCTTAACGGAACTGTAATTGCCGGTGAGACGAGTCAGACCTTAGTAGTTACAGAGGCCGGGACTTACAGTGTAGTAGTTACCGTAGATAATTGTACAAGTGAAGATTCTATTACCATATCTCCCCGTGACGATCTCGCTGTTTCTTTAGGAGATGATCTGCAAACCTGTCCGGATGAGGTTCAGGTGCTTACGGCCACAACCGATGAAACCAATGTGACTTATGAATGGTTCTTAAACGGCGATCTCATTGCCGGAGAAACCACAAGCAGTATAGAAATTTCAGTTCCATCAAATACGGTTGGAAGTCAGACCTATAGTGTTGTGATCACAAAAGGAGAATGTACCGGGACAGATGATATAGATGTTACCCTATTCTCTGGTGCAGGATGTATTATTTCTGAAGGTATTTCACCAAATAATGACGGATTTAATGACTGTTTGGATCTTGAGTTCCTAGCAAACCGAAGCGGTTCATTTTCAATTGAAGTCTTTAACAGACACGGCCGCTCTATATTTCAGCAAAGTAACTATTCTAACGAATGGTGCGGGCAAGCCGATAACGATGAATTATTGCCCTCGGGAACTTATTATTACGTATTAAAATTTGAAACCCCTGATGTAGAATACGGATCAGTAAAAACTGGGTGGATCTATCTTAACCGGGACTCCAATTAATAATTTTAATACATGAAACTTAGACTTTTTATTTTAATTGGAATAATTTGTTCATTCTCAACCCTCGCACAATCCATTGTAGTTAACGATCCGGGTGACCCCCAGTCTAGCTTAACTGCCGAAGAACTTATTCAGGAGGTATTGGTAAGCGGAAGCTCATGTGTGGAAATAGAATTAACTAATCTGGCTGAGAATCCGGGTGGTGTGGGAAACATCAACGAGCAGAGCTGGGGCTACTTTAAAAAAGGAAATACCAACTTTCCTTTTGAAGAAGGAATCATCCTGTCTACTGGATTCGCAGTCAATGCCGAAGGACCTAACGACGAAACAGGGTCTTCAGATATTGGCACAAACTGGGTGGGTGATATCGATATAAAAACCCTCCTTGACAATCAATACGGAACAAATGTAGATACCAACAACGCTACCGTTTTTGAATTTACCTTTACTTCTAGTATAGATCAGGTAGATTTCGAATTTATTTTCGCTTCGGAAGAATATGAAGATCAATTTGAATGTAGCGATTTGTTTCGTGACGGATTTGCCTTTTTGGTAAAGGGTCCTGGAATTCCTGATGATTCTGGTGCTCCCTTCGGAGGAACAAATATAGCTGCTGTTCCGGGATCTAACAATGTTCCCGTAAGTACTGCGAGTATACACAGAGATACTTTTTTGTGTGGATTCGAAGTTCCGGGTGTGAATTATTTCCCTGAATTCTATGTGACGAATACAAATCCTAACACCAATGAAATTCAGTTTGACGGACTTACCACCACTTTAACAACAGCTACAGTTACTGTTATTCCAAATGAGGAATACACGATTAAAATGGTAATCGCAGATCGAGGTGACAGCTCTTTCGATTCTGCAGTATTTCTAAAAGCCGGAAGTTTTAATATTGGTAATGTGGATCTTGGAGACGATATTCTGCTGGGCGATCCAAACGCTAAATGCGAAGGAGAGATCATAATCCTTGATGCCGGCAGCAACCCACAAGCTACCTACCAGTGGTTTAAAGATGGTGTTGCTCTTCCTGGCGAAACAAATCAAACTTTGGAAATCTCAGAAACCGGATTGTACCGCGTTGAACTTTCCTTCCCTCAAACACCAAATTGTGTAGTATTTGATGAAAAACTTGTGGAATTCTTTTCCGTACCGGATTTCGATCTGGGGCCGGATCAGTTAATATGCGAAGAGCAGGTCGTAACATTGGACGCCACCGTTCAAAATCCAGGAGAATTAGCAGATGTTTCATATAAATGGTTTAGAGACGGCGTTGAGATTCCAGGAGAAACCAATCCCACTTTAGATGTAACAGAAACCGGGACTTATTCTGCAGAGGTAACTGGAAATAACTGTCCCATTACAGACAGTGTATTTGTTGAACTGGTTTTATTTTCTGTAAATATTGGAGGGAATATAGCCCTTTGTGGTGAAGATAGTTTCGAGATCATCCCCGAAATTGTTGGGGCCGACCCAACGAATGCTACCTATTTATGGAGTACGGGAGAAACGACACCTACTATAGCGGTCACCGAGGATGGTACGTATACTGTAGAAGTTACCATTGATGGTTGTACCGAAGAAGATTCGGTTACTATTAACTTTAGAACTCTTCCCGATATTGAACTGGGAGATACCGTGGTAAAATGTCTTCAGGATACTGAAATCCTTACGGCAACTCCTTCAAATATCGATGCGTCTAATGTGACCTTTAGATGGTTTAAAGATGGCGGAGAGCTTTCAGGAGAAACATCCAGCACACTTGAAGTTACTGAAGAAGGTATTTATACCGTAGAAGTGGAAGACGAAGGATGCTTGGCTTCAGATAGCGTTACCGTAGAATTTTACGATAATGAAAACTGTATCATTACACAAGGGATCTCTCCAAATGGAGACGGATTAAACGATACTTTAGACCTTACTTTTTTGAATGATAAATTCGGAATAGTTAGAATAGAAATCTTTAACCGTCATGGCCGACTCGTATTCGAACAACAACAGTACGTGAATGAATGGGGCGGACAAACCAATGATGGAGACATATTACCTGTGGGAACATACTATTATGTGGTCACCCTGCAAAACGGAGATCCACAACGTGGATGGATATATATAAACAAATAACATAACAACCAATAATCACTAATCATAATGAAAAAACTGTCGCTATTAGTACTCTTAGTAAGTATACTTTGCACTGACCTTGCAACAGCACAACAAGATCCTCAGTATACACAATACATGTATAATATGAATGTGGTAAACCCTGCCTATGCGGGGTCCAAAGAAAGTTTATCCCTAACTGCATTATATCGCAAACAGTGGTCTGGCTTTGAAGGAGCCCCGGAGACATTCACATTTGCCGCACACGCACCTCTATCAGACAAGATAGGGCTAGGATTGTCTGCTATAAAGGATGAATTGGGACCCGTAAGTGAGACCAACGTTTATGCAGATTTCTCTTATACCCTTCAGGTTGGATCTAACACCAAATTAGCCCTTGGTTTAAAAGCAGGAGCAACTTTTCATGATGTTGGGCTGGTAGATCTGGAATTACAGGATCCTAACGACCCGTTCTTCTCTCAAGATATTAATAATACCTATCCAAATATTGGAGCCGGAGCATTTTTGTATGGTGACAACTACTATATCGGACTTTCGGTGCCAAACCTTCTTAACTCTGTTCATCTCGATGAAAACGGACTTAAGTACGGATCTGAGACCAACCACTATTTTGCTACGGCAGGATATGTGTTCCAGGTATCGGAGAACTTTAAATTAAAGCCTTCTGTAATGGTGAAATCGGCGTTCGATGCCCCTGTTTCAGTAGATGGAAATTTAAATGCGTTGTTCTACGACAAATTCGAAATTGGGGCTTCGTATCGTTTGGACGATTCCTTTAGTGGTTTGGTTGGATTTCAGGTAACCGAATTTATTAGAATTGGTTACGCTTACGACAGAGTGATATCCGACATCGAAGCGGTATCCGATTCATCGCACGAAATAATACTTACCTTCGATCTGTTCTTTAAGAAACGTACATTACGTTCACCCAGATACTTCTAAATCTCTAATTTAAGTACATTCAACATGAAAAAAATATATACATTTCTTCTTCTCATCGCGGTAAGTACAGCAATTAGTACCGCTCAAAATAAAGACACTAAAAAAGCCGATCAATTATATGACCGGTTGCAATATACCGACGCAGCCGAGGCATATCAGAAATTACTTAAAAGAGGTAAGGGCAGCCGGTACGTTTTTACACGTTTGGCAAACAGCTATTACTATTTAAATGATACTCAAAAAGCCGAGACGTTTTACAAACGCGTTATCAAGGGCCGTGAAGTCGATCCTGAAGTAGTTTATAACTACGCCCAGTCGCTTAAAGCCAACGGTAAATTTAGTGACTACAACACATATATGAAGCAATTCGCCGAAATGAAACCCGACGACTCAAGAGCGAAGGATTTTATGAAGAATCCGAACTATGTTCCCAAGATCATGGAAGAAGTTCCTCGATATTCGGCAAAGAATATGGAAGAGATCAATAGTGAGTATTCCGATTTTGGCGGATATGTAAACGGAAAGGATTTTTACTTTACCTCTGCCAGAAACACCACACGAAAAAAATACGGATGGAACGAGCAGCCGTATCTCGATATCTACAAGGCCGAAGATGTTGGTGGTACGATAAAAAATGCCAACCTTCTTGATAATAAAGACGTAAATACAAAATATCACGAAAGTACTGTTGCTATCTCTCCCGATGGAAAGAGAATGTACTTTGACCGCAATGATTATTTTGAAGGTGATTTTGATAAAAGTTCTGAAGGGATCAATCAAATTAACCTTTACTATGCTGAATTAATCGATGGAAAATGGAAAGGAATTCAGTCGGTGCCATGGAACAACGACGAATATTCTACTGGTCACCCGGCTCTGAGTCCGAACGGAAACAAATTATATTTTGTTAGCGATATGCCCGGTGGAAAAGGCATGAGTGATATCTATGTGGTGGATGTTAAAACAGATGGAACCTTTGGAACACCTCAGCGTTTAGGTGATAATATTAATACCGAAGGGAAAGAGGTTTTTCCTTATGTAGATAGTAACGGAACGCTTTACTTCTCAAGTGATGGACACCAAGGCATTGGACTTCTGGATGTATTTATGGCCGAAGCAGCAGGAAACGGCTTTTCAAACCCTGAAAATATGGGCTTGGGAGTTAATAGTGCTGAAGATGATTTTGCTTATAGCTATAACCCAGCTACTGAAACCGGATATGTTTCATCAAACAGAGCCGGAGGAAAAGGAAGCGATGACATTTATGTGATCAAGAAATTAGAGGTTCCTTGTGAAGTTGAGATGAATATCGTAGTGATGAATGAATATACAGACACTCCTATTGCCGGTGCCAGAGTAGATATGTACGATGCTTTTGAAAATAAACTCAGTACAAGAACTACAGGTCCGGACGGGAGAGTAACTTTTAGAGCCGAATGTGATAAGGCTCATGAAATCCAGGCAGTGATGCAGGATTTTGAAAGCAATGCCATCACCGTACCTGCTACCAGTGACAAAATGGTGAATGGTATGATAGAACTACGCCCAATTGAAGCCATTATCGTGGACGATAAGGTAGTTTTAAATCCTATCTTCTTCGACCTTGATAAGCACAATATAAAACCACAAGCAGCCTTTGAGTTGGATAAACTTGTTGCGATCATGCAAAAATATCCTAAGATGAAAATTAAGGTTGAAGCCCATACCGACAACAGAGCGAGTGATGCCTACAACTTGGACCTTAGTGAACGCAGAGCTCAATCCACTGTTCAATATGTGATCTCAAAGGGAATAGATGCCAGCAGAATTAGTGGCGAAGGCTTCGGTGAGAGTAAACCGGCCGTAGCTTGCGGAACGAATTGTACAGAAGCACAGCATTCTAAAAACCGACGTTCGGAATTCCTGATCATCGAACGATAGCAAATTTTCAGCTAACTATTTTGCAAACCCTCAACAGATTTATTTGTTGAGGGTTTGTTTTTTTGCCTACTCGGAAAGTATATTAATTTCATCCAATTCATACGTACCGTCAAAGTCTTCATCACCACTGCCTGTATACTTCCAGGCAATATGACCGCTCCCATCCAGGCATGAAAGATCTACGTTTTCTGAAAAGATCCAGTCTCCGAAAAAATCTTCATTCTCTACAATGATCGCACTGGGTAACAAATTCCAGGTAGCCAAAGGAATTGAATCGGGATTCCCATCCCAATCGAACGAAATAAGCACCTCCAGGATACTCCCGTCGGCAAAACTGTTCGAAGTCTTGAAATTCAGTGATTCTCCGTTTTGAGCATCGAAATCTATTTCGGGAGTTACCAACCAGCCTATGCTGCTTTCATCCCCACTATTAAATGAGCCAATTCGTGCCAAAATTCCTAAAGATGCGTTGGTTCCGTCATCAAAATACGCTTCCCATAATTCTGTGCCTGATTCGATATAATTTGTCCAACCGTTGCCAGAAATGGGCTCTCCTTCGATCTGACTTTCAAAATATTCACTGAAAATAATGGAAGAACCTACACTTGCCGCAACACCACAATCAACTTCAATGGGATCACACCGATCGGGATCGTCGAGCCTTACCGAACTTAAGTCGTTTACCACTATATTAAATTCATCCCCAAAAAAGTTATAGGTAAAAATACCATCTATACTCCCTTTGCCTTCAGCAATGAGTACTGATTTAAAATTGGAAAAAGTAGAAGTGCTGAATATTATCGTACTGTTATCCAGACAACTTTCCAGCAGGCGCTCTCCGTCGAATTCGTCTCCAGGTTCTCCGGCATACGTAACTCGATCTTCCCCAAGCGCTATATTTCTATTGAATTGGACATCGTCTAACTGAATATAAGTATTCGTTCTGTCTGGTGTAAGCTCGGGGATCGAAATTGTTGCCGGGATAATTTCTTCAACAATGGTATCTCTAATCATGTGGTCGAACATTCTGGATGCAGAAATAGGTTCAACCGAATTTCCATCTCTAATTCCCAAGGTAAGGGTTCCACTGTCATAACCCACCGACAATTGGTTGAGTTTTACATATACCTTCCTTCCGAATTGAAAACTCTGAAACAGTGGATTTTCATCAAGTAACACTTTTACACCAAACCGACCATTATTCGGAGAATCCTGTATGATCAGTTCTTCAAAAAAATTACCCTGTTCATCACTGGAGATCACATAACCCGTTATATAACCGTCATTGTGGAATGTAAGGATGTTGTTCCCGTTTGTTGCTATTTGTTGTTCTAAAGCCATTCTAAGTGCTTCAATTGTAATGGAAGTTCCATCAATTTCAATGCGCACTGTGTTTCCTTCCGGCACGTCAAATTCGTCATCCTGAACACAACAAATCAAAAGAATGACTGATAAAAGAAGAAGTCCGGGTATATAAAAAATTGATTTTTTCATTAGATCGTTTTTTCTGAATTAATTAAAATCTCACATAGACATTGATATAGTAGGTGGTTCCATTTCCGAAGAAATATCTGTTCCCGAAGAGTGGCCCGTGTTTTCTATTACTTTCCTCCAACTGTTGCCTGTAGCTTGCCCTTCGCGAATCCTCAAACCCGCCTGTTTTATACTCAGTATTCAATATGTTATTGACGCTGGCAAAGAATCCGACATAGTAATTTTTAACCCGCCAGGACTTTCCTCCAACCATATTGACAAGAATATATGGGTCAAACTCTTCTTGTTGGAGTAATTGTCGAGCCGTGTCTTTATCATATTCAGGAAAAGGAAGACCATCTTCATCGGTATAAAAATCTGTGGTTCGTCGAAGATTACTTATATCGGCATACGCATTAGAAAAATAGTTTGTGGTGACACCCACCCACCAGAAATCGGGATCACTGTATTCAAGCCCCAATTGATAGGCTCTTTCCGGTCCTCCGGCAACGTGATAGTACGAAAGAAATACTTCTCGTTTTCCCAGATTAAAAAGATCATTCCCTTCGATTTCTGGCGTTTCCGGATCATCAAAATCATCACTAGCCAAATAAAGTTCCGGATTGGTTGTATAGAGGTATTGACCTACGGCGGCGGCCCCCTTCAGCTTGAATGTGGGTAAGAATTGGGCTTCAAAACCCAATTCTATTCCCGTGTTTTGTTTTTGAATACCCGTTACGATCTCTTGGACAAATGCATTGGATTCACTATTGCCCAATGCATTCTGCGTAAAGAAGAATCCTATATCGGTCTGATCCTGAAAGTTAATATAGTATCCTGTAACTCTCATTTTAAGAAGAGGCAATCGCAAAATATACCCTACATCTGCGCTTTGCACGACTTCTGAAACCAAATTATCTACGACATCGTTGTTTTGTCTTACATTGGCAAAAGCATTTCGCAACGTGGGAGCCTTGGTAAAATAAGCTGCGTTGATATCAAGAATATGTCGGCCGGTGAGCTTGTAGGTTAGTCCTGCTTTAATACCGTAGTTAGAAAAATTGAGTGCTTCACTTAGTCCCAGAGATCGATTTTCTTCAGGAAAATACCCGTTTTGATACTTTCCGTTTCGTTGAAAACTAGTCATGGAGGCCAAGATCGCCATATAGGAATCCCAACGTGAAAACTTGAATTGTGCTTGAGCAAATGCTGAAAAACGACTTGCAGTAAGATCGTAGTTATATTTATATCGCTCTCCTTGCTGCACAATACGGTTGGGCTGTTGCAGATCACTCTGAGACTGAAGAGGATCCTCACCAAAGGCATCAATATCCTTATATCCCTTACCTCCGAGAAGATCATTGAGCTCAGCAAAGTTTTCACTGAGAAGAGATGTATACGAGACCGTTCCGTTTAGTGTTAAATGTTCTGAAACACGACTGTTGAAAATACTGTTTATGGACAACATGGTGTCATCTGTTCGGTCTTCCTGAATGGCGTACACCGATAAGCTGTCTGATGTATTTGAATTGGCTTCATATAACTTATTCCAATCGAGCTGGCCATCATTGATGAATTCCTGTTGAGCGTGATACGCAAGGTAATAATCGTAAGGAGTGGGGTTCTCGAACCGGAGAAAATAACTGGGTAGTCTTTGATAATAGTTGGCTACAGGATTCCGGTTACCCGCGTTATCCAGACGCGTATTTGCAACTTTCCCTGTTTGATAGCTCACATTTGTATTTATAGTGGTACGCCGGGAAACATCCCAATAATGACTTAAGATGAACATAGGTTCAACTACTTCTCTTATCCTACTGCTTCGTATTTCCCCCTCCTGAAAACCCCAATTGGGATTATAACGAATTCCCTTTAACTCCTTTACTTCGTTGGTGATCGCTGTTCCCCGACCTCTTCGGTTTGGAGTATAGAAAGCCGACACATTGATACTGTGAGCAACATCAAGCCTTTTTTCGACCGCCAAAAAAAATGAATTCGAGTCGTATAATGTCCCGTTTATGTAGCCTTCATCAGCAAATCTTCTTGAGACGAGCAATGCATAGGTCCATCCACTGCTGGTCAAGCCAGAGCGATAAGACCCCATTCCTCTGCCGTTATAGGTTCTATTTGCAGTGGCGTAACTTACCCGTCCACCGCGTTTGTATTGTGAAGCTCTCATAACCAAATTGGTCGTTCCGGCTAAGTCACCGAAAGTGTGATCATTGGCTGTAAGGCCCATCGTAAATTCCCTGTTACGTTGCAGATCGTTAAGACCACCCCAATTTGCCCATTGGGGGCGTCCCGTATATAGCTTGTTCATCTCCACGCCATTGATAAGCACCTTTCCGTTAGCGTTGTCCAAACCCCGTGGTCTGAAAAAGGTGGCACTAAAATCATATGCAGCGGCATTCAAAAATGCATCGTTGGAAGCCTGAAGTAGCCCAGAGATCGTATAGGAGCTGTCCTCATCTTGATCTAGCTCACTGTCTGATAGACTAACTATTCCTATTTGAGTTTCAATTTGGGCGAGATCGGGTTTTAAAAGAATGGGATCAATATTGAGGGTTTTGTCCTTTTCAATTGTAATAGGTATCCGCTGTTCAATATAACCCTCCTTGAAGACACGTAGTACTTGTTCGCCCTTCGGAAGGGACTTTTCAGAAAATGAAAACAATCCGTATTCATCAGTAGTTATACTGAAGATACTTCCCTCTATCTCAAGCTTGACTTCAGAAATTGGTTCATTAGAATGTAACCCGATAATTCTGCCTTTTACAATCGATTCCTGTGCAAAAAGCAATTGAAAAAACAATAAAAAAATAAAGCTAAATTGAAATTTCATCCTATAATTCTTAGAGGTAAAAAATTACAGGGGAGTTGAATGAGGGAATCTAAATGTACATATTAATTGACTTCACACCCTAGACTTGTACGCTCAATTCGTGAATTGTGGTAAGCTTTGAGCTAATTTTACCTTTCTGCCATTTCTTTTTAAAAACAATTTTTTACATTCATAGAAAATAGCCGATCCTGGATATTTATTAACTCCCGGAAAGTACTGCTCCCCGAATTTTAAATGAAGTCGATCTGTGTTCTTTCAATTTTATTTCTTATTTCAAACCATGTGGTGTGCGAGGCACAATCTAAAAGAGATTTCCGGGCAGTAACCATTGCATTTTACAATCTCGAGAATCTTTTTGATTTTGAAGATGATCCCATTACATTCGATGACGACCGAACGCCTGATGGTAAGGATCGGTGGACAGAACCTATTTACTGGAACAAAGTCAGAAACATGGCCAAAGTTTTGTCTGAAGTGGGACGTGAGCTTAGCGGTTCTGCTCCGGCTATAATTGGTGTTTGCGAAATTGAGAATAGAAGAGTCTTGGAAGACTTGATCAATACCAATGAATTAGAACCCGAAAATTATGGCATCGTTCATTTCGATTCACCCGATCGCCGGGGAATTGATGTGGCACTTCTGTATAAAAAAAATGTATTCATACCAACTCACACAAAATCGGTAGCCCTGTTGATCTACTCCGATAATGATGCTACAAAGCGTATTTATACTAGAGATCAACTGGTAATTAGTGGCGTACTTAGTGGTGAAAAGATTCATATTATTGTAAATCATTGGCCTTCAAGAAGTGGTGGCGAAGCACGCAGCAGACCCAAGCGAATTAAGGCGGCAAAACTCAATAAACGGCTTATCGATTCTCTTTGGAGTATCGACCCTTACGCCAAGATCATTACTATGGGAGATCTTAACGACGACCCTACGAGTCCCAGTGTTAAGAAATTTCTTAAGACACATAGTTCTAAGAGTAGATCTCAATTAAAAAGTCTATACAATCCGATGGAGGGAATGTTTAAAAAGGGGTTGGGCACACTTGCCTGGAGAGACGGTTGGAATTTGTTTGACCAGATCATAATTTCTTCAGAATTACTAAGCGATGATTATTCCTCCTATCGATTCTTTACAGCAGGGATCTTTAATAAAAATTATCTTATCAATTCAAAGGGTCGTTATAAGGGATATCCCTTCCGAAGTTTTTCAGACGAAGGATTTACCGGGGGTTATAGCGATCATTTTCCGGTGTATATAGTACTTATTAAGGAAATCACAGATTAAATACTAAAACGATCCGGAAAGTGTTTCTCCAAAATATCATATAATCGCTCTCTGTTTAGTGGCTTGTTCTCAAAACGATTGATCATTGGATTCTGTGATGCTTTTATTCTGTCTTCCTCACTGCTCGAAGTCGTTAACATGGTAATTACAATGCCTCCCTTCTTTTCAATCCCAAGATCCCTATAGTGATCTAAAAATTCCCAACCATTCATTCCCGGCATATTGATATCCAAAAATATAAGATCGGGTTTCGGATAGGCTGCTTTTACAAGTGTCGAAAGATATTCCAAGGCGGCTTCACCGGAATATTTAATCACAATTTCTTCGGCTACGTTCTCCTTTTCCAGTAACCTTTTATGAACAAAGTTATCCGACTCTGAGTCGTCAATCAATAATATTTTTCCCAGTCTATTCATGTGTCTTTTCTAGATTTTTTTTCAAAATTACAATAAAAGTTGTTCCTACCCCTTCTTCAGAATCTACCGATATAATTCCTTCATGCAGTTCGGTTATTTTTTTGCAAAATGCTAACCCGATGCCCTGACCGCTGTAATTCTTCTCACTGTGCAGTCGCGAGAACATATCGAATATTTTGGTTAAGTACTTCGCAGGTATTCCTATTCCATTATCGGTAAAAGTAATCTGATAATTATTCTTTGATTCATAAACACTGACATTAATTTTCGGACTCACTCCTTCTCTTACGAATTTGAGACTATTTCCCAGTAGATTATAAAAGAGTTGCTTTAGTTCTAACCGGTATCCCTGAAGGGTAGGAAGTACCTCGCTAACAATTTCGGCGTTTGTTTCTGAAATTCGCTGACTGAGATCTTGTTTTATTTCGTCGAGAACCTCGTTTAAATCGACGGTTTCAATATCACCCGATTTACCAATCCTGCTATATTGAAGCAATCCGTTAATGAGATCCCTCATCCTGGTTGTGGCGCTCTTAATGAATTTAAAATAGGTATGTGCCTCCTCATCTAATTTTTTACCGTAATCTTCTTCAAAGATGGTAATGAAGTTATCGACTGTTCTTAAAGGTTCCTGAAGATCGTGGGAGGCAATGTATGCAAATTGATTTAGTTCCTTATTTTTTTCCCTTAATTGATTGATCAACCCTTCATTGATCGCCATTTGATTTTCTTTTAGCTTAATTTCAATATTTCGTTTTTCAATTTCAGCATTTAAAATCTCATTCGAATTATTTAGAGCCTCATATATTGGGATCAACTGTGTCTTAACTCTGGTTAATCCGTAGATCATGAAGGCTATTCCAAAAAGTAGTAGAAGGATGGTAATGATATACAACACCTTAAAATTATCACTCCGCTCATTTAATAAAGAATCGTTAACCCTCAACATAGAATCGATGAGCATTGAGATCTCACTTTTTAGGGTAAGTCGTGTACTGGAAGTTACCATCTTTACTGCTTCCTGTTCCCCTCCTGTTTCAATAAGATCGACCATTTTATTCATTTCCGCCTTCTTTAAGCTGAATAATGAATCAAGTTGCCGGATGTTTTGATTCTGTTCGGCACTTTCCAGGGCATTAGAAGACAATCGTTCCAACTTCTTATCTGCGAGAAGGACGGCAGCATTATATCGTTCTTTGTGTTCGCTATCTTCTGTTAATAGATAAGTTTTATTTTTGCTTTCCGCATCGTGAATAGCTGCATCTGTTTCCAAAATTTGCATTCGAACATTTGAGGTGTGCACGACAAATTCCTGGGAATTAAAACTCAATATAATGATCACAGCTAGCAATAGAATTATTCCTAACAGTGTTAGCAAATTAATATAAATGGATCTCAGTATTTTTCGATAGGATTTCTTCGGCATAGAACAATTATCGCAAGAAAATTCGTTTTAAATAATTAATAAATCCTGATTTTTTCTTCCCCTTCTTGCCATATTCTCTAAAGTAGTCTGAATTCTTCTGATAGTTATTTATCTCCAATCGTTTTTTTTCGATTGATTCGAGGTGCGCTTCCTTTTCTTTTAACAATTTGTGAAAAAGCGGAAGCATGCGTTCGTGCAACTTATCCATGGGATCCTTTAAAAAGAACCCGGCGGCACCTTGTTCCATGAGGCGGGCTTCATCCCGCTCATTTTTTAGATTTCCGGTGATCACAATGACCGGAATTAAAGGATTATATTCTTTTCCAATCTCAATGACGTCAAAGGCGTCAAAGCCGTTCAAGTTGAAATCGCAAAGAATAAAATCGGGGACATAAGATTTTAGTGCATTGATTAACGATAATTTACCGTCTGCAAATCGTATTTCTGGCTCTTTACAAAGCTTTGTAAGCTGCCTCTGTAATAAAACTGAGTCAGATACCATATCTTCGACCACCAAAAAGATCAATTTTTTTTCTATAGTTTCCAAACGATCAGGTATTTATGTGATACACAACTGTTTTTAGGTAGGAAAAGATACGTATAAAAGCTTAATTATTATCGCCCTAATTCACTAATCAAACCATTGGTTCCACGGAATTCTGCTTAACATTAAAATAAGCGCGATGGTATAGAAGATTGCCAAGGCCTTAAATTTTGTGTTGGAAACCAGTTTCTTTTTATGTTTAGAGTACCCTATAGTGATGAACACAACCGTTAGTAACATCACAAGCGGGTGCTCAACGGCATATAATCTGAACAGCGAATTGCCCATAACTTCAGACATTCCGTTATTGGTTATGTTCTGAAGGCCTAAAGGAGATATAAAGTAGATCACCAGACCAATTAAAAATTGGATGTGAGTTACTATTAGCGCAAAAAGTGCAATTCGGAAGTCTTTTGGTGCATACTCACGTTTGGTAAAGTATCCCGCGAGGGAGTTTAAGGTCGCTATGAGTACAACTAAGACAACCAGATAGGCCCAATAAGAATGAAGAATTTGAACGGTTTGATACATGGCAGACGATTTTTTGGTGGTCTTTCAAAGGTAGGAATTATTTAAAAACAAAAAAGCCGTTTCAACAGATGAAACGGCTTTTCAGTAAAAAAAATTTATTCTTAGAAATCTAATCGTAAGCTTGCGTTATAGGTTCTTCCTACTCCTAAGTAGTACCCAAATGCATCGGCTTGATTAATGTAAGGTGTATTCCAAAGATTATAAACATTCCCTCTAAATGTCATACGCTGGCTTCCTAGGGTAAATTTATAGGTAAGACCTGCATCCATCAAGGTATAGGCCGGTAGCCGCTCTGCTTGGTAACGTTCTCCCATTTGAGCTGCGACGATAACATCTTCAGGGTCTACAAAACCATATAGGTCTGTATAGATATTGTAATCTCCGTCGACAGTGAGTCCATCACACAATTTAATAGACAGTCCTACTCCAAAGGAAGTTTGAGGTGCATTCCCTACTTTGGTACCTGTAAGGTCTAACATTCCATCGGTTACAATGAAAGCTCCGGTATCGTCATTTTGCTGAGTGAAAGGAGTTTCTCCTTCGTATTTCCAGTTTCCAATAGATCCGTATCCTCTTAATTTATATGCACGGGAATCGGGACGATATGCAAATTCAAATTCTAATCCCTGATGAACCTGAGTAATATCTGTAAATCTGTTGGTAACCGGAACTTCAGAATTAGGATCTGCCGGATCTGTTAAAATTCGATCTCCAATAGCCAGGAATCTGTTACCCCATTCGGTGCGATAGACATCCACATTAATTCTTAAATTAGAATTTTCGAATCGGTATCCTCCTTCTAAGCCCGTTATTTCTTCGTTATCGACCTCGGGAGAATTCAATTCGTTAGATCCTCGAACATCTCTGAAGATATTATCCAAAAAGGGCTGACGAGAGAATACTCCTGCATTTGCAAAAATGGAATGCTCATCGGTAATATTAAATGAAGCCCCTCCTTTTACATTATATCCGAACTTACTCACTTTTTCCGATTTTCCGCGATTAGCCGGGTCTGAATCAAATCGTTCTTCTCTCTGAAATGACTGTGATGAAGCAGCTCCCTGAGCGAATACGGAGAATTTATCTGTGGCGTATTCAACCTGAGCGTTTCCACCAATATAGTTGATGTCTTCAGAATAGTCGTAAGCAACCCTATCTCCTTCCTCGGCAAAATCGAACAAAGATTTCCATGGATTGGCTTCAAATTCGTTCATATAGATCTGGCCATCTTCAAATCCCCGAAGTCCTAGCAGGTCATTTACTTGTCTAAAGTGATCTCCGTGATATAATCTACCGTCAACTCCCACATTAATAGACCAGTTCTCACTTGCCTCTAACGAGAGATTTGAAAGCATTCCGTACCAGTTATGGTTGTTCACAGAGGCACGTCGAATTCTCGTATCGTCGAAACTTCCTATTCCATTTTCGGCGGCAGCGATATTATTTGCAACAGTTTGGTCGAAATCGATCTCCCCATTACTCATTCTTACTCTTGATCCTCTACCCAACATGCCGGTTCCACCTCCACGTCCCCATGAAGCGTATAACACAGTAGAAAGATCGGTGTTTTCATTGATATTAAAATCCCAGTTCAGGTTAGCTACCGGTTTGTGGTAATAGTTTCTTCTCTCTGTATAGCGCTCGCCATCTAAGAAACCGGTATTTGAATTATACTTTTCACCATACTGTTCGTACGTTTCCAGGCTGTTTGAAAAGTTTTGATCGTGCCATTGTGGGGCACCGGTGATCAAGAAGTTGAATGAATGTATATCATTTGGCTTGTACCCAACAGAAAACAAATAATTCTGTCCTTGTCCGGCCGTACCAATGGCATATTTTCTGTGAGCCTGCCAATGATCGACGAGCACCGAAAATGCCCATCCGCTGTCGCTAAGTCCTGTATCATAGCTTGCTGTACCTTTGAAATAGCTGTCATTTCCTGCCAGAAAACGCACAAAACCACCTTCCTTCTTGTCTGTGGTCTTTGATATGATGTTTACCGTTCCTCCTACAGACGAAATGGCAAGTTTAGAGGATCCAAGCCCTCTTTGTATCTGGATAGCATTGGCTACATCGGCCATCCCCGCCCAGTTAGACCAGAATATTCTACCATCTTCCACACTATTAATTGGTTGTCCATTAAGCAGGAAAGCAGTATTTACATCGCTAAATCCTCTAAGAAAGATCTGGCTGTCTCCAAAACCACCGGATTGATTAGCGACATATATAGACGGAGTATTTTTCATGGCTTCAGTAAATTCTACATTACCCACTGCCTTAGACTGAATCTCCTGAGCCGTTACTGTAGATACAGCAACAGGAGTTTGTCTGTCTTCCGCAAGATCAATAACTCCTGTACCTACCACGACAACCTCTCCTAAGGTTGCAGCATCGGCCTCCATATTGATCGACCCAAGATTAGCAGTTCCGTTGGATAAAGTAAAGGATACTACTCTTGTGGTATACCCTAAATAAGTAATTGTAATACTTCCGGAATTATTACTGACCCGTAATGAAAAATTACCGTCAAAATCTGTTATAGTACCGTTGTTCGTTCCGGTCTCTACAACATTGGCACTAGGTAATGGCCCTCCCAGATCGGAGTCCATAAGTTTTCCTGATACCGTTCCTTGTGAAAAAGCTGTTAATCCAGCTAATAAAAAAACACATAGTAAAAGTTTCTTCATAGTTTAATGTTTAGATTGTTTGTAGTTGCAAAATTACTCCGAATATGAAGTAAAAGATGAATCTTATATTAAAAAACTATTAATATTTATTCACACTTAAAATTAAGAGGAATTATTATAATAGGCTGATTGTCTGTTATTTACTTAATAACAGATTTATTAACAATTCTAATTTGTTAAATGCTAAAAGGAAATACAGTCTAACTGTGTTCGCAGGGGTGCGATAAACTCAAAATATGCGGGTTGTATTTCGGCTGGTAATGGCTTAGATAAGGGAAGGTCTTCTTTAAACGGATCAACTTGTTTCCCGTTTTTCCAGAACCGATAGCACACGTGTGGTCCGCCTGTGTTTCCGGTCATTCCAATCCATCCAATTACGTCACCTTGTTGTACATAATCCCCCACTTTAACCTTGCGCCGCTGCATATGAAGGTATTGGGTTTCGTAGGTTGCGTTATGTTTAATCTTTACATAATTTCCGTTTCCACCGCGACGTTCAGATTTGGTTACAATTCCGTCTGAAGTGGCTAATATAGGTGTCCCAATTGGCGCTGCAAAGTCGGTGCCCTTATGAGGTCGCAGTTTATAACCGTAATATTTAATTCGTCGTTTAAGATTATATCTTGACGAGATCCGGCTGAATTTTACCGGTGCTTTTAGAAATGCACGCCGTAAATTATTGGCCTCTTCATCATAATAATCGGATACCTTATTAATAGAATCTGCCTCAAAGTTAAATGCATATAGAGGTTTGCCGCGATGTTCAAAATACGCGGCCTTTATTTCGTCTAATCCGGCCGGAATCGTATCGCTTATATATTTCTGAGTGTAAACTACTTTAAATCGATCTCCTGGTTGAAGATGGAAAAAATTCACCGTCCAGGCGTAGATCTTCGCCAATCTGTCGGTCATTAACGGACTCAAATTATTCTCCTCCATGGTTTCTGAAAGTGAACTTGTTATGATCCCTGAAGCTACCCGTTCTTCAAAGCGAACGGGTTTTTTATTATTATAGCAATTTACTGTATCCCTTAGATCGACCACAGCATAATCTACTTTGTTCTTTTCATAAATAAATACCTGAGTGGTGTTCGTGCTATCCTTTGCATTGAGAAGCACATAAGGTTTTCCAACTACGATCCTCCGAACATCAAAACTATCTTTGAACTTATTGGCTACTTCAAAAATTTTATCCTGAGTCACTCCATTGCCATCCAGAATGGCTCCAAAGGTATCCCCGGGACGAATGGTATCGCGAACAACATTAAAATCATTAAGGACATATCCATATTCCTCAACAATTATTGGGGCTTCAACGATCTCTTCTTCAATAATGTCATCTTTTGCGGTCTCACAGCCTATGATCATTAAGGCAGGCAACCATAAAAAAAGTAGTTTCTTCAAGCTCTATAGGTCTTTTTCGGTGTTAAACGTATGGGTCACCCACTCGCGACCCCAGTTATCCAGTTCAATTTGGGTCCAAAGATTAGGAAAAAAATGCACTTTCTGAAAGCTTGGTGGTAAAAATTGTTTCCAGTTGGTTCCTCCGGTGGCTTCTATTTGTTTCCCGTCTTTGTTTAAATATCTGTGTGCGGCTCCCATATGCATTAGAAGCCAGTTTACATTAACGTTAACGTCCAATTTCCTCAATTCTTTTATCAACAACTCATTATTCTTTTCAGATTCGGGTAATTGCAGGTATTTATGGTATAATGTATTCTGAAAAACATCTTTGGCAATTCGTATAAAGCGTGGTGTATAGCGGTATTCGAATTGTTTTAAGGTAAGGGTTTTCTCTTTGGTCTCCAGATCGATACCCCCGTGTTTCCAATACGTATTTTCGAACAATTCTTCAATACTGTTTTTTTCTGAAAAATTCTCACGCACTGAAGCATGCACCAGATGCTCTAAAGGAGTTGCATAAATTTCTATCATTCTGAATTGCGCCGACTGAAAGCCGCTCGCCGGCAATAACGACATCCTGAATTTTAAAAACTGATCGTACTCCATCCCTTTTATCATTACATCGAATGAATTGATCATGATCCTGAAATACCGGTTGATACGTTCCACCTTTTTTCTGAAAAAATCGGCCTGTTGTAGTTTGTCATCTATGATTTGCTTCATTTCGCTAATCACCATCTTAAAATACAATTCGGTAATTTGATGATAGGAGATAAAGATCTCCTCATCGGGAAAATGCGTACGTGTAATTTGTAGGCTTAACAAGGTGTCGAGATGAATATAATCCCAGTAGGTGAGGTATTTATCGTATAAGAGTCCGTCTAAATAGGAGTTGAGATCCTGGCCCGAATTCTTAAATTTTTCTTCAAGCTGTGCTATTTGTTCAATCGTTTTTGGATCGGGCTTCATGAATACTAATCTACAATAATTTTAAATGAATGTTGTAGTCCACGAAACTGGGTTAACGTAGCTTTTAACGAACCTACTGCCAGATCTGCTTTTATAAGTAAAGGAATCTTGTTCTCATCATCACTTACCCAAACGGTAAGACTTTCCTTTTCTTTAAACACCCGTCCGGCTTGTACATAAGGTCGAAAAACAAGACAACGTACTTTTCCGAATTCGGTATCCAGGGTTTCCCTACCCAAGAATTTAAGTCGGAATTTAAAATTTTCCTTATCGAAGAACATATCGAGGTCCATGGTTTCCCCCGTCTTAATCTCCGATACATCGAGGTGGTTTCTCAGGTAATAAAATGCCGAAACCATATCCTGAGCGTTCTTGGGAAAATCGACTACTTCGGTAGTGTTGTGCTTTTTGTTATTAATGGTGGCTTTATTGGTCTTATGGTTGAAATCGATCTGAATATCCTTGGTATGTCCGCCCTCATCGATCTTTCTAATAAATCGATACGGAATATCCTTTTCTTTATCGATATAGGATTGGTAATAATCTTCCACATTAAAAAACCATTTGGACATTCCCACCGTTCGTCCTTCCCCCTTTACATGATACACTTCCCTGCCGTTAAGCACGGTATTATCCACCTGTAATGTCGCATAGCCTGCAGTAATAAACCCGTAATGCACGCGGAATTTAAACCATTCGCCGTCTCCATAGGCTCTTTTTTGTGCCGAAATCGTCGACACCTGCAGTAGTATTAAAAGCACCAATAGCTTTTTCATAGTTTCGGGGTATTATTGTTCGTTGTACTAAATACAACTACTGTTCCAAAAATGGAAACTCCACCATAAGACGATGGAGTTTCCATATCGTTACAGTGTAACCTACAAGGTACCTCTTGCTGCTTGTTCTCGTTCTATGGACTCAAACAGCGCCTTAAAGTTCCCTGCACCGAAGCCCCGGGCCCCCATGCGTTGTATGATCTCAAAAAAGAGTGTAGGCCTGTCTTCCAATGGTTTGGTAAAGATCTGTAATAAATAGCCTTCCTCATCGGCATCTACCAGGATCGATAACTTCTGCAGTTCTTTGATATCTTCCTTCATGGTATCCATATGTGTTCCCAGTCTGCGTGGAATATCATCGTAATAGGCCTGTGGTGGTGGCGGAAGGAATTCGACTCCCCGTGCCTTTAACTGACTAATGGTTTCCAAGATATCGTCTGTAGCCAGAGCGAGGTGCTGAACCCCGGGTCCTTCATAAAAATCGAGATATTCTTCGATCTGTGACCGTTTAATTCCCTTTGCCGGTTCGTTAATAGGAAACTTAATTCGACCGTTCCCGTTACTCATCACCTTACTCATTAAGGCCGAATACTCGGTATGGATCTGCTTGTCGTCAAAAGACAGAAAATTCACAAATCCCATCACGTCCTCGTACCATTTTACCCAGGTGTTCATCTCACCCCAGCCCACATTTCCTACCATGTGGTCTACATATTTAAGGCCGGTTGGCTTGGGATTATAATCAGATTTCCATTCCCTGAAACCGGGTAAGAACACTCCTTTGTAGTTCTTACGCTCCACGAACATATGTACGGTCTCACCGTAGGTATAGATCCCTGCTCTCACAACTTCGCCGTGGTCGTCTTTTTCCACTACGGGCTCCATATACGATTTTGCTCCGCGTTTGGTGGTCTCTTCGTAAGCACTACGGGCATCATCCACCCACAATGCGATCACCTTCACCCCATCCCCGTGTTTTACAATATGATCGTTAATGGGTGATTTACTGTTAAGGGGAGTTGTAAGCACGATACGGATCTTATCCTGTTTCAAAACATAACTCACCGAATCCTTTGAACCTGTTTCCAATCCCTTGTATGCATAGGATTGAAAGCCGAAGGCCGTTTTATAGAAGTGTGCCGATTGTTTTGCGTTTCCAACATAGAATTCCACATAGTCGGTGCCCAATAGCGGCAGAAAGTCTTCTGCTCCTTCAAATATTTTCTCGAGACCGTAGTCTACCGATTTTAATTCCTTACTCATAATGTCAATAATTTAATTAGCTTATTCCGCTTGTTTTGTAGTGCTAACTATTTTAGTTAAAATCTTTATTCTATATTAAAATTTAACGAATTCGCTCATGTACTAATTCGCTAATTATTCTAGCCCTGATGGTAGCGGCATCCTCTGAAGTAGTCGTAAAGCGAGCTTCGCTCTGCTTTATCGGCACTACAGAGATACAGCGGACAGCAGGAAACAGCTCCTAAAAAAAATTATTCGAGCCAGGATTGATAGTAGCTGTCATCTGCGATCTTTAAGGCCTCTTCTGTGACTTGAAGCGGTTTAAAGGTATCTACCATTACGGCAAGTTCGTCAGTTTTTACTTTACCGATACTTCGCTCTGTAGCTCCGGGATGCGGTCCGTGCGGTATTCCGGCGGGATGCAATGAAATATGCCCGGCATCCACATCATTTCGGCTCATAAAATCTCCATCTACATAGTACAGCACCTCATCACTATCGATATTACTGTGATTGTAAGGTGCCGGAATGCTCAACGGGTGATAATCGTACACCCGAGGTACAAAACTACACACCACGAAGGCATCGGTTTCAAATGTTTGATGCACCGGTGGGGGTTGGTGAATGCGCCCGGTTATGGGTTCGAAATCGTGAATGGAAAAAGCGTACGGATAGTTAAATCCGTCGTACCCCACCACATCGAATGGATGTGTGGCATATACCATTTCGAAGATCTCGTCCTGTTTTTTCACTTTGATTATGAAATCCCCTTTTTCGTCGTGAGTATCTAGCTCCATAGGTTTACGGATATCCCGTTCGCAATACGGAGAATGCTCGAGCAATTGTCCGAACCAATTTCTGTAGCGTTTTGGGGTGTAAATAGGTCTTCGGGATTCAACAATAAAAAGCCTGTTGTCTTCGGTATCGAATTCCATTTGATAAATGATTCCGCGGGGTACAAGAAGATAATCTCCATATTTAAAGTCGAGATTTCCAAGATGGGTTCTCAATTTTCCGGTTCCCTTATGAACAAAAATGAGTTCGTCGGCATCCGTATTTTTATAGAAATAGTCGGTTTGAGATGTTTTAGGAGCAGCCAAAATTATACTGCAATCGCTATTGGTGAGCACTGTCTTCCGGCTGTCTAGATAATCATTTTCAGGTTTTACCTGAAATCCTCTAAACCGATACGACTGCATATTGTTGGCCTTCGCGATCTTAGGTGCCACATTGTACTGTTTCTTTATTTCTTTAACCTGCGTAGGGCGGTGTTCGTGATATATATTGCTGTACATCCCGTCAAAGCCAATGGTCCCAAAGAGTTGTTCGGCATATAGACTCCCATCCGGCTTTCGAAACTGCGTATGACGCTTGGGGGGAATTTTACCTAAAGTGTGATAAAAAGGCATTTGTTATTAGTTTTTGAATAATTGTGTTATTGAGTTTTATGATCTCGCCACAGAATTTAATGTCGTGACACCCAATTACCTTATGTCTTACAAATATCTGAAAAATTACGCAGCTTTTGGATTAAGATTATGCTAAAACCACGATTCTCTATGTGATTACCAATTAGCGCGAAAAAGACAGACCTCCCCCGAATGTATGTTGTAAATCCGATCTCTTCAAAGGAGCGGTAATTTTTAAAGAGGTCAATTTAGAATCGAAATCCTGCGGTGACGTACCATTCCCCGGCATCCAGTTGTGGAGAATAAGAATATTTTATCTCAACGGGACCGAGAAAGGTTTCAAGACCATAGCCCACGGCGAAACCGCTGTAATCTACACCATCGATCCACTGGCTGGTGGTAAAGAGGTCGTCACCTATGTTCGCAATGTTCCCTGCCAGTGTAATATGATTCTTATTGTAGATCTCATAGTCTAGTGTTAGCACTGTCATTAAATACGTATCCCCACGTAAACTAAGGGCTTCATATCCATAAAACGGCACGATATTATTGATTTGTTTAAATCCGTAGCCCCCCGCGAAGAAATCGAGAGACCGGGTTTCATTTCCTCCTATCTTAAAACCCCCTTCTGTAGTGAGGTACGCAGCGAATTTTGGAAATAATTTTTGGGCATATCCTACTTTGGCTTTTGAAATTGAAAATTGGTCAAAATCTTTATTTTTCCCGTTGGCAAAAAGATACAAATGGAAATCACCTTCAAAAAAGATGCCTTCGCTAGGGAAAAAACTGTGATCTAGCGTATCATAACGAAGATATCCGTAGGTGCTGAAGTAATTCGTACTCTCAAAAATGGTTCTCGGGTTGTTATTCTCGTCTATACCGATGGTTTCTGAAAGGTATCGCAGCCATTTGTGTTCGACTCCCATTCCCAGTAGGAATGTTCTTCTAAAAAGAGTTTCCACATAGATCTGATTGGTAAGATCACCATATTTTAAATCAATCTGATTAAGTTGCGTATTGTCATCGACAACCGATTCCGGTTCGATAAATCCAACCGGTACATTTTTATCGAAAAAACTAAAATTTGAATTTAGCCCAACGCTCCAGTAATAGCCCTTATCGATATAGTAATTGAAATTATAGCGAATGTTATCCCCCACGATAAAGTCGAAAGCGGCAATATCGTTGTTGGTAAAAATACGTTTTCGGGTGATATTGATATTTGCAGCAGATTTATAGAGATCGTCATAATGTGCCCCGAGCCGCAATAACATTTTGGCGTCATTTTCCCGCAATCGAAATTTTACGCTATAAAATCCATCCTCATCTGCAAAGAATCGATAATTGATATCCTGAAAATTTCCGGTTGCAGACAGGTTATTTACTCCTTCGCTAAATTCTTCATAGGTTATGTCTGCAGGAATTTTAAGTTTCAGTTTTCCAAGCACATAGGAACGTGTGTATTTTTCGTTCCCTTCAATTTCAACTTCAGTAATATAGAGTTGATCATTGGTTTGAAAACTAACCTTTTTTCTTTCTGAAGGCAGTTGCCTTCCGGCAATTTCGGTAAGGATATCCAGTTTGGATTCGGCTTCATTTACCCCTGCCTCTATGATCTTTCTACCCTCATTAAAAGAAACTACGGTAAAGTCATCAATATTGGGTTGAATATAGACATCGGTACGGTTGCGTTTTTCGACCATATCATTTATGGTTCTGTAGTTATTGATCTGTACCAGCACATCGAATGCCGATTTAAGTTTCTTCCGGCTTCGCAGACTATCCTGAACATCCACGCCAATTACAATATCTGCGCCCATCGCACGCACCTCATCCACCGGATAATTATTTACCACACCCCCGTCAATAAGCAAGGAATCGTTAATGATCACGGGGCTAAAGATCGTAGGTAGTGCCCCACTTGCGGTGATGGCTCTGGGAAGATACCCCTTGTTTAATATTACTGCCTTTCCTGTCTCGGCATTGGTGGCGACACAAAAGAACGGGATGGGCAATTTGTTAAAATCGGAAATCGTATTGACATGGGCCGTAAGCTTGGAAAGCAGATTATACACATTTTGCCCCTTTGAGAGTCCGGAAGGAAAACTTATCTGAAATTTATCGAAAGGGAGGGTGATGGCATATTTTTCTGAAGCATCTTTTTCGAAAAAGGTTTTTGCGCTTCGCGGAATATCATCCTGAATAAGGGTGTTAAAATCTAACTCATTAAAAATAGAATCCAGTTGCCGCGCCGAATAACCGGAGGCATATAAGGCCCCTATGATGGCTCCCATACTGGTTCCTCCTATGTAATCGACCCTAATTCCCGAATCTTCGATCACTTTTAAGGCTCCAATATGTGCAAGACCTTTTGCTCCGCCGCCGCTTAATACAAGCCCTACTTTAAGATCCTCTTGTTGAGGCTCCTGAGTAAAACCCAGCACAGGTATTAGTAAAAATAGTATGGTTCCTATGTACTTCATTGTTGGGGTCTGAAATAATTATTTTATTCCTTCAATTCTTATCGTGCAACTTAATTGGTTGGTCGTAACCTCTCTTTTATGTATCTTCGGTTGCCTGAAAGTGCAACTTAATTTTCTTGGCGCGACTCGAACCCACTATTTTGGCGAGCTCTTCAAAACTGGCCTGTGTGATGCGCTTTGTACTCTTAAAGTGCTTTAAGAGCGCTACAACTGTTTTTTCTCCTATCCCGGGTATGGTTTCCAGGGCCGTATTTAAAGCGTCTTTACTGCGTTTGTCGCGATGAAAGGTAATTCCAAACCTATGAGCTTCATTACGCAATTGCTGAATGATCTTTAAAGTCTCCGATTTTTTATCAAGATACAACGGAATGGGATCGTCTGGATAAAAAAGTTCTTCAAGCCGTTTGGCGATCCCGATAATGGCTATCTTTCCTCTTAAATCGAGCCGCTCAAGACTTTTTAAAGCCGATGATAACTGACCCTTTCCTCCGTCTATGATGATCAATTGGGGCAATGGTTGCTCCTCTTCCTTTAATCTTTTATAGCGTCGGTAAACCACTTCTTCCATAGAAGCATAATCATCGGGTCCTGCTACGGTCTTGATATTGAATTTACGATAATCTTTCTTACTCGGTTTCCCGTTTTTAAATACTACACAGGCCGCCACCGGATGTGTTCCCTGTATGTTACTATTATCGAAACACTCTATATGTCTTGGTTCTACCGAAAGTCTAAGGTCCTTTTTCATCTGCGCCATGATCCGGTTTTCATGCCTGTTGGGGTCGACGATCTTTGCTTGCTTAAAGCGTTCCATTCTGAAATACTTGGCGTTCCTTACAGAGAGATCCAGAATCTGTTTCTTATCGCCTGCCTTCGGAATATGTACTTTTAAGCCTGCTTCTGTATCGATAGGAAAGGGCACATAAATCTCCTTGCAGATGGACTGAAACCGTTGTCTCAACTCCACTACCGCAAGTTCCAGCAACTCTTTGTCGGTTTCGTCCAGTTTCTTTCTAATTTCCAGAGTATGTGAACGTATGATGGAACCATACGATATCTGAAGGTAATTCACATAGGCATAACTTTCGTCCGAAACGATAGAAAATACATCAACATTATTGATCTTCGGATTTACAATAGTCGATTTTGACTGATAATTCTCCAGCACATCAATTTTTTCCTTTACGCGTTGGGCATCTTCAAACATTAGGTCTTTAGCGAGGACCTTCATCTGTTTTTTGAAACGACCCAGGGAATCCTTAAAATTTCCTTTTAGTATATTTCGGATTGCCTCTATGTTTTCCTGATAGGCTTCTTCGGAAAAAAATCCTTCACAGGGTCCGGCACAGTTTCCGAGGTGATATTCCAGACATAGCTTGTATTTTCCGGCTCGAATCTTTTCTTCCGAAAGATCGTAGTTACAGGTACGAAGCGGGTATAATCCTTTTATAAGTTCTAGCAGGGTGTGTACCGTTTTCATGCTGGTATACGGTCCGAAATATTCAGAACCGTCCTTGATCAGCCTTCGGGTGGAAAACACTCTGGGAAATCGTTCATTCTTGATACAGATCCACGGATACGTCTTATCGTCCTTTAGCATGACATTGTATCTCGGCTGATATTTTTTTATAAGATTATTCTCCAGCAATAATGCATCGGTTTCGCTGGCCACCACGATATGCCTGATCTTTTTTATTTTTTTAACCAACAGGCGGGTACGGGCATTATCCTGTTGTTTGGTGAAATAAGAAGAAACTCTTTTTTTGATATTCTTGGCCTTTCCAACATACAACAACGTATCCTCCTTGTCATAATATTGGTATACCCCGGGATCATTGGGAAGTGTAGCGATTTGTAATGTGACCGAAGTTTCTGGCATATTTTCAAAGATAATTGATGTTTTTCGTTATGCATTAAATCCGGTTTTAAAATTTGTTGATTCCGGGTTAATTCTATTTTAACATTTAGACCACTTAAGTTTTTCATTACATTGCAGTAGTAATTTTAAGGAATGAACATCGCCATATTATCCCGTGGAGAGAATCTCTATTCGACTCAAAGTCTGCTGAAAGCGGGTAAAGTGAGGAATCACGATATTGAAGTTATCGATCCTGCCTTATGTACGCTTGCGGTTGAAGACGGGAAGCCTACCCTTTATTATTGTAACGAACCCCTTAACGATCTGCATGCTGTGATTCCCAGAATAGGTGCATCAAATACTTATTTTGGCACGTCGTTGGTTCGTCATTTTGAATCTATGGGTGTTTTTTGTGCGGTTTCTTCGGAAGCGATCTTGCAATCCCGGAATAAATGGACCAGTTTTCAGATACTATCAGCGGCACAAATTGCTGTTCCGAAAACCGTGTTGGGAAATGCGCTGGATTCTGAAGCCGTACTGGAAATGTTCGAAAATAAACCTGTAATATTAAAAATGCTTCAGGGCACTCATGGTCATGGGGTGATCCTGGCCGAAACCTACCAATCGGCCTTATCGACAATTGAGACATTAAAATCGACTAATATTCGATTTGTAATTCAGGAGTTTATTGCCGAATCCAAAGGTGCCGATATACGGGTGATCGTTGTGGATGGTGTTGCGGTGGCATCGATGAAGCGGCAGTGTAAGATCGGGGAGTTCCGGTCTAACCTTCACCGGGGAGGAACGTCTGAAGTAATTAAGTTGAGTTATGAGGAGGAACGTCTGGCAATACGTGCTGCAAAAGCGCTTCGGTTGGGAGTTTGCGGTGTTGATCTCTTACAATCAGACAGGGGACCAATGGTTCTTGAAGTAAATTCAACTCCGGGTCTGGAGGGCATAGAAACCACCACGGGCAAGAATATTTCAAAAAGTATTATAGGTTTTATTGAGCGCAATAAACGTTAATTTCCGCCTATTTGATATAGAATAACCCCGTTTTTAGGAATTGTTCAGATGGCATTTTTTATCTTGCAGGTATCAAAATAAATTACTTTTGAAAAGAAAGATCGGAAGAGTAGACAAAGCAGATTTCCCTTTACTGGATTTATACGATGTGGATGTAAAAATTGATACAGGCGCATACACTTCAACCATTCATTGTAAGAATGTTACCGTAGAGGACAATTATTTAAAATGTAACTTTCTGGATGAAGATCATCCCGAATACCATGAGAGGGAAATTATTTTTGACGAATACGACGTGAAAGTAGTGCGAAGCAGCAATGGAGCTTCTCAGGCGCGATACAGAATTCTGACAGAAATTGAATTGTTCGGGAAAAGATATCCTATTTTCCTTACCCTAAGCGATCGTGAAGAGATGCGTTATCCTGTTTTATTAGGCAGGAAATTTTTAACAAAGCGATTTTTTGTCGATATCAATAAAACCAATCTGTCGCACAAACTAAAACGTAAAAATGAACATTAAGATATTATCGGCAAGCCCTGGTCTATACTCCACGCAACGACTTGTTGAAGCCGGAAAAAAAAGAAAGCATACGGTAGAGATCATCGACCACACCAAATGCGATATTGTTATCGAAAAAAAGAATCCGTGTATTTACTATAAGGGAAAAAAAATCGAAAACACCGATGCTGTGATCCCGAGAATTGGTGCTTCAGTTACATTTTACGGTACCGCAGTGGTGCGGCAGTTCGAAATGATGCGTGTCTTTTCGACTACCGAATCTATGGCTTTGGTAAGATCCAGGGATAAACTGAGAAGTCTTCAGATACTTTCACGAGCGGGATTGGGTTTACCTAAAACTATTTTCACAAATTACTCTAAGAACGTAAAGGAAATTGTGGAACAGGTAGGAGGTGCTCCTGTGATCATAAAACTGCTGGAAGGGACTCAGGGCATTGGTGTGATTCTCGCCGAAACCAAAAAGGCAGCAGAATCGGTAATCGAAGCCTTTAATAATCTACAGGCCAGGGTTATTGTTCAGGAGTTTATTAAGGAAGCCGGTGGTGCCGACATTCGTGCTTTTGTTGTCGACGGTCATGTTGTGGGTGCCATGAAACGACAGGGAGCCGAAGGTGAGTTTCGCTCAAACCTTCATCGGGGTGGAAATGCCACTGTGATCCAGTTGAGCGATGCCGAAGAAATTGCGGCCATAAAGGCAGCAAAAGCCATGGGCCTTGGCATTGCTGGGGTCGATATGTTACAAAGTGACCGGGGTCCCTTAATTCTGGAAGTGAATTCTTCACCGGGTCTTGAAGGTATTGAAGCCGCAACCGGAAAAGACATAGCCGAAACCATCATAAAATATATAGAACGGAACGTAGAATAAATGGAAACGGATATACTTGAAATTTTAAATGAAAAAATAGGTCCGGGCGAGCGCAAGACCATTAATTTCAATATAGCCAAACTTTATACCTCCACAGAGGTTGATATTCCGGTAATCATTGAACGTGCATCAAAGCCCGGCCCTACGGTGCTGTTAACAGCGGGCATACACGGTGATGAAATTAACGGGGTGGAGATCGTTAGACAGGTTATCGCAAAAAAGATCAATAAGCCAAAATCCGGAACTGTGATCTGTATTCCCATCCTTAATATTTTCGGCTTTCTGAATGCGGATAGAGCTTTTCCGGATGGTCGTGATCTCAACCGGGTCTTTCCCGGAACTAAAACAGGTTCACTGGCGAGTAGAGTTGCCTGGCATTTTACCAAAGAAATTCTGCCTCATGCCGATTATTGTATGGATTTTCACACCGGAGGCGCCAGTAGATTCAATGCGCCACAGGTTAGAATTAGACCCGATGATGAGGAGTTACTAAAACTTGCAAGGATCTTCAATGCTCCTTTCACCGTTTATTCGCCCAATATTGAAAAGTCTTACCGATCCACCTGTCAAAAAATGGGAATTCCAACCTTGTTGTTTGAAGGAGGTAAATCGTTAGACAGCAACAAACATATCGTGAAAAACGGGGTGGACGGTGTAATGCGGGTACTTAATTCTTTAGAAATGCTTCGAGATACATTTAAATCATCGGAAGTTAAAACAAATACAGTGATCATTGAAAAAAGCAAGTGGATCCGTGCACAAAAAAGCGGTCTTCTGCACAACAAGATAGACTGTAATAAATTTGTGGTAAAAGGAGAATTTTTAGCGACCATTACCGACCCTTTCGGCACTATGAGATTTAAGGTGTTATCCCCCAACGACGGGTACATTATTAATGTGAATCAAGCACCCATAGTACACCAGGGAGATGCGATTTTTCATATTTCTACCGTGGATTCTACCACCAACCCGGAAGATACATCAGAACATTAAATGGAAAAGGAAATTCTTCGGACGAAATACAGGAAGCTACGTGAAAAGCTTTCCTTTGAAAAAATTGAAGTACTGAGCCTTGAAATAGCCAACAAGCTACTGGAAATGGACATTTGGGAAAAAACCTATTATCATATTTTCCTCCCAATAACTGGGAAAAAAGAGGTGAATACCGAATACATCCTGCATATTCTACAAGGGAAGGATAAAAGTGTGATCATTCCTAAAACAAATTTTGAATCGGGTGAAATGACCCACATACTATTACAGGAACATACCGCTTTAAAAATTTCAAATTACGGTATTCCCGAGCCCGAATCGGGGATCGAAGTACTTCCCGGGCAAATTGAAATCGTATTTGTTCCGTTATTGGCCTATGATGTAAAAGGCAACAGGGTTGGATACGGAAAGGGGTTTTACGACCGGTTTTTAGCACAATGCGATCCGGAAGCAGTGTTTATCGGGCTGTCCTTCTTCGAACCGGAGGCTTCCATCCTCCATGAATTCATAGATATTCCGCTAAATTTTTGTGTTACACCGCATCGAACATATAAATTCTGAAAAAAAGATTCTATATTTAATTTATAAAATAGTATTAATCAATTAAATATACTCATGGAAACAACTAACAACCCAATCAACACCCCGATAAACAAACCGCCCGACAACAACCTTGTCTGGGCCATAATTTGCACCGTTTTATGCTGTTTGCCGTTAGGTATCGTGTCGATCATAAAGTCCACAAAAGTGAAGGAATTATGGGCACAAGGAAACCATGTCGAGGCTCAAAAACATGCCGATGATGCCAAGAAATGGGCAGTATGGGGTATTATTGCCGGAGCTTCTGTCTGGATCATTTATTTCATCTTAATGGCTCTTGGCGTAGCAGGTGGACTTTTTGCCGGGTACTAATAAATACATAAAACCTGCCCTCTTACTGCTTATTCTAGGGGGCGGTTTTGTATTTTATTTTCTATTCAACCCGGCCGATCATTCATTTTTTCTTCCTTGTCCGTTTAAGCTAATAACAGGCTATGATTGTCCCGGTTGTGGATCACAGCGGGCAATACATCAGTTGCTACACGGGAATATTGTAGCCGCCTTTCATTTAAATCCTTTACTGATTCTCTCACTTCCCTTAATTTTCTATGGTTTGGGTATTCACCTTTGGAATTATTTTTCAGAACGAAAACTCACCGCCTGGCTGTTTTACAGTAATCTGTTTATTTACATATATTTCGGACTTGTAGTAATTTTTTGGATCCTTCGGAATCTATCTTTCTATCCCTGGTAAGCACAAAATATTTACGCTACTTTTTGAAAGAATTATCCTACATGTAAAGTTTTTTTGTATATTTCGGTCGTCAACTAACATGTAAATGAACTTTTTAGCTCAAAAGAGAAGTAAAATATTCTTACAAGATAAGCCCCCTAAACAGCCTGAAACACGGGTGTTTAGTGATTTCTATTACAAAGAAGTGGCCAAGTTGACAGCGGCGGGCGGATTTAGCGTAAATTTCGCCGAAAAACTAAGCTTTATAGACCCTGAAGCAAGACGAATTCTACAAACCCCGCTAAATTTTCAACCATCGTTAAAAGCGTCATTGCAATTTTATGCTCAAGACCACAGAGATAAAGCCGAAGAATTGTTTCATAATTGTTGTCGAGGTATCGCGTTTTCAACAACCATAAAGATGCGCACCTATACCGGAAAAGAATTCTGGGCAAAAGCCGTTGGGAAGCCGGTATACGATGAAGATGAAAACGTAATAGGGATTCAGGGTGTTTTTCAGGATATTCATTCAGAAAAAACAAAAGAACTGAATTTACTAAAGAGTTTTAAAACAATAGAATCGCAGCACTCAAAGCTTAACAATTTCGCGAAGATCGTTTCTCACAGTCTACGATCCCATGCGAGCAATCTTCAGCTAACCCTGGAGCTTCTCAGATCTTCCGAAAGTGAACTGGAGGCGCACGAATTAAAGACGAGTCTCTATCATATTTCAGAAAATATAAACGCAACTGTGGGGCATATCTCCGAGCTGGTTTCCATACAATCGATGGCAAAAGAAACTACAGAAATCGTTAGTCTGGACAATACGCTTCGCAAAGTAAAGGACGACATTAGCCTGCTGCTGCTGGAGAGTGGCACCGAGATCTATTCAGATTTTAGTGAAGTTACAGAGATTGAATATATCCCAAACTATTTGGAGAGTATTCTATTTAATCTAATCACCAATGCCATCAAGTTTAGGCATGAGGAACGAAATCCGGTGATCGAGATCTATACTTATAAAGAAAACGACGAAACCTATTTAATGGTGCGGGACAACGGTTCAGGTATTGATCTGGAAAAACACGGCAACAGGTTATTCAACATCTATCAGACCTTTCACGACGTAAAGGATTCAGTTGGCGTAGGACTTTTTCTTATAAAGAATCAGATAGAAGCACTTCAGGGGAATATCACCGTTAAAAGTACCGTTAATCAAGGTACGACCTTTACGATCAAATTTTAAGCTGTTTCTTCTTCCTCCTTTTTTGGAAATGCCTTCTTATTAAAGATAAGTAGCAAGATCACCCCTATGCTTATTGACGAATCGGCAATATTAAATACAGGATCGAAGAACGAAAAGTAAGTACCGCCAAGAAAAGGCACCCAATCGGGAAGAATACCGCCGTACAACGGAAAGGACAACATATCGACTACTTTTCCATGAAACAGTGTTCCGTAACCTCCTTCTGGAGGGAAGAATGTTGCCACTTGCTGCGTACTGTCGTTAAAGATAAGGCCATAAAAGACCGAATCGATAATATTTCCAAAAGCTCCGGCAAATATCATGGCAATGGAAATAATTAGAATTCGAGGTGCATTGTTCTTAACAGAGGTCCATAACCAGTACCCTATACCTACAATAGCCACTAATCGAAATAGGGTTAAAATAAGTTTTCCGTATTCTCCGGGGATCTTTGCCCCCCATGCCATACCTTCATTTTCCACAAAGTGAATTTTAAACCAGCTAAACACATCAACTTCTTCACCCAATATAAAATTTGTCTTAATATAGATCTTGGAAATCTGATCTATGAGAAGAATAATTACAATGATTATTGCTGCCTTTTTTATTGACATATTACTTATTTTAAGGACGGACCATCAACGCAGTTGAACGCAATGATATGAGTTGGCAAAAATAGAAAATTTATTGGGTTCTAAGCAGTTTCACCGTACCATATAAACTTTCGGCTTCAATAAGGTACTTTTTACGTTTTGGCAGTTCATTTATCGCCATTCCATACCGGGAAATCGCTTTCCCGCTAACCCCATTACCGGCGCTAACCAAAATAGTTCCCTGTTTGGTGTGTAACTTCGCATTTCCTGTAAAATCTGATAGAAAACAACTTCCGGATGCAAGGCTAACATCAAATCGTTGAAAGTTTCCCGAACCATAGACGGTCGCTAAATTGGATTCTACAACCACCGTTATACCTTCCGGCACCGTTAGGGTCATTTCCGCCGAAATAACTTTATGTGCCGTGAGCTTATCGTTTCGAGGTACGTAGAATGGCGTAAAAGCCGTGCCAATTTTCAGTACTCCGTAAGTGTTTACCGATGTAACTAAAATATTTTCAAACGTTTCCCCTTCAATAGCGGTAACAAGCGATATTTTCTTCGACTTTGAGGATTCAACTGTCACTTTAAAAACGTTATCGGCTTCAATTTCGACCCTGTGAATTGCTTCGGCATCGAATTCCTTAGTACTCAGTTTTTGGCCAAAACCTGCAAGACACGGTAACATTATTGCTATGGCGACTAATCTTTTCAGCATAAAAAAAGCCCCGATTAAAGGCCAGGGCAATTTTTTAAAATATCGGTTTCAAATTAAAAGTGATCTGCAACTTACTTCTGCATATTTTTAGCTTCAATACTAAGCGTGGCATGTGGCACCAGTTTAAGGCGTTCGGGATTGATCAATTTCCCGGTTACACGGCAAATTCCGTAGGTTTTATTCTCGATTCGAATAAGCGCATTCTTTAGATCCCGAATAAATTTTTCCTGCCGTATCGCCAATTGAGAGGAAGTTTCCTTACTCATCACTTCACTTCCTTCATCGAAGGCCTTGAATGTAGGCGACGTATCGTCTGTTCCGTTGTTACTATCGTTCTTATAGGCACTCTTTATAAGTTCGAGTTGCTCTTTTGCCTTATCTATTTTTTCCTGAATAAGCACTTTAAACTCTTCGAGTTCTTTATCGCTGTATCTGCTTTTTACTTCTTCTGCCATGATAATTAATGTTTTTTGATATGTAAACGGGTTGCAATATCGTCAAAAGAAATTTCTGTACCATTGCTTAGGTCTTCTTCAAACTGCAAGACTTCCGTTAAAGTTTCTTGTTTAATATACGCTATATTCTGAGCTACCGCATCTTCCAGTTGAGCTTCTTTTTGAATGGTAACCTCAACCCTGTCTGTAACTTCAAAACCTGAGTCCTTTCTAATGTTCTGAATGCGATTTACCAACTCCCGCGCTATCCCTTCGTTTTTAAGATCATCGGTGATGGTAACATCCAATGCGACGGTAATTCCGTCACTGTTTGCAACGAGCCACCCCTCTATATCCTGAGAGCTTATGACGACGTCATCAAGGTTCAATTTAACATTTTTTTCGCTAACCAAAATGTTTATTTCCCCTTCTTTTTCCAATTCTGAAATTTCATTGGCAGTAAAAGCGTTAATCGCCTGTGCCACAGCTTTCATGTCCTTTCCGAAACGGGGTCCTAATTTTTTAAAATCGGGTTTTATTTGTTTCACCAGGATACCCGATCCTTCATCGATCAGTTCGATCTCCTTTACGTTTACTTCAGACTTTATAAGATCGGATACCGCCAGAATCTCTTCTCGCTGAGATTTATCTAATACCGGTATCATTATTTTCTGAAGGGGCTGCCGTACTTTAATCTTCTCGCGTTGTCGTAACGATAATACCAAGGAAGATATTGTTTGCGCCTTCTGCATTTTTCGCTCCAACACAGTGTTTACAAACCTATTATCCGCTATTGGGAAATCACTTAAGTGTACCGATTTCGCACCTCCATCCTGGGTGGCGCTCGTAAGGTCTTTATACAGCCGGTCCATAAAGAAAGGCGCTATAGGAGCTCCCAGTTGCGACACGGTTACAAGACATCGGTATAAGGTTTGGTAGGCCGAAATTTTATCTTCGCCGTAACTTCCTTTCCAGAATCGCCTTCTGCTTAGACGTACATACCAGTTACTGAGGTTTTCCTGCACAAATTCTGAAATGACCCTTGCCGCTTTGGTAGGTTCATAGTCTGAATAGGCTTCATCAACTTTTGCTATTAAGGTATGTAGTTCTGAAAGTATCCAACGGTCGATCTCCGGTCTCTTTTCTAATGGTATGTCTGCTTCGGAATAATCGAAATTATCCAGATTCGCATATAAACTGAAGAAACTATAGGTATTGTAAAGCGTTCCGAAGAATTTATTACGGACTTCAGCAATCCCTTCCACATCAAATTTGAGGTTATCCCAGGGATTGGCATTGCTTATCATGTACCAACGTGTAGCATCGGGCCCATAGGTTTCAAGGGTTTCAAAAGGATCTGTGGCATTCCCTAAACGTTTAGACATCTTTTGTCCGTTCTTATCCAAAACCAGTCCGTTGGAAACAACATTTTTATAAGCAACATCATCAAAAAGCATGGTTGCGATGGCGTGAAGGGTATAGAACCATCCCCGTGTCTGGTCTACACCTTCGGCAATAAAATCGGCTTTACGCCATGTATTTTCAACCTTTTCCTTATTTTCAAAAGGATAGTGCCACTGTGCATAAGGCATGCTTCCACTATCGAACCATACATCTATAAGATCGGCTTCACGCTTCATAGGTTTTCCGCCTTCAGAAACCAAAACGATGCCATCTACAATGTTTTTATGGAGATCTACATTGGCGTAGTTCTCTTCGGAAAGATCTCCGTTTTTAAAGCTTTCAAAGATATCCTTGTTCATTAAACCGGCCGAAACCGATTTTTGCATTTCACTCTTGAGCTCTTCTACGCTGCCAATACATTTTTCTTCCTTACCGTCCTCGGTACGCCACAATGGCAATGGAATACCCCAATACCGCGATCGGCTTAGATTCCAGTCATTTGCATTTGCCAGCCAGTTTCCAAATCGTCCTTCTCCTGTTGCTTTGGGCTTCCAATTGATGGTTTCATTCAGCTGGAACATGCGATCCCTGAACTCGGTTACTTTAATGAACCATGAATCCAGTGGATAGTACAAAATAGGCTTATCGGTTCGCCAGCAGTTCGGATAACTGTGGGTATATTTTTCAACCTTAAAGGCCTTGTTCTCAGTTTTTAATTTAATGGCGAGCTCCACATCCACGCTCTTCTCAGGAGCTTCATCATCTTTGTAATATTCATTTTTAACATATTTCCCGGCAAATTCACCCATTTCCGGTCTAAATTTCCCTTGTAGATCGACCAGAGGAACCAAATTTCCGTTTTCATCCTTTACCAACATAGGTGGAACTTCAGGAACCGCCTCCTTGGCAACTTTGGCATCATCTGCACCAAAAGTGGGTGCAATATGTACGATCCCTGTACCGTCTTCGGTTGTTACGAAATCTCCTAAGATCACTCTAAACGCATTTTCGGGAGTATCATGAGGCTGGGTATACGGTAATAATTGTTCATACCGGATTCCAGCAAGTTTCTTCCCTGTAAACTCTTCAAGGATGCAATACGGGATAAGGCTATCACCTTGTTTATAGTTATCAAGGGTGTCCGGGTTTTCCTTTTCCTCGAATTTTTTTCCGAACAGAGAGGACACCAGATTCTTTGCCAATACCACATGTACAGGCTGAAAAGTATACTGATTAAAGGTTTTCACCAATACGTAATCGATTTTTGGTCCCACCGCCAATGCCGTGTTACTGGGCAGAGTCCATGGTGTTGTGGTCCAGGCAAGAAACCAGATATTGTTAGAATGCTCGGCCAAAAGATCGGGCAAGGTATCGGCAGCAGCCTTAAATTGAGCCACAACGGTGGTATCGGTCACATCCTGATAGGTCCCCGGCTGATTAAGTTCATGAGAACTTAAACCCGTTCCCGCTTTTGGAGAATACGGTTGGATGGTATATCCTTTATACAGCAGCCCCTTATCGTAGATCTGTTTCAGGATCCACCAAACGGTCTCCATATATTTAGGCTTGTAGGTGATATAAGGGTCTTCCATATCCACCCAATAGCCGTAACGTTCGGTTACTTTATTCCAGACATCGGTATAGCGCATCACTGCTTTTCGGCAGGCCTCATTATAGGCCTCCACAGAGATCTTTTTACCGATATCCTCCTTTGTGATCCCCAGCTCCTTTTCAACTCCCAATTCGATGGGTAATCCGTGAGTGTCCCATCCGGCTTTACGATCTACTTTATAACCCTTTTGGGTTTTATATCTGCAAAAAATATCTTTAATGGCCCGGGCCATCACATGATGAATTCCCGGCAAACCGTTAGCAGATGGTGGGCCTTCAAAAAACACAAATGGCTCTGCACCTTCCCGAATGGAAATACTCTCCTCGAAAATGTTTTCACTTTTCCAGAAATCGAGTACCTCTTCGCCAAGTTTGGGGAGGTCTAAGCCCTTGTATTCTTTAAACTTTGTGCTCATAAAGCAATGCCTTTTAATAAGGCTGCGAATTTACGGAATTTTGTATAAAAAGCCCGTGGGTTCAATTTTAAAATTTGAATTCACTGTCTATATTTCTTGCAAAGGGAAAATCGGAATAAAAGTTTATATTTATAAAAACCAATTGAACCCGGACATTTGAAAAAACAGCTACTTCTTTTTATTCTTTTTCCGTTGTTTTGCCAGTCACAAAACTATGTAGATCTCTTTAAACTAGGCTATGGACAAACCATTAATAATGAATTTGTGGACGCTCCCGGAAGTACCTATGTAAAATCCCTGGAAGCCGACCTCACTTTTCCTGTGGTTCTCAATGAGCGCCACGCCCTTATTACCGGAGTCGCTTTTAGCCGAAACAATCTCGAACTTTCGCCTGCTTTTGACTTTACCAGCCTGTACAGCACCACTTTAAAATTAGGGCTCGCATCAACTTACAACAACAAATGGAGCAGCACTATTGTACTGTTGCCAAAAATAGCGTCCGATTATAAAAATATATCAGGTGATGATTTTTATATTGGTGGATTTGCTTTATTAAAACTGAAGAAAAAGGAAAATCTTATCTACCGTTTTGGTCTGTATGGAACTTCCGAAGCCTTTGGAATATTTACCACACCCATCATTGGCTGGTATTATCTAAGTGATAACGGGCGTTTTGAAATGGATATGTCGTTGCCTATTGCGGCCGATATAAATTATTGCCTGGGAATTACCACGATTGGTCTCGATTACTACGGAATTGGAAGAAGTTTCAATATCACCGAAGACGGTGCAGCGCCGGTTTACGTCGACCTAAGCTCTTTGGAATTTGCAAGTTATTTACAGTTCAATGCCCTTCAAAAGAGCGTATTATTGCGTGCAAAATTTGGATATTCCAGTAATAATTACGAAGTTTATGAACAAGGTTCTAAGATCGATCTAGGTCTTTCAGCCTTTAGTTTTGGAGACGACCGAACTCAACTTAATCCCGATATAAGTGGCGGCTTCTTCTTAAAATTTGAAGCAATCTACCGGTTCAACATATCAAAAACAGAAGACAAAACTTCTGCAGACTAACTCCCATATAATGAAAACCCTCTCCCCATTTGCGGGTTGAGGGTTTTCTCGTTTTAAAACAGTGTTAGTCATGGATAAAACATGTCCCGAATGCGGAAACAGGCTTATAGGTCGCGCCGATAAAAAATTTTGCTGCGATTCCTGTCGAAACGCCTTTAATAATGCATTGAATAAAGATCATAAGAAGTTGCTGCGTAATATCAACAACCGGCTTCGGAAGAACTACAGGATACTGGAAGCCTTAAATTCGAACAACAAAACCAAAGTCACAAAAATGAGCTTGTCTCAAAGAGGGTTTAACTTCGAATATTTTACGGGTATTTATACCACCAAAGCGGGTACCATCTACTATTATTTATACGATCAGGGGTATTTGCCGCTGGACAACGACTACTATCTGCTGGTGAAAAAAGATATTGTTTTACTTTCGTAGGTGCAAATTACTTATTTCCAGGTCTGCCCCTTAAGCTTTAATGCAGCGATCAAAACATCCTTCTGACTTATCTGTCCTACAAGTTTTCCGTGTTCCACGATGGGGAATCGTCTGTGTTTGGAGGTCAGGAATTTATTGGCCGCATCAAAAACATTCATATTACCGTCTATGGTTTCCACATTTTTAGCCATATGTTGCTCCACTTTAATGTCTTCCATCGGCTGATTGTAATACCTACTTTCACTTATCTGTTTCATACAATCTCCTTCTGAAATGATCCCCACCAATTCATATTTATCATTTACCACAGGCCCTCCTGAAATTTTCTTTTTAATGAGGGTTTCCATTACTTCCAAAACCGATTGATCTGCTCTGAAGGTTGTGAGATTCTTACTCATATAGTCTGAAACCTTAATATTTTCACTACTCCCTTTTGTAGGCTTGGCACGCCTACCCATAAAACTTTTGATTCCCATAATGTCGGTTTTTAAGCTGTTCTAAGATAATCAATTTTATAGATTTCCCTTACCTTCAACCCATTCACCACTTTTAATTGGTAAAATCGTACTTTTAATTCTTCAAAACCTTCCAATGAGAAATAGTACCGCCATTCTTTCCCTGCTCCTAATTATTGGGCTTTGTTTCTATAGTTTTTATTCGTTAATGCCTTCGGAAGCAGTACCGGATTCTGCTTCGGCCGAATCCTTCTCTGCCGAAAGAGCGCTTATCCCGCTAAAAGAAATTACCAAAAAACCTCACTACCTGGGTTCTGAAGAGCACGAAAAAGTAAGGAATTTCCTTATAACACAATTACAGGATCTGGGTTTGGAGGTGGAAGTACAATCCAACTGGGTTTTGGATCAGCAGTACCGCTCTATCGTAAAACCGAGAAATGTTGTTGCCAGGCTTCAGGGCAGTGAGTCCGGAAATGCCTTGATGGTCTTATCACATTACGACAGTGCCAAAGTTCCCTCTTTTGGTGCAAGCGATGCCGGAAGCGGAGTAGTAACCATCCTGGAAGGTCTGCGTGCCTATCTCGCCAGCGGTAAGACCCCTAAGAATGATATTGTTGTGGTGTTTACAGATTCGGAAGAACTGGGTCTGGATGGCGCCGACTTGTTCGTAAACGAACATCCCTGGGCAAAAGATGTGCGTCTTGCCCTGAATTTTGAAGCCCGGGGAAGTGGAGGCCCCAGCAATATGATCCTGGAAACTAATCAAGGGAATGCCAACCTCATCCAGGCATTTATTGAGGCTGATCCTGAGTATCCGTTGGCTTCCTCTTTAATGTACAGTATTTATAAAATGCTTCCTAACGATACCGATTCTACGGTGTTAAGAGAGGATGGTGACATAGACGGCTACTTTTTTGCTTTTATCGACGATCATTTCGATTACCATACGGCCAACGATAATTTTGAAAACTTAGACAGAAATACCCTTCAACATCAGGGAAGTTATCTGCTTCCACTATTGCATTATTTTGCCGAAGCGAACCTTTCTAACCTTAAATCTAATGAAGATCTGGTGTATGTAAATTTTCCTGTTGTAAAAATGATAAGTTACCCGTTTAGCTGGATCCTTTGGATGTTATTACTGGCCATTGTTTTGTTTATCGCGATTGTTATTTGGGGCATTTTTAAGGGAAGGCTTCAGGGCCGCACGATAGGCAGAGGTTTTCTGGCATTCCTAATACCGTTGGTCGTGTGTGGTCTTACCGGTTTCTTCGGTTGGAAATTACTGCTTTGGCTGTATCCACACTACGGGGAAATTCAGCATGGATTCACGTATAATGGTCATTTGTATATCGCATTCTTTGTATTTCTGTCGCTGGCGATCTCATTCCGAACCTATAAAAAATTTAAATCTTCAACCTCGGTGGCAAGCTTTATGGTTGCCCCGCTCTTCTTTTGGATATTGATCAACGTAGTAGTATTTCTATATCTGAAGGGAGCCGCATATTTTATCATCCCGGTTTTCTTTGCCCTCCTGTCAATGGTGGTGATGATACGACAGGAAAAACCAAGCCTGTTATTGTTAACACTTTTTACAATTCCTGCTATACTCTTATTTGCCCCTCTGATCCAGTTCTTTCCGGTAGGTCTCGGACTTAAAATGCTGGTGTTGACCTGTGTTTTTACCGTTTTGACCTTTGGTTTAGTACTTCCGGTATTCGGGTATTATCGCTGGAAGAATTTCCTGTCAGCAGGCAGTCTGCTTTTAGCCATTCTATTCTTTCTTCTATCGCATTTTAAAAGTGATTTTTCTGAAGATCGTCAAAAACCAAACAGTCTGGTGTATTATGAGGATATGGATCTGGGAAAAGCCTACTGGCTCACTTATGATCTCCTACTCGACGACTGGACTCGCGGATATTTGGGTGAAGACCCCGAAGTAGCATCTACTTATATCACAAATGTCGCCGGAAGTAAGTATAATACCGGTTATTCCTTTGCTAAGGAAGCACCGTCTAAGGAAATACACTCATTTGATGTACTGCTTTACACTGACACCCTCATTGATTCGAAACGCACTGTTTCCTTTTCACTTGTTCCGAAGCGAAAGCTCAATCAGCTTATCCTTTATACAGACACGTTAACTGTGTTCACCTCTTTTAAGGTTAACGGCATCGCATTAGAAAAAGACAGTTTAGGCCAGGCAGGTGGAAAGCGAGGTAGCAGGTATTTGTTGGGATACAGTCTAAGTGATTCAGATTCATTGAAGATCGACTATACCACAGCCCAACAATCACCGGTAACGTTTACAACCATGGAATATTCTTACGACCTTTTAGACCACCCACAATTTACCATCAACAAAAGAGCAAAATGGATGATGCCTAAACCCTTTGTGAATACCGATGCTATTGTGGTAAAACGAAGCTTTACTGTTGATGAATTCAATTTAATTGACAGGGATCGTCTAATTACAGAAACACCTGAGACGAATGAATAAAACCATTGTAATTACCGGCTTGGGATGGTTGGGAACTCCTCTGGCCCGACATTTAATGCAAAAGAGATATAGCGTAAAGGGATCGGTCACTAGTCTGCAAAAAGCTACAAAACTTCAAGCTAATGGAATAGACGCCTACCCGCTATTACTTTCAGAATGTGGAATTGACGGAGACCCAAATCCTCTTTTCAAGAATTCCGATTTTTTGATAGTAATGATCCCACCGGGGTTACGGAAGAACACCGGTGCCAACTATGTTTTAAAAATGTCCCATTTTTTAAAGCAAATTCAACAATCGAGTGTTTCCAAGGTCGTTTTCGTTAGCAGTACTTCGGTTTATGGAGATTATCAAGGAAGGGTGACTGAAGCCATTAAGCCTGAACCCGATACGGAAGCAGGGAAGCAGATATTAACTGTTGAGAACATGTTTTTTTCTTCGGAACAATTTAGCTGTAGCATTGTGCGTTTTGGAGGTTTAATAGGCGGGTCCAGACAACCGGTGCGTTATCTGGCGGGGAGAAGCGACTTGAATAACGGAACAGCACCCGTAAACCTCATCCACAGGGAAGATTGTATCGCTATTCTTTCAGAAATCATTGCACAGGATGCCTTCGGATATGTATTCAATGCCGTTCATCCGCATCATCCTTTAAAGCAGGAATACTATCTTCAGAAAGCGAAGGAACTACATGTAAGTCCGCCCCAGTTTTCAGAAGATAAGAACGACCAATCTCATAAACAGGTCGATTCAGAAAGCCTGAAAGAAATCCTGAACTATACATTTCGACGTTCCATATAAAAAATCCCTCGACACTGTAACAGTAGCAAGGGATTTTCCATCATTTTATTTAGTTACTCCTACCAGATCTTTACCCGTTCCTCGGGTGCCAGGTACATGGCATCACCTTCTTTAATATCGAAGGCTTCGTAAAAAGCATCGATATTTAATAGGGGTTGAGTAGCTCGGTACATTCCGGGAGAATGCGGATCGGTTTGAACCTGAGTACGCGTATACTCGTCGCGTTGTTTGGTTCTCCAAACCGTAGCCCAACTCATAAAGAAGCGCTGCTCGGGAGTAAATCCGTCGATAGGTTCCGGCCGTCCGTTCTCTTTGTAAAAACGCATTAAGCCATCATAGGCCCCAAGCAATCCGCCGAGATCCCCAATATTTTCACCCAATGTGAATTTTCCATTGATATACACGCTATCGAGAACTTCAATGTTACTGTATTGTTCGGCCAGTTTATCACCCCGGGCCGTAAAGTTTTCCAGATCTGACTCGGTCCACCAGTTTACTAAATTTCCATTGGCATCAAAACGCGAACCACTATCATCGAAAGCATGCGAGATCTCATGGCCAATTACCGCTCCTATTCCTCCATAATTTACGGCTTCGTCTGCTTTGTAGTCATAAAAAGGTGGTTGTAATATGGCTGCAGGGAAAACGATCTCGTTGTTAAACGGATTGAAATAGGCGTTCACTGTTTGTGGGGACATTCCCCATTCGGTACGGTCTACCGGTTCGTCAATTCTTCTCAAATTATCTTTAAGCTGCCATTCGGCAACAGCAACCATATTGTCGTAATAGGTATTCCCCGGTTTTACATCCATACTGGAATAATCCTTCCATTTATCTGGATAGCCAATCTTAACAGTAAATTTATCAAGCTTTTCATTGGCTTTTACTTTTGTACTGTCGCTCATCCAATCCAGAGCATTGATGCGTTCTTTATAGGCGGCGATAATATTGTCGATCATTTTTTCGGCCTTTGCCTTTGCTTCAGGAGGGAACATTTCATCCACATATAATTTTCCCAAGGCTTCTCCTACACTTCCGTTTACCGTGGCCAAGGCTCTTTCATCTGCAGGTTTTTGTTTTTTTGCTCCGTTAAGCGTTTTGCTGTAGAAATCCCAGTTTGCCTTTTCTATCTCTGTAGAGAGTGATCCGGCTGCAGAATTCAACGTCGCCCAACGCATGGCTGTTTTCCAAAGTTCTATATTGCCTTCAGCAAAAATATTCTGAAGTGTCTTCATATAATCCAACTGCATTACCAAAACGGTATCCACTTTTTTGGTCACCCCAAGATCTTTAAATGCCTGTTTCCACTGAAAGGCAGGAACCATTTTCTGAAGATCATCCATGGAACGCGGATTGTTAAAATTTCTGAAGTCACGCATCGCAACCTTATCAAGTTGTGGTGTTGCCAAACGTGTTTCGAAAGCCAGAATGTCGTTTGCCTGTTTACGTGCAGATGCTTCGCTATCTCCAATAAACTGAAGCATTCGGGTGATGTGATCTACATATTGCTGACGAATCTCCACCGATTTCGCATCTTTCTTTATGTAATAATCTCTATCCGGCAAGCCCAACTGACCCGTAGTGATATAGGCCGAATTCATAGCACTGTTGCTGGGATTTGAAAACGCTGCGATACCAATGAACGGTTGCCCGATCTCGGCAGCATTTGTTGTCATTACCTGTTGAAGGTCAGCCAACGTCTTGATTCCGGCAATTTTGTCTAACGCCGGTTGCAACGGAGTGATGCCGGCTTCATTTCTGGCAACAGTGTCCAGTTCAGATTCGAAGATCATGATTGCCTTCGCCTGATCGGTTTCCGGAGCATATTTATCGCTCTTCATGGCCTTATCCAGAATTTCGAGCACATCGGCATCGGTAGATTTACGGAGTACCCCAAAGCCACCCCATCGCACTTGATCATCGGGAATTTCGGTATTTTTCATCCAGTTTCCGTTGACGTAGTTGTAAAAATCGGTTTTAGGACTAACGGTAGTATCCATATTTGCGAGAATGATCCCGCGTGGTTCATTATCGGCTTCAGCCATAGTGTCCTTTTTGTCCTCACAGGCACCTGCCAAAACGGCCAGCACTGCTATACCAAAGGTTGATCTAATAATATTGGTTTTCATTTTGAAGTTGTTTAATTGTTTTTTTTCTGAAAGAGTTATTGTGTAATTGGTACTATTATATGATGTTTCGTTACAGTTTTCAGTTGTTTTTATCCCTGAGTTCGGCGCGGTACACCGAATCTATAAATCGCTTTTGTTTTTCGAGTTCCTTTTGTTCGTCATCCTTCCGCTGCTCATCGATCTCATCCTTTTGAAATTTCTCATTGATCTGAAGGAACAAATTTTTAGCGGCATTATTAAATTCCGTTAAATAATTCTGTATTTGAAGGGAATCGGCCCTATCCTTTCGTACTGCCTGATGCAATAAATGAACTCTGGAACTAACAACTATAAGTCTGGAATAGATAGGATTGCTGAATAGATCATTAGGTATCTTCTTTGCCAGAGAATCGGTATGCACCTGAAGGCGTTCGGTTTTATTACGTAAGTCCGGAATAGTATTATGATTCAAGCCCCGTACTTCAATCTCAAAATCTTCGAACGGAGACCATTTCGCCACGGCTTCCTGAGCTCTAGGAGATAGTACAGGAACATTGAAATCCCTATCCCCATATCTTGCGTTAAGATCCATAGCTTCTATTTCTTGGAGATCTTCTTCCCCTGTAATATTATTGCAGCATATAAGAAGGAGTCCTAAAAGGAGAAAGAGCCCAGTGTACCCAAAATATCGCTTCATTCTAAGAATCATAGAGGTTACAAATATAAACGTTCTTTTAGCAACCAAACGTATATTAATTAGAAAGTAATTCCCTTAGAATATCACTATCTTTACGCTTCCATTTTAATTCTACCCATGAAAAAAAGAATTCTTATCATAGGTGCCTCAGGCCAGATTGGCACCGAGCTTACCGCTTTTTTACGAAAAGAATACGGTTCCCATAAAGTTATAGCGAGTGACATTGTTGAAGGCGATGCCCAAATGATGGCCAGCGGACCATTTGAAATTCTAGATGCGATGGATTATGATGCGGTGCAGGATGTTGTGATACGTCATGAAATCACCGATGTGTATTTAATGGCTGCAATGCTTTCAGCTACAGCCGAAAAGTTTCCCATGAAAGCATGGAACCTCAATATGAATTCACTTTTCAATGTGTTGAATCTTGCGAGGGATAAAAAGATCGAAAAGATCTTCTGGCCTTCCAGCATCGCCGTATTTGGACCCACCACGCCCAAGGCCGATACTCCCCAGCGCACCGTGATGGAACCTTCAACCGTATATGGAATCAGCAAGCAAACGGGAGAACGTTGGTGTGAGTATTATTACAAGAAATATGGAGTAGATGTACGAAGTATTCGATACCCCGGGCTTATTAGTTATACAGCTCCTCCTGGTGGCGGAACAACAGATTATGCCGTAGATATTTATCACAAGGCTCTAAAACATGGAAAATATATTTGCTTTCTTAATGCCGATACCACGCTGCCTATGATGTATATGGACGATGCGATAAAAGCTACGGTGGGAATTATGCAGGCAAATGCCGGGGATGTGAAAATTAGAAGCTCTTATAATCTGGCAGCCTTCAGTTTTAATCCCGACGAGTTATCCCAAAGTATTAAAAAGCACTTACCCGATTTTACAATTGACTACGATCCCGACTTCCGCCAAGCCATAGCCGATTCCTGGCCGCAGACTATTGATGATTCAGAGGCAAGAAATGATTGGGGTTGGGAACACAAGATCTCAATTGATGAAATGACAAAGATCATGATCGAGAACCTAAGGAAAGAGTATAAAAAATAGTAGGTTTCAAGAGCTTTTCTTTCTTCTCTTATCCCACCAAACATATAATACAAATAAGATAAGACTCACCACAGAGCCCCAAATGAGACCTGTTTTCATAGATTCTGTATTATTTCCCAGTATTGCTATAAAAAGAATCAATGGACTTATTCCCAGTAATGTGGCTCCAATAAACCGCCAATACCCCATTTTAAGAACACCTCCCACAAAGCTAATCGCATCATTAGACAAAAACGGATTAAAACGAGTGATCACCACGGCCCAGAATCCGTAGTCATTAATAAAATTTTCTAATTTTTCTTCTGAAGAGGAACCGATCATTTTTTTTACGAGTACGGGTCCGAAATATTTACCGATTACATATCCAGTTGTGGAAGCCACAAAAACTCCTGATGCCGAAATAATACTCCCCCATACCGGTCCATAAGCTAATACCGCAACAACCATCAAGGCTAGGCTGGGAATCACGATAAGAAACATCTGAAATACCATCGCCAGAATCAACACTACAGGTCCAAACCAGCCAAACTCACTCACCCAGTTTTCGATACGTGTTTCATCATTACTGGTAAGCACCTGCCATGCCTCGTTCAAAAATTGCTGATAAGAAGGAACTAAAAAGTACAGGAGGATTAAAACAATGATAATTCCAAGTGAAACAAATAACGGAGCTTTGCTTTGTTGAATATCGGATTTCGAGTTTTTCTTGGTCATTTAAAGGTACCATTCAAGCAGCTAAAGGTACAAGAGTTTATAGCAAATCACTTCTAAACTTTTCTTAATTGTTTTCTGAAAGACAGGCTCGAACCGGACCGAGTGTTTGAAAAATGTCCGGTGGACATTTTCAACGAGGGGCCAGCCGGCGCTTGGCAGGGGAACTGATTCGAGCACTGAAACAGATGTCACGGCATAAAAAAACCCTCACATCAAGGTGAAGGTTTCAAAATTGCTCCTCAGACTGGGCTCGAACCAGTGACCCTCTGATTAACAGTCAGATGCTCTAACCAACTGAGCTACTGAGGAATTTCTTGTTGCCCTTTTGGGGCAGGGTACTACCAAAACAACTACTTGGTTGCGAAGGCGGGTGCAAATATAAATTATTTTCTATCTGCTGCAAAAACAAATTTACTTTTTTTATTTCCCTACTATGGCCCTGTAAATATCGTTTCCATTGGCAAACAATACCAACGCGATGAGTAAAAAGAATCCCACCATTTGTGCATATTCCATAAACTTATCGTTCGGCTTTCTTCCGGTTACCATTTCATAAAGCAAAAACATCACATGTCCACCGTCCAGCGCCGGAATAGGCAATACATTCATAAATGCTAAAATGATCGAAATTAGTGCTGTTGTTTGCCAAAAAGCGATCCAGCTCCATTGCGATGGAAACAGATTCCCTATGGCTCCAAATCCGCCGACCTGAGTCGCTCCTTTTGCCGTAAACACATATTTAAATTGCTTCACGTAGTCTTTAAGAATATTATACCCGTAGCTTACTCCTCCCGTCACACTTTCTCCAAAAGTATAATCGATATTACGCGTAATTCCAGCAATATTGATCCCCACAATTCCGTCTTCGTTAGGAACTACACTCAAGGTTTCTTCAACACCATCCCGGTTAACAACTACCGAGTTGGACGCCGTTACGTCCTTATTTAAATTCAATTTAAACTCATGCCAGTAAGTTATCGGGGTACCGTTAACAGAAACTATTCGGTCTCCTTTTTTAAATCCGGCAGCATAGCCCGGATGATCGCTGAGAACCGTGTCGATTACCGGCGGAACCCGTTCCACAAAAGGAGTAAGAATGTCCTTTTGAAACATCTCGGTTCCAATATCTTCAGGAAGTGCAATCGTTTCGGTATTACCGTCGGTATGTGTTACGGTAACGGTTTCAACATCACGCAGAAACAGATATTTATTGATTTGTGTTACAAAGGGGAAATCCTCGCCATTTACCTTCTGGATCATATCTCCATCTCTAAAGCCAAACTCCTTGAACTCCTCTGCAACTGCAAATCCCTGTGGTAGGTCTTCATTGAGGGTTACATCCCTTCCGTAGAAATTTAGGATCCCAATATAGATCACAAAACCTACAATAATGTTTACCGTTACCCCTCCCAACATGATTATTAAACGCTGCCAGGCCGGTTTACTTCTAAATTCCCAAGGCTGTGGAGGTTGGGCCATCTGCTCCTTATCCATACTTTCGTCGATCATCCCCGAGATCTTCACATAACCCCCCAAAGGAAGCCATCCAATACCGTAGACCGTATCTCCTATTTTCTTTTTAACTAAAGCAAATTTTACATCGAAGAACAGGAAAAATTTCTCAACCCGGGTTTTAAATAGCTTGGCGGGAATAAAATGTCCTAGTTCATGAAGGACAATTAATATAGATAAGCTTAATAAAAGCTGAAGTGCTTTAACAGCAAATGGACTCATAGTTCGTGTAAATTAGGGCACAAAAGTAATCTATTCTACCCTGTTAAAAAAATAATTGAATCGTTGTCATTGGTCTTACCAAACTTTAATACGTTACACATTCGAAAAAAGTATTTTAGGTCGTAATTTTGCATCAAATTTATAAGGTATGCTTCAGTTTTTTGCCAAATATAAATTCTTGGCGATCGTATTACTAGTGCTTTCAGTTATTATTATTTCAGTAATTTATACAATTCTGAAGCCCAAAGAGATCCTTCCTGTCTATCAACCCTCGGGCTCCGGACTTAACCCGGAACTCATCGACAGTACCGTACAATATGTGCGGAAATATCATACCATAGCAGATTTTTCATTGACCAACCAAAATGGGACGAACGTCACTCAACAGGATTATGAAGGCAAGATCTATGTTGCCGATTTCTTTTTTACGACCTGCCAGACCATTTGCCCTGTAATGACCGATCATATGCTGGAAATTCAGCAAGAATTAAAAAATGATCAGGAGGTATTGTTACTTTCTCATACAGTGATGCCCGAAACCGATTCAGTTCATATTTTAAAAAAATATGCCCTTGAAAAAGGAGTCAACGATAAAAAATGGAATCTGGTAACAGGGGATAAGAAACAGATCTATGATCTCGCCCGTAAATCCTACCTCGCAGCAAAGGATAACCCCTATAACGAATACGACCTCATCCATACCGAAAATTTTGTGCTGGTAGATAAGAAGCGAAGAATTCGAGGCTTCTATGATGGCACCGACCCCGAAGCGATCTCAAAATTACTGGAGGACATCAAGCTGCTAAAAGCCGAATAAGCCGCCTTTCAACGCAATAAAAATAGGCGTCCTTACTTCTTGCACACCATAGGAATTGTTGTTACATTTGCATTGTTTAAAATCAATCTAAATAAAGATAATGGGTACTATTGCCACGCTCAAAAAAGGACAGCGAGCTATCATCACCGAATTCTCGGTAGATGTGATCCCTTTAAAATTACTTGAAATGGGCTGTCTGCCTGGTAATGAAGTCTCATTGGTACAAACCGCACCCTTTAAAGATCCTCTTTATATCAACATCAACGGAAGTCATCTCGCCATCAGAAAAGAAACAGCCGCACAAATTACTATTGAACTGATCATCAACTAATGGCAAGACAAATTAACGTTGCGCTTATTGGAAATCCTAATACCGGGAAAACTTCGGTTTTTAACCGACTTACAGGGCTTAATCAAAAAGTTGGTAATTACCCCGGCATTACCGTAGAAAAAAAGCAAGGTATCTGCAAACTCCCAAGAGGAATAAAAGCTCATGTGCTCGATCTTCCGGGAACTTATAGTTTAAATGCCTCCTCCCTGGATGAAAATGTGGTGATCGAACTTTTGTTGAACAAAAACGACAAGGATTTTCCCGATGTAGCCGTAGTGGTTGCAGAAATTGAAAATTTGAAGCGTAACTTGTTATTGTTTACCCAGATCAAGGATCTCGGAATCCCAACTATTCTTGCCATTAACATGGCCGATAGAATGAAGAGAAAGGCAATTTCGCTGGATGTGGAAACTCTTGAAGAAGCACTGGAGACCAAAATTGTACTTATCAGTTCCAGAAAAAATGAAGGTTTTACCGAACTGAAAGAATACATCACCCATTACACCCAACTTTCTACAAAGCCTTGTCTAAATGCTTCTTCTATCGCACCTGAATATTTTGACAGGCTTCGGAAGGCATTCCCCAAACAGGATCTGTATAAACTTTGGCTGGTAATTACTCAGGATGTAAACTTCGGAAAACTGGATAGACAAGAGCTGAAAGGAGTAGCGACATTTCAAACTGAATCTGTTAGCAATCTGAAACGTCTTCAGCAAAAAGAGACCATTGCCCGGTATCAGTTCATCAACAATGCACTTAAAGAAACGCTTACTATCGATACTGCGAATGCGAAAGACCTTCGTGCACGTTTAGACCGGATACTTACGCATAAGGTATGGGGTTATTTTATTTTCTTCGGAATTCTCTTATTGATATTTCAGGCCATATTCGACTGGAGTAGCTACCCCATGGAGTTTATCGACAGTACCTTTGCTTCCTTAAGTGAATGGATGAAAAATTCACTCCCTCCGGGAGACTTTACCAACCTCATTGCAGAGGGAATAATACCAGGACTGGGAGGTATAGTGATCTTTATTCCGCAAATCGCCTTTCTATTTCTCTTTATTTCCATTCTGGAGGAAAGCGGATATATGAGTAGAGTCGTTTTTTTAATGGACCGCGTAATGCGACGTTTTGGGTTAAGCGGAAAGAGCGTGGTTCCATTGGTATCTGGAACAGCTTGCGCTATCCCCGCCATTATGGCGACACGTAATATTGAAAACTGGAAAGAACGACTAATAACCATACTAGTTACACCGTTTACCACTTGCTCTGCCCGACTTCCCGTTTATCTTATCATAATTGCTTTGGTGATTCCCGAGCAGCGCGTTTTAGGTATTTTTAGTTTGCAGGGAATTACTCTTATGTTCCTTTATTTATTGGGCTTTGGTGCAGCAATATTTTCAGCATATATTCTAGATAAGATCCTTAAAATTAGAAGCCGCACCTTCTTTGTGGTCGAAATGCCAAATTACAAGCTCCCTATGTTTAAAAATGTGGTGATCACGGTAATCGAAAAAACAAAATCTTTCGTGGTAGGGGCAGGGAAGATCATATTGGCGATCTCTATCATCCTTTGGGTACTCGCATCTTATGGTCCGGGTGATTTTAATGATGCCGAAGCCATTGTCACTCAACAAAGTACTTCAGAAAATATCAGCGAAGAGGAACTGGAAACCAGGATCGCATCCTTTAAACTCGAAAACTCCTATATCGGTATTATCGGTAAAGGGATTGAACCAGCCGTACGACCCTTGGGTTACGACTGGAAGATCGGGATAGCGATCGTTAGTTCCTTTGCGGCACGGGAGGTTTTTGTTGGGACCTTAGCCACCATTTACAGTGTGGGGAGTGAAGAAGAGGAAACTATCAAAAATCGAATGGCCGCTGAAGTAAATCCTGTTTTGGGAACACCATTGTTCAATTTTGCAAGCGGTGTATCCCTATTATTATTCTATGCCTTTGCCATGCAGTGTATGAGTACTCTGGCAATCGTAAAAAGAGAAACCAACAGTTGGAAATGGCCGCTTTGGCAACTATTTGCCATGTCGGCTATTGCATATATCGTCGCGCTGGCTGCCTATCAATTTTTAAAATAAGTATCTTTGTACTATGCAAACCGTATTAGTTCTCATAACGTTCACTCTTGCTGCAGGATATCTGCTCAAGAAATTTGTTTGGAACCCTATTTTTGAAGGTCGTCAGAGATCATCGGGGACTCTGGACGGCGGAAAGACGAAATGTGGTGATAAAGACTGTGGTTGTCATTGATCATTCAGGTTTTTTTACGTTTACCACCAGACAGTAATCAAGTTTTTCTCCCGCCTCTTTCGGGTATGGTGTTACCGCAATACCTTCAATCATCATCTCAGAGGCCGTATAGATGGTTTTTTCAGCAGTCTCTTGCAGACGTACTTTTCCGAAGATCAATTCCTTAATACTAGAATCGTCATTCACTCGGCCAACTTCAACATGAATTCTTATTCTTCCTTCCCAGATACATTCTACCTGTGCAGGACAGCGTGAATCTTCCAAAACTTCAGAAAATTTTACGGCAACCCCATTTAACTCAACAGTTTCACCCAGAGCTATTTTTATCCCGATTTTTGGGACTTTAATAGTATCGTCCTGTGAAAAGGCCAATGCGCTTACAAAAAAGAAGAGCATTAAAAGTGTCTTGTTCATCATTTTCTTTTTCTGTTTTAAAGATATAGGAAAAATAGTGCCAAATCAACCTAGCCGCGGAACAAAAAGAAATCATCTTTCATAGGTTCGATTTTATCATCCTTGTTGGTGATAATATATTCTAAGGCCAGATCTGTAAATTCCTTTCCTTTATCGGTAAGAGACACTACTTCATTGTCAATGGTGATCATATTGTTCTTTAGTGCAAGATCCAGCACTGTTTTTGAACGCACCTTCTGCCAGTTAATGTGTTCGTTTAAATGATTTATATGACGTTCGTTTTCTTCGGAATGGTTATTTAAATGAAGGAGGAAAGTTAGTAATGAAACTTCGGTACGCTGCTGTTTTTGTCGGTACAGCACTGAAAGTAATCCCTTCCGTGGCGCAAACAAATAGACCATTAAAAAAACGAACCCGAGTACGGTGGTCATCGAACCCGATATGGATGCATCCAACCAATGTGCAAACCAATATCCTCCTATAGCCGAAAATATCCCGAAACCAATGGATAACCACAGCATTTTCTTCAGGTCGGATGTAAGTAAGTAGGCTGTTGCTGCAGGAGCGATCATTAGTGCGACTACTAGTATTGCTCCAACGGCATCAAAGGCACCAACTACTGTTACCGAAGAAACCGACATGAGTCCGTAATGCATTACAACAGGAGAAATCCCCAATGCTGCCGACAAGCCCGAATCGAAGGTGCTCACCTTCAATTCCTTAAAAAACATAAACAACAACACCAGACTTATTAGCAAGATACCGCCCATGATCCATAAGGACTTGGGACCCATGTCCATGCCCATCATCAGCAGTCGGTCGAAAGGAGCAAAAGCCAATTCACCTAATAAAACCGCATCAACATCCAGATGCACATCGTTGGCATTTTTTGCGATCAGGATCACTCCAATACTAAATAGGGCAGGAAACACCAATCCAATAGCTGTATCTTCCTTCACCAAACCTGTTCTTTGAATAGCCTCGACCAGAACCACCGTGATCACACCGGTGATGGCCGCGAGTAAAATAAGCAATGGCGAATTAAGGTCGTGTGTGATAAAAAATCCGAGTACGATTCCGGGTAGGATCGAATGACTTATGGCATCACTTATAAGTGCCATTTTCCGAAGTACCAAAAACACGCCCGGGATGGCACAGGCTACTGCAACTACCGCTGCGATGAGCTGTATTTCAAGTTGCGGACTAGTCATGTGGTTTTTGTTGGTTATAAAGGTTCTCTGCTTCAGTAAAACCTTCAGCTGTCATGGACCACTGTTGCCCATCGATCGTAATCCATTCCTTATCTTCCAGCTTCTGAAGTGATCTTCTTGTAAATCCCTGAAAATTATTGAGTATTCGTATCGCATGAGGGTGTGATATATCCTCGTGATTCTTAGCGATGCCATACATAAACTGAAGCGTTTTTTTAAGCTGAAGGTCATTTCGGTTCTTTCGAAATCTGATCTCACGGAATAGCAGTCCGCGACCGGGTGAAAAAACAAATGAGAACAACACAAAGACTGCCGCAACCAATACGATTACCGGCCCTGTAGACAGATTATTCTCACTGGCGCTTATGGCCGTGCCCACTACCCCCGAAAAAGCTCCGAAGATCGCGGCCAATACGATCATAGTACTTAATTTATTCGTCCACTGGCGGGCGGCGGCTGCCGGTGCTAATAGCATAGCGCTCATAAGCACCACCCCAACCGTCTGCAGACCTAACACTATGGCTAATACTATAAAGAAAGTGATTAAAATATCGATAAAGCGTGTATTAAACCCAAGTGTTTTGGTATAATCGGCATCGAATAGTAATATTTTGAATTCTTTCCAAAACAGCAATAGAATCACCAAACAAATTCCGGTAACGATCACCATTAATCGCACATCGCTTTCGACCAGTGTTGCGGCTTGACCAAACAAATATTTATCCAGCCCGGCCTGATTGGCGTTGGGTTGTTTCTGAATAAAAGTGAGTAACAACATCCCGAAACCAAAAAATAATGAGAGAATCAAGCCTAATGCAGTATCGCTTTTAAGATGAGTCTTTGAGGTCATTCCTCGTATCCAGAAGGTGCCAATTAATCCGCTAATTAAAGCACCAATCAACAATATATTCGAATCCTTTGCTCCTGTAATTAGAAAGGCTAATGCAATCCCGGGTAAGGCAGCATGTGAAATGGCATCTCCTAATAGGCTTTGCTTCCGAAGTACGGCAAAACTTCCCAACATCCCGCAAATCGCTCCCAATACCGCCGTCCCCATAGTGATGGTACGCAGGGTGTAATCTGAAAACAGCTGTTCGAAATATTCGACTAAGGACATCGTTTTTCTATTATCGATTTTTTTGTTTAAGAACTCAGAAGTTTACATCAAATTTCACAAATGAACCTCTACCTTCGCTCTTGAGTCTTCAATCTTCCGCCTGCTGACTTCCGACTTCCAACATTTATCATTTATTAATCGCGACCTTATAATTAATCCCATAGGTTTTCGTAAGGTTGTCGTCATTAAAGATCTCTTTAACCGGTCCGGTGGCAATCTTTTTGACGTTCAGGAAAGTAACCCAGTCAAAATATTCGGGCACGGTTTGTAGGTCATGATGGACTACAACTACTGTTTTTCCGGCTTTTCTAAGTTCCTTTAAAATGTTGATGATGGCAATTTCAGTAGTGGCATCCACCCCTTGAAACGGTTCATCCATAAAGTATATAGATGCATTTTGAACCAGCGCTCGCGCCAGGAAGACCCGTTGTTGCTGGCCCCCGCTCAACTGACTTATTTGACGATTCTTAAATGACAGCATCCCTACTTTTTCGAGAGCTTCGAGGGAGGCCTTCTTTTCCTTTTGCCCCGGTCGCTTTATCCATCCAAGATTTCCATAGGTTCCCATCATCACAACATCCAGTGCGGTGGTTGGGAAATCCCAGTCTACGCTACCTTTTTGAGGCACATAGCCTACCAGTTTCCGCTGCTTGTCGTACGGTTTGTCGTAGATCGCTACACTACCGGCTATTGGTTTAATGATCCCTAATATTGCTTTTATCAAGGTGGATTTTCCCGCACCGTTTGGCCCCACTATTGCCATTAATACACCTTCCGGAACCGTGAGATCTATATCCCACAGCACTGGCTTATAGTTATACGCAACCGTAAGATCATCTACCTGTATGGCATTTTTTGTGGTGGTCATTATTTTAATTCGTTAACTATGGTATTTACGTTGTACCGGAACATCCCCAAATAAGTACCTTCTACAGTATCCGGATCTCCCAGTGCATCACTATACAATGATCCTCCAATTTTAACTTCATGTCCCTTCGACAGTACCGCCGCTTGTAATGCTTCTATAGTCCGTCTGGGAACCGAACTCTCAATAAAGATAGCCTTTACATCCTTTTCTATGATAAATTGCGACAATCGCTGTACGTCCTGAACACCGGCTTCAGTGGCAGTGGATAAACCCTGTAGGCCAACAACTTCAAAGTCATAAGCCTTTCCGAAGTAATTAAACGCATCATGCGCTGTAACCAGAATTCTCTTTTCCTTCGGAAGAGTTTCAATGGTAGCCTTTACTTCAGTTTCCAGAGCTTCTAATTTTTGCAAATAGGTTTCCTTATTCTTGATATAAAACTCGGCATTTGTCGGATCATTTTCAGCTAAAACCTCAGCAACCCGTTCGGCAAATTGCTTAAAATAAGAAATATCGAACCAAACATGCGGATCGAAACTCGATGCAAAATATTCTGAACCTATAAGGTTACTTTTATCAAGAGCTTCGGCCAGTGGCACCTGAATTTTTTCCTGTGATTCCATCTTTTCAAAGACTTCTACCAGCTTTCCTTCCAAATGGAGTCCGTTGTAGATGATAATGTTTGCTTGATACAATTTAGACACATCCCCCTCGCTGGCCTTGTACAGGTGTGGATCGACCCCTGCCCCCATTAATCCCTCAACATCGATAAGGTTACCTCCTATATTTTTCACAAGATCGGTGATCATGGTAGTAGTGGTCACGACCTTAAGTCTGTTTGATTCATTTTCAGGATTCTTACATCCGAAAAGGCTAACTGCAATAACGACAATAAGGATCTTCTTCATGGTTTTTTTCTTCTTTTTATTTGTTATTTCGGAATTCTAAAACTAACTCCAGCACTTAATAATATGTCTTGTCCTTCAGTAAAACTTCTGCCTATGGTAGCATCCAATTGCAGGTTCGGCTGAAGCAGATAAGTGAACCCGGCATCCCAAAAATGATTTGCACGACTGTCTTCGGGCAGATCACCATATACTTCGGCGTAAACACCAAATTTATCAGTAATGCTATACCCATACACCAGCGTATACACATAAGCAGCTTCGGGAGAATCATCTCCCCATTGTGCTCCAAGATTGTACGCAATGCTGGAATTTTCACTCACCGTATGCGCAAAAGAAAACCTGAAATCCACAGCTGTAGTTTCAGGACGGTAGTCTGAAGCCGCCGTAAACGGAAACATAAAATGACCCAGCAATCCGATCTCGGGCATCCAGCCTTTTTCTTCAGTGATCTCTACTTTCATACCTGCCAGCAACGGCGACATACCGCTTAACACATTTGGTTGTTCCAATCCATTCGCCGTGAATGTAACCTCTTCAAAATTCCAGCCGAGTCGCAGTTCAAAATTCTCAAGCAGTCCGTAGCGCAGTAGAGTCGTATTATAGACGAAGGTTTCAGTTTGAAGGGAATTCTCTTTAAAAGATTCGTAAAAAGCTCCTGTTTCTACTTGAAAATATCCTTTGGGGACCGTATTTGGTGATTCAGTGGCATCGGGTCGGTCTGTAATGAGTTCAGGGATAGATGCTTCGTTTTGAGCACTTATTCCGAAGGAAATTCCGAAGCATAAAACGTATAACGTTCTTTTATATATCATTTTAGTTGGTTTGTACATATAGGTTTTCTGCAATTTTTTGTGAGATAAAGAATTGGTCGCTTCCAACCTGAATGATCATAGAACTATCAAAAAACTCCTTCCCAAGTACTTTGATCTTTGTGCCGATACTTATTTTTCTTTTGTCGAGATATTGTAAAAATTCTACGCTGGACTCCTTTACGCCAACGCAGACACCTTGCTGATTCTTATTACATTCAGACAACAACTTTTTCTCTGTTCTTTTTACATTTCCGTGTTTATCGGGAATCGGATCCCCATGGGGATCGAAATCGGGGTGACCCAAATATTTATCCAGACGCCTTACGAGTTCTTCACTTTGAACATGTTCGAGTTGTTCTGCGATCTCATGTACCTCATCCCAGTGAAAATTGAGCTTTTCTACAAGAAATACTTCCCACAGACGATGTTTTCTTATAACGTTTGCCGCTATCTTTCTACCGCTTGGGGTCAATAAGGTTCCTTTATACTTCTTATAAGAAAGCACTTCTTTATCAGCTAATTTTTGTACCATATCGGTTACCGAAGACGGTTTTGTATCCATCCGATCTGCAATGGCATTAGTACTGACCTCCCCCTGAATTTCCTGCTCCAGATGGTAGATCGCTTTTAGGTAATTTTCTTCTGCTAATGAAAACATAGGGCAAAGGTAAACATATTTTTATATAAATACTGTTTTTATTTTTAGCCTTATCTAAATTTTGTGGTAAAACACACTATATCAACATAATATTTATATATTTTTAGAAAAAATATTAGAATCCGCGTTCCTTCTGAAGTTGTTCGTAGGCCTCTTTTACCTTACGGAATTTTTCCTCGGCACCTTTTTGATAGGCTTCATCCATATGTTGAAGTTTATCGGGATGATATTTCTTGGCCATGGTTCGGTATGCCGCTTTGATCTCGGCTTCAGTTGCACTGCGGTCGATCTCAAGGATCTTATAGGCACTATCGGGATTTTTAAAGAACATTGCCTTGATGCTCTCGAAATCGCGGTGATTTACGCCCAGATACCCGGCGATCTTATTAATTTCAAGTACTTCGCTTTCGGTCACATGCCCATCGGCATTTGCAATACTAAAGAGAAAATGTAGTATTTGTAACCGGGATTCGTAGCGGGTACGTTGTCTTAATAGATTACAAATGTTTGTGGCAGATATCTCTCGTTTCTTAATAACTTCATTAAACACCTTAAACGTGGCATTGGCACGTTCCTTTCCGTAGGCTTGTACAAAATACAGACGCACATAATCCAATTCACTCTGATTTACAGTGCCGTCTGCCTTAATGACCAAGGAGGCAAGGGATAAAAGATTCAGTTCAAAATCGGCAGGTGTAACCCGTTCTCCGGGTTGTGAATCAAACATGGAGGTAAATGATTTTCCTTTCTTTCCACCCAGATTATCCACCAGACTACCCAAAATAAAGCCAATTACCGCTCCTGTAAACCTGTAAAACATAAAACCGACAATGGCACCTAACCAACGAATCATAACAATTTAAAATTTGTGCGCAAAGATAAGTATTCCTTTAGAGGTCGTTGTTACAGGTTTTGGTCTAAAATTGGTTACCTTTGTACAAAATTGTTTTATACTTAAAATTTCAAGTTATGTACCCAGCAGAATTAGTTAAACCCATGCGCGAAGACCTTACCAATATTGGTTTTTCCGAATTATATACCGAAGCCGATGTGACCAATGCCCTCAATAAAAAAGGGACTACACTAGTGGTCGTAAACTCGGTTTGTGGTTGTGCTGCAGCCAATGCCAGACCTGGAGCTCGTATGTCACTTCAAAATGCAAAGACACCCGATCATTTGGTGACCGTTTTTGCGGGAGTGGACAAAGAAGCCGTTGACGCCGCAAGAGCACAAATGATGCCTTTCCCTCCAAGTTCACCATCTATGGCATTATTCAAGGATGGAGAATTGGTTCATATGTTAGAACGTCATCATATAGAAGGGCGCTCTGCCGATATAATTGCAGAAAATCTTAAGGGAGCGTACGACGAATATTGCTAAATCCTTCTATTATAAAATAAAACCGCCGCTGTTTTGCAGGCGGTTTTTTATTTTTGAGACGAAATGAAAAAGCTGCTACACATCTTAAGCTATCCCGTTACTGCAATTTTCTATCTGTTCTTCGGATTGAATTTAGTAGTGTTCGACCTGATACAACGTGTTTGTTTGAAACTGTTCGGTTATCAGGCACACAAGGTAAGTGTGGATTATTTTAATGCCCTCATCGTTAGATTGCTTCATATTTTGGGTACGCGGATTCATTTTTCAGACCGCAGCAGTATTCCGAATAATGTACCCATCATCATTGTAGCCAATCATCAAAGTTTGTGGGATATTCCGCCCCTCATCTGGTTTCTGCGTCGCTATCACCCAAAATTTATTTCCAAGATAGAGTTGGGGAAGGGTTTGCCTTCTATTTCCTATAACCTGAAATATGGTGGTTCGGTGTTAATTGATCGGAAAAACCCCAAACAATCGATGGAGCAGATTACCCGGATCGGTAAATATGTGGCTCAATACCACCGAAGTGTTGTGATCTTCCCGGAAGGTACCCGAAGTCGAACGGGCGAGCCAAAACCTTTCAAACGAAAGGGATTACAGATCTTATTTGAAAATGCTCCGGAAGCCTATGTACTTCCCGTTAGTATAAGTAATTCGTGGAAGCTTCAGAAATACGGGATGTTTCCAATGCCCCTAGGTGTAGTATTGAAATTTAAAGTACATCCGGCCATAAAAGTTTCAGAATATGAACCACTGGCACTCATCAATGAGGTTGAGCGCATTGTTCTGGGTTCGATTGAGTCAGTTTAAAAGCGTATCCAAAGTGACTTTTGTATTGTGTTCGCTTAACTTAAGGATCATTTCTTCCTGTGTTTCTTCCGGCAATCCGTAGTTTCTGAATAAGGTATACTTTATGTATGTTGGATTCACAACGGTTTCATCGCCCAAATTCTGAATGTTGATAAGCCATTTTCCCACTTCGGCATCATCGATAATAAATTCTTTAAGGCTGTACCCATATTTCAATTCCTTGCTGATCTCCTCGCGACTATTAAACACCGTATGGTCCATCGTAAAAAATTTGTTGTTGGAATCTACGAACTGGATCTCAAATTCGCTCATAGAATCGGTCCAGTCAAAGACTATACGAATATCCTGTTTAAAGCCAAGTTCAAGAAGTTCCTTCGGAATAGATTTAAGATCTATTTGTGAACGGTGGTTTGTAATCAAATGCTGAAATTCATTGATCACAACATCGCCAATCTCTGTAAAATCAACATTAGGAATACTATTGGAATACATTTGTAGGTATAGCGAAACCGCTTCATCGAATTCTTTATTCTTATAATGGATAAGTGCCATATCCCTGTATGCCTCGGCGCTTCTTGGAATTAGATCTATTATGTGAGCATAAACCGCTTTAGCTTCCTTCAGTCTTCCCAACGATTCCAGCTTAAGAGCGAGGATCTTCAGCGCTTTCGGATTTTTTGAGGCCAATACAGCGAGATTGGACAATACTGCATAGGAAAACTCTTTGTCCCATTTCAGAAAGTAATCAGATACATCCACATAAAAACTCACAGAACTTTCGACTTCTTCCAGATAATTGAAATAAATGGCTTTGGCTTCATTAAAAGTGCCGGCACTTGTAAGTTTCTCGAGATAATCGGGAATAGTCCCACTCCCGGCCAGTTCTGTGATCATCGGGATACTTTCCATATAATCATTTCCTGAAACCAACAGTGTATCGATGGAATCAACCGAGCTGTCCTTGGCTTTTGAATAGGTTTTTGTCTCTATCACTATAGCCCCATAAGCTGCGGCAGAACCATACCTGATCGTTCCGGCCGCCGATTGAAGAAATAGAATGCTCTCTATTTGCTGAGGATCAATAGGTGGAACTGTTACAAATGGCATGTTTTGATCATAAACGATCCCGTCAATCACCACTGCAGCATACGTTTCCAATTGGAAGCTCGCATGTTTAAATTTTCTGAACCTATACTTAAACTCACCGGGGACACCCTGGGCAACTGCATCTATTCCAACCCCCCAGTTCAAGAGTTGCGCCAGATCTGTATGTGTATCCTTAATGTCCTCGCTGGTAATTTTTTTATGAACCGAGATTCCTATCTCTTCTCTGCTTTTCATCCCAAAGGGTGTCGATATATTCTTTTCAGGGTTCCTTTTCCCCGTCACTATCACTTCCTCTATCAATTCGCCATTGGGCGTTAATGGGATATGTAATTTTTTTAATTCAGATACAAGTGTATCCTTTCGTAGCATTCCCAATGCCTCGATTCGTAATACATCTCCCGGTTTAGCATTTATTCGGTATTCACCATTATTGTTAGACCTTACCTCGTACAAACTGTTCTTTACCGAAATCACTGCGCCTTCTATCAATCCCGATTCATTGTAGACGGTCCCATAAACAAAATTACGTTCGTCGATTTCTTCGGAAGCTTCATAATCGTTTTGATCTTTAGCGGAGACGCGTAGCGCTTCAACGGCTTGCTTGGGGTTGTATTTTGTGAGGTTTAAATAATAGCCCCCCGAATACAATCCCAGATCCTGCAGTTCCTGATGCGGAGCATCCTTGTAGGAATTCACCACAAAGACCGGAATATCAATCTGTGATCGAAGCGGCTCAAAGAGTGTTTTTCCGTTGGTAAACAACAGGGCAGTCTCAGCCTTGGATTCATTGGTTTTCAACACTTTTGAAAAATCTGAAGAACCATTATATCGAGTGTCTTCAAGAAAACTGATCAATTCCTTACATTTTCCTTTCTTACATTTAAACGTTTGAGATTCATAAAACCCGGTACTGAATTTTACCGCTTCCACCTCAACGGTTTTTAATTCTTTGATATAATTATAAAGAACCTCCAACTCTTCATCTCTGTTCCTGCTCTCCATGCCCAGAGCACTGTCCCAATACAACAGAATTTTTTCGGGTTTTGGCCTTGTTTCAACTACACCTTCCTTTTCATTAGTGGGATGCGAGGTGAGTAAGTTGAAACTCAGACTAATATCCCTGTACACTTCCCAGCGATCCTGACTGTATTCCCGGGTAAAGGATAGTCCTTTATACGGACTAGCAGAAATAGCAAAATACAAGGTGTCCCCATAGATCTCGACCAACTCAATGCTAACGACGATATCGTCATCTACATAGATATTGTAATCTTCCAACGGAATGGTTTCCTTACCGCTTTTTTTAGAGATGATATGATAGATATTCTCATTCAGAAGATTCTTTCCGGGGTTTCCGCGATCGTAGTGATATACATTTACGCGAACAAGTATACTATCGGACAGGTTTTCGATAATATTGAAACTCAAATTATGTAGTTTCGTGCGCTTCCTTTTCACGCGAATCACTGACGAAATTTCGCCTCCTAAGGCAAAACTATTTCGCCAGTACCCATAATCGGCACTTGTATAGGCTGTGCTCCCGATGATCTTTTTTTCCCGTGCGGTACCGTTTAATACAACCGTTTGTAGTCCGTATGCCTTAGGTTGCAACTTTAAAATAACCTTATATGAAATCAATTCTTTAAGCTCGGCTTTGTTAAGAAGTCTGGTTTCATAACCTATGGAAGAAATTTGCAATACGTCGTCTTTGGAAATTGCAGAAGATTTGTAGGTGAGTTTAAAATTTCCTTCCGCGTTACTTACCGTGCCAATTCCTTTTTCAGCAAATCCAATATTAACAAATTCGATGGGTTCACCGGTCTTTGCATCCTGAATACGCGCCGCTATAGTGGTCACGTCCTGTGCAAGACAAGGCAACGAAATACACAATAGACTAAAAAGTAGGAATGAACGCATATTGATGATGGTATAATGGTTCCAATCAAGCTACGAAATAAATGAATAGATCGTCATTAATTTTTCCGATCATTTATAAATTTCGACCTATTACACGATTTAAAAAAGCCTCATTTGCGGGTCTTTTATGGCCAAATAATGCGATCGGTCTAAACTTTCCTTATTTCGGGTTTTGAGGTATTTGTTCTTTGCTATGGTCATCGTATTCTTAACCTGCATCGCAATGGCTCCGTCCCCTTTAATCCTTCTTCCCCAATGACTGTCATTTAGATTTCCTCCATGGCATTCGGCGATCTGATTAAGAATTCTTTCGGCACGATCGGGAATGGTTTTCTTTGCCCAATCGGCAAAAATTTCACCTATTTGTCCGTTTAAACGGACTATGGTATAAGACACATCTCGGGCGCCCAGTTCGACTACTTTTTTAACCAGAGGCAGTATTTCATGGCTGTTTAGTGATGGGATAATGGGAGCCATCATCACCCGCACAGGAATGTTATGTTCTGAAAGCATCTCCACCGTTTTTAGCCGTTGCTTTATACTGGCCGTTCGGGGTTCCAGGAGTCGGCGTGTATCTTCGGAAAGAGAAGTGATCGAAAGATAGACTGAAATAATATTCAGCTTTGCCATCTCTTGTAGAATATCTAGATCCCGAAGGATCAATGCATTCTTAGTGATGATCCCGGTTGGGTGTTTCCATTTCAGCATTACTTCAAGACATTTTCTGGTAATTCCCAGTTTGCGCTCAATTGGCTGATAACAATCGGTATTTCCTGAGAATACTATGGTATTGGGTTGCCAGGAACGTTTTTTAAGCTGTTCTTCCAGTAGGAATGGCGCATTTTGTTTTACGAGTATGTTCCGTTCAAAATCCAATCCCGCACCATACCCCCAATATTCATGACTGTTTCGCGCATAGCAGTACACGCAACCATGCTCACATCCCTGATATGGATTGGCCGAATATTGCATCCCTACATCTGGACTGGTCACCTTATTTACAAAGGTCTTTGGATAAACATCGATATATTTCGATTTATTTTGGTCGGCTTCTTCCCCTTCAGCTATACAAAAATTCAGGAAATCGTCGCGTATTTCGTGATTTAATTTGAAAAATCGGTTGTGCACCTTTTTTTGGGCTCCACGCCCCTTCAAAAAATCTTCAGGCATAAAAAAACTTTGAATTGTAAAATCCAAAGTTATTCTAAATTTGGAATATTTCCTATTTCAATTGGAATATTTCCTATTTACTTGCCCGGAAATTTTGCTTTGCGCTTTTCAAGGAACGCCTGAGTTCCTTCCTGGAAGTCGGCTGTACCAAAACACTTCCCGAATTGAGTGATCTCCTCGTCAAAGCCATTTTCACCGTCTTCATAACCGGCATTGATGGCAGTAATCGCAGCAGATATAGCCACAGAAGAATTACGGCTGATCTTTTCGGCAATCTTGTTGGTAAATTCCATAAGCGCTTCGGGGCTGGTCACATGATTTACGAGTCCGTATTGCAGCGCCTGAGCGGCATCGATCATTCCTGCGGTCATGATCATCTCCATAGCGCGTCCTTTTCCTACCAGTTGAGGAAGGCGTTGTGTCCCTCCATAACCGGGAATTACCCCTAAAGAAACCTCAGGTAGCCCCATTTTTGCATTGTCGCTGGCCGTTCTAAAGTGTGCTGCCATGGCTAATTCCAGTCCACCACCCAAAGCAAAACCATTAATGGCGGCGATAACCGGCGTTGACAAGTGAGCCACATAATCGAATAATACCGCCTGCCCCTGTGCAGCAAGATCCTGACCCTGAGCTACGGAAAAATCTGCAAATTCGCTGATATCGGCCCCGGCTACAAAGGCCTTCTCTCCGGCACCGGTAATAATGATCACTTTTACCGATCTATTGGAGTCGGCTGTTTTAAACGCATCGTGAAGTTCATTGATCGTCGCTTTGTTAAGCGCATTGAGTTTTGATGGTCTGTTAATGGTGATCGTAGCGATATGTTCGTTTTGCGCTACGAGAATGTTGTTGTATTTCATGTTATTTTAGGTTTGTGGGGGAAATTACATCCCTAAAATTACAAAAATACTTAGGATTGCTTCGGAAATGTAACCTTAAAAATTGTTCCTTTCTCTACCGAAGATTCAAAACTAATTTTACCCTTATAGGTTTCAACAATTTTCTTAACCATCGCAAGACCGAGCCCCATACCGGAAGATTTTGTTGTAAACTTCGGTTCAAAAACCCGTTGCATGTTTTCTTCAGCTACCCCAATACCATTATCCATTACTGCAATAACCGCTACGCCCGGTTCAGCAAACACCTTTACTTCAATTCGGGGTTCTTCAGGTTGTTTTTGCTCCACGGCCTGAATACTGTTTTTAACAAGATTAGTGATCACGCGTATTAACTGCGTACGGTCAAATCTGGCGATGATCTCTTCTTCTTCAGAAAAGAAATAGATATAGTCTTCATTAAAAATATCAAGAGCTAGTTTTGTGATCTTTACCACATTGAGGGTTTCATCCTGCTGCGCCGGCATTTGTGCATAGGTGGAAAATGCCGAGGCGATCGAGCTCATGGTGTCTATTTGTTGAATTAGCGTATTGCTATACTCGTCAATTTTCTTCTGAGCATCGGGGTCTTCCGGGTCGAATTTACGTTGAAAACTCTGTACCGTGAGGCGCATAGGGGTCAACGGATTCTTAATTTCATGTGCTACCTGCTTCGCCATTTCACGCCAGGCGGCTTCCCGCTCACTGGCAGCCAATTGAGCCGCGCTGCTTTCTAATTCATCGATCATTCCGTTATAGGCCTTCACAAGATTTGTGATTTCCTCAGTGGTATTTTTGGCGATATCGATTCTTTTATTTCGCTTATTAAGACGCGTATCGATAATCTTCTCGCTTATCTCGTTGAGGGATCGTGTTATATACGTAGAGAGAAAATAGGCTAAAGTAATCGCGATAAGGATCATAAAGATATAAGCCATTCCAAGCCTCGTAAGATTTTCTTTAAGCTCTTTTTTTATAAATCCATCGTCCTCAATATACGGCAGGTTAAGTATGGCAAGAGGCTTAAAATAGCTGTCTGTGAGATAGGTATAAGAGGATTGATATTCCTGTCCGTCTTCTTCAAACTCCTCTACATAACTTTTAGAGGATGTATTCTGAAGGGCATCCATTACATATTTTGGGATCTTGCTATGCGCGGTATCTTTAAAAAATGAGGCCTTAGAAGACTTTAGCAAATTCCCGTCGAGATCGTATAAGTAGATCTCCAAATTGTGAATATCCTTTAATTCGTATATCTTATCTTTAAAAATAAGTGGCAACTGGTCGGTTTGAACCGGATAGGTGGTATTCCTAAGGACATAGTTTATATTTTCACGTATGTTTATTTCCTTACGCTGAAGACGTTCCCTGTGGTAGTCCTGCGCTTCTTCTCTGTATTGATAAATCGTTACTATAGCAATTAGAATGGACGCCCCGACGACCAGCAGCAGCATAGAGAGAAATATTCGAAAGCGCAATGATCTGGAGAGCCTCATGACCTAATTTTTTGAAAATCCGAGCAATAATTGCACCATTCTGGAATATTTAATTGGGAATTGCCCATACTTCTTATTCGTCATTTTTTTGACGTATTCGTTTGTACATTCGATAGCCTAACATGATTAACACCGAAAAAACGATGATACCCATAGTTCCGTAGATCCAGTTTACGGCATTTTTCAGAATTACCAGAAATACAACAGCAAACAGAATAATGGTAGCCCCTTCATTAAAAAGGCGCATAAAATTTGACGAATGCTTTACTATATCCTTTTGAAGCTGTTTAAAAATAGTATGGCATTTAAAATGATAAATGATCAACAGGAATACAAAAACCAGTTTTACCTGCATCCATGCATCAGTAAGGTAAAAGGGTCGTAAGGCAACTACCCAGATCCCAAAACCCAAAGCCAGAATCATGGACGGCCAGGTAATGATCGTCCACAATCGTTTTGCCATGATCTTAAATTGTTTTCCAAGGATTTCCTTTTCCGGAGGTGGTTTATGGAACGCTTCGATCTGGTAAACAAATAATCTCACAATGTAGAAAAGTCCGGCGAACCAGGTAATCACAAAAATGAGATGCAAGGATTTTATATAGTCGTATTCCATGTTGTTTCAAATGGAGTAACAATTACTCTTCGCTGTCTTCAACAAATAAATAATTCAGGTTTTTGCTGTTAAATTCACGGTTAAAGGAAACGATTTCCTGAGAGATCAAAGCATCGAATTTAGCCAGCTCTGCGTTGATCTTCTGGGTTAACTCGTCCTTTACGGCTACGTCCTGTACTGTGGGCGGAAAGTCGTCCATTCCCACCAAACTGTTTAAATGTGCAAGTTTGTTGGTGAGCCTAATAGGAAAATTCAACGGATCCTGTCCGCTCTTATTCTGGGTCTGGTACAGCGCTTTTTCAATTTCCGAAAACTTCTCACTTAGCTCCTTAGCCTTTTCAACCAGCGGTTTAACGTCTTCATTATCTTTATATTGCTCTTGAAAAGCTTTAAGCTGTCCATTAATATCCCTTATTTTTTTAATCGATTTATGCGCCTTGTCAATGGTTTTATTCACATCGGTAATAAAATCGAATTGTCGTTGCATGCCTGCTGCATCGGTTTCGGCATTCCCATCGGGTAGGATGGTAAAGGTCTGACTGTAGTTTTCTCCGTCTACAGTTAATATCACCTTGTACTGTCCCGGAACCGCCTGAGGTGCTTCGGTGCTTGCCCACCAAAGGATCATTCCTTTAAGGCGTTCGGCTCCTTTACCTCGCATGTCCCAGATATGATAGTTCGCTCCCTTTTCCACTTTTAGTTTGTCTTCTTTGCCCTTTGTACTAAAAGACTTGATGGTATCGTTTTTAGCGTTGAGGTAGCTCAGTTTTATTTCTTTTTCTGAAGGGTCATTCACATAAAAGTAGGTCATTACCCCGGCCGGATGATTGGTTCCTGTCGTTAATGATCCACTACGAGAATTCCCACCCATGCGATAAGTGTCCTTGGGTTTGAAAAGATATACTTCCTTGCCTTTCGCATCGGCCAGTTGGTGTATCACTGACAGATCATCGATGATCCACAAACTTCTTCCCTGTGTAGCTACGATAAGGTTATTGTTCTTAAGTGCAAGATCGGTGATGGGTACTATGGGTAGATTTAGTTGAAATGGCTTCCAGTTGACACCATCATCGAAGGAGATATACATTCCGGTTTCAGTACCCGCATATAAGAGGCCTTTGCGCTTAGGGTCTTCTCTTACTACTCTCGTAAAATGTTCTTCTGCAATTCCGTTGGTGATCTTCTTCCAGCTTTTTCCGTAATCTGTGGTTTTGTATAAATAGGGCGCAAAATCGCCAGTTTTATACTTTGTCCCAGCGATATAGCAGGTCCCCGAATCGAATACCGAAGGCTCTACACTGTTAATCATCATCCACTCGGGCATTCCTTTAGGGGTGACATTTTCCCAATTCTTTCCGCCATCACGGGATATGTGTACCAATCCGTCATCACTCCCGGTCCAAAGTAATCCGGGGGTTATAGGCGATTCGGCAGCGGCAAAAATGGTACAATAATATTCTACCGAAGTATTGTCCTGGGTAATTGGTCCGCCAGAGGATTTTAGTTTTTCGGGGTCATTTCGGGTAAGATCGGGGCTAATTACCTCCCAACTTTCCCCTTCATTAGTGGTAACGTGCAAATGATTTGAAGCTGTATACAACTTGTTAGGGTCGTGAGGTGAAAAGAAAATAGGAAAGTTCCACTGAAAGCGGTATTTCATCTCTTCTGCTCCATGCCCCATAGGATTGTCCGGCCATACACTTACGCTTCTTACGGTTCCGGTTTCGTGATTATAGCGGGTTAGAAAACCGTCGTAACTCCCTCCGTAAACAATGTCGTTATTTTCGGGGTCTACCGCGATATGCGCACTTTCTCCTCCGGCTGTCGATTCCCAATCTTCCTCGTTGATATTCCAGCCTTCATTTCGATGGGTAATTCGTATGGTGGAATTGTCCTGCTGAGCCGCATATATGCGATACGGAAATGAATTATCTGTCGTCACTCTGTAAAACTGAGAAGTTGGCTGATTGTGATAAGTGCTCCAGGTTTCGCCTCCGTCATAAGTAACCTGTGCTCCACCATCATCTCCAATGATCATTCTCTTAGGGTTTTCAGGGGCGATCCAAAGATCGTGATGGTCTCCATGTGGTGCGTTATGGGTACTGTATGTTTTACCTCCATCGGTACTTTTGTGGTATCGTACATTTAATACATACACGGCGTCAATATCTTTAGAATCTGCATAGATACGCGTATAATACCAAGCGCGTTGCCTTAAACTGCGCTCACTGTTAATAAGACTCCAGGTATCACCTCCGTCATCACTTCGGTACACTCCTCCTTCATCCTTGTTCTCAACAATGGCCCAAACACGTTCGCTATTTACAGGAGAAACAGTAACACCAATAATTCCTAAAGTTCCTTTTGCAAACCCTGTGTTGGTTGAGATTTCCTTCCAAGTTTCTCCGCTATCTGTACTTTTCCAAAGCGCAGACCCGTCTCCCCCGCTACTCAAACTATATGGAGTTCTTCGTACGTTCCATGTTGATGCATATAAGATTCGCGGATTATTTGGATCCATGATAAGATCTACTGCCCCGGCATCTTCATTGGCAAATAGTATTTTATTCCAGCTCTTACCGCCATCGATACTTTTATACACGCCACGCTCCTGAGTAGGTTTATAGATATTTCCTAAAACGGCAGCGTAGACGATGTTGTGATCCCTTGGGTGGGTAGTAATTCTGGGGATATGTCTGCTATTCTTTAAGCCCATATTCGTCCAAGTCTTTCCTGCATCGACCGTCTTCCAGATTCCGTAACCTGAAGATACGTTCCCCCTAACTGTCTTTTCACCTCCACCTACGTAGATCACATTCGGATCATCTTCAGCTACTTCAATAGCTCCTATAGAGCCTCCAAAAAATCCGTCCGAAATATTTTTCCAACTGCGCCCGCCGTCTTCAGTTTTCCACACACCGCCTCCTGTAGCTCCAAAATAGAAAAGATTCGGTTTGTTGGGAACTCCGGTAACCGCTGCACTTCGGCCACCCCTAAAAGGGCCGATTAATCTGTATTCCAGCGCTCCGTAAAGTGATTCGTCATAGGATTGTGCCTGCGTGGATTCGGGGAAAATTCCGAAGAAAATAATAGAAATATAAAAACTTAGGGTTAGTGTAAATCGGGTCATAATATACGTATCTATAGATTTTTTTAAAGATACATATTTCAGAAAAATCAGCGCAAGGTTCTTCGCACTTCTTTATTCAGATAGTATCCGGTTACTACAGTAGCCAACACATCGGCAATGGGAAAAGAGATCCAAACTCCCCATACTCCATAAAATGCCGGAAGGATAAGAATTAGCGGGATAAGAAAAAAGCCTTGCTTCGTTAAACTTAATAGAAGTGCCGGAACGGCCTTACCAATGGCTTGGAAATAGGATGCCCCTATAAGTTGTACTGCAATAATAGGTGTTGCGGCAAACACCCAGCGCAATGCAGATGGCGTACGGTTCAGAATCTCTGCATTATCCGCAAGTGTTTTGGCATCCAAAGTTTCATTATTACTTATAAATATTGACACGATATCGGTAGGGAAGATCATGATGAGGGTAAATATGAACAATGCAAGTCCTCCCGAATATTTAATGGATGTATTAATAGACTCCCGCACTCTCTGATAATATCCCGCTCCGTAATTGTATCCCGCGATTGGCAAAAACCCTTGGTTTACACCAATGACAGGGAAAAGAGCGAACATGAGCATTCGGCTTATAATTCCGTAGGAAGCCACATCCAGAGCATCCCCTACAGAGATAAGAACGTTATTGAGCAGTATGGTAAGCACACTAATGGTGGCTTGCCTTGCCAGGGTTACAAAGCTTAAACTGCTTATTTCTGTCACTAATTTCTTCTGAAGTTTTAAATAAGAGGCGGTAATTCTCAATTCACTTTTAAAAATGAAAAACCAGAGGATAAATGCAAAACAGATGGCATAGCTGATAAAGGTTGCCCAAGCGGCACCTTCCATGCCAAAATCGAATACATTGATTAAGATATAATCCATAAAAATATTCCCAATGGCCGGTAACATCATGGCGTACATTGCAAATTTAGGCTTGCCTTCTGCCCGTATCACGTTGTTCCCCATCATACACATGGCAAGCATCACGATACCGTACATCACAATACGGTAATAAATAAGTGCGAGATCCTTAAACGACTCGTCGGCTCCAAAGAATTCAATGAAAAAATCCTGAAAAATTAGGCCAATGATAGCCAGTAACCCTGAAGATAAAAAAGTAAGCGTGATCTGGTTTCCGAAAACACGATGTGCTTTATCTTCATTCCCTGAACCCAGAGCTCTGGAAAGCACCGAACTTCCGCCAATTCCTATGGAGAGTCCGATGGCTCCAATAAAAAAAGTCACCGGAATAACCACGGTGATGGCAGAGATCGCTAACGGACCGATCCATCTTCCCACGAAAATGGTGTCGACGATCATATTGAGTGACATTACCAAGATTCCGATGGAGGCAGGAACTGCCTGCATTACCAGTAGTTTACTGATGGAGTTGGTGCCCAATATCGATGATCGTTTCTGATCTGCCATTAAGCTATTGCATTTTTATGATCTACGATTCGCCATTCGTCGATCTTTCCTGCCAGAAACGAGGCAAAATCATCCCGATCGTTGAGGCATGGGACGGTTGTAAATTCCTTTCCTCCAACCTCATGAAAAATTTCTTCTCCCTCCATGGCGATCTCTTCGAGAGTTTCCAGGCAGTCACTTACGAAGGCCGGAGTAACGATTACCATTTTCCGAATCCCGGATTTTCCCAATCGTTCAATGGTCCGGTCGGTGTAAGGCTGCAGCCAGGGATCGAACCCAAGACGGGATTGAAATGAAGTTGAATAGGTTCCTTCTTGAAGGTTTAATGCGTCTACTACAAGTTTAGTGGTTTCAAGACATTGGTGGCGATAACAAAAGCGATGGGCTGCAGAGGGAGTTACACAGCATGTATTATCTATTTTACAATGCGATCTTGTAATGTCACTTTTGCGAATATGTCTTTCGGGAACCCCGTGATAACTAAATAAAAGATGCTCATAATCGAGACCTTCCAGGGCTTCAGAGATGCTTTTTGAGAGTATTTTAATGTATTCCGGCTGATTATAGAAAGCCGGTAAAGAAGTAATTTCCATCGTAGGGAAAAATTCTTTACGAAGTTCTTCCACTTTTACGTTAATCGTTTCAGTCGTTGCCATTGCAAACTGAGGATATAGTGGAACCACCAGCACATCATCTACGCCCTGATCACGCAATTCCTGCAACCCTTTTTTCAGCGTTAAACTTCCATATCGCATCGCCAGAGCAACAGGGAGGGTCACATTGTCCTGTACTTTCTTCTGAAGTCTTCGTGAGATCACTATTAAGGGGGAACCTTCATCCCACCATATTCTTTTATATGCGGCGGCCGATTGCTTTGGCCGGGTGTTTAATATAATACCGCGAACCAGGAGAATACGAGCCCAACGGGGAACATCGATTACCCTCGGATCCATTAAAAATTCATCGAGATATCGCTTTACATCTTTAGTGTCGGTGCTATCCGGGGAACCTAAATTAACAAGCAGAACTCCTTTTTTCATAGTAATTTTTCAGCAGCACAAAAATACTGCTATTATTTAAAATAAAGCCTTTAGGGTGTAGATAGAATCTATGGAGCTATAATTAAAATGTTATGCCGATAAAGACATAACAAATTTCTTGGGAGTAGTTCCGTATTTCTTCTTGAAGGCAGCAATAAAATGACTTGAGGTACTATAGCCCACTTTAAGTCCTACTTCATTCACATTGTGAGAACCTGTTGCCAGTAATTGTCGCGCCACCTCCATCTTGTAATCGTATAAAAAACTGAAGACCGAGTCTCCGTAAATTTGCTTAAAGCCTTCCTTTAATCGGTTTAGCGGCAAGTGAATCTCCTTAGACAGCTCCTGTAGGGTGGGTGGCTCGGCCATTCGGGCTATGATGATCTCCTTTGCTCTTTTGATCTTCGATACATTTTCTTCATCCACCAAAAATGGACATTGTTCTACATCGACATTAGAAGGTCGATTAAAATACAGACTCAGCAATTCGTAACATTTCCCTTTAAAATAAAGAGTTTTTACTGAAGGGTGTAGGCTAAAATTGAACAACTGGTTTAACACAATAGCCATGGAAGGTGTGATCTGCCCGTCTTTATAATACTTGCGATCCTTATTCTCTTCACTTAAAAAGCTAATGTAATTGGCTTCCCGCGAAAACAATCCGTGAAACTTTTTGATGGGTAACAATACTGAAAGCACCCAGGAATTGCTGTTTATGGTAATATCCAGTGGCAGGTCACGCTGCGGGTTGTACAATAATAGAGACATATCCTCTTTTAGTGGTAAGCGATAGGTACCGTCGTTAAAACTGAGACTGGCCGATCCTTTCAGACAAAAATGAAACTGAATAAAATTTGAGTTGATTTCTCGTTTACTATTTTGATAATCAGTAGTTTCATTATCAAAACGCAGTATAAAAAACCCATCTTCTATCGATGTTTCGGTATATAAACTTGCAGCGACATTTTTTTTAGAAATTTCATTCATAGCTTTGTCGTTTTATTTAGAATTATTCTAAATCACACTATTCAAATTCTCGTTATGCCCTGCAAAAATAGGGAATTTGCAGTAAAGTCATGAATTTTACAATTCTTTTTACAGCTTTCGACATAAATGATACTTCTGGCGTTATTTATTGATTAATTCAAATAATATTTTTGCCGTGTTCGATATGAAAAATAACGGAAAACGACTTACCACTATTCCTTTGGAAGGAACTTTTTACGCGATTGGTCTCAATTATAAAAAGGCAGACGCCGAAATTAGGGGGCATTTTAGTATTGCTGAAGAGGCCAAGCCCGCCATCCTGAAGCATGCAAAGGAAGAGGGAATTTCGGCCCTCACCGTCATTTCCACATGTAATAGAACCGAGCTCTACGGAATTGCCGAACACCCCTTTCAACTCATAAAGTTATTATGTGAGCACACCCACGGTTCTATCGATGAATTTGAGAAAGTGGCTTATGTCCATAAAAACCATGAAGCGGTTGAACATCTATTTAGAGTCGCTACCGGACTCGACAGTCAGATCCTTGGAGACTTTGAAATAATAAGTCAATTGAGAACGAGTTTCCGATTGTCTAAAAAACTCGGGCTCATGAGTCCGTATCTGGAACGGCTTGCCAATGCTGTGATACAGGCGAGTAAGCGTATTAAGAATGAGACGGGAATATCCACCGGCGCAACGTCAGTTAGTTTTGCGGCTGTACAATATATTATGGCGCGTGTTCCTTATGTTTCAGAAAAAAACATTTTACTCTTCGGAACCGGCAAAATTGGTAGAAATACCTGCGAAAATCTAATAAAGCACACCAAAAACGAGCATATAACGCTCATAAATAGGACAAAAACCAAAGCTGAAGCCGTGGCGGGGAAATTCAACCTCATCGTTAAGGACTACGCCAACATTCAAAGCGAGATCTCTCAAAGTGATATCCTTATAGTTGCCACCGGAGCCCAGCAGCCTACCATTTCGAAGGAATTGTTGTATCTAAAGAAACCATTGCTTATTCTGGATCTTTCGATTCCCAGGAATGTTGCAACGGAGGTGAAGGAAAACAAATTGGTCACGCTCATTCATCTCGATGAGCTATCTTCCGTAACCGATAAAACCCTCGAACACAGGGCATCTCAGATCCCAAGGGCAGAGGTTATTATCAATGAAATTCTAACCGATTTCAACAGCTGGACAGAGCATAGAAAGTTTGCACCAACCATAAAGGCTTTAAAAAGCAAATTATCTGAAATAAAATCCAATGAAATCGATTTTCAGCGTAAAAAACGGAGTGACTTCAATGAGGAACAGGCTGAGATCATAAGCGACAGGATCATTCAAAAGATCACCACACATTTTGCCAATCACTTAAAAGACGATGCCGCCTCAACTCAAGAAAGTATGGAATTGATCCATAGGGTTTTTCAACTTTCAAAAACCAACCCATGAAGAAAGTCATAAGAATAGGTACTCGTGACAGCGAACTGGCCTTATGGCAGGCAGAAACTGTACAAAACGGGTTAGAACAATTAGGCTATAGCACCGAGCTTGTTGCCGTAAAATCTACCGGAGACCTACAATTGGACCAACCGTTGTACGAGTTGGGAATTACCGGAATATTTACAAAAACGCTGGATGTCGCCATGTTAAATGGGACAGTAGATATAGCGGTGCATAGCATGAAAGATGTTCCAACACTGCTTCCAGAGGGAATAGTCCAATCGGCAGTATTGCCAAGAGCTTCTTCAGATGATATTCTTGTTTCGAATTCAGAATTCAAGTACGATGAGCCTTGCACAATCGCAACCGGAAGTTTACGTAGAAAAGCGCAGTGGCTCCACCGCTATCCACACCACAAAGTGGTGGGTTTACGTGGTAACGTAAACTCGAGGTTGAAAAAGCTCGAGGATAGCGGGTGGCAGGGGGCCATCTTTGCCAAAGCGGGATTGGAACGAATTAACTTATTACCTAAACACTATACAACTCTCGAATGGATGATTCCGGCTCCTGCACAAGGTGCCATGGTAATTGCTGCTTTAGAAAATGACGCCTACGCGCTTGAAGCGACTCAAAAGCTTAACGACTTAAATTCTGAAGTTTGCACACATATGGAGCGCGAGTTTTTGAAAACTCTGGAGGGGGGTTGTACGGCACCTATAGGCGCTATTGCTCAGATTATTAACGACAAGATTCAGTTTAAGGGAGCTTTATTTTCATTGGACGGAGTTACCAAACTTGAGATCGAAAAGTCTGTTTCCATAAACGAATTTGAAGACTTCGGAAAAAAGTGCGCTCTTGAAATATTGGAAAACGGGGGTAAGGAGGTCATGGAATCGATACGAACAAAGCTGTGAGGGTGCTTTCAACAAAAAAATTAAGTGTGTCACAAATGAATCTGTTGTTGAATGCCGGTATTTCGGTCATCGATTACAACGCCATTTCGATTGAATTTTTGGATTTTGCCATTCCTGAAGGAGCAAAAAATGCCATTTTTACGAGTCAGAATTCGGTACGAGCGATGTTGGCAAAAAATCTTCTAGACAAGGCAAAAGATTCACCGTTTCAATCGATCTTCTGTGTAGGTGAAAAAACAAAGCGACTTTTAGAAGAACATAACCAAAAAGTGTCATTTTTTGCGCAAAATGGTTCAGAATTAGCAAATTTTATTGTAAATAATGATAAAAACAAGCTATTTCATTATTTCTGCGGAACAAGACGTAGAGATGAACTTCCTGAAATTCTAAAAAATGAAAATATCGAACTTTTTGAAGTAAAATCATACAAAACTGAGCTAAATCCGATTAAATTCGATCAATTATTCAACGGAATTCTGTTTTTTAGTCCGAGTGGCGTTGAAAGTTTCTGTTTACACAATTCCATGGGAAACAGCATGGCATTTTGTATTGGAGAAACTACCGCTTCCGAAGCAAAAAAACATACCCATAATATAAAAATCGCCAATGCTGCAACTGTGGAGAGTGTGATCGCAAAGGCTGTGAAAATTTTAAAGGAAAATGATTAAAAACGATCTTTTTTTACAAGCCCTTAGAGGAGAAACTGTGGACCGTCCGCCGGTGTGGATGATGCGACAGGCAGGAAGGTATCTTCCCGAATTTATGGAAATTAAGGCTAAATACGACTTTTTCACCCGTTGCCAAACACCCGAACTTGCCAGTGAGATCACCGTTCAACCTATACGTAGATACGGTATGGATGCAGCCATACTATTTAGTGATATTCTTGTCATTCCACAGGCGATGAACATAGACGTTGAAATGAAACCCGGTATCGGACCCTGGTTGCCAGATCCCATACGTAGTCAGAAAGATCTGGACCGTGTTGTCGTACCCGATATAGACGACACCCTCGGTTATGTGATGGAGGCTATTAAAATGACCAAGGAAAAACTCAATGATGAGATTCCGTTAATTGGTTTTGCGGGGAGTCCGTGGACAATTCTTTGTTATTGTGTGCAGGGACAGGGCAGCAAGAATTTCGACAAAGCCAAAGAATTTTGCTTTACTCAACCGACGGCAGCACATGAACTATTACAAAAGATCACCGATACCACAATTTTATATCTGAAGAAAAAAGTTACGGCCGGAGTCAACGCAGTTCAGGTATTCGACAGCTGGGGTGGTATGTTGTCGCCTACGGACTATCAGGAATTTAGCTGGCAGTACATACAACAGATCATCGATGCCCTAAAAGATGAAACCCATGTGATCGCTTTTGGAAAGGGATGTTGGTTTGCTTTAGACACTATGGCAAAAAGTGGTGCTTCAGCGTTGGGTGTAGATTGGACCTGTTCTGCTAAGAACGCACGTTATCTTAGCGGTGGTAAAATTACTCTTCAGGGAAATTTCGATCCTACAAGACTCTTTAGTCCGCCGTCAGAAATTAAACGCATGGTGACTCAAATGATCAACGAATTTGGAAAAGACCGATATATTGTAAATTTAGGTCATGGAATTTTGCCTAATATTCCGTTGGAAAATGCAGGAGCATTTATTGAAGCCGTAAAAGAATACAAAGTAGAATAGTGAATATCTGGAAGCGAATAAGCACCTTAAGTTTGAGCCAATTGGTTCAATTTGGTTTTATTTTTCTGAAAAAACCCTTGCTTATAATTCCAACATTGAAAGCGACAAAACAAACATTTTCAATCTGTAATCGGCTGTACGGGAAAGCGCATCACAGAGGTAATAAAGCAAACGCGTTCCGACACGCCTTATGGAATGTGTTGATTTGCCAAAAAACACTAAAAATCACAAAAAATGATGAAAAAAGTGAATTTTGGGCTAAAAAAGTGACCGATTTATACGAAAAAGTAACAAAAAACGACCCATTGGACCAAGCCATGGACCTCCATAATAATAACATAGGACGCGTTGTTTTTAGGTCAAAAACCTTTAAAAATGACACGGAAATCATCAATTTTCTTCAAAATATGGCCGAAAATGCTCAAAAAGTCTCGAAAATGAATGAAATTGAAGATTCTGAAGAAAATCTAATCTATATCGCCCATTAACCATGATAAAAAATATTATTAGCGGTATTAAAGCCTACGGAGGTAGTTTCAAATTAATTGGAACTCTCAACCTATGGCCCTACTTTTTGGTTCCCATTGGTATTAGTTTGATCACAGCCTCAATAATAGGATTTGCAGCCTGGGGGTTATCGGACAATATTGGCGGATTGATTTCAAAAATCTGGTTCTGGGAATGGGGTGCCGAAACATTTAGAACTATTAGCGATATTTTAGGAGCTTTTATTGTAATCGCCATCGGTCTTATCCTTTATAAACATATTGTAATGGCCTTAAGCGCCCCGTTTATGAGTCCGGTTTCCGAAATTATAGAAACACATATTAGCGGAGCAGACCATCTCCATAGAGACACATCCTTTTCCCAGCAATTGTGGCGCGGAACCCGTGTTAACATAAGGAATTTAATGATGGAACTACTACTAACCATCCCTATTTTACTCATTGGTTTTATCCCCATTATAGGGTTTATATCGACAATTTTACTCTTTTTGGTTCAATCGTATTACGCCGGCTTCGGAAATATGGACTATACTTTGGAAAGACATTTAAAATACAAAGAAAGTGTGCAATTTGTAAAAAGACATCGCGGATTTGCCATTGGAAACGGAATAGTTTTTATGGCAATGTTACTTATCCCCATTGTTGGGATCATCTTAGTATTACCGCTCTCCGTGACCGCTGCAAGTACTGTAACGGTTGATCTCCTTTGGGAAAAACCAACGCTTAAAGTCGTTCAGCCATCATGAAAGATCAATTTGTAAACTATATCACCCAATTCCAGAATTCCATCACGTCTCAACTGGAAAAAGTGGATGGAAAAGCTATATTTATCGAAGATCTCTGGAAAAGACCGGAAGGTGGAGGCGGAAGGTCCAGGATCATAGAAAATGGTGCGGTCTTCGAAAAAGGGGGTGTCAATACAAGTGAAGTCTTCGGAAAACTCCCCGAATCCATGCAGCGGTATTTTGGCGTGGAAGAAGCCGATTTTTTTGCCTGTGGTCTTAGTCTGGTGCTTCACCCGGTAAATCCCTTTGTTCCAACAGTACATGCCAATTGGCGTTATTTTGAATTATACGACGCAAAAGGAAACATCGTCACTCAATGGTTTGGTGGCGGCCAGGATCTTACTCCTTATTACCTTTTTGAAGAGGATGCCCGTCATTTTCATACGGTGTGCAAACGTTCCTGTGATGCACATCATCCTAATTTCTACGAACACTATAAAAAACGTTGCGATGAATACTTTTATAACGCCCATCGCAAGGAAGCCCGGGGTATTGGAGGATTGTTCTTCGATTATTTAAAGGAAACTGAATCGATGAGCATGCAACAATGGTATGAGTTTATTACCGAAACAGGGAATAATTTCCTCAATTCCTATCTTCCAATCGTGGAAAAGCGCAAATCGACGCCTTATTCCGAAGAAAACCGATACTGGCAGGAAATTAGGCGAGGACGTTATGTAGAATTCAACCTTGTGCATGATAAAGGAACGCTATTCGGACTAAAAACCAACGGTCGAATAGAAAGTATCCTAATGAGCCTTCCTCCCAAAGTACAATGGAAATACAACCACCAACCCAAACCGGGAAGTGAAGAGGAAAAACTTATAAATGTGCTGAAAAACCCAAAAGACTGGGTTTAATGATTAGAACCAATTATTAAAACTATGTATCCAATCCGAAGAAACCGCCGTTTACGAACGTCCGAAGCTATTAGAAGTCTGGTAAGAGAAACCATCATCACTCCCAATGACTTTTTGGTTCCTATTTTCATCGTAGAAGGCAAAGGTGTAAAAGAAGAAATTGCATCCATGCCGGGATATTACAGATACAGCTTGGATCTGCTTCCCGTCGAGATCAAGGAATTATGGTCTCTGGGACTAAAAAGTGTACTGCTCTTTGTAAAAGTTCCCGATAATTTAAAGGACAATACCGGGAAAGAAGCCTTAAATGCCAACGGACTCATGCAACGCGCCATTCAAACGGTTAAAAATACGGTTCCTGAAATGCTTGTAATGACCGATGTAGCCCTCGATCCTTACTCGGTGTTTGGTCACGACGGAATCGTTTCCGAAGCAAAAGTCATCAATGACGACACCAACGCAGTACTCGCAGAAATGGCATTGTCTCACGCCAAAGCCGGGGCCGATTTTGTGGCGCCCAGTGATATGATGGATGGACGAATCTTTGAAATTCGAAGTCTGCTGGAAGACGAAGGATTCCACGACACCGGAATTATGAGTTACAGTGCAAAATACGCTTCAGCTTTTTACGGACCCTTCCGCGATGCGCTCGATTCGGCTCCGGTAGACAAGAAAGACATTCCGAAGGACAAAAAAACGTATCAGATGGATCCTGCCAACCGAAGAGAAGCATTAAAAGAAACTTTGATGGATATAGACGAGGGTGCAGATATTGTAATGGTGAAACCGGGATTGTGCTATCTGGATATTGTGAGGGATATTCGTGAAGCTGTAGATGTGCCCGTGGCGGTTTATCAGGTAAGTGGCGAATATGCTATGTTAAAAGCGGCGGCAGCCAAGGGTTGGCTGGAGCACGATGCTGTGATGATGGAACAAGTCACTGCGATTAAAAGAGCCGGGGCACATATCATTGCGAGTTACTTTGCTAAAGATGTCGTGAAATTAATTCAGTAAGGAAGTATCTTTAACCTATGAAAAATACCTTTTTTACCCTACTTATAGCACTCGTTATTACAATGCCTTACCAAGCTCAGCAAATTACGCCCAAAGATGCGTTTCTTGAAAAATGGGAAAATTCTAAAATTTATTTGCTGGGAATTGCCGAAGTAATGCCGGCCGATCAATACAATTTTAAACCTACTGAAAGGCAAATGAGTTTTAAAGAGCAACTCCTTCATATTAAGAGCAATATGGATTGGTTGAGTACTACTTATTTTTCTTCGGAAGAATACGATCGTACCAAAAAATATCTTCCTGCAACCAAAGAAGAAACTATTTTACTGCTTGCTTCCTCTTTTGACAAGGTTACAGAACGCATTCTGAATACTTCAGAAGAAGACTTTTTAACCACCGCGGAGTTCTTTGCCGGAGAAAAAAGTAAGCTTCAAATCCTTAATTTACTGCAAGACCATGTGACACACCACCGAGGACAATTAATCGTTTATCTTAACCTTAAAAAAATTGAACCACCTTCTTATGTAGGTTGGTAAATTTATGGTTTTTTTAAGCGAGATTTTTTAGTCAAATCTTTACCTTGTAACAAAATAAATAGATGACGCTTTTAATAGTTTACGCCTTACTTTCCATCTTTTTTTCTTTTTTATGCTCCATTTTGGAAGCTGCCTTGCTTAGTTTTACGCCAACATTTATTAAAATAAAAACTAAGGAAGGACGAGGATACGCCAAAACACTTGCAAATTATAAAAAAGATATCGATCAGCCATTGATCGCAATACTAACCCTAAACACCATTGCGCACACGGTGGGTGCAATTCTAGTTGGGGTTCAGGCCGAAAAATTACCTTACAAAGTCGAATTTTGGGGAATCAACATTGTTGGGATCGTATCGGCGATCATGACCCTACTCATTTTAGTGGTTTCAGAGATCATCCCAAAAACTATTGGAGCTACCTACTGGAAAAAACTAGGTCGATTTACGGCAATCTTCCTCAACGTCATCATCATCCCGCTGAAATATACAGGAATCCTGTGGATCCTTACCCTTACCACCAAGCTTATCGGGAAATCGGCACATGTAAGTACCATGAGTAGAGAAGAATTTCTGGCCATTACCGATGCAGCGGAACAGGAAGGCGTTTTTGAAGAAAACGAAAGTGCTGTTATTAAAAACCTTCTCATTTTTAAATCGGTAACGGCAAAAAATGTTATGACGCCGTTTCCGGTAGTTATTTCTGAAGATGAATCGGTGACACTTTCCGAATTTCACGAACAAAACAAAAGCTTACGCTTTTCCCGAATTCCGGTGTATGAAGGTAGAAGTCATAACATCACCGGCTTTATTCTTCGGGACGACCTTTTGGAAGAAATTGTGGAAGAACACGGTGACAAACCGCTTAGCGAAATTAAACGTGAAATGACTGTGGTGCAGAGTGACACCCCCATTCCCGACTTGTTTGATACATTTATAAAACAACGTGCACATATTGCGCTGGTCGTCGATGAATTTGGAAATACCACAGGCATCGTTACCATGGAAGACATTATAGAAACCTTGCTGGGTCTTGAGATCATGGATGAAAGTGACGACATTGAAGATATGCAAGTTCAGGCGCGAAAAAACTGGGAAAGACGTGCCAAACGAATGGGAATCAATCTTCAGGACTCCTCTGAAGAGAATGAATAATTTTCTTATCGCCCCAATAATTAGCAATATTTTATAAATTGGGTTTCAAATTTTGACCTACATTTGTACGGTGAAAACAAGGAAATCTTTCGGAAGTTTACTCCTTCTCCTGTTGCTGCTTTGTGCTTCAGGGGCTTCGGCATGGGCAATTCCCGGCACCGACAGTCTCACACAAACAGATAGCGGGGATAGTTCCCTTACTGCCACACATCAGCACACGCTGTACTTTGAGGAGATTTCTTCGTATAAAGGATCTCAAAACACCTTTAAAGATCATCACAGATCTTATGTAGTTTTTGGAACAGGGTTATTAGGTCCTGTATGTGCTTCAGACAGCAACTCAAAATACAAGACGCTGTCCCAAAATAACGACCACAGGGAGCGTCTCACAAAACAAATCTTTCCTTTCCATTTTTTCTGGTAAACTGTTAAATTTTTTTATTAGAATTCAGTAGCCAATACTACTGCCAGGGCGTTGTTTACGCCCTATTCAACTATTTAAAAAATTTAAAATTTACATCATGGATACAGGATCTCTCATCGTAGATATCGTTATAATATTAGTGATCGCCATACCTTTGGCGTATCTGGTAATTTATTCGTTCAACAGAGAACGAAAAGTAAAAAAGAGTGTGGCTAAATTATGCTCACAAAAAGGAATTAATCTCGGCATTTTCGAAATAAACGGCAATCTGGTATTAGGAATAGACGATCAGCAAAAAAAGTTGATCCTCACGCATAGAAAGGATACTAATAATGCCTTTCAGATTATTGACCTTCCCCAATTGACAGATTGCCAAGTTAAAACCGTGAAACATTCCAAGAATACTCTGGATTGGGTCGGACTAGAACTTGTTGGCACACAACAAAAACAGGACATTGCGTTCTATGTAGAGGAAGATGACGAGGATCCGGGAACCAGCGCCGAGATCTGTTTGCAGGCTGCAAGAAAATGGGAAAAATTAATTCGGCCGCTACTAAAGGCATCTTAATTGAGAAAGGGCGGAGATAAACCGCCCTTTTTTGTATTTTTATTCTTCTGAAGTCATTAAAGAATATGAAAACAGCTCAAATACAGACTCCAATAGGAATTCTGGAAATAACCGGTGATGAATTTGGAATTATTTCTGTAGTTTTTATAGATTCTAACGTGTCCCCTTCAAAAGAAGTCCCTTCAGAATTGGAAGCAGCCGTAACCCAACTCACCGAATATTTTAAAGGCCAGCGCGATCAATTTGAGCTCAAACTTGCTCCGCAAGGCACCGATTTTCAGAAAAAAGTATGGGAAACATTGCAAGAGATACCCTTCGGGAAAACAAGCTCCTATCAAAAAGTAGCTAATGTCCTCGGTGACCCCAAAGTAATCCGCGCAGCGGCTTCAGCAAACGGCAAAAACCCCATTTCCATCATCATTCCCTGTCACCGCGTGATTGGAAGCGACGGTTCCTTAACGGGATATGCCGGCGGACTTCACCGCAAAAAGTGGCTCCTGGCTCATGAAAATCCGGTGAAACAGGGGGAATTATTCTAATTGTCAGTGAATGAAAAGATTTCTGAAATGGTTTATAGCATTACTCGTTCTTGTTATAGGTATGCTGTATATCACCGATTATGATTACATCTTAAAGGGCGTACGCGTGGTCTATTTTACAGGACACACCACAGCTTTTATCGATGATCACTCTTATTTTGAAAACGAAGTAATTCCCGCTAGTTCTAATCCGCGGCCCTGGCCGCTGCATAAAGATTACAATAACACCAAACCTTCAGCAAAACTGATATCTACCAATGAAGAGCTTGGCACTGTTGCTTTTCTCATCATTAAAAACGACAGTATTTGGTATGAACATTATGCTGAGGCCTATGGAACCTCCTCCCAAACGAACTCCTTTTCCATGGCAAAGAGTATTACGACCATATTGTTAGGAAAAGCGATTGCCGACGGATATATTTCGGGGATAGATCAGGAAGTTGGGGATTTCTTTAGTAAATATAAGGGTTCCGGGATGACGGTAGGAGATCTTTCATCCATGGCATCAGGTCTCAATTGGGATGAATCCTATACCAGTCCGTTTAGCATTACCGCCCGATCCTATTATGACGATGATCTTGCAGAAACCATACTCGGGCTGGAAGTTGTTGAAAAGCCAGGAACCTATTTTAAGTACTTAAGCGGTAACACCCAGTTATTGGCTATGGTGATTGAAAAAGCGGTTGGCAAACCATTACCTGACTATCTGAACGAAAGTCTATGGCAGCCCCTGGGAATGGAAAAACCTGCACTATGGCAATTGGACGATGCAGAAAACCGATTGGTTAAAGCCTACTGTTGTATTGCTTCCAATGCCCGTGACTTTGGACGGTTCGGGAAACTTTTTAAGGATAAAGGACTGTGGAATGGACAACAGTTGATCGATTCTTCCTTTGTTCAGCTCGCGTCCAAACCAAGATTTCCAGAAAGTCCCGAATACGGCTATGGATTCTGGTTGAGCGATCATTTAAACAAGGACATTTTCGTAATGAGAGGAATTCTGGGGCAATATGTGATTACTATTCCTGAAGATGATATTATCATTATTAGGCTCGGACACCAGCGGGGTGAAAAAAATGATCAACCCTTTAGCTCAGATTTCTACATATATGTGGAAGAGGTGTATAAAATGCTCAACGAATAGTGGACTATTTTTTGTAATTTTAACCTCCCTGCTCCCCACAATACTATCAAATAATGCTAAAAAGAATGAATCTGGAACATATCCTGTTTTTGGATATTGAAACCGTTCCGCAAATTGAGAATTTTAACGATCTGGATCCGGTGTCCCAAACCCTTTGGGAACAGAAAACGCAATACCAGCGCAAGGAAGAATTTACCCCGGAGGAATTTTATGAACGTGCCGGAATCTGGGCCGAATTTGGCCGGATCATTTGTATTTCAGTGGGCTATTTTAAAATGACTGGGGATGTGAGAAGCTTTAGAATTACGAGTTTTCATGGAGAAGAACCTCTCATTTTAAAGGAATTCAAAATATTATTGGAAACCCATTTTAACCGACCGCATCATTTGCTGTGTGCCCATAACGGTAAGGAATTCGATTTTCCGTATATCGCCCGAAGAATGATCATTAACAGCATAGATATTCCATTTAAACTGAATCTCTTCGGAAAAAAACCCTGGGAAGTACCTCATCTAGACACACTCGAACTATGGAAATTTGGTGACTACAAGACGTTCACTTCATTAAAGCTAATGGCTCATGTTTTGGGGATTCCATCCCCTAAGGACGATATTGACGGGAGCGATGTTCGCGACGTCTATTACAATGAAAAGGATCTGGATCGAATTATAGAATACTGTGAAAAAGATACCTTAACAGTAGCTCAGATCTTTTTGCGTCTTCGCAATGAAGAAATTCTCGACGATAATGAAGTGGTTTCCATTTAAATAAAAAACGCTCTTTCTTTATTTTTTTGTAGTTTTAGCCCTCATTTTAAACTAAATGCTATGAAAATACTGAAAATATCAGCAAAAAAAATAGGTATGGGAATGGTTCTCATTGCCTTGCCTTTGCTTCAATCCTGTAAGGAGAATACAGATGAAAACAAAACCAATGGGGATACAACCCAGAAATCTACCATGGTGAAGGCAAATGAAGTAGTAAAATCTACAGATACAACAGCAACAGGAGCTTTAAATCCCGCCCACGGACAACCGGGGCACCGTTGTGATCTGCCTGTTGGGGCTCCTTTAACGGGAACTCCGGTGATCAACTCACAACAAACACCTGTATTGAATTCGGGTAGTACTCCTGCTACGGGTGATTTAAAAGTGAATCCCCCACACGGACAACCGGGACACCGCTGCGATATAAAAGTAGGTGATCCACTATAAGTACCAGATATTAGACAATAAAAAAGCCTCCCGCTTGTAATCGGGAGGCTTTTCTTTTATACCTTATTAAATTATTCCTTAATAAAGCGTTTAACGTATTTAGCGTTTTCAGTGTTTATCTGAATAATGTACGCGCCACTTTGAAGTGATGATACATCGACCATATTAGTAAAGTCGCCTTCACTAATCACCTGACCTAGCATATTAAAGATAGTATAGTCGGTTGCCGAAACACCTAAGAGCTCTACATTCAGAGTATTACCACGCACCGGATTCGGGTACACCTTAAATATTTCAGAATGGTTACTCACGATTTCAGTTTGAGTGTTGGTCACATTAAATGGAGCGCTGCCAATAACTACAATATAATCTTCAACTTCACCATACGTAAATGATTCACACGATGTAGGGATGGCATTGTATTTCATGGAAACACGCATACGAGTAGGTCCTGCCGAAGCTCCTGAAGGAACTGTAAAACTCCCCGAAACCGGACTGGCTGTAGTTGCTGCTCTTGAGTAAACCAATTCTCCCGAATCTCCAAAATCTCCATCGCGGTTGTAATCGATCCATACAGCATATCCTTCTGCATACACAGTTCCTGTCCATGCCGGAGTGATCGTAATGGTATTGCTGCTATTGAGATTGGTCGATAAGGAAGTATAATCCCCATAGCCTCCGGTGGACGCTCCCGTAGTATTGTCAATGCTACCCAGCTGTACTCTCTGAATATATTCATCGGAAGTATTGTTTCCATTTGAAGCACAGTACCCGGTTGGAGGTGTTCCTCCGCCTCCGGCAGATAGATTTACATTATCGATAGCGATATCGGCTTGCCATGTAGAACCGGTCAATCGGTTAAAACGCAATTGTACGCTTCCGCCTGCATAAGCGGTCAAGTCAATATTCGCACTCAACCAGTTGTTGCCCTTATTCCCTGATTCACTCCAAAGACTCGTCCAGGATGCTCCATTGTCGTCACTGGCTTCCAATGCTATACTACCCATATCTGCCGCACCATACATATGGTAGTTAAATGTAAAGGTCGCAGCTGTTTCTGAACTCAGATCGATACACGGAGAATTCAAGATGGCGCGCTTACTCGGATAATTTGGTGAAGATGCTTCCACATACATATACCAGGAACCCGCAGCTCCACTGGATGGTCCGGTGTTGCTCGAAGGAGTCCCCCCGGAATCACGAGTCCAGTCGATATCATCATTAGATGATTGCGTCCATTGCCCAAGACCGCTTTCAAAACTTTCTGAATAGGGCAGGGACGATATTCCACCTGTACATCCGCCACTTCCACCACCTGTGGTAGTAACATTAACAGTATTACTCATCGCCGAATTGTTTCCGGCCGCGTCAAAAGCTCTTACGCTAAAAGTATACGATGTACCTGCGGTGAGCCCGGTGATATTAGCCGAATTTCCGGCTACAGTACCTATGCTCGATCCGCCCGAAAATACTTCGTAACCGGTTACCCCTACATTGTCTGTAGAAGCAGTCCAATTTAGACTGGCCGTAGTATCGGTGATATTTGAAGCTGTTAAATTCGTTGGAACCGTTGGCGCTTGTGTGTCGGGTGCTGTCCCTGTGATGGTGACCGTATAATCCTCAACCTCTCCATAACTAAAACTTTCACACGATGTTGGAATACCATTGTATTTCATGGATACTCTCATTCTGGTAGCACCATCTAATGCTGAAGATGATACCGTAAAGGAACCACTTACCGGTGTGGATGTTGTTGCTGCCTGAGTCCATACTTGTTCTCCCGCATCTGTAAAATCTCCATCCTGATTATAATCTATCCAAACCGAGTAGCCTTCGGCATAAACGGTTCCGGTCCAAACCGGGGTTACCGTAATACTTGCTGAAGCATTTTTTACCAGATTTGTGTTGATGTTTGTAAAGTCGGAATACCCATTTCCGGATCCACTGGTATTGTCGATACCTTCTAATTGTACACGGCCAATGTATTCATCATTAATATTATTTCCTTGTGAATCACAATAGTTGATCTGAACGGCTGTAGTGGTAAAATTAACCGATGCAGAATAATTGGACATGGTTCCGTCTGAACATTTACTTCGTACCTGTGCTTCATATGAAGTAGTTGGGGTAAGCCCGTTAAGTGTTGTGGATGTTGCTGCTGAAGCTACTGTAGTCCAGCTTCCTGATCCTGTTCTATATCTTACATCGTATGTTGCACCAGACACGGCATCGTAGCTAATGATAGCAGAATCTGAGCCTATTCCGTTAACTCCAACATTGGCAGGTGTTACTGCTGTACAGTTTGCTCCGCCGGCAATAATACCTGTTATTACCAGACTGTAGTTCTGTCCGCCACCGCTTAAAGAACCTTTATGAGTCACCGTAATCGTGTAGGTTCCGGAAGCATTAGCTACCGAAATTCGCTCAAAAGGATCCACATAATTATCTCCCAAACCGTTGGTTGTAACTCCCGTTAATCGGTATGGTAAAAAAGTAGAACCTCCCTGAGTTACTCTCAGGTCGAGATCGTTTACTAAAACCGGAGTACTGGAATTAGTTTGAGTAGTTGCTGTACCCGCAGGATCTGTCCATGAGATCGAAGCCATAAGGTTGTTAATTCCGTCGGCATCGACAGTAATCTGATAAGTCTGTCCCGGAGTTAATGTTAGCTCTTCTATTCTCGAACTTTGTCCTTCGCCCGAAATGGTTTCTGCTGCACGCTTGGCGTTCATCAATCCCCAGCCGTAAACAGCATCCGGACCGGTTGGACCCGCATCATCTGCAGTGTGCAGAACTAGACCCTTTAATGTGGAAGCTCTCATATAGCTCCCAAAAATATTGTTGGCATGTTGCTGTAACAACAACAGCGTACCAGTAACATTTGGTGATGCCATGGAAGTACCACTTATAGTACCATAAGCGGTATTACTGGAATCATAAGTTGAAGTTAGTGATGTTCCATTTCCGGTTATATCGGGCTTAATTCGGTAATCATCAGTTGGGCCTTCACTACTTGAACTATTAATAGTTACACTTATTAGATTTCCATTACCGTCTATATTTGCATCCTGCCCGTTGGCAACAACCAGATTGTTCTTAGATGTAGAATGTCCGGTTAGTTTATCATAAGATGAATTTCCAGCCAATGGTGAGCCGTTGTACGAATTGTTATTTCCATCATTACCTGCGGCTACTACCATTAAGTAATAGGGTGCATTATACATCACATTATCCCAATCTCTGGAATCTGTAATATAGGCTCCGAAATAATAGTCGGGTACAAGATCGGAACGAAAGCCATAACTGTGGTTGGATAGCAGCATCCCGTTCGCAGCTGCGGACGTTGCCTCGGCAAGATCATTATTCCACATATACCCGCGAACCTTCGAATGGGGCGCCATTCCTTTGGCATTAGCCTGTACTCCGGAAGCCCCTATGGTTCCGGTTACGTGAGCCGCATGATAATGAAGTTGAGTTCCTCCTTCCGAAGCAGCATCCTCTACGGAAACTCTGTTTGTACCACCCGGGCCGTCATATTCCTGATGACTAACTCTGGCGTGACCACCGTCCCAGACATAACAGATCATGTTTTGTCCGTCGACAGAAAGTCCTAATCCACCACCACTGTTCAAGTAATTTGCTCGCGTCGAAATAGCCGCGTTAACATTAAAAGTGCGGTAGTAAATTGGGCTTCCGTCCTCTGCAATGTATTGGAGTTCTGCGACCCCTCCATCGGGTAAAATTTCCCGTTCCTGAAGGTTTCTTTGATTGGCAGCTACTTTGGCCTGTTGTTTCCTTGCCTTCGCTTTCGAATTTAACTGGTTTTCAAGATTTTCGAGAGCCGTAAGGTCGTATCTACTCGTGATCTTGGTTTTTTCAGAAGGTGTTTGTGCATGAAGTACTGCACAAGTGAAGAAGACCGAAGCTAGTAGAAACCACTTCGGTAAAAAAGAATTGTTTTTCATAATTTAAGTTAAGTTTAGATTAGTGATGAGAAAATAGCGCTAAAAACACAATATATATTAGTTTAGGGGAGTAATAAAAAAATATATTAATTGCATTTTTTTGAGAAATTTTCAATTAAGTTCGTACGAATCAAGTAAAAAAAATGAGAAATCAAAAATCTTTTCGATGAACTACATTAAGAATTTATTAACAATTCTTTTCCTACAGACTATAATCCTACTGACTTACTAGGTTAAGACGAATTTGAGATTTAAAAGACGGAAACACCTATCTTTGAAATTATGGCAGGAAAAAGTATTTTAGACATCGATAATCTTAAAATTTCTTTTGGCAAAAAGAAGGAACTTATTGAGGTAATACATTCTATTTCATTTACAATTTCTGAAAATGAGGTGCTGGGAATCGTAGGGGAATCGGGATCGGGTAAATCGGTCACTTCCATGGCTATAATGGGATTACTCCCTAAAAAATCGGCTAAGATCACTGGCGATATTATTTTTGAAGAAAAAAATCTGGTTCATGTAAAGCCGAAGGAACTTCGGGGCATTCGAGGAAATGAGATTGCAATGATCTTTCAGGAACCCATGAGTGCCTTAAACCCGTCTCTTCGTTGTGGGTTTCAGGTTTCTGAAATACTTCAGCATCATTTAAAACTAAACCCTTCCGAAGCAAAGAAAGAGACCCTGCAGCTCTTTGAAAAAGTAAAACTTCCTCGACCCAAAGAAATGTACAACAGTTACCCGCATCAAATTAGTGGCGGACAAATGCAACGGGTCATGATCGCTATGGCCATTGGGTGCAAACCAAAACTGTTAATAGCCGATGAGCCTACTACTGCACTCGATGTGACCGTACAAAAAGAAATACTTGAACTGCTGAGGTCCCTTCAGAAAGAGACCAAAATGAGTATGCTTTTTATATCACACGATCTTAGCCTGGTTTCTGAAATTGCCGATAGGGTAATAGTGATGTATCAGGGAAATATAGTGGAAGAAGGAACTGTATTTCAAATTTTTAAAACGCCCAGACACAAATACACAAAGGCGTTATTGGCGTCAAGACCCAATCTGGATAGCCGTCTGGAAAAATTACCTACCATTGCATCTTTGGCCGACAATTCTTTTAGCCCTAAGGAAGTTACAGCGCAGCAACGCGCTCTAAGACACAAAAATATCTATACGCGTATACCATTGCTCGAGGTTAAAAACCTGAATAAAGAATATTATAGCAATGCCGGATTGTTCAAGCGCAAGCATGTGGTAAGGGCGGTTAATGATGTGAGCTTTTCTGTTTTTGAAGGCGAGACCTTGGGTCTGGTTGGTGAATCGGGTTGTGGGAAATCAACGCTTGGAAAAACAATACTTCAACTCGAACCAGCAACAAAAGGGAGTATTAAATACAAAGGTCGGGAGCTTACCAAATTGTCTATAAAGCAGATTAGAAGTCTGCGAAAAGATATTCAGCTCATCTTTCAAGATCCTTATTCTTCACTAAACCCCCGACTCACTATTGGAAATGCGCTTATTGAACCCATGCAAGTACACGGTATTGAAAAAAATAATAAGGCACGGAAACGCAAAGTGATCGAATTGCTCGAACGTGTAGGACTTGATGAATCATATTTTTATCGATACCCTCATGAGCTTTCGGGAGGACAACGCCAACGTATAGGAGTTGCTCGTACAGTAATTATGTCTCCGAAACTTGTAATATGCGACGAGTCTGTTTCGGCTTTGGATATTTCGGTGCAGGCACAGGTGCTCAATTTATTAAATGAACTAAAGGATGATTTTGGTTTCACCTATATTTTTATCTCCCACGACCTGGCGGTGGTTAAATACATGAGTGATCAATTATTGGTGATGAATAATGGAAGTATTGAAGAAATAGGAGATGCCGATGAAATTTATGCAAATCCAAGCAGTGTATATACAAAAAAATTAATTGACGCCATTCCCAAGGGGATATAAAAAAAGACCCGTTCTAACCTCACAAAGAACGGGTCTACCTTTATCTGAATCGTTGCAGATTCGGGGGTAAAGTACTCTGAAAAAAATTACATTAATAAAAACACTTTCTTCGCCACATACAATACATTATTCAGAAGCTGTATTGTACTTTTAAAAGCTTTGGTTATACCTTGCATAGTAGGTTAAGTTGGTTAAGTTTGGGACTGCTAATATGGAAACAATTTTGACAAAAACACGATATACGGCATATATTTTCGACGAAATGCACTTTTATTTAACAATTAATGAATAACTATCAGTTATTTCCTACAATAAATCACAAAAAAAAGCGATGTAAAAACATCGCTTTTTAATCATATTTTGAATTTTAGAGGGTCATTTCCGGGATATTTCCTTCAACTATGAGTGCTCCCTCAGTTGCATTTTTGATGTCCTCCACACTTACTCCCGGGGCTCTTTCCAGCAATACAAAAGCATTATCCCTAATCTCAAGTACCGCTAAATTGGTTACTACCTTCTTCACACAATTCACACCCGTTAGCGGCAAGCTGCACTGTTGAAGCAATTTAGATTCTCCCGCTCTGTTGGTATGCATCATGGCAACGATAATATTTTCTGCAGAGGCGACGAGGTCCATAGCGCCACCCATTCCCTTTACCATTTTTCCGGGGATTTTCCAGTTCGCAATATCGCCATTCTGAGCTACCTCCATGGCTCCTAAAATAGTGAGATCTACATGCTGTCCGCGTATCATTCCGAAGCTTGTGGCCGAATCGAAGAACGATGCTCCGGGCAAGGCAGTGATCGTTTGCTTACCTGCATTGATAAGATCCGGATCCTGTTCTCCTTCAAAGGGAAAGGGTCCCATTCCAAGAATTCCATTTTCACTTTGAAACTCAACTTCAATATCATCACGCACAAAATTAGCCACTAAAGTAGGAATCCCAATACCCAGATTAACATAATACCCATCCTTAACTTCCTTGGCAATTCGTTGTGCTATTTGTTCTTTACTTAACATAATTTGAATCTTATTACTTTTTCCGAACAGTTAGTTGTTCAATCCTTTTCTCATATTGTGCTCCCTTGAATATGCGTTGCACAAAGATTCCCGGTATATGTATCTGATTTGGATCCAGACTTCCGGCAGGTAATAATTCCTCCACCTCGGCTACAGTAATTGTTGCCGCACCACACATATTCGGATTAAAATTTCTGGCCGTACCCTTAAATATTAAATTTCCGGCTTCGTCACCTTTCCATGCCTTTACGAAAGCAAAATCGGCTTTAAACGCCTTTTCCATGATATGCATTTTCCCGTTAAATTCGCGAGATTCCTTTCCTTCGGCTACTTCAGTTCCATAGCCTGCAGGCGTATAAAACGCAGGAATTCCCTGTTGTGCCGCCAGACAACGTTGTGCCAAAGTTCCCTGCGGAATTAATTCCACTTGCAACTCGCCACTTAGCATTTGTCTTTCAAACTCGGCATTCTCGCCCACATAGGAGGAGATCATCTTTTTTATCTGATGCTTCTGAAGTAATTGTCCCAACCCAAAATCATCCACTCCCGCATTATTTGAAATACAGGTAACATCCTTAACATTTAATCGCACAAGTTCTGCTATAGAATTCTCCGGGATCCCACTTAAGCCGAATCCTCCAAGCATCAGAGTCATCCCGTCCTTTACCCCTTTACAGGCAGCTTCTACGCCGGCAACTGTCTTATTTATCATTCCTTTCTATTTTTGTTAAAATTACAAAAAATGCTTCAGAAAAATCTGAAGCATCTCATTATACTTTTATCGTATTAGTTAAAAATCGAATTCATCGGGTATACCATCATCATTGGTATTTTCAGCCTTCCAGTTAGAACAATTAGTCTCGATAGAAAGATTAGCCGGTCGTTTAAATTGATCCTTGCTCACGTTCAGCTCATCGGCTTCATAGCATTTTCGCATATAGATCGCCCAAATTGGCAGCGCCATGGTGGCTCCTTGTCCGTAGGCTGTACTACTAAAGTGTGTGGCCCTGTCCTCTCCACCAACCCATACTCCGGTTACGAGATTCGGAACCATTCCCATAAACCATCCGTCACTATTATTTTGTGTCGTTCCGGTTTTACCGGCAATCGGATTTTCAAAAGCATAAGGATACCCGGTTACTGCATTCTTGTACACTGAATTACCAACAGCCCATTTGTGCCGTAAACGTGTACCGGAACCTCCCTGCGTTACTCCTTCCATAAGACTTACCGTTACATAGGCGGTCTCATTACTTATCACATCCTTGGTTTCCGGGACATTTTGAAACAAAACCGTTCCGTTCTTATCTTCAATACGCTGAATAAGCGTTGGTTTAATGTATACTCCTTCATTTGCGAAAGTGCTGTATGCACCTACCATTTCATACAATGAAACATCTGGAGTCCCCAACGCTATAGAAGGTGCTTCAGGCATGTTTTCTGTATCTACACCCATCTTTTTTACGAGATCGATAACCGGCACAGGCCCTACTCTGTCTATAAGTCTTGCGGTTATTGTATTTACCGAGTTTGCTAAGGCATTCTTTAGGGTTAACATCCCGCCGTAACCTCCACCTGCATTTTTTGGTGTCCAAGGCTTTAACAAACCGTACTTTCCTTCGGGTATGGTATACTGGGTGTTGGGTAAAGTATCGCAAGGCGACATATGCATCTGGTCTATTGCCGTGGCATAGACAAAAGGCTTAAAGGTAGAACCTATTTGCCGCTTCCCCTTCTTAACCATATCATACTTAAAATGCTTGTAGTTTATCCCGCCAACCCAAGCCTTTACTTCGCCGGTCTGTGGGGTCATGGACATAAGGGATGCCTGCAAGAAACTCTTATAATATCGTATTGAATCCAGCGGAGTCATGGTAGTATCTATATCACCTCCCCAAGAAAAGATACGCATCTGCGTTTTTTTCTTAAAACTGTTGATGATCTCTTCTTCACTTTTCCCCTGTTCGCTTAAAATACGCCAACGATCACTGCGGCGCATTGACGCATCCATGATCTGTTTGGTTTCTTCTTCTGTAATATCTCGGAATGGTGCCGTTTTATTTTTTTCGTTTTGTTTATCAAACTCCTTTTGAAGGTGGGCAATATGCATGTCTACGGCTTCTTCAGCAAACTTTTGCATTTTTGAATCTATAGTCACATATACTTTTAATCCGTCCCTGTAAATATTGTAATTGGTACCGTCGGTTTTTGGGTTCTTTTTTATCCAGTCCTCCATAAACGCACGGGCATATTCCCTGAAATACGTCGCGATTCCTTCATCATGTCCCTGCGGGGTATAATTAATTTCCAAAGGAAGTGCCTGCAATGAGTCTTTAACCGACTCTGAAATAAAATCGTATTTCGCCATCTGTGACAGCACCACATTTCTGCGGTTTTTTACTCCTTCAGGATTTCGCAAAGGATTATATAAGGAGGAATTTTTAAACATCCCTACCAAAGTAGCCGATTCTATCGTTGTGAGTTCTTCTGGGGGTTTGTCGAAATAAATATTCGCTGCCGATTCAATACCCACAGCCTGATTGAGAAAATCGTATTCGTTAAAATACATGGTAATGATCTCTTCCTTGGTGTAGCGCCGTTCCAAGCGAGTGGCAATGATCCACTCCTTTACTTTTTGAATCCCTCGTTGCAGTTTATTTCGTGAAACCTGCTCAGTAAAAAAAAGCTTAGCCAACTGTTGAGAAATAGTACTTGCTCCACCTTTGGATCCTAGAAAGACAAATGCTCTAACGGTTCCTTTTGCATCGATCCCCGAATGATCATAAAATCGTACATCTTCGGTGGCAATCAGGGCATTGACCAAATGATCGGGCAACGCTTCATACTTAACAGGGGTACGGTTTTCTTTGTAGAATTTTCCCAAAACCTTTCCGTCGCTGGCAATAATTTCAGTGGCTAGGTTTTTCTCAGGGTTTTCAAGACTGGTTTCGTCGGGTAAACTACCAAACACTCCCCAGGAAGCCAGAAGAAAAACTAAAAATACCAGAGCGATCAATCCGCCAAAGATCTTCCAGAAGGTTTTTATATTTCTTGTCTCGTCGTTTTGTGCTCCCGATTTTTTCTTCGTTTGTTTTTTTGCCATGATGCTTATTGTTGAACTGCTTCCTCTACACTCACACCAATATCTGTGATCCCCTCTAGGTTTGTAACGCCGTCTACTTCACCGTTATTGCGGACTGCCTGTGTTATAATTATGTTATAATTTCCGGCTTCCCGAAATGAAACGTTCTCCTTATACCATAATTTATTCTCTTTAATACTTCCTATTCCGGTGCCCATCCATTCCCCGTTCGGGTAGGCCATTTTATACTCTAAAGTATCAGTAATCGTTTTTCCATGAGGAAACTCCAAATCTACCACCAAGAAAATATTATTGTATTTATAGTCGTTGGTATTCCTTACATGGATAAAAACGTTATAAATTTTCAACGAATCCGGGGCCGGAAACTCGAACTCCACAGCACGATCCTTTTCCCAATAACCCGGTAAAGATTCCCACTTGCTCAACGCCACGTTAGAATCACAGGCGCTTACTGTAATTAAGATGCTCAAAATTAATACGGCTCTAAGCATTGTTTCGGGTATTGCGTTTTTTATTCTTATTTCGGTTTTTATTTCTGCGTTTTTTGTTTTTGCTGCGTTTGGGCTGGTCGAATCGTGTTAAACTATCCTGTCCTACTACATTATTGAAGACCTTGTCTTGAGAAACTACAGTTTCTTCGATATACTCTTCCAGGCTTGCTACAGACTTACCTTTATTGTTCAGTGCAATGATTTCGTTTACTCTGTCGGATTTTAATTCGTGCCAGTTCATGCCGTCTTTATCGTAGGCATACCAAAGCGATCCCTTAAAAATATCTATCTTTTGACAACTGGCAGATCCCTTTTCGGTTTTTAATTTGATATCTGTCTTCGGAAAAGTCTCTAAGGCTTCAAGATAAGTATCCAGTTCGTAATTGAGACAACATTTTAATTTCCCGCATTGCCCAGCGAGTTTCTGCGGGTTAAGTGACAATTGTTGATAACGCGCTGCCGAAGTGTTTACCGACCTGAAATCTGTTAACCAGGTTGAACAGCACAATTCCCTTCCACAGGATCCAATGCCTCCCAATCTGGCGGCCTCCTGACGGAATCCCACCTGTTTCATTTCGATTCTGGTGTTGAAGGTGCGTGCAAAATCCTTGATCAGCTGTCTGAAATCTACCCGATCCTCGGCGGTATAATAAAAGATCACTTTGGATCCGTCACCCTGAAACTCAACATCACTAATTTTCATCTGAAGGCCAAGTCCCATCGCGATCTCCCTGGATCGCTTTTGCATATCGGTTTCTCTATCGCGAACTTTTTGCCAAACGTCGATGTCTTTCTGGGTGGCTTTGCGGTAAATTTTAGGAAGCTCTTCTAAATTCGTAGGCTGTTTTTTCTTCTTCATTTGTACCCTAACCAATTCCCCTGTAAGAGTTACAATACCAATATCATGACCCGGAGATGCTTCGGTAGCCACGATATCTCCTATACTTAAAGATAAATTCTCGGGATTTTGAAAGAATAATTTTCTTCCGTTCTTAAATCGCACCTCTACCGCAGAAAAGGGTTCCATATTTTCGGGTAACGACATATTGGAAAGCCAGTCAAACACCGTTAATTTATTGCAGCCATCGGTACCGCAAGTTCCATTATTCTTACAGCCCTTTGGCTGACCGTTGGCGCCTGTGGCACAGCTGGTACAGCCCATATTTTTTATATAAAGCTCCTTTTTTTGAAGACTTCTGCATAAAAACAGAAATCGTTTAAAACAAAAAAAAGAGGCGAAGATTAAACATTCTCTTTAACAGGTAAAGATACCAATTTATTATGGATCCTTACTTTTTGAATTTCAGTTTTTCGGAACGTCCTTTTTTAAATATTTTATTGCTGTTTGGAATACCTTGCCTTAGTTTTTTCTGTTCTTCATAAGGCAATTGAATTACCTCAACACATTCTGGAGAACAGCAATTTTCCATCTTATCCGCACAGGATTCACATTGTATAAACAATAAATGACAAGCCTCGTTCGCGCAATTAACATGAGTATCGCAGGGTTCACCACACTGATGACAATTGGCGATCACATCGGGGGTGATTCTTTCACCTCGACGGTGATCGAATACAAAGTTCTTTCCTACGAATTTATTTTCCAACCCTTTTTGCTCCACCTGCCGGGCATATTCTATGATTCCGCCTTCCAATTGATATACCTGTTTAAACCCCTTGTGCTTGTAATAGGCGCTCGCTTTTTCGCAGCGAATGCCTCCGGTGCAATACATGACTAATTTCTTGTCCTCCTTATGATCTTTTAAGTCTTCTTCGATAAGATCCAGAGAATCGCGAAAGGTGTCGACATCGGGTGTAACAGCACCCTTAAAATGTCCTATCTCACTCTCATAATGATTCCGCATATCGACCAAAACCGTGTCCGGATCTTCAATAAGCCGGTTAAATGCTTCAGCATTTACGTGAACTCCCTTATTTGTGACGTCGAAGGTATCATCGTTCAAACCATCGGCTACGATCTTGTTTCTCACCTTCACTTTCAGTTTTAAAAACGATTTGAGATCGTGCTCTATGGCAATATTGAGACGTACGTCATTCAGAAAATAGATTCCGTCGAGAAAGGTTTTAAACTCGTTGAATCGCTTTGCAGGAACCGACAGCTGCGCATTAATGCCTTCGTGGGCAACATAGATGCGGCCAAGGACTTCCATTTGATCCCAGGCGACGAATAAATGATTTCTGAACAGATGTGGATTGCCAATTTTGGCATACTGATAGAAAGAGAGCGTTAACCGTTCTTCTCCGGCTTCCTCTAATAGCGCTTCTCTCTCTTTTGCACTTAAGGTATTGTACAGTTGCATGCTATACTTTTTATTAGTGAAAAGATTATTACCGCGCAAAATTACCCATTTTATTGTTGTTGACAAAAATCTTTAGAGCGCTCTTTTTCCCTTTGCGCCTGAGACAAAGAAATAGTACCTTAGCCTACTGACTCCCGAATAAATAATTATACACATGAGTAACGAAAAAGACGCAAAATTAAAAGCCTTAAAACTAACATTAGATAAACTGGATAAGACCTATGGCAAAGGCACTGTGATGAAGATGGGCGACTCTGCCGTTCAGGAGGTAGAAGTAATCCCAACGGGATCTCTTGGTCTGGATGTAGCCCTTGGAGTGGGCGGATATCCACGAGGAAGAGTTATAGAAATATACGGTCCCGAATCATCGGGTAAAACCACGCTAACTCTTCATGCCATAGCCGAGGCTCAAAAAAAAGGAGGAATCGCCGCATTTATTGATGCCGAGCATGCTTTCGACAGGTATTATGCCGAAAAATTGGGGGTGGATATTGAGAATCTTATCATTTCACAGCCCGATAACGGAGAGCAGGCACTGGAGATTACCGACAATCTTATTAGAAGTGGAGCCATTGACATCATAGTAATTGACTCGGTTGCCGCCTTAACGCCTAAAAGTGAGATAGAAGGCGAAATGGGAGACAGTAAAATGGGACTCCACGCAAGATTAATGTCTCAGGCATTGCGAAAATTAACCGGCTCAATAAGCAAAACGCATTGTACGGTAATTTTTATTAATCAGCTTAGAGAGAAGATAGGAGTAATGTTTGGGAATCCTGAAACCACTACCGGAGGAAATGCTTTAAAATTCTACGCTTCGGTACGATTGGATATTAGAAGATCTACGCAAATAAAAGATACCGACAGCAATGTAAAAGGGAACAAGACCCGGGTAAAAGTAGTGAAGAATAAAGTGGCTCCACCCTTCAAAACTGCCGAATTCGACATTATGTACGGTGAAGGAATTTCTAAGGTAGGTGAAATCATCGATATAGGTGTTGATTTTGAAATCGTTAAAAAGAGCGGTTCATGGTTTAGTTATGACGACACCAAATTAGGACAAGGAAGAGACGCGGTGAAAACACTGCTAATGGACAATCCCGAGCTAATGGAAGAACTGGAGCTAAAGATCAAAGAAGCTATTGCGGCCAACAACGCATAACTTTGTATTGCAAACGCAACCCTTTTAGATCGTTGGTATCTACTTAACGTAGAAACCCGGTTTATTATGGTTGCCTACTTGCAAAGTTTAGTAAGTTTTTCAACATTAAATAATATTCACGGCACTACGTTTGACATTAGACGAGCTCATCATACAATGTAAGAGGCAAGATGCTACAGCACAAGGAGAATTGTACAAGCGATATTCGGGTACATTATTTTCCATTTGTCTGAAGTATTCACCGAATTATGTAGAAGCAGAAGACAATCTACAGGATTCATTTCTTACTATATTTAAGCGAATTGAGCAATATGAAGGCAAAGGCTCTTTTGAAGGCTGGATAAAACGTATCACCGTAAATACAGCCCTTCAGAAGTATCGTAAAAAACGCGACTTTGAAATAAACAACGAAGAACAAATTGAAGATGCCAATGAAGAAGTGGAGGCAGAAAACGTTCCGTTGGATTTTTTACTGAAGATCGTCCAGGAATTGCCAGCCAGGTATCGATTGATCTTTAATATGTATGTTCTGGATGGATATACACACAAAGAAATAGGAGAATTGTTAGGTATTAGTGACGGAACGTCTAAATCTAATCTGGCAAGGGGCCGGGCGATACTAAAAGCAAAGATCGAAGCATATAACGAACAGAATAATTTATAAGACTCAAAAGAATAACCGATATTTCGGCTAAACAATGAAAGAAAAAAAGCACATAGACGAGCTTTTTAAAGAACGCTTCCAAAACTTTGAAGCTTCCCCCTCTCCTGAGGTCTGGACTAGTATTCAGGCTAAACTCAACAAGGAGAAGAAGGAGCGCAAGGTTATTCCGCTGTGGTGGAAAGTGGGAGGTGTTGCGGCATTGCTGGCGCTTTTACTCACCATTGGCAATAGTGTTTTTGATTCTTCTGAAAAAACGAATACCCTTACCAACGAGCAGACAAACAAGTCTGTTGAAGACGGAACGTTGAAAGAAAGCACCTTCAACGAGGATGAGATAAATGATACCGATTATGCCGTTGACACGGAAACTATAGAAGATTCCAAAGTGGATGTGCCTGAAACTAAAGACACAAAAAAGGTTTCCAATAAAACCCCGGGTGATGCGATCTACAAAAAAGCAAATTCGGTTAAAACTGCCGTAGCTTCTGAAGAAATTAAAACCAAGAAACAATCTTCAGCTAATAACAAAGACCATTTTAAAAATGATGCTGTACTTAACACAGGTGTCGATTCTGAAACTCTGAATAAGAAAGCTAATGCCATAGCTTCAGAAAAAAATAAGAAAGCAGAAAAAGGCCTTCCGACAGACAAAACGGAAACCCTCATTAATACGGATAAAACAATTGCGGAGACCATAGAATCTAAAGTAGCCGGCAATAAAACGGCTGAAGAAAAGACAGCTGCGGAAGAAAAAACAGAGGAAAAAAATAAAACCACTAACCAAAAATCAATTTTCGACGCCATTGAGGAATCTAAGAAAACCGAAGAAGCCGTAGCAAAAAAATCTAAGCCGGATAATCGCTGGGATGTATCGCCTAATGTGGGGCCGGTCTACTATAACACTTTAAGCAACGGCTCTTCCTTAGATCCTTCCTTTGCAGATAACAACAAATCCGGTGATGTGAACTTCAGTTATGGTGTGAACGTCGCCTATAATATTTCGGAGAAGTTTAGTGTGCGTACAGGAATTAACAATGTGGATCTCAGTTATAGCACTTCCGGAATTGAATTGGGTACCGGGCCGGTCTCTTCGGCATTGAAATCGATCGATTACGGTGGAAAAAGTGTAGTGCTAACTGCAGTGGATAAAGGCGGTTTTGACACCAACATCCCCGAAAACCCCCTGGATAATATTACGCCTAAATCTACTTCGGGAGAGGCGATGATCCATCAAAATATCACGTATTATGAAGTACCGCTTGAATTAAAATATGCGCTGCTCAACAAACGATTTGGCATTAATATGATAGGCGGCTTTAGTACATTATTTCTCGGCAACAATGACGTATCGGTGAGTGCCGGAGATTTTAGCAGTACCCTTGGAGAAGCCAACAATTTAAATTCGGTGAGTTTTACAACAAACTTCGGATTGGGCTTTGATTACAGAATTTCCAGAATGTTTAAGTTTAATATTGAGCCTATGTTTAAATACCAGCTTAATCCATATACAGATTCGTCTGTAGGCTTTAAGCCCTATTATTTTGGGATTTACAGCGGGTTGAGTTTTAGGTTTTAGGTTAGTTTTTTAGTTGGTTAGGTTTGGAGTAACCCAAACAAACAATGATGAGAAAAACCGTTCTTCGCCATAGGACGGTTTTTTTATACGGTTGGATTATTAAGCTCATTTAAGATTATCTCACGTGTCTGATTCTTAAGCATTCGCTTATCTTCCATTTCGAGTATCCCGGTAGGAATAACAGAATGTACCTTTACCCTTAATTTTCCCGGACCACCTCCAGTCTCAAGAATATCATCCGAAAATCTCCTTTTATTATCGTGGAAAGTTAAAGGGGCTATTGGAATCCTGTGCTCAATGGCCAGACGAAAGGCGCCATCCTTAAATTCATCCAAAACGATGTTCGTGTCATGGGGAATACCTCCTTCCGGAAAAATACAAACACTTAGTCCCATATTAAGTTTTTGCTGTGCCCGTTTAAATACCTCAAACCTGCTTTTTACATTTCCCCGGTCCACCAGAATACAGGTACGCTTATAGAAAAATCCGAATACCGGTATTTTCGCTAATTCCTTTTTCCCTACAAAAACGAAAGGATTTTTTGTGACATACAGCATAAGCATAATATCGGTCATGGATGTATGGTTTGCCACAAACATATAACTCTGACCCTTCTTGTGTTGCGTATCCCTTTTAATTTTAGGAATTAAACCCATCCCAAATAATATGACCTTTGCCCAGATCCTGGCGACTCCGAAAAAGAACGGATACCAGTTTTCTTTTAAAATGCTCACTAATAAAAAAGGAAATAAAAGTAGAATTGAAATAATGATTACCACGTAGAACCAGATCTTGTACAGAATTAAAAATATAGTTCTCATTAATTTCATTGCAACCCAAAATTAACAATTTGAGCAACGCGAATAGCGTAAATAAAGTAACTTTGCCAAAATTTACTTTCAAAATTTGTTGAAACCGGCTAAAGGAAAATTAATATGCCAAGAATACTCACAGGAATACAAAGTACCGGAACCCCGCATTTGGGAAATATTTTAGGTGCCATTTTACCCGCCATCGAAATGGCAAATGACCCAAAAAATGAGTCCTATTTATTTATAGCAAATCTGCATTCACTTACGCAGATAAAAAATGCAGAAACGCTTCGATCAAATACATATAGTACTGCCGCAGCCTGGTTGGCTTGCGGATTGGATATTGATAAATCGGTTTTTTACAGACAAAGTGATATCCCTCAGGTTGCCGAACTTTCATGGTATCTAAGTTGTTTTTTTCCATTTCAGCGGCTAACACTGGCGCATTCTTTTAAGGACAAGGCAGACCGGCTCGAAGATGTAAATGCAGGATTGTTTACATATCCAATGTTAATGGCTGCCGACATCCTTCTGTACGATGCCAACATTGTTCCTGTTGGGAAAGATCAATTACAACATCTGGAAATTACCCGTGATGTTGCTTCACGTTTTCATGCTGCCATGGGCGAGACCTTTGTATTGCCCGAGGCAAGTGTTAGTGAGAATGTGATGTTGATTCCCGGAACTGATGGTTCTAAAATGAGCAAATCCAAAGGAAATATCATCAATCTATTCTTACCGGAAAAAAAGTTGCGCAAGCAGATCATGAGTATAGAAACAGACAGTACTCCTCTGGAAGCGCCAAAAAATCCCGAGACTTGTAATGTTTTTGCGCTCTATAAATTAATGGCTCCCTCCGAAGCAGTTGCGATCATGCGAAAGAATTATGAGAGTGGAAATTATGGTTACGGACATGCTAAGCAGGATTTATATGAATTGATATTAGAACGGTTTAAAGAAGAACGTGCCCGATATACGTATTTTATGGAGCATACTTCTGAAATAGAAAAAGCGCTGGAAAAAGGTGCAGCCAAGGCCTCTATAGTAGCCAATTCCGTTTTAGAAAGAGTAAGAAAAAAGTTAGGATATTAATTGAGCTGAAAAAATTTTCCGGGTAGGGGTCTCAGCACTCCTTTTAACTCCATATTCAATAAGACCGTGGCAACCTTAAAACTCGGCATCCCACAATGAAGGGCTATGGTATCGAGTAACTCTTTATCCGATTGTTTCAAAAAATCGAAGATCTTTTGTTCATCGGGAGTGAGTGCTGCAAAAAGTTGAGTTTGACGTGTCTCTCGTGTTTTCTGTACCAATGACCATCCCATTAGATAAACCAGATCTGCAGCAGAGGTTAGCATATGAGCCTGTTGTGATTTTATAAGATTGTTACACCCTGTACTCTGAATATCTGTCGTTCTTCCGGGGACAGCAAACACCTCCCTGTGATACGAATTTGCGATATCCGCAGTAACAAGACTGCCTCCTTTTTCTGCCGATTCAATAACAATGGTTGCCTCACTAAGTCCCGCTATAATGCGATTACGCTTTAAAAAATTAGTCCGATCGAAAGCATCATCACTCCAGAATTCGGTAATGAGTCCGCCGTTGGATTCTAATGTGGCAACATACCGCTGATGTGATTTGGGGTAGATCTGGGTAAGTCCGTGAGCCAGACAAGCAATGGTTTGCAATCGGCAGTCAATTGCCGATGTATGAGCCGTAATATCCACCCCATAGGCGAAACCGGAAACGATAACCGGATTTAAAGGCGTGAGATCTTCTATTAGTCTTTCACAGAATTCACGCCCCATAGGGGTTATTCGCCGGGTACCTACGATGCTGATAATTTTTTTATGCTTAAGGTCTATATTGCCTTTCCTGAATAATAGAATGGGCCCGTCCAGACAGTGTTTCAGCTTTTCCGGATAGGATTTATCTTGGAAATAACTGACGGTAATATTATTATTCTCTATAAACCGAAGCTCGGATTCGGCAGCGTCCAGATTCGTTTTCTTATGGAGTTCCTTTAATTTATAGGAACCTATTCCGTCGATCTTAAGAAGATTTCTTTTAGATTCATTAAAAATTCCTTCGGCAGACCCTACATGGTTTAAGAGTTTTTTTGCCGAAGCATCCCCTAGATTTGGCACACGCTGAAGTGCCAGCATGTAGCGTAATTCATTTTTTGAAAGCATAGATTCTTGGAACCGGGGAGACCTTAAAAATACAATAAATTATCTTGTTAATAAATTACCTCAATTAAAATTGAATGCGACTAAAAAAAAAATTAAGTTTGTTTAGTGCAACTCTCCACCTACATAAAAGACCTGCTTTATCGCTATGAATGTGTTATCATTCCCGGCTTTGGTGCCTTTTTGACTCAATATCAGTCTGCCCGAATTGACGAAAATTCACAAACCTTTTATCCTCCAGGAAAAATAGTTTCATTTAACCGGCAATTGCAAACCAATGACGGGATTCTTGCCAATTATGTTGCATCGGTAGAAGGAAGCACTTATGAGGCTGCGCTTCAGAACATCAGAAATTTCACAGGGAAAATATCGCTTCGTCTTTCTGAAGGAGAGACAGTTCGCCTTGCGTCTATAGGCGATTTTTACCTAAATTCAGAAAAATCCTTACAATTCGATCCGGCAATCACTGAAAATTTCAGTGCTTCGTCCTTCGGACTTACTTCGTTTGCCTCACCGAAAATACAGAGAGAAATTTATAAGGAAGCTATTGAAACCCTTGAAGAGAAAGTACCTGTACTATTTACTCCTGAAAAGAGAAATGCAACGCCATATTTGAAATATGCCGCTATTGGTCTTATCGCTTTAGCTGTTACCGGTTTTGGGGGATTAAAATTATATGAAGGACAGGTTCAAAAACACAACTTTGCTGAAAAACAAAAAGCCAATTCTTTGGTAGAACATCAAATTGAAGAAGCCACTTTCGTCATTGAAAATCCGCTGCCTGCTGTCAACCTAACGATCGCTAAACAAAAAGGCAAATACCATATCGTTGCCGGAGCTTTCAGAATTGAAGAAAACGCCGCAAAAAAAATGCGACAATTACGTGAAAAAGGGTACCGACCAATGCTACTAGGGCAAAATCGTTACGGGCTGCATCAGGTGATCTACAACAGTTATGAAAACCGTTTGGAGGCTCTGCAAAACCTTCGGAATATTAAGCAAACTGAAAATCCCGATGCCTGGTTATTAGTTAAGGAGCTTTCAGAATAATTTATAATATTTCTCATTCCAATTTACTGAAAAAACAACCGTACCTTTGCATAAAATTTGCAAAATGGACAGTAAAACTCCTTCCGCATCAAGAACCGTTATTACCGATTTGGTACTTCCAAGTGAAACAAACCCTATAGGGAATATGTTTGGTGGAGAACTCCTGGCCAGAATGGACCGGGCAGCAAGTATAGCAGCCAGAAGGCATAGCAGGAGGATCGTGGTAACGGCTTCGGTTAATCATGTAGCATTCAATAAAATGATCCCTTTGGGGAGCGTAGTAACCGTTGAAGCTCATGTTTCCAGATCCTTTAAAAGTTCGATGGAAGTTTATATGGATGTCTGGATAGAGGACAGAGAGAGCGGTTTAAAAAGTAAAGCGAATGAAGCCATCTACACCTTTGTGGCCGTTGATGAAATGGGAACACCGGTTCCTGTTCCACCGCTTACTCCTGAAACCACATTAGAAAAAGAACGTTTTGTTGCCGCACTTCGAAGAAAGCAACTTAGTCTGGTTTTGGCAGGAAAAATGAAGCCTGAAGAAGCAACAGAGCTCAAAGCCCTTTTTGAATAGGCATTAAACCTAAACTCTTTTAAGCTATCACACAGCTATAACCTACTTAGTTTGTAGGATATTCAATGATAAAAATGAAGGCATTTTAACGTCTAACGTTATTGTTTTTTTAACATAATTGAATATATTTGAGGTTCTTACTAAATTCTTAACCGTTTTTAGAGGTTTTAAACTTAATTCTAATTTAAAAAGTTAACTATGAAAAATTTTACTTTTTCAACATTTTTAAAATGTAAAAGTGTAAGTTTTTTAGCAATGGTTCTTATTTGTTCTATTTCCTTTGCTCAAAACCCGTACACGATTCAGTTTCAGGATGAATCCATTGACATGCCTGAAAACATCGACACCTTTCAATGGGATCAAATGCCTGAAAATTCTGAACTTGCAAATGGCTATGTAGGTTGGGTACAGTTTTATCAAACTCCAACACAGGATATTCAGGATCTATTTGCAAGTAATAATCTTCAGTTACTTGACTATATTCCACATCAAACCTATTTGTTTTATTTCCCGGCCAACACATCGGTGCAGTTTTTAAGACAAAGCGGAGTTCGTTCTATCGTTCCTGTTGAAGGAAGATTCAAATTATCTCAGGATCTTAAAAACGGAAATATTGGTGAATGGGCTGCTGTAGGCAACCACATATTAGTTACTTTACAACACCATGACCTGGTGGATACACAATTTGTAATTGATGATCTCGCTACGAAACAAATCTCCGTTCACGAACAGTACAGAGATTCTAATAACATTGATCTCTTAATTCCTAACAACTGTTTAGATGCATTATCGGAACTGCCCTATGTGAAGTGGGTTGAAGTGATCGTGGCTCCTTCAGTACCGGATGATACACGCGGAAGAAGTATCCACAGAGCGAATAACATTGACACCGAGACTACCGGAGGTAGAAAATACGATGGTACCGGAGTAGCTGTAATGTGTCGTGACGATGGTGCCGTTGGAATCCACGTAGACTTTGAAGGAAGAGCTTATGGTCTTGTTGGAAACGGTGGTGGAACTCACGGGGATGGAGTTTCTGGAATTATGGCAGGAGCCGGCAACTTCTATCCTACACGAAAAGGGATGGCTTCCGGTTCGGACCTACATATTGTAAATTATGTAGCATCTTTCTTAGATTCTGCAACGCTTAATTTAATTAATGCTAACACAGTACAGGTAACCAATTCATCTTATAGTAATGGTTGTAATGCCGGATATACTACGATCGCTCGTACTGTTGATACTCAAATGACTACACTTCCTAACTTATTACATGTTTTCTCTGCAGGAAATTCAAATGGATTAAATTGTGGGTATGGAGCAGGAAATCAGTGGGGGAATGTAACCGGTGGTCATAAACAAGGTAAAAACGTAATTGCAACGGCCAATACTAACTATCTAGGTGTATTAGAAGGTTCAAGTAGCCGTGGTCCAGCACATGACGGTCGAATCAAGCCGGATATCGCTGCACACGGACAAGGTCAATTATCTACGAGTAATAATCACACCTACCAGACATTTGGTGGAACTTCTGCTGCTGCACCCGGAATTGCCGGTGTTTCTGCTCAGTTATACCAAGCCTATATGGATGAAAACGGTGGTACCATGCCATCAGGTTCTTTGATCAAAGCAATTCTTATGAATACCGCTAACGATTATGGAAATGTTGGTCCCGACTTTAAGTTTGGATGGGGTATGGTAAACGGTTTAAGAGCCGCTATGGCCATTGAAGATGGTCGTCATCTTACCGATGATATTACTCAAGGTAACACAAACACCCATTCAATTTCTGTACCTGCCGGAACTATTCAGGCTCGTTTTATGGTATACTGGGCCGATGCTCCTGCTACAGCGGGTGCAAGTCCGGCATTAGTAAATGACCTTGATTTGGTTGTTACCGATCCAGGAGCCGGAACTCATTTACCATGGGTTTTAGATACTACTCCAAACCCTGCGAATCTGGACACTCCTGCTACCAATGGTGTGGATCACCTGAATAACGTAGAGCAGGTACTATTAAATAATCCTGCTGCTGGTACCTACGACATCGATGTGACCGGTTTTAACGTTCCTATGGGACCACAGGAGTACTTTGTAGTATGGGAGTTTATCACCGAAAATCTAGTCCTTACATATCCAACAGAAGTTGAGACATTTATTCCAAATGAAACTCAAACAATTCACTGGGATGCAACAAATATCGTTAGTAACATCCTGGTTGAGTATTCTACAGATAATGGTGCTTCATGGTCTACTATTGCAACAGTTGCGCCAACCCAAAAGAATGTAAACTGGTCTGTAGAAGATGTTCAGACGGGCGAAGGACTGATTAGAATTACAAGTGGTGCTTTCCAGGATCAGAGTAATGAGAATTTCTCTATCTCAAGATTCCCTGCGGGTCTAACTGTAGATTCAGTATGTCCTACGGAAGCTACATTTAGCTGGAATGCCGTTGCCGGAGCCGAAACTTACGACTTCTATATTTTGGGAGCAGAGTATATGGAAATTGTAGGAAATACAGCCAATACCACGATTACGGTTCCAATCCCTGATCCAACTACGAATGATATCTGGTACGGTGTTGCCGCCAGAAATGATACTGAAGGATGGGTGAGCAGACGTACAAACTCAGGTAGACATACTTCAGGTTTAGACTGTGTAGTATTAGGTGTTGAAGATTCAGTTTTAGCGAGCAATGTTTCTCTATATCCTAATCCAGCAGCCGATCAGGTGTTTGTTTCATTAATTGATAGTTCATTTAACAACTTCGAGATCACGGTAATTAATAGTCTTGGACAAACCATGCAAACTCTTTCCGCCAATGGAAACGAAGCTGCAATTAACATTTCAAATTATACAACAGGATTGTATTTTGTAACTATTGAAGTGGACGGTCAAACTACGACGAAGAAATTAGTAGTTAAGTAAATTAGAATTAAATTATTGAATCAAAAAGGGAGCCTATCGGCTCCCTTTTTTTACATCTTATAAACCCAATCGGCAGGATTCATTTTATTGGTATTCTGAAATACATAAAATTTTAAAATTGCCTTTCCGGCCACAGGATTAAAGAAAACGGTGCCCAGAACTTGCTTGGTGCTTACTTTGTCGCCATTCTTAACTTTTAGATCCACCAGATTGCGATAAATAGTAATGTAGTTTCCGTGCCTGATCCAAACAGCCTTATTGGCTCCTTTAATTTCCTGTATCTTAAAGACTTCACCCTCAAAAACAGCTCTCGCCTGAGAATTCCTTTCTGTCGCTATTTCAACACCATTATTAGAGAGTGTAACATTAGGAAATTGTGGGTGTGGATGTTTTCCGTAGCGTCCTACTAGAACACCCCTTTCTACGGGCCAGGGTAACTTCCCCTTATTACTTGTAAAATTTGCCGCCAGTGTGGTGGCTTCCGCAGTCATTGCGAAACCCGAAGATGATTTGGTTACGGCAGGAGAATTCCCGGCCTTACTATTAGATTCGGCAATCGCAGCCCTAATGAGCGCCTCTATTTCTCGATCTACCTTCTCGGCCTCCCGTTGCTTTGAACGAACCTGGGTCACAAATTTACTTTCATCCTTCTTCAAGGATGCGATTAGAGATTCCTGATCTTTCTTCTCCTTTGTTAGATTGATCTTTGCCAGTTTATTTTCTTCAATGAGTAGCTGCTTTTTATTTTTTTGATCGATCAAACTAGTGTTTAATATCTGTAGCTGGATTGTCTTTTCTTTTATGCTCTCGCCTTGCTCTTTTCGGTGTTTGGCATATTGCTTCATATATTGCAATCGTTTATATGCCTGCAAAAAGTTTTCGGATGATAGCAAAAACATAATGCGACTTTGATCAGATTTACTTTTATACGACTTATTGATCATTGCTGCGTAATCTTCCTTCAATTCCTTTAATTCGTTACGCAATTGTTCCATTTTGTTGAGATTTTCGTTGATCTCACGAGTAAGCAAATTCGCTTGTTGATTGGTAACCCTTATTAAATTCTCCCTTGCTGAAATGCGCTGATTTAAGTCTTCCACCTCTGTTAGAACAGATTTTTTTTCACCGCGGGTTTTAAATAATAAGGAATTGATCTGCTTGATCTCCTGGAGTATGGCCTGACGTTTCTCTTCAAGCTCCTTTTGTTTTTCCGATTGAGCCAAGGCCCCGGTCGTGCTAAGGAGTAAGCAACCAATAAAAAGAATTAAACTCTTTCTGAATTTCATAGGCTATAACTGAATTTCTTCATATCCATTTGGTATCGTAAACGGAAAACTTATAGAAACATTGAGATCGATCTTCTTATAATTTACTTCAATCTTAGTTTTACTGTCATTTTCTGAAGCGTCAATCTGTATTTCTGAAGGATAATACCCCCCGTCGATATTCTGATATTCTCCATATCGTACCGAAAGAATTCTGCCGTCTGAAGGCTGAGAAAGGGTTTCAGAAGCAACTTTAAAATTACTTGGTAGTAATAGAAGGGAATGTATAAAGTTTTGGGGTTGGGTTTTCGGTTGAAGCTTGTACCTGTTCTGTTCTACACTACTTTTATAAACAACAGGACTGAGCTCGAAAATTGACTGCCCTAACAAGATGGCCTGCGCTTTATGGAAATCAATTTCAGTACCTAACCACGCACTTAAGAGCGCAAAATCGCCATCGAAATAAGTGTTTGAGATCGTTTCATAGTAACTCACTTTGGTAGGTGTAATAAGGACTTTAGCCAAAGTAATTCCCAGTAGTGATGCCTTCACCCAAATGGTCTTATCCTTTTCCATACGAAGGCTCACCGTTATACTCTGAAGCTTTTCCTCATCCTCGTAAACCACCTGAACACGCGCTGCCATGGTATTGAAATCGGGTTCCGCATTTTCGTGAGAAGCAATAATAGTTTTAACCGCTAATTCGCTCTTTGCTGAAGAAGACCCGTTAATTCCTTTACCACCTCCACAAGCAGATAGCATTGCCACTGCAACCAAGACAAACAATCTCTTTAATTTCATAAAATCAATTTGTGAGTTTTATATCCGATGCCCTTTTTGCAAATGCATCGGCCTTTTTTGAGTCGCCTTTCATCGTATATGCAATAGACAGTTGTTCGTAGAAATCCTTTTCCATTTTCGGGTCATCCAGTAAATAATCTACTCCGGATTCCAGACTTTCTATCGCTGTATCCGTATTTTTAAGGTTGACATTCGCCACCCCATTAATAAGATACAACAAAGCCTGAGCCGGAAAAATCTCGAGCCCGGACTCACTAAGTTTGGCGGCTTCCATAAATTTTCCCGCTTCAATTTGAAGTAACAACGTACTCTTAAGCAAATTGAAATTATCCAAATCCTTTGCAACGCCTTGTTCAAAAAAGCTAAGTGCGTTGCCTTTATCTCCCTTTTGAAGGTAATAGGTTCCCAGTTGCTCGTAAACCTTTCCTCCTCGCTTTTCTGAAAATGATGCCACCACACCTTCCAACTCACTCTCATATGTCGGATTTGCATTCACAAACTGAATAAAATCTGCAAGAACTTTATATTTATTCTCTTCTTCTACTGCCGAAGAGGAAAAAACGATCTTCATAGACTTTAGTGCCTCGTCTGTATTTCCATCTTCAAGGTAAAATTTATACAAAGCGAGGTGAACCAATGTAGAAGTAGGCTGATTTTTAAGAAGTTCTTTGGCAGCAGTAAAGGCTCTTTCCTGATCTCCCTGCTCACTGTATAAAAAGATTAACTTGAGCTGGTCCTTTTCATTTTTTGGGTTAAGGTCAATTTTATCCTGAAGGTTTTCAATAGCTCCTTCTGTATTTCCTGTTTTACGGTAGATCTGAGACCTCAATGCATCCCGGTAATCACTTTCACCCCAAAGCTCGTCGAGTTCATCAAGAACTGCCAGCGCCTTATCATATTGTTTTGTTCGGGAATATAGATTGGCGAGATCTTCTTTATAATCGGGATCATATTCTATTAAGGTTTGCACCAAAGGTATTGCACTCTCGTAATCATGCTCTACGTAATAAAGATCATAAAGCGCTTCCAGTACATCGATTCTGTTGCCTTGAGAAGCGATCACCTTCTTAAAATTCGATTCTGCTTCATCGTAGCGTTTTAATTGGGTAAGATTTTTTCCCATTTCGAAGTATACAACAGCTTCATTTTCTAGATTTTTATCTGCCGCACGTTCTGCTCTGCCAAGTGCCTCCAAAGCGAGTTCATAATTTTCAATGCCTTTTTGCTTTAAGGCTTCAAAAAAATTCTCCTGAAAAGCATCAGACACATTCCCGAGATCATCCATAGGTTCCTCTCCTTCCTGAGCCCAAACCGGATGGGTCAGAAAAAAAATTCCGAAGAATAAAAGCAGGTATATTTGTTTCTTTTTCACGTGAAAATAGGGTAGGACGCGGTCGACCCCGATTTTATAAAGTTTTCCGGTTCAGTTCCCCCGGCCGCGCTTGGAGAACGAATGGCTTATTTCAATTCGCAATAATCCCCAATACTTACATTTGTAAAATTACCGTCAAATGTTGCGTAGTTGCCTATCATTGCATTGTCTAAAGTAGCATTTTTAACTACTGAGTGTGACTGTATTATACTATTTTTAACGCTGCTATCCTCAATTATTGTGCCCGATCCAATGGATGCATAGGGTCCAACGGTGGCATTTACAAGTTTTACCCCGGCTGCTATAAAGGATGGGGCTATAACAGTTGAGTGTTCTTTGGTAATATCTTCAGAAACCAACTGTTCGCCGCTGTCGGCCAAAAATCCCAACATTCGCCTATTAGTTTCCACCGTAACTTCCTTATTCCCACAATCCATCCACTCATCAACCGTACCGGTTTTAAAAACCCTTCCCGATGCCATCATACGTTTTATTCCGTCATTGATCTGGTATTCCCCACCATTTATAATGTTGTGGTCTAGAACATACTGAAGTTCCCTTTTCAGTACTTCAACCTGCTTAAAATAATAAATTCCAATTACCGCCTGATCACTAACAAAGGTTTCAGGCTTTTCGACTAATTCAACGATCTCATTTCGTTCGTTTAGTTTTACCACCCCATAGGCTTGTGGATTCTCCACCTTTTTAGTCCAGATCACACTGTCGGCTTCCTTATCAAGATTGAAATCGGCTCTAATTAAAGTATCGGCATAGGCGATCACCGCCGGTCCTGACAGGCTGTCTTCGGCACACATAATGGCGTGACCGGTACCTTTAGGGTCTAATTGACGATAGATACTTGGCGTGGCCCCCAGATTGGTTGCAAGTTCTTTTAAACTCGCCACCACATCGTCTCCAAAAAAAGCAGGGTCACCTAGAATAAATGCGATCTCTTCGATATCCTCTTCTAGAATTCCGGCGATATCTTCCACCAATCTGTGAACAATTGGTTTACCGGCAACCGGAATTAACGGCTTGGGGATCGTTAACGTGTGTGGGCGTAATCGTGAACCACGACCGGCCATTGGGACAATTATTTTCATTTACTCTCCTATTTTTATATCGTATTTTTCGGCTATTCGTTTAAAATCATCAAGCTTTCCAGTTTTTTCAAAATCCACATAATACAATCGGATGTTTGTTTCTGCATCTCTTGCGTATGGTGAGTTTTCCTTGTTGTACAACACGAAAGATTTCATCATATTGTCCAAGGCATCATTAAGCTTTTCCTGTGCATAGTATATTCTTGCGACGCCATAGTAGCCCTCGGGGTCTTCAGGATAGATCTCAATAAATTTATCATATCCTTCTATGGCCTTATCCAGTTCTCCCATAAAGGCGTAGGCTAGCGGCTTGTTCATTAATGGCATTCTGCCGTAAGGATCTATTTGGAGGGATTTATCGTAATATTTTATTGCTTGCTTATAATCATCCATTCTACGGTAACTAATCCCGATCATATCCCAAGCAAATGCAAATTCCTTGTCCTTTCTAACTGCCTTTTTAAACCTATCAATGGCTTCATTATAGTTTTCCGCTTTATAATAAGTTAGCCCCTCATTATAAAAGGCAACAGCCTCTTCCTTATCTGAAACCGATACGATACTTTTGGAGTTTTCGGTGGTCAACAGTTTGTTCAACCGCGGGCAATTTTGTAGTAGATAAGCTTCAATTTCCTCCTTGTTCTCCCCGGCATCTATAGTGATGTTTATGTTTTTGGACGTAGTATCTTTAAGAACAAACTCGGTATTCTCTTCAACATTGGTACTATCTTCCAGTGTTTCAACCAGTGCGAAAAGTTTTGTCTTTAATTGGTCGCCCATGATGGCCGATTCGATACAACCGTTGATCTCCTCGTACATTTCATCCTTTAAAAGACCCTGGTCAACCTCATCGAGGCAGGTGCAGGCCTCCTGTGAAATAGTAACCACCGAATCTTCCTGTGCCACGATTGAAGTGGCAAAAAATGTTATAAATGCAATGTAAAGTATCTTCTTCATCGATGTTACTTTAGCCCCGTGCTGCCAAATCCTCCAGCGCCACGCGTTGTTTCTTCCAATATATCTACTTCTTCCCATTGGGCCCGTTCGTGCTTAGCAATGACTAATTGCGCGATCCGTTCTCCATTTTCGATGGTAAAATCGTCATTAGAAAGGTTGACGAGTATCACCCCGATCTCACCTCTATAATCGGCATCAATGGTTCCGGGGGCATTGAGAACCGTGATTCCTTTCTTGGCTGCGAGTCCGCTGCGTGGACGAACCTGTGCTTCATATCCTACCGGTAGTTCAATAAAAAGTCCGGTTTTAACTATGGCACGTTGTAACGGTTTTAACGTGGAAGGTTCCGGCACATTTGCTCTGAGATCCATTCCCGCAGATGCCAAGGTTTCGTAAGAAGGTAGCGGGTGATCGGAATTATTAATGATTTTTATTTTCACAATGTTATTGTTAGAAACCGTGCTTCAGAGGTCGTTAAGACACTTTAAATAACACCGTTTTATTTTCTTATTATTCTATTGAGTTCTTTTCTTTCAGAAACAAAAATCAGAAACAAAAATACCAATAATAATGCGGTTCCAATAGCTAAATTTCCGTCAAATACGTAAAAAGCAATTCCCGAAAAAAGCACCGAGATCATAAGATATCCGCCAATCTTTTTCAGGTCATACGGAATAGCATAATGTCTCTGTCCATAGAAATACGATAACAGCATCATGGTCCCATAAGCCGCCAGTGTGGCGATAGCAGACCCAATATAGCTTATAAGTGGTATTAATGCAAAGTTAAGGGTAAGTGTGATGACAGCACCTACTACCGAAATATAAGCCCCGTATTTGGTGCGATCGGTTACCTTATACCATACCGACAGATTGTGATATACACCCAGACAGAGATTTGCAAGAAGAATCACCGGCACGATTACCAGGGCCTCCCAGAACTCACTTTCCGGAATAAGGATGCGCTTAAACACATCAAGATACACCACAACGAACAAGAGGATCAAGCTTCCAAATACAGTAAAATATTTAGTGATGGTGGCATAGGTTTGTTTTGCATTCTCATGTTTGGAATGATTGAAAAAGAAGGGTTCAATTCCCAAACGGAACGCTGTAGCAAACAAGGTCATAAAAACACCCAGTTTATAACAGGCAGCATATACCCCCACCTCGCCTTCAGCGATCTCGGGATCCAGGAGGTATTTGAGTAAAATCTTATCGAAGGCTTCATTTACGGAGAATGCTATTCCGGCAACTAAAACAGGAAGTGCGTATGCCAACATCTGTTTCCAAATGGCTTTGGAAAATTTAAATCCAATCTTTACATATAATGGTAATAAAACGACTAACGTTATAGCACTTGCTATAAGATTAGAAATAAAAACGTAGGCCACATTAAATTCTTCCGAATACATACGGTCCCAGAATGATCCGGGGCTATGTTCTGCCCAATGGGGTAATACCAAGAAGAAAAAGAGATTCAGACCAAGATTAATAAGTACGTTGAAGATCTTGATCACGGCATATCGCATGGGTTTCTCATTGGCCCGGAACCACACAAAGGGCAACACTGCCAGGGCGTCCAATGCCAGAATAAGAAGGGCATAGGTAATATATTCTGGCTTAAATTCTAAAAAGGCCGCGATGCTGTCATTCATTAACAGGGTGAGAAGCAGAAAAATTACAGTAGAAATAGTGAGGGAGGATAATGCGGTTGATTGTACCAGATCCTTTTTAGATTTGTCTTTGTTGATAAACCGGAAGAAAGCTGTCTCCATTCCGTAAGACAGTAATACATTACCCAAAATAAGAAACGCCATGAGTGAGGCATAGATCCCATATTGTTCCTTTCCAAGCACCACCACATAAAGTGGAACTAAAAAAATGGCCAAAGCACGAGGTAAAACCGTTGCCAGACCATAGATAAATGTTTGTCGGAAAAGCTTTTTAAAAACGCTCAATGAAATCTTTTTTACACTTCTACAAGGTTACGAAAACCTATCAGGTTTAACAACATTAGTTATCAGACTTCATATTAGAAGCAGGGTACGCCAGCATGGATTTGATTTCAATCTTTTTGATCTTATAATAGCGCATTTCGCCATAATGAAAATAGCTTATAACGGCCTCCTCATCTTCCAGATCGAATGGAAACGGCACGGGAGGGGTGTTCTGTGCTTCCTTCAACGGATCTGAATCCATGATCACATCCGGTTTCCTTATATGTTTAAAATACCCCACATATTGGTTCCGGATTTCTGGAGACAATTGAGCTTTTACGATGTGGTTTCTGAAATAAATGCTGTCTATGACCACCGCATCGGTAAAGGATTGAAACGATATATGGAGATTGGTGCCAGATCCTCCCGATGGAATTCCTGCTACCCATGGCTGCGCATACACTTCTCCTAAACTGAAGGGAGGGGTTTTAGTGAGCTTGTAATCTGTTTTCGAACCTCCACAGCCAAAACCGACACATAGCATCACGATTCCAAATAACATAGCGACGAGATGTAATTGATATTTCATAGAAATAAAATTACAATATAAAATTTGGTTCGGGAAACGAAAAAAGCCTTTCCCGTAGTATTAGGAAAGGCTTTTTATTATAAGTAGGTTAGATAAACTATCCCGCAAGTGCTTCGGCTCCACCAACGATCTCAAGAATCTCATTGGTAATCGCAGCTTGTCTTGCTTTGTTGTATTGTAATTTAAGTTGATCGCGAAGCTCGGTTGCGTTATCGGTTGCCTTGTGCATGGCCGTCATACGAGCACCGTGTTCACTGGCAACAGAATCCCGTATCGCCTTAAACAACTGTGTTTTTAAGCTCTTCGGAATTAATTCCTTTACGATCTTTACTTTTGAAGGTTCAAAAATATAGTCGGCTGCCCCTTTTGGTTCAGAATCTGCTTTCACCTTAGGAGGAAGAATTGGTAGAAACTGTTCGTTCATAACGATTTGCGTGGCCGCATTCTTAAATTTGTTATAAACCAACACGATCTTATCGTATTTTCCTTCAGAGAACATGTCCATCAATTGCTGAGCGATCTCTGCGGAATTCTCAAAAGTAAGATCGTCGAAAATAGCATTGTTGTTCGCCGTAATTTTAGACGACTTCTTTAAAATGTCGTTCCCCTTTTTACCCACTGTAAAGAAATCCACTTCCTTTCCGGCATAAGTCTCCTTAGCAAGTTTTACAGCATCCTTAATAATATTACTGTTAAACGCACCTGCCAGACCTCTGTTGGAAGTGATGGCAACAACCAAAACTTTATTTACTTCACGCTGATCTGCAAACTTACTCCCGCTGTCATCATCCAAGGTAGCACTCAGATTCTGCAATAGTTCAGTAAGTTTATCGGCATAAGGGCGCATTGCAGTAATAGCATCCTGTGCCTTTTTCAACTTGGCAGCCGATACCATTTTCATGGCACTGGTGATCTGCATGGTTGAACCCACAGAAGCAATCCTATTACGTATTTCCTTTAAATTTGCCATTCTTTTATTGAATTGAGAGCAAAGTACAGGGCACTGAGGATAAATACCCCTCAGTCCCTCGTACTAATATCTAACTACTTTTTATATTTTGCTGAAAGATCTGCAGCTACCGAAGTTAACGTATCAATCACTTCATCGGTTAGCTTACCAGCCTTTAAAGTATCCAGAGTTTCTCTATGCTTTGCATTCAGAAATTCTAAATAGTCTCTTTCAAATTCCTTCACTTTCTCCACAGGCACATTTCTTAGTAAATTCTTTGAACCTGCATAGATAATCGCTATCTGATCCTCTACTGTGAAGGGGTCGTTTTGAGCCTGTTTCAGGATCTCAACATTTCGTTTTCCTTTTTCAATTACATTTAATGTCGCGGCGTCAAGGTCACTACCAAACTTAGCGAAGGCTTCCAATTCACGGAATTGTGCCTGATCCAGTTTAAGTGTTCCGGCAACTTTCTTCATCGATTTGATCTGGGCATTTCCACCCACTCGTGATACTGAAATTCCCACGTTGATCGCAGGACGAACACCCGCGTTAAAAAGATCAGATTCCAGGAAGATCTGTCCGTCGGTAATCGAAATTACGTTTGTTGGAATATAGGCCGAAACGTCTCCTGCCTGAGTCTCGATAATTGGCAAAGCTGTAAGAGATCCTCCCCCTTTTACGATTCCTTTTAAGGACTCTGGAAGGTCGTTCATGGTCTTAGCAATATCATCATCGGCGATCACCTTTGCAGAACGCTCTAACAATCTGGAGTGAAGGTAGAATACATCCCCGGGATATGCTTCACGTCCAGGTGGACGACGAAGTAACAGGGATACCTCACGATATGCAACTGCCTGCTTCGAAAGATCATCGTAAATGATAAGTGCGGGACGACCTGTATCTCTGAAGTACTCTCCGATCGCTGCTCCGGCAAATGGTGCATATACCTGCATAGGAGCAGGGTCTGATGCATTTGCAGCAACAATAGTTGTATAGGCAAGAGCACCTTTATCTTCAAGTACCTTAGCGATGTTTGCCACGGTAGATGCTTTTTGTCCGATAGCTACATAAATACAGTACACCGGCTCACCAGCATCATAAAATTCTTTTTGATTCAAAATGGTATCGATACAAACGGTGGTTTTACCTGTTTGACGGTCACCAATTACCAATTCACGCTGACCTCTACCTACAGGGATCATGGCGTCAATCGATTTAATACCTGTCTGTAAGGGTTCCGTTACCGGTTGACGGTAAATTACTCCCGGAGCCTTACGCTCCAATGGCATTTCGAAAGTTTCGCCTGTGATAGGACCTTTTCCGTCTATAGGTTGACCAAGCGTATTTACCACACGGCCTGTAATCCCTTCACCAACTTTAAGAGAGGCGATACGTTGAGTTCTTTTTACAGTTGCCCCTTCTTTTATCTCTTTTGAAGGACCTAACAATACAACCCCAACGTTGTCTTCTTCCAGGTTAAGTACGATACCTTCCAATCCGTCTTCGAATTCTACTAATTCACCATACTGAGCGTTTGCAAGTCCGTAAACACGGGCAATACCATCTCCTACGGTTAATACAGTTCCTACTTCATCTAATGAAGCTGTTGCTTCAAAACCTGAAAGTTGTTGCTTTAAGATTGCTGATACTTCAGCGGGTTTAACTTCTGCCATTTTCTTACATTATAGGTATAGTCTGTTGCCTTGGCAAAGGACTATAATGATTTACTAAATTCTCTTTTTATATTTCCTAATTGGTTTGCGATACTCGCATTGTACTGAAGATCTCCTACTCTAAGAATAAAGCCTCCTATTATAGATTCATCAATACTATTTTCTATGGTTACCGAAGTACTTCCGGTAAGCTCCTTAACTTTTTTCAATACCTGAGCTTCCAACGCTTCCGAAAGAGGCACGGCGGTAGTTACTTTTGCAACTTTTACACCCTGTTCTTCATTATAAAGGCTAATATAGCTTCCCGCAACATCGCCCAATAAATTTATTCGCTGGTTTTCAATTAAAGTCTTAATGAGTGCCTTTGTATTGTCTGACTGACTGCTGAAGATCTTTAATAGCGCTTCTCTTTTGTCTTCGGCTTTAACCACAGGACTTTTTAATACCACTCTTAATTCTTTACTATTCTCGAGTGTTGCTTGTACGGATTGCATATCTCCAAACACAACGTTGGCTAAATTAGCATCGTTGGCTTGTTGTAATACTGCTTTAGCGTATCGGATGGCTGCTTTACTTCCGTTCATGAGTGTCTTAATTTAATTTGGCGTCGTCCAACATATTCTCAACCAACTGCAATTGCTTGTCTTTGTTTGAAAGTTCAGCTTTAACGACCTTCTCTGCGATTTCCAGAGACAATTCGGCAACTTGATTTTTTAGTTCGGCCATTGCAGATTTCTTTTCACTTTCGATGGCAGCCTGTGCCTGAGCGATCATTTTATCTGTAGTTTCCTTAGCCTCATCTTTTGCATCAGTGATCATCTTGGTCTTAAGTTCTCTTGCTTCTTTCATCATTGCCTCACGCTCTTGACGAGCTTCCTGCAGGATACGCTCATTGTCGGCTTTGAGATTCTGCATTTCCAATTTGGCAGCTTCAGCAGCAGCAAGAGCATCCTTTATAGATTGCTCTCTGGTGTTCACAGCCCCTAAAATTGGCTTCCAGGCAAACTTTCTTAAGATGAAAAGCAGGATCAAAAAGGAAATTCCTGTCCAAAAAATAAGTCCTAATTCCGGAGTTATTAAATCCATATTATTATGATTATCTAATTAATTTAAAATATTTAAACAAAGGTGTAACCAACCGTTACACCTTTGTTCTTTGTTTTAACCGGCAACAAGGAAGGATACAACCACCCCGAAAAGTGCTACCGCCTCAATAAAGGCGATAAGTACAATTGCAGAACCTTGTAATTTACCTTGCATTTCTGGTTGACGAGCCATGGCTTCCATAGCTGCCCCACCAATTTTACCTACACCGATACCACCACCAATGGCTGCTAAACCAGCTCCAATAGCTGCGATAGGTCCAAAGTTTGTAGCAACTTCCTGTAATAATGCTAAACTCATAGTTTAAATATTTAAAAATTAATTAATGTTCCTCTTCTAAAGCTTGTCCAAAATACAATGCCGATAGCATGGTAAAGATATAAGCTTGTATTGCTACAACCAGCACTTCAATAACACTAATAAACACTACGAACAACACAGATCCTGCTCCTACAATGTAGTTTTTAAATATAAATGTTAGTGATATTAAACTCAGTACAATAATATGTCCTGCGGTTATATTTGCAAACAATCGAATTGTTAATGCGATAGGCTTTATAAACATACCCATGAATTCGATCGGTGCCAAAAACAGCTTCATTGGAACCGGTAATCCCGGCATCCAAAGCATGTGTTTCCAATAGTATTTTTTACTGCTAAATAATGTTATAATAAACGTGAATAAAGCCAATGTTACGGTAAACGCGATATTTCCGCTTAAGTTACTGCTAAATGGAAATACAGGGATCAAACCTATAACGTTGTTGATCCAAATAAAGAAAAACAATGTCAATAAAAATGGCATGTATTTCATGTATTTCTTTTCTCCAATGTTTGGAATGGCTACTTCGTCTCTAATGAACAGAATGATCGGCTCCATAAATTTGCCAATACCAGAAGGCAAATTATTATTCGACTTCTTATACGATCTTGCACTTAAAAGAAATATGGTCAAGATGATAAAAAGTGACAAAAACATGGAAAACACGTTCTTGGTAATGGAAAAATTTAAAGGTCGCTCAGCGTTGGTTGCATGATGCTCCGCATCAAACTTAACTTCTGTTTCACCTTCGTTTAACTGGTATATCTTTTCATGAAGATTCACAAATTTTAAGCCCTTTCGCTCTACAATCACTTCCCCGTCTACATCGTGATGAAATTCTCCAGACATAAATGTTACCAGCCCCTTATCAGTAAATAATATAACAGGTAGCGAGACAGACAAGTCTCCGGCTATATGAAAGCTGTGACTGTCTTTAATATGATGAAAAATAAGCTCTTTGGTGTCGAAGGGTTTATCTTCTTCAGATCCTTCAGGAGATGCGTTCGATGCGCCAAACGCGGTGGAAGCTACTAGAATAAAAAACACCCCTAAAATGAGGTTCTTAATGGCGGTAAAATAAGTCGTTTTCAATAGAGTAAATTTGCGTTCCTGAAATTTGGTGCAAATGTACTAATAGTAAATGAATTGACAAACCAAATAAAGCTTTGTTTATTGCTTTTTTAAAAAATTATGTAACTGTGTAATTTCGAAGGCTAAAAAGAGAAAATAAGGAATGAAAAATTGAATGCCCTCCACTTTTGGATGTGCGATATCACCAATAAACACAGGCAATAAAAAAATTATAACGAGAAACATCTTCCCCAGGGTCAATCCCAAAAAAATATTCATCACGTTCTTGTTTCCCTGTGAAATTTTATAATAAATTATTCCGAAAACAATTAAAACCAATACAGCATTAAACACATAAATGCTCCAGATGGGCAAATAGAGTTCGTATGCTGCGAAGAAATTCAGAAAGATATAATAGTGTATCGCACATAGAAGCGCCGTAAAAACAGAAAGTTTCAGGCTAAATTTTAGCAGATCTTTAGTCATTGTCTTTTTTTGAAGAATCACTCACTTGTTTAATGACAAAGTACATCGCAATGGCCACCGATCCCAAACTACAAAGTATCGTCCAAACTGAATATTTGTTAGGGAAGGCCTCGTCCAGTTTTACACCTCCAAAACTTCCTAAACCAATAATTGCTAGCATTTGAAAGGCGACACCCGAATAACGGGCGTAGCTATTAATTTTGCTCTGCCTTCGTTTTTTGGATTCGTTGGGTTCTGTCAAAAGGGTGGTTTTGAGATTTTTTGTCTTCTGATGACGTTGATGTAGCCGTTTCAGGCGTAGCTTTTGGCTTAGATGAGCCTTTCATCTCACAAGAAGCATTAAAAGTTGCCCCCGGCTCTACAGCCAGTTTCCCAACGACAACATCGCCATTGATCACCGCAGTAGATTTTAAAGTTAGGGTTCCGGAAACATCCAGATTACCATCGAAGGTTCCTTCAATATCGGCATTTTCACAGGTAAGGGTTCCGTTGATCTTCCCCGATTTTCCCACTACTACTTTTGAAGGAGTAGTTACATTCCCTTCAATAATTCCGTCAATTCTGAAAAACCCTTCCGAATGTATATCACCCTTAAGCTTTGTTCCTTCATTAATTCTGTTTTGGCTTGCTGTTGGTTCCATAATGCTCCTTTCTTTTTTATCTGAAAACATATCGATTATTTTTGGGGATTATCTTCCTTTTGTTCTACAGGGGCTGCCGTTAGATACTCATCGAGATTCTTATGTATCTGAATTATCTTATAATTTTGAGTAGCGATCTCAAAGAACGGATCTTTGATCTTGTACTTTTTGTTCTCCTTTAAAATTTCTCCGAATCCTCTTCCTCCTAAACGTGTGTTGAGTCCGTGAATGATCACGAAGATCGTTTGCGGATCATAATAATCTATAGAGGTAGACATATTGTAATAGTTGTATTCGGTGATAGCTTTGTCCAGTTTTTCCTGAAGCGCAATTGCAGCTTCCCTGTTATCACTGTCGAAACGATACATTACTTTCCAGTTGTCACTTTCCTCATCGGCAATAAAATTCTTATTGGCGATCTTAGGCAGAACCTGCGAATAGATCTGCTGTGCTTGTTTACCTTCATCGGAGTTCGGATAGGTGAGGGAAACAAAATTCAAGGCCTTTTTATAGGCTTCAAAACCCTGTTGTCTGGCAATAGCCGTTGCTTTAAGTAATTCCAATTTGGGTACGATGTCATCTCCGTTATACAGTATGATGTATTCGTCGCTGGTATCGATTACGTATTGATACTTCGCCGCTTCAAATTCTTTATACAGCGCTTTGTATTTAAACTCGGGGCTGGATTCGTCTGTGGCCAGTACCGTATTCGGGTTCAGTAAAATTTCTGCATAACGCGAATCGGGATGATTATTAATGATATCATTCTTGTATTTATCAGACATCGCCATATCCCCCAATTGAGCATAGATCTTATGCAGGTTATATTTCGACGGAAGGATCAATCGTTCCTCGGGATTAAAACTAAGCAGTTTCTCTAATCTGTTTGCCGCCAGACCGTATTCTTTAAATTTTTCCTTGTAAATTAGTCCTAACTGGTAGTAGGCAAAATTTCGCTCCTTGGTAATACTATCGATGGCTTCCTGTGTTTTTGGAAGCATATTGAGATAGGTCTCCGGCTTAAACATTTCATTTTGAGAAATAGGAACTACTTCTTCCGCCACCACAACTTCGTTGGTAATTCCTGTAGATCGTTTGCTGGATCGTCTCCAGTCATCTTCAAGATTTCGATCTCCCCATCGCTTTTTAAATTCTTGTTTTCCGAAGGCAACTGTAGCTGAATTATAGAAATAGAATTTACCTCCCTGAGTTTCCTTTCCTGCAGTCTTGTTTTCCTTTTTGTAAAATTCATTGTTGGCAATCTGCTTTTCTGCCTTTACGCTGGAAATAGAGTCTTCGATCGCCAGCGCCTTTAACCTAGCTGTGTAATCTTCAAAATAAGCCCTTTGTTGTGCTTCGCTCATATTCGCCAGCCGCAGCACACTGTCGTTTAATGTCGCAATGTCCTCGTATTTTATAACATCATCCAGATTTTCGCGTTTCTTTTTGAAACGTCTCCAGGTTCTGGAGTTTTCTTCCAAGAAATTTAAGGTGCTGTCATAATAGGCACCTGCTCTTTTATATTCCGCAGCATCAAAATTGATCTCTGCCAGCGTCGAGTAGTTCATGGATTGTAATGTCCTGTCATTCTTAAAATCCTTGATCGATTTGTTGTAATAGATCACTGCCGTGTCTATATTTTTTGTGCTTCGGTAGTATTCTCCTATCTGGTTGTAGATCTTGTCCAAGAAAGGTCGGTTTTCACGATTCGCTTCCAGCTCCTGAAGTAATTCCAAAAAGGCCGAGCGATCTTCCTTGTCGTAATCGAAATTACGCGCTTTAGCGATATAAGCATTGATCATATACACTCTGGGCGATTTTCGATTAAGTTCGATCACTTCGTCGAAAGCCATATTGGCACTGTCTCTTTCGCCCAGACGATTGTACAGCTGTCCCTTTATGTAGGCATAGCGTCCTTTTAGCTCATTGTCTTGAATGTATTCTGAAGCGAGTTTTATGTAAGGTACAGCTTCGGAAATGGAGTCGAGGTTAATATAGGCCTGTGCCATAATCGCTGAAGCTTCAGCCAGCTCTTCGTCATCCAGATCGGCTTCCTTCATCATTTCCTGAAGGTTTTCCAGAGCGATATCTTCATTATTAAGCCTAATATTGGTCTTCGCTTTCCATACATTGGCCCGATTGATATTGTTGCTGGTGGGGTATTTATTCAGAATAAAATTAAAAGCATCCAGGGCAGGTATGAACCGCTGATCGAAATATCTGGCTTTACCCAGCATCATATAGGCTTCATCGATCTGTGGGTTGTATTCTTTACCGTCAATGTAAATGGAATGCTTTTGTATAGCCTTTGCCGCCTTTTCTTCGGCACGGTTAAAGTTGGGATCCTTGGATTGCCCTGGAAGCGTCATCGATTCTTCCTGCTCGAATCGTTCCACAGGCAGAATTTCCCAATAATTATCCCGGTAGGTAAGTGTGAGTTCTTCTTTTCCTGCTTCAAAAGCCAAACCACCATTATACAGCGCATTATATTCGGCTGTAACCGCATGATAGTTTCTGCTCATAAAGGTATTTTTCTTTCGTGAACATGCTGCCAGAAAAAGGACAGCCAATAAAAAAAGGGTAATTTTATATGTGGCCTTCAAAATTTGTTGCGTTTATATGATATTCTAACTTAAATCCTTCGCTTTTAGTATGTAGAAAATCGAAGGAGCGGTAAAAATACGTTTCTTTTTAATATCTAAAGCTGAATTTATCTAAAAATTGCCCTGTTTACAGGCAAACAGTCGTTTTAAAAAGAGGCTTTTTAAGAGGCCAAGGCGGGAAGTATTTGTTATTTTTGCTGAAAAATTTAAAACCCTATGAGTGATTTTCATTCACTAACCATTTCTGAAGTTAAAAAAGAGACTCCAAATGCTGTTTCTATCACATTCAGCATACCACATCACCTAAAGGAAACATTTCGTTTTAAAGCAGGGCAGTATATCACTATAAAGCACATAGACGCCGGCAAAGAGTTGCGAAGGGCGTATTCGATATGCAGCAGTCCAGAGAGTGGTGTGTTAAAGATAGGGGTTAAAGCGGTTGAGAAGGGTGCTTTTTCAAGCTTTGCCAATACAGCCTTAAAAGTGGGTGATAGTCTTGAAGTGATGCCGCCACAGGGAAAGTTTACTTTAGACGCTGCCCGTGAAAATTCTAAAAACTATCTTGCATTTGCCGCCGGAAGCGGGATCACCCCTGTGCTTTCTCTTATCACTACCGTACTCGAAAAAAAGGAAGATACGAGCTTTGTGTTGGTCTTTGGAAACCGCACCATGGAAGAAACCATGTTTCACAGTGATCTACTCCAATTGATGCAACGGTATCCCACCCGATTATATGTTGAGTTTATCTATAGTCGAACACAGGAGGAAGATGCTATGTTTGGTAGGATAGAGCGATCTACCGTAAACTACATCATAAAGAATAAATTTGTCGATCGTCAATTTGATGCCTACTATCTGTGTGGACCCGAACCCATGATCGATGAGGTAACCTCGGTATTGAAGGAAAACGGGGTAAATGAAAAAGCAATCTTTTTCGAACTTTTTACCACTTCTGAAGAAGGTCTTCTTGTTGAAAAACACGACGGAAATACTGCTGTGACCATTACACTGGACGACGAAGTATATACTTTTACCATGCCTCAGGAAAAGTCTGTACTGGATGCTGCATTAGAAGAAGGACTGGATGCACCGTACTCATGTCAAGGCGGAATTTGCAGTACTTGTATTGCACGGCTCACGGAAGGTAAGGTAGAAATGCGCAAAAACCAGATCCTTACCGATGGGGAGTTGGCAGAAGGGTTAATACTAACCTGTCAATCGCATCCCACCACTCCCACAATTGTGCTCGACTATGATGATGCCTAAAGTATAGCGGCTATCTTCTGCAGTACCTTTTCGACCGAAATGCTTTTCATAGCGTTTTCATAGCCTTCGGGAAATGTATTCCCATACACTGAAGTTGGAATTCGTGGGTATTGCGATCTGTCTGATAACAACTGATTTTCTTTTGACTGCCCAAACGGCGTAAACCCGGCGTAGGGATGTGTAACCCCCCATAAGGTTAGTACAGGTATTCCCAGCATAGCAGCTAAATGACCGTTGCCACTATCCATGGAGATCATGAGATCCAGATTCGAGATAAGTGCAAGCTCATCTTCAAAATTGAGTTGTCCTGCAATATTGGTTACCGATTCAAATTGTTTCTCTAATTCGTTTAACTGATCGATCTCCCTTTTCCCTCCACCGAATAAAAAGATGCGATATTCGCCAGAGCTGTCAAGCGACGCTATCACTTTTTGCATATGTTCCATCGGATACATCTTACTGGGGAAAGCCGCGAAAGGAGCGATCCCAATAGCTTTTTTAGTATGCTTTCCAATTAAAGTAACCAAGCGAGTGGTGAGTTGCTTTCTTCCGGGTTTCTGAAATTTTTTTAGATCGACCGGGTATCCCAGACGTGCAAATACATCGGCATACCGTTGGTGTGTAGATTTTAATTGCTTAAAATTTTTTTTTGAACCGCCTATTAATGCTTTTTTTTCCTTTCGCCCTTTATCTATAGTAGCCACCTTTAATCCCTTTAATTTGAGGTAACCCGATAAAATCTTAGACCTTATCACATTGTGAAGGTCGGCTACCGCATCAACTCTTAAAGTCTGAGCTTCATCTGCGAGTTTTAGAAGCTTAAATCCCTTGTGTTTTTTGTACACATCAGCTTCCAAAAACGCAACATTAGACAACTCCTGAAAGAGTGGCTTAAAAAATTTACGGGAGACCACCGTAATTTTTAAATTGGGGTAGGTTTGTGTAAGTACACTTAATACCGGAACCGTCATTGCAACATCTCCAAGTGCAGAAAGACGAATTACAAGTATGTGCTCTGGTCTAGGCAAAGTCAATGCTATTTCTCCCCCCGCAGAACCGGGTTTAACTCGTCATCATTATACATTTTCATCTGCTTATAGACCTTCATATACTTACGGCCTTCTTTAATATCTTCCAGCAACTGATCTATGGCAGTACTTAGATCTTCTCGTTGTTCCAATAGGATGCCCAGTTTCTTACCACATGCCTCACGATGAGCCTCGGAAGCATCGGCCCGTGTCGCTTCTTCGTTCATATGGTAGATCTTAAGCGCCAAGATGGAGAGTCGGTCCACACCCCACGCAGGGCTTTCAGTATTGATGGTGGCGTTGTCATCGGGAACAACGTCTTTGTATTTTTCTAGGAAATAGCTATCTATATATTCTACCATATCGGTTCGATCCTGATTGGAAGCATCGATCTTTCGCTTTAGGGTAAGCGCTGCCACCGGATCTATGTTGGGATCTCGAATGATGTCCTCGTAGTGCCACTGTACGGTATCTATCCAACATTTTCGGTATAAGAGATGCTTCAACAGTTCATCATCTTTATCGTAGGGGTTGTTGAAAGGTTGGTCTACTGTGTTGATCCTATGGTATTTCACAATTACTTTTAGAAAAATCTCGTTGGCAAGTTTACTGAACATGATACGTTTTTGTTTTAGATCTCTTTTGAAACCGCATATTTAATACTATAACAAAGATATTATAATTTTAAGAGTTTATTGGTCATTGAGAGTATTAGCGCACAAATAAAAACAGTACCAGAGGAAGAACGACAATGCCCCACAACAGGAGTTCTTTAAACAGAAACTCGTCCAATCGTTCCAGGTAACTTGCTGTGACTATGGCCAACGGGCCAAGCATAAAAATAACCTCCGCACCACTCTTTTCAGGAGTGGACATTCCAAGGAACAGGCAGATTAACAAGACCACCAACATTAAAAAGTAATTTGGTCGGTCCTTACGTGAAACCGTTTTTAATTTCAATAAGCGGTGCGTAGAGGTCCAGATCAAAAATGTGCCAAAGATCGCTGTAGGAATTAGCAGTGAAATTTCATTATAGACTGAAAAGTCCATGCCAATGGGCTTTTGCCATTGAAGTAACCAAATGAGTGAATCTTCAGTAAGCAGATAATAGGTGTTCGCTAACATAAACACTCCGAAAAAACCCAACACAGGAATCACAAAATAGCGATAACTGGCTTGAGATCGCTGAAGAATAGCATAATAGAGCACAATAAAGAACAGTAGCGCATAGAAATAAAAAAGGGCGGCCAGACTAATCCAAAGAGCGGCATCCAGGATCTTTTTTTCGACATTTTTATCGGTATGCAGACTTAGGATCCTTCTAAGCGCAAGCAATAAAAACATATTCGTGGCGAGCAATTCTCGGTTGAGAAAGGCAGCCGGAAAGAAAATTAAAAAGCCCGAAAAGATTACGATTCCGTAGGTATTTTGACGATTAAGATCATTCTTCCGAATAACAAAATCCAGAAGTAACATCATAAAAACCGCCAGCCCAAGATAAAAAATATGCTCTAAGACCAAAACGGTGGTGATCATTTCAGTTTCTGAAGTAATTACCGCAAGAAAATACCCTAAACAAAGCAATATCCCACTAATTAGATAATTTATAGGATTAGATTTACTGAAAAAGCTTGTAAGCATGAAGGGTAATTTATATTTTTGTGCTATAAATATACAGATATGTCTTGGAAAGATTTTTTTGAAGGAATACAATATATCACCGAAGAATTTCTTTTTTGGCCTTTTGACGCTTTAAGAACCCTTCAGCTGGATAGCTGGTGGTTGGCAAACATTATGACCTGGATCTTTATCGCAATTGGGTTTGTTGCCTTCTTTTACTGGATGAAGCAGCTAAAAATATTCAACGACAATGGTGAAGAAGATCGTACTTCAACTTCACATTCCTTTTTACAATAGATCGAACCCTATATCGGTTCTAAAATACATCCTGTTAAAAGATAGTTTATCTATATTTTGATAGGATTTTTTTAGTGCCTTTTTGTAATCGTCATCCAATGAGGTGATGGCCATAACGCGTCCTCCATTAGTGACAATAGTTTCTCCATTTGAGGCTGTTCCGGCATGAAAGACTATGGAATCGGTTACTTCATCTATTCCATTAATAGTTTCTCCTTTTTGATATGCTTCGGGATAACCTCCGGAGACCAACATCACGGTTGTAGCTGCCCGTGAATCAATTTCAAGAGCTACCTCATTCAATCTTTGCTCAAATGTCGCTTCAAAAAGATCGACCAGATCGGTCTTTAATCTGGGAAGCACAACTTCGGTTTCCGGGTCACCCATTCGCACGTTGTATTCAATTACATAGGGTTCGTTATTCACCTTAATAAGCCCTATAAAAACAAATCCCTTATAATCGATCCTTTCTTGTTTAAGTCCGTTGATGGTTGGTTTTACGATACGCTCTTCTATCTTTTGCATGAATTCGCTATCGGCAAAAGGCACGGGTGAAATGGCGCCCATACCTCCGGTGTTGAGTCCGGTATCCCCTTCGCCTATTCGCTTGTAGTCCTTGGCTGTGGGAAGTAATTTGTAATTTTTCCCGTCGGTTAACACAAAAACACTAAGTTCAATACCGTCCAAAAATTCTTCGATCACCACCGTTGCACTAGCAGCACCGAATTTGCTGTGGGTAAGCATGTTCTCCAGTTCGGCTTTTGCTTCATTAAGATCTTCAAGAATTAAGACTCCCTTTCCTGCGGCAAGTCCATCGGCCTTCAGAACGTATGGGGCAGATAATGACTCCAGAAATTTTTTCCCTGCCTCTAGGCTTTCGGCAGTAAAACTGGCATAGGCCGCTGTGGGTATTTTATGCTGCATCATAAACTCCTTAGCACGTTCCTTACTCCCTTCCAGCAAGGCTCCTCTTTTTGACGGACCAATGAGCATTACGTTTTCTAAGTCAGGTGTTTCCTTAAAATAATCGGCGATGCCCTGTACTAAAGGATCTTCTGGGCCAACTACTACCATTTCAATGTCTTTTTCGATCACAAAATCTTTGATCGCATTAAAATCGGTTACCGAAATTGCGACGTTCGTTGCTATGGTTTCGGTGCCGGCATTTCCGGGAGCAACAAAAAGTTGATCACATCGGTTGCTTTGTGCGATCTTATAGGCAAATGTGTGTTCACGGCCGCCGGAGCCCAATACAAGAATGTTCATTTGAAAGGAGGTTTTTATTTCGGTTTCAAAAATAATTGTTTGTAAATTCACCTACTAATTTTTAGTCCGAAAAAGGTCAAATTCCATACGTTGTATTCTTGGTTTCTAAAACATATAGTTCTTCCTGCAGGTTCGCTTTTTTTCAGCGGAAACTTCAGTAAGTATGTGAAGCAATGGAAGCAATATGATGGGATGACCGAAACCGAACTGGAAGACCTTCAGCAGGAAAAACTGAAGGAAATGATCCAATACGCCTGCGAACATGTTCCGTACTATAAAAATCTGAAGCTACCCGAAAATCGGACCCTTCAGGATTTTCCGATCCTTACCAAAGCGATCTTACGTGAACATACAGATGCTTTGATTTCCGATACATTCAGTAAAGATGAACTTCAAAAACATCACAGCAGCGGAAGCAGTGGTGTTCAATCCTTTACATATATGACCCCGGATCACACCTTTTACCTAAGGGCTCTGCAAACCCATTGGTGGATGTGGCGCGGTTACAAACCCGGAGAAACCCTGCTTCAAACAGGTATCTCTCCAAACCGAACCCTTCCTAAAAAGCTAAAAGATCTGTTTTTTAAAGTGTACTATCTGGAGGCTTTTTCGTTGAATGAGAAGGCAATCAGAAAAGTCCTGGCCGCCGTTAAAAATAAAAGACCAAAGCATATTGCCGGGTATCCGTCTGCCATCAACGAAATAGCGAAATATGCTTTAAAAAATGGTGAGCCTGTAAAGTTCGATACCGTTATATCTTACGGTGATAAACTGTTTGATCATTTTGTGGAAAATTTCAATACTGCCTTCGGTAATCCCAAAATATTAAACACTTATGGTTGCGCCGAAGGCTATTTAATGGCATGTAAAAATGATCTCCCGTATTTTTATATCATGTCACCTCATGTCTATCTCGAGATCGTAGATGACAATGGAAGCAAAGTAAAAGACGGAGAGCGCGGTCATATATTGGTAAGCGGACTTACAAACTTTGCTATGCCCTTGTTGCGTTACAAATTGGGGGATCTTGGAGTTTTATTGGCCAAGGAAGATTATCCTGAAGGCCGAAATTTTAACTACCCCTTGTTAAAAGAGATTACCGGAAGAGAAACCGATGTGATCGAGACACCAAAAGGAGAAGTCTTGGTAGTACACAGCTTTACAGGGATACTCGAATATTTTAATGATATAAAACAATATAAGGTGCTCCAAAAAGAGCGCGATCTGCTCACCATATACTATATCACCGACAACGATACCGAATTATCTCCGGACACCCTTATACAAGTGAAAAGTAAGCTGGAGGCTTTGGTTAAAAAAAGTATGGAGATCGATTTTGAACATGTGCAGCACATCGCAGCTTCTCCCTCGGGAAAACCTCAGATCATTGAGATTGCAGACCACTTAAAAAACTAGTTCTTTTTTTGGATATATTTTGGTCGGACAAAAAAATACTCCACGAAAAAAAGACACAAATTATAGAAGGCTTTCAACGGATTGTAACCTAAATAGGTGCGATAAAAGCGATAGTTGTATTTAATCAGTTTCGATTTGTTGGCGCTTATGGAGCCTTTTCTTACTCTGTAATACGCAAGATCCTGATCAATGCCTAAGGCGGGTTTTCCACTTCTGTCGATGGCCTCCAACCAAACAGCCCAATCCTGTCGTTTCCGAATTTTTGGGGCTTCTATTTTTCCTAATTTTTCTACGGAATACATCCCGGTAAGGTTCCCAATATAGTTGTTACGGTGTTGTTTGGCGTAGCTAAGCTTCGGAAGGGCAACAATCCGCTTATGAAGGGAATTTCCCAATTCGTCGATATGAAGATAACTTGTAAATGACACGGCACAATCGTTTTGCTGCATAAACTGAAGCTGTATTTCCAGCTTTTGAGAATGCCAAAGGTCATCGGCATCAAGAAAAGCAATGTATTCCCCTGTTGCAAGCCTAGTCGCATAATTCCGGCAGTAAGCTGCTCCTTCATTCCTCTCAATTGAAAAAACCTTTATTCTGGGATCTTCTTTAGCATGCGACTTGGCAATTTTCAGGGAAGTATCGGTAGAAGCGTCATCCACCAAGATCAATTCCCATTGTGTATAGGTTTGCTTCTGAATACTGGCGATGGTGTGAGCAATAAAGCCTTCGGCATTGTAAAGGGGTGTAATGACCGAAACCAATGGCTTATTCTTCATGTTAATAGGCTTTTTCCTCTCCCCGGATCGCATTGTAGATGGTTTGAAAAACGATCTTTATATCCAGAAACAATGACCAGTTCTCCAGATAAAAGATATCGTATTTCACGCGATTAATGATGTCACTGTCATTTTCTACTTCACCTCGGTATCCACTAACCTGTGCCAATCCCGTAATTCCTGGTTTTATAAAATGTCGCACCATGAATTTGTCGATGCGTTCGGCGTACATGTGAGTATGACTTACCATATGAGGCCGTGGACCAACCACAGACATGTCGCCTTTTAACACATTAATGAACTGAGGCAATTCGTCGATACTCGTCTTCCTGATGATCTTTCCTACCCTTGTAATTCGTTCATCTCCTTTACGTACCTGAAACAAGTGAGCTTCGGGATTTGGTGTCATGGATCGGAATTTATAACAAAAGAATTCCTTGTAATCAAGACCGTTTCTTTTTTGCTTAAAGAAAACAGGGCCTTTGGATTCGAGCTTAATGGCCAGACCAAGAATTGGTGTTAACCACGAGAGAATCCCCAAAATAATAAATAAGGATAAAACGATATCGAAACTTCGCTTAATGAATTTGTTAAAAGGTTCCTCCATAGGAATTCTACGCATGGAAAGTATAGGAAGATATCCGTAATAGGTAAAGTCGAGTTTCTTACTATAAATCTCTTTGTTGTCCGGCAAGAATTTCAAGATCTTTAAATTGTTGTCGGCAAAATCGATAAGTTTAACCAGATCCCTGTTGTTTATTTCGGCTACCGAAGAATAGATCTCGTCAATCTTGTGTGTGCTTATATAATCGAAACATTCCTGAATATCATCTTTGTTCTCTCCCCTTAAATTAAAGGTTTTTAAAAGATCGTAACCATATTCGGGGTTGTCGATAAAGAACTTTCGCAACTGATCGGTTTTTTGATTTAGACCAATGATGACGACTCTTCTTAAGTTCCCTTTTAAATGCAGGCGGTATTTTTTCAGTAGATAATACACGGTAAATTTAATGATGGTGATGTACAACATCACCAGCAAAACATAGCGTACAATGGCCCATGGATCACTTTCTACGTTATTGTAAAAACCAAAAAATGCAAAAACGATGAGGAAGAATATCAATCCTTGTTTTCCGATCAGGGACATGATCTTCGCCGCATGGGTAAACCGATAGATTTCGTAAAAATTGGATTTAAGAGATAATATGATCCAGGCAAGGGAAATAAAAATAATATAGTTGAGGTATTCAAAATTTATATCAAAGAACTGATGCGCCAGCACATGAATGATCACCAGATCCACCAGATATGAAATTGGTCTTAAAAACCCCGAATATCTCCCTCTCTTAAAAATCATTTGCTAGTGCCTAATATGCTTTGAGAAGTCTTTGTGTTCACTTTTAAAAAGTTCTTCCTCGGTTAACCCCTTAAAATATTCATAGGTTTTTTTCATCCCTTCTTCACGGCCAACTTTGGGTTCCCACCCTAAGATCTCACGTGCTTTAGTAATATCCGGTTCTCGTTGCAGGGGATCGTCCTGCGGAAGAGGTTTGAAAACAATTTTTTGATTGGTTCCCGTGAGTTTGATGATCTCCTTGGCAAAATCGAGGATAGTGATCTCATCGGGATTTCCAATGTTCACCGGAAGTGAATAATCGCTAAGCAATAAGCTGTAAAGCCCTTCCACTTGATCATCTACATAGCAAAACGATCGGGTTTGCATTCCGTCTCCAAATACGGTAAGGTCTTCACCGCGCAATGCCTGTCCAATAAATGCCGGTATTACTCTTCCGTCATTGAGTCGCATTCGAGGACCATAGGTATTAAAAATTCGTGCAATACGGGTTTCAAGACCGTGAAATCTGTGGTATGCCATGGTAATGGATTCCTGAAACCTTTTTGCTTCATCGTATACTCCACGCGGACCAATGGTACTTACGTTTCCGTAGTATTCTTCGCTTTGGGGATGTACTAAGGGATCTCCATAGACTTCCGAAGTAGAAGCAATTAAAATACGAGCCTTTTTTTCCTTTGCAAGTCCCAACAGGTTGTGGGTTCCCAAGGAGCTCACCTTTAAAGTCTGAATAGGGATCTTTAGATAATCGATCGGGCTTGCCGGAGATGCGAAGTGCAGAATATAGTCGATCTTTCCTGCCACATGTACAAAGGTAGTTACGTCGTGGTTATAGAATTCGAAGTCTTCTAACTTAAACAGATGGTCTATGTTCTTCAGGTCTCCGGTAATAAGGTTGTCCATCCCCACGACCTTATATCCTTCGGAAATAAATTTATCGCAAAGATGAGACCCTAAAAATCCGGCTGCTCCTGTAATTAGTACCCTTTTTTTCATGCTCTTATTTCGTTCCTTCCAATTGAAATATACGTAAACCCTTCAGATTGAAGATCGTTAACATTGTAAAGATTTCTTCCGTCGAAAATGACAGGTGATTTCAGCAAATCCTTTATTTTATTCAGATCAGGTGTTCTGAAAATGCTCCACTCTGTACAAATAAGTAGCGCATCGGCGTCTTTTAATGCGGCGTACATCGAATCGGCATAGGATAATTTTTCACCAAACTTTCGTTTAATGTTTGGCATGGCTTCAGGATCGAAAACCGAAAGGGAGGCTCCTTTTTCCAGCAACCCATTCATCATATCTATTGAAGGTGCTTCTCTTATGTCGTCTGTTTCTGGTTTAAAGGCAAGTCCCCAAACAGCAATTTTCTTTCCGGAAAGATCTCCAAAATAGTCATCCATTTTAGGGAGTAATATGGTTTTTTGCTTTTGATTGACATCGATCACGGCATTCAGGATTTTAAAGTCGTAGTCTTCTTCCTTTCCGGCCTTTTGAAGTGCTTTTACATCTTTTGGAAAGCAAGATCCGCCATAACCTATACCCGGAAATAAAAAGCGCTTTCCTATTCGGGAGTCGGTACCCATTCCCACTCGCACTTTATCGACATCGGCTCCAACCTTTTCGCAGTAATTGGCGATCTCATTCATAAAAGTGATCTTGGTTGCCAGAAATGAGTTGGCGGCGTATTTTGTAAGTTCTGCCGACTTTTCATCCATGACGATTATTGGATTTCCGGAGCGAACGAAAGGGCGGTAGAGTTTTTGCATTAATTCGGTAGCGCGGTCGCTGCTAGAGCCAACAACTATTCGTTCGGGCTTCAGGAAGTCGTCCACAGCGAAACCTTCTCTTAAGAACTCGGGATTGGAAACCACATCGAATTCACATATTGCATTTTCAGCGATAACGGCATGTACCTTTTCTGAAGTACCCACCGGCACCGTGCTCTTATCGACGATAACCTTATACTGTTTAATTTTCTTTCCTATCTCTTCCGAAACACCCAGTACATAAGAGAGATCTGCAGATCCGTCCTCATCTTCGGGGGTAGGTAAGGCCAGAAAAATAATATCTCCATGTTCCAGACCTTCTTCCAGGGAAGTGGTGAATGACAATCGGTTCGCTTTAATATTCCGTTCAAAGAGCAGATCGAGGTGAGGCTCGTAAATAGGGACGATCCCTTGTCTCATTTTTTCGACCTTTGAAGCGTCAATATCGACACAAACCACCTCGTTACCTGTTTCGGCCAGGCATGTTCCTGTTACCAACCCCACATATCCGGTTCCTATTACTGCTATTTTCATGTATATTTCTTAATCGTTATTCTTTATTTTATCCTCAACAAATGAATCGATCTCGGATTCAAATTTATGTTGACTAAACCGTTCGGCATTCTCACGAATTGCATTATAGTCAAAATTAATTGCTTCAAAATTATGAAGTGCTGCCATTAGGCTTTCTTTGTTTTCTTCTTTAAAAAACACTCCTGTGCTGTTTTCCACTATAGTTTCTAAAACCCCTCCGAAACCATAGGCAATTACAGGTGTGCCACACGCCTGAGCTTCAATTGGGGCAATGCCGAAATCTTCTATTCCGGCATGAATAAAGCCTTTTGCTTTACTTATATATTTAAATACTTCTTCTGAACTTACAAATCCAACGAAACTAATATTAGAATTTGCTTTATCCTTCAGTTCCTTCAACTGACTACCGTCCCCCACAACTATTAATTTCTTATTGGTAGTATTAAAAGCATCGATTACAATATCAAATCGTTTATAAGGTTCGATCCTTCCTACAGCAACATAATAATCTTCTTTTTCTGTTACAAGACTAAAATTTGTAAGGTCTACCGGAGGATAGATCACTTCAGAATCCCTATTATACGTCCTTTTTACCCATTCCTTTACAAAATGGCTATTCGAGATGATAAAATCAGGTGTTTGCGCATCTCTTACATCCATTCTTCTCATAATGACCACCAAAGGGAACATGATATACCTCAACCATCCAAAATACAATTTGTAGTCATCCCAGATATATTTGAGGTTTCGTGCCTGAAAATAGGAAATGTGAACTTGATGAGCTCCCGATTTTTTAACCCCTTTTGCTATGGCGTGTGATGAAGAGATAATGACATCTACATCTTTTTCAATTTTTATCCTTCTCACCACACCGGAAAACGTAAAGAACATATATCTGAACTTTGATCCAAAGTGTCGTATTACAGTTTCCTCAACAGGAATCAACTTATTCGCAAAGACTTTATTCAAATTGTTCTTGTTCATAATATTAATGAGCAAGTAACATTTCGAAAAATCAAAAACAGTACATAATGAACTTATAACACGCTCGGCACCACCATATTTATCCAACCAATCAACAACCAGCACTTTTTTTGTCATAGAAAACCGTCGCTCTTTTATCAATTTGCAAAAGTAGTGATTTTTCAATTCTACCTTGCCTTATTACTTCTCGTTTATCTGTTAGACTATTTATCTTTAATGGCTTTATCATTTTGATGTATTGAGTCCTTGCTTTCCATTAAAAGAAAAATTAAAACAATCCCAAAATAATAAGCTCCCAATTGCCTGTGAAAAAAGCTTTCTATACTCGCAAACGACACTAAGGCAAGGATTAAAGCCGTGGCAAAAAAGTAATTCCATTTTTTAAGAAAAAATGAAATGAATATCAAACTAAACAGTAATGTCGCTAGAATTCCTGAACTTAAAACTAGGTCCATAAACTGATTGTGGGAATTAAAACGACTTTCCATAAAATAATTCTTCCGTCGGTTAGGCGTCACAGTTTCGCTATAACACTCAACCAGTCGATCTTTTGTTTCATAAAATCCCATTCCGGTTAGTGCAAAATTTTCTTCCTTAGCAATATTATAATTACACTGCCAGATAATAACCCTGGGTTCCATTTTTTTAAATAATTCTATATACCCTTTCTCTTGTTGGGCGCTATGCGTGTAGAAAAAACGTTCGCTTAAATTTTTGTTCAACATAAAGGCTACCACCATCAAACCTATGATTCCCAAAAAGAAAAATACATATTCCTTCTTCTTTTTAGAATAGAATATTTTGAGAAAAAATAACAGAATTAATAGTAGGATAGCTACCCGGGACGAAATAAGCAGAACAAACCCAGAACACAGAACGATGTTAGCAAAATACCACTTATTGTATTCGTTATACTTATTTCCTATTAAACCAATTGAGCTTATGACACTTATAACACAGAGAAAACCTAAGTATAATCTGTCTATAATAAGTACTTCATTTATTTCCCCGCCATATGCAAAATTAAATTCACCTTCCCGCATGTAAAAGAAATAAAGATGATACAATGAAATTGCAATACAGATAAGTACTGATATAATTACTGTCTTTTTTAAGTTTTCGGTTCGTTCTAGAGGAATTGCCAAGACGATCAACAAGAGGGAGGCCATTATTTTTTTCAAAATGGTTAGATCTCTTTCGAAATCGTGAAAAAGCAAGCTGTTAAAGAATACCACGAGTATAAAGGCTGAAAAAATAATAACCTCTCTTTTTAATAAGATCTTAAAATTTTCTTTCCTTACCACAAATGGGAAAATGACCACTAATGCAATAAGTACAATATTAGGAACAGAGGTTGCGTATTTGTCTAAAGGAAGTACAAAGCAAAAGAATAAGAATAAGTACGGATAAATACTTTTTAAAATCGCAATCATACGCTCAAAATTAAGTTTTTTATTAAGTGTGCGTTATCATTCAATTAATAATTAAATAAATTTTACCTCAGTGTTAGTTCCTTTTGGTGTACTTTTTAATAAACGTTGTTGCTTTACGTGGAAATAAATACAACAGCATGCCCCGAAACAATCCTAAAACCGGATACCATCCAAAATAAAAGTTGTCTAAAACAATGGATATTCGATTTTTAACCTGAAGTCTTCTTTTAGTTGTTGATATTGAATGAGGCTCAATAATATAGTCTATCAACACTTCCGGTAGATTCTCGGCCTTATATTGTCGTATCACCTTAAAAAAGAATGCGTAATCCTGTGCGGCTCTCCTGTATTTGTAGGGATAATTCCCTACGGTTTTTAAGATTTCAGTATAAAAAACAACAGACGGATTTAAGAACATGCTGTTAAAATACATCTTCTTTTTTATCTGTTCGTATGCACACGGATGTTTAAGCATATGCTTAAAATTACCTTTATCATCTAACACTCTGGCCCAAGTACCCAGTAGTTTTACATCCGGATTATTATCTAAATATTCTAACTGTCTTTGATATTTCCCCTTGTGATTAAAATCACCACAATCAAGACGCGCGATCAATTCATAGTCCATTTCCTGAGCCAACTGCAGCGCTCGGTTTGCCGCTACTCCAACCCCCAAATTGGTTTCAAGATAATCGAATATCAGTCTGCCATTAGTATAAATTTTCTGCAATTGTTCTTCGTTTGGCCTTTGTTCACTCCCATCGTCTACGACCAATACGTCAACTTTAAAAGGCTCATCTATGGTACGCAACGACTTCTCCAACCCTTCAGGGTTATTAAAATGTGCCATTAAAACGATTAGCCTGCTTTTCATGAATTAAGACAAATAGGTTTTTATACGGTCTTTTCTATACGTATACACAACGGCTGCTAAATTCCATAGAATCATGCTAATAGCAGTTGCTGAAGCTGCACCCAGCATGCCGTAATCGGGAATTAAAAACCAATTAAGTAATAAATTTGTGACAAAACCAAAAATAAGGATCTGATGAAGTTTGTTTTGCTTTCCGGTCATATTCATATAAATCGCTACCGGACCACAAAGCGTATTAAACAGTTGTCCCAGTAATAAGATCCAAAGGGCCTCCTTAGCAATTTCATACTGTGATCCGAAAATGCCCAGAAAAAAAGTGGCAAATAAGCTGAGGATCAGTAGGGCTGGAACGCTTAGGATAAATATTAATCGAGCACTGCTTTTGATCATCTCTTTCAATTGGGTTAGCTCTTGTTTTTTATAAATTTCCGCAATTTTAGGAGCAATAATAATGGTGACTGAATGAAGCGCCAGAGAAGTTGCTGTTGCCAATTTTACGGCTACCGAATAATAAGCCACTGTTTCAAAAGTAGAAAATTTACCGAGTAAAATAATATCGACGCTCTGCATCATAAAATAAGACACAGCGCTCAATGCCATAGGGTATGATTTTCTGAAGATACTGTTGTAAGTATATCGAATCCCTTTATCTTCAAACTGTTTTCGATTAAACGCAACAGCCACCTGAATTGAAGAGGCAATGGCTAAAATTATAAATCCTAACAGATATACTTCGACCAGCCACGTCATAGATTGGGCAAAATACAGGGCAACGGCTCCAAGAAAGAAGGGTAGGTATCTAAAAATATTGCGGTATAATTCTGAAAAAAGCGTGCGTTTTAATCCGCGTAACGTATCAATATTTAACATGGTAAGGGCAAAGGCTGCAAGCACCAATACAATTTGAAAGATGAGTTTGGCGGCATCTTCCTTATTGAAAAATTCATTAAAGAAACTGTCGTTGGTTACAGCTACTATGCCTACGAACACCGCCGAAGTGCCTAAGATAATGGCGACCATCTTGGTATAGACACTTTTTAGTCCTCCCAATGATTCCTGAGCAAGAAGCACTCCTGAATAATAAATAATAGCCTGATTTGTACCGAGCAGACAAATACCTCCCAGAATAAGAAGACCAGATCGTACAAAATCATATTTGCCCACAAGTTCTGGGTCATAAAAATTTGTAAGAAACAAGGAAAGTAAAAAGAAAAATAATACTCCTGCAATACGCAATAGCAATACCTTTAGGCTCTTGTTTACAAGATTGCCCTTTAAATACTCAATGATATTTATTCTACCCATCCCCCTTAGCTTTATTCTGTTTAAACACTGTAGTGCCGGTCATTTTAAGAAGGAGGGCAAAGCTCACCCAAAATCCAAAAACACGTATAGTGTCCATTTTTAGCCAGTTAAAGCAAAAACCTACCATCGATATTAATACTACTAAAGCGAGTAAATAGCGATCATCGTTTTTTCGTATAAGAGATAAACAAGCGGCAATAATTAGAGTGAGAAAAAGCAAAAACAATATCATCCCTATGATTCCGGTTTCCGCCAGTATTCGAGTGTAAACATTATATCCCGGGGGAAAACTAGGGAATGTCTGATTTAAATATTTTAACTTGAATTCCCAGTTGCCGACGGTCGCCCAGTTCGGGTATTTATCTTTGGCTTCATAGGCCTGCATCCCGTAGCCTACACCCACTATGGGGTTCTCCTTAAATACCTCATAGCTGGCATATTGAATTCCGAATCTGGATCGGTTTGAAATACTGTGATTGTCATCCTGAACCCCAAAGGAGGTAATTTTTTCAGTAATATATTCTGCAATGACTTTTCCCTTAAAAATTCCTACAGCAAAAATGAGAACGGCACTAAGTCCAATAAGCTTCAGAAATAAACTGTGATGCTCCTTTTTCTTAATAAGAAGGAATCCAAACAATAACACCTGAACGCCAATGATGACCAGTCCGGCTCGCGAATCTGAGAATAGCGCCAATACAATCACTGCGATGGCGGGTAAAAACCGTTTCAGCCCTTTTTCGGTAATGATATAACTGAACATCCATCCCGAAACTGTAAGCAAGTACGTCGCTAAGGCAGGGGCTTCGTAGGTAACTGAAGAAATTCTATCGTGTCCAAAATGCAGGTAAACATCGGTAAATGGAAACCACTTATAGATCCACAAAATATTATAGAAAAAGACCATATTAAACTTTATAATAAGGATCTCTAATATTCCGTAGGATGTAACCATCAACATGCTGTAAAAGAACACCTTCCTTACCTTGTAAAAGAGGGTGATATTATCATAGCGTCTGAACACATTGTAGAAGGTTACTAAGAACAATATCCCGGAAATGATAAGTACCGCAAATTGCCTTATAAATCGTTCAATTCCAGATGTTTCTTTAAAATAGTATTGTGAGATATCGACAATATTGATAAAAAACGTGAGGACAAACCATCCCATTAAAACCAGAAGTGCTTGAAAGAGAAGATTCTTAAATGGCAGGTTGATCTTCCTGGTAATGACTGCCTGAATTCCCAGAAATAATACTGCTAAGACCATAAAGATCGCGGCGGGTTCTCTCTGGTATTCGCCCATAAAAGCCGGGCCCTTAAAAGAGCTGAAAGGAATATAGAAAATACCTACCATGACCATAGCAGCAATGATCTGCCACAGGGTGATCTTCTCTTTTTCTAGTGCTATGTCTGGCTCTTTTTTCAATAAAATTTATTACTCTGTTAATTTCTCGTTCCAATATTGCGTTTTAACTCCAAATTCTTTCAGTCTTTTTACATCCTCCTTAAATATTTCAACCAAAAAGGCTTCAGAGCGTTGATCAATTCCAGGGGTTGGTTTTTTATACTTATTTATAGTTTTGATCTTGATCTGTTTAAGCGTTGAGGTTAACGGAACTGTTTTCTTTATAAGGGTCTTGAGCTTATTCTGACCAAATATAAATTTAGTGATCGTGTTCGCTTCATATACCCCTCCGGGATTGAACTGCGTATCTAGGTTTTCCGGGATAAACGATTCTGAAACCTCTAAAAAATTATAAATCTCCCGAATTCCCTTTTCCTGATCCCGAACAAATTCTTCAAATGTGATGATCAATACATTATCAAAATTTGCTTTGATCTGTTTTATTTTTTCAGCATATAACGAATTAAAGGTATAGTACCAAAAATCTGAATACTGTTGTTCACGGCGAGTTTCCTCGGCCAAAAGTGCTTCATAAAACGGCAAACTTTCACGCCCTTCTCTTACCAGGTGCAAATAATTAGAATAGGCTCGTTTAATTGGGTCTCTTAATGTAATGATCACTTTGGTATCATTTCCCAAAGTATCCTTGATCTTTGGGATCACAGATGGATAATTGGCATACGAAGGTGAGACATCACCAACTGCCTTTTCGTTTTTTGCTTCTTTATACAGTTTTTTGTACTCCTTTAAAGATCCGTAGTGAAAGCGCTTAACAGCCTTATCATTCTTTCCTGCATCCTGCTTTTTTATGATATCGTATGTAAAATAATGCAGCTCCTTTTGCTTGGGCAAGAAGATCTCCGGATGTTCATACAGATAATAATATAAAGAGGTTGAGCCACATTTAGGAAAACCGGCTACAATAAAATTTGGCAGTTTCATAACTATTCCGAATTTTTCGAGACCCTATCGATCTCTTTGGTCAGACCAACCCTTTGCTTTTCTATACGTACTGCGAATTACCGAGAACGCCACGAAGAAGAAAATCAAAAAGAAGGGTACTAATATTGTTTTTCTATCCAGAATTCCAACAGATGAAACAAACTTTGGCTGATTGATCAATGAAACTACATCGTCGTACTTGATCAACTCAATTTTAAGCTTTTCGATCTCATCCATAATAATGCGCTTTTCTTCCAGCAAGAAATGAAGGTTGTTATTTTCATTGTTCTTAAAATACACCTGACTCGCCGCTGCAGCAACCGCATTGGAGTCAACATAGCTTTCAAAAACCCCTTCGATGTCCTTTATACTTTTCTCATTGCGTGCGATCTTCGCTTTGGTTTCTTCAATAGAAACAGCCTTTATTTCCTGATAAAGATCGCTGCTGTTTAAATAGTTGATAAGGCTCTTTATCGTTTCATCACCCGCCACATGGGTCCCGGTAATTAGAAGTCGGTGGTAGGTGTACTCGGTATAAAAAACTTCAGACAACAGTATATCATCCTCAAAATCGGTTTGTGCCATATACTCCTCAAAAGTCCGGTCTTCGTCTTTGGTCTTTTTGGCAAGGTCCAGAATATTTACAATGGGAGTGATCTCCAGATCCTTTATCTCGATCTCATCGGTTTTGAAACCATATTTCGAAAGAAATTTTAAGTCCCCCTGTTTACTTTTGGATTTAAGAATTAAAATTGCGTTATAAACATAATTTGTACTGTTGAAATTATTCTGAATAATAACTTCCGTGATCTTTTCACCCTTACTGTTTTCCTTCCAGAAGTATCCGGCTGCAATACCAACAACAAGTAAAACGAGCAATATTATGATGTTTCTAATTACAAACTGAACACAGTGATATAACCAGATCAAAAAATTGCGATACTGTTCCTTCAATTTCCTGAACACTACGCCTAAATCGATTTCATCATTATTATTTTGAGCCATAGCCTAAAATTTACTGTTAATTATGTTTTTTATTAAGTAGCTGCTGTAAACTTTCATTCCAGTCGGCTGTGTTAATCCTAAGATCCTTATTTAACTTGCTGGTATCCAAAACGCTGTACACCGGTCTTGCTGCAAAAGTACGGTAATGGTCGGTTTTGGCAAGCATAGTATCTTTAATTTGCCCTGTATGTGTTAAAATAGCCTTCGCAAAGTCATACCACGTTGCCTCTCCGTTGTTGGCGTAGTGGTACAACCCGTATTCCTTTTTGTTTTCTGAAATTACCTTTAGGAGTGCTATTGCCAGATCGTTAGCATTTGTGGGTGTTCCGGTTTGTTCGGTGGTAATGGTCAGCGGCTTTTTTTCTTCGGAATACTTTAAGATCGTCTTTAAAAAATTATGCCCAAACTGCGAGTACAACCAAGAGGTTCTGAAAATAAAGTGCGAAGGACAAAATTCAGTTACGTATTCCTCACCTTTTAGCTTTGACGCCCCATACACATTGATAGGATGCGTTGGATCGCTTTCCAGATAGGGAGTTCGCTTTGCTCCATTAAAAACATAGTCGGTGGAGATCTGAAGCATGATCACCTGGTTTTTAGCGCAAGCCTTTGCCAAATGCTTTGCTCCTTCTGCATTTATACCAAACGCGCGCTCCGATTCACTTTCTGCTTTTTCTACATTGGTATAAGCCGCAGTATTGATGCAGTGGGTGTAATTACCATTCTGAAAAATTTCCGAAACAGCAGTTTCATTTTCGATATCAAGTTCTCCTTTAGAGACATATACCAACTCAATATCTTTAAAACGCGGGGCAGAATGCCTGATACATTTCGCTAATTGTCCGTTTGCCCCTGTAACCAGTACTTTGTTCATGAAATTGCTTCCTCGAAGGTGGGAAGTTCCAGGTCCTTTTCTGAAACTATAAAATTCTCTTTGGTAAGATGCCAGTCCAAAGATAAGGTTGCGTCGTTGTAAATGATTCCGCTTTCTGAAGCTTTATCGTAATAATTATCGCATTTATATGCAAAAACAGAGGTTTTAGAAAGTGTAATAAAGCCATGCGCAAATCCTCTTGGAACAAACAGTTGCAGGTGATCCACATCATCCAGGATCACAGAGTAGGACTTTCCGAAGGTTTCAGAATCCTTTCTAATATCCACTACTATGTCCAGCACCTTTCCTTTTATTACTCTTACCAGTTTCGACTGAGCCATGGGTCCGTGCTGAAAATGGAGGCCTCTCAACACCCCGTAGCTCGAAACCGACTGGTTATCCTGAACAAAATCGACATCTAATCCGGTGATTTTCTTAAAGTTCTCCCGGTTATACGATTCGTAAAATATTCCCCTCTCGTCCTTAAACACCCGGGGCTTTAATATAAAGCAATCCTTTAAATTCGTTTTTATCTGTTCCAAATCCTTAGTCTAATTGTATTAAATGTTTTCCATATCCGCTTTTCAGTAAGGGTTCCGCCAGGGCGGTCAATTCCTTCTTACTTATAAAACCCATCTCATAAGCAGCTTCTTCAATGGAGCCGATCTTCAATCCTTGTCGTTCCTCGATCACCTCGACAAATTGAGCAGCCTGCATAAGGGATGCAAAAGTTCCTGTATCCAGCCATGCTGTACCCTTATCGAGTATACTAACACTTAGTTTTCCTCTTTGGAGATAGACGTTGTTCACTTCAGTGATCTCCAGTTCACCGCGTGCACTGGGTTTAATATTAGCTGCGATCTCGACCACATCATTATCGTAAAAATAGATCCCCGGAACGGCATAATTTGACTTTGGTTTAACCGGTTTTTCTTCAATTGACAAGGCCTTTCCCTCCTTATCAAACTCCACCACCCCATATCGCTCGGGGTCGTGAACATGATACGCGTAGATGATTCCGCCATCGGGATCGTTATTGGATTGCAATAGTTCCTTTAAACCCGATCCGTAAAAAATATTATCTCCAAGAACAAGCGCCACTTTATCGTCTCCAATAAAATCCCTTCCAATAATAAATGCCTCCGCCAGTCCGTTGGGATTGGGTTGCTCGGCATAGGTAAATTCACAGCCGTATTTTTTACCATCCCCCAGAAGTTTTTGAAACAACGGCAGGTCCTGAGGTGTCGAAATGATAAGTATTTCCTTAATCCCCGCATACATTAGCGTAGACAATGGATAATAGATCATCGGTTTGTCATAAACCGGCATCAATTGCTTGCTAACAGCCAGAGTAATAGGGTGTAAACGTGTTCCGGAGCCTCCTGCTAAAACTATTCCTTTCATATCTTCAATTTCGTGTTATAATCTGTCACTGTGTTCTAAATACCACGTTATGGTCTTTGTAATTCCACTTTCAAAATTTTCTTCGGCCTTCCATCCCAACTCATTTTCGATTTTTGAGGCATCGATGGCATAGCGGAAATCATGCCCGGGTCGGTCGGTCACAAAAGTGATCTGATCAAGATAACTGTTCTGTTGAGGCTTGAGATTATCAAGTATCTTACAAATGGTATGGGCGATATACAGATTTTCCCGTTCATTTCGCCCGCCGATATTGTAGGTTTCGCCCAGTCTGCCTTTGTCTATGGCAAGCTTTATTCCTGTGCAGTGATCTCGTACATATAGCCAATCGCGAATATTTTTTCCATCTCCATAGATAGGGATGGGCTCTCCCGAGATCGCCTTTCGAATAATCGTAGGGATCAATTTTTCTTTATGCTGATTTGGACCGTAGTTATTTGAACAATTTGTGGTCACCACAGGCATTCCGTAGGTATGAAAATAACTTCGAACCAGAAAATCTGAAGAAGCTTTTGAAGCACTATACGGACTGTTTGGCGCGTACGATGTTTCTTCCGTAAACAACCCGGTTTCGCCCAGAGTTCCATATACTTCATCGGTGGAGACGTGTAAAAATCGCGCGTGATCGTAGGCTTCCTTAAGTAAGTTAGGACCTTTCATCCACAATTTATAAGCACTTTGGAGCAAATTGAAGGTTCCTATAATATTAGTATTTACAAACGCTCCCGGACCACTTATTGAATTATCTACATGAGATTCGGCTGCAAAATGCACCACTTGCGTAAACTCATGCTTTTTAAATAAGGCATCCACAACATCTGCATCACAGATGTCACCTTCAATAAATGTATAATTTGGAAGGTGCTTCACGCCCTCAAGATTGCGCAGATCACCGGCATATGTAAGCTTGTCCAACACAAATACCTCATCCTTGGATTCCTCCATAAAGTAGGCGACATAATTAGACCCTATAAAGCCTGCGCCTCCTGTTATCAATACTTTGTTGTTTTTCAAAATATATTTTTAGTTTAATCTAAAATCTGTTTTAACAGTTTTTCGGTTATTAAATAGGTGGGTTTTACTCCTGAAATTCCAAGTCCGCCGCTAGCCAATGTGCTTCCGGTTTCCAATGGATTATCTGATGCGTAATAGGCATATCGCAATTCAACTTTCGGGCTAATACTTCCCCGTATTCGCGATGCGGCCTGTATGGCTTTTTGATAATGGGCGCCCTCCATTTCCAGGCCTATCACATTCCAGGTAGAGTTATTAAAGAATCGCAATATATCCCTGTTCTGCAACGATGTTCCTAATACCGTGATCATTGTGCCTGTACAGACTTTTATATTGTCGCCATCAAATAACGATTTCTTCAATTTGTTCTTAAACGGATAATTATCTGCGGTTCCTTCAAAAACATGTGCCGACGGGATCATGATATCTCCTTTCCCACCTTCCAGAATGCCCGCCTTGCCCATCACTGAAATAGATTCGACATTCAAAAAATGTTTTTTCTTATCCCCGTTAAATGGTTTCAATAGTTCATCCATGGTTTCATAGGCCTGTTCGCCAAAAGCGTAATCCATCACCAGAATTACAGGATAGTCTTCTAGGGATCGACCGGGTCTTTCAATGAATTTAGATGTATCGAATATCTGAACATTTATATTGGTCCCGCTACTGTCTTCAATATACGTCATCCCACTATTTAAAGCGGTTTTTAGAATCTTTTGCTGAAGTGTCGCATTCGCAGGATCGCTTAATTTTCCATATACCTCATGAGGCCTATTTTTTTTAAATTCTGAAGCCAGTGCCTGTTCTGCAAATAAACTGTTGAGCACACTGTGCATATTCGCGCTAATTATGTGCAAAGGTCGAGCGAGAAGCCCCTTATCCTGAAGGGTCTGTTTAATCTTTAATGCCCACTGCTCTCCGTGAATATGATGCCCCAGACGTTCTCTTAATACCGGACTGAAAGTGATGATCCGCTTTTGGTCGGTCAAAACTTCTTCCATGGCTAATTTTCCGAGGAAATAAATAATGTTCAGAAAACGATCTTTATCCTCACTACTCGCAAAAAGTGGGTAAATCGCGCTTACTTCTTCAAAAGTACGTCCTAAAAAATTTGCGGTGTGTGTGAGTGCGATCTCCTTTTCAGTCTGACTCAGTTCCCTTTTGCCTGTTACTGCCGCTTCCAGCTTCTTCCAATCGCGTATTACAGCTCCGGAATCATCGATCATTACTTGTTTCATGATCTTGTGAGACTCGATATACAAAAAAGTCAAGTGGGTGAGTATATCGTAAATTTCCGAACGACCACGAGTGATCTCAATGTTCATCTGCTCCTCATCGATCCTGTAGCAATTGCGCCTTCTCTTGGCCGGGATAATTGGTTTAAAATGAGAGCGCTTATAGCCCTCATCACTTGTTAAATTGATAAAGCGACATTCCTCAATTCCATATGGAAGCCGATCCATTACATACAGCAACCCCTGTAATTCAATCTTTTCTTCGTTTATAGACCCGTAGATCTCCGGTCTAAGTATAAGTAATGACTCCCTTAGTGTTTCTCCCGAAATCCCCATAGGCTTGTAAAACCCACGGTTAAAAAGGTGCCGCATGGTAATATACAATCGTTCTATGGCGCCCGAACTCTCCTGAGCTCTAGTTCTGTTATGTGTTTTAAAAGTCGTCATTAGGCTGCAAAGATAACACTAATTTTACGCTTGAAGCCTGTGTAGCGCATCGGCAATTTCTCGATCATTCGCCAGTCTGGGTATCTTGTTTTGGCCGCCGAGTTTTCCTTTCTCCTTCATTAAATTTGTAAAGCTGTGCCGCTTCAAAATGGTAATCTTTAACCGCTGAAGCACCTTTCCTTGGATAAGATCTGCATAGTATGAATTCTGTTGCTGCAAGGCGTTATCTAAGGTAGTTTCTACTTTCGTCATTTCTTTCGGAGGGGATTCAAACTCGATAAGCCATTCATGATACGGCAATTCTCCTTCCGCTACCGTGGTTTGTGGTGCTACTGTAAATTCTGAAATTAAAAAACCGTGTTCTTCCATGGTAGTTTGCATGGCTTCCTCTACTTCTTTTCCAATCACGTGTTCTCCGAAGGCCGAGATAAAGTGTTTGATTCGACCGGAAACGATTACCCGGTATGGCTTTGTCGAGGTAAACTGCACGGTGTCTCCAAGATTGTACGCCCAAAGACCGGCGTTGGTTGAAATGATCATTACGTAGTTTACCCCTGTTGCCACTTCCGAAATGGTCAATCGTGGCGGATTTTCCTCAAAAAACCGATCTGCTTCAACAAATTCATAGAAAATTCCCGAATCGAGCAGCAAAAGCATACCGCTCTCCTGTTGTTTATCCTGAAAGGCAAAAAATCCTTCACTGGCAGGATAAAGCTCAATACTGTCTACTTTGCGTCCTATTAAAGCTTCAAATTTAGCGCGATACGGCTCATAGTTTACTCCACCATAGATGAAGAGGCTAAAGTTCTTAAAAAGATCTCCTACATGCTTCCCCGAGGCCTTTTTTAGTTTCTCAAAGTACATCTGAACCCAGGAAGGTATCCCGCTTATCACGGTCATATCTTCATCTCTGGTTTCAGCGACGATGGCATCAACCTTTTGTTCCCAATCTGCGATACAATTGGTTTTCCAACTCGGTAATCGGTTTTTCTGAAGGTATTTAGGCACATAATGAGCTACGATCCCGGAAAGCCTCCCTACCTTAATTCCGTTCTTTTCCGCAAGTTCGGGGCTTCCCTGTAAAAAGATCATTTTACCGTCAACAAAGGCACTGTTTCCCGTTTCATGTATATAACACAATATAGCATTCCGTGCAGCTTGTGTGTGATATGGCAGGGATTCCTTTGTGAGTGGAATATATTTTACTCCAGAGGTGGTTCCCGAGGTTTTAGCAATATACAGGGGTTTATCGGGCCACAGGATATCGGTTTTTCCTTCCACCATCTCGTCTATATACCTTCTAAGTCCTTCGTAGTCACGAATAGGAACTCTTTGAACATAGTCGGCATGCGATCTGATGTTCGAAAAGTCATGATCCCGGCCAAATCGGGTTGATGAAGCCTTTTTGATTAGCGAACGAAAAACCTTCTTCTGTGTCTTTTTTGGGGAAGTTGACCATTTTCGAATATCTCTAACGACTTTTTTGGCGAGTATTTTGGAAGCGGTGGATTTTAAGGACATAGGTTTTTAGTCAAAGTCAATAAAATTAGTAGGATTAATGGGATAGCCATCACTCCAGAGTTCAAAATGGAGGTGAGGGCCGGTCGTGAGCTCGCCGGTATTCCCTACTGTAGCGATAACTTCTCCTGCCTTAACGAACTGTCCTTGGGTCTTGGTCAAGGATGCATTGTGTTTATACACCGAAATAAGATTGTTGCTGTGCTCAATAATGATCACATTGCCGGTGTCTGCCGTCCATTCGGCAAAGATCACTGTACCATCGGCAGTAGCTTTTACCGGAGCGTCCTTCACGGTGATAATATCTACAGCAAAATGTTTTTCCTTGGGGTTATAGGTTTCAGAAATACTCCCTTTTACCGGAGGAAATAATACGATATTCACGTCATTCTGCGCCAATGGATTGTATTTATCTTCGGCAAGCACCTTTTCTCTGAGCAAAGAATCCTGCCTGGAGGCAGCCAAATTTATAATCGACGGATCGATCTTGGCGGCATTTAAAATAGAATCCTTGTTAAATTCGACGGTTTTTACGTCACCCGATAGTACTTTACGTATAGAGGCCAGGTATTGTTCGTTAATGTTAATCGTTTGTTGCAGCGAATCGGTCTTGAAGGTGAGGTCTGTGGCCTTTTTCTTCAGCGAAGTTGAAGAATAGCCGGGAATGTACTCCCTTAGCGGTGTAAAGGCGATCAAAAGAGTAGTAATAACAATAAGAAAAACCGCAAACAAAGTGCTGAAAACAAATACATTCAAGCGGTTAAGCTTAAATGAAAATCGTTCTTCGAAGGTGTCTTCATTTAGCACCACCAGCCGGTACTTGTGAAGCAACTTCTTCTTGATCTTTTTGGTTCTTTTTTCTTTTTCGGCCATAAGCTTACATCAGCAATGCAAATATAAAACAAACTAAGCGCCATACACGCTAAACTTAATTTGAAAACGTTTTATCTAAGGAATTCTTGTTACCTTTGTTCTTTAAATTATAATATCATGGTTGCATTATTGATCCCAATGGCGATTGGTCCCTGGCAGATAGCATTAGTTGTTATCGTTGTTTTACTTTTATTCGGCGGAAGAAAAATTCCCGAATTAATGCGTGGATTAGGAAGCGGAATAAAAGAGTTTAAAGATGCTTCAAAAGAAGATCCGGACGATAAAAAACTGGATGAAAAAAAATAATTTCTGAATTATTTCAGAATATGAAGGTCCGTCATGCGTTGCATGTCGGACTTTTTTATTTGATCTTGGCCGATTTCAGAATGGATTCTAACTCAAATTGAAGGTCTCTTTTAGCTACCGAAGGCGCATAGGTAAAGCCCTCCAGGATCAAGTAGCGATCATTTGCTGTGTCCTTTACGGCATAATTTAAGAAAGGTCCGGCCATATATTGGTCCTTCACTTCCCAAATACCCTTGGTCTCATAGGCAAACTTTCCGTCAATTTCAGTAGTAAACAGGTACGGCGCATAGGCTGCTTCAGTAATAAATCGATCGTCATCTTCAACCGGTAAATAACTCCCTCCTATAGAATCGCGTATCTTGATGATCTCGCCAACAGCGGTACTATCGTTAGTAATGAGACTTAAAGGTACTTCATACACCAGTATGTTGGTGCTTCCCGACTTAAGGTCTTTGCGGATCCAATAAAAGTCTGAATTTCCATGGGCTATTCGGTATGCGGAAGGAACCTTTAGTGAAAGTCCGAATTCCATCTCTAAGGAATCCAGGTTTTTAAGTGAGATCTTTATACGCTTCTGGTTTTCCTGTATCTCTGAAGCCTTAAAGGCCGAAATGATCTCTTTGTGGTTTTCCGAAATAAGTTTTATTAAGCTTTCTTTGGACCTTGCGGTAATAAAAGCACCTATTTGCGGCTTTGCATAAGAGTTTTTCTTAATACTTACATTGTCTTCATTACCAAGGGTTACGTGTAAAAAAGTGCGGTACTTTCTGGCAAAATCGGTGTAGGTAGAAGGAGGCATCTGATTCATTGAAAATAATGGCTCTTCCTGAGGTAATCCATCCACAGGTGCTGCAAAATAATCCCGAATTGTCTCTCCAACGGCACCGTTCCACAGGTCGTTTGTAATGATGACTTGGAGCGAGTTGGTGGTTCCAAGCGATTCGGGTAGAAAGGAAGTGTCTCTTTTTCCGTTGTCCTCACATGAAAAAAGCAGAATAACAGAAAGAATTGCTAAATAAAATGGTTTCATTAAAGACTTTTTTTGGAAAATCAGCCCTTTTGAATTTTTAGCTTCATCCCCGGTTTCAATTTGTTACTACTAATATCGTTCCATTTTTTGATATTTTCCACCGTAACTCCAGGAAATTTTTGCGAAATGCTCCATAGCGAGTCTCCGCTTTTTACTGTGTAGGTCTTTACATTTTCAGAGGATGTCGTTGCTGTAGAGGTGTTAGCACTTGATCTGCCGGGGTTTTTTGGATGAATTGTGAGTCGCTGTCCAATTTTTAATCTATTGCTCCTCAGATTATTCCATCGCTTAATCTGATTTACCGTAACTCCGTATTTGTCGGCAATCTTTCCAAGATAATCGCCACTCCGTACCCGATATCTTATGCGATTAGACGATTCAAAAAACTGTGGCAATGCCTTTTCTCTATCGTTAAATTCTTTATCGGCAAATGCGTAGATCGCCTCTTCATTGGCCACAAACTTGCCTATGGCGTGAAGTGGAAGTCGCAACACGTAATTCTCATCGGCAATAAACGGAATGATCCCAAGTTTGTATGAAGGATTCAGGAATTTCAATTCTGAAACATCGGTATTGGTTACCTTAGCCACCTGATCGAGGCTAATCATTTTCTTTACTCGAACCGTATCGGTTGCGATATATGGAAATTGGGGTCCGTTACTTTTAAAACCGTGCTCTTCGGCATATTCAAAAATGTACATGGTTGCCAGGAACGCAGGTAAATATCCTGCTGTTTCACGTGGAAGGTGATGCCTTATGTTCCAGTAGTTGGTATAGCCTCCTGCACGTCGTAGGGCTTTTGAAACATTACCCGGGCCGGAGTTATACGCTGCAAGGGCCAGATCCCAATCATCAAGACTGTTATAGAGACTTTTCAAGTATTTACATGCCGCTTCGGTGGCGAGGATAGGGTCCGATCGCTCATCAACATAACTGCTTACTTCGAGACCAAACATTTTTCCCGTTGCATACATAAACTGCCAAAGCCCTGTAGCTCCTACTCTGGAGCGTGCCTGTGGGTCTAATGCCGATTCCACAATGGCAAGATATTTTAGTTCCAGAGGAAGATTGTGCCGGTCTAAGGCCTCTTCGAACATTGGGAAATAATAATCGCTTAACGCCATAAGCCTCCCCATGGTTGTTCTTCTGTTTTTGAGATATTGACGAATCACACTTTCGAGAGAAGGGTTGTATTCTACATTAAATGGAGTCTTGGCGTTGAGTTTTGCGAGTCGTTCTTTGAGTACTTCGGTAGGCAATTCTTCATACTCCAAAGGTTCATATTCCTGAGTGGTGATTGTTCCGTACACCTCTTCGAATAATTCGTTATTGTACAACTGACTTAGCCATAGACTGTCTACCTTCTGAGCTTTCGAAATATCGGTGAGGTCGAAGACGAGTGTGTCCTTGACGGTTGTTTTTACTACGGTTTTGGGAAATTCATCAGAAACACTCGTAACTGCGATAGAATCGATGATCCTCACCTTTTTCATCGGTAACGAATCCATATTCTTGCCGGGTTTCTGCGCAACAATCACGCCGCAGATCAGCAAACATAACAGAGAGAATACGTAGGTCTTCATATTAGGTATAACGTAGGAATTGGGGTTTAAATATCGCAAAAATTAGCCAATTGTGAGAATATGGTCTATTTTTAACAGTATACGCCCTAATTTCTATATAATTTTTAATCTAAAATAGCCTTAATCCCGGGAAGCGATTTACCCTCAAGCATTTCTAACATTGCGCCGCCACCTGTGGAAACGTAGCTTACCTTTTCGGTAAACCCAAACTTCTTTACCGCGGCCACTGAATCACCTCCTCCAACGAGTGAAAAAGCTCCGTTTTTAGTAGCTTCTGCAATGGCATTACCCAATTCGATAGTTCCTTCAGCAAACTTGTCCAGTTCAAAGACACCAACCGGCCCATTCCATAAGATCGTCTTCGATTCGAGTATAACCCGCTTAAACAGCTCATTGGTTTTAGGCCCTACATCTAGTCCCATCCAACCTTCTGGGATGTTATCCACCGGATCGGTCTCGGTATTTGCAAATTCGGAAAAGCTATCGGCTATAACGGCATCCACCGGTAAATGAAGCTGTACTTTTTTTGATTTTGCCGTTTTCATGATCTCCAATGCAAGACTCTTTTTATCCTCTTCCACTAAGGAGCTTCCAATGTTTCCACCCTGCGCTTTTATAAACGTAAAGGCCATTCCGCCTCCAATAATTAGATGATCTACCTTGTCCAGAATATTTTCAATTATGGTGATCTTTGACGATACTTTAGCGCCACCAATTATCGCTGTTACCGGCTTTGTGCTGTCGTTAAGCACTTTACTCACGTTTTCAATTTCAGAAGCGAGCAGTAGTCCGAAGCACTTCCTTTTGTCAAAATATTTTGCGATGATCGCGGTAGAAGCATGAGCCCGATGTGCAGTTCCGAAGGCATCATTTACATAAATATCCCCCAATTGTGCCAATTCTTTAGCAAATTTGGTATCTCCTTCGGTCTCTTCTTCGTAATAGCGTAAATTTTCCAACAATAGAATTTCACCCGGCTTTAAATTTGAGGCGGCCTCTACTACAGATTTTCCTCTGCAGTCTTCAACGAATTTCACCGTCACTCCAAGCACCTCACTGGCCGTACTCACAATGTGTTGTAACGAAAATTCACTTTCCCTATTTTTGGGCCTGCCTAAATGCGACATTAATATACAGCTTCCACCATCTTCCAGAATTTTAATTATGGTGGGCTTTGCCGCTTCAATTCTTGTTGCATCGGTCACTTCCCGATCATCATTGAGGGGAACGTTAAAATCTACACGTATTAGTGCTTTTTTATTGTTAAAATTAAAGTCATTTACTGTTTTCATAGGAGGATTTTATGCTGCAAATATAAGGCAAATCACTCAGCTATTTTGGAAGTAAAATTTACGTAGTTTTGTACATGGATTTTTCTGATATCATCGGGCAACAACACATCAAGTCACACCTCCTAAAAACCATTGAAAACGGCCGTATTCCTCATGCGCAATTGTTTGTAGGAAATAACGGAAGCGGTATACTGGCATCAGCTTTGGCGTATGCCAAGTCCCTACTTTGCCAACAGCATGCTTCAGGCAGTCCCGAACACCAACTTTGTGCGCACAAAGTAGACAGAATAGCACATCCCGATCTGCATTTCGTGTATCCAGTAACGACCAATGATACTGTAAAAAAACACGCTGTATCCGATTCATTTTCAGAAGAATGGCGCTCTTTTATTCTGAAAAAGCCCTATGGATCACTATTCGATTGGTTTCAGACGTTGGGAATTGAAAATAAACAAGGAAATATAAGTGTTAGGGAGGCGGAAGAAATTGCCAGAAAACTTACACTGAAATCCTATGAAGGCGGGTATAAGGTTCTCATCATCTGGATGGCGGAAAAGATGAATACCGAATGTTCAAATAAAATACTGAAGGTATTAGAAGAACCCCCCGAAAAAACGGTCTTGCTATTGCTCACGGAAGATGAAGAACAAATTCTAACGACCATCACATCGCGTTGCCAGAAATTGAGATTTCCTTTACTTCCGGAGGACGAGATCTCAAAAACCCTAATCAACAAGCAGCTCACGACTGAAAATAAGGCTCGTAAGGTCGCAAAACAGGCTGCCGGGGATTATAATAAAGCACTACATATATTAAACGAAGACGGTGATGATCTCTTGTTTGAAAAATGGTTTGTAAGTTGGGTGAGAACAGCCTTTAAAGCAAAGGGTAACAAATCGGCCATCAACGAGCTGTTGCGATGGAGTGATTCTCTAGCAGGGGAAGGAAGAGAAACCCAGAAAAAGTTTTTGGGTTATTGTATGGAGATGTTTCGTCAGGGTTTACTTCGGAATTACGGAACAGATACCTCCATGCACTTTGAAACTGAAAGCGGTCAATTCTCTTTAGATAAATTTGCGCCATTTGTACACCAGAATAATATTTATGATATTATTTCGGCTTTGGAGGATGCCTCCTATCATATTGAACGAAATGGAAATGCCAAGATAATTTTTACGGATCTCTCCATTCAATTAACCCGGCTTATCCACCGCAAAGAACTTGTATAAATTTTTCTTATTTGTATTGTGTTCTGAATAAACTCCCTTTATTAAAAACGAGGCTTATTTTAGCCTCTCTGAGGCGCTTTTAGCTCCCCGCCCACACTTCATAATAAAGGCTTAGAAAAAGTTCTTAAATACGCTTTATTTAGCTTATTCTGACTTTTTAAAGCAATAAATCAGAGAAGAGTACTCCTTTGTCCTCCAGGCTGCGATGTTTGACCATATTCCGATGAAAAAAGCCCTAATAGAAAATGAATTACCCGTTTTGTATTTTTCTGAAAGCAAACTCACGTAAAACGAATCGAAGATCATTGGTTTTTTTTTAAGCAATCGCAGCATTGGCCGAAATAAGGTCTCCATGGACTTTCTCGAAAAATGCCAGAGGTGTCTGGGAACGTCATAAGCAGCCCAAAATTCTTTATAATACTTCGCATCGAAAGATTTGTAGTTTGGGACGGCCACAACTAAAAGTCCGTTTGGCAAGAGCATATGTTCCAGTTGCTGTGTGGTTTTTTCCAGATCCGGAATATGTTCTAAGACATGCCACAATGTGATTACGTCGTACTTGCGACTTTGCACATCTGTTATGCTTTTTCCTAACTCTAATCCCTTTTCGACAGCGCTATTTCTGGCCTTGTCATTGGGTTCTACTCCAAATGTCTTCCACCCCTGCTTCATTGCCAAAGCGAGAAATGCCCCTGTTCCTGCGCCTATATCCAACAAAGTGCCTTGGCTTTCAGAATAACGATTTATAAGCCGAAGCTTTTTCTTAAGTGATCGTTTTTTAACGAGGCCGTATAAAAAAGGTATCATTCCCTTCTTATTATCGGTATGTGAAATATAGGCATCGCTTTCATAGTATTTGGGTAAATCTCCCGTATCCGGTTTTGGTGAGGTGACCAGCATTTCGGTTTCAGGAATTTCCAAAAGATCAAAGGATTCTCCTGTAACAAGAAAATCCTTTGTTGTAAGCTTACTATTTCTTTGGTGTAAATTCAATTTAAAAAATCATTGTTCCACGTGAAACATTGTTACTAACGTCCCATATACACTAATAGTACCGAAATGTCATTAGGAGAAACGCCGCTTATTCTCGAGGCCTGTGAGACCGTCGCAGGTTGAATGGCAGATAACTTTTCCTTGGCTTCAAACGATAAGGATTTTAAGCGGGAATAATCGAAATTAACCGGGATCTTTATTCCTTCCAAACGATTCAGTTTATCTGCATTGTTCTTTTCCTTTTCAATATATCCGGCGTATTTCACCTGAATCTCTGCCTGTGTCAATACTTCATGGTCGATATTATTAACCTGAATAAATTCTTCCACAGCACTCAGCTTTCTCATGTCGTCCATGCCTATCTCCGGACGAGAAAAAACCTTGAACATCTTATCACTTTGCTTTACCGAAGCCGAATTATTTGATTCCAGAATAGGATTAATCTCCTCGGGTTGAACACTGGTTTCCTTAAAGAAATTCACAAATTTTTGAGCGCTTTCTTTCTTTTCCTCCATCTTTTTTAGCCGTTCGTCACTTGCCAAACCAATGGCATGCGATCTTGGTGTTAAACGAAAATCGGCATTATCTTGCCGAAGCAGCGTTCGGTATTCGGCACGGGAGGTAAACATTCTATAAGGCTCTTCTGTTCCCTTTGTAATTAGATCATCTATAAGCACTCCAATATAGGCTTCATTGCGTTGAAGAATAAAAGGGTCTTGCTCCTTAACCTTTAAATGTGCATTAATCCCGGCCATCAAGCCTTGTGAAGCAGCTTCTTCATAACCGGTGGTACCGTTTATCTGGCCCGCAAAGAATAAGCCTGAAACCAATTTGGTTTCCAGAGTATGCTTTAACTGTGTTGGAGGAAAATAATCATATTCTATAGCGTATCCGGGCCTAAAAAACTTTACATTTTCAAATCCCTCCACTTGCTTCAAGGCTTTAAACTGAACTTCCTCCGGAAGTGATGTAGAAAACCCATTGATGTAATACTCTACCGTATTCCATCCTTCAGGTTCAACAAAGAGCTGATGGCGGTCTTTATCGGCAAAGCGATTGATCTTATCTTCTATTGAGGGACAATATCTTGGCCCAATACTTTGTATTGCTCCGTTAAACATGGGAGAACGATCAAACCCTTCTTTCAGCATTTCATGAACCAACGGACTCGTATAGCTCATATGACAATCACGCTGTTGTGTGAGCGGTTTCGTACTATCAGAATAAGAAAACTTTTCAGGATGCTCATCACCGGGCTGCACGACCATTTTTGAAAAATCTAAAGATCTTCCATCTACTCTGGGTGGTGTTCCGGTTTTCATCCTTCCCGAATCAAAACCAAGATCAACTAGATCCTTAGTAATTCCGGTAGCAGCCTTTTCACCGGCTCTACCACCACCAAACTGTTTCTCTCCTATATGGATCAATCCATTCAAAAAGGTACCATTGGTAAGAACGACTGTTTTACCTTTAATTTCGAGTCCGAGGGAAGTTTTTACTCCCACGATCCGATCTCCTTCTACCATAATTCCGGCTACCATTTCCTGATAGAAATAGAGATTCTTAGTTTGCTCGAGCATCAATCGCCATTCTTCCGAAAAACGCATTCGATCACTCTGAACCCTTGGGCTCCACATAGCCGGCCCTTTGGATTTATTCAGCATCTTAAACTGAATCGCAGTCTTGTCTGAAATTATTCCGCTGTACCCTCCTAGGGCATCAATTTCACGGACGATCTGCCCTTTAGCAATCCCCCCCATGGCGGGATTACAGGACATCTGACCGATATTCTGAAGATTCATGGTGATAAGCAAGGTGCTTGACCCCATATTCGCCGCGGCGGCGGCGGCTTCAGATCCGGCATGACCTGCTCCAACAACGATTACATCATATTCCTTTTCAAACATAATTCTAGGTAATGTTCCACGTGGAACAAACATTTAGTTTTTAGGGCTGCAAATATACAGTAAATAACTTAAAATCAGCAACTTACAAAGTTAAAATATTGATAATCAAGGGTCTAAAGAAATCTACGCTGTGCAAGTGCCCGTTCTTCCATCTGTCTCATTTCAATTTCTTCAGCTTCAGTCTTATCCTGATAACCGCAAAAATGAAGTATGCCGTGGATCATGACGCGATGTAATTCAGAAATAAAATCGGTTTTAAAATGATGCGCATTCTCTCTCACGCGATCAACAGAGATATAGATCTCCCCGTTAACCTGATTCCCAAGTCTGTTGTCAAAACTAAGTATGTCGGTATACGTATCGTGATCTAAAAAATCCACGTTCAATTTGTGAAGATATTCATCATCGCAAAATACATAGATCAGTTCTCCAGGCTCCAATTCTTCAGATCTAATCACCTCTAAGATCCACGAAGCCACCTCGTCCTTTTGCTCGAGCGAGAAATCTGTTTCAGAATAAAATTCAATCATTCTTTGTCTTGAAATAGGTCTGAACCTTTTCTTTATAGTTCTGGCGCAAAGGTAGTGCCTCCCGGTTCAATATTTCGGTAGTATTGAAATATTTCTTTACATCCTCCGGGGAGAGCCGGAGTTTATTCTCATAACGCGAACGATTGGTTCTGGATTCTCTTCTGGTTTCCTGACCCTGTTCAAAATCGGCTTCCTCAAGTTTCAATAACTCATACTTCAAATTAAGCATTTGTTCTAATGTCCGCTCATTAAAGCCCTTGTCGAGCAACTGCTGTTCTATATTCTCCATCTTGCGTAAAAGATCACCGCCCTTCCCATCGAGGCCTTCTTTGCTCAGCTTATCCTGCAACTGCTGCCGAAGCATTTGTTGCTGCTTGTAGATCTCATAGAGTTCGCCATTCATTTCTTCCGAACCCCCTTGACCGTTCTCACCTTCTTTGCCTTCTTTACCATCACCTTGACCGTCACCACCATTTTCTCCATTGCGACCATTTCCATTTCCGTCACCTTGTCCATCACCATTACCATCACCTTCTCCCTGGCCTTCCCCTTCACCCTGACCGTCTTTACCTTCTCCTTTACCCTCTTTGCCTTTTCCCATGCCCTCCTTCATCTTTTCTGAAAGACTTTCCTGTTGTTTTATAATGTCGGGTAGCTGAAAGCCCTTTCCTTCACCCTGACCTTCTCCTTCTCCCTTACCCTGACCTTTGCCGGACCCTTGTCCGGACATTTGCATCTGGTTTTGCATACTGTTCAACAGATCGCTGAGTAAAATCGCTAACTCATTGGCTCCCGTAACGGTGTATTGCTGATTGGCAATACCCTGACGCATTTGATTTTCGGCCAGACGCTCGAGCGATTTATTCAAATTAAACTCAACGTCGGTTAAGGATTCGTTGATCATATTGCTTATCATAGGTTGACGCAAGGAAAGCGCAAACAGGCTGTCATCTATATGCTGAAAGTTTAATTTCAGATCATTTTGAATATTTAGTTTCTTTCCAAAAACAGGATTCCCATACTCTATTCGCTTAAAATCTTCCATTAAGGCTTCCTGTTCGAACGAAAACACAACCAGATTATCTAGGATCTGCCGTAACATTGCGACATCCTCCTGAATGGTTTCCATTTGCCCGGACATCATTTGAGCCTGCATCTTTTCTCCCATTTGCTTCATCTTTTGACCTGCTTTCTTCTGATTCTCCTTTGCGCCGGATTTGTTCTCCTTTTCCAACTTATCGGTTGCCTTTTCCTGCTCTTCGTCTATTTGTTTTTCATCAGATTTATCCTGCGGAATATCCATGGGGTCTTTTAATCCCTCATTTTCCTTCTGAAGCTCGTTCATTTCCTTTTTGTAATCCTCAAACTTCTCATTGAGCTCTTCCTGCTTTTCCTTAGTGTTTTCCTGATCCTTCTTTTCTGAAAGTTTCTCCTGTTCGTCACCAAGTTTATATAGTTCTTCGGCTAACTTTTCGGCCTTCTTAGCCACATAATAGCGTTTGGTAAGTTCTAACAACTGCTCGAGATTCTTTTCCTGATTCTTATTCTGTTTTGCAAGTTTTTCCAGCTTTTCAGTCAGATCCTCTTTTTGGATCTTTTCCTGAAGCTTTTCGAGCTCTTCCAATAATTTTTCGTTTTCCTCCAGGCGCTCCTCATTCTCGTCCAGGCGCTTTTCCAGTTGTTCCTTAAAAGGATCGTTTTCCTCGTTCTCCGGCTGGAATTCTTCTAATTGTTCCTTCAGCTCCTTCGAAAAGTTCTTCATCATTTCTTCCTGCTGCTTCTGTCGCTTAATAAAGTCTTCGAGCTTCTTTTTATCATTCCAGTTAAGTTCCTTTTTTTCCTTCTGAATTTTAGAGAGCTCCTCTAGCTTCTTTTCCTGATCTTTAAGATTCTCGAGCGATTTATCCAACCCTTTTATGCTGTTTTCCTGATTCTGTAGTTGCTCCTTTTCCAATTCATCCTTGGTGAGCTTTCTGAAAAAATAAACCCCACTCTTACTGGATTTGAAACGATGAATAGCATCATTATCGAAAACTTCAAAATAATACTCATAGGCCGTTCCATCCTGTAGTTGAAGTTCTCCGGGGAAGGTATACACAAACTGATCGAAGTTGGTTTTGCTCAGCGGAAGAGGTACTGTGTTTTTATTCGCTTCATCACCTTCCGGGTAATACACCAGACGCAGTTTTGTAAGTCCGTAGTCATCACTAACTCTACCCAGAAAATATACCAACTGACTGTCGGTACTGTCCTGTTTTGATTGAACGGAGATCTCGGGATATTCGTCTTTAATCACGCCCAAGGTAAAAGAGAGATTTTCGTAGTCCCTCAACTTTTCATTGGAAGTTGTGATCGCATAGTCCAGCTTGCTGTATATGCCTTTTTTAAAGTTGAATTTCTGATCTTTTTCAGAAAAAAAATAAGCGGTGTCGCTGGTCTTAAGATGCACTGTTTTAGTATTCTTTGTAGCCACTTTCCAGGTTATCTGTGTTCCTTCGGGAACTGTGGCATTTCCAGTACTTTTTAAAACTTCATCCCGCTTACCTGTATAGGAAGGATAATTTAATTCCATCTCGAATCCCAGTAACGAAGGGGTTTCCAGCACGTCCAAATGATATTCTCTACTGGTTACCTTATTGGCTTTTAGCTGAAAATCAATTGCTCTTGAAGGCTGCAAAAATGTATATTCAAAAAGTCCGGGAGCGCTTTGCTGCAAGTAGTAGGTTTCACCGTTGTATTGGATGGAGGCATTCTCTGGAACGACAGCACCTTCAGTTCGTACTTTTAGTGTGTAATTCTTGTTCTCTATAGCGGTGAGGTCGTCGTTTAATACTATAAATGAAAAAGGAGCGGGTGGTTCGTAGGCGGTGTCGTAATTTACAACCCGCTCGTAGCTGCTGGAGAATATATCTCTATCGCCAAGTACACTTATCAGCACAAAGATCACAACCGGGATAGCCGCATATTTGAGATACTTCGCATTTTTCTTGAAGTTAACTGCGGTTTGGAAAGGAACAGGCTGCATTTCTGAAGCTTTTTGATCGATGCTGGCCGCAAGCAATTCAGATTCCCGCTGATTCTGATTTAGCTGTATAACATTAAGCAATTTATCATTCACTTGTGGAAAGTGATTCCCTATAATACGCGATGCTTCTTCATGGGTAATCCCACTTTGCAGTTTAAATAGCTTTGCTAACGGAAAGGCAATAAAACGGACGAAAAGCCCCATTTCAACGGCCACTACAAGCCAGAACAATACGGTTCGTCCGGTAGGACTAAGCCATAAAAAGTATTCGATAAGAAGCGTTGTCAAAAAATAAAGCACCCCAATAGCAAAGAATAAAATACTCCCTTTGATCAACTCATTGGTGTAGTATTTTCTAATAAACTGTTCCAGCTTTTGCTGAATAATGCTAAATGTGCTCATTGGGCAACTTTGTAATAAACAAACTTCTAAAATACGATTTTATTTCCTTAACCGTAAGGGAATTGTTACCTAACAAAAATCACTCCATAATTGAATCGACCCTTTTAAACCGATAAGGATAAAAGAACAAAGCGTTTTCGTATCTTAATCTGTGTTCCCGAGATAATTTTCTGCTTGATATGCCCACATAGAATTGTACCTTTGTGCTTTCATCATAAAGAGAAAATCTATGTCTCAAAAAGTGCGGGTCCGGTTTGCACCCAGCCCTACAGGACCATTACATATTGGCGGTGTTCGAACGGCTTTATTCAATTATCTGTTTGCTAAAAAGAACGGAGGAGATTTTGTGCTTCGTATTGAAGATACAGATCAGACCCGTTATGTGAAAGGCGCCGAAGAATACATTTCCGAATCCCTTAACTGGCTCAACATTCCTTACGACGAAGGCCCGGGGAAGGAAAAGGGCTACGGACCATACCGACAAAGCGAGCGCAAAGAGCTATATAAAGAATACGCCGATACCCTTATTGCCAACGGAAATGCCTACTACGCCTTCGATACTTCAGAAGAACTGGACGCACACCGGAAAGACCATGAGGAAAACGGCAAAACATTTATCTACAACTGGCACAACCGCAATAAATTAAAGAACTCTCTTTCGCTTTCCGAAACGGAAGTCAAGCAAAGGCTGGAGAGCGGAGCTGATTATGTGATACGCTTTAAGACCCCTGAAAATGAAACCTTGCAATTACAGGATATCATTCGCGGGGATATACTCATAGATACTTCTGTTTTGGATGATAAGGTGCTTTTTAAAAGTGACGGCATGCCTACTTATCATCTGGCGAATATTGTGGATGATCATCTAATGGAGATCACTCATGTGATCCGAGGGGAAGAATGGCTGCCTTCGCTTCCGCTTCATGTTCTTTTGTATCGTGCTTTTGAATGGAAAGCACCCGAGTTTGCGCACCTCCCTCTCATCATGAAGCCGGTTGGGAAAGGAAAACTCAGTAAACGCGATGGTGATAAGATGGGCTTTCCGGTTTTTCCGTTAAAATGGAAAACTGCTGAAGGCGATATTTATTCAGGATACAGAGAAGACGGATATTTGCCGGAAGCCGTTGTGAACATGTTGGCGCTCCTGGGTTGGAATCCCGGAACAGAGCAGGAGATCTTCGATTTGGCCGATCTTACACAACAGTTCGACCTGGATCGTGTAAACAAATCGGGAGCACGCTTCGACCCGGAAAAAGCAAAGTGGTTTCAGCATCATTATCTTCAGCAACAAAGTGATGTGGATATCGCTGCTAAATTTTCGTTATTCTTAAAGGACAAAGGAATTGAGCCGGGACCTCATCTGGTTCCAATAGTTTCTAGTTTAAAGGAAAGAGCAACTTTTGTTGAAGATCTGTGGGAGCAGGGAAGCTTCTTTTTTGAGCGCCCCAATTCCTATGATGAAAAGGCTTCAAAAAAAGCGTTTAAGGAGGATACACCACAGCTTTTACAAGAGGTGATTCGATTAATGAGTAGTACAGATGAATTTACCTCCCCTGTGCTTTCAGATAAAATTAAGGGATGGATAACCGCTCAGGACATCGGATTCGGAAAGGTCATGATGCCCTTAAGACTCTCTTTGGTAGGTGAAATGAAAGGTCCCGATGTATTTGAGATCGCGGCGCTTCTAGGCAAGGAAGAAACCGTAAAAAGACTCGAAAATGCTATAGCCTCAATGAACTAAAAATAGATCACAGCGGCAAGGGTGATGGTGGAGCTCTTTCCGTCGAAATCTGAATATTCCAGTTCCTTGTCGTTCAGGTTTTTCAGCATATTGGTAAGTCCGTATTGGTAGCTAGCACTAAGTCTGAAGTTCTCCAAACCTGCCGTAATTCCGCCCATAACCCTAAAGTTTATTTTGGAAATATCCTCGATATCCCCTGCTCGAAGCGTTGTGTAACCATCGACAATATAATTCTCAAATTGGTCGCTATCCAGCTTTAGTTTGCCGTTAACATTTAAAATAGGGCCAAATTCGATGCTTAGATGATGTTTTACTATGTTGTAACTGCCCAGAAAATTGAGCTGTGCAGCCTGAATGGTATAACCCATAAACGTAGCGTCGCCAAGGCCTCCCGGTCTTTTCCCTTGAATACTCACTTTGGAATTGTAAAAGCTAATTCCATAGATAAGATCGAAACCATTTCGAAATGCACCTCTGGTAGTAAAGCCTCCCATAAAGCCCTCACCCTGCTGGGTGATAAAGTCGGAAGTATTGATGTCGAACAGCACCAGCCCTCCCTGAATACCCAGGTGATTGTATTCTTCAAAGTTGCGTTGTGAATAGGTTTGTTGAAATAATAGTATAGAAAAAGTAACGAATAACAGCTTTTTAAGACTCATAGTGAGGTTGCAATTTAGGGCGTAAAAGTAGCTTTAATTTTGTATCTTCAAATTCTTTATCAACTAAAATTATACGCAATGGGTGGTTTTCTCTTTTTAATTCCGGTATTTATTATCGGGTTCTTTATTTTACTCTCCGGAATTTTCACCGTAAGGCAGCAAACTTCTGCCATCGTAGAACGCTTCGGAAAGTTTTTAAGTATACGTTCTTCAGGATTACATTTTAAAATTCCGGTATTCGACAGGATAGCCGGACGTATCAATCTGAAGATCCAACAGTTAGATGTCCTTGTAGAAACAAAGACCAAAGACGATGTTTTCGTGAGGCTGAAAATATCAGTACAATTTCAGGTTATAAAAGAAAAAGTCTACGATGCGTTTTACAAGCTTGAAAATCCGCATGACCAGATCACCTCCTATGTATTTGACGTGGTGCGAGCCGAAGTTCCTAAAATGAAACTGGATGATGTGTTCGAGCGTAAGGACGATATCGCTATCGCCGTAAAAACCGAATTGAACGAAGCGATGATCAACTACGGTTATGATATCATTAAAACACTCGTTACCGATATCGATCCCGATGTGCAGGTAAAGGCGGCAATGAACCGTATTAATGCTGCCGAACGCGAAAAAGTAGCGGCCGAATATGAGGCCGAAGCCGAGCGGATTAAGATCGTTGCAAAAGCACGTGCTGAGGCCGAAAGCAAACGATTACAAGGACAGGGTATTGCCGATCAGCGTCGTGAAATTGCACGCGGACTCGAAGAAAGCGTTGATGTACTCAACAATGTGGGAATCAATTCTCAGGAAGCGTCTGCCTTGATCGTTGTAACACAACATTATGACACCCTCCAATCCATTGGGGAAGAGACAAATACCAACTTAATTCTATTGCCAAATTCACCTCAGGCCGGAAGCAATATGCTCAACGATATGATCGCCTCCTTTGTGGCAAGTAATCAGATAGGGGAGCAAATGAAGAAGGAAAATGAAGCCAAGGGAATAGGAAAGACTAAAACCAAACGGCGTCCACCTCCAAACAGGGAAGATGATGTCGCTTATTAAAATTAAAAAGCCCCGCTGTTTGCGGGGCTTTTTAATCTTTCAATTTCAATTTTATCGTTTACCGATCTTACTTGCCAGATAACTCACTCCAAGGCCCAGCAACGGACTCAATACTTTAAACACTACGGCTCCGGTTGCAGCGCCACCTATTAATCCTGTCACCAAATTTGAGGGGGACAGACTTTCCTTTGTTTCGTTAAAATTGATCTTTAACTCCTCCTTGTCGATTTGAGACTGTAAGTGCAGCCATTTCAAATCTCTGTCTATTTCTTCAAAAGAAGTGTATCTTTTCATGATTGCTGGTTTAGGTTCTCTTCAGATTCATTTATTAAATTCTGTTCTACCTTCTCTTTTGGGGAAAGATCGTCATCGTCTGCAAGGAGTTCTGAAAAACGGTATAACAGACTTTTTACGATAACATCCTTGGCAAATAGCAAGATGATTATAAAAACGATCATGTAAATTCCACCAACAATAAAGAATCCCGCGGCGTAATTTTCCATAGCCCCTCCAATGACCAATGCCAGCCCAACCGACAAAAAAGCAAGCACAAAAAGTCCTGCACCGCTTAAAAGAAGCATATTAACTAATGAAGTTGCGAGCTTCATTGAAGATTTAAACAAGCGGAGTTTATAATACTCCGCCGTGTTTGTTAAATATTCTTCCGCTTTTTTTCCGGTGGTTTCAAGGTTGTCTGCAAGTGACTTAAAAGCCATATTACGCTGTTGCTTTCTTAGCTGTGGTCTTCGCTTTAGCTACTGTAGTGTCTTTTTGAAGTTTTGCATTCTGACGACGCAATGCTTCTAATTTATCTTCCATAGCTAACAATATATCGTCTGCCTTATAGCTTGCAGAGGAAAGCGTGTCTTCAAGTTTTTCATTAAAGCTCAAACGCGCCTTCTGAGCCTTTTCACTTAAAGTACTCTGCGTATCTTTTATCTGTTTCTGTAATTTTTTCTGCGCCTTTTTAGTTTCTTTACTAATCTTACTTCGTGTCTTAGATCCTTTGTCGGGAGCATAAAGAATTCCCAAGCCCGCTCCAATAGCGGCTCCGGTAAGTAAGGCTAAAAGCGTCTGTCCTGTATTTGATGCCATGATAATGTTATTTTTATTAGTTAATATTCAATTGTCAATCAAAGATACATTCAATGCTTCCGCGCCGCTGTTAATAACCGGTTAATAGTTGATTTGCAAACAATAAAGTATTCTTAAAATGGTAGATTTTCTGCCAAAAACTCTTAATGTTTTGGTAAATCGTCTAGTTCAATTCCCAAAATTTCCAATAGTCGGTAAAAAATGACATCGGTGGTAATGGCTAAAAATTGTTCTTCGGAAAGGGCTACAGTTAGCTCGGGATATTTTGCCAGAAACGCATCTGAAAGCCAGATCATATACGCAGGGTTTTTAAGCGCTTCTCCTTCCTGCGCATGAAGCCATTTGCCGTCTTCTCCCAGCAGTTCACCATGATCTGAAACATAGACCATGGCTGAAGGTATTTCTTCGGTCTTTAAGCGGGAAATCACTTCAGCTAAAAAATGATCCAGATACAAAATGGTGTTGTCGTAAGAATTGATCAGCTGCTCATTTGATAGCGACGGAATGTACTTACTGTCAATCACCGGTCGGAATTTGCGATGAATATCGGTGTATCTGTTCTCATACCACCAGTGACTTCCAATCATATGCAACGTAATGAGTTGCTTAGGGTTAAGTCGCAGCACCGAATCCAGCAACGGCAGCATAGCCTCGTCCCGCTTTTTATCAAAGCTGAACTCAGATTTATACTTATCGACCAATACCTGTTCCTTATTGGTTTCTACTATAGGGGAAAAGGATTTCTCTACGGTCTGGTTAGCGATCCATGTGGTGTGGAAACCCGCCTTATTGGCAACAGTATATACCGAAAGAAATTCCCTCGTACTGTCTTCCAAATTCTCGTCTGTAAGGAGCTGCGGAACGCTGGTGGCGGTATAGGTCTTGCTGGTAAAAAGCCCCGGATAACTAATTAAATTGCGTTCTTCTGAAAGTCTGGGCGTGGTGTTCCGCTCATAACCGTTGAGCCCCAGATGATCTGCCCGAACGGTTTCACCAAGCACAAAAACTACTTTTAAAGAGTCGGTTGCTGTTGTCACTGACGGAATATCCTTCTTTAATTGAAGGGAAGGTGTTTCAGAATAGGTTTTTATTCCGTAGACCACATTATAGGGCAAACGATTCTTTAAACTTCCCGGGCGCTTCTGTTCAAGAACAAAGAACAGACTCATACAAAGTAATGCCGGAATTATAAAATATTTAAATCCATGAGTTCTATTCAGTCTGCTATGCCACTTCAGAATACATAATAACACAATTAAAGCCAGCAGAAAAAACAATAGATAGGGCAGCGTGATCACATCCATGGCAATGTCTGCCTTGGTTTCAAAGACCGAATGAATAAGCGCCGGAGTAACTGAAACATCCTGAGAATATGCCCAAAACGAAAAGCAACAATAGCCTAAAAACAATATGGAAAATACGATTCGAAATATCCACTTATTTAAGCTAAGAACATAAAGAAATCCAGCAAGCGTAGTTTGAAGTGCACATAAATGCAAAAAGTAGATGACAGTATCTTTGGCCCCTTGTAACGGAGTGTGATAATAAGAAGCGCCGGTTATAAATAACACCACTGCCAGATTAAGGAAGAGGTGAAAATAAAGTAACGGTTTAAGATTTTTTAGTTTTTCCATCCAAAATTGGAGCGTATTTATTGACAAGCCATATCACAGGAATCACCATGATAATCTGAATTATAGAAAGTATAAGTTTTTCAATTTCAGAAAAATTAAAGACGGTCACACCCAGAATCAACATTAATGCAAGCTTAATTACTGTAAGCATCCTCGAATGCGTAGCCAACAACACTATGGTGTGCCTTCCCAAATACCCTAAAAATTTAAATACCGGAACAAGTTTAAAGAAGAGGATATAAGCAAAAGATCCTGTGAGTCCACTAATGAAGAACAGCAGTTCATTGCCATAGATGGACCGGTACATATCGGGTTTTGTGGTATTGTAATAAAAGGCTGCCAGATGTATCACAAAGAGAATCGTCATTAAGGAGAGCGCCTTAAATTGAGAAATTCGAACCAATTGTTCTTTTAAAACATATCCTATACCGTAGAAGCCCATGGCTACAAGCGCAACATCAATACTCCAGGGAAGGTGAATGTCTGTAAACACCGCCCACAGAAAGCCCCCTGTAACCAGCACCGTAAATACTATGGCCGCCAGTATATTATTCTTAATTTTTCTAATTCCTGAAAAGAATAAAAATACCAAAAAAATACACGGCAGAAACCACATGGGGATACCCCAATCCATATATTCGGGGCCACCTTGGGCATAAAATATCCCTATAAAATTATCCAATGGTGAAAGCGCTACTGTCGCACTTTCTCCATACTTCCGGCCCGCGAAGAACCAAAAAAGAAACAGCGCTGTGGCCCAGAAAAAATAAGGAATAAGTATCATTTTTGCCCTGCGTTTCACCGTGTTGATAGTGACCTCCTTCGGGTGAAACAATCCGGCTATCAAAAAGAACAATGGAACGTGAAAGCTGTATATATATGGCTCGTTTACCGGAAAGTTGTGACCGTAAACCACCAGGAATATCGATAATCCCCGTGCCTGGTCGATCCAATCCAGTCGTTTTGCCATATTATGCCAATTTAGCCCATGAATCCCTTAAGGGAACTGTTCGGTTAAATACTATTTTATCTGAAGTACTGTCTTTATCCACAACAAAATATCCCAACCGCTGAAACTGGAATTTATCTTCAGGCTTTGCATCTTTCAGTCCCGGTTCTGCATATCCGGTAATCACTTCAAGAGAATTCGGATTAATAAATTCCATAAAATCTGTGTCCTTATGCGTATCCGGAGAAGGCTCTGTAAATAGCCGGTCGTATAAACGAACTTCTACTTCCAAAGCATCTTTGGCTGAAACCCAATGTAGGGTACCCTTTACTTTGCGCAGGGAAGCTTCAGAACCGCTACCGCTTTTACTTTCAGGATCGTAGGTACAATGAATTTCCGTAATATTTCCTTCAGCATCTTTAACTACAGATTCGCCTTTGATAATATATGCATTCTTCAATCGCACTTCCTTGCCCAGGGTCAATCTGAAAAACTTGCGGTTGGCTTCTTCTTTAAAGTCTTCCTGCTCTATATAAAGTTCGCGCGAAAATGGAATTTTCCGGCTTCCCGCACTTTCATCTTCAGGATTATTTTCTGCTTCCAGCCATTCGGTTTCTCCTTCAGGATAATTGGTTATAACCAATTTTACAGGGTCGAGCACCACCATAACCCGGGGAGCCTTTTTATTCAGGTCCTCGCGCACATTGAATTCCAAATGCGAAACATCTATGAGGTTCTCCCGTTTTCCAACTCCTATACTGTCTGCAAAATTACGGATCGACTCGGGAGTATACCCTCTTCTGCGTAAACCGGAGATCGTTGGCATTCGGGGGTCATCCCATCCTGTTACAATTCCTTCTTCCACCAGCCTGGCGAGTTTGCGTTTGCTAACCACAGTATGGCTTAAATTCCGTCTTGCAAATTCTCTTTGTTTGGGCCGTAATTTTTGATCATCGTACACCTGATCCAGAAACCAATCGTACAACTCCCGGTGAGGCAGGAATTCCAGAGTACAAAAGGAATGTGAAACTTGTTCTATATAATCACTTTCACCGTGAGTCCAGTCGTACATAGGAAATATCTTCCAATCGGTGCCGGTACGGTGATGATGTTTGTGCAAGACTCGATACATAACCGGGTCGCGCATCAGCATATTAGGCGAAGCCATATCTATTTTAGCTCTCAATACATGCTCTCCCTCTCCAAATTCGCCATTCTTCATTTTTTCCAGAAGTTCAAGGTTTTCACTAACCGAACGATCCCGATAGGGGCTGGCTGTTCCCGGGGTGTTTGGGGTTCCTTTTTGTTCTGCTATTTGTGCCGAAGTCTGTGAATCGACATAGGCCTTTCCGTCCTTGATGAGCTGAACTGCCCAATCGTACAATTGTTGAAAATAATCGGAAGCATAGCACTCGGTATCCCACTCATAACCCAGCCATGAAATGTCCTTTTTAATGGCATCGACAAATTCCTGTTCTTCTTTCGCGGGATTGGTATCGTCAAATCGCAAATTTACCGGTGCACCATACGATTCTCCCAAACCGAAATTGAGACAGATAGAGGAAGCATGACCAATGTGAAGATATCCATTGGGTTCGGGAGGAAACCGAAACCGAAGCTCATCTTTAGAATGTGTTGAAGAAAGATCTTCTTCAATTATATGTTCAATAAAATTAAGCGGTGATTCTTCGTTTGCCATAGCTGTTTGTCTTGCGACAAAGGTAAAAAAAGTATCTTTGTAAAAACACCCGAAATGAGCACCATTCGATTAAAAAATATTAAGATCTATGCCTTTCACGGCTGCCTGGTTGAAGAGGGGAAAATTGGTTCAGATTATCTGGTGAATCTCACGGTTAAGGCAGATCTTACAAAAGCTGCTATTAGTGATAATCTCAGTGATACGGTAGATTATGTGCATCTTCAAAAGATCGTGAAAAAGGAAATGGGAGTTCGTTCAAAATTGCTGGAACACGTGGGTCAACGAATCATTGACAGTATTTTTAAGGAAATTTTGCTGGTTCACCAAGTAAAAGTTACCGTGGCTAAGGTAAATCCGCCAATTGGCGGGGATGTAGCGGAGGTTAGCGTAACCATGAGATCATCCAGATAATTTAAGGGAATGGTAGTTTTTAGATTATATATTTTTATATTTGCCCCTGTTAATAAGGCATCATGGCCGAGTGGCTAGGCAGAGGTCTGCAAAACCTTCTACAGCGGTTCGAATCCGCTTGATGCCTCTTAAACCTTCAGTGAAAACTGGAGGTTTTTTTATGGCAATTCTTCAGCCGGAGGGATAGGCAGCTCTACCGATTGCCCCTGTCCGGGTATCTTTTCCAACCCTGCTTTTACTTCATTGGGAAAGACCCCTTGCAGCAATAACAATACACCAAATCCAAGAATTAAAATACTCACCCATTTTTTTGTTTTAAAAATAAATCGAGGGGTCATTTTGCTTTTTAATTTTTTTGCCAGTGAGATCTTTACCAGATCGGTTAGAAAAAAAGTAACCAAGACCGTAGTTAAAAAAAGGAAGACTCCGTTTTCAGAAGAGGTTAAGGCATTGGCCATTATTATGGTTCCAATCCACCCTGCTAAAACGCCAAAGTTGACAAAATTCAGTAAAAAACCTTTTAAAAAAAGACCGCTAAGATTTTTCTTAACTTTCACCGCATAATGTTCTCTGGCGATCTTGATAAAAGATTTTGCAGTACGTATATACGAAATAACGCCATAAGCGATCAAAACGGCTCCTCCAAAAATGAGCAGCCCCGGATCATCCTTTACCTTTTCCAGAATCTTACTCGTACTGAAAAACGCCAGAATTATAAAAAGTATGTCCGCGAAAATAGCACCCAGATCGAAGAAAAGGCCGGCCTTAAATCCTTTGGTGATACTGGTCTCAATTAGCGTAAAAAAAACAGGTCCTACCGCAAACGCCAGTAGAAATCCGTAAAAAGCAGCATACCACAATCCATCAAACATAGTGATGTAAAAGTACAAATAATTTTAGCCTATACCCTGGGTTGATATTCATTTTGATGACCCAACATTATGAAATCGAGATGTTTCTTAACAAGATCTGCATTTTTCACTTTTACATATACTTCATCACCCAACTGATACACATTCTTGGATTTAGAACCTACCACGGCATATTCTTCCCTGTCGAACACATAATGATCATCCTTCAGGTCTTGCAATCGCACCATACCTTCACACTTATTCGAAATAATTTCGACATAAACACCCCATTCGGTCACCCCGGAGATCACTCCTAAAAAGTCCTGATCTTCATGATCTTTCATATATTTCACCTGCATATACTTGATGCTGTCGCGCTCGGCATTGGAAGCCAAGTTTTCCATATCACTGGAGTGGCTGCAGCGCTCCTCATAAAGCTCTTCCTTTGCAGAGGGTTTTCCATCCAGATACTTTTGTAACAGTCTATGGACCATTACATCGGGATAACGTCTAATGGGTGAAGTAAAATGAGTGTAATAGTCGAATGCGAGCCCGTAATGGCCAATATTATGAATAGTGTAAATCGCCTTACTCATACTTCGTATTGCCAGGGTATCGACCAGATTTTGCTCCTTTTTCCCCTGAACATCGTGTAATAGTTTATTTAAAGAAGCAGCTGTGCTGTTTCTGTCCCGGGTGTTCAATTTATAACCGAATCGTTTAATAATGTTTTCCAGCGCAGCAATTTTCTCATCGTCAGGTTCGTCATGAACCCTGTACACAAAGGTTTTCTTCGGATTTTGCTTTCCAATAAACTCGGCGACGCTACGGTTGGCCAGCAACATAAATTCTTCAATGAGTTTATTCGCATCTTTACTTTCCTTGAAATACACTCCTTCCGGGTTATTTTGCTCATCCAAAATGAACTTAACTTCTACCTTGTCAAAGGATATGGCTCCTTGACGCATTCTTTTTTTCCGAAGGATCTTAGCCAGTCGGTCCATTTCCAGAATGGCCCGGGCAATTGCCGGATCTACCCTGTATGTCTTTCCGGTGATTGAAATTTGAGATGGCATCTCATGACTTTCAGCTTGAGGATTCTCTATAACATATTGCGCTTCTTCATAGGCAAATCGAGCATCACTGTAAGTAACCGTTCTTCCAAACCACTTATTAACAACTTCAGCATTATCGTTAATTTCGAATACCGCAGAAAATGTATATTTTTCCTCGTTAGGGCGTAATGAACAGGCATTATTGGACAGTATTTCAGGAAGCATGGGTACGACACGGTCTACCAGATAAACAGAAGTTGCTCTTTCGTACGCTTCATCATCCAATACAGTTCCCGGTTTCAGGTAATGCGACACATCGGCAATATGAATTCCTATCTCATAATTTCCATTTTCTAGTTTTTCAAAAGACAAGGCATCATCAAAATCCTTTGCGTCTTTTGGGTCTATGGTAAACGTGAGTGCTTTACGCATATCCCGTCTCTTTTTTATCTCAGCTTCCTGTATGGATGTATCAAGATTATTGGCGTATTCTTCCACCTCATGCGGAAACTCGTAGGGCAATCCGTATTGAGCAAGAATGGAATGGATCTCGGTATTGTGCTCACCCGGTTTTCCAAGGACCTTTATAACTTTTCCCATAGGCGACTCGGCATTATCTGCCCAGCCTTCCATGGCCACTAAAACTTTATCTCCGTCTTCAGCTTTTCCTATATTTCCCTTCGGAACAAAAATATCGGTATACATTTTAGCACTGCTACAATCTACAAAGGCAAAGTTTTCCATCACCTGGATCACTCCTACGAATTCTGTACGTTTTCTCTGAAGGATCTTAGTGATCTCTCCTTCCGTTTTTCCTTTCTTTTTGCGTTTAAAAACATAAACTTCCACCACATCGCCATGCAGTGCTTTATTGAGATTCTTATTCTTAACAAAAATATCTTCGTCAAGATCATCCACAACGATGTATCCTTGTCCGCGTCCGGCAATATCCACTACACCGGTATAATAATTCTTTGAAGGAGCCAGAATGTACTTTCCTCGTTCAATTTCTTGTATACTTCCCTTTCCTTGTAATTTCTTAAGTGTTTTAATAATATGATTCCGACTACTTGCATCATCCACACCAAGTTTGGCCGCGATCTGCTTATAGTTGAAAGGTTTTGAATGGTCTTTTCGAAGAATGTTTAATATACTAGTACTGTAGTCTGAAATGTTCTTTTTCTTCTTTGTTCTTTTATGTTGAGGCATGGTAATTTATTGATTCTTGTAAAAGTACGTTTTATAAAACAATAGTCGATTTATATTAGGAAAGTTTTAGTACCTTTAATTATAGGGTTTTATATCGAATATAAGCAAATGGAAAATTTCAAAACCGTCGCTATCTTTACATATCCGAGCGATTATGCCGTATTGAGATTATTGCTGGAACATGAACACATTCGTCATGTTTTTCAAAATGAAACCATGATAAGCGTCCTTCCGTTTCACTCCAATGCCATAGGGGGTATTCGTTTAAAAGTTCACGTCGACGATATTCTTAAAACCGAAAGGATCATCGCTAACTTGAATGATTCTGCAAACCTTAAGATCGTATAATTTTTTAGTTGTTAACACATATATATACATCATTTTTCTTTTTTAAAATTTCTTAAAATAAAATGATGATGATGATAGGCTGTTGATATGTACAATAACTTTTTAAGCAGATGCTTTGATATGTTACTTATCGCAATTTACTTGCGGCTTATTAACAGTGATATGCTATAAAAAACATCTGATAAATAAGGAATTGGTCAAATTCATTAACAACTGTCAACAACTCGAAATAACACTATATTATTAATAAATTACAACTTTAATTTTGTTGGGAAATAAAGAAAGACGACTCATAATTTGAGGACAAATGAATACTTAAAAATTTGTTAAATACAATTAAAAGTTGCTATTGGAATTAAGAATTAATTCTCCAACTTTTTTTACGCATTTTACCAGTGTAAATATCAACACCTTTGTTAACTAAAATGTAATGTACATATTAACAAATTATTAAAAAGCTTAGCTGCAATAAATTAATAACGCATCACTTGTATTTGTTATCTTTGTAAAAACGATCTGCTATGAAAATCGCAATAGGAAACGACCACGCCGGCACCGACTATAAAAACACAATAACCAACTATCTTCGCAAGGAAGGTCACGAAGTGACTAATTATGGAACCGATAGTAATGAAAGTGTGGATTACCCAGATTTTGTACATCCTGTGGCTAAGGATGTTGAAAACAAAGCAGTAGATTTCGGTATTATTATCTGCGGAAGTGGAAACGGGGCAAATATGACAGCTAACAAGCATCAAAATGTTCGATCTGCGCTTTGCTGGACCAAAGAAATTACTGCATTAGCAAGAGAACACAACGATGCCAACGTGCTTAGCATTCCCGCCCGATTTACAAGTGAACCTCAGGCTTTAGACATGGTCAAGACCTTTTTAAATACCGATTTCGAAGGCGGCCGCCACCAAAGAAGGGTTGAAAAGATAGCCTGCTCATAACCCTTCCCCTATGGCACATTCCCACTCCCATAACCATGATCATCACGATGTCAAGGGAAGGAATCTGTTGCTTACCATCGTACTTAATGTGATCATTACAGCCGCGCAGGTGGTTGGCGGACTTATCTCCGGAAGTCTTTCCCTGCTTTCAGATGCGTTGCATAATTTTAGCGATGTATTATCTCTGGTAGTAAGTTATGTTGCCGATAAATTTTCTAAAAGAGAAGCATCATTCGATAAAACTTTTGGCTATAAACGCGCAGAGATCCTGGCAGCGTTCGTAAATGCCGCGACACTTTTAATTGTTGCGGTTTATCTAATCTATGAAGCTATACTGCGATTTTTGGATCCTCAGACCATCGAAAGCGGACTGGTGATCTGGTTAGCTATATTGGGTATTGCAGCGAATGGATTCAGTGTTTTATTACTTAGGAAGGACAGTAAGGAAAATATGAACATGCGCTCCGCCTACCTTCATTTATTTACAGATATGTCTGCTTCGGTGGCTGTATTGATAGGCGGTTTATTGATGAAATATTTCGGGTGGTTTTGGGTAGATAGCTTACTCACGGTATTGATAGCACTATACCTTATTTTTATGGGTTACGATCTGTTAAAAACATCTTTCAAAGTACTTATGTTATTTACTCCGGATGATATTAATCTGGAAAAGATACGAGATGCGATTTCGATCCACCCAAAGATCAAGAACGTACATCATATGCATATCTGGCAACTGAATGAAAAAGAAACCCACCTGGAAGCGCATATCGATTTTAGCGAAGACATTACCCTTTCAGAGTTTGATGCCATTCTAGACGAAGTTGAAGCAATGCTGCATGAAAAATTTGAGATAAATCACGTGAATATTCAACCCGAATATCAAAAGGATGATGCTAAGGACATCATAGTGCAGGATTAATTATGGAAATACTAATAAAAACTTTTTCAGAGTTAAATACAGAGGAGCTTTACGAGATCTTGCAGCTTCGTAGCGAGGTCTTCGTGGTGGAGCAGGATTGTGTGTATCAGGATATTGACGGAAAGGACCAAAAAGCCCTTCATGTTTTAGGAAGAAAGGACAAAAAATTAGTTGCCTACACCCGCTGTTTTGCTCCGGGTATATATTTTTCTGAAGCCGCCATAGGGCGAGTGATCGTAAAAGCTTCGGAACGAAAATACGGTTATGGACATGACATAATGAAGGCTTCAGTAGACGCTATAAAAAAAAGGTTTGATACCGAAACTATAAAACTTTCAGCTCAAACCTATTTAATAAAATTTTATAACACCCATGGTTTTCAAACCACCGGGGAGGAATATTTGGAAGATGGTATTCCGCATATTGCCATGATCACAACTTAATGAGATTCTTTTGAAGATTAAGGTCTGCCAGCATCTCGTTGGTAAACTTATAATGACCCCGTCGCGTAATGATCTTAAAGCGTTCGTTTCTCATCCGGGACAATACATCCAGAAAGCGCCACTTCGACTTTAGCAATGTTGGTTGTTGCGACTTCAAACTTACCTCAAAATAGTGTTTAACTCCCGCACGCTCCGCTACAATATCCGGGGTAATACTAATATCACTTCCCTTTTTATTGTAAGACTTCGGAGTCTCGTATCCTTCAATGTCGGCTTTGATATTTTCAAAACCTCTGTGCTCTAAATAAGCCACCGATTCTTTAATGGTTTCGGTGCTCTCCTCTTTATCTACTTGTATCATAACCTACATGATACGAAATATTATGCTTTTTTTCCGCTAAAATTCTGTTAATTGGCAGAATCTCGTCTTTTGGAACGCACACTTTTATTAAATGGAATCCCTAACTGAACCCACAAATTCTCGTCATCGGTATGGTCCGAAATATCGAGACCGTATTGTATCGTCTTAGGATCTTCATATACAAACGTGCCAAACAACCGGTCCCAGATCGAAAGCATATTACCGTAATTGGTATCGGTCCAGGGAAGCTTAAAATGATGGTGAAACTTATGCATGTTCGGGCTGACTATAACATAACTTAGCGTCTTGTCCAGCCATAGCGGCATTGAAATATTAGCATGGGTGAAGTAAGTAAAAAGCACACTCAAAATACGATAAAAAAAGTAGAAGGAAATGGGCATCCCCATGATCACAACAGCGCCAAGGGCAAAAAGCTCTCGGATTAAAAAATCGATAGGATGGTGCCTTGTTCCCGTGGTAGCATCAATATTCTTATCGCTGTGATGAACAATATGAAGTCGCCACATCCACGATACCTGATGAAGCAGATAATGAACTCCGTATTGTGCGATGAGATCCAAAACCATGATCGACAACAACAACTCTACCCAAACCGGGGCTTCAAACAGATGCAATAACCCAAAATTACTTTCGTTCAACCATACGAATATTCCCAGGGTGAGTATACCAAATACCGCATTTATAACCATAACGAAAACCAGTAGCAGCAAATTAACCTTCGCATGCTTCCATTTTTTATATTTCAGAACGACCAGACTGTAGTACCCCTCCAGGACCCAGAAGATGGCCAGACAAAAAAATACCCATCCGGCTTTCATCCAGATGGGCATGGTTTCAAAAAAGGTTAAAATATCTTCCATTCAAGCGTAATAAACAAACGACTATTTTAAAATTCTGGCATAACGGCTCTCATCATTTAAAACATCAATTGCAGCTTTAATTTCAGGATTGTGTGTTACTTGATAATTATAAAGCCCCTCACGATAGAAGTACCGCTTTAGGATCTCGTCACTAATAAGCCATTTTATCTCTTCTTTTTTATTGAGAAGTGCCTTATCTTTTGCTTTGTCGACGGTAGCCATTAAAGCGTTGTAACTTGCTGCGATCTCCTCACTTAAATCGTCATCTTCGGAACGGCGAAGTGCTTCCGCAAATTCCTTTTCCGTTTGTGTCTCGTAAGTAAAATTATTTTGTTTAAGGAACTTTAGAAAATCCTGAAAATCCCCATCCGAGAACTTAAAATTCTTCCAATCGGTAAGTTGATGACTGTAATAATACTGTGTAGCATAATCGAAAATAGCATTGTCTTTAAGCAAAGCCGTGGTAATCGGACTAAACACTGCAGTTTCCACCTCTATGTCCGGAAGGATCCCTCCGCCATCATATACCGTTCTGCCTCCTTTGGTAGTGAATTTGTTGTATTCCTTGGCATCGACACGAATAGGATCTCCGTTCTCATCCCGGTTCCAATAATCCAACGCCTGTATACACCTTCCGCTGGGAGTGTAATAGCGGGAAATGGTAACCTTCAGCTGAGTGCCATAAGTAAGTTTTTTAGGACGTTGCACCAACCCCTTCCCAAAACTACGGGCTCCTACTACTACAGCTCTGTCCAGATCCTGCAACCCCCCCGAAACGATCTCGCTGGCAGAGGCACTTCGGCCATTAACCAACACCGCAAGCGGAATTTCCTTATCCACAGGGTCATTCAGCGTTTTATAGGTCTTATTGTATTTTTCGATCACCGACTTGGTCGTGGTGATCACCTCCCCTTTATCAACAAACAGATTCACTACGTTAATAGCTTCGTTAAGAAGTCCGCCGGGATTCCCCCTAAGGTCCAAAATGATCTTAGTGGCCCCCTGTTCTTTAAGATCCTGTAGTGCCGCTCTGGTTTCTATGGTAGTTTTACTGTTAAAAGCACTTAAGACGATATAACCAATGTTGTTGTCGAGTAATTTATAAAAAGGTACGGCTTTTACATCTACAGCTCCCCGGGTAAGCGTTACTGTGTTTGTTTTTCCCTGCCTTATATAGGTTAATTCAACAGTAGACCCGGGAGTTCCCTTTAATAATTCTCCGGCGTCATTCTCAAAATCTGAAATGCGCACCGAACCTATTTTTACGATCTCATCGCCTGCCTTTAGTCCGGCCTTATCGGCGGGATAATCCTTGTAGGGTTCCACCACAACGATCTTGTCCTTCTCACTTCGCGCCGTTGCGCCTATACCGGTATACACTCCGCTATTGTTGATTCTGGCATCTTCCACCGCCTGTTCGTTCCAGTACACCGTGTAAGGATCGAGGTCTTCCAGCATACCCTTAATGGCCTTGTCCATTAAAATAGCAGGGGTTACTTCATCCACATAATTCATGTTCAATTCCTTAAAAAGAGTTGTGAAGATCTCTATTTGTTTGGCGATCTCAAAAAAGTCGCTTCTCAAACTAAAAGCAGTGGTAGAAAACAGGATTCCGGCAGCAAGGACGGGTAGAATAAGCCTGCGCTTTATAATTTTTTTCATACTAAATTAATTTATCAATTGTGACAGCAATTTTTTTACCGAATTTTCCAGCTGTTCGTATTTCGGTTTATCCTTTCCAATATATAAAAATAACAACGCAAATTTAGAGTCATTATTGGAGCTTAACACCTCTTTCTGAAGTCGGTAGCTCTCCCGCATCTGTCTTTTTATCCGGTTTCGGGTCACCGCCAGCTTAAAACTGCGCTTTGGCACTGCAAAAGCCGCTTTGTTTTCCACAGCCTCATCGTCGGCCATATAAATTAATTTCACAGGAAATTTGGTGATGGATTTCCCTTCTTCAAAAAGACGCCCGATAGCCTTCTTACTTTTTAGTTTTTCCGATCCTGGAAACTTAGTGCTCATATCGTAAATGTAGTTTTTTTGGGCACGTCTGCCAAAGCCAGACCGCGCTTTCACTACTCGCTTCCCCTACGTCCTTATGCACGACGCAGGAGGAGAGCTCAAACAGTCCGTTCAATCGCTCGCGCAAAAAAAATCCCGCTTTAAGAAGCAGGATTTTTTTTAAAGGTAATAAGAGCGCTATTCCTGTTCCATCCCAAAGGTGTTGTTCTTTGGGTTTATATCTGCCATCCGTCGAGAAGCATCTATCATCATACTCTTTACTTTTTTGTCCCCGTCGATCTGAAACGAATAGGTAGGATAGGCCCAGGCCCAATCGGGTAGTACTGTTCTTTTTAAATTAGGATAGGGATTGTCTTTTTCTGCTCTCGCCATTTGTAACGGAATGTAAAACGATTCCTGACTCCAGTCTTCGTACTGCACGTAGAGGTCAATGGGCATTGGCATTAAGCCGATACGCTCCAAGGTAACTACAGTGCCCCCTTTGTTAAAAGCCACATCTTTAATGGAGTAATCGATCGTATTCGTGGTTTGAGTCCAGTCGGTTAGATACCAATCCAACTCAAATCCTGAAACTTTTTCAGCAATTCGAATAAAGTCGTTTGGGGTGGGATGTTTAAACGCCCATTCCTTATAATAGCGTTTCAATGTTTCATTTAACTTGTCTTTGCCAATCACATACTCCAGCTGCGCTAAAAATACGGCGCCCTTGCTGTAAGCACTTATTCCGTAGCCTCTGTTGGAGGTATACCGATCTGCATGGGTAGACTGGGGTTGCTCCTGACCGCTGGTGGCCAAAAATACGTATCCTCTGTAGGATCCCGACTGCGGATTGGCATCATTCTCCTGCATCACCACATTCATTGCTTCTCCCGAAATATAGGAAGTAAAACCTTCGTCCATCCACTCGTGCTTGGCTTCGTTGGTAGCCAATAAGAACTGAAACCAGCTGTGAGCTAATTCGTGTGCGGTCACTCCAACCAAGCTCTCAAACTTTCGGTTTCCGGTGATAAGGGTACACATAGCGTATTCCATTCCACCGTCACCTCCCTGAATTACGGAGTACTGCTTGTAAGGATACATCCCGATGTTTTCATTAAAATAAACCATCAATTCGGCTGTCTTAGGCTGCAGGTTTTTCCAGTTCTCTTTAATGTCGGGATTGTTTTTATAAAAAAAGTGGAGGGTAACGCCGTTAGGCCCTGCATAGGTATCGTGTATATAATCATCATCGGCCGCCCAGGTAAAGTCGTGTACATTGGGAGCTACAAAATGCCAGGTATACTTTCCTTTTTTAGGTTTCATGGTTTTTTGATTGGGCTGCTGATATCCATGACCGATCTCGGCAGGGTTCTGCAGATACCCCGAACCACCAATGGTGTAATCGGCATCAATGGTGATCTTTACATCGTAATCTCCCCAAACACCGTGAAACTCTCTTCCAATATAGGGGTCGGCATGCCAGCCCTCAAAATCGTATTCGGCCAGTTTTGGATACCATTGTGTCATAGAAAGCGCTACGCCTTCTTCGTTGTTTCTACCACTGCGACGTATCTGAACCGGCACTTGAGCATCCCACTCCATATTAAATGTAGTGCTAGCCCCGGGCATGATAGCTTTGTTAAGTGTTACTTCCAAGATGGTACCCACTACTTCGTATTTTAAGGCTACACCATCCTGAGTGAGTAATGTGGGTTTTATATATCCTATTTCAGCAGGTGTAAGCTTCGAAATTCGCTCGGCTACGCGACCATCGGGATCGGAAATGGAACGGGACCTGGCGTCCATTTCACTCCCGGGTTGGAAGGCATTAAAATACAAGTGGTAGAACACTCGATTTAGGGTGTCCGGAGAATTATTGGTATAGGTTAAAATTTGCTTGCCCTTATACTGATAGCTTTCAACATCCATATCGATCTCCATCTTGTAGTCGACTTTCTGTTGCCAATACGAACAGGTGTTTTGAGCAATGCTGACTGTTGTTAATAGAACGGTCAATAAGCTTCCGAAGAAAAATTTCATGTGTATTTTATTTAGGTTACAATAAAAAAGATCGATAGGAAAGCTATTGCATCACCCATATCGACCTTTGATGTTTTAGTTATTTGCGCGTGACATTTTATCGGCCATGATAAGTGCATTGTACAGATTTACCATTTTACCCGAACTTGAAATATTTGCGAAATTATCTGTGTTTGAAGCATCAGCGCCTAATACTACAGGACTTTGAGATGAAAGTCCACTATCCATTAGGATCTGCTTTACCTGTGCGGCAGAAAGCTTTGGATAGTAGGAGCGAATCACCGCCGCCACTCCACTAACTGCAGGAGCAGCCATAGAGGTTCCCTGTTGATACTCGTAGGTGTTCAATGGAGTGGTAGACCAGATCTTAACACCGGGTGCAAATACATCGACATTTGCCTTTCCATAGTTTGAAAAATTAGCTACCACTTCGCTCCCGTATTTAAAATTAAGTGCTCCAATAGTGATAAAATTATTGGCAATCTCCGCACCGGTCCCCTCCTGGTCATTAGGATATACCTGAGTGCCATCGAGATCTAAACCTTCGTTACCCGCCGCATTTACAATAAGCACATCCTTAGAAGCGGCATATTTAATAGCGTCCCAAACCCACTCGGGGTGAGGAGAATAATATTTTCCGAAGCTGGTGTTGATCACCTTGGCACCATTATCGGCCGCGTATCGAATGGCAAGCGCAATGTCCTTATCGTACTCATCACCATCTGGAACAGCACGCAAAACCATGATCTCCACGTTATTGGCCACTCCATCCATTCCAATGCCATTGTTTCGTTGAGCAGCAATAATTCCGGCTACATGAGTTCCGTGCATGGCATCCTCTTTTTTTACGTCGGGACCGTCAACATCGTTATTTCCGTAATTTGTATCGTTGATATCATCAGGATTGTCTCCCAAAACAGTCCGAAAATCTTTTTCCAGATTGAAGTGAGTATCTAATCTACCGCCAAAGTAAGCGATACCATCTTCGAGCTGGTGGATTACATCGGGCACTGTATCTCCAAAATTCAACATTTGAGTAAGCATTGGGATTTGCTGTTGTTCTGCGGCTGTCGGACTTTTAATATCTGCCAGATCCTCTTTAGTATAGTCTTCTTTTCCTAGTTTCTTTGCCATCGCTGCGTGTGCCGGTCTTACTTGCTGCAAGATCTGCTCGTATTGGGCTTTATTGGCCATAGCCTGCTGGTATTCCTTTTCGTATTCGGCCTTGGCCTTTTGATAGAGAACAAAATCTGCACGGTCTGTTGCACTGATCGAGGCTTCAGTTTTACCCTCAAATTTAGGACCCAGTTTCTTCATATAGCGAACATACTCCATGTTCTCTCCTACTATGTCACCAAGGAAATTCCATCCGTGAATATCATCAACGTAACCATTGTTGTCGTCATCAATTCCGTTTCCGGGGATCTCGTCATCATTCGTCCAGATCACATTTTTAAGATCTTCGTGCTCAATATCCACACCGCTGTCAATTACGGCAACGATTGTAGTCTCTCCTTTTCGCTTGTTTAGAATTTCGGCATAGGCCTTATCCACACTCATCCCGGGAATGGTGTCGGTAATAAGGTCTTTTGCACCCCAGTTCTTATACTGGTCTGTGGTTAAGGGCGCAATCTTTAAGGGTAAGGTGTCGATATTTTCGATAGGTGTAGAAATAATTGGGGCGGATCCACCACCGCAACTTACCAAAAGCATTGCTGCAACAAGAGTTAGAAGAGAAATTCTGAATAGTTTCATGAGTAGTATTAATTAAAAAGTTCGTTAAATGTGAATACCTTATCAAGTCGCACTCCTTTTTCGGTGTGCTTTACTGTAATAATTTGATTATGAGCATCGTGCTCCAAAAATAAATAATAATTGTGTTCTGCGGCAGCATTTAAAAACTTTTCCTTCTCGGGAAGCGTTAATAATGGCCTTGTGTCGTAACCCATCACAAAGGGCAAAGGTAGATGACCCGCCGTAGGCAAAAGATCGGCCATAAATACCAGTGTTTTGTCGCCTATGTTGATATGAGGGATCATTTGTTTTTCGGTATGACCGTCTGCAAAGAAAATACCAAAATCCAATTCCTGAGCTGTGGTAAAATCTTCCGCTTGTTTTGGGCCTTCAACAAATTGGAGTTGTCCCGCCTCCTGCATAGGAAGGATGTTTTCCTTTAAAAAAGAAGCCTGTTCTCTTCGGTTCGGGTTTACAGCCCAATTCCAGTGTTCTTTATTGCTCCAATATCTGGCATTCTTAAAAGCTGGCTCATACCCCGTTCGGTCTTTATTCCATTGCACACTTCCACCGCAATGATCGAAGTGTAAGTGTGTCATAAATACGTCGGTGATATCATCCCGGTGAAATCCGTGCTTTTGAAGAGAGCTGTCCAGATCGTGATCGCCCCAACGGTAGTAATAACCGAAAAATTTTTCACTCTGCTTATTTCCCATTCCGGTGTCGATAAGCGTTAGTCGGTTACCGTTTTCCACCAGCAGACAACGCGCCGCAATATCGATCATATTGTTCGAGTCTGCCGGGTTGGTACGAGTCCATAGGGATTTCGGGACAACGCCAAACATTGCGCCTCCATCCAGTTTAAAATTTCCTGCTTCAACGGGATACAGCTTCATATTCTGTAATAGAGGCTGCAAAATACTAAAACCAAAACGTTATGTTTAAGCCCGAGTTAATTAATTATACTATTTTTAACAAATTTCAATAATATACACCAGAGCGGGAGATCCGGTGTAAATTTTGAATGTAAATGTGAGATTAAAAGGGAGCAAAATCGTTTCAGAATATAAATCTTACTTATTTTAGTCAAAAAATCGCCAATGTTAGAATTAGCAGGAATTATAGTTTTAGGGATCTTGGCCCAATGGGTCGCATGGAAGTTCAAATTGCCTGCAATTTTACCCCTTATTCTTATCGGTCTCTTCGTTGGACCAATTTCAACGCTACTTTCTGAAGACGGCACCCAGTGGATACAACCTATATACAATGGAGAAAAAGGACTCTTTCCCGGAGAAAATCTGTTCTATTTTGTTTCACTCGCAATTGGAATCATCCTGTTTGAAGGCGGACTTACGCTTAGAAAATCTGAGGTGAAAAAGGTTGGTGGCGTTATCGGAAAGCTTATCAGCCTGGGCTCTACCGTTACCTTCATAGGGGCAGGAGTAGCAGCTCATTACGTTTTCGGACTCGATTGGCGGATCTCATTCCTCTTTTCGGCTCTCATAATTGTAACAGGTCCTACCGTAATAACACCGATCTTAAGAAACATTCCACTGAAAAAGGACGTTTCTGCAGTATTAAAATGGGAAGGTATTTTAATAGACCCCATTGGAGCCCTGGTTGCTGTATTGGTTTTTGAGTTTATTAGTGTGGAGGGCGATGCCGGGTATACCAAACAAGCACTCATTGAATTCGGGAAGATCGTAGTTATTGGTTTTTCCTTTGGGATCGCTGTAGGATATGCACTTTATTTTGCGATCAAGAAAAAATTAGTACCCCATTACCTGCTCAACGTTGTTTCCCTTTCCGTGGTACTTATGGTATTTGTGCTTAGCGATCAGTTTGCGCATGAATCGGGTCTCCTTGCCGTGGTGGTCATGGGAATGTTTTTAGGGAATAGCGACCTTCCGAGCTTAAAAGAATTGCTTTATTTTAAAGAATCGCTAAGTGTACTTTTAATTTCAATTCTCTTTATTCTCCTTGCCGCAAATATTAGTATCGAAGATCTCTTGTTGATCTATAACTGGAAAACAGCGACCTTATTAGCGATCATCATCTTTGTACTGAGGCCACTGGCCGTGTTTTTAAGTACGGCCTGGTCTTCGCTAAAAATAAATGAGAAGTTGTTTATTAGCTGGGTGGGTCCGCGTGGTATCGTCGCCGCGGGTATTGCTTCTCTTTTTGGAACCAAGCTGGTAAAGGAAGGTGTTCCCGGAGCCGAGTATATTACCCCCCTGGTGTTTGCGGTGGTATTGACGACTGTTTTACTCAATGCGACTACAGCACGTTTTTTCGCTTCTGTAGTTGGCGTTTTCTTAAAGACTTCGGAAGGAATACTCATTGTTGGATCCTCTAAAATGTCCAGGCTTATAGGCACCTATCTTCAGAAGAACAACAGACACGTAGTATTGGTGGATAATAACCGAATCAATATTGAAAGAGCAAAAGAATTAGGTCTGGAAGCGATCAATGCCAATATCTACTCCGATGATCTTACCGACAATATTGAACTCAACGATATTGGATATTTGCTCGCAATGACCGGAAACGACGAGATCAACAAATACGCGATCAATCGTTTTGGCAGTGTATTTGGCGAGAACGGAGCATTCAGATTAATGAACACCGATGAAATAACCGTAAAATCTAAGATGGAGTCTAAGGAACTTTTTTCAAGAACCCATGATTATGTGAAATTTACCGAGGTAGTTCGTGATTATCCGTCTATTCAGGAAATACCGGTAAATTCAGAAGAGAGCTTTTTGAAATTGCTCGGCTTCATTGAAAATGAAGAAGAAGCGGTTGCCTTATTTTTAAAAGACAGTAACAATCAATTGAGACTAATCGTTTCGCCTACCGAGATGGAAGTAACAGAAGGATCACACCTGGCATATCTCGGAAAGCCTATCGATTTTGAAGATGTTGTGAATGCTACCAAAGATGAAGATGAGGAGAGAGTTAAGAAAATAAACCCAAAATAAAACCGTTTGTTGAGGTATACCATCACACCTTATGAACCTTACTAAATACAGCCTTCTTCTAATAATACCGGTATTTGTCTTTTCGTGTAAGAGCGATGACTCACGGTCATGTACGACCTGTAACTCGCCTCAAACTACAGAATTTGAAGTGTGTGAAGAAAGTGACGGTAATGCTTCAGTAAACGGAGAAAATACCGGAACCCGATTCGATATTTATCTTGCCGATCTGCAGGCTGCAGGAGCCAGTTGTGGGATTTAATCGTTTAGCTTTAAAACTGCCATAAATGCTTCTTGGGGGATTTCCACATTCCCAACCTGACGCATTCGCTTTTTTCCCTTTTTCTGCTTTTCCAATAGCTTTCGTTTTCTGGAAATATCACCACCATAACATTTTGCAGTAACATCTTTACGCAAGGCCTTTACTGTTTCCCTGGAAATGATCTTAGCACCTATGGCCGCCTGAATAGGAATATCGAATTGCTGTCTGGGGATAAGTTGACGAAGCTTTTCACACATTTTTTTGCCGATGTCATAGGCATTGTCCTTGTGCAATAATGCCGAAAGCGCATCAACGATATTTCCGTTCAATAATACATCAACCTTAACCAATTGCGAAGTTCTTAGTCCTATAGGAGAATAATCGAAGGAAGCATATCCTCTGGAAACAGTTTTCAATCTGTCGTAAAAATCGAACACGATCTCTGCTAAAGGCATATCGAATTGCAGCTCGACACGCTCGGTGGTTAGATAGGTTTGATTGGTGATCTCTCCCCGTTTTTCGATGCACAAAGACATCACATTCCCAACATAATCTGATTTGGTAATGATGGTGGCTTTAATGTAAGGTTCCTCAACCCTGTTTAACGAAGAAGGCTCGGGAAGATCGGAAGGATTATTCACTAAAATTGGGGTGTCCGGTTCGCGGTTGGTATAGGCTTGATAAGACACATTGGGCACGGTCGTAATAACCGTCATATCAAATTCACGCTCTAATCGCTCCTGAATGATCTCAAGATGCAGCATTCCCAAAAACCCGCAACGGAATCCAAATCCGAGTGCGGCAGAACTTTCGGGGATGAACACCAGGGAGGCGTCGTTGAGCTGTAATTTTTCCATGGAGGCTCTTAATTCCTCGTAGTCTTCAGTATCAACAGGGTAGATTCCGGCGAAAACCATAGGTTTTACATCTTCAAATCCTTCGATCATGTTGGTAGTGGGGTTTTTTGAATCGGTGATCGTATCCCCAACTTTTACTTCTTTGGCTTCTTTAATTCCCGTGATCAAATAACCAACGTCCCCGGTTTTAATAGTTTGTTTTGGCTGCTGTTTTAACCTTAAAGTCCCTACCTCATCGGCATAGTAGGATTTTCCTGTTGCCATAAACTTAATGTGCTGTCCTTTGGTGATCTCACCGTTAAGCACCCGAAAGTATGTTTCAACACCACGGAAAGGATTATACACGGAATCAAAGATAAGCGCCTGTAAAGACTCATCCGGATTGCCTTTAGGAGCAGGAACACGTTCGATAATCGCCTTGAGAATTTCTTCAATTCCAAGTCCGGTTTTTGCACTGGCGGGAATAACTTCTTCGGGATCGCAGCCCAGCAGATCAACGATATCATCGGTGACCTCTTCAGGATTTGCCGAAGGAAGGTCTACTTTGTTCAATACCGGAATGATCTCCAGGTCATTTTCCAAAGCCAGATAAAGATTTGATATGGTTTGCGCCTGTATGCTTTGAGCTGCGTCAACAACCAACAACGCACCTTCACAAGCGGCAATAGACCGTGAAACCTCATAAGAGAAATCAACATGCCCGGGAGTGTCAATAAGATTTAGTATATACTTTTCTCCTTCGTATTCATAATCCATTTGGATGGCATGACTCTTAATAGTTATGCCCCGCTCCCGCTCAAGATCCATGTTGTCGAGGAGCTGATCCTGTTTTTCACGATTGGTTACCGAACCGGTAGCATCAAGCAACCGGTCTGCCAGTGTGCTCTTACCATGATCAATATGTGCGATGATGCAAAAATTCCTGATATTCTTCATAAGTGTGTAACCTGCCTAACTTTAGGCTGCAAATATAACCTAAAAACACAGATTTAAAGTAAATAAAGCAGTTCATCGAAAAATCTTTCCGAATAAAAAATATTTCAGAAATAATCGACACCTTTGTGTGGCTCGGTGAAAATGGAATCCAACAAATACCTTTAATTTCGGGCATAACACTAACAAAAACCTCATTTTATCCCCGGCATGTTAAAAAACAGCCACATTTTTGTTTTGCTTTTCTTAAGCGGGGTGCTGGCAGCTCAAAACTCCGAACTCACCGGAAGAGTAGTTGACAGCGAAAAAAATCCGCTCGCGTATGCGTCGGTAGTACTCTATGAAGAAGGCAGCGAAGTGTCATTATTTGGTGCGTCTACTAATGAAGAAGGGGTGTTTGTAATTGAGGAAGTTCCGCCAAAGACTTATCGCATTACTTTTAGTTATATTGGTTTTAAGACGAGGGAAGAAACATTTACGGTGGGTGAAAACTCCGTTATTGGAACCATAATCCTCGAAGAGGAGGCCGAGACTCTGGAAGAGACCATCATCACCAATAGGGCACCAACACTTATCAAGGAACCCGGCAAACTTATTTTTAATGTTGAGAACACCTCGTTGTCAACCGGGAACACCCTCAACCTACTATCTAAAACTCCGGGGGTACTGCTCATTCAGGGTTCCATATCCATAAAGAATACAGCTCCAACGGTCTATATAAACAATAAAAGAGTCTATCTTTCTTCCACCGAAATTCTCTCACTGCTATCCAATACCGATGCCTCAAATATTAAATCGGTAGAAGTGATCACTAACCCTTCGGCACAGTATGATGCCGATGCCGGAACCGTGTTAAACCTCGTAACGTCTAGGCCTATTTCGGTGGGATATAAAGGCTCGGTTAACGGCACTTATGAACAGGCTGTATACCCTAAATATTCTTACGGAACAGCGCATTTTTATAAAAATAACTGGGTAAGTCTGTATGCGAGCTATGCTATAAATTCGCGAAAAGAATTTAAAGATCAGCGTGATTTTATACGCTACTTTAATCCCGATGGAAGTGTAAAATCGATCTGGAATTCTGATTTTGACCGTACCACCACGGCTAATGCTCATCAGGGAAATGTAATTGCAGATTTTACGCTTAATGAAAAAAACACCCTCAGTTTCTCATCCAACATTCTGGTGGCGCCTAACAAGGAATTCAATAATAATGTTTTTGCAACGATCAGAAATGCGCAGCAACAAATTGACTCTACCTTTATAACCCGAAGCTACCTGAATAACGACAAGTCCAATCTGTCTTTTAATCTTGCTCATAAGCTAATAATAGGAGAACAGGGCGCAACTGTAAAGACAGCGGTTAACTATATTAGATATAATGACGATCAGTTTCAGGATGTGAACACCACTTATTTTTCTCCCAACGGAGAGGTGCTTCGGAATAACAGTTTTTTTACCCAGGCCATCCAAGAGAGCGATATTATTACCGGACAAATCGATTTGGCCTCTCCTTTTATGTCGGGAGATCTCAATACGGGCTTAAAATATTCGAATATAGACACTCAAAGCGGCCTGGATTTTTTCGACACCAATAGTCTGATCACAACACTCGATTTAACCTTGTCTGATGATTTTATGTACGAAGAATCCATATATGCGGGATATATAAGTTTTTCAAGAGAATGGGAACAATGGGCATTAGAAGCCGGTTTGCGAGGTGAGTATACCGATGTAGCCGGCAACTCACGATCGTTGGGGGTTGTGAATACTCAGGAATATTTTGAATTGTTTCCTTCGGCATCAGTTCACTATACGATCAACGAAAATAACAGTATGGGTTTAAGTTATGCCCGGCATATTACCAGGCCAAGATATCAGAGCCTTAACCCCTTTAAGTATTTTCTGAACGAGAATAATTTCAATGCCGGAAACCCCAACCTGGTCCCGGCCATAGATAATAAGATCACCTTAGACTATAATTATAAGAACACCTGGTTTGTGGAATTGTATTATCATCGCACCGAGGAAACATTGAGCTTGCTCAACTTTCAGGATAACACCAATAGTATTATTCGCAGTATAGACGCTAACCTCATTGGGGATTTTCAGTATAGCCTGGATTTGATCTATGCATCATCGGTAGCTTCATGGTGGTATTTAAGCATCTATACTTCGAGCTTTTATTTTGAAAACGAATTCTTTTCGGTAGAAAGCGTTCCATTAACGTATACCAACAGCACTTACGGGTTTTACGGCCAGCTTTACAGTGGGATCACGCTTTCAGAAAAAGCATCCTTAAGCAGTGATATTACCGCGGTCTATCTATCGAACTTTATTTATGGTTCTTACACTTATGGCGACCAGTTCAATTTGTCCGTTTCTTTTCAAAAGACCTTTTGGGACAACAGGGCAAGTCTTACTTTGGGAGTTGACGATATTTTCAACACTTACAATGTGCCGGTAACGTCTAAGTATTACAATCAGGATAACTCCTACTTTGCCATGCCCGAATCAAGACTGTTTAGACTTGGATTTAAATACACTTTCGGCAATGCCATTCTAAGAGACAACAAACGCTCGACCAAAACGACTGAAGAAGTTCGTTTGGAGAAAAATTAGACTTTTACATTTCATTCTTACACTTCAAAGCTAATTATGTATTTTTGCAGCAATTATGGCAAAGATTGGAGACATAGATGTTGGAGATTTTCCGCTGCTGCTCGCCCCTATGGAAGATGTGAGCGACCCACCTTTTCGTGCTTTGTGTAAGGAACAGGGCGCCGATGTGGTGTATACCGAATTTATTTCTTCGGAAGGATTAATACGCGATGCTGCCAAAAGTGTCATGAAATTGGACATTTACGAAAAGGAACGTCCGGTAGGGATACAGATCTTTGGAGCCGTATTGGATTCTATGCTCAAAAGTGTTGAGATCGTTGAAGCCAGTGGTCCAGATATTATCGATATCAATTTTGGATGCCCGGTGAAAAAAGTCGTTTCTAAAGGCGCCGGCGCCGGTATTCTTAAGGATGTTGATCTTATGGTTAGCCTTACCGAGGCCATGGTAAAACATACTAAACTTCCGGTTACTGTAAAAACAAGGCTGGGTTGGGATCACGATTCTATTATGATCGTTGAGGTGGCCGAACGCCTACAGGATGTGGGTTGTAAAGCGATTTCCATTCACGGGCGAACCAGGGCACAAATGTACAAGGGAGATGCCGATTGGGCGCCTATAGCGGAAGTAAAGAATAATTCGAGAATGCACATACCTGTTTTCGGAAATGGCGACGTAGATTCACCCGAAAGGGCTATGGAAATGCGTGATAAATATGGGCTGGACGGGGCGATGATTGGAAGAGCAAGCATTGGATACCCCTGGTTCTTCAAGGAAGTAAAGCATTATTTTAAGACAGGAGAACATCTGGCACCGCCAACCATGCCCGAGCGTGTCGAGGCCGCGCGTAGACATTTACAGATGGCCATAGATTGGAAAGGAGAAAAGCTGGGAGTTTTTGAAACCAGAAGACACTACACCAATTATTTTAAAGGCATACCTAACTTTAAGGAATTTCGAATGAAAATGGTAACCAGCGATGATTCTGCAGCTGTGTTTGCGGCTTTCGATGAAGTGCTTGAAGAATTTGGCGATTTTCAGTTCGCTTAGGCTATTAGTTTTGCCCGTACGCGACTTGAGGCAATTTTGGAAGCAATGATTCCCAGTAAACTTATCGTTATAAAAACCACGGCGATATTAACTATACTCAGCTTAACAGGATACGGCAAGGTTGAAGTGATCTTTACAAATTCGAATTGAAGTTGTAAAACAACGGCAATTACACCAAGAAATATTCCGAATAATCCTCCAAGAGTAGTCATTAGCGTTCCTTGAACAAAGAAGATACTTCGTATTTCCTTTAGAGTTGCACCAAGATTATAGAGTGTTTTTATATTCTTTCGCTTGTCGAGGATCATCATAATGATCGAACCAATAACATTGAAAAGCGCAATAATAAGCACCAGAGTGAAGATAAGATACACCGCAATATTCTCAGTATTCAGCATTTTGTACAACGCATCATTTTGCTGAATACGATTCTTTATAAGGACATCTGTTGAAAAAGCCGCAATTAATTGTTCTCGTATATTCTCTTCGGAAACATCCGGTGACAATTTGATTTCCAAAGACGAAATTGCGGTACTGTCTCTATTCAATAAAGCGCGAGCCATATCGATATCGGCAAAAACATACTTACTATTAATGTCCTCATTGACTTCGTAAAACCCTGAAACGACAACCCGATCTTTTGTAAATGCATTTTGAATATTGAGTTCGGTGATCTGACCGGTCCCCGGATTGGGCACGTATATTTCAAGCAAATCGGTATAATCGCGAATTCCCAAAGACAATTTTACAGCCGTACCGGTACCTACTACTACTTCTCCTAGTCCGGGCTTAAACCACTCACTTAAAAAAAGAATACTGTCTACCGGGTTTACCTTTGAAAAATTTTCATCCACACCTTTTAAATATGCGATATGGTTTTTTCCTTTATACTGGAGAAACACTCGTTCTTCGATCACTTTGGAGTAAGCAGCGATTCCCTCGATTTGTTTTAGGTTTTTTTCTGAATTTAAATCGAAACTTAAGGTTTTTCCGCTTGCCGGATAAACTTTTAGATCACTGTCAAATACATTGGTAAACTGAAGGCTGAAATCCTTCAGTCCTGAAAAACCTGAAAGTACAATAAAAAGGGACATTGCGCCAACCACTACTCCCACTGCAGCAATTCCGGTAATTACATTTATTGCATTGTTACTGCTTTTAGAAAACAAGTAGCGCTTTGCAATATAAAATGGGAAGTTCAAATTATATCTTTTTTCGTTTGGGCAACAGATCGGAATCCTTTATAGGGTCTTCCGTACCCTTTACTGCCTTTTCAATTTTGTCTATATATTCAAGACTGTCGTCGTTGTAAAAGGAAAGGTCGGGCATCTTTCGCAACTGATGACGCGTAAGCTGAGCGATCTGATGTTTAATTTTAGGCTTGATGGCGTTTAATTCGGTTACGATCATATTGGCCTTGTCTGAAGGAAATACACTCACATGTACTTTTGCCAATGAAAGGTCTACACTTACGTTAACTTTGGAAACCGAAATGATGATTCCGGTCTGTCCAGATTCTCTAAGCAGATTTTGAAGTTCTTTAGCAAGATCGTTTTGAAGAACTCCCGCAATTTTTTTCTGTCTGTTACTTTCTGTCATACTGCAAAAGTACTATAAATACCCTTTTGTTATTTTTGTATTTGATATATTTAACTTTATGAACAGAATCGAACATATAGGAATAGCCGTTAGAGATATTGAGGAAGCAAATAAGGTGTATGCCGGATTATTGGGCTATGAACATTATAAGACCGAGGAGGTACCCTCGGAAGGAGTTTTGACATCTTTTTTTAGGTGCGGAGAAAGCAAGATAGAGCTTTTGAAAGCAACAAATGCCGAAAGTCCGATTGCGAGATTCATTGAGAAAAAAGGAGAGGGAATCCACCATGTCGCATTTTACGTAGATGATATATACAAAGAGGTTAAACGTCTGAAAAATGAAGGATTCCAGATTTTAAATGAGGAACCAAAAAAGGGAGCGGATAATAAACTAGTGGTGTTTTTACATCCAAGATCTGCTCATGGAGTGTTAATAGAACTATGCCAGGATATTACTAAAACATAGTGTTTTGGTAATAATATTATTAATTCCTTTGCAAGATTTGTAAAGTGTTTTACATTTGCAAACTGTTTTTGGTCCCATAGCTCAGCTGGTTAGAGCACCTGACTCATAATCAGGGGGTCCTTGGTTCGAGCCCAAGTGGGACCACAAAGCTTTTGATGATCGCACCTTACGCAGGATTCTAGCAGGTGCATTTTGGACGGGAATTTTACCGGTTTCAAGAGATAATGAAGTCCAAGCGGGATGACATTTTTTTGGTGAAAGTGTACAATTAATATGTAAAAACCAAGTTATTAACGATTCGATAATTTGATTTTTTCTTTGTTGTTTAAAAAAAATTATTACTTTAGACCCTTAATATGCGACCCCAAATCGTAACTATACTAGCCTTAGTACTAAGCTTTCTTAGCAGTACGACTATGCTTGCACAGCCCTCGGGCAGTGATACAGGCCCGCCTCCTCCACCTCCAACTCCACCACCAGAACTGCCACTTGATAGTGGAATTTTTATTCTTATAGCAGTTGGAATTATCTACGGATGTTACGTTTCAGCGAAAAGAATTCGAGCTAGTCGTAAATTTTCTTAAGTTTATTTAAGTATTTTCCTACAAGATCAAACTCCAGATTAACGATGGACCCAACATTGATTTTGTTAAAGTTTGTATGGGCATAGGTATATGGAATAATTGCCACACTAAATTCGTTCTTTTTTGAATTTACAACAGTGAGACTTACCCCGTTAATGGTGATCGAGCCTTTTTCGATCGTAATGTTGTCCTGTGAATTGTCATACGAGAAACTAAAATACCAGCTTCCTCCGGCTTCTTCAATTTTAGTACAGATACCCGTCTGGTCTATATGGCCTTGCACCAAATGACCGTCCAAACGATCACCGAGTTTCATGGCGCGTTCAAGATTAACGGCCTGTCCGACTTCCAGCTCACCAAGGTTCGTTTTTTTTAAGGTTTCCAAAATTGCGGTCACTTTATAAGATTTCTTCTTAACATCAACTACGGTGAGACATACACCATTGTGCGCTACACTTTGATCGATTTTAAGTTCGGAAGACAGGGGACTCTCTACTTCAAAATGAATGTTCTCTCCATCGGGAGTCTTGCTTTTAATTTTCCCGATCCCTTCAATAATTCCTGTAAACATGACGGCAATTAGTTACATTTGTAGTGCAAAAGTAATAATTATATGACGGCAAGTACGAGCAAGCAGGATAAATTAATCGTAGGAATTTCTATTGGCGATCTCAATGGTATTGGAAGTGAAATTGTTTTAAAGACCTTTGAAGATTCCCGGATGCTTGAATTTTGTACACCAGTGATTTTTGCTTCAGTAAAAACAATGTCATTCGTTAAAAAAGCACTCGAACTGGATATAAGTCTCCACGGAATTGATTCATTGGACGCCTTGGTTCACAAAAAGGTGAATGTTTTAAATATTTGGAAAGACCTTGTAGAAATTGACTTCGGAAAGGAAGATAAAAAAGCCGGAGAGTATGCCATCCTTTCACTTAAGGCAGCGGTAGCCGCTTTAAAAAATGACAAAGTTGACGTTCTGGTAACCGCCCCCATTAACAAATCGAATATTCAGTCTGAAACATTCAATTTTCCGGGGCACACAGACTATCTTGCAAAAGAACTGGAGGGGAACAGCCTTATGCTAATGATCTCCGACTCATTACGGGTAGGCTTACTCACAGACCATGTTGCGGTAAAGGATATTTCAGAAACAATTACCCGCGAATTGATCGAGAAGAAGATAAACATCATTCACAAAACATTAATTCAGGATTTCGGAATACCTAAACCAAAAATAGCAGTACTAGGCATAAATCCACATAATGGAGACCATGGTGTTATTGGAACCGAAGATGACACCGTTTTGATTCCTACTCTGGACAATCTTCGAAAGAATGGAAAAATGGTTTTTGGTCCTTATGCAGCCGATAGCTTTTTTGGATCGGGGAATTATAAGAATTTCGACGTTGTTATCGCTGCCTATCACGACCAGGGGTTAATTCCTTTTAAGACCATTACTTTTGGATCTGGTGTGAATTATACGGCCGGACTTAATAAAATAAGAACGTCACCGGACCACGGAACTGCGTACGACATGGCCGGAAAAAATGAGGCTAATTTCGACAGCTTTAAAGAAGCTGTTTTTAGTGCAATTTCCATTTACAAAACCCGAGAACAATACCTTGAAGCGGCAAAAGACCCCCTCACTAAAAATCGTAAAAAACCGGCGTTAAAAAAGAATCGATAAATAAAGGGGCTATTAAAATAATTTTTTATCTTTGCAGCCGCCTTAAAGCTAAGGTAGAAGTATTAAACAGGTGTGATAATGAAGGAACTGAAAGAATTTACTATCCCGTTCGTGGGATTGAAATTGGGAGAGCATCGGTTTGACTTTAATATTGGAAAAGTGTTCTTTGAACATTTTGAGTATGAAGACTTCAACGATGTAAATATCGATCTTGATGTTCTGCTGACTAAAAAGACGACTCTCTTGGAGTTTACGTTAAATTTTAATGGCTTTGTAAATGTTCAATGTGATATCACAAATGAACCCTACGACCAGAACATTGACGGGGAATTTCATTTTGTTGTAAAATTCGGCGAGACCTATAATGACGAGAATGAAGAATTGTTGATCCTTCCACACGGAAGTCATGAAGTTAATATTCAGCAATACGTATATGAATCCATAGTGTTGGCGTTGCCAATACGGAGAATTCATCCCGATGTTGAAAATGGAACAATGAAATCTGAAATACTCGACAAACTCGAAGAATTAAAACCTAAGATAATTGACGATGCTCCCGAAGAAGGAGAGAAAACAGATCCCAGATGGGACGAATTAAAAAAACTATTAACGGATAAATAACATATAGTAATGGCACATCCTAAAAGAAAGATCTCCAGAACAAGAAGAGATAAAAGAAGAACACATTACAAAGCAACTACACCACAAATTGCAACCGATCCAACTACGGGTGAAGCACATTTGTATCACAGAGCACACTGGCATGAAGGGAAATTATATTACAGAGGCCAGGTTGTAATTGATGCTACTGAAGAAGTAGAGGCATAAGCCAAAAAAACATATAGAAAAACTCTCACAAATTACTTGTGAGAGTTTTTTGTTGTTTATAACTTAAAATATCAAAAAGGGACTATAAAAAGGCTGTTTTTGATTAAAATTTAGTAATTTTCACTTCTTTTTAAAGGTTTTTGGACCTTTTTTGCGAATCTAATTCAAAAATATGAGTACAATCACAGCAGCAATCACAGCTGTAGGGGGCTATGTACCGGACTATGTTCTCACCAACCAGATACTGGAAACGATGGTGGACACTAATGACGAATGGATCACAACGCGTACTGGGATCAAAGAACGTAGAATTTTAAAGGATAAAGACAAAGGGACTTCCTATTTGGCCATTCAGGCCGCCAAGGATCTTCTAAATAAGAGCAATACCGATCCCGAGGATATCGATATGGTGATCATGGCAACAGCCACACCCGATATGCCGGTGGCAGCAACAGGCGTTTACGTAGCAACACAAATTGGAGCCGTAAACGCTTTTTCATATGATCTGGTGGCCGCCTGCTCGAGTTTTTTATTCGGAATGTCCACGGCCGCGAGATACATCGAATCCGGAAAGTATAAAAAAGTATTATTGCTTGGAGCAGACAAGATGTCGTCAATTATAGATTATGAAGATCGGGCAACCTGTATTATATTTGGTGATGGAGGAGGCGCAGTGTTGTTCGAACCTAACACTGAAGGATATGGCGTTCGTGATGAAGTTCTAAAAACTGATGGCATAGGAAGACAGAGTTTAAAAATTGATGCAGGCGGATCGATACTTCCGGCTTCAGCAGAAACGGTTGCCAATAAACAGCATTATGTTTTTCAGGATGGGAAAACTGTATTTAAATTTGCAGTTTCAAACATGGCCGATGTTAGTGAACAGATCATGAAGCGAAATAATCTAAGCGGAGAAGACATTGCTTTTCTCGTACCACATCAGGCAAATAAGAGAATTATTGATGCCACTGCCAAAAGAATGAACCTTCCTGAGGAAAAAGTGATGATCAACATTCACAAATACGGAAATACAACCTCTGCGACACTGCCGTTGTGTCTGCGCGATTATGAGAAGCAACTTAAAAAAGGAGATAATCTTGTATTTGCCTCTTTTGGAGGTGGATTTACCTGGGGCGCCGTTTATGTAAAATGGGCGTATAATTCATAAAAATTAATAAAAAAGTACTAAACCAAAATACTATGGAATTAAAGGATATTCAAAATTTAATAAAATTTGTGGCTAAATCTGGCGCAAGTGAGGTAAAATTAGAGACAGACGATATCAAGATCACAATTAGAACCGGTGATCCAGAAAGTAAAGGCGAAACAACCTATATTCAGCAAATTCCAACCATGGCCGCACCACAACAGCCTGTAGCTCCTCCGGTAGATACTGCAGCGGCACCCGTCGTTAAAGCCGCAGCTGCTGAAACTTCAGATGAAAACTCAAAATATATTACTATAAAATCGCCAATTATAGGTACTTTCTATAGAAAACCTGCACCCGATAAACCTATGTTTGTTGAGGTGGGAAGTGATATTAAAACCGGCGATGTTCTTTGTGTGATCGAGGCAATGAAGCTATTCAACGAAATTGAAAGCGAAATTTCCGGTAAGATCGTAAAAATCCTGGTTGACGACGCTTCACCCGTAGAATTTGACCAACCGTTATTTCTCGTAGACCCATCGTAAATTGTCAAATCCCGGATCCCATTGATCAAAATCCTGTACCGTGGAATTTGATTGTTGAGATTTGAAATGTCATTCAACTATGTTTAAAAAGATATTAATAGCTAATAGAGGAGAGATCGCACTGCGAATTATTCGCACTTGTCGTGAGATGGGAATAAAAACAGTGGCTGTATATTCTAAAGCCGATGAGGAAAGTTTGCATGTCCGATTCGCAGATGAAGCAGTTTGTATTGGCCCACCACCCAGTAGCGAAAGTTACCTAAAGATCTCAAATATTATTGCAGCTGCAGAAATTACCAATGCCGATGCTATTCACCCGGGATACGGCTTTTTGGCCGAAAATGCCCGCTTCTCGAAAATATGTGAAGAACACAATATTAAATTTATTGGTGCTTCCCCTGAAATGATCGAGCGAATGGGGGATAAGGCATCTGCTAAAGCAACCATGAAGGAAGCAGGGGTTCCATGCGTACCGGGAAGTGAAGGAGTGATTCCCGATTTCGAAACCTGTAAAAAACTTGCCAAGGAAACCGGTTATCCGGTAATGCTTAAAGCTAGCGCCGGGGGTGGAGGAAAAGGAATGCGCGCCGTTTGGAAGGAAGAAAACCTTGAAGATGCTTGGGAATCTGCCAGACAAGAGAGCAAAGCAGCGTTCGGAAATAATGATATGTATATGGAAAAACTCATTGAAGAGCCACGACATATCGAGATTCAAGTGGTAGGAGACAGTACCGGAAAGGCATGTCATTTAAGTGAAAGAGACTGCTCCATTCAGCGTCGTCATCAAAAATTGACTGAAGAGACACCGAGTCCGTTTATGACTAAAAAATTACGGAACGATATGGGTCTCGCGGCAGTTAAAGCGGCTGAATTCATAAAATATGAAGGAGCCGGTACGGTAGAATTTTTGGTGGATAAACACCGTAATTTCTATTTTATGGAGATGAACACCCGTATACAGGTGGAGCATCCTATTACAGAGCAGGTGATAGACTTCGATCTAATTCGTGAGCAGATCCTTGTAGCGGCCGGGGTACCCATTTCTGGGAAACATTACACCCCAAACCTTCATAGCATAGAATGCCGTATTAATGCCGAGGATCCCTACAATGATTTCAGACCTTCACCCGGAAAGATCACCGTATTACATGCACCGGGAGGACACGGTGTACGGCTGGATACTCACGTATACGCAGGTTATACCATTCCGCCAAATTACGACTCTATGATAGCCAAGCTTATCACCACCGCACAAACGCGTGATGAAGCGATCAATAAAATGAAGCGTGCGCTGGATGAGTTTGTCATTGAAGGTGTAAAAACCACCATACCATTTCACCGACAGTTGATGGATCATCCCGATTATGTGGCAGGGAACTACACCACAGCGTTTATGAATACGTGGAAAATGAACGAACCTGAAGAAGAAGAGTAGCAAACTCTATTCATAAGGGATACATTCAGAACGTTGCAGGAACAGGATTAACGCCGTTTTTGCAACGTTCCTTTTTAATAGTAAAGTATGAATCTTTCTTTCTGGGAACGGGATACCTGGTTTTCAAACATCGATTTCGCGGTTATTGGAAGTGGAATTGTAGGACTAAGCTGTGCATTATCACTTCGGAAAAGATTTCCCAATGCTAAGATCGTGGTATTCGAAAAAGGCATGCTTCCCAGTGGAGCAAGTACTAAAAATGCCGGCTTTGCTTGCTTCGGAAGTGTTTCTGAAATACTGGATGATCTTAGAACTCACTCTGAAGAAGAGGTGGTAGAATTGATTAGGGCGAGAGTTAACGGACTTAACCTACTTCGGAATACATTAGGAGACTCGCAGCTTGAATTTCAGCAACAAGGCGGATATGAGCTCTTTACTGAATATGATCGCGAATTGTACGAAAATTGCCTCGAAAAAGTCCCCTACATAAATTCGCTGTTAAAAAATGTGTTTTTTGACGAAAATGAAGTGTTTTCGATCAAAAATGATCCATTTTCCTTTAATAACATTCAAAAACAGCTAATTTTTAATCGATTTGAAGGTCAGTTAAATACCGGAAAGATGATGCATGCCTTGATCAGAAAAGCTTCAGAAATGGGCATTTTAGTACTGAATAATGCTAATATCGTCTCATATTTAGATAAAAACGACCAAATATTGATAAAAATGCCCGAAAATGTCGAATTTTCATCAAAGAAGCTATTTATCGCTACAAATGGGTTTGCAAAACAACTTTTCTCAGAAGATGTAATACCCGCCAGGGCTCAAGTACTTATCACACATCCCATTAAGAATCTTCATATCAAGGGAACATTTCATTTAGATAGAGGATACTATTATTTTAGAAATGTAGGAGACAGGGTCTTATTTGGGGGTGGACGAAATTTAGATTTTAGTACGGAAGAAACTATGGATTTTGGAACTACCGGACTGGTACAGAACCGACTGGAAGAATTGCTTAGCACAACAATTTTACCAAACACTTCGTTTACTATAGATACCCGATGGAGCGGAATTATGGGCGTTGGCCAACAAAAAAAGCCTATCGTTAAACAACTTTCCAATAATGTTTACTGTGGCGTTAGGTTGGGTGGAATGGGCATTGCTATAGGAAGTTCTATCGGAAAGCAACTCGCAGATCTTTTACCTTCTTCATGATAAAGAGACTCTTTAAATTTCTCATCAAGACAGCCATTTGGTTCGTGGTATTAAGTGTACTATGGGTGTTACTCTATAAGTTTGTTCAGGTGCCGTACACCCCTTTAATGGCAATTAGATACGTGGAATCTGATATGAAACTGGAAAACAGGTACCAATGGAAACCCATTGAAGAGATATCACCCTATTTACAACTTGCTGTTATTTGTTCGGAAGACCAGAATTTCTTAAAACATAACGGTTTTGACGTAAAATCGATCAAAAAAGCCTATAAAAACAACCAAAACGGTCAAAAACTGAGAGGAGGAAGCACTATTTCACAGCAAACGGCAAAAAATGTTTTTCTGTGGCCTCAACGAAATTGGTTGCGAAAAGGTCTTGAAACATGGTTCACTTTTCTTATTGAAATGTTATGGAGTAAAGAACGTATACTGGAAGTGTATTTAAACAGTATAGAAATGGGAGAAGGAGTGTATGGAGCTGAAGCGGCTTCCCGACATTGGTTTAACAAAGAGGCATCCCACTTAACCATAGATAATGCAGCCGCAATTGCCGCCGTATTGCCCAATCCTAGAAAATACAGAGCGAATCCCGCATCTAAATTTATTAGCAGCAGAGTGTATTGGATCAAAAATCAAATGCAAAATTACGGTACCTTTACATTACAAGAAGAACATGAAAAATGAATGTAAAAGAACTCAAAACGGGTTTGCTGCATCACTGTAAGGATACAGTAGAAAAGCGATTTCAGAAGATAAAACAAACCATTACCGATATTGAGGAATCCCTGCAGGAAGAGTCTAAAAGCAGTGCGGGAGATAAACACGAAACCGGCCGTGCAATGCTTCAAATAGACAGGGAAAATGCAGGCAAACAGTTGCAGGGGATCGAAATGGTGCAATCGCTACTTAAAAAAATAGATGTTTCGGCGGTTTCAGACTATGCGCGTCTGGGGAGCATGGTATACACCAATCAGGGGAATTATTTTATGAGCATTTCCATAGGAGCGGTAACAATGAACAAAACGCCTTACCTCTGTGTTGCCTTGAATTCACCCATAGGAGCACATTTGACAGGTAAGAGGAAAGGAGAAACCTTTCGATTTAACGAGAAGGATTTTGTCGTGACCAGTGTGCGCTAATTTCTTGGCAATCCAGAGCTGCTTAATTTGGCAAATATTCCTTCGGAATGGGATTGGATGATGTTTCAGGAGTCCAATAAATATTCATGATCCACCAGCGGTTTCCATCATGGAGCATCTGAATGCTATTTATACCCCTCATAAATGGTTTTGTGTCACTTTTACTCCGGTAAGACTCATAGGTGCTGAAAACCTGCACTACAGGTCCAAAACGATCTACTTTTCGAAAGAGTTCTTTTTCATAGAATCCGTTTTCGACCAGCCAATCTTCTGAAGATTCTATATAGTCATTCGGACTTAAAAAGCGTGGATGAAAAATTCCTTCCCCATCTTTACCAACGGGAATTAGTTTCGCTTCCGCATCAAAGAGGTATCTGAATAGTTCCCAGTTGCGGGTTTCACCTTTTTCACCTGAGATCACGGCATACAATGTTTCAATGGTGCTGTCCAGTGTTTGCACCTTTACCAGATATTCAGACTCTTGTTGCGCCTGTACATGTTGTGTGAATACCAGAAGTAAAAGGGCAATAATTTTAATTGTTTTCATGATATGATAGATATATTGTCTCGTCACCTTTCAGAGAAACAGGGTGTAAAAAGTAAACCTCCACGATACCCCATATCCCAAAGATCAAATAATTAGCACCCTTAAAATACGATTTTATCACCTTTATTTTCAGTTTTGTTTCTACAGGAGATGGTTTTAACTGATGGGGAAGCACAATTATAGCTTCGGAAGAATCTGAATCGAAAAGGACATTTTTGGGGAGTATTGAAAATTCTGAAAAGAAACCGGCCTGAAAAGGTGTAGCGATGCCGCGGTAAATTTCCTCGGGCGTTCCAATAGCTTCAAGCGATCCATTTTTTAACATCAGAATTCTGTCTGCATAAGACAAGGCTTCTTCGGCATCATGTGTGGCAGTGATACAACTGATATTTTTTGATTTCAGGTAATTGAAAAGTTTTCGCCTTAGAGAATTTTTCCTAAATGTGTCAATGTTACTAAAAGGTTCATCCAGCAAGAGCAGTTGCGGGGCATTTGCGAGGGCGGTGGCGATCGCGACTCGTTGCTTTTGGCCCCCACTAAGATTTTTCACCAAGGTATCTTTGTAGTCGTAAAGATCAACGACCTTTAATAATTCTGAAATTCTTACCTTATCTGCTTCTTCGTCCAGCTTTGAAAGATGCGTTGCAATATTTTCAGACACCGAGGTAAAGGGCATCACATTAAAATCCTGTGCTACCAACTTTATAAATTTCTCACCGGGAATAAGATGGTGCCCGGGACCTAAAAGTGGCTTATTCTGCCACTTAACGGTTCCCATGTCTAGCGGGAGCAAGCCATAAATGAGATGTAACAATGTAGATTTTCCACCTCCACTTTCTCCCAGGATCACCAAATGCTCTCCTTGTTCTAATGAAAAGGAAAGCTCCTTCAGAATTTCTTTTTCCGCATAACGGAAGGATCTAATATCTAGTTCGAGCATTGGTAAAAAAAAAGGTTGCCGCAATTTCTTGAATTAAATCAAGGACGGCAACCTAAAATGGGTTGTTGAATTTATTGTTTTACACCTTCATTTACTTTTTCCGGAAGCACCTCATATCCCATGTTGTACAGGGTGAATCCAAAAATATCGGCAAATTGTTCGATCGTTTTGGTCACAGGAGTTCCTGCTCCGTGACCTGCATCTGTTTCAATTCGTATTAGCACGGGATTCGGGCCTGCTTGTTTCTCCTGTAGCTCGGCGATATATTTAAAACTGTGTGCCGGTACTACCCGATCATCATGATCTGCCGTTGTCACTAAAGTTGCCGGATATTCGGTCCCCGCCACCACATTATGTACCGGAGAATACCCTTTTAAATATTCAAACATTTCCTTGCTGTCTTCGGAAGTACCATAGTCATATGCCCAGCCGGCACCGGCTGTGAATGTGTGGTAACGCAACATATCCATAACACCAACTGCGGGTAAAGCGACCTTCATAAGATCCGGGCGTTGTGTCATGGTAGCACCCACCAGGAGTCCCCCATTAGACCCCCCCCGGATGGCCAGATAATCACTGGAGGTATATTTGTTTTCGATAAGATATTCGGCAGCCGCGATAAAATCGTCGAACACGTTCTGCTTTTTCATTTTAGTTCCGGCCTTATGCCATTCTTTTCCGTATTCACCCCCACCACGTAAATTGGGGACTGCATAAATTCCACCCTGCTCCATCCACACAGCATTTGGAATACTGAAACTAGGGGTTATACTGATGTTAAATCCGCCATATCCATATAATATCGTTGGATTCTTTCCATTGAGCTCTAATCCTTTTTTATGCGTGATGATCATCGGAACCTTGGTGCCGTCCTTTGATGTATAGAATACCTGCTTGCTTTCGTAATTTTCAGGATTAAAATCTATTTCCGGTTTGCGATATAATTCAGAGGTCCCCTTTTCAATATTGTATTTATAAATACTGTTAGGCGTTGTGTAATTGGTAAAGGAGTAGTAGAGTTCTGTTTCTTCCTTTTTTGTACCGAAGCCACCAGCGCTACCCACTCCGGGAAGAGTAATCTCGCGAACCAGATTTCCGTCGTAATCATATTGAAGCACTTTGGACACGGCATCTACCATATATTCAGTAAAAATGTACCCACCGCCGGTTGAAGGTGACAGTACATTTTCGGTTTCCGGAATAAGATCTACCCAGTTTTCAGGAGTTGGATTGGAAGCATCTACTTTTACGATCTTTCTGTTGGGCGCGTTTAGATTGGTGACCAAAAACAAAGTGGAACCATCATTATCCAGCAAACCTGTATCGCTGTCGGTATGATCCAGAATGGTTACGAACTTACTTCCCGGTTTTGTAAGATCTTTAATAAACAGTTTATTCCCCGAGGTTGAAACACTGGCAGAAACCAGTAGATATCGATTGTCTTCGGTAACATACCCGCCTACATAACGGTGTTTTTGAGCAGCAGTACCACCAAATATCAGCTCGTCACTGCTTTGTGGGGTTCCTAATTTGTGATAGTATAGTTTATGCTGATCGGTTTTGGCCGAAAGCTCACTTCCTTTGGGTTTATCGTAACTCGAATAATAAAAGCCTTCGTTGGCTTTCCATGAGAGTCCGCTGAATTTTATATCCATCAGGGTATCTTCAATGATCTCTTTGGTTTCGGTGTTCATAACCAGGACTTTTCGCCAGTCGCTTCCTCCTTCAGAAATACTATAAGCTCCTAATTTTCCGTCTTCAGAAAAACTAACCCCACCGCCCAGCGAGATCGTTCCGTCTTCAGAAAAGGTATTCGGATCGATAAAAATAGTAGCTGTCGACGGATCTTCCCCGGTTTTATAGCGATAGATCACGCTTTGATTCTGAAGGCCATCGTTCTTATAAAAATAGGTGTATTCACCCTCCTTGAACGGGGCACTTACTTTTTCGTAATTCCAAAGTGAAGAAAGTCTTTCCTTCAGCTCTTCTCTAAAAGGGATATTATCTAAATAACCGAAAGTAACTTCATTTTGAGATTTTACCCAGGCCATTGTTTCCTTACTTCTGTCATCTTCCAGCCAGCGATAAGGATCGGCCACTTCAGTGCCAAAATAAGTATCTATTGTATCTACTTTCTGCGTTTTATGATATGTCACGGTAACGGTTTCTTTTTTGATCTCTTCTTTACAGGCAATCAAAGAAACAGCCATTAGAGACCCTAGAATATAATTTTTCATTTAAGGATAATTTAATTGCCTGTAAATGTAGTAAAATCTAGCGGTTCAAATAGTTAAGAATTCGTAAGAATGATATTTCCCTTAATAATGAAATAGGGGTTTATATGCCTTCCAGTATTTGTAGATAAGTATAATATTGATTACCACGATGACCAGTGCCTGAATAATATCTGGCATGTCTAAAAATAAATGGAACAAGAGAATGTTAAATGAAATTGGAACTAACAGCAATAATGCAAAAGCAACCCATTTTCTAAAGATAAGCATGAGTCCGATAAGAATTTCCAAACCTCCCAGAACGTAGAGCACATATCCGGTAGCTCGTAGTGATTCCATAAAGTTTGAAGCTTCCTGTGGGATTTCGGGAGGAGAAATAAAACCCACGAACTTGTTAAGTCCAAATACGATCAGGCCCAGCCCGAGGATAATCCGAAGAATTTTAGTAAACGTTGAATTCATATGGTTGGTTGTTAAGGTTATAGAATACTAAATATACTGAAAAATAAAAATCCCGATACTTATTTTGTATCGGGATCTTTTAAATCATAATTTAACTACGTCTTATTTTTTGATAAAACGTTGTGTTTTTAGCGTGCCGTCATCAATGATTCGTAAGATATAGGTTCCTGAACTCAATCCGGAAACATCTATAGTTTTAGATGAAAGATTACTGCTGGTAATACGCTTTCCGGTAGTGTCGTATATGATATAAAAAGCATCTTCCAGACCGTATTGGGAATTCAGATTCAGTATACCGTCGGTTGGATTGGGATATACGATCAAGTCGGTTAAAAGATTTTCTTCAATGCCAAGAATTTCTTCTTCCACTATGGTGATGGTTGTGTTAGGCGCGGGGTCTGTTACAATATTTACAATTCCGGAAGGCCAAACAATGGTTATCGAGTTGATCACCGTTTCTGTTCCAATTCCAAAATGAGTGTTTAGACTGCTCATATAGCCAAAACCTTCACCGGCACGCACATCTCTAATTTGCGTACCTGCAGGAGTTTCCAAAATAACTCTCGCACCAATTCCGTTACCGTTACTTACGGTTCCTTGTGTATTGATCTTGATCCAGTTATTCGCATTCCCATTGCTGTAATGGATGGTATTCCCACTGAATGCATCTAGAAAACCATCATCATTAAGATCGCCTATTCCACCGTTATTTCCGGGAAGCATGTTATTGTGGATCGTGGTAAACGTTAGGTCTCCATTCCCCATTAGAACATTTCCGTTTGAAATAATATCCAAATAGCCGTCATTGTCGATATCATGGGTAGTATTTTCAATTCCCGTTTCACTTAGCGCCAGAACTCCGGAAGCTGCAGTAACATTGGTAAAGGTCTGGTCGCCATTGTTTCTCATTAGTTTATGAGTTCCTGTACTGGCACCTACAAATACATCCATATCACCGTCGTTGTCGAAATCTCCCCAGGCCGAAGACCAGGTTTGCATGATATCGGCAAGCCCAAGAGCATCGGCAACCTCCGTAAAGGTTCCGTCGCCGTTATTTCTGTGCATCTGATTGGTTCTACGGGCAGGTTCACCACCGCATTTTGCAATAAACAGATCTACATCCCCGTCGCCGTCGTAATCGACCCAGATCGAGCCATAGTTACCTCCGGTAGCGTAATCTCCAAGACCCCCTTGAACAAAGCCAAGGTTCCCACTACCGTCGTTGATATAATAGACGTTGGGCTCTACATCATGACATACAAAGGCATCAAGATTGCCGTCGTTATTGATATCGACAAAATTAGAGCGCTGTGAAAATACATATTCGGTACCGGATATTTCTGTATAGCCTGTACCGGTGGCATTTGCCCTCATGAAGGTTACTCCATTTCCTGAACCATAAAGTAGGTCTGTGTATCCATTTTTGTCATAGTCTGCAGCGGCTAGACTCCAGGAAGGAAGATAATTGGCCGAAGTTGTTGTAATATCAACCTCATTAAATCCACCCCCAATTTGCTGGTAGAAGATATTAATGTTAGTAGCCTGAATGGATACAATATCGTCCAGATAATCGCCATTCATATCCACAACTGCTCTAAAATTTCCATTGGTAGGAAAAGACTGGCTGGTAAACGAAATGGTGCCACTTTCATTATTGTTTTGGGCCCAGATGGTGCCAACACTCAAAATAAGAGCTAACAGGAGTAATTTGTTTTTCATAATTAAAGGTATTTGGTCATTTGTTTTTTTGTTAATCACAATTGGTAGATAATGAATTGATCCACGCTGCTACGAGCTCAACAGCTTCTTCATGAACAAGGGTTCTTCCAAAAAGCGGCATTCTGTATTGTTCTTCCGTAGTACTAAATCTAAAGAATAAAACGGATGTATCGGGATCTCCGGCATTTACAATATGCGTATAAGGTGGAATATTGGTATCGGGTTCTATACAAACGCCCAGATTTGCAGGATCGCCACTTTCATTAAAGGCGAAGCGAACAGGACGATAATCACAGTGTTTTACATCGGAATGACAATGTGCACAATTCACATCAAAATAAGAACGTACCCGGAGATCCAAAGATTTAGAGGTATCCTGCCAATCTACAACTGTATTAATAGTTGCAGGAATATTGTCTTCTAAATACCCCATCTGCACCAGATGCTGCAGCTGGTTTTCACTTCCGAAGTCATAAATATACTGATTATTAATGTTTTGTGGTTTAATTCCGATAGGAGTTGAATTAATTTCCGCTTTGTGACATGTAAAGCATTGACTTTCAGCTGGTATTCTGTATTCTACAGTTTTTAATTCACCGTTTTCAAGCCAGCTAAGATTCTTAAAACCACCACTGAGGTCATAAAAAGCTTCAGTTTGTGATTCGTTCCAGATATAATTGGCAAAGATCCAACCCTCTTGTTTTTTGATCATTAGCCGGGTTTCAATAAGAACTTTAGTATTTCCGGGTTGAACATTTTCGTAATAGAAATTCTTTATTAAAACTGCGCCATTTGGCAGATCCAATACCTCGTGATCACTTACATACCGAGCCTTTACATCTCCGGGCATCCATAGAAAACGTTTTTTTAAAGCATAATCTGAAAATAAGGCTGAAATGGGCTCAAAGGGAACCACTCCATATACCGGAATAAGATCTGACATGGTTCCGGTGAAAAAATTGTAATCTGAAAGTTTCGGATAGGGAACCTCCTCAATTTCAAAATTAACCGGGGAAGCAGGCAAAACCTCTACGGTTACTGTTTCGGTAGCACAACTGGTCGCAGAAGCATCGCAAACAGTATAATTGAAGGTATCGGTTCCGGTAAAATTAGAATTGGGAGTATACATAATGCGTACATTCTGCGGATCCCCTATACTACCATTTTGATGAACTTCAATGGAAGCATTCGGTGAGTTCTCTACCGTTAAAATGTGGTCATCTGGAACATTAAGATCGTTAAGTAGTACATCGATCTCCACAGATTCATACTGAAGCATTTGAATAAAATCGGCCTCGGTTTCTATAGCAAGTCCGGTGTAATTATCATCCTCCTTACAGGAATTAAATGTGAACAAGATTGCAAACAGACCACCCAAAATTGTTAAGTAAGCACGCATAAAACTACCTTACAGGCAGGGTATTAGGGATTATAGGATTGTAAATATAGAAAAAATGTGTTTGATGATTCTATAACACATCTTAAATTTACCAGTGCGCATTTACTGCCGTAATTTAAACCAGATCGTTTTCTACAAGATATTCTGCAATTTGAATGGCGTTTGTAGCCGCACCTTTTCTTAGGTTATCACTTACGATCCACATGTTTAACGTGTTAGGCTGTGTTTCATCTCTGCGGATCCTGCCAACAAATACATCGTCTTTATCGTGGGCGTAAGCCGGCATGGGATAGGTATTGGTATCAGGATTGTCCTGGACGGTTATTCCCGGCGTTTCATGTAACAGCCGTCTTACCTCACTGAGATCGAAGTCGTTCGCAAATTCAACATTAACAGATTCGCTGTGACCTCCGGCCGTAGGAATCCTCACGGCAGTAGCGCTAACCGAAAAAGTTCGGTCATCAAGAATTTTTTGAGGTTCCCGAGCGAGTTTCATCTCTTCTTTTGTATAGCCGTTAGCTTCAAAGACATCACAATGGGGTAAGGCATTTTTATGAATAGGATATGGGTATGCCATTTCTCCACGTATACCCGCAATTTCGTTTTCCAATTGGCGTACTGCCTTCACGCCGGTACCTGAAACCGATTGATATGTTGAGACAATTACGCGTTTCATCTTGTATTTTTTATGCAATGGGGCCAATGCCATAACCAACTGAATGGTAGAACAATTGGGGTTTGCAATGATCTTATCTGATGCATTCAGCTTGAATGCATTGATCTCGGGAACAATTAATTTTTTGTCAGCATCCATCCTCCATGCCGAAGAGTTATCGATAACCGTTGTTCCTGCAGCAGCAAATTTTGGCGCCCACTCTAAGGAAGTTGAACCTCCCGCAGAGAAAATAGCCAACTCTGGTTTGGCTGCAACGGCATCTTCCAGCCCTATAATTTTATGGGACTTGTTCTTGTAAAGAATTTCCTTTCCTACCGAATTTTGTGAAGCAACCATTAATATTTCCGAAGCAGGAAAATTACGTTCCTCCAATAATCTAAGCATTACCGTGCCAACCATTCCGGTGGCGCCTACTACAGCTATTTTCATATTCAAAATTTAAACGCTTCAAAAGTACGGTATTGCCTATTATTTTTTCAGAATAAAATGCAAAAAAAGACCCTCTATAGTTAAATACCATAGAGGGTTTGGTTAGAATAAATAGTGTAGCGTGTGCTTCTGAAAATTATTTCTTACGCAATTCGTCCCGGATATCCATCAATAATTCTTCGGTGGTTGGACCGGCAGGAGCTGCGGGTGCTTCTTCTTTAGGCTTTTTTGTTTTGTTATAAGCTTTTACGATCATAAATAGTACAAAGCCAACAATGACAAGGTTGATGAGCGCATTTACCCATTTCCCCCATAATATGGCATTTTCAGGCTTTTCCACAGTACCGTCTGCGGCTACAACGGCTTCTGCAAGAACGATCTTCAAATCCGAAAAGTCCATGCCGCCGGTAAAATGACCCACTATAGGCATCATGATATCATTGGTAAATCCGGTAACAACCATACCAACGGCTCCGGCTAATATTACGGCAACGGCGAGGTCGATCACGTTACCTGTCATGATAAAATCTTTGAATTCTTTAAACATTTTTGATAGGTTTTTAAGTTATTAGGCTGTAATTTAAAGAAAAAATAAGAGGGGTAGGCGTACTTATTCGCTATATGTCAGTTATTTTCGACAAACGACCCTCTTTATACGTTGGGAAATAGCCGTCAACAATTCATATGGAATGGAACCAATGGCTCCCGAAAGATCTTCGGCCGAAGGATTAGCGCCGAAAACGACGACTTCATCGCCTTCCTGACAATCAATGTTAGAAACATCGATCATAACCATATCCATACATACATTTCCCACTATGGGAGCTCTTTTTCCGTGAATACTCACCCAACCTGTTCCGTTGCCATAAGCACGGCTCAATCCGTCGGCATGACCCACAGGTAAGGTGGCCGTCCTTTCGACATCCTTTGCAGTATATGCTCTGTTGTATCCCACGCTTTCTCCCGGTTGAATTTTGTGTATTTGGGATATTACGGTTTTTAAAGTTGCGATGGGTTTTAGGTGTTTGTTTTCTTCGGAATCATTTCCGAAGCCATACAGCCCAATCCCTGTTCGTACCATATCGAATTGTGCTTCCGGATAATTAATGATCCCTGAAGTGTTTACCGTGTGAAGCAAGGGCTTATAATCTAATGCTGCTATTAGTTTTTCTGAAATAGTTCTGAATTGGCCGATCTGCTTCTGAGTAAATTCAGCTTCTGAAAGATCCTCGCTGGCCGCAAGATGTGAAAAAGCAGATCTGACCTGTACGGCGTTCGTTTTCTTTAAGGTTTCGGTGATCCAATCCAGATCATCTTCGCTGAATCCCAATCGGTTGAGACCGGTATTGAATTTTAAATGAATAGGGTAATGCTCTTGCTTTTTGCTTTCTGCGAAAGCGATAAATTGAGTCAGCATTCTACGAGAATAGATACTTGGCTCGAGACAACGTTCCACGATCATATTAAAATTTCCCGGCAGGGGATGCAAAACTAAAACAGGAGTTTCAATACTCTGATCCCTTAGCGCCTCTCCTTCAGAAGAATAGGCAACTGCGAAATAATCAACACCAAGATCCACCAGCTCTTTTGCTATTACGTTTGCATCACTGCCATAGCCAAAAGCTTTCACCACGGCAAGAACTTTGGTGGTCTTTTCAATTTTTGAAGTAAGATATCTGTAATTATGACCCAGAGCGTTTAGGTCGATTTCCAGAATAGTTTCGGTAGCGTTCTGCATCTACTGGGCTTGCTTTTTTGAAGAAATTATTTCCGGATCCTGAACTTCCATTTTATGAACTTTTTCCCTAAGCATCGCTTTAAAAAAGGCCGCGCGGCTTAATGGCTCGTATTCTTCCGTTTCTCCCAATAAAACAAGATCCTGATTTTTAGACTTTCGGAAACTGTAGTTGGCAAGATTTCCGGTACGTGTACAAACGGCGTGAACTTTTGTGACATATTCGGCAGTTGCCATTAGGGCAGGCATAGGTCCGAAGGGATTTCCTTTATAGTCCATATCCAGCCCAGCCACGATCACTCTTATCCCACTGTTTGCAAGATCATTACAAACTTTTACGATCTCGTCATCAAAAAACTGAGCTTCGTCGATCCCTATTACATCACAATTATCGGCAAGCATAGGAATGTTTGCAGCTGCAGGAACCGAGGTTGATCTAATTTCGTTACTATCATGCGAAATTACCTTATCTTCATCGTAACGCACATCAATGGAAGGTTTAAAGATCTCAACTTTTTGACGGGCAAATTTTGCGCGTTTTAACCGACGAATAAGTTCTTCGGTCTTTCCCGAAAACATCGAGCCGCAGATCACTTCAATCCAGCCAAATTGCTCTTTCTGATTTACAGTATTTTCAAGAAACATAGGTTATAATTAGACGAAAACAGATAAATTTTCCGTTTACATAAAGGTTGCGTAAATTTATAAAAACAAAATAGAGAAAAAGAGATTAATTAAAAAAAGATGAAAAGGAAGCTCCGTATACAAATTCAAGAACTGGCACAACAGATTATAGCCAATAATAATACTAAATCCACAACACAATTAAAGCAGATTGCCGCAGATCTTCATGAAAAACTTGCTGTACTCGAATATCTGGAAACTCAAATTGAAGGAACTTCAGAAGCGGAGGAGACGGCACTTGATTCGAAAAGCTTTAGAGAGGAAAATTGGTTTACCGAACCCGAACCGGTCCCTCAGCCACATAACAAGGAAGAATTGGTTGAGCCACTGATGGAAAAAATAAAGGATCTGGTTGCTCAAATGCCAGAGGAATCATCGCGAGTAGATGAATTGCTGGAGGAAGTTCTTCCTCAAAAGAAAGTGCCGCGGAACGATCTCGAAGAATTTGCTTCAAACTACCAACAAACGCCCACTTTTGAAAGAAAGGAGCCATCTAAGGGAGGAAAGATACCTGAATCTACAACCGACCTCATCGCCGATATCGGGGCCGAATCGAATAAGCCCAGGTCACTGAATGACAAAAATCATCAAGGACTAAATATTGGACTTAACGACCGCTTGGCCTTTATAAAACATCTGTTCGATGGCAATGCCGAGGATTATACCAGAGTTCTTTCACAGATCAGCACCATGAATTCGTATGAAGAAGCAGCAGGGTTTATAAAGGGAAAAGTGAAACCCGATTACAATTATTGGCTGAAAAAGGAAGAGTATTCAGAGCGGTTTATGGCGATAGTTGAAAAGAACTTCAATTAATGTGAGTCTCGCTTAAAGAGAGATCAAGATCTAAAAGTATGGGAAAACTCTATCTGGTGCCTACACCTATCGGCAATTTAAAGGATATGACCTTTAGAGCGATAGAAGTTTTGGAGAAAGCCGACCTTATTTTAGCCGAAGACACCCGTACCAGCGGAAAACTTCTAAAGCACTATAATATTACTACGCATATGCAGTCCCATCATATGCATAATGAACATAAAACCACTGACGCCATAGTTCAAAAAATCCAGAGTGGTGATACTATCGCCCTTATAAGTGATGCAGGAACTCCGTCAATTAGTGACCCGGGGTTTTTGTTGACCCGAGCCTGTGTTGAAGCAGGGATTGAAGTGGATTGCCTTCCCGGTCCTACGGCCTTTGTACCTGCTTTAGTGAATAGCGGACTACCGAGTGATAAGTTTGTTTTTGAGGGGTTTTTACCTGTAAAGAAGGGGCGCCAGACCCGACTACTACTATTGTCCGAAGACACCCGAACCATCATTTTTTATGAATCTCCACATAAGCTCTTAAAGACGTTAAAGCAATTCGTGGAATATTTTGGAGCCGACCGCCCTGTTTCAGTGTCAAGGGAACTTACTAAGTTACACGAAGAAACTATAAGGGGTACAGTTTCAGAAGTTGCAGCACATTTTGAGAGTAAACCTCCTAAAGGAGAATTGGTTGTTATTGTGGGAGGGAAAAAATAAATGCAGTCACTTTTAGAAGATATTAGGGCTTGTAAGATTTGCAAAGCTTATTTACCCCTAGGGCCAAGACCCGTTGTGGCCGCACACCCGGATTCCAGGATAGCCATTATTGGTCAGGCTCCCGGGACAAAGGTCCACAAGACCGGAATTCCGTGGGATGATCCCAGCGGGAAGCAATTAAGAAAATGGTTGAATGTAAGTGATGAGGATTTTTATGATACGGCAAAATTTGCCATCGTTCCTATGGGATTTTGTTACCCGGGGAGAGGAAAGAGTGGTGATCTGCCTCCCAGGAAGGAATGCGCAGCACAATGGCATGAACAATTGATGCACTCCATGCCCAAATTGAAATTAACACTACTTGTAGGGATGTATGCTCAAAACTATTATTTAAAGGATCGCGCTAAAAGCACACTTACCGAAACAGTACGAAGTTATACGGAGTATTTACCTAAATTTTTGCCATTGCCACATCCTTCTCCAAGAAACCGATTCTGGCTAAGCAAAAACCCCTGGTTTGAAGCTGAGGTTATACCGGTACTTCAACTACAGCTGAGCACAGTTCTAGACGCAGATTAAACATGTTTTCCCTTTTCCCATCCATGCTTTCCGAGATATTGTTTTCCGCTTTCAACAGCTCCATCTTCAATCGAAGTACCCATCGAATCGTTCCAACGGTTTAAGTAACCAAACAAGGAGATCACGCCAAGCATTTCCACAATTTCTCCTTCATCCCAATGGGCGTACAACCGTTCTTTTATTTCTTCATTTACCGCATTGGGAACCTGAGAGGCTGCCAGTGAAAAGTCCAAGGCGGCTCGTTCGGCATCGTTAAATGCAGGGTGAGAACGGTATTCCCAAATATTATCCAGTTGCTCCTGCTCGGCCCCATATCGTTCGGCGGCACGAATAGCATGCGCCTGACAATAGCGACATCCCGTTGCATTACTACTCACCCAGGCGATCATTCTTTTTAGCGCCGAGGTTACCCTGCCTTCATTGGCCATGACAGCTTTATTGAGATTGATAAACGCCTTGCTTATGGCCGGTCTGCGCTGCATGGTAAGCACAGAATTGGGACAAAACCCAAGGGTTTCATTGAAAAAGGCGGCGAGTTCTTTGGTTTCGGGATCGTGATCTGCAGATAAAGGAGTAACTAACGGCATTGGAACGTTTTTATGTACTGAGGAATCGAAAGTACGAAAAGGAGTTTCTAAAAACCAATTAATTTGTATCTTTACACTACTTCCTCCCCTTAAAACATTTCTGCAGATCCTTTATCGTGTTGACTGGTACGATTTGTATTTTTGATCGACAGAAGTTTTATTACCTATGCGCTGGACTCTTAAACCCAAACCCGAATCGGAAAAAGTTATCGCACTTGCTGAGGCATTAGGAGTAGACACTATTATTGCTACCCTTTTGCTTCAACGGGGTATTGAAAGCTTTGACGCGGCAAGAGCATTTTTCAGACCTTCGTTAAACGACCTCCACGATCCATATCTCATGAAAGATATGCGGGAGGCGGTAGACAGGATAGAAGCAGCGATAGCTTCCGAAGAAAACATCCTTGTCTATGGAGATTACGACGTAGATGGCACGACAAGCGTTGCTCTGGTTTCTTCTTTTCTGAAAACATTTTATCCTAATGTTGCTACCTATATTCCCGATCGCTATGAGGAAGGGTACGGAATATCCTATATGGGAATCGACTTTGCGCATGACAATGATTTTTCACTCATCATCGCGTTGGACTGTGGAATAAAAGCCATTGAAAAAGTGGCATATGCCGCTGAAAAGGGGGTCGACTTTATCATTTGTGATCATCACCGACCAGGACCGGAAATTCCGAAAGCAGTAGCGGTTCTTGACCCGAAACGGGAAGATTGCCTTTACCCATATAAAGAGTTGTGTGGCTGTGGTGTTGGATTTAAGCTTATCTCGGCCATCACACAACACAGAAACCTGCCAAAGGACGATCTGCTGCTGTATCTCGACCTCGTTGCCACTGCAATTGGGGCCGATATCGTTCCAATTACCGGTGAAAACCGAATTCTGGCATACTACGGACTGAAAATGATAAACAGCAATCCCAGAACGGGATTTAAGGCCATACTGAAGCAACTAAAAAAACAGACCCTTACCATAACCGATGTGGTTTTTATTATCGCTCCGCGAATTAATGCTGCGGGGAGAATGAAACACGGTAATCATGCAGTGGCTTTACTCACAGAGAACGATCTTTGGCAGGCCGAAGAATATGCCAGGGAAATAGAACAGTTCAACAAAGACCGAAAAGATGCCGATAAACAGATCACCGAAGAGGCATTAGACCAGATTTTAAAGAATAAGGAAGAAGACAGGAAAACCACGGTAGTTTATGATGAGACCTGGCATAAAGGTGTCATAGGAATTGTTGCGTCCAGACTTACCGAAACCTATTATCGTCCCACCTTGGTTTTTACCAAAAGTGGCGAAAAACTGGCCGCCTCGGCGAGATCGGTAAAAGGGTTTGACGTTTATAATGCGCTGGAAGGCTGTGCTGATTATATTGAACAATTTGGCGGACATAAATATGCCGCCGGACTTACACTGGAGGAGAAGGACTTTGAAAATTTTAAAGCAGCTTTTGAAAAGGTGGTTTCAGAAAGCATAGACCCTAAACTCCTTATACCGGAGGTATCAATCGATGCTGAAATTAATTTAACCGACATTACGCCAAAATTCTACCGTATACTGAAGCAGTTCGCTCCTTTCGGCCCCGGAAATATGACTCCGGTATTTATGACCCGTCACTTAACCGATACCGGAGCAGGAAAATGTGTGGGAGAAGATAACAGTCATTTAAGAGTTGTAGTTAAACAAGGAAATTCTTCCCACTTTACCGGAATTGGCTTTGGCATGGGTCATAAATTTAAAATTGTTAGTAATGGCAGCCCTTTTAAGGCCGCTTATGTGATCGATGAAAATGAATGGCAAGGGCAAGTAAGTCTCCAGCTAAGATTGAAGGATCTTAAGGCTTAAACTTTTTAAGTTTGAATTCTGCTCCGTCGAAACTTCCGTAAGTATAGTGATTGATCCAATCCCCAAGATTAAAATAGGTCGATCCCTCTCCAATTTTGATCTCCATGGGCAGATGTCTGTGCCCGAATATGAAATAATCGTAATGCTTTAATTCCAGTTTTCGTTTGGCATATTGAGCGAGCCATTCATTTTCATCCCCGAGAAAATTCTTGTCTTCATCACCAGAGATAAGCTTATTTTTTACTGAAAGATGTTGCGCAAGTCGCACTCCCAAATCGGGATGGAGCCAGCGAAACAACCATTTTGAAAACGAATTGGTAAACACTTTTTTCATGCGCTTATAGCCCTTATCTCCCGGGCCTTTTCCATCCCCATGACCAATTAGGAATACCTTATCGTTCAAGGTAAATTCCTTGGGTTCGTGATACACTGGAATATTGAGCTCGGTTTCGAAGTAATCATGCATCCACAGGTCGTGATTTCCGACGAAAAAATAGACGGGAATACCGCTGTCGCTAATCTCGGCGAGTTTCCCCAGCACTCTTACAAAACCTTTTGGAACAACAGTTTTGTATTCGAACCAAAAGTCGAATAGATCGCCTAACAAAAATATGGCAGCAGCATCGTGTTTCACATGATCCAGCCATTGAACGAATTTTTTTTCACGAGGAAGGCTTTCAGCCATCGTTGGCGCTCCTAAGTGATTATCGCTGGAGAAGTAAACTTTTTTTCCTTGCGGGATTTGCATGGGGTAAATATAGTAAAAAGGTTGACGGAGTTAATTCTCATCGGCAAACCATTCGGCGTAACTGGTAGCTGTTTCCTGAAGTTTTAAGGAATGAAGGCGTATATTTTCAGGTAAACGGGCTTTGATCTTTTCTGCAAAATCAATGACCATCATTTCACTGGTAGGCTGATAATCGACCAGCAATACATTATGTCCCCTGTCCTGAAGTTCTTTCGCCAACTCTACATGAGGGGTATTTTTATTAAAAACAGTGGCATGGTCGAACACATTAACGATCTCTTCTTTAACGATATGTTTCAGGTCTCCAAAATCGATCACCATTCCGTATTTTACATGTTCGGAATCATTAATTGGAGATCCAATTACGGTTACTGAGAGCTTATAACTGTGCCCGTGAACATTTCTACATTTTCCGTCATACCCGTAGAGTGCATGTCCGGTTTCAAAAGAAAATTGTTTGGTAATGCGAATATTACTCATTTTCGTCTTCTCAGTTTGTTGACTACTACAATGATAATTAGCAGAAGACCTAGTAATAAAAAGAGCCCGTTACCGCTTAGAAGTTGCATGATGTCCATGGCATAAAATTTTAGTAAAAGTATCTATTTTTCAACTAATGGGAGATACTTTCGCTTAAATTTAATAATTAGGGCAACAGCACGGTATGCCACCCAAATGATTAGCGCTATCCAAATTCCCTTCAGTCCCCATCCCATGTATTTTGAGAAAAACAATACCGGTATAAACCCAAATAGTGTAGCGCTAAGAAGGACATTCCGCAAATAACTCATTTCTCCTAGCCCTTTGAAAATAGAATCTAAGGTAAATGCCAAAGCGTTAAAAGGAAGGCATAAAAGTACCAGGAAATACATTCCGTAGAAAATTGACAGCACTTCAGGGTCCTTATTGAATAATGCGCCAACAGGTTGATACAGGAAAGCTCCAATGATAATAAGAACAGCGGCAATACCCAGATTATATAAATTTACCCGCCTCATTAATTTCCAGAGTGTATTATAATCTTTCTCACCAAGTAATTTTCCACCGAGAATATTTCCTGCAGCACCATAACCGTCGATAAAAAATGCTGTAAAAATCCACACGTTAAACGCTATGGTGTGGGCAGCGATATAGTTCGTTCCCAGTCCGGTTGCCTCACGGGTCGCAAGAATTAGCGCCCCATTGAGGGCAATTGAGCGGACGAATAGGTTGAGGCTCATGCTTACTAGCCTGTTGATCTCCGGGTGGAGTGGAAATTTTAACCGAAGCGATACTTCGGTTTTTTTAAGTAGAAAAATCAGTGCAATGACGGCCATCACTATTTGAGATATAAGGCTTGCCCAGGCGGCTCCTTCGATGTTCATCGCAGGAATCACGCCTTCAATACCATAGACAAGGGCAAAGTCGAGTGCAATGTTTAGTGTGGCTCCAATTCCGGCAACGATCATGGGCCAAAACGTGTTTTGCAGCCCCCTAAAGAGACCGAATACCGCAAACGTGAAAAGCGTAAGCGGGAAGCCCCAAACACGAATGTTGTAGTAATCGATGCTAAAATCCAGGATCATTCCGGTGGCATTGAACAATCCAAAGATCTCTTCCACGAAAAAGTAAGTTCCTCCCAGGACGATAATGCTTAGGGCAACATTAAAGTAAATGGCCTGTGCCGGAAAATTCTGGAGGGTTGAAATATTGCCAGCTCCCAGATTTTGAGAGACAATGGCCGAGATAGCGCTGCGTGTTTGGCCCAGGATCCAGATAAGCGCTGATAGAAACGTACCAACGATCCCAACCGCCGCCAGGGATTCGGTACCAAATTGAGAAATATTGCCAACAACTGCGGCATCGGTGCTGGAAAGTACAGGTTCGGCAATTCCCGAAATGATCGCCGGAAGCGCCAATTGTTGTATGCGTTTAAAGGAAATGTTGGTGGCTGCCATTTTCATGACAAAGGTAGGGCTTATCGCAAGGGAAAATAAAATATGAGTATTACAATTTTTAATTCTGAAGTAAGGAAATCTTATTCTGCTATTTCAATTTATAGCACAAGTTCGTAACAATAAAACGGAAATTCACTTTGCTTCGGGAAGAAGATATTTCCCAACTGGGTGTAACCGCGTGCTTTATAAAATTTCTGGTTACGAATATTTTTGCTGAAAGTATCTAGACGAATAGAAGCTGCTTTTTTTTCACGGGCATATGCTTCGGCATAATCCATCAACGCTCTTGCATAGCCTTTCTTTTGGTGCTCCGGATGAACTGCTAGTCTATGAATGTATAGGTTGTTACTATCCGGGGTTAACCAAGTGATGTCGTTGTATTCTTCATCTTTTTCCGAGGATATTACAATACATCCCGTTATGGCGGTTTCAGAAAGAAGAACGAATAACTCATCCCGTTTCAGATCATTTTTAAACGCTTCTGGATTGGGATAATGTTCATTCCATTGGTAGATTCCTTCCGAAGCCATTTTTGCCCCACAAGCTCTGGTGATTGTTATAATTTTCTCAATTTCCGTTGGTTTGGCCTTCCGAATCATTTTTAAAAATTAATTTTGCACAGAAATATAGGTAAAAGTAATACTACTAGGATGAAAAATATATTGGTTCCCATAGGGTCTTCAGAAAATTCAGTGAGTAATCTGCAGTACGCTATCGATCTTGCCCAGGAGATGGATGCCTATGTCTATGTAATTTCAGTCTTTCAGGAATTATCGAAAGTAGGAGGGCTTACTAAAGTAAATGCGTTAATAAAGGAAGAGACCGAAAATCGTTTAGAAGAAGTGGTTTCGAAGGTCAATAAGCGGGATGTGACGGTGATTGCTCACCCTATTAAGGGATCTGTTGTGGAGAGTATTAATCGTTTTAACAGACATGTTCATGTGGATCTTATGGTTTTATCTCCCCGAAGTAATTCTATACGGGAAGAGGTGTACTTAGGAAATACTTCAGGAAAGATCATGAAAAGTACCAATATCCCTATTTTGGTAGTGCCGGAAGGGGCAGTTTTTCAACAACCGTCTTCCATGCTAATGGCATTTAAGAACGGAAGCTTTGAAAAGAAAACCTTAGAGCCGGTAAAGCAGTTCGTAAAACATTTTGGCACCGAAGTGCATGTCCTTCATGTTGAAACTCCTGAAACAACCGATGATATGAAGGAGGTGAGCCCGAGATTAACGAAGCTACAGAGCTCTTATGCTAAAGCAGAAAACGCGACAACGTATCAGGCTGTTTTAGAGCATTATCACGACAAGGAAGCCGATATGTTGTGTGTTGTGCGAAGAAAGCGCGGTTTTTTCAAGAAGTTGTGGGAAAAGAATGTGGTATTAAAGCGGGAATTTCACACCAGTAAACCTTTGCTCGTTTTACAGGTTCAGGAATAAAAATTTTCTTATTTTCGCATACATTTTGATATTGATTCAGATCCTTATTAAAATATTCTTGGGGATGTAGCTCAGCTGGCTAGAGTGCTTGACTGGCAGTCAAGAGGTCGTGGGTTCGAGTCCCATCTTCTCCACGAAAAAAGCAGTGCATTGGCACTGCTTTTTTATTTATTATCAGGGAGTTCGCTTTACTCTTTTAGTTGCAAACTTCAAATTGCATAGCCCAGCTATTTCCTCCAATTGGGTTTCCAGCACCCCAGGCGGTTTCCTCATCTCCGGTCACGGTATTGACTACTACGGCATGCGCAGCAACTATAATACACTCTCCTGAGGCAAGACTTATACCGGTATTACCTACCACCACTTCGGTTGTCCCCGGGTTATGGGTATCCTTAAAAGGAAAATGGCCTATTTTAGGATTTCCGCCACCATTGGTAGGAAGTCCACTCAACGGACCAATGTACAAATGGGTTTCAACGATTTCCCAATCGCCTTCAGAAGTATACGTCACAGCTACCTCACCATTGTCTAAGGCTACTGTAACGATTCCAGAGAGAATATGCTGACCGGCAAGTAGGTCGGTTTGACCCAGATTTGTGGTTGGGTCTGGAGTTTCTTCTCCCGTAATTAAATTGGCATAATTATCTTCCACAGTATTGACTGTTGGTTCGGTGGAGCAGGCGGTTAGTAAGAGCAATGAAAATAGTGTTGAAAGTAATTTTGTAAATTTCATAATCTTCTATTTTACAGTTAGTAAGCTCCGAATATATAAAATAAAATGTATTTTAACCTAAAAAATAGCATTTAATCGATAAAAAACGCTCTAATCGAAATTGAATGTTAAGAGGCGTGCTTATTTATTTGGCTGTTGGAAGAAATTTGCAGTTAATTTAGTTGCTCTCATTAAGTCATGAGGTAAATTTTCTTTATTCCACGGATGGCTTGCCCCAAAAACGTGGTCGGCTCCGTTAATGATTTCCAATTTACTCTCCGGATTCCAGGAATGAATGGCTTTAGCTTCCTTAATGGACACAGTAGGGTCTTCGCTGCCATGTATGATCAATTGAGGAACTTTTATTTGCTTTACTGCACGGGATATGGTAAGTCGGGTCTTATGTTGTATAAAATCCTCATAAAACTGAAAATTGAGAGGTAATTGCTGTTTGGTTCTGCTGTTTTCAATATAGCTGATACCGGTTTCTCTCCAGATATTAAATGCTTCCGTGCCTACCTGGAAACGTGCTTCAAAATCACTTACTGCTGCCCAGGTTGCTACTTTTTTAATACGAGAGTCTTCTTCGGTTTTTATAAGTGCGATGCTACCGCCCCTGCTATGTCCAAGAAGACCAAGCCGATTGAAGTCAATTCGGTTTTTCCATTTTATAGACGATTGTAAGTGATCAAGCATCCTGTCCAGATCGTCGAGTTCTATACTGAAATTGTTTTGAGCAAAGGTCTCAGGATCGGGGAAATCGACAGGTTGTTCTAAGGTTCCACCGTTATGGGAAAAGTTAAACTTTACGAAAAAAAAGCCTGCATTTGCAAATTGTTTGGCAACAAGGTCCCAGACACCCCAATCTTTGAACCCTTTAAAACCATGGCAGAAGATGATCAATGGTTTTTCATTATCAGACGGGGTATAAAAAACGTCATACAGTAGAGGTTTTTTAGAGGTTTCGGCCAGTACCAGATTTTTTTCTATGATCATGTGTCTGTTTCTTTTTCAATGAATGGTTTTTCGTCATCGCATATTTCCATAATTAATTTCCGAAGCTCATTCTTAAAACGCTGAAGGACTTCAGCATTAATTTCATAATTTTTTGTTCGACTGTGCGAAGAAGGTTTTGTAGCGAATTTAAGAAACCCATTTTTAAGGTTTTTAAAGGAAATAATCCCGGCATTTGCCTCGTGCACATTTAATTCACCGTCCATCATTAAAGCATATGCTAATACTTGAAATGCTTTACTGTATTTATAGTCGGTGTTGAGGGATTCCCAATCCACGATCTCAAGATCTCCCTGTGTCACGGAACCTGTCTTATAATCGATTATACGCAGGACTCCGTTGTATTCGTCAACCCGATCTACTTTTCCACGCAAATTAACGGGAAAATCTAATTGAGGTATTGGAATCTCAATTCGTAGGTCCGATTCGATTTTTAAAATTTTAATTGAATTTCCGGCTTTCAGTTCGCCAATTTCCATGTCGATCAAATTCTGAACATAGCGTTTGGCCACTTCAAAAATAATGAGGTTCTTTCCAATGAGAAAGGTTCCTCCTTTAAATGTTTTTTTAAACTGAACAGTTATTTCTGTTTCCACTTTTTCCTTTAACTGATGAAGGAGCTCGAGCGTTAAGAAACTTCCTTCCAGGGGCTCATAAAATACCTGAAGCGTATCGTGAACGATAGTCCCGAGTGTATTATAATCGACAGTTTCTTCAACCTCTTCAAGTTCCTTTATACCAAGTACTTTTTGTTGGTAAAAATCAATTGGATTTCGAATGTAGGAGGTTAAGGATGATGGAGAAAAGCCGTTGATTGCGATTTCCTGTATGCGCTCCATAACATCAGTCGTTTTCTCGATCTGTTTCAATGTCTTAGAATGCAACTGAATTTTGGGAGTGATCACTTCCTGTTTAATTTGATGATGAGGTTGTTTTTCTACTTCCAGTTGCAGCAGGAATCTGCTCCTTTCTCCCGTATTGATGCCATCGGTAAAGTTATTGTAAAGCAGTGTTATGTTTTTTGCCCGCTGCAACAGTCTGTAAAAATGATAGGTGTAGATCGCATCCTTTTCGTAATACATGGGAAGTCCGAACTCAGCTTTTAGGTCGTAGGTAATAAAGGAGGCATTCGATTTTCCTGAAGGCAATACACCTTCATTTACAGAGGTCATGATCACATGCTCAAAATCGAGAACCCGAGTTTCTAGAACTCCCATGATCTGAAGTCCGGTAAAGGCATCTCCTTTAAAGTCGAGGGTTGTGGTAGCGATAAGTTCAGAAAATAATGAATATACAGTTTTTACACTTTTAAGGTGAGCGTATTGATCACTGAGGCTACGAATTTTTTTAAAGATAGTGTGCAATTGGAAATACAGAACTTTATCGATCTTATGGGAGGCAGTTTTCTCATGTAGCTGCTGTATTATATTAAGGCATGTTTCCAGTGCTGTATTTGCCCTATCCTGCCAGCTGTCGAAAAGTACCATAAGTATTTCGCGGTCCATCGATTCTGCAAGGGACAACAGTTTTTCGAGCGTAATATGTGTAAGATTCTTACTTGAGATTTCGGATACTATATGTTCGGGCGAGCACAGCAACACAGAGGCGACAGGATGCGTCATTAACCGGATGAGATCTTTGTAATAAAAGGTTTCAGGATCTGATTGATGTGTATACAACAGGCTATTAAAGAATTGAGTAGTGGGGAAGGATCGCAGCGAAACTCCCATGGTAATATTTACGGTGTCTATATTAGGAGGTAGCGAATAGAGCAGGGGAACCAGGAGGGTTTCGTCTGCTAGCACGATCGCAGTGTTCGCAATTTCTTCGGAAGTCATTTCCTTGATAAGTTGGCCTACATATTTAGCCTGACCGGTATTCTTTTGAACCTCAGCAAACCTGAAGTTTTTTTCCCTCTGGTAATTGTTTGGAAGTGCTGGAAAGGGATTTGAGCTATAGTACTTCCAGTTTTTTTTGTATGCTCTCAGAAACCGGGAGGCACTGTGTTGGGGGTCGTTAAAAAAGTGAATATCCATATCCCAGTAGATCTTACTGTTACCGGTTTCCAGTAATTCCTGAATGATATGTTGCTCTGCATTGTTTAAGGCATTAAAACCAATAAAAACATGTTGTTTATGCCCGTGATTTAAAATATAATGTTCGAGGTCTTCAGAAGCTTTTCTGTAGACCATCCCTTGATAGCCCAGCTTGTCTTGAAGTAAGAGTTCTTTTAAATTCGTATAAAATTCCGGTAGACTTTCCCAGAAGGAAATATAGTTTTGTATTAGTTCGGTTTGTTCACTTTTAACGTTCCAAAGTTCCATGGATTTAATACTCCCCAGATAACTAAAGAAAGATTCTGTATCTATCAAATATCTATCGATCTCACTGAAGTCGTTAAGAAGAGTCTGAATCCACGAACTAAAGGAATCGAAGTCTTCTTTTTCTGATATGCTATCCGTTTGTTGATAGGCTTGATAGCTTTTAAAGAGAAGGTGAGATGCATCTATAATTCGAAGGTCTGAAAGTTCCTCTACAAACTCTTCGATACTAATGATGTGTGGTGAAAATATTGTTCTGTTCGTTGCTGTACGTAGGTGGTGTTTTAAGAATCCACCGGCTCTCTTACTTGGAAGAATTAGGGTGAGTTGAGAAATATCTTCATATTCTTTGAGAAGTGACTCAATAGTTTCTTCAAGAAAAGTTCGCATGCTATAAAAATAAAAAACGCCTTCGATTAACGAAGGCGTTTTTCTTTATTTATTTGAGTTTCTCTTATTTCTGAAGAGAGATCTCTACACGTCGGTTTTGTTGTCTACCGGCTGCGGTATTATTTGTAGCAACTGGTCTTTCTTCACCGTATCCTTTAGAAGTCAATCTGTTTGCAGGCATACCGATAGTAGTTAAGTACTGCATAACTGAAGCAGCTCTTTCGTTAGAAAGCTTCATGTTATAAGCATCACTACCTCTGCTGTCTGTGTGACCTTCAATATGGAATATTGTGTTTGGATATTCTTTCATGATATCAGCAATACTCTGAAGAGCAGAATAAGACTCCTGACGGATCGATGACTTATCGTAGTCGAAAAGGATCGTCTTAGAGTACTCATTCAATTGCTTGATGATCTCTACAGTTACTTCAGGACATCCGTTGTTTGCAACAGTTCCTGGAACATCTGGACACTGATCATCTTTGTCAAGAACACCGTCACCGTCTCTATCTTTGTAAGGACATCCGTTGTTAGCTTTAGGACCAGCTTCATTAGGACAAGCATCTTCAGCATCGGTAATACCATCACCGTCTGCATCAGGACATCCGTTAAGAGAAGCAAGACCTGCTACAGTAGGACAAGCATCCTGTGGATCTGGAATACCATCACCGTCAGTATCAGGACATCCATTGTACTCAGCTAAACCTGGAGTATTAGGACATGCATCATTTCTATCTTCGATTCCGTCACCGTCAGTATCAGGACATCCGTTGAATTCTGGTAAACCAGGAGTTTCTGGACATTCATCATCCTGATCGTAGATTCCATCACCATCTGTATCTTTTCCACCGAATTTGAACATAATCCCTGCAGAGTGCTGGAAATGTTGGATTCCGTAATCATCTTCAAATGCATACTTGTAAGCAGACTGAACACTTAATGCAAGATTTTCTCCGATCCAGAAACGCACACCGGCCAAACCGTTAGCAGTTCCAAATCCGATATCGTCAACCCAGGTATAACCACCACCTACACCAATAGTAGGATCGAACCAACCACCAGGACCGTTGATAAGGTCTCTAAGGCTGTATTCAATTTCTCCGTCAACGCTGTAATACGTTAGGTCGTCATTGATCTCTACATCACCAAGCTTATTAATTTTGTTAATAGCACCTGCTGCTGTAAATGAGAACCCGCTTCCAATATATCTTCCTACAGATAATCTGGAAACTGAAGGTAAGATATTCCAGTGGTCATTAGCGTTAAAATACTCATCAAAGAGATCTCCTTTTGTGGCTTCTGGAAGTCTTCCTTTATCGTCAATACCAACTGGGTAAACATCAACTGCGTTTAGACCAACTTCAATTGCCCAAGGATTATTTTCGTCTTGTGCATTTGCCACCCCAACTCCTAAAAGTAAGAGAGCAGCAACTAAAAAAGTGTTAAGATGTTTCATATTCGATTGTTTAATTTTTAAGTGTTAATTAGAGCAAAAGTAAGTTGTTAAAACTTATAAACAAAAGCAAATCTATTAAATTTTTCACAAATACAAAGCCTTTATTGTGTAAATAATGGTGCTTACGAGGTAATTACTCTTAATTTTTTCCCAACTTTTATGAAGGCATTAACCGATTTGTCCAGATGTTCTTTTGTGTGCGCAGCCGACAGCTGGACTCGTATTCGAGCTTTTCCCTTCGGAACCACCGGATAGAAGAATCCTATAACGTAGATTCCTTCTTCAAGAAGCATATCTGCCATACTTTGAGATAGTTTGGCATCGTACAGCATCACAGGAACTATAGCCGAATCCCCATCGATAATATCAAAACCGGCCTGTTTCATTTTCGATTTAAAATAGGAGGTATTTTGCTGCAGTTTATCACGTAAGGCCGTATCTGTTGAGAGCATCTCAAATACCTTAATAGAGGCTCCAACAATTGCCGGAGCAAGAGAATTTGAAAACAAATAAGGCCTTGATCGCTGTCGAAGCATTTCGATGATCTCTTTTTTCCCTGTGGTATAACCACCCATCGCTCCTCCCAATGCCTTTCCTAAAGTTCCGGTGATAATATCAATACGCCCCATAACACCCTTCTCTTCGAGCGTTCCCCTTCCGGTTTCACCAATAAATCCTGCGGCATGGCATTCATCGATCATGACCAAGGCGTCATATTTTTCGGCCAGATCGCAAATTTTATCCAAAGGAGCCACCAAACCATCCATAGAAAATACACCATCTGTCACTATAATTTTAAACCGCGATCCTGCTTCATTGGCTGCCTTGAGCTGCTGTTCAAGATCGGCCATATCGCTGTTAGCATAACGGTAACGAGCGGCTTTACATAGCCGAACGCCATCAATTATAGACGCGTGGTTTAATGAATCGCTTATTATTGCATCTTCAGGACCCAAAAGCGGTTCAAACACACCGCCGTTCGCATCAAATGCTGCGGCATAAAGGATAGTATCCTCCGTTTGGTAATAGTCGGCTATTTTTTGCTCGAGTTCTTTATGTATGTCCTGTGTTCCGCATATAAACCGAACCGAAGACATCCCAAATCCGTGCGAGTCCATCGCATCTTTCGCCGCTTGTATTACTTCCTTGTTTGAAGAGAGCCCGAGGTAGTTATTCGCACAGAAATTAATTACTTTTTCCCCGGTTGAAATGGTGATTTCAGCATCTTGAGGCGATGTAATAATTCGTTCTTTTTTATAAAGACCATTATCTTTTATTTCCTGTAATTCTTTTTGTAGATGTTCTTTTATATTTCCGTACATAAATATTGTTTTTCTCGTGCTACTTAGATCAGGTTCAAATTTAAATCTTATTTATCAAAATATCTCCTCCTACGCTATAGATTATAAGCATTTCTTTAACACTATAGCCCATATCCTGAATTGCTGCCGCATAACCTCGAATTTGTACTTCGTGATGCTCACTCATCTCGCCGGTCTTATAATCTATGATAGTTACAGATCCATCACGATTAAAATTTAGTCTATCAGGGCGTTGAATTACCCCGTCCCTTGTAATAATATCTCTTTCGTTGGCCACCCACTCGTAGTCTAAAAAATATTCGCATAATTGGGGATGCATCACTATACGGGTCATGCTATCTTTTAGATCTGTTTGTTCTTCCTTTGAAAGAAGAGGGTCCAATTCCAGCGCTTCAAAGAACGGAACTATATCATCTTTATGCGTGATTTCAGCCATGCTGTCGTGTAAAATATTTCCGGTATAGATTGCTGTTTCGGTTTCCGTTTGCCAATATGATGCTTCGGCTGAGACGATCTCGAGATTATGATCTGAGGGTTTAGACAGCGGATATTCGGGAAGGATTTGTTCCACATTTCGTATTTCCTTGGAAAGCATTGTTCTTCTTGAAACACCAAACTCATAGTCCATTTTTTCATCTTCCCACATATTCTTATGTTTGAGAAAATCTATGAATAGGCTGTTGTAATTCGTGATTTCGTTTGCAGAATTCTGTTTTACTTTTTTTGAAAAAATATAAAGTTGTTCAATGGGGCGGGTAAGCGTTACATACAGCAGGTTATAATTGTCCAATTCTAATCTTTGCCTGCGCTTTTCATGAATCTCACGGCCCGCTGCTCCATAATTTTCCACTTCGTTCTTATAATCGATTAAAACCTCAGTGAACTGCGCCGCGGGGTCATCTACCGGATACCATGATTTTGAATCCATTTCTTTGTAGATATTCACGTCGGCAAAGGGAAAAAGCACTACGGGAAATTCCAGACCTTTAGCTTTGTGTATGGTCATTAAACGCACAGCATCCACACTTTCATTTATGGGTACTGCTGAAACATCTTTTACGGTTTCCCAATATTCCAAAAACAGTTGCTTTCCACTTTGAGGTTGTTGTTCAAAGTCGAAAGCCAGATTCATAAATGCGTCCAGATATGCATCGGCTTTTTCCGCAAGCTTAAAGCTTAAAATGATTATTTCCAAACTTTCGTATAGGGAAAGCGAGTGTAATTGCTGAAAGTTAAAATCAATACCGAAAGAGGTAATTGCTTCAGAAAATTCTTCTGAAGAAAATCCCAGGAATCTTTTATAGACGGCATGGGTGTCTTCAGTACTATTTAGATGTGTAATTATAAAGTCCAGAAATTCAATTTTATGTTCATTATGATCGAAAAATAGACTTAGCGAAAGGGTGTTCAGTAAAAATTTCACCGCCGGAGAATATTGAAGCAGTAGCGTTTCAGAAGAGACTATCGGAATATCCCGCTCTAGTAGATATGAGCTCAGTTCAATTCCATCGGCCTTTTTTCGGGTCAGGATGCAAATTTCGTTAAGCGCGTATTGTTGCTTACGCAGTGACTGAATAGTTTCAAATACTTGTTGGGCATATATTTCGTGCTCTTCAGCTTTATTTTCGGCTTCATTGAAAAGGATCTTCACAAACCCGTCCTTCTTTTCATTGCACTGTTGTTGATTTCCGATTTTGTATAATTGTTGGTGTACTGAGTTCCCGAAATTTTCGGCTATATGCGTGAAGAACTCATTATTGAAGGTTATGATCTCTTTACAACTTCGCCAGTTCGTTTGAAGGTTTTCGACTTTCTTTTCTCTTATAGAGAACGGATTATCCTTGTTATAAAGTCCTATGAATTGTTCAGGGAGTCCGCCTCTCCACCGATAAATGGACTGTTTTGCGTCCCCCACCAGCAGAAGACTGGCCGATTGCTCGTCGAGATTGCTCTGAGATAACGCATTGTCAATTAGCGGTATAAGGTTTTTCCATTGAAGCAATGAAGTATCTTGAAACTCATCAATAAAAAAGTGTTGGTATTTTTCACCCAAACGCTCGTAAATAAATGGTGCCGGCTGATTGCGGATCTCATTATTTATAAGGCTGTTAAACTGTGAGATCGGAAATAAATTGCGATCGTTTTTAATGGCCTCCAATTCTTCATTAACCAAATTAATCACAGATAGCGGGATGAGATTTTTAAGAATTGAAGCATATAGTGCTTTTTTAAAATAAAGGGCTTTTGTGGTTTCAAAAGCATCTATAAAACGGGGGGTCAATTCGTCTATGGTTTCGGCAACATGAGGAGAATCTTTTAGAACACGCCCCGGATAAAGTGGTTTTTCACCTAGAGATTCCTGCCATTTTAAATTAAAATTAACGGAGTTCCCGGACTTAAGATTACCGAAATAGGCAGGAAGTGATTTATTACTGAAATCCTCAGCCTGCAATCCGCTTTCTTCAATTAACCGAAGCACTTCTGATGCGATAGCCACCAATTGAGTGCTGTATTCATGTTTAGCATTTTTAATTTTGATAGTATACTGAATAAAGTCATCTAAGGTCTTTTTTTTGAGATTCTCCACTTGAGCATTATCATTTTCACTGAATAGAATTTTTGCAGCGGAAGCAATATCTCTGGAGATATCCCAGGATTTGTCTTCATCGGTTTTTGAAAGCGCAAAATCGATAAGTACTTGAGTAATTTTTTCATTTATTCCGGCTTTACTCACCAGATTATCTACAGCTTCAGATAATAGTTGTCCTTCTTCAAGGCTCACTTCAAAATTCGAAGCCAATTTTAAATCTCTGGCGAAGGTTCGAATAAGACGATGATTGAAACTATCGATGGTTTCAACGCTAAAACCGGCATAGTGATGTATAAGATGTTTTAAGGTATTTTTTGCTCGTTCATGAAGTTGAACCTCGGTAAGCCCGGTTTCATTTGAAATCTGGATTAACATGGCAGGAGGAGAATCGACTGCGTTGGATTCAGAAAATGCTCTCAAATTTTCAACAATACGATGCTTCATTTCGGCGACGGCCTTATTGGTAAAGGTGATCGCCAGTAGATTTTTATAATAGTCGGGTTTGGGATCGGTAAGTACTTTTTTTAAATATTCTTTTACGAGTGTAAAAGTTTTTCCGCTTCCTGCGGCTGCGTCGAAGATTAAAAAAGGAATGGAATTTTTCAAGAAAAACTTTTTACTAAATTAATAAAACAATTGTAGCGATAAGCCAATATTACTATTATCTATAACGGTATAGAAATCTTATAAAATCTATAACAGTTTTACACAGTGATTATGTGTAACTTTGACTAGAAATTAAAAAGTTAATCTTAAAAAATTATATTATGTCATTTGAACTTCCACAACTAAATTATGCGCACGATGCGCTTGAGCCCCATATAGATGAAAAAACAATGAAGATCCATCACGGAAAGCACCATCAAGGGTATACAGACAAGCTTAACAGTGCCATAGAAGGAACCGACATGGAAGGTAAGACCATTGAGAACATTCTTATAAACCTCGATATGGATAACAAGGCAGTACGTAACAATGGTGGAGGCTTTTATAATCACAGCCTTTTCTGGGAAATTATGTCACCCGATGGTGGTGGTAAGCCATCCGGTGAGTTGGCGACAGCCATTGATAATGCTTTTGGCAGCTTTGAAGCGTTTAAAGAGGAGTTTTCGAATGCTGCGAAAGGACAATTTGGTTCAGGATGGGCATGGTTATGTGTTCATAAGGGAGGTGCCGTAAAGGTATGTTCTACGCCTAATCAGGATAATCCGTTAATGCCAGGTGTAGGATGCGGAGGAACACCGATTTTAGGATTGGATGTATGGGAGCACGCATATTACCTGAATTATCAGAATCGTCGTCCTGACTATGTGAACGCCTTTTTTGAAGTAATCAATTGGGAAGAGGTAGGAGCAAGATATGCTCAGAACAAATAATAAAGAAATATCAGATATTGAAAACCCACCAATTGGTGGGTTTTTATTTTTACAAGAACTTGATTTTAGACAAAGGAAGATCAATTTTGGAAAAAATAAAAACTAGCCGGGGCTCGCCACCCCAATACGATTTGGGGCAATTATTAATATTAGCGGAGTTTATGGAAAGGTGAAGCGGCTCACAGGAGATTTGTTTTCATAGGAAAAAGGTAGAGGCTCGCCACCCCGTTTAGATTTAGGGCAGTTTATATGTTCAACGGAGTTCACACAAAGGTGAAGCGGCTCGCAGGAGATGAGTTTACATAAGAAAATATTAAAGGCTCGCCACCCCAATATGATTTGGGGCAATTACTAAGATTAGCGGAGTTTATGGAAAGGTGAAGCGGCTCGCAGGGTATATGAATATCAACAGTAGCATTTAGAGGCTCGCCGCCCCAATACAATTTGGACCAATAAAAAAAGGTAAACAGTAGTTTTATGGGGTGTGAAGCGGCTCGCAGGAGATGAGTTTACATAAGAAAATATTAAAGGCTCGCCACCCCAATATGATTTGGGGCAATTACTAAGATTAGCGGAGTTTATGGAAAGGTGAAGCGGCTCGCAGGGTATATGAATATCAAAAGTAGCATTTAGAGGCTCGCCACCCCAATATGATTTGGGGCAATTACTAAGATTAGCGGAGTTTATGGAAAGGTGAAGCGGCTCGCGGGGTATATGAATATCAAAAGTAGCATTTAGAGGCTCGCCACCCCAATATGATTTGGGGCAATTACTAAGATTAGCGGAGTTTATGGAAAGGTGAAGCGGCTCGCAGGGTATATGAATATCAAAAGTAGCATTTAGAGGCTCGCCACCCCAATACGATTTGGACCAATAAAAAAAGGTAAACGAGAGTTTACCTTTTTTTGCCCCAAATCTACCATGAACTTAACCTACTTATGCTATGGTATGTATCAAATATATATTATTAAATACTTCTCGAAATCAATTTTTAGACCAATAACCTGTTTTTTCGTTAAAAAGCATAAATGCGTAATTTTATAGGAAAAGAACTACAAATAACTTATGCAATCGTAAGGAAACGTTAGCGTTCGATCTACGAAACTGATATCATTATTCTAGTTTACAATGATGTCAACTTCTAAAACTTGTCCGTTTTCTAGTTTTGGAATAAGTGCGTGATACGTTAGATTTGGAGCTTCGGTAGTTGCATTCTGAACAAAGGTGACGGTGAGCGTTTGAATTTGTGTATCGCAATTCCTGAGGAGTTCATATGTTATTGATGTATTTCCGGAGGTGAGCGCTTTCTTGCCGATAACCAGATCGTATATAGAAAAATTGATATCTGGCTGACAGCTGCCTGTAACTTGGCTGTCAAAATCTGATTGGGATGTAATGATCACAAAATCGTCACTAAGGTTAATCTCCATCTCATTCTTGGTATTGACACATCCGTATTCTGCTTCCAGACTAGTTATTTCTACAATACCGGGCGTACAGGAATCATCATCTCCATTACAGGATAGGATGACGACTAGCATTAAGATTAGCAAGAAAGAATTTTTCAGTTTCATTGATTAGATTTTATAAAAAAACGAAAGGGCTGAAAGAATGTTGTCTTTGGGTAGATTATATTATTTCTGACAGGAAATTCAATTATAAAATGGTTTATCGTAAGCTGTCTGCTTTGTACTCCTCAAGACAGTTTGTAAGTGTATTTCCTTTTATATGAATACATTCACAAAATTTGAACCCTATAGACTCCTTTTCAGTAGCACTGAACTGTTTTTTGCAGTCTGCCAGAGCGTTTCTGGGCATTACTTCGTTGCCGTAGAGGAATACCAGAATGACAATTCCGAAGGTGACTGCTACCCCCGTAAAAAATAGAAATGGAAATTTATTATTGTATTTCTCGGGTTTTTTAAGAATATCTGAATCCGGAAATTGTTTAAAAGGTAATATAAATTTAAGTCGGTCATAATACCATATAAGAATGTACAAATTGGCCAAAACCATTAGGGGAGAGGTGACATAGGAGCCCTCGAAGCGCACTGCCAGGGAAAGGATACAAATGTTCAGTATAATAGGAAAATAGAGTACTGCGCCTAAAACCACGGTTCGGGGGATGAGTAATAAAACAGCCGCAATTATTTGCGCAATACCAATGAAAGTGTAATAATATCCGGTATGGTGCAGGGCTTCGAGGTAAGCACCCATGGGATGCAACGGTGACAATCCGCTGGCAAAGCGTTCATCCAGGACCTTTATCAAGCCGGCTGTGATAAATGCATAGGCAAGAAGAATGCGACAAAATATAGTGAAATACCTTAACCACCGGTTTTGTCTTGCAGCGAAATGTATACGATCAAATTTGTTCAACATATCCATCACATGAATAAAGTACTTTGAAAAACAAAGTAAATAAATATATTCTTCATTTTCAAGTTATACCGGCTTAAAAAATGCCATCTTTTTAAAAACAACCTGCGATGAATCTAGTTTCTTACCAGAATCTATTTCTTCTCCAGTAGTTGTTCTACTTCAATTTGGGACAGATTCAGTTTTGTTCTTAAAATACTGAGGTATTCATCGGTTCGATACAAAGGATAGTCGGTGCCGAATACGATTCTGTTATACCCGATCTTTCTGCAGTAATGCGTTAAATCCGAAAATTCCTCTTGCGTTAAAGGGGCAATACCTTCCGCCTGCTTGTCAAGACAGACTGCAGAAATGTCGAAGGTAATTTTATGTTTGGTTATGGGGTGGTTTTTTTCAAAAAGATCAATAAAACGGTCTAAAATAATTTTCGTCTTTGTACTGAAACCTCCCGAAGTTCCAAAATGAGCAATTTGGAGATCTAAAAAATCTAATTCTTTTAAAACGGAATCTGCCAATATACGCACATCCTCTTTTCCAAAATTGGGATGGGAATTGTCAAAATGTAACAAGACCGGGATTCGATTGTCTGAAGCATACTGAAACACGCTTTTGACTTGTTTCAAATGATCGGGCTCTGTTAAGTATACCTGCGACGCATTGTGGTGAAGTTTTATACCATCGAGCTTTAGGGTTTTATGACATCGTTCTATTTCGGCAAGAGCAAATTCACTAAGTGGATCCACGCCATAATACGCTTTAATTCTGTCTGGATATTTTGATTTAGCATTAGCCAGATAGTCATTTTCTTGCTGAGTTTTTTTCAAAACATCTATTGTATTACCTCCAAAATCCCTTGAAGAATACACATAAGCCATAGAAACCAGAGAAATGTTGGTCGCCTTATTAGTTTTGAGGATCGTATCAATGTTAGCATAATAGTGATCTGTCCTTGTGAACGGAATTCCCATTTCTTTCCAAAGTGATATGAGATGTGGACTCATCAAGTGAACATGATGATCTGTTTTAATATGCCATTCATTAACGAATGATTTTTCAGGATCATGTTGACCTTCTTTTTTTTCTTGACAGGAAATGCAGACACAAATACAGATAATTATTATCTTAAGTTTAGTCATCTTCAGCCCAATTAGTGTTGTAGTAGTCCAGCGGAAATATTATGATGTTTTGTATCATTCCATATACCTTGTTATGAAAAGTAAGGATCTTAATTCTTCCTATATCTCTTTGAGTTCGACTTAATTAATAAATAGGGAACCCCTATGATGATGGAAATCCAGAATGAACATTCCAAAATATTCGGACTTTTAAAAAATTTGGCAATAAAATATCCAAGAATGATCATTGATGCCATCCCAAACATTACATTTCTAAAGAGTTTTGCTATACCTTCGATGTCGTATTTTTGTTTTTCTTCATCAGACATAGTATTGTAACCTGCTATTAAAAAATACCATTTACAGTACCTGATCAGGACTCCAAGCAGTATAAAAATTATTGCTACTACGATCATCTCATTCAGATTAAGGTCGAATACAGTTTTCCTATACTATCAAATTTATTCTCGATTGAGTATTGCTTTCCAATTATAAAAGTAAATAACTATTCTTTTACAATAATAGTTTACTTCAGCTTTTAATAAATTGTAGACAAGGGCATACCGACGGAAAACCCCATTAAGATTTGGACCAAAAAAAGGTAACCGGCAGTTCTATGGAGTGTGAAGCGGCTCGCAATATATGTGAATTTCAAAGGAAGTATTTAGAGGCTCGCCACCCCATTAAGATTTGGACCAAAAAAAAAGGTAAACAGTAGTTTTATGGAGTGTGAAGCGGCTCGCAATATATGTGAATTTCATAGTATTTAGAGGCTCGCCACCCCATTAAGATTTGGACCAAAAAAAAGGGTAAACAGTAGTTTTATGGGGTGTGAAGCGGCTCGCAGTATATGTGAGTTTCAAAGGAAGTATTTAGAAGCTCGCCACCCCATTAAGATTTGGGGCAAAAAAAAGGTAAACAGTAGTTTTATGGAGTGTGAAGCGGCTCGCAATATATGTGAATTTCAAAGGAAGTATTTAGCGGCTCGCCACCCCATTAAGATTTGGGGCAAAAAAAAGGTAAACAGTAGTTTTATGGAGTGTAAAGCGGCTCGCAGTATATGTGAATATCAAATGAAGCATTTAGAGGCTCGCCACCCCATTAAGATTTGGACCAAAAAAAAAGGTAAACAGTAGTTTTATGGGGTGTGAAGCGGCTCGCAGTATATGTGAGTTTCAAAGGAAGTATTTAGCGGCTCGCCACCCCATTAAGATTTGGACCAAAAAAAAAAGGTAAACAAGCGTTTACCTTTTTGCCCCAAATCTTACCATGAACTTAACCTACTTATGCTATGGTATGGTTCAAAGATAGAATTTAAATTTTGAATGCTTGACAGACTTTTCCCACTTTTGGATAAAGTGAAATGTTAATCCGATAAACGACATAAAACAACCTATAACCTAAGACTTATTAACAGTCTAGTAGGCTCTTTCGGGATTGCCTTCGTAAAAGTTTATGTAAGCCCGATTTACGACACGGTTTCCTCCCGCTGTAGGATAATCACCCGTGAAATACCAGTCACCCAGATTTTTAGGACAAGCCTTGTGAAGATCGTCTACAGATTGGAATATGAGTTTTACTTTGGCTTTGATCGACTCATCACTCAACAATTCGGCGATCTTATCAGAAATTTCTTCATCCGAAAAAGGGGCGTAGAGTTCTTTTACATGGTTCACCACTTCACGATCCTCCATTTCGGTTTGCTGCTTACACTTGTTGTAAATTTCTTCAACGATGGCATATGTCCCTCTATCCTTGTGCAGTTCCAACGCTGCTCTGAATGCGATAAGCGCTTCCAGTCTCGCCATATCAATTCCGTAGCAATCGGGATAGCGAATTTGTGGTGCCGAAGATACCACTACGATCTGCTTTGGGCTCAAACGATCGAGCATTTTTAAGATACTTTTCTTTAAAGTCGTTCCTCGAACGATACTGTCGTCTATGATCACCAGGTTATCCTCCGGCTTTACAACGCCATAAGTAACATCATACACATGGGCAACCAGATCATCCCGACTGCTGTCTTCGGTTATAAAAGTGCGAAGTTTCACATCCTTGATCGCGATCTTTTCAGTACGGATCTTATGTTCCTGAATTTGCAATAGTCGCTCTGTGGTTAGGGTCTCTTTTTCTTTAAGAATGGCCTCATTCTTTTGTTTGTTCAGCTCGTTCTGAGCTGCATCAAGCATCCCGTAGAAAGAGGTTTCAGCGGTATTTGGAATAAATGAAAATACTGTATTTTCGGTGTCGTGATCTATGGCTTTTAAAACTTTAGGCATTACCAATCGCCCCAGTTCTTTACGTTCTTGATAGATCTCGGCATCGCTTCCGCGGGAAAAATAAATACGCTCAAATGAACAGGATTTACGCTCCAATGGAGGCAAGATCTCCGACGACTGCAATTCGCCGCTTTTTTTAATGATCACAGCGTGTCCCGGATCAATTTCGTGTACCGATTGGAATGGGACATTAAAGACAGTTTGTATCGCAGGTCTTTCCGAAGCGATCACGATCACTTCGTCATCCTTATAATAGTAGGCCGGACGAATTCCTGCCGGGTCGCGTAACACAAAGGCATCTCCATGACCCAGTAAACCCGCCATAGCATAGCCGCCATCCCAGTCTTTAGCCGATTTACGAAGTATCTTTGCCAGATTCAGATTTTCAGCGATATAGGGAGAAGCCTCTATTTTGGTCATTCCCTTAGCTTTTGCTTTTTTGTACAATTTACGTACTGCATCATCCAAAAAATGACCAATTTTTTCCATAACGGTAATCGTATCGGCCTTTTCCTTGGGATGCATCCCTAGTTGGATGAGGTTGTTGAATAACTCGGTGGTATTTGTCATATTGAAATTCCCGGCAATGATAAGATTACGGTGCATCCAGTTGTTCTGTCTCAGGAAGGGATGTACATTTTCAACACTGTTGATTCCAAAGGTACCATAGCGCACATGACCAAGAAGTAACTCTCCGATATATGGAATGTTCTTTTTCTGAGCCGACACGTCATCCTTGTATTCAGGATGGGCTTCAAAATCCAGGTTTATACGCTCATTGATCTGAGCAAAAATATCCTGAATGGGCTGAGAAGCATTGGATCGTACTCGACTAATATAACGTTCTCCGGGAGCCACATCCAGCTTTATACTCGCAAAACCGGCGCCATCCTGCCCTCTGTTATGCTGCTTCTCCATCATGAGGTACATTTTATTTACCCCGTAGAACGCAGTACCGTACTTGTCCTTATAATACTGCAATGGTTTCAGTAATCGCACCATTGCAATCCCACATTCATGTTTTAAAGCGTCGCTCATTGTTGTTGAAAAAGTATTTCTAAATCTACAAAAAACGCCCTGAAAAATCAGGGCGCGTTATCATGTTAATTCTATTTCAAATTGTGTCAGGCTCTTAAACTGCTGCAAGCGCTGATGAATTTCTTTTTTGGATAACTCAAGCATCCGTTCTGTTCCAAAGCGCTCTACACAGAATGAGGCGAGACAGGACCCGAAGATCACCGCCTGTTTCATATTTTCAAAACTTATATCACCACTCTTGGCCAAAAATCCGGCAAAGCCTCCTGCAAAAGTATCTCCGGCTCCGGTGGGGTCAAAAACTTCTTCCAGCGGCAGGGCGGGTGCGTAAAACACATCGTTTTGGTGAAATAATAATGCTCCGTGCTCTCCTTTTTTAATAACCACATAATCGGGTCCCATCGCCATGATCTTTTGAGCAGCCACAACCAGCGAATATTCTCCGGTTAGCTGTCGTGCTTCCTCATCGTTTATCGTTATTACATCGACCTTTGCGATTACCTGCATCAACTCTTCAAGGGTGTTGTCCATCCAGAAGTTCATGGTATCGAGGATCACAAGTTTGGGGCTATCCATTTGTTCAATAACGCTCAACTGCACTAGTGGATGAAGGTTCCCAAGCATTACCACTTCTGCGTCTGTATATGCTGAAGGTACCTTCGGATTAAAATCGGCCAATACATTAAGCTCTGTTACTAAAGTGTCACGGGAATTCATATCATTGTGATATTTCCCGCTCCAGAAAAAGGTTTTTCCTTCTTCTACGATCTCGAGGCCTGAAACATCAATACCTTTGCTTTCGAGCATTGTTATATATTCCGAAGGAAAATCTCCCCCCACTACCGAAACAATGGCCGAGTCCACATTAAATTGTGCTGCGGAAAGACCGATATAAGTTGCGGCGCCACCCAAGATCTTATCGGTTTTCCCGAAAGGGGTTTCAATGGCATCGAAGGCAACGGTTCCAACTATTACTAACTTACTCATACAAGGGTTCTAAAAGAAGGTGCAAAGATACGGTTTTGTCTACAATTCTGCCAACAGCCGATATAAGTTTATTTTCTACCAAAATCTGCCGGAATTTCCCCCCAGGCTTTGGTTTCCCATTTTACGACCTTAGTAGTGTAACGGTTTGTTTTAAGCCAATTTTCGGCTCGTTCAATTAGTTCGAATAACTTTTTATTTTTTGTCGTTTGCTTCAGTTTGGTATTGCACTTTTTACGCTTTACCCAACCCATTGCGATCCGTGAATCGGTGTAGATTAAACGATCACTGTTATGTTGCTTCAGAAAGGCGAGTCCGTGTACAATGGCAAGAAACTCTCCTACATTATTTGTCCCTTGCAAAAAGGGTCCTTGATGAAAAAGTTGTTTATGAGTTTGCGTATCCACTCCGCGATATTCCATTTTCCCAGGATTTCCGCTGGAGGCAGCATCTACTGAAATGGAGAGTAAATTTGGTTCGCCAATTTTTGCCAGCTCTTCTTTGGATAGTGTTTTCTTCTTTGCCCCTTTTCCTTTATAATCGGCGTATTCCTTATTGTAAGCGGTCTTTGCTTCGGAAAATGTATCGAAGGATTTGTACTGGGCACCCTTAACACCGCTTATCGATCGCTTACATTCTTCCCAACTTCCGAAAATCCCAGCCGGATTTCCAAACCAAACCACATAGAATTTTTGTTTCTTTTTACTCATGAAGGGTAGTTTTTGCCTTCCCGCTCCTCTGAGGGATGGGAACTGAGTGGGAGGTCGTTTTCTTCTGAAACCAATATTTTTTCGATCACTTTCGGGAGCCACTTATATTCTAATTGGTGTACTTTTTCCGCTATGGTTTTGGCAGTATCGGAAGGGATAACAGCCGTAGTTGCCTGAAAGATGATAGCGCCCTCATCATAATGTTCATTTACATAATGGATCGTAATACCCGTTTCTTTCTCTTTGTGCTCCAAAACTGCCTGATGCACATGACTGCCATACATTCCCTTTCCTCCGTATTTTGGCAAAAGTGCGGGGTGGATATTGATGACCTTATTAGGAAACTCATGTAGAATGTGCGCCGGAAATTTTAGAAGAAAGCCTGCAAGAACTATGAGATCTGGATTCGTCTCTCGCAGTATATTTAAGACACCATCGGCTGCGTATAGATCTTCTTTATTGAAGTATAACGATTTGGTATTCAGCTGTTTGGAACGATCTAGTACTTTGGCATCCTTGTTGTTTGTAAGGACAAGAACTACCCTGGCAACTTCACCTTGTTGAAAGTATTGAATGATGTTTTGAGTATTGGTACCACTACCTGAAGCAAAAACCACAATGCGCTTCTTCATAAAAGTTGGTTTGGGGGTTTAGAAGTAAATTAGTAAATAAATAACAAAAGTAAGGCAATAGGGTTTTACTTCGCCCAAAATTGTTTAATTTGGTTTAATCTTTATAAATTTAATAGGTTTATATTTAAAGATCGAATACATAAAGAAGTCAATTATATTTAATTGATGTTTTTAATGAAGACAGTTCACATTTTATCTCTAAAATGGTGTTTTAAATTAAAAAATTTTATTTTTGCCACTTATAATTAAATTAAAAAATCAAGAATTATGTCAGACATTGCATCAAGAGTAAAAGCGATTATCGTAGACAAATTAGGTGTTGACGAAAACGAAGTTGTAAACGAAGCCAGCTTCACTAACGACTTAGGGGCCGACTCTTTAGATACGGTAGAGCTTATCATGGAATTTGAGAAAGAATTTGATATTCAGATTCCGGACGATCAGGCTGAAAACATTGCTACAGTTGGTCAAGCAATCTCCTATATAGAAGAGGCTAAATAAAACTACTTCTTTATGGAATTAAAGCGAGTTGTAGTAACAGGTCTTGGCGCCCTTACTCCTATTGGTAACTCTATTTCAGAATATTGGGATGGGTTAGTAAACGGGAAAAGCGGTTGTGCACCGATTACCTATTTTGATACTGAAAAGTTCAAGACAAAGTTCGCTTGTGAAATAAAGAATTATAATCCAGAAGATCATTTCGACAGAAAAGAAGCCAGAAAGCTAGATCGTTTTGCTCAGTATGCCCTTGTTTCATCAGATGAAGCAATAGAAGACGCAGGATTCAATCTCGATGAGATCGATAAATTCAGAGTCGGGGTAATATGGGGAGCAGGGATTGGCGGACTGGAAACTTTTCAGAATGAAGTAATAAATTTTGCAAAAGGGGATGGAACACCGCGTTTCAACCCCTTTTTTATTCCCAAAATGATAGCCGATATTGCCCCGGGTAATATTTCTATCAAACACGGGTTTATGGGGCCAAATTATACTACGGTATCTGCATGCGCCTCTTCGGCAAATGCAATGATCGATGCACTAAATTATATTCGGTTAGGTCATTGTGATATTATTGTCACTGGTGGAAGTGAGGCAGCCGTTACGCAAGCCGGAATGGGCGGGTTTAACGCCATGCATGCACTTTCTACACGAAATGACAGCCCCGAAACCGCTTCCAGACCATTCGACGCTACCCGCGACGGATTTGTATTGGGAGAAGGAGCAGGTGCTTTAATCCTTGAAGAATACGAGCACGCTAAGAAACGAGGTGCTAAAATATATGCCGAAATAATTGGTGGAGGAATGTCTAGTGATGCATATCATATGACAGCCCCACACCCCGATGGAATTGGAGTGGAACGTGTAATGCTGAATTGCCTCCGCGATGCCAACGTAAAACCGGAAGAGGTTGATGCCATTAATACTCATGGTACTTCAACACCACTGGGTGATGTTGCCGAATTAATAGCTATTGGAAAAGTATTTGGTGATCATGCTAAGGATATCAACATTAATTCTACCAAGTCTATGACCGGCCATTTGTTGGGAGCTGCCGGGGCCATTGAAGCTATTGCTTCTATACTTGCAATGCAACACGGCACGGTACCACCTACCATCAATCACACCACTGTGGATGAGAATATTGACCCGGATCTGAATCTTACACTCAACAAGGCACAGAAAAGAGACATTAAGATCTGCATGAGCAATACCTTTGGTTTTGGAGGGCACAATGCCTGTGTACTATTTAAAAGACATGAGGCCTAAAAAATGTAAATGGCATCAATTAAAAACATATTTAATTCTCGTTCTTCAACCGACGGGGATTTTTTTTATTCCTTAAAGAAAATTCTGGGATTTAAACCCAAGAACATTTCGATCTACGAAGAAGCATTTACACATCGTTCCATGAACGAGAAAAACGATGACGGGCACTCTCAAAACTATGAACGTTTGGAGTTTCTGGGTGATGCCATGATCGGGTCTGTGATCGCCTCTCATCTTTTTAAGGAAGTACCCGGAGGAAACGAAGGATATCTAACTAAAATGCGATCTAAAGTAGTTAGCCGGGAACATCTTAACGAATTAGGACGTGATCTAAACTTGATCAGTTTTGTAAAAACAACTATTCCTTTAAGTCAGTTTGGCGGCAATATCCACGGCAACGTCTTTGAAGCGCTTGTTGGGGCGATTTATCTCGACAGAGGATACAAATATGTGGAGAAGTTCATAAATAAGCGCGTGATAAAACCCTATGTCGACATACAGAAACTGGAAGGGAAGGTAATTAGCTATAAAAGCCTGTTTATCGAATGGTGCCAGAAAAATAAAAAGCCCTTTAAATTTTCGGTATATGAAGACACAGGCAATGATGCCCTTAAGCACTTTGCAGTTCGTCTGAAATTAGACAATGAAACTGTGGGAAAGGCCCGAGCCACCTCAAAGAAAAAGGCCGAAGAGCGCGCTGCAAAAAGAGCGTTTTTTAAACTTCAAAAAAGAATGGATACAGAAAGGGCCTGATTTTTTTTCTATGTGACGCCATTGTTATAATTTTAGTAAAAAATTGAATGGCACACCACAAACTCATACTGGACGACGATTTAAATGAGGATTATTCTCTTATCGCCATTCATTGCAGCGAAGAATCCTATAAAGTTGCGTATCTCTTAAACCGTTTTGCCTCTTTAAAATTAAAGCGAAAGCCTGTAGATCTGGAATATTCGAGCAAAGGGATGGACGTTACGTTTCCGGTATTCGAATTTGAACATACCATGTTCTATACCACTTACAATCTGGTTGCGAACAAATGTAAATCTTCACAGTTGCATACCAGTTCCAGTGGACTTTTCAGTGAGGATTTTTCAGACAGGTCTGTCGTGACCTATCTTATTCCGGAATACAAAAAAGTAGATTATTTTCTGAAAATACAATCAGATTTTGAGGTTATTCCGCTTCGCAAACTTATTTCAGAAATAAATGAAATAAAACAAGTAATTTCGGCATATAGTCTCGATCTTGATCAGATAAAGTCCAAGAACAATTTAATTTTTGATTAATGCCAGAATTTAAAAGAACAAAAATAGTAGCTACACTCGGACCCGCAACTTCAGAAAGAGCTGTCGTTAAACGAATGATCGAAGAAGGGGTAAATGTCTTTAGAGTAAATTTTTCTCATGCCGATTATTCAGATGTGAAAAGGAGTCTTAAGATGATCCGAAGTGTACAAAAGGAATTAAAGACATCTACGGCAATCCTGGCCGACCTGCAAGGCCCTAAATTGCGTGTTGGTCTCATGAAGGAAGAAGTGGTAGTTGACACGGGTGATGAGCTCTATTTTTGTACCGGAGAGGAATTTGAAGGCACCCGGGACCGCATTTATATGAATTACGATAACTTTCCCAAAGATGTAAATCCGGGAGAGCGCATTTTATTAGACGATGGAAAACTCATTTTTGAGGTACTTAAGACCAATAAAAAGGATGAAGTTAAGGCTAGAGTAATTCAGGGAGGTCCATTGCGTTCCAAAAAGGGAGTCAACCTTCCCAATACCTCCATTTCTCTTCCGGCACTCACGGCCAAGGATAAGGAAGACGCTATTTTTGCCATTTCTCAACAAGTAGATTGGATCGCTTTATCATTTGTTCGAAACAGCGACGACCTTAAGGAGTTGCAGGCGATCATCGAAGCACACAGTGAGTACAAGATTCCAATTATCGCGAAGATTGAAAAACCCGAAGCAGTTGAAAATATTGATAAAATTATCGCCTATTGCGACGGAATTATGGTTGCACGTGGAGATCTCGGGGTAGAGGTGCCTGCAGAGGAAGTCCCTTTAATTCAAAAAGAATTAGTGCTCACAGCAAAACGGGCCCGAATTCCCGTGATCATCGCTACACAAATGATGGAAACCATGATCACATCGCTCACCCCAACGCGGGCCGAGGTAAACGACGTGGCAAATTCGGTAATGGACGGTGCCGATGCCGTAATGCTTTCAGGAGAGACATCCGTAGGGAAGTATCCTGTAGAAGTGATCAAGACCATGTCTAATATTTTAAAACGTGTTGAAAATTCGGCTTTAATTCATGTTCCACAGGAACCACCACATATAAGAACCAATCGTTATATCACCAAATCGATCTGCTATCACGCGGCGCACATGGCGAATGAGATCGAAGCAAAAGCAATTTGTACGCTAACCAATAGTGGTTATACTGCCTTTCAGATCTCTGCCTGGCGTCCGTCTGCTCACATTCTGGTATTTACTTCCAATCACCGGATCCTTTCACGACTTAACTTGCTATGGGGAGTAAAGGCCTTCTTTTACGATAAATTCGTTAGTACCGACGAAACCGTTGAGGATGTAAACAAGATCGCCCGTGACTACGGATTCGTAGACAAGGGCGACTATCTGATCAATCTGGCAGCCATGCCCATAGCCGATAAAGGCATGGTTAATACGCTGCGGGTTTCACTTGTAAAATAAACCTATTCGATGGTCTCGGTTTCCGAGATCTTCATAGCCTCTCCGTCTTTTACGATAGAAACTGTTCTAGAAATGTTTTTTGCTTTATAGACATATTCTATTTTTTCTAAGCTATTGTCGTTACGACTAATGCGCAGTTCACTGGTCCAGATATCCTTTTTAGGTTTTTTATCCTTCACTGTTTCTTGATTGCTTCCTTTGGGATCGGGGAATGCAAGCTCTTTTGGAAAATCGAAGAGACGCTGTGCAACAAAATAGGCTTCGTGCCACTTTGTCGTCGGTAACATAAGAGTTTTGGTGGTAGATGGCTTACTTGCCGTTCCTCCTGCTGTTTCTTCAAAGGAGACGTTGGGGAACTGCTCTTTCAATTGGGTGGCATAGCCCGTAAAATTTATGTCGGGCTCCGGAGGAAAGAATCGCGACAGATAACCGTTAAATGCAAAACCCTTTTTGTGATTAAATTCTACTTCATCCATGCCTCCTTTAATTCCCCCTACGGTCATGGTGGTGTTTTTTTCAGGAGTCAACACTCGTACTTTGGTGCCATATGGCATTACGGAAAGCTTTTCACTATTGAGATTATTGAATTCACGGAGTGAAAGTCCGCTGAAGGCTGTTACATACAAATATTCCGGGGAAGTTTCAGATGCGTCGATATCGGCAACGGCAAGATCATTTGAAGTCGTGTCGGTTTCGGTGTCTTTGGTCTCATTGTTACACGAGATCATAAGGGCTGTAAGGGCAATAAACAGAATGGAAAATGCTACTTTTTTCATAACGATGTGGATTTAAGTTAATAATTATAAAGTAGCGGTTTTACATAAGTACGGGTTTTAACTAAGGTTGATCAAAAATCTAATTTTAACTGAACATCTACACTGTAATTTTGTTCTAAAGTTTTCTTTTTTTCCTGTTCGTTGTTGAGGGTGGATATTGAAATTCCCAACAACCGTACCGATTCCTGCATCTTTTCCTGAAATAACAAATCTTTAACAGTCTCCAAGATCAGTGATGCGGAAGACACAAAATGTGGTAAGGTCTTGCTTCTTGTTTGTAACGTAAAATCACTGTATTTAATTTTTAGCGTAATGGTTTTTCCAGCGATCTTGTTTTTTTTCAACCGGCGTTCTACTTCTTCGGCGATCTGTTTTAATCGTTCCAGCATAAAAACTTCGGAGGCGATATTTTCATTAAAGGTGCGCTCTGCAGCCAATGACTTCTGAATTCGCGAAGGCTTTACTGCGCTGTTATGACTTCCGCGAACGACCTGATAGTAGTATGTTCCGCTTTTTCCAAAATGTTCGGTTAAAAATGCTTCTGTCTTCGATTTCAGGTCTTTCCCGGTAAAAATCCCCAATCGATACATTTTTTCCTTGGTTACTTTCCCAACTCCGTAGAATTTTTTAATATCAAGTGCTTCCAGAAAAGGAAGAACCTCTTCTGGGGGTACTGTTTTTTGACCGTTGGGTTTATTGAAATCACTGGCAACTTTGGCGATAAATTTATTGATGGATATTCCCGCACTGGCATTAAGCCCTAATTTGTCCTTTATCTTCTTACGGATCTCCATCGCAATAAGGGTTGCGCTCGGATTTCCTTTTTTATTCTGAGTGACGTCCAGATAGGCTTCATCCATCGAGAGCGGTTCTACAAGATCGGTATACTCATAAAAGATATTTCTAATGGCTTTAGAGATCTCTTTGTATCTGTCGAATCTCGGCTTTACAAAAATAAGGTCAGGGCAATTCCGTCTTGCGGCCACTCCGCTCATCGCGCTTCGCACTCCAAATTTTCTCGCTTCATAGCTTGCAGCACTTACAACACCTCTAACCGAACTTCCGCCAACGGCAATAGGTTTTCCAACCAGATCTGGATTGTCTAATTGCTCCACCGAAGCGTAAAAAGCATCCATATCTACGTGTATGATCTTTCGAACCGGAAAGGTATTCTCCATCCCATAAAATTATAATATCTTAGTGAGAGTTTGTCATAACATCATGATTGAAATTGAGAGAAAATTTTTGGTGACTTCCGAAGCCTATAAAGCGGAAGCCTTTACAAAAACCCTAATTAAACAGGGGTTTTTAAATACCGATCCGTATCGAACAGTTCGCGTTAGGATTAGAGGTGAAAAAGCCTTTATTACGGTAAAAGGGATGTCGAATACCTTAGGGACAACACGCTTCGAATGGGAAAAGGAAATCTCTGTTGAAGATGCAGAAGCGCTTCTTTCCCTATGTGAAGAAGGCGTAGTTGAAAAGATTCGATATGAAATTAAAGTTGGTTACCATACCTTTGAAGTGGACGAATTTTTGGGGGATAATCGCGGCCTCACTATAGCCGAAATTGAACTGGCCTCCGAAAATGAAGTTTTTACTTCCCCCGATTGGCTGGGATTGGAAGTCACCGGAGAGGCAAAATATTATAATTCGCAACTTAGTAAGCACGCATATAAATTCTGGAACAATGAAATTTAAGATCACACTACTCACTATACTTTTAATCGGGCTTGCCGCCTGTAAAAATGATGCACATCACAGCGACCATGATCATAAACATTCCGATTCATTGCACATAGATGAAAAAGCGGTGATGCAAAAAGAGTCTTTTTCCGAGCTCAAGGAACGCTTAATGAAAGAAGGCTATCAGATCTTCGATTATGTCGATGAAAGATCGGGAGATAGCACCTTAATGCAACAGTATTTTATTGCGTTTTTAAAACGAGGACCGGTTAGAGATCAGCCGAAGGAAGTTACCGATAGTCTTCAGAAATTGCACATGGAGCATTTGGGACGAATGTATTATGAAGGGTATGCTTCAATTTCAGGACCTTTTGGTGATGATGGGGACATACGCGGAATTACCATTTATAATGTACCTACCCTAAAAATGGCAGACAGTCTGGCCAATATGGACCCTATGGTAAAAGCAGGTCGTTTGGTGATAGAAGTCCATCCGTGGTGGGCTGCGAAAGGCTTCCCGCTGCGTTAGTCCGGTAATTTATTGAGCCAACTGTACTACCTTCCTAATTTCATGTACGTCTGAAGTACCCACAACGCCTGTTTCAAAAAGTGAGTTTGGAATGACATTCTGTTTAGGAATAGCAGATAAATGCACACAGGTAAATCCTGTTCTTTTAAAGAGCATTACATTTTCTGAAGTAATCCCGCTTCCCGGCATGATCTCCGGTTTTCCTTCTGAAAATACTCTCAATTGGTTCAATAATTCAATGCCGGCCTCCGCGTACTGCTGAAGCCCGGACGACAATAAACGTGTAATCTGTAATTTCTGAAGTTGTTGTAGTGATTTCAGCGGATCTGAAACACGATCGAAGGCCCGGTGAAAGGTAAATTCCATCCCATCGGCTGCTTGTATCAGCGTTTTTGTCCTTCGTTCATCAATAGATCCTTCCGAAGTCAATACTCCGCTTACAATGCCGGGACATTTCAGTGTCTTGCAATAGGAAATTGTGTCTAACATCTCCTGTAATTCTTCTTCCGAATAACAAAAATCACCACCTCGGGGACGCACCAGTACATGCGTTGGAATGTCAAGTTCATCTATTACCTTTTTAATTAAATGGTGCGACGGACTCACCCCACCTACGGCTAGATTTTCACAAAGTTCAATTCGATGAGCTCCACCCATTTGAGCTGCTTTAGCACTTTCGAAACTGTTGGCGCAAATTTCTACGATCATTATTCGATATATATTTCATCTATAAACGTCCAGGCTTTGTTGCCGGCGCCCTGCATTCCGTCGGGAATTATTCCGTACGAAGGCACGATTAGTCTAATATGTTGTAAATCTTTTAGTTCGAACTCACTCAAGTCTGCCTCAACTTCAGCAAACCGACTGTTGTCATTAATTTCAACAGGAATGATCTGCTTTATTTCTGTTCCTCCTTTTAAGGTTCCTACTATTTCAACTTTCCGCGGCGCATAGATCCATTGGCCGGTTGCATTGTAAAAACGAGTTGAAAGATGACGAACCTCAGAAGGATTTGTAAGATTTATGGTTATCTCAAGATCGTCTCCCCAAAAGCCCAGCCATTCGGTATCTCCATATCGGGTGTCACTCCCCGATACGCCATTGATGATAGCCATTTTCCCACCAGAGCTGTAAGCCGGATGCGGTTCGACATTAATCGCGATATTCCCGGTGATTCCTTTGTGAAAGTTTATCTGCTTATGGTATGTTTCACCCAACTGTGTTTCACCCTCATACAATCGCGCTTTTATTGTAACGTCTTCGGTGATCTGAAATGGGGAGTTGTATTCAATTTCTTCTGAATTGTTTAAAGAATACCTGATCTGCTTTCCGGCAGTAGGTGTTTTTAACTCAAAAAAGACTTCCTTTCCCTTCTTAAGGACTTTTCCGTCCAACTCATACAAATGATTGGCATAATGGATATCCAATGCATCCAATCGGGGATAAAAATCTTCAAGTCGGGACACAAAGTTAGCATACCCTACATTGTCGTTTTTGGTAGGACCACTCCATACCACTTCACTCAATGCCAGCATTCGTGGAAACGCCATATATTCAACATTTTCTGAAGTTTTTAGATATTCGGTCCAGACATTTCCCTGGGCGCCTAGGATGTTGTTGGCTTCCACGGCAGTGAGTTCGTCAGGAACCGGATCATATTCATATACTTTTTTTAGGGGGATAAATCCGCCAATCGCCAAAGGTTCGTCATCATTTTCGGCCTGATAATAATCGAAATACAGATGCGAATTAGGGGTCATGATCACAGCATTTCCGTGCTTTGCGGCTTCAATACCACCACTTTCTCCCCGCCATGACATCACCACTGCATTGGGAGCCAGACCACCCTCGAGGATCTCATCCCAGCCAATGATCTTTTTGCCTTTGCTATTTACAAATTTTTCGATTTTCCCAATAAACCAACTCTGTAGATCACTTTCATCTTTAAGCTGGTGCTCCGCTATCAAATTTTGACAACGAGCACATTTTTTCCATTGCGTCTTAGGCGCTTCATCACCGCCTATATGTACATATTCTCCGGGAAATAATTCCATTACCTCGGTGAGTACATCCTCCAAGAATGCAAAGGTCTTTTGGTTTGGACAAAATATGTTTTCAAATACACCCCATTTGGTAGCTGGATTTACGTTTTTGCCCGCACAACCCAATTCGGGATAAGCACTTATGGCCGCCTGTGCGTGTCCCGGCATTTCAATTTCGGGGATGATGGTTACATTGTGCTTTTGCGCAAAGGCGACGATCTCCTTAATATCTTCCTGTGTATAAAACCCTCCGTATCGCTTTCCGTCGAATTTTTGAGGTGAATCGTTGTAATGACCAATAAGTGTTTCCTCTCTAAAGGCAGCCTTGGTTGTTAATTCGGGGTATGATTTAATTTCAATGCGCCACCCCTGATCGTCGGTAAGATGCCAGTGAAAGTAATTCATTTTAAGGAGTGCCAGACTTGCAATATATTTTTTAATGAATTCCTTCGGAAAGAAATGTCGGGACACATCCAGATGCATGCCACGGTAAGGGAAGGCCGGAGCATCATTAATCATTAGATATGGGAGTTCAACACCATCTGAAGCATAGCCCTTTGTTCTTTCAAAATGGGGAGACAACAATTGCCGCACCGTTTGTACCCCATAAAATGCCCCTGCAGCATCGGGAGCACTTATAATAACACCTTTGTTATTTATTTCAAGGGAATAACCTTCAGGAGCCATAGCGTCCACTTTCCTAAAGATGATGTCTGCTTGTTCTACGGAAGTATTTTTCACATTGATCGCACTTCCGTTTTGAATATAGGCTTCCAGAAAATCTCCGGCCAGTTCGAACTCTGTTGGTACAAAGACCAAAATGTTTTTTTCTAAGACCAATGCCCCTTGAAATTGTTCCATTTGTTGCGGTTTGGGGATCAAAACGACCTTAGGATCACTCCTTTCTTTTTCTGAAAAATTACAGCTTTGAAAAAGGAATAGGACAAGAAACAGTATGGTTAGCAAGTATCGCATTAATTTGACATAATTTGGTTTAAGGTTAAGATCCTAATCTTAGGAGTTTTCTTGGTAGTGGTATTAAACTGAACAACGCGCTCCTCTCCGGGGGGCAGATCGAAATAGTTGTCGCTCCATCTCCCGGCTTCATCGGTCTGTAAAAACACGTTCTTCTGAAGTGATTCGGAAGTCAATCGAATCTCAAAACCATCCTTTGTGGACTCAATTTCGGTAGATACTTCAGAAGAAATAAGTTGTAGATCCTTCGGTTTAACAAAAAAGAAGATTCGTCTGGTATCTCCGAAACGGACATCGGCATAACTGCTCGAATAATCTATTGAAAATTCCTTCAGAAATATTTCAAATACAACTTGGCTGCTTTCTACAGAAGTTGCGACCGATGGGACAGACTTTTCAAACAATATCTCTCCTTTAAAATCCTTGATGGCAATATTTAGCCTGCCCGATGCAGGTTTCAGATTATCGTCTACAAGATGAATTTGAAGGGTGTCGTTCTTAAGCCGGGGTACAATGATGATATTTTTGAAGGCGTCTTTGGCGCGGTAGTGTAAGGCTTTCCAGTTGCCCAGTCCGTCTATGCCCGACCACGAAACTACCGGCCAGCAATCGTTCAGCTGCCAGTATAAACTGCCCATGGTGTATGGCTTTGCTGCCCTATGGGCATAAATGCCCTTGGTGATCCCGTAAGCCTGCAGCAACTGACTCACATATACGTATTCCTTAGCATCTTCTGGAACCGGATAATATTGTTTCATATAGGAATCTATAAGTTGGAATCCACGTGCATGCTTCTGATGATTGGCAAAAGAAGGATGGATGAGGTTTATGGAATCCTGTTGGGTAAAATAGCGAATGGCCTCAAGGGATGGAAATGATTGAAATCCGAATTCACTCATAAACCGGGGAACGTTTTCTTCAAAATGCTCGAAGGGATATCCATCATGCCATACCCACCAGTCGTGAGCATCGCCTTCCGAAGCATAGCGCTTGTCTCCTCTTCCAAATTTTGGGGAACTTTCCCAGTAGGAAACCGATGGATGCAGACTATCTACCACCTTGGGCAAAATATGATTGAATAATGCATAATACCCATTCCATATTTCTTGCTGTTGGACCTCTGTTTTAGCATCCTTCCAGCCCCATCGATGCCAGCCTTCACTGTTCTCATTATTACCGCACCAAAGGCCAATACTGGGATGCTGCCGCAATCGTTTTACATTATCGATCGCTTCCTGTTTCGCATTTTCAAGAAAATCGGGATCACCGGGATACATGGCACAGGCGTACATAAAATCCTGCCAAAGCAGTATTCCCTTTTCATCACACAGATCGTAGAAAGTATCATTTTCATAGATGCCACCTCCCCAAATGCGAAGCATATTCATATTGGCATTCGTTACATCGTTTAGGAGAATTTGGTAGTCTTTTTCGGTTGTTTCAGACAGAAAAATATTGGGCGGAATATAATTTGCACCCTTCATAAATACGGGTCGGTCGTTCAGTTTAAAGTAGAAACTCTCACCCAAAGGATCCTTTTCGGTAATGAGTTGAATAGTACGCACTCCCACTTTCTTATGAAGTTTTTGAAGCACGTCGTTGTTCTTTTTAATAGTAATACTGAAGTCATACAAAAACGGCTCTCCCAGATCGTGCGTCCACCATAGTTCTGGATCTTCAATGGAAACGGGAACGGAGTATTCCTTGATGCCCGGACTAAGTGTTATGTGTTCCTCGAAGGAATCCCCGGTTGTATTATTTCTAACGACTACAGTGATCTCATCCTTGTTCACTGTTTCCAGTTCGACTAAGGCAGTGAGCAGGGCAAGGGTGTCACTTACAGATTCCGTTTTTACAAAAGCGTCCTTAAGCCGAACATTTTCGTAGCTAAGCAACGAAATATCCCGCCAGATTCCCATGGTTTTTAGGGTAGGGCCCCAGTCCCAACCGTATTGAAACTGTGGCTTCCGGGTAAAGACACGAGGTGCTTCAGGTAACTCATAATTGAGTTTTAAAGCTTCTGATCTTTCTATAGAATCGGGGCTTTCAAAAACGATCCGGAGTGCATTTTCAGCTAGCAATAGGTCCGATATGTCGTGTTCCCACCTTCTGAAGGCATTGTTCGTTTTAAGCAATAAGCTGTCGTTTAAATAGACAGAGGCATAGGTATCCAGGCCATCAAACTGTAGGATATGTTTCTGTTTTTGTAGCGTGGAATCATTTATCCTAAACCGGGTTTTATATTCCCAGTGCGTCTCGGAAACCCATTGTATGGAATCTTCGTTATTGAGCAAAAATGGGTGAGGAATTTGTTTCTTCCGAAGCAAGTCCATTTGCACACTTCCCGGAACTTTTGCCTCCTGCCAATGGGAATTGCCCAAGGGAGAAAACTGCCAGTTGGCATTAAGCGAAATTCGCTCGTTAACGGGTTCGTGAGAGCAGGCAAGGTTTAAAAAAAGCAGCAATAGCGGAAGACCCCATTTTGTCATAGCACTAAAATAGGAAATAAATCTGTGCGCTTTGATGCAGCAATTAAAGGGAAGCTCTGGAAATTTCCACACGTCTGCTTACTTCATTTCCTTCGCTGTCTACTGCCTTTAGCAGATAGTTTCCGGGTTTTGGTGCCAAGGATAACTCGTGAAATGTTTGAGTACTACCAATAAATTCTGAATCCAGATACCAGAATACAGCGGTCTCCGGACTGCGATGAGCGATCTTGAATACCACGTCATTCACGCTTTCATCAAAGTTTTTGGGAAGGAGTATCGTTTCGTTTTTCTTCGGAAAGATAAATTCCATTTTAAGCTCTCCGTCTCTTAAACAGTCTGAAGCAAATGGAGGCAACGGATTGTATTCGGGGTGTAAAGGAGCATAATAGTATTCCATTACAGGGGGAAGTGAAAACCAACTTCTCTGTTTCATCGTTGCTAATTCGTAACAGGAAGAATTGACCTGCATACTTTCAGATTGGTTTAGAAAGATCTGTTGGTGATAGGAGCAGGCTTCGGTTTTAATACCGTTTTTCGGAATCCAATCGGTTGCTACTTCCTCACAAAAAACACCGGCCAGGTGGCCACTTTTAACACAGACCTCTGTCTCGGTGAGTTCATCAAAAGGTACAGCAAACCACTCAGCAACAGGTAGCACATCCAGCACGTCAAATAAGACCGGAGCTGCTGCCTGAATTCCGGTAAGTCCCGGTCTGCCTTCCCCGTCGGCATTTCCTGCCCAGACTCCAATGGCGTACTTCGAGGTCACCCCAACGGCCCAGGCATCTTTAAAACCAAAACTGGTACCCGTCTTCCAGGCTATAGGTTGTGCATTGCTGAAAAAACTCCAGTTCTCTTCACCGTCCGGCCGGTTCACATGCTGTAATGCATTTAGAGTATGGTAAATGGCCCCGGCATTAAAAACCGGTGGCGTGGCCTGTCTTTTGCCATAATCCGTTTCGACTTCCCTGATATAAGTAGCCTTTGCAAATTCATTTGGACGGTATTCACTAGAGCTACGGTTGTGCTCATTTAACGTGGATGCCATCGCTGCATAAGCGTTAGTTACTTCCCAAAGTGAGCTTTCGGCGCCTCCTAGGATTAGGGAGAGCCCGTAATAATCGGCAGGATGTGTGAGACTTTTTATGCCAACATCTTGTAATGAGTTGTAAAACCGTTGGAGTCCGTGACTTTGCAACATTCGTACTGCCGGAACATTGAGTGAGCGTGATAGCGCCACCGAAGCCGGCACCGCACCATTGTATTTCTTATCGAAGTTTTCGGGGTTATATCCGTTAACCACAGTGGGAACATCGGCGACCAGAGTATTGGGTAGCAGTTCGCCACTATTCAGCATAGCCGTGAACAGCAAAGGTTTTAAAATACTTCCGGTGCTTCGGGGTTTATCGATGATGTCCACGTAATTATTGTGCTCTTCGCTGGTAGGAGCGTTTCCCACATAGGCGAGAACTTCTCGAGTATCAACATCGAGGACGAGGATGGCCAGATTTTGGATTTCATTCTGTTTCAGAATAAAGTGATGTTCACTTGCGATTCGGTTTAGCTTTCGCTGAAGATCTACGTCCAGTGTTGTCTGTATACGTTGTCCACGATGGGATCTTCGAATCTGTTCGGTAAGATGTGGAGCAATTTCAGGTAGCGAAACTGGTTTTCCGGGGAGTTTTTCCGCGATCGCCAACTCGTACGTAGTTTGGTCAATAATCTCGTTCTGAAATAATTTCAGCAATAAACGATCCCTTTTTTCTTTCAGAATAACTTCATTCCTGCCTGGAAAAATTAAAGCCGGAGCATTGGGAAGGACAGCAAGGGAAGCTGCCTGTCCCCAACTTAGTTCTTCCGAAGGAATCCCGAAATAGCGCCAGGATGCCGTTTCGAGTCCTACAACATTTCCGCCAAAGGGAGCATGCGAAGCGTACAATGCCAGGATCTCTTTTTTAGAATAACCAGCTTCAAGTCGGGTCGCCTGAAAAAGTTCTATCGCTTTTTCGGCATAACTCCGTTTTTTGTTTTTTCTGGACAATCGGATAAGCTGCTGAGTGAGCGTGCTGCCACCTCTGCGGGTATCGGTAGTAAGATTTTGCCACAGTGCTTTGCTCATGGATACCGGATTGAACCCCGGGTGTTCGTAAAAATACTCGTCCTCAAAATAAAGAATGGCTTGCTCAAAACGATACGGAACGGAGTCCATTTGTGGGAAGCGCCACTGCCCGTCATCTGCAATTCGTGCACCCAACATCACGCCTTCCCGACTCTCCGTTACTGTAGCCGTTGGATCATCAAAAAGAGGTTTTGGTAGGCAAAATAGCCAGACAAGAAAAAGTATGATGAGTACTCCAAGTATCACCTTAGGGGTTATAAACTTCAAGCTCTTTCCGATAAACTTTTTCATCTTATTTCACGATCTCGATCCACATTCCTTTATTTCGTGCGTAATAATTGCTATCGTACATCGCTTCCACCTGTACTCCCGGTAAATAATAAGTTCCCAAATAGGAGGCATTCAGTTTTACGGTAAAGGTCTTGGATTTACCAGCCGGCAAACTGAAATAGAAGTTTACCCTGTCATCCCGAATATCGGTATATCGTGCATTTCCGGATGCGCCCCCTCCCAATTCTGTAAAACTGGTGTTGACCACTTCCCAACCACTTGGAAAAATCTGAGAAAGTGCAATATTATCTACCAGATCGTTGGAAGTATTTGTGATGATGACCTGAGCGTTGATCTCTGTTCCTTGCCTTAATTTGGAAACATCCATCTTTTTACCCTTGCCATCCTTAAACTGTGCGTTGAGCTTAAGATTTCGGGAAGCAGTTAGTTCTTCACCCAGAGGCAATTTACCTTGCTGGATAAGAGTAACGTAAACCACATTGCTCTTCTTGTTGTTTACCACAACGGAATTGGTTCCCATAGTGATATCCAAATCCCGTTGCGCAATAGTACGATCGGTTTTAAGATCAACGGTTTTACCATTTTGCACAAGGGCAACTTCCAGTGATTTCCCCCCGTTCTTTTCGATCATCTTTGCCATGGCTAACAAGGCATAGGACGTTTCCTGTGTGCTGTACCAGTTTTGAGACGACAACTCTTTAGCAACACTTACGGCAAGATCCCGTTGTTTTTGATTTCCAAGAATAACCATGGTTTCCAGAGCCATGGTTTTATTTCTGAATGGCGATCCGTAGGTATACTCGTTTGCTTTTTGGGGCTCAAAAACAAGGGTAGCTGTTTGCGCTATTTGTTCGGCTACATTCTTTTTTCCTGCAAGGGCATAGGCTGCAGCTAATCGCCACTTGGCGTCATTACTTAGGTGCTTGGACTCCCGTAATCTGTTCATGGCGGCCAGTTCGGGCTGCCCAGCCAAGGCGAGGGTATAAAGACGGTATGCCTGAATCATGCTCGAGTTATAAGACGTTTGGGAGTGACGCCACTGTCGTGCTTCATTTTGTTGGTGCCGCAACCAATTGCTCATAAAGGTAATGGGCATAGCGAAGCCTTTCTGTTTTGCCTCCAACATAAAATGCCCAACATAATTGGTCGCCCAGGCATCTGGTTCACGCTCACCGGGCCAATAGCTGATCCCGCCCGATGGAATTTGAAACTGACTCAATTTGCTTATAGCTGCTTCTACGTTCTTTTCGGTCTTTTTCTTTTGAGCGAACGGAATATCGAGTACATCGGCCAGAAAAAGTTGTGGAAAGGCGGCTGAGGTGGTCTGCTCTACACAGCCGTGTGGATAACGAATTAGATATTCAAGTCGTTTGCCAAAGTCCATGGGAGGAAGTGTTGAAATTTCAAGTACGGCCTTGTTGGTTCCTGCAACTCCGTAGGTTGAAAAATCGATCGTATTTTCTCCGTTTTCCCGGAGCACGTACTGCGTTGTTTTTTGAGAAACAGGATTCGGATTTTCTATATCGATCTCGACTTTATAGCTCGCCTTTTCACCACTTCCCGACGCCAGAACTTCTACGGTTTGTATGGACGGAGTTGACAGTACCTCAAACTCGAAGTTTACGATCTGCTCTCCCGGTTCAGAAAAAGTAATGGATTTGGAGGTACCATCTAGGGGTTTGAGTCCATCACCAACCTTAACCTGAATGGACGCATTTTTTACCTTTTTTTCCATGGCAAAAACCGTTACAGGGAGGGTCACTTTTTCTCCCGGAGACAATTTCCGCGGAAGCGAAGCCAGAACCATTAACGGTTTTCTAACCGGAGTGGTCTTGTCTGACTTTCCATAAGCACTTTCGCTATTTTCTCCTGCAACCACCATGGTACGTACAGATCCGATATAATTTGGCATGGTGATATTATGTGAAGCCGTTTGTCCCTTTTTGAGTGTAAACGGACCAAGGTATTTTACAACCGGCTTAAAACGATCTGCTTTTCGGTTTTTGGCTCCGGCCGCCACATCGCCGCCTCCTATGGCATAAATATTATGTACACTGCCCGAATAGGCTCCAATAATGAAATCGTAAATATCGAAGGTTTTTACTCCCAGTGCTTCGCGGGTGTAAAATGCATCGTGAATTTCGGGAGTTTTAAAACGAGTAAGATCGAGCAACCCTTCATCGACCATAGCAATGGTATAAGTCATTTCTTTTCCGTTTTCTTCGGAAACACTGACCTTAAAATTCTGCTCGGGTTGAAGCACATCGGGCATCTGAAGCACCGGATTTATAATGGTCTTAGGGTTTTCAACCAGTATTGGGATCACGCCGTATAGTCTTATAGGTAGATCGTTCTTTGTCTGTTCATGAGGTTGCAACAGTGAAATATTGACATACACATTGGGAGCCATTTCCTTTAACAAGGGAATACTTACCCTGGTTTCACCTTTTTTAGTTTTTACCCATTTTGTTGAAAGTACTTCTGTTCCGTTTTCGACACTAATTAAAGCACGTCCTTCACTTCCTGAAGGGAACGAAATTACCGCCTCTTCTCCTACATTATATTTTTCTTTATCTGCTGAAAAAACAAGCATTTTGGCACTTTCAGAATCTCCGTCTACCGGAGCCTTCCACCAATTGCGATAAAAATAGGTAATGCGCCCTGTCGCATGTCCCGAAGCTTTATCGGTGACTCTTATAAGATATCTCCCACCATCGTCTTCGGGAATATTAAGGGTAAAGCTTCCTTTGCCTTTTGTATCAGTAATGATCTTTAAATCCTTGTAAGGACGGTGTACAACCGAATTTTCATAGCGCGACAGATTGTCTCCGCTTCGGTTCCACCACCATCGCCATTCGATACGAAAAACCTTCACTTCCAATTCACGGTTTCCGATGGGATTTCCCTGAGCGTTTACCGATACGACATCAAATTGGGTGTTTTCGTCAGTAAAATAGGAACCGTATCGATGAGGTTTCGGCGATCTAAGTCCGACAAAATGACTAAAGGGCGCTAAATTCTTAGAGAACACATCGATAGAAAAATCACCGCCACCTTCAAACACTTTAGTGAGGAATGTCGCTTTCAACATGCCAGGGGCTTTATTGCTTAGCTCGAATTTTTCAGAAAAATGGGTAACCCCTTCCGAAGAAAGCTGAGTGTTTAAGAGCGGAATCTCTACTTCAGAAAAACTGCGGATAGGATCATTAAAAACATAAGACTTATATGAATCGAAAGCTGTTCCCGTACTTTGAAGGGTGGCGTTCATTTCGATCTTCAGATTCCTTGCCGGAGCTCCGTGAAGCCAAAGTGCGGTGGCGGTTCCTTTAACGGCCTTACTGGCATCGAGGATCTCGTCCTCAAAATCGAGTTTAATTTTAAGTCGGTTTGGTTTAATGGTAGCAACCTTCAGGGTTTTCGAAAAGGACACTCCACCCACATAGACGGTTGCATTCCAGTTTCCGGTGGGTGCCGCTGCCTGTGTACTTATGGGAAAATAGTAAAATCCATTCACCCCCGAATTGGCAACATCTCGTTGAACTAACTTACCGCGTGCGTCTGTTACTTCCAGTTTTACAGGATGACCCTTAGGGAGCTTGTTCAATTCGTCATTCAATACAAAGGTAAGATGAATGCTGTCCCCGGGGCGATGTACGCCTCTTTCAGTATAGATAAAGCCTTTGAGTCCACGTTGCAATTCTTTCCCCGAAACATCAAATTTACTAAGAGAAAGGGCATTTCCGTCGTCCAGTTTCGCATAAGCGTAATGTTTACCTTTTTTAGCCACCGCAAAAGCGATATTTCGATCACTGTCGTAGAGGGTTAATCCATCGCTTCCGGTAGTTACCGTTTCAATTAATTGCTGTTGATAGTTGTATAATCCAATGGAAACACCCGATTCGGGATCGGTGGTGAGTAAATTATTGGCCGCAAAGTGATACGAGCGATTATTCCCCTTCTTTACGATCAATCCCAGATCCGATCCTAATACGTTAGTACTCGCAATACGATCTTCATGATAATAGGCATCGTGACACGGATTTTCCCTTTGTTGCCAGTTATAGGTATAATTACGCCAACGGTAGATCTCATTATCCCAATATTGCTCTTCGCGCTCGTCTTCGTTGCCAGAGCCTGTGCTGCTATAGTATTCATCTTCGTAGTAATCATCTTCATAATAATCTTCTTCGACATTGGGATCACTTGTAGCGGCTTCGCAATCGTATATACTGTATTCCTTTTTAAAGCTTATCTCCACGCGGTATAGTGCTCCAGGCGAGGCGTTGAAATATTCAGATAGATTTATGGCATAAGCTTTCCACAAGCCGTTTTCTCCAATGTTGTTTTCGTTAAGCTGAATGGTCTTTTTGGCAATTCGTCTTCCAACTCTGCGCACATCATAAGCATTGCTGTAGTTAAGGTTAGAAGTTTGCAGGAATTGAAGTATATTGTTCTCATAGATCTTGATGATACGAACATCGACGGCCGAAAGATTAACGGCTTCGAAGTATAGTGGAGTAGATGCGGCATTGGGCAGGATCACTCCGGCGGAGACCATTCGAACCTCAGGTTTAAGCTGTTCGAAAGCAACCAATTCTGAAAATTCCTTCTTCAATGAAAAGCCTTCGGTGTTCTTTATTCCATTAAATACGGTAACTCTCGCATCACCCACCACGCGACTTGACGGATAGACATGTAAAACATTTCCATCCACTTCATAACGTAGATCTGTATTGTTCTCTATGACTACCAGCCCGGCAAAATCCTGATTATCCTCAAGGGGGTCTGAAAAGTTTATGGCTAGGGAAGCTTGCGGTGACAGGCTGCTGCTAAGATCGACTATGGTAAAGTTATTCTGTCCGGGGATCTTAAATGCTGTACTTCCTTTGGTTTTGGACTCAATAGGTTTTCCATCCCACAGGATCTTAATTTCCGAATCTTCAATAGTTCGCTGTATACTGTCTATGGTAAAATTGAAATATTTTGCAAGCCCAGCATCGGATGACCAGTTTAGTTTTAATTTTTGATTGCCCTGTGAGACAGAGATCAGTTTTTTAGCATTTTCGAGGGTGATCACATCTGAAGCCTCCAGAGTTCCGTTTACATATTGCCATTTTTTTGAATAGGATTGCAGGTTGGCTAGATCGACCTTAAAGTTAGGGGTGATGGTTTTAAAACTGAAGGTATATTCTTTAAACTCCTTGTCGATATCTTCATACAGCTCGTTCAGTTTTACAGTTACGCTGTACTCTGTGTTTGGTTTAAGATGGTCTTCCGGCTTAAAAATAAGGGATCGGCCGTTTTCTAGAAAAAGGGTTCCTTTAGTTCGCGGGGAGATCTTAATGTATTCGGAAGGGATCTCCTGGTTGAATTCGTACTGCTCTAATGGTTGAGAAAGTTCGATACGAATGGGTTCTGCTATTGACTGATTTCCGTAAGTGTTATATGAAATATAGTCTTTGAATTTGAAAAGGTTGTCGGTTTCTGAATGGTTCTTGGAATCGTTTTTGTCGCCGCAAGCGGTTATAATTAGTAGCACGACAAGGATGGATAGGCGCTGCAGGATTTTCATAAAAGATGGTTTAAGACATGAATAAAAGTACTCTAAATTGTGGTGTAATACAATGGCAGAGCCAAGGCCTTAACCTCAAATGAGGGGATTAGACTGGTACTTTTTATTCTTAAAAAAGAGGGGTAATGTAGGTGTAACGATTAACCGGGCAGAATTTGTATAAGGTAATTTAACATTTGGCAAGAGTTTAACAGAAATGACTAAGAGGCAGTAAATTCATAGTCGCGTTCCACCAGGCAAATTCGGGTACGATACCAGCTATACCATAGCGATCTTCCCTTTTGTTGGGCTTCAAGATGATCAAGGTTCTGTTTCCATTGTTTAATGGCAGCTGTCGTTTTCCAATAACTCACAGTAATTCCCAAATGGTCCCTGGCACTTTCCATGCCCAGAAAGCCCGGTTGCTGTTTAGCCAGATGTTCCATTTTTTCTGCCATGGCAGTATAGCCCTCGGTGTTATTGGTTTGGAGATTGGTAAAGATAACGGCGTAATAGGGTGGTTTCATATCTTATTCTTTATAAATACCAATTTTAAGATCACCTTTAGCATTCATATGAGCGCGATACATTCCTGCTGTGTTGAATTCCATGGTTACGTTTCCATTTTTATCTATAGCTACGACGCCACCATCTCCGCCGAGTTGCGGTACTTTTTTCTGAATGACCTCTTTAGCAGCTTCGGCTAGGGATAATCCTTTATATTCCATCAAGGCTGAAATATCATGAGCGACCATAGCGCGAATAAAATATTCACCCCAACCTGTTGAAGAAACTGCGCAGGTCGCGTTATTGGCATAGGTGCCGGCTCCAATTATAGGGGCATCTCCAATTCGATTCCATCGCTTGTTGGTCATTCCTCCGGTTGAGGTTCCTGCCGCAAGATTACCGTTCTTATCTAAAGCCGCACAACCCACGGTTCCGAATTTTGAGTCTTTAATAAATGGGTCTGCAAATGAAACTTTCGTTTCTTTTTCCTGCTCGGCCATTTTAATTCTTTGAAGTGAATTAAATCGATTTTGTGTGTAGAAGTAGGAGGGATCGACAAGCACAAATCCTTGTTCCTTAGCAAAGAGCTCTGCTCCTTTACCACTTAGCATCACATGAGGGGAATCGTTCATCACGGACAGAGCCAGATCTATGGGATTCTTAATTTGAGTTACCCCGGCGACTGCCCCGGCATTTAGAGTAGCCCCATCCATCACAGAGGCGTCGAGCTCGTTGGTTTCCTCATGGGTAAAAACGGCACCTTTTCCAGCGTTGAACAGTGGTGAGTCTTCCATGACATTAATGGTTTTGGTCACCGCTTCCATGGCCGTTCCTCCATTTTTCAGGATCTCATGTCCCACACGGATGGCTTCCTCCAGTTTGCTTTTATAGGCTAGTTCCAGGGAGTCGCTCATATTTTCTTTTAAAATGGTTCCGGCGCCTCCGTGAATGACTATTCCGAAGTTATCAGCTCTTTCTGTTCTAATTTCGGAAGAATTTGTGGCTTCGATCGCTTTTTTTTCTTCGTTTTTGCACCCAATTGATATTAAAATGAGGCAAATAAATGTTAAAATTCTAATCATCATTATTTTTTTTAAAGCTCGCACTAATATAACTAGAAATCCGCTATTTACAACCAATTGCGACGGATGATTCCTACAGAATATTCTACAGGATCATCACAAAACATCGATAAAGTGACAAAAAAATACGATAAAATGTAATTTGTAGTAATCTTTTTCCTATATTTGAACCAGCATCATGCCCCAAATTTGATGCCCCCCGCAATATGAACCTACTTAAAACCGGCCTTATGGCCATGGCGTTTATCTGCCTCGTTACCTCTTGTCAAAAAGATGAAGGTGTTACTTCAGAAGAATTGAATTACACCATTGACCTCAACCTTGCCAATGAAACCGATTGGGTGATGGCAAATGAAATTCTAGTCCTTGTAAATGACCACCGAGCGTCAATAGGATTACCCGCTATTAAAAAAGACCAACAGTACGCTTCTGCTTACGCTGTGGATCATACTCAATATATGATCGACACTCAGAAGATCAATCATGACAATTTTAATGTTCGCGCCAATGCTCTTAAAGAAAGAGGCGCCACGATTGTTGGTGAAAATGTAGCGTATGGGTATGCCACAGCCGAGGCCGTTGTAAATGCCTGGTTAAACAGTCCAGGTCATAAAAAAGTGATCGAAGGAGCTTACACACATTCAGGCTTTGGTGTAATGCAAAATGACAAAGGGACCTATTACTTTACCCAACTATTTTATAGAAAGTAAGCTGCGATCCTTTTCAGATTTAAGCTTTTGCCGTATTTTTACGTAATTACTTAAAAATACGGCTATGGCTATTCCAAAACCTTTTAATCTAACCCAATGGGTAGAAGACAATCGTGAATTGTTAAAACCTCCTGTAGGGAATAAGGATCTTTATAAGGATTCTGAAGACCACATTGTGATGGTCGTAGCAGGTCCAAATGCCCGTAAGGATTATCACTATAACGAAACCGAGGAACTGTTTTATCAGTTGGAAGGTAATATAACCGTAGTGATCCAGGAAGACGGGGAGCGAAAGGAAATGAAACTGGGCCCCGGAGACATGTATCTTCACCCGGGTAAAGTACCTCATTCCCCCAATCGCGAAGAAGGATCAATTGGTCTGGTCGTGGAGCTCAAACGTAAGGATCGTGCCGGAAAGGATGGCCTACTGTGGTATTGCGATAATTGTAACAACAAGCTGTACGAAGTTTATTTTCCTTTGGTCGATATTGAGACCGATTTCCTAAAACATTTTAAACACTTCTACAATTCCATAGACCTTAGAACCTGTGATAAATGCGGAACCGTTATGGAAACCGACGAGCGTTTTACGGCAGATTAGGATTGCTTCGGAAAGTCCTTCGGTTTCATTTCAAATTGTACTCCCTATTGCGTACCTTCGCAGCCGGTTGGGTTTTGCGCCTAATCCTTATCTTAAACTGAAGAAGCACTTAAAAAAAATATGAACATGTCAACAGTAGCAACTTCCTTCGGAATCGAAGAAGCCCTACAACAATTGGGAATTTCAGAAATAAATAAAGGAACCTCCACCGGAAGCGATTGGTTTTCGGAAGGTGATGCCATAGCGTCCTACTCACCGGTAGACGGTAAACTCATAGGAAAAGTAACAACCACATCACGTGAAGATTACGAAAAGGTAATGGAAAAGGCAACCACCGCCTTTAAAGATTGGCGCGTAATGCCTGCACCACTCCGTGGGGAAGTAGTGCGACAATTTGGAGATGAACTAAGACGTTTAAAAGAACCATTGGGGAAGCTGGTTTCCTACGAAATGGGGAAAAGTTATCAGGAAGGTCTGGGAGAAGTTCAGGAAATGATCGATATCTGTGACTTTGCCGTGGGTCTCTCGCGTCAGTTACACGGATTGACCATGCACAGTGAGCGCCCCGGACACCGTATGTACGAACAATATCATCCACTGGGAGTTGTTGGAATTATTTCGGCCTTTAATTTTCCGGTAGCGGTTTGGGCCTGGAATACTGCATTAGCCTGGATCTGCGGTGATGTATGTGTATGGAAGCCTTCAGAAAAAGCACCTTTATGCGGAGTCGCCTGCCAAAAGATCGCTGCAAAAGTGTTTGCAGATAACGACCTTCCCGAAGGAATCTCTTGTCTTATCAATGGTGATTATAAAGTAGGAGAGTTTATGACTACCGATAAAAGAGTGCCTCTTATCTCTGCGACCGGATCAACCCGAATGGGAAAGATCGTGGGCCGTACCGTAGGAGAGCGCCTAGGAAAATCTTTACTAGAATTAGGTGGAAATAATGCCATTATTGTTACCCCCGATGCCGACATAAAAATGACAGTTATTGGAGCCGTTTTTGGAGCTGTGGGCACCTGCGGACAACGATGTACATCCACCAGACGTCTTATCATTCATGAAAGCATATACGATAAAGTAAAGGACGCAGTTGTTGCGGCTTACGGCCAACTTCGAATTGGAAATCCGCTGGATGAAAACAACCATGTAGGACCGTTGATCGATAAAGATGCGGTAAAAATGTATGAGCATGCTTTGGAAAAAGTAGTTCAAGAAGGCGGGAATATTATCGTTGAAGGCGGCGTTCTAAGTGGTGAAGGCTATGAAAGTGGATGCTACGTAAAACCAGCCATCGCTGAAGCCAAGAATGATTTTGAGATCGTGCAACACGAGACTTTTGCACCGGTACTATATTTGCTGAAATACAGCGGTGATGTAGAAAATGCCCTTGACATACAGAATGGGGTAGCACAAGGATTATCTTCAGCGATCATGACCAATAATCTTCGAGAAGCCGAAAGGTTTCTTTCACATGCAGGTAGCGACTGTGGAATTGCCAACGTGAACATTGGTACCAGCGGTGCAGAAATTGGCGGGGCTTTTGGCGGCGAAAAGGAAACAGGTGGCGGACGTGAAAGCGGAAGTGACGCCTGGAAGATTTATATGAGAAGACAGACCAATACTATCAATTACACTACCGAATTGCCTTTGGCACAAGGAATAAAATTCGATCTGTAATTAAGAATATAATCAGTTTTTAAACCGCTTCCAGGGAGGCGGTTTTTTTATACTTTTTATTTCGTTTTGGCGTTTGATAAGGAAAAAATTATGAAAAGGATACTCTTACTTTTTGTTGTAACAACATTAATCTCTTGCAATTCCAAAGATGATGACGGAGGAATTGCCTGTACCGAAATACTCGTATATGGATTAACTATTACTGTTCAAAATTCACAAACGAATCAAGTCATTACCGAAGGAATTACCGTTACCGCTATAGACGGAACCTATTCTGAAGAATTAATGTTGATCCCCGGTCAGGAGTCCTTTAGCGGTGCCGCCGAGCGTGAAGGAACATACATCATTACAATTACGGGTGACAACTACGAAAATTTCACTTCAGAGGCGATAGTAGTGAATGCAGACGAATGTCATGTGATCCCTGAAGTGCGGAATTTTGAGATACATCCTATCTAATTTCGTCCTGTTTCTTCAGGATAAAGCGTGTAAACAGGATCGCTTTGCCAGATCATTTTAGTATCTATGTCCATAACCGACAAAGGCCCCTTAAAGGCAGCGCCTGTATCCACATTCCATACATTGTAGAAATTTACCGGAGTGTTAAAACCAATTCGGGTAGTAGGGGTATGGCCAATGTAGATCTCATGAAAAAGTTTTAATCGCTTCGGAAACCGATCGTCATCTTCATCCATGTTGTGATCCATGGTACAAACCATTTCCCATAGGGTTCGGTCCCAATAGACCATGGTTTCAAAATATTCAAATTGCGGACCTTTAAGATTTGTAAATCCGGCGTGCAGGAAAAGTCGGTTCTTCTCGTCGATATAATAGTTGATAAGGTTTTTATAAAAGACAATATGCTTTTCTATTTCCGCTTCGGAAAGCTTTGCGTAACTTTTTTTGCTGGATTCCCCGCCATGAGCCAGCCAAACCGGATTATTCTCCTTTTTATTCAGAAAATTATATACCAGTTCATCGTGATTTCCCCGTATAAAGATGCATTCTTGTTTTTCAGAAAATTTCAATAGAAAATCAACGGTTTCGGCATTATCACTCCAACCGTCCACATAATCACCAACAAAAATAAAGCGATCATTTTCAGAATAATTCATTCTTTCTAATACCTGCTCTAAAGCCCGCAAACCACCGTGTATATCGCCAACTACAAATGTGCTCATTGTTGCATTAATATAACGATTACAGTAAGCACCGCCAAAATTGCGAGCACAAAGAAAAATATCTTCCAGAAGGAATAAGGACGTTGTCCGGAAATTATTCCGGACTGTCCGTTAACAAAGAAATTATAGCGTTTTCCTTTATAGACGTAGGCACTCACATAAACCGGTAAAAGGATATGCTTAAAGGTCTCATTGCTTAACTTCATATTGATGCTCGAAACCCGTTGTGTATCGCCTCCAATATCGCGACATGCCCATCGTTCGGCGATCCTGCGTGCTTCTTTGTTCGATTCCAGATGCCCATCCTTTAAAGGGATCGTATATTTTTCGGTAACAAATCCGGCGAGATAACTGCTGTTAAATGGCTTTAAGAGCTGAAGGTTCCAATGGGCGATCTTTAACGGGATCTGTCCCGATTTTTGCTTTGAAGCTTTTATGAGTGTATCATCCACAAAACCGGATATATGGCCACTCGCAGGCGTCCAGCGGGTTCTTCGTTCCTGACGGGTACGTGTCACGGTTTTGCCGTTAACCGTAGTAGTATAGGGAACACTTACATAGTAATAATCCCCCCGTTGTCCGGTATACGAGGCGTCAAGTTGAGCATCGAAGGTCCAATATGGTGAATAGAGTCCCTTGGTATGTTTAGGATCTAATGCGGCTTTTTTGAGATTATTAGGAGCAAACCATAACCCATCGACCCATTTTTTAAAGATCTGATGTGCTTTTTCCTGATTTATCTGAAAAGGTAAAACAGCCCCTGGAAGAATCCACTCCTCACGGTATTGGTCTTCAATAATGAGGGGCATACTGCAGTACACACAATGCAGCGATTTGTAATTTTCCTCAACATGCTGCGTCGCTCCACAGTTCTTACATTGCAGCATGGTGATCATTTCGCTGTGCGACTGACTCCCAAGTTGATCGAGATAAGGTTTTAATTCCAGTTCCCTGAAACCTTCCTCGGGAGCTTCAATTTGCTGCTGATATCCGCAATATTCGCAGACCAATTCGGTAGTGCCCGGAGCATATAGTAATTCTGCCCCACAATTGACGCAGGATCGTTTAAGTTCCGATTTTTTTGGTGCGATATCTTCCATGAATAATCTAAAGCACTACTGCGGCCAAAAAATAAGCCCGTAGGATACCTTTAAAGCAGAAAAAATTATTGAGGCAGAGGTGGTGGAGTGCTTCCTCCCAAAAATGTTTTCAGTTCTTCCACTTCATGAATTGGTTTCCATTCGCTCATACCCTGCTTCCAGACCAAGGTATCTTTGTTCACCGTTCTTCCGGCAAATAATCCTTTCAGCTGTTCAAAAGATACAGGACCTGCCTGTTGTCCGTTGGCCGCATAATAATACTGAACAGCAACCGGCATTGGCGGAGGCATGGTGCCTCCCTGCTGCATAGGTGCTTGCTGACCCCCCATTTGTGGAGCCATCATCCCGCCCATTTGTTGTGCGAGTACAAATCCCATTCCCATGCCCATCCCGGCACCTGCCGTTCCGCCTTCGTTGGTGGCAGCAGCTTCAATGGCCTTGGCTGTTTTGAATTTGGTAAGTTTATCCAGATCAAGTTTGTCGATACGGCTATATTCGAAGATCTCTTTCTTAAGATCTTCGGGCATAGAGACATTTTCGATATAGAATTTTTCGAGTGAAATACCAACACTGGCAAATTCGGGCTGCATGACTTCCTTGCAGGTTTCAGACAATTCGGTGGTATTGGCAGCATAAAGTTCGATAGGCAAATTGGCCTCTCCCACAGTATCTGTAAACCGGGTGGCGATCAAGCTTTTGAGGTGTTCGTTGATCTCGAAATTTGTAAAATTATTATCCGTTCCAACGATGTCTACAATAAATTTACCGGGATCACTAATCTTAAATGCATAGGTTCCGAAAGCACGAATTTCGACCAACCCGAAACGTTCGTCATTAAGCGTAATGGGATTTTTGGTACCCCATTTTTCGTCGGTAAATAGATGCGTATTTACAAAATATACTTCGGCCTTAAACGGACTGTCAAAGCCGTATTTCCATCCTTTTAGGGTAGTAAGTATGGGAAGATTCTTAGTGTTTAATGTATATGTTCCGGGTGTAAATACATCGGCCAGTTGTCCTTCGTTGATAAAAACCGCGGTTTGGCCTTCGCGAACGATAAGTTTTGCATTGTTTTTTATTTCGTTCTGATAGCGTTCAAAACGATGGCAGATCGTATCGTCTGTATAGTCCAGCCACTCGATGATGTCTATAAATTCATGACTGAGTTTTTCTTTGATCTTATCGAATATTCCCATGAGATTTCAGGTTTTAAAAAGTTGAACTTTAAAGATATAAAAATACAAGGAAAGCTACTTTAATTATACTTTACCTTTCTAAGGATCCTTACCGACTCCTTAAATGATTGGTATACATTTTCCCCCATTTGTTTCAAATATGGTTTCGATTCCAGTAATTTTTTTTTGGCTTCGGAAAAATCATTGAGGTAACAAATAAGATAAGTAGCCGGTAGATGCTGCAAATCTTTTTTTTCTGAAGCCGACAAAGAAGTTTTATTCTTTAGTTTTTCAACTAAGGCATTATTGGAATTATAAATATGATGTAATGTTTTTTTATTGAAACGGGGTGGTTCAAAAATAAGCTGAGAATCAATATTGTAATACCCATTCTCCTTAAAAGTGATCGTCACTTCCTCCAGAGGGTAATATTTAAACTGATCATTAAGCCCCAGATGTACATATTCAATAATGGTAAAGACATCGTTGGTGTAGCTTATACTCACTTCGTCCAAAGCCGAATAAAAGAGCCGTACCTGCTCATTAATTAATTCAATATCCACTCTAGAATAATAGGTTTTGTCCTTAACCCTTTTCGTGATCCCCGCCCAACATACTACAAACAGTTCTTTGAAGACCTTATAATGTGAGTCCAGATCGTTGTGACGGTGGTTTATAAAATCGATCACCCCGTCCAGAGTCAATTCAATGTTGTTTTTTGCCTTGTTTTCTATGGCCTGAACAATTTCAGAATTTACATCTTCGATGACAATATCGAAATCCTTAGGCATCGAAATACTACCATCTCTTAAAAAGATAGAACCGCCCCAATACTTCCAGATGTTCTTTCGCAGTGATGTGATCTTCCCATTGGGTCGAATCGTGACCAATCCTACCACCTTTCCTTCTTCCAGGTGCGGAAACGCCACATTTTCGTACATAATGAGGGGCGCATGTGTTAGATAGGCATTTACCAGGTTCTGAAGTTTACTATCGTCAAAAAAATCGACCCCACGAATCTCGTTGGTTTCATCCTCTACCCCAATCACCATATACGAATTATTCTTAGGGTTGCTATTACTAAGCGCACAGATATGTTTCAGAAATTTGGCCTTTCCTTCCTTATTTCCCAGATCGATCTGCCGTTTCTTATCATAGAAACTACTCTCATCATTATGAGCCAGCAGGTTTTTAATAAGTAGGCGTTTGTTGATCATGGGTTTGAACAAGTGGTTTCAAGTTGCAGGTTGCAGGTTGCAAGTTAATCGAATTTTGATCCTTTGCGATCCGAATTTTTCAGATAGACCATAAAGGATTTAATTTTTTTGCTGTTTAAAATCACTTTGTCGTAAATTCTAACAAAGGTTGCTTCATCCACATGATTTCTGTCCATGCATCTGTAAAGCTGTGATCGTACTTCACCACAGGAAGCCTTGGCGATGCTCAAAAAGTGGATGAATTCTTTGTTTCCATCTCTTTCAAACCCTTCAGCTATATTATCCATCACCGAACCCGAAGAACCATTTAGCTGTTCTTTTAATTTAAAATCCTTTTTCAATGGAGTGGTGTTAACAACAGTCCAAACATCTTTGCAAACCTCCCGGGATATTTGCCAAATCTCTAAATCTTCAAAACAAGAAATCTTTGCCATATACTATTTTTAAACCTTCAACTTGTAACCTTCAACTTTTATCTTTTATGTACCACCACACTACTTGCCTGGTCCAGACACATTACGGTGAGATCTGCGATATTTACATGGGGCGGACGCGTTACGGCAAACCAAATAATTTCTGCTATATCTTCGGGGCGTAAAGGGGTAAACCCTTGATATACTTTTTTAGCACGTTGGCTATCTCCTTTAAATCGCACTTCACTGAATTCAGTTTCTACCAAGCCGGGGTTTATAGCCCCCACCTTAATTCCTTTTCCGTTTAAATCCAGCCGCATTCCTTGATTAATGGCATCTACGGCATGCTTGCTGGCACAGTATACATTTCCATTGGGATAAACTTCCTTTCCGGCCGTTGAACCGATGTTGATGATATGACCGCTGCTTCGCGCTAGCATTCCCGGGATCACCGCCTTGCTTACATACAAGAGGCCTTTTACATTGATGTCCAGCATGGCATCCCAGTCTTCGGTACTTCCGGATTGGATAGGGTCCAGACCATGAGCGTTACCCGCATTATTGATTAGGATGTCTATTTCTGAAAATGTTTTTGGGAGATCTTCTATGTTCTGAAAGACAGAAGCCTTATCCCGAACGTCAAAATTTAGTGTGGTCACTTGGGTCTTATCTGAAAGCTCCTGAGAAAGTGAATCGAGTCGGGATTGTCGCCTTCCGCAGAGAATAATTTGAATACCGTTATTGGCAAAAACCCTTGCCGTCGCCCTTCCAATTCCTGAAGTGGCTCCGGTAATTAGCGCTGTTCTTTTTGTCATCGTTAAACTTTTTCTAAAAATAGAATTTCTTTAACATTATCTAAAGTTAAACGAGCGTTAATTGAAGCGTTAATCTGTGTTAATAAGAAAATAATTGAAAGTGGAGTGGGTTATGTTTGCCGTACAAACCTATAAAACAAAAATAATTATGAAAATGAAAAGAATCGCAAGTATTGCCTTTGCAGTATTGTTAGTCCTGGGATTTGTTGCATGTAGCAATGATGATTCCTCCGGGAATGTAGATGAAGGAACCGCGCGAATGTCGGTTAAACTCGTCGATGCACCGGGAGATTATGACAACGTATTTATTGATGTCCAAGATGTCGTTATTAAGTACAATGGAAGTGAAGATGAGGTATCCATTGGTGAAGTTAATGGAGGGGTATACGATCTGCTTACGTTAACAGGTGGTTTAAGTGTCGTCCTTGTGGATGATGAAATCCCTGTCGGATCGATTAGTCAGATACGCCTTATTCTTGGAGATAATAATACGGTGGTTGTCGATGGAGAAACGTATCCATTAGCTACCCCAAGTGCTCAACAGTCCGGGTTAAAACTTCAGGTAAATGAAACATTAGAAGCCGGAATATTCTATGAATTTATCCTCGATTTCGATGTGGAAGAGTCCATAGTTGTACAAGGGAATGGTAGCTATTCCTTAAAACCTGTAATTCGTGCATCAACCACAGCCGAAACAGGGTCTATAAGCGGAGCCGTTTTACCATTAGGTTTCCAGACACTGGTTACAGCCGATAACGGAATTACCCAAATTTCTTCATATGTGAATGCTTCGGGAGATTTTGTTTTAAGTGGTGTTCCTGAAGGAACCTACACGGTAACCGTTGAAGCCGAACCACTTGCGGGATTGAATGCTGCTGTCGTACAGAATGTAAATGTCACAGTAGGAGAGGTGACTACCTTAGGTACGATCGATCTGGAATTATAGCAATCGGCTAAATAAGGTCAACCAAAACTTAAAAAAGGAAGCGAACATCGCTTCCTTTTTTTGTTCGTTAAAGCTTGTTAAATCAGCTGTTAATCAATGTTAAGTCCTAAGGTGTATCCCACCAAATCGGGTATATTTAAAATAAAATTAATCATTATGAAAAATGTAATCACTTTAGCAGTATTAGCGCTTTTATTTATAGGGTTAAACGGATTTAATAAAGCCGAAGAAAAAGAAGGATATGACATCCCCGATCTTAAGATCGAGGTTTCCGATGAAAGCATCAAGACAGATGGTGCTATTTTAGGAAGTGTGATCGTGCCGGTAAATACCGAGGTATGCATTAATGTACATAACGACAAGACTTCAGTACGGGTTTATCCTAATGAACAAGGTGAATTCTTTATGAATGGCTTCGACCAGGATGTCTACGATATAGAAGTGATCGCTACTCAAAACAATAAAACGGAAAGCTATATCATTGAGGATATTGAAATACGTATTGGAGAAGTTACCGCTGTTGGTACCATCGATTTTTAGAAAAAATATTCAATCAAAATTATCAAGGGGAAAGTGTCACGCACTTTCCTTTTCTTATTTTAACCAATTCTTAACAGCATTTTAAGCAATAAATCTTCAATTTGCGTGGTTGTTAAAAACCCCGTACAGCTATAGTAAAAACAAGATATGGAACAAACAGATACCACTTTGGATATTGGAGCGTTAAACGAAAAAATTGAGAAAGAAAGTGCTTTTGTCGACATCCTTTCTTTGGAAATGAATAAGGTGATCATTGGTCAAAAACACATGATCGAAAGATTGCTTATTGGACTATTAGGACAAGGACATATATTGCTGGAAGGAGTGCCCGGTCTGGCAAAAACTCTTGCCATAAACACCTTGTCTAAAGCGGTTCACGGAACTTTCAGTAGAATACAATTTACCCCCGATCTTCTTCCTGCCGATGTTGTTGGAACCCTTATTTATAACATGAAGGTCAATGATTTCAGTATAAAGAAAGGACCTATTTTCGCCAACTTCGTGCTTGCCGACGAGATCAACAGAGCACCGGCTAAAGTACAATCGGCACTACTTGAGGCCATGCAGGAAAAGCAGGTGACCATTGGAGAAACCACCTTCGAACTGGATCGACCTTTTCTTGTAATGGCGACACAAAACCCAATAGAGCAGGAAGGAACTTATCCGCTACCGGAAGCTCAGGTTGACCGTTTTATGTTAAAAACGGTGATAAAATACCCTCAAATGGCCGAAGAACAACTAATAATTCGGCAGAATTTAAAGGATGGATATGAAAAAGTAAATGCTGTGGTTACCCTCGACCAGATAAAAAGAGCACAAGCTGCGGTTCGGGATGTGTATATGGATGAAAAGATCGAAAAGTACATACTCGATATTATTTTTGCCACGCGTACTCCGGAAAATTATCGTCTGGCCGATCTAAAACCTCTAATAAGTTTTGGTTCTTCTCCTCGGGGAAGTATCAACCTTGCCATGGCTTCAAAATGTTATGCATTTATAAAGCGAAGAGGATATGTAATTCCTGAAGATGTGCGTGCCGTAGTGCATGATGTCCTGCGCCACCGAATTGGCATCACCTATGAAGCTGAAGCCGAAAATGTAACTTCCGAAGATATCATTAATAAGATCGTAAACGAGATCGAAGTGCCTTAACAGTTAAAAGTTACAAGTTTAAAGTTAGCCAACCTATAACCTGAAACCTTTAACCATACACCCAAGTGGATACTAAAGAACTTCTTAAGAAAGTACGAAAGATCGAAATTAAAACGCGGCGTTTAAGCGACCATGTGTTTGGTGGAGAGTATCACAGTACCTTTAAAGGAAGGGGGATGACATTTAGTGAAGTTCGGGGGTATCAGTACGGCGATGATGTTCGGAATATAGACTGGAATGTAACGGCCCGTTATAATGAACCATTTATTAAGGTTTTTGAAGAAGAACGGGAGCTTACCCTAATGCTTATGGCCGATATAAGCGGAAGTGAATTCTTCGGAACCGACGCTCAGTTTAAAAATGAGATCATTACCGAAATTGCTGCTACACTTGCCTTTTCGGCGCTTCAGAATAATGATAAAATAGGATTGATCCTGTTTACAGACGAGATCGAATTGTTTATTCCTCCGAAAAAAGGGAAATCGCATGTGCTTCGAATTATCCGTGAATTGCTTGAATTTAAACCTCAAAGTAAAAAGACCGATATCGCACGAGCCCTGAAATACCTTACCAACGTAATGAAGAAGAAAGCGATTGTATTTGTGCTTTCAGATTTTATTACAGATGGGTATAAGGATACTCTAAAGATCGTTTCTGGTAAGCATGATGTAACCGGAATAAGAGTTTACGACCGTCGGGAGGAAGAGATCCCTAATCTGGGAATGGTGCAGATGATGGACGAAGAATCCGGAGAATTACTATTGGTTAATACAGGTGCTAAGGGAGTGAGAAATCAATACCATACCTACTACCGTGAACGGGTGGACTATTTTCTGGAGGCATTCCTAAAGAGCGGCGCCGGAGCATTAAGCTGCCGTGTGGATGAAAGTTATGTAAAGAAATTACTGGGATATTTTAAACGCAGAGGATAAGTGATTACACCATTTAACACATATAAAAAACCACGACTGCCCTTTCAAGTAAAGGCGTTTTTGTTTGTGGTGGTGTTCTGTACCACCTCTATGGTATCTGCCCAAGTTGCTTCTACCGTAGACACTACACAAATTCGAATAGGAGAAGAACTAAAATATTCGGTTTGGGTGGAGGCCGATACCACCGATATTGTTGTATTTCCTGAAGGACAGACCTTTTTACCATTGGAGGTCATTGAATCCTATAAAGTAGACACTACCTATGAACAATCGCGTTATCGACTTATAAAAAAGTACGGACTCACTCAGTTCGATTCGGGAAGTTATACAATCCCGGCACAGAAAGTATTTATCAACGAAAAGTCCTTTTTAACCGATTCGGTACAGATCGAAGTTCGGGATGTTCCGGTAGATACTACAAAACAAAAAATGTTTGATATCAAACCGGCCATTGCTGTGGAAAGTCCGCCGTTTAATTTTATAAGCCTTCTTCTCTGGTTGCTGCCATTGGCACTAATAGCTATACTAGTCTATGTGTTTTTCAGAAGAAAAAAGAAAAGGGAAGAGGCCGAAAAACAGCTTCCGCCCTATGAAGAAGCAATGGTAGCCTTAAAAAAATTGGATGATTCGACCTTGTTAAAGGAACATCGCTCCAAAGAATTTTATTCGCAGCTTACTGAAATTGTAAAGCGTTATCTGGATAGGGAAGTCGATGATGCCGCTCTTGAAAGTACTTCAGACGAATTGATAGGAAGACTGCAATTACACAAGGATGCAGGACATTTTAATTTCGACAGTGAGACCATTCGCAAGCTCGATAGTGTTTTTAAGCGTGCCGATCTGGTGAAATTCGCGAAAATGAATCAGGCAGAGGAACAAGCCATCGCCGACAGGGGAGTGATTGAAGAGATCATTAACGAGACCAAAGAAGTGATTCCGGAGCCGACTGAGGAAGAATTATTGCTCAACGAGGCATATTTAGAACAACAAAGGAAAAAACGGCGTACTAAACGAATTTTAATAGGTGTTGTTATAGGATTCCTGGCTTTGGTGATCACGGGCGGTGTATTGATCTCCAGCTACGGACTCTCCTATTTAAAAGATAACTTAATTGGTCATCCAACCAAAGAATTGGCAGAAGGGCGCTGGATACGCAGTGAATATGGAATTCCTGCTGTAGTGGTAGAAACACCGAAGGTATTAGTGCGTACGCCATTACCATTACCGGAAGAGACCGAATCGGCATTCAGGTCGAACCAGACATTTGCGTACGGCAGTATGATTGGGAATCTGTATGTCATGGTGAACACTATTGTACTTAACGGAGAAGGAACCATTGATCCCGATCAGGCTTTAGACGGAGGTCTGAATAATCTGGAGAATATGGGCGCAAGCAACCTCGTTGTAAAAAAGGAAGAATTTTCCACCGAAAAAGGAATAAAGGGGATTCGGGCCCATGGTACTTTTAATGCTGTCGACAGTTCCGGAAAGCAAAGTGATCAGCAACAAAAATACGAGTACATTATCTTCGGGCAGAAAAATGCACTGCAACAAGTGGTAATCACTTTTACCGAAGACGATCCCTATGCCGAAAATGTAGTTCAACGAATTATTAACTCTATTGAAATAGAAGTAGCCGAAGAAAATGCTCCATAATTTTGAATTTGTAAATCCCGGATTTTTCTGGTTGTTTCTAACAATACCGGTGCTTATTGCATGGTACTTGTGGAAGCGGAAACAGCAACGTCCCGAATTGCGAATTTCGAGCATAAAAGGATTTAAAACCAATCGAAACTGGCTGGCCAGGTTGAGCCCTGCCTTGTTTGTGCTAAGATTACTCGCACTTTCCTTACTTATAATTGCCTTGTGCCGACCCAGAACCGTGGATGAATCTACACGAATAAAGACCACAAAAGGTATTGATATTGTAATGTCTATCGATGTTTCGGCCAGTATGCTGGCAAGAGATTTAAAACCCAACCGTCTGGAAGCACTAAAAACGGTAGCGGCCCGCTTTATAAATGCACGGCCGAACGATAGAATCGGGCTTGTGGAATACGCGGGAGAAAGCTTTACCAAAACCCCGCTTACCAGTGACAAAAGCATAGTTTTGTCGTCTTTAAAGGACATTACCTATAATACAGTGATCGAAGGAGGTACGGCTATAGGAATGGGATTGGCTACCTCGGTGAACCGATTGAAGGAAAGCCGCGCTAAAAGTAAGGTCATTATTCTATTGACAGATGGAGTGAATAATTCGGGTTTTATAGATCCTAAGATCGCAAGTGAACTGGCTGTGGAATTCGGGATTAAAGTGTACACCATTGGATTGGGTTCCAACGGACTGGCTCAATCTCCCATTGGCATTAAAAATGATGGTTCATTTATGTACGGGAATGTGCAGGTTGAAATTGATGAAACCCTGTTAAAAGAGATCGCCAACACCACCGGAGGGCAGTATTTTAGGGCTACCAGCACCACCAAGCTGAATGAGATCTACGACGAGATCAACAAACTGGAAAAGACCGATATTGAAGAGTTTAAATACACCAATTACGAAGAGAAGTTCAGACCTCTGGTGCTGCTTGCACTGGCACTGTTGGGACTGGAATTTTTGTTGAGATATACGCTTTTTAGGAGTTTTGTATAATAACGAATAGAGAATAGTAATATTTAATAGTACATAAATTGTATCAACTGGAAGAACCCATATATTTTTATCTGCTAATCGCCATACCGGTGATCGTAGTCCTTTTTATGGGAGTACTTATATGGCGGCGACAGGCACAACATAAATTTGCCGACCCGGAGTTAATGAAAAAATTAAGTCCGAATCGCTCTGTGTTCAAATCGGTGCTTAAGATCACAGTGCTGTGTCTGGCCGTGGCGTGTTTGAGCTTTGCCATGGTAAACCCGAAGATTGGCACCAAACTAGAGACGGTAAAACGAGAAGGAGTTGATGTGGTTTTTGCCGTAGATGTTTCCAAGAGTATGCTGGCCGAGGACATTGCTCCCAACAGGTTGGAAAAGGCAAAGCAACTGGTTACTCAGATCATTAACAATCTGGCGGGTGACCGTATAGGGATCATTGGCTATGCCGGCAGTGCTTTTCCGCAGGTTCCTATTACCACCGATTTCTCTTCGGCTAAATTGTTTTTATCCGGAATGAATACCGATATGGTTTCCTCACAAGGAACTGCCATAAATGAGGCCATAGAAATGGCGAAATCCTATTATAATGATGAAGAGCAGACCAACCGGGTACTCTTTATTATTTCAGATGGTGAAGATCACGAAGGGAATGTGAGTACTATTGCTGAAGAAGCTGCAAATGAAGGCATAAAGATATATACTATTGGTGTTGGAACGCTTCAGGGGGGACCTATTCCTATAAAGCGCAACGGGCAGCTTCAGTATTACAAAAGAGACGAAAACAATGAGCAGGTGATCACGCGCTTGGGAGAAGAGACCCTTAAGGAGATCGCTTCCGAAGCAAATGGAGAATATATAAACGGGAGCAATACCAAAGAAGTGGTGGAAACGGTCACTGCCATTCTCAATGGAATGGATAAAAAAGAATTTGATGCTAAGCAGTTTACCGACTTTAAGGACCAATTTCAATGGTTTTTAGGCGGGGCATTATTTTTGCTGGTATTAGATATATTTTTGCTGGAGCGGAAGACCGCTTGGCTTAAAAAATTGAATTTGTTTAATGAAAAGGAAAAGTAAGATGAGGGTATTCAGTTTTAATTTCTTCGGAAATATGTTAAGGTCAATGAATGGAGCATATATCCTTGTGGTATCTCTGTTTCTTACGGGCGCTGTTTTTGGGCAAACCGATAGGGAGAAACGGAAGCTCATGAACGAGACAAATCAATTATTGGCAGATGCTTCTGAAGACCTTAATGAAAATAATTTTCCTCAAGCTGAAGCCGATTACCGAAAGGCAGTGGCTATAGATCCCTTGGGTGAAACAGCGCGTTACAATCTGGGAAATGCTTACTACAATAAAACCATGAACGAGGAAGCCATCAGGCGCTTTGGTCAGGCGGCAAACGCAGCCACGGGTAAGCCTGAAAAACACAAGGCGTTTCACAATTTAGGGAATGCCTATATGAACACTAAGAATTATCAGGCAGCAGTAGAAGCCTATAAGAATGCTCTTCGCAATAATCCAACCGATGAAGAAACGCGGTATAATCTCGCGTTGGCCAAAGATTTGCTTGAAAAGAATCCTCCTCAGGGTGGTGGTGATGATAACAAGGACGATGAGAATAAAGACAATAAGGATAAGGAGAATGAGGATGATAAGGGCGAAAACGATGACGGTAAGGACGGAGATGATAAAAAAGAGGAAGACAAGGGAGAGGAGAAGGACGAAAATAAAGAAGGGGATAATAAGGAAGATAAAGGAAATCCCGACAAGCCTAACGAGCAGAAGGAAGGCGATAAACCTCAGCAACAACAACCCGTTCCCGGAAAGTTATCACCTCAACAAGTGAAGAATTTGCTAGAGGCAATGAATAATGAAGAAAAGAAGGTTCAGGATAAAATAAATGCTCAAAAACAAAAGGGAGCTAAAGTAAAATCGAACAAAGACTGGTAAGTGATGCAACTTAAGCGTTTCATAGTGTTAATTCTATTCCTTTCGGGGAGTATCACTGCATTGGCTCAGGTATCTTTTAATGCCCAAGTGAGTAAAAAGCGACTGGGAATTAACGAAAGACTTCGAGTAGATTTTGAAATGAATAAGGATGGAGATAATTTTAATCCACCTAGTTTTGAGGGCTTTCGGGTGGTTGGTGGCCCCAATCAGGCGATCAGTAATTCTTATATTAACGGCAAGCGCAGTTACTCCAAAACCTATTCCTACTTTCTGTCTCCGCAGGCCAGAGGTAATTTTACGATTGGGCAGGCAACCATTGAGATCGATGGGGAAATTTATAAAACCTTGCCAATTACAGTTGAGGTCACGGCTGCCGTGGAAAGACCATTGGACGAGAACAATGCCGATTATGTTGCCAGTGAGAACGTGCATCTGGTTGCGGAAATTTCAAATGCCAATCCCTACCTTAACGAAGCGATAACGGTCACCTACAAGCTTTACGTTTCACACGATGTAAGTATCACGAGCAACTGGAGAGAAATAGACACTCCAAAATATGCCGACTTCTGGAGTCAGAATATCGACAATCGAGGAAATTTCAAGGTGCTGAACGGGAAATACAATGGTGAAGATTATCGCTATGTGATCTTGCGAACAACTGTTCTTTATCCGCAAAAAACCGGGAAACTCGAGATCGAACCCTTAACGCTGGATGTTCCAATCGATGTAGAGACCAACAAGCGGGATCTCTTTGGGAGAAGATTGCGCACCAGAGTCAATAAAACCATTTCGGCAGGAAACCGAACCATTGATGTGAAACCACTTCCTTTGGAAAATCGCCCCGATAATTTTGACGGTGCAGTGGGGAATTTCAGTTTTGATGTTTCCACCTCCAAAACCAAACTCGATGCGAACGAATCGCTTGAGCTTACCGTAAAAGTGGATGGAAAAGGAAACCTTAAATTATTCAACCTTCCCGCTATAAAACTTCCCGGATCCCTAGAGATGTATGAGCCCGAACGATCCAATTCGGTTCAAACCTTTGCCGATGGGATGCGAGGAAGTTCTTCCGAAACCTACACTGTAGTGCCTCAGTTTAAGGGAACCTATCCTATTCGACCTATCTCATTCTCCTTTTTCGACCCTAAGGCAGAAAAATATGTGAGCCTTAGTTCACAAGAGATCATTATCGATGTAGAAAACGGTCCGGTAACGACCCAAAACAATACCAGTAGCAACACCGGAGATACCAATACAGCTGTTTCACTGTCTGAAGATCAGTTTAAATTTATTAAACTCGATGCCGATCTGGAAGCTATTGGCGGAGATAATTTCTTTAGATCACCATTATTCTGGACCTTACTGGGCGGACCATTATTGTTAATTCCATTATTTATCATCGCCGGTAAGAAACGAAAGCAACGACTAAATGATGTCGTTGGAAATAAACTTCGGAAGGCAGAAAAACTTGCCAGAAAATATCTTTCTGAAGCTAAGCGGAACATGCAGGATAAGAATCTCTTTTACGAATCTTTGGAACGGGCGTTACACAATTATCTAAAGGCCAAGATCGCCATAGAAACAGCCGAAATGTCCAAAGACAGGATCGCCACCTTGCTTACCGATCGTCAGGTTTCTTTAGCACATGTAAATCAGTTTACAGACCTACTTAAGAGTTGTGAATATGCACGGTATACACCGGCTTCAAATGTGACAATTGAAAAGGATTACAGCCGCTCCGTAGAAGTGATTTCAGCAATAGATAAACAGATTCAGTAAAAAATAGGACCAGTGAAACAACTTATTATCATACTTGCGTTTTTAGTTTCCGTACTTGGAATGGCACAAACTGAGACCTTGTTTGAGCAGGGAGTCGCCAGGTATAAGACTGCCAATTATCAGGAGGCTGTTACAGCCTGGATGAAGGTTCTGGACGAGGGTGAGCATTCGGCTGCCTTGTATTTTAATCTAGGAAACGCACATTACAAGCTCAACAATATAGGCCCCAGTATCTATTATTATGAAAAAGCGCTTCAACTGGATCCGGGAGATACGGATATAAAAAACAATCTGTTGTTTGCTCAAAACGCACGGGTGGACGCCATTGAAGCGATGCCGCAAACGATATTTAAACGGTGGAATTCGCGTATATCGGGAGTGCTTAGTGTGGACGGCTGGGCTGTGGCGGCTGTCGTCTTTTCTTTGGCTTTTGTGGTGTTGTTCCTGTTGTATTATTTCTCTGCTTCGGAACGTAGAAAGCGTCTGTTGTTTGCTACTTCCATAAGTTGTGTGCTTCTGCTTTTTGTAACACTGGCCATTGCATTTAACACCCATTCTGAAGCATTAAAGGACAAACCTGCGATCGTATTTGCGGAAAGCAGTGACGTAAAAAGCGGACCAACACTTGGTAGTGAAGTTTCATTTACTATTCACGAAGGTACCAAAGTACAGGTGCTCACTATTGAAGAGTCCTGGGCGAGAATTCAGTTGGCGAATGGTAAAGACGGCTGGGTCCCGCTTTCAGATATAAAGCAATTGTAGTTAATTTTCTTCGGTAGGCTGTTCGGGAGTGTCCTCCTCTGTGTTTTTCAATTCGTCTACTTCTTTCAGAATATGGGGGATGATCATAGGTGCCAGAGAAGCAACAGGCTTATACAATACAGAATTCTCTTTTCGTTCTTCTGAAATATTCATAGGTAAATCCGGCCATGAGTTCAAGAACATAAAGAAAACGCTGTAAATAAAGGCCCAGGTAAGTAAATTAAATATACCTCCAAGTAGTTTATTGATGAGTCCTAAAGCAGCAAAATCTGCAATTTTTGTGAGAAATTTTCCTGCCAGAGTGACTAGGCTTACAATGATCACAAAAGTAACTGCAAAAGCAACCAGTTGCGTGGTTTGAGTCCCCCAATCGAACCAGCTCGAAATATATGCAGCTGCATAATCTGAAAAATAAATAGCACCGTAAACCCCGGCAATAAGTCCCACAAATGAAGTGATCGCTACAAAGAGACCTTTTTTAATTCCACGGTAGAATGCGATTAACAATAGAATTCCCAAAACAATATCGATCACATTCATAGGCTGTATTTCCTGTAAAGATAGTAAAAGAGTTTTGCAAGAAACGTATCTTTGCAGCCCGTGAATAGAAAATGTTGCTGAAAAAAATAACACCTACGGTTAGATATTTAGAATGATATGGCCAGAGACGAACAATTAAAAATACGCTGGGAGGCCGTCGTGAAACTCTTGAGCGACCGATTTGCCGATGGAGAACCACTTGATCTGGATGCGGTGATCTATTTGGTTGGATTACAGGAATTAGGACAGTTACATCGTAAATTTAAGAAGGACGAAAAGCTAAATCTTATGCATATCGCTATATGCCGTTTGCTGGAACCTTTTGGATATTACGAATTTGATTACTTCGACAAGGACGGCTGGCCCCACTACAAGATACTGGAGCAGTTACCTCCGCTTAAGGCAGGAGAGCAAAGTGTTTTGATGAAAGAAGCCATTGTACAATACTTTCTCGAAAAAGAAGTGATTGAATAGAAATTCCTTAATTTTGCCACCTTGTAGCTATTGAGATCATGATCGATAAAATTAAAAAACACATTGCCGAAGTTGAAGCTTTTTCGTCCACTTCCAAAGACGAAATTGAAGCTTTCCGAATAAAATATCTTGGTAAAAAGGGATTGCTTAACGAATTTTTTGCCGAATTTAAAAATGTTCCCAACGACCAAAAAAAAGAATTCGGCCAGGTAGTGAATACGTTAAAGAATGTAGCACAGGAAAAGGTAAATGATTTAACCGAATCCATAGATGCGGCTCAGGTGGCTTCCGGAATCTACGACGATCTTTCCCGTCCGGGTGAACCTGTTGAACTTGGGTCCCGACATCCCATTTCTATAGTAAAGAATAAGATCATCGATATTTTTTCGCGTATAGGGTTTAATGTTTCTGAAGGCCCCGAAATTGAAGATGACTGGCATAACTTTAGTGCGTTGAACTTACCCGAATACCATCCGGCGCGCGATATGCAGGATACCTTTTTTATTCAAACCGATCCGGACGTTTTGTTGAGAACACATACCTCTTCGGTTCAGGTACGATATATGGAGAATAACAAGCCTCCAATTAGAACAATTTCGCCCGGAAGAGTGTATAGAAATGAAGCTATTTCGGCGCGATCGCATTGTTTCTTTCATCAGGTGGAAGGATTGTATGTAGACAAGGGTGTGAGTTTTGCCGATCTGAAACAAACACTTCAGTACTTCACAACGCAAATGTTCGGAAAATCAAAGATACGTTTGCGTCCGTCTTATTTTCCTTTTACCGAACCCAGTGCCGAAGTAGATGTCTACTGGGGACTGGAGACCGAAACCGATTATAAAATGACCAAGGGTACCGGCTGGCTTGAGATCATGGGCTGCGGGATGGTTGATCCCAATGTTCTGGAAAACTGCGGAATTGATTCGGAAACTTATACCGGCTTTGCGTTTGGTATGGGAATAGACCGAATCGCTTTACTCCTGCATCAGATCCCGGATATTAGGATGTTTAGTGAAAACGACCTGCGCTTTTTACAACAATTTAAGAACGCCGATTAACTTAGCTTCACAAGACTTTTCAGAACAGAAAAATTCATGAAAGAGGATATTGAATTTCATATTGCCGAACAGGTTCAAGTCGTGGCCATAAGGGAATGGGACAAAGATTTTTTAAATCAGAATTGGAATGTGTATCTACTTAACTTAAGAATGGATACTATAGAGACGGTGTTGGTCATGTCGCGGGGAAATTCCGAAGACAAAAAAACGTCTGTCCTTCGACACGGATTGGGAGATATGGAGTCTAATACTTCGGCTAAAGTAGAACTTATTACCGACGAAGTTTTGGGGTTCACCAACGAATATCTGGTCACTTTTTTCGCTGAAGGAAAACTGTTTGAGCGAAGGTTTGTATTTAATTCACATACGATCTCTGAAGAGAATTCCATTCATATTCCGATGCTGGACACCGAAGGAATTCGGGCTGTGTAACTGTAAAAGTTACAACCTAGTTTAATTTTTCAGTGAGCTTTTGAAAGACTTTTTTAGGCTCTTTATTTTCGTATAGAATTTCATAAACCGCATTAATAATAGGAGTCTTCGCCTTCTTCTTGCCGCGCTTTTCATTGAGTTCATGCGCGCTTTTTGTGGCGTAATACCCTTCGGCGATCATACTCATTTCAAGCTGAGCACTTTTAACGGTATACCCTTTCCCTATCATGGTTCCAAACATTCGGTTACGGCTAAAAGTTGAATATCCGGTCACCAAAAGATCGCCCAGATAGGCCGAGTCATTAATGTCGCGCTTCATTTTGTGTACCTTTTTTACATAGCGCTTCATTTCGCGAATGGCGTTGCTCATCAATACACTCTGAAAATTATCTCCATAACCCAAACCACGGGCAATTCCGGCGGCAATGGCATAAATATTCTTTAGCATGGCCGCGTATTCGGTACCCATGATATCGTCACTTGTGGAGCATTTTATATAATCACTTCGCAACTTGGTAGCAATAAACTCGGCTTTTTCTTCATCGGCGCAGGCGATGGTGAGGTATGAAAGACGTTCGAGGGCAACTTCTTCGGCATGACAGGGTCCCGTGATCACAGCAATATCCTTTAACGGAATATTGTAATTCGTATAGAAATGATCGCCTACTATAAGACTACTTTCAGGAACGATTCCTTTAATGGCCGAAACGATATTCTTGCCTTTTAAAGAAACCGTAAGCTTTTCCAGTTCTTCATGTAAAAAGGCCGAAGGGATCACAAAGATGAGATAATCTGCATAAGACACCATTTCATTAATGTCGTTACTAAGTTTTAGCTGTTGAGGTTTAAACTCAACCGAACTCAGGTAATTGGGGTTATGATCCTCTTTTTTTATATGCTCGATGGCATAGGTACTTCGCATATACCAGCCAACTTCATCCAAATTTTCGCACAGCATCTTAACGATGGCCGTAGCCCAGCTTCCACCGCCAAAAACGGCAAATGTTTTATTCTTAGACATAGAAATTTCTTCAGTAAGATCAAAAGTACGGAAATAAGCGGGGAAATACATGAAATTGACGACTTCAAAAGACTTGAAATTTTGTCCGATAAGTATTTTACAGCCTGTACCGACTTCAGAAAAATAAATATAAAAAACTGTAAACTAGATACTTACATTTTTGGCATAGCTTTTGGAATTTATACAATGAAATGTTAAAACCCGGACCTATGAAAACGATTAGACAATTTTTTGGATTTACCTTGTTAGCCTTGTTGCTCAATTCCTGCTATAGCGAAGTGATAGTAGATGACCCACCGCATCATGGCGATCCGGTGAACACCGTTACCTTAGGGCAATTGCTTTCAGATTATGAACTATGGTATGTAGATATAGATCGTAGTGTTGGAAACGGCTATATCCCCTTTATGCAGAAAGCATTTACCATGTCGTTTAGAAACGGAACGGTGTACGCCAACAATAATCTGGTTGGAATAGGAGAGCAGGGAAATGGCTATGGAATTTCGGTTGGCTATTACGATACCTTCGATTTTATTTTGGATATTTCTCATGATATTGATGGTTTTCACTCATTCGAGGTGACTCAGTTAAGCGGGAATGAAATTGAATTGTATTATGCGCCGCTCAATCTGTCTTATATATTGGTAGGGTATCAACGTGGTACCTTCGATTACGACAAGGTGTTTTATGATAATATCCACTATTTTCTTCAGGAGTACGTGACCTGGGAAAAAACCTTCACCAGCGTTTATGGAGAATTAAACGAGTTTGATAACGAAAACTTTGTTCAGTTCCTTCCCGGAGGTGGTGAAGATAATTTCAGAAGTTCTCAGGATCCTAGCGGAACCAATATATACGAACTGTATTGGGATTATACAGGAATTTATAATGTTGATGATGTACCGGGTGATTATTACCTGAAATATTTAACACTAGATTATGATTATCTGGGCAATGAATACTTCGAACTGAGCGTTAATAATGACAGCACGATAGAATTGTTTCACGCTGCTTCCGGTACTTTATATCGCTTTACAGGAAGAGGATATATTCAGTACAAAACGCCCGGTGAAGGGAAGTTGCGGGAGTCTAAAGCGACGATCGCAAAACAAATGAAGAAGATCAGCAATTTTTAATATAGAAATTGCGTTACAATACTAACTTATAACAAGTTTTTGGTTGGTTATTTAGTTGAGCCGCTCCACAGTAATCTTATTGTCGGGGCGGTTTTATTTATAGAATTGCATCTCGTCTATATACTGCCATACCTTTTCGGGCAGCATTGGTCTTATGTTCTTGCCCTCCTTAAGACCCTTTCTAATAAAGGTAGATGACAACTCCATTATAGGGGCATGTACTTTAGTGATCTTAGGATGATCCAGTAGTTCAGGTTGGGGGGTACCATCCGAAATACGCGGATAGACATAAATGGCATAACGCTCCAGGATTACCTCGTAATTCTTCCACTTGTGAAAACTCTTTAAATTGTCCTCACCCATAATAAGGCAAAACTCGAAATCGGGATGAATATCTTCGAGATGCGCCAGCGTCGTCACAGTATAGTTTGGCTGAGGCAGATCGAATTCTACGGTACTGGCCTTTAGTTTACGATAATCTTCCACTGCCATGCGAACCATACTTAAACGCTGAATATCATCCAGCAAAGTTTTTTTCTTTTTGTGTGGATTATGAGGAGTAACCACCAGCCATACTTCGTCCAGATCACTAAACTCCACCATATGATTGGCAATAGTGAGATGCCCAATATGAATGGGGTTAAATGTTCCGAAGTATAAACCGATACGTTTTTCAGAAGTCATTATTCTTCCGCTTTATTCTGAATAAATTCCAACACCAGATCATGCGAATCCTTTAAAGCAACTTTTAAGTCTTTATTTTCGATAATATGATCAAATTGAGGTGCGGTAGCGAGCTCGACTGAAGCTTTGGCAATGCGCATATTAATGCGCTCATCGCTTTCGGTCTTGCGCTTTTTTAAACGGATCTTCAATTCATCGATACTGGGTGGTTTTACAAAGACAGCCAGTGTTTTTTCAGGAAATTTCTTTTTGATACGAAGTCCGCCAACCACATCGATATCGAAGATCACATTTTTTCCATGAGACCAGATACGTTCTACTTCGCTTTTTAAGGTCCCGTAGAAATTATCGCGATACACCTCTTCCCATTCCAGAAAATCGTCGTTTTTAATATGTTGTTTAAATTCTTTGAGACTCATAAAATAATAATCTTCCCCATGCTTTTCTTCTCCGCGGGGATCGCGAGAAGTTGCAGAGACAGAAAATTCCAGATTAAGGTCTTGCTGTTGCAATAAATATTGAACGATAGTGGTTTTTCCACTTCCCGACGGAGCCGAAAAAACAATCAATTTTCCTCCCTTCATTATAATACGTTTAGGGATTGCTCCTTTATTTTTTCCAGTTCATCCTTCATTTGTACCACCAATTGTTGCATGGGTGCAAAATTTGCCTTGCTCCCTATGGTGTTGATCTCGCGTCCTATCTCCTGAGTAATAAAGCCCAGTTTTTTACCATTGGAGGTATTGGAATTAAGATTTTCAATAAAATAGTCAATGTGATTTCTTAACCGAACCTTTTCTTCGGTGATATCGTATTTTTCGAGATAGTAGATGAGCTCCTGTTCAAAACGGTTTTCATCCACAGTTTCCTTGAGGTCACTAATGGCTTTGTGCAAACGATCTTTTACGTTTTCAACCCGCTGTGGATCCATGGTCACTACTTTATTTAGTAAATCTGAAATCGTAGTTACACGCTGTAAGAAATCCTGCCTTAGCACTTCACCTTCGTCAAATCGGTAGGCGTTCAAGGCTTCCAACGCATTATCCACCGCATCAAGAATGACCTTAAATTCTGTTTCATCAATTTCAGAGCGCTCGGTTTTAAGGGCATCGGGCATTCTAACAGCCATTTTCAGTAATTCCACCGGATCTCCATTGGCAACCCGGGCTAATTGCTGCATATATTGCTTTACCACGATCTCGTTGATCTCGGTTGTCGTTTCTTCACCGGTAATTTCAACATAGAGGTTAAAATCTACTTTACCGCGGACTAGTGATTTCGACAAGCGGTTGCGAATCTCCAGCTCTTTTTCTCGATAGGAAGATGGAACTCGGGTATTGAGATCTAAGTTTTTGCTGTTAAGCGACTTTATTTCTACGGTAATCTTTTTGGAAGGCAATTGAACCAAAGATTTGCCATAGCCTGTCATTGACTGAATCATAATCACATTTTAGATGCGCAAAGGTATGAAAAATAGGGCAGTTTACTTGGGGTTTCCCGAATCGTCAAAATGTTTTTTAAGATAATTTTCGGTCTTAAAGATTATTACAAATAACAACAAGGTGTTGGCAATAAGGGTTGTCCAAAGGGTGAACTCGGGGTAAATAAAATACGTAACCAACGCTATAACAAAACTCCAAAGGGAAATTTTAATCATTAGGCGAGTGGAATAGGTGTTGGCTGCGACCCAGGTATGCTCTGTAAGCATGGATCGCCGGGTTCGATACCCGTAAAAATGATTGATCTTCCTGGGAGGGAATTTTTTTAATATCAAGGCCAGCGCGAGCATAAACAGGCAATAGCCTAAACTCAGATATAAAGAATGTTCGCTAGTCATTTAAAAATTCTACCGTTCTCTTTTCGCTATAGTAGCAGTGGTTGGTAAGGTGAAATCCTACATGTCCCCCATGTTTTGGGCATTCAAGATAAATGTTTTCAGAATTTGATGCAAGCTCAACAGGATAGCAATTATCCGATAAAAATGTGTCATTGCGAGCGTTCAGGATAAGAACAGGAATCTCTATCTTATGAAGAAACTGAAGGGCGCTGTTCTTTTCATAATAGTCGAATGCATCTTTAAATCCATGAGCCGGAGCAGTATACACATTATCAAAATCTAAAAGTGTTCGTATTTCTTTAATTTGTTTTCTGCTCAGTTTTTCAGGGTGTTGTTGCAGTTTTTTTCTAACCTTTTTCTTCAGGTTGTAAAGAAAGGACGTATGATAAAGACGATTGTTTAATTGTGACAATTTCTCCAAAGAATCCTTTAAACTTAACGGTGTGGAGATGGCGACACCTTTTTTTATTTGCTTCGGAAGGCTTTTCCGCTCTCCCAGATATTTCAGTAATAAATTTCCACCCAGACTGAAACCAACCAGCGCAATTTCGTCATAACGCTCTTTCTTCAGAATAAAATTCACTACAGCTTCCAGATCATCGGTCTTTCCCGCATTGTATGACGCGTATACCTTGTTATTCTCGCCGCTACAGCCTCTGTAATTTACGGCGGCAACATCCCAACCGTGTTGTACACATTGTTTTCCCTGCCCCTTAATATAGGTGCGTTTCGAGTTACCTTCCAGTCCGTGTAACAGTATGGCGAGCTTTTTACCCGGTTTTTCTGAAAAGGACCAATCGAGGTCTATAAAATCACCGTCGGTTAAGGTAATACGCTCCCGCTCCTGAAGTAATTTGGGCATAGGGCGCAATTTTGCAGAATACACTGTGGCAAAATGTGCATTCTTAAATAAACCGGAAGTACGATATGCGGAGTCAATAAGGGGCATAAAGATGGTTAATTTTACAAAAATCCAATGGAAGTGCTATGCTTGCATTGCGAAAGTAGTTTAAATTTGTAAAAAAACCGTTCGATGTATACCAAGGAATTTGAAGTGAGATGGAACGATCTGGACGCTAACAGACATTTAGCAAACAGTTCGTATATAAGTTATATGAGTCATACCCGCTTATCCTGCTTTATGGACGGTGGTTTCGGACAAAGAGAGATGGTCGAATTCAACATGGGACCGGTGGTGTTTTATGAGCATATCTATTATTTCAAGGAAGTCTTTCCGGGGAAACCCATAACGGTGTCGGCTCAATTAAAAGGCTTATCGGAAGACGGAATGTATTTTTCGTTCCTTCAGAATTTTTATGATACCGAGGGAAGAAACATAGCGCGTGGCGAAATGATGGGTTCGTGGATCGATCTCGGAACGCGTAGGTTACGCCCCTTACCGGAAAAAATGCTTCGTATTATGGAAGGCCTCCCAAGAACTAATGATTTTAAGGTGCTTACTAAGGAAGATACAAGGAAATACGGGCAATATCCCGAACATCTTTAAGAGTTTAATGTCAAACCAAGCTTGTTGAAATACCTATTGTAAACCCCGAAATCGCAATCAACAAGCTTAGTAAGACCTTTTAAATTCTATAAGCCTTTAATCAACAGGCGATTAAAAATACAAAATATTTTTCAAAGTGGTTTTGTCTTTCTTGTCGATAGAAATACTCCCGTAAAGATTAATCCCGCCGCCAGCACTCGAATAGGTGTAAGCGTATCTGCTCCTAAGGAAATGGCAAAAACTGCGGCCAATAAGGGTTGAAGATAAATAAAGGCTCCAATGGTCGACGGACTCAATTGTTTAAGCGCATAAATGTTCAATAAATACGTAAGGACCGTAGTTGCTACGACCACGAAAGTCAATCTCCATATCGCCCCGGGCTCCAGCTGAAACCATGCCACATTGGTGAATTCATCAATTCCTACCGGAAAATTCATAATTACGGCAAACAGGAAGAAGAACTTCATTAAGGTGATGGAATTGTATTTAGCCACCAATGGTTTTACCATGATGAGATAAACCGAATAGGAGGCCGCATTAATTATGAATAAAAAGTTTCCAAGCGGAATATTGGGAGCATTGGGCTGGGTTTTTATTCCGAAGAGGATAAGAGCCAATGCACCTGCCAGTCCGAGTCCTATACCAATGCTTTTTAACCAGGTAATGCGTTCTTTCAGAAATACAGCAGACAGCACTAACAGCAGTACCGGTGCTAAGGTGATCACTACCGAACTGTTTATGGGTGTAGAGAGGCTTAGCCCCTTAAAGAACATGAGCATATTGAGCACCATCCCGAAAAAGGCGCAACCCAGTATACGCAACCAATCGCGTTTATCAATTTTCTCGGCAGGAAAAAATAAACTGATACCCCAAAAAATTACGGCTGCTCCCAATACCCTGAGGAAAATAAATCCATAAGGTTCTATAATATGAGGCATCAAGCCTTTGGCGATCGTATGGTTTACACCATAGATGGCACTTGCTCCAAAGGCGGCCAATAATGCGAGTAGACGTGAACTCATTAACTGTTTTCAATAGATCTTTTGGCAGCTTCAACCGTTTTTGGGCTGTTGCCAATGAAGATCTCATTTCCGTTTACTATTACAGGACGTTTTAAAAAAGTGTAGTGTTCCAGCAGAAGCTGCTTGAAATCGCGCTCTTTCAAATCCTCGTTTTTCAGATTTCGTTCTTTGTACAATTTTGCACGTTTACTGAACAGAGATTCATAGCTTCCGGCCAGTTCGCGCAACGCTTCAAGTTCCTTTACCGTGAGCTCGTCTTTTTTAATATCCTGGTAACTGAATCCTTCAGGAAGATTTAAAGTCCTTATTATACGATTGCAGGTGTCGCAGGTAGAAAGATGATAAATTTTTTTCATTTCAGTTTTATTTGTAAGAACGGTTCAATTTGAGAGAGGGGTATATTAAGCGTCACAGGACCGGCCGCATAACTCGCAATGTCGTATTGATTATAATGCACGATCATTTCCTGCTCCGTAAATCCGATGTGCTCCGGCAAATAGAACGTATCGTTTTCAAACCAAAAGCCTGTTGTGTTAATATTTCCTGTTTCGGGAATATCGAATTCTTTTCTGAATTTTTTCTCCACAAATAGCGTAATGGCACTTTTATCGTTAAAAAGTGCTTCGGAAGAGATCTCTTCTCCGGTTTGAGGATCGAAATTGGTAAAATAGACCGAGCCATAACCATGTGCTCCTCCCGTGAACAGATAACTTCTCATCTCAAAACTTATCAGTGTTTTTGAAACATAGCCTTCGGTGACTGAAATATCTGCAAAGTATTCCGTTTTCATATCGGGGAACTCTGCTGAGTGCATCCGATACATTCTAATAAATCCTGAAGCTGCTTCTGCAATGGTTTTAGCCGTAGAAGGCCGTTCGTCATCTCCCATATATAAGGCACCAATAATAAATCCTTTGATCTGAAGATTAATATTTTTGGCAACTTCATCATCTCCAAGAATTTTGGTATAAGAGACCGTAATTTCGGGACAGGACACTTGCTCACACTCGGGAAGCTGTTTTTGCGAGAAAGATTCGCTGGTAAATTCCAGTTCGCGTTCTTTGTCACAGCCTAGAAAAACCAAAAAAAGCCCTAAAAGGATGACAATTCTGTTATTCATGCGTTAAAAATACGACAGTTTTTACTATCATCAATTAAACTCTTACTTTTGTTCATCGAAAACAAAACACTATGAAATTCAATACCAAAACCATACACGGCGGACAGGAACATGACAAGGCTTATGGAGCTGTAATGCCGCCCATATATCAAACATCTACTTACGCCCAATCTACTCCGGGAGGACACAAGGGGTACGAATATTCCCGCACCCACAATCCTACGCGTGCGGCACTGGAACGATCTATTGCAAGTTTGGAGAACGGAAACCACGGACTCGCCTTTGGGAGCGGACTCGCGGCCATAGATGCGGTGATCAAGCTGTTGAAGCCCGGTGATGAAGTGATATCCACCAACGATCTTTACGGAGGCAGCTATAGGCTATTTACAAAGATCTACGCAGATTTTGGTGTGAAATTTCATTTTATTGGAATGGAAAACGCCCACAAGATCGAAGATTTTGTAAACGACCAAACCAAACTTATTTGGGTGGAAACCCCTACGAATCCTATGATGAATATCATCGATATTAAGGCGGCTGCAGCCATTGCACAAAAGCACAATGTATTGTTGGCGGTAGATAATACCTTCGCAACACCTTACCTGCAACAGCCCTTGGATCTTGGTGCCGATATCGTAATGCACAGTGCCACAAAATATTTGGGAGGGCACAGTGATGTAGTTATGGGACTATTGGCCGTAAAGGATCACGAATTGGCAGAGCGATTATATTTTATTCAGAATGCAAGCGGGGCCATTTGCGGACCTCAGGATAGTTTCCTAATGCTTCGAGGGATTAAAACACTTCACGTGCGAATGCAGCGTCATTGTGAAAACGGAAGGAAGGTTGCAACGTTTTTAAATGACCATCCGAAGATCGAAAAAGTATACTGGCCCGGTTTCGAAAGTCATCCCAATCATGACATCGCTAAGGCGCAAATGAAGGATTTTGGAGGAATGATCTCCTTTGTAACCAAAGGAAATAATTATGAGGAGGCTATAAAGATCGTGGAGAATATGAAGGTTTTTACGTTAGCCGAAAGCCTTGGAGGGGTAGAAAGCTTAAGTGGACATCCTGCAAGTATGACGCATGCGAGTATTCCGAAAGAAGAACGCGAAAAAACAGGTGTTGTAGATTCTTTGATAAGATTAAGTGTTGGTATTGAAGATGCCGATGATTTGATCGAGGACCTTAAACAAGCTATTGGATAGATAATCCTCTATCATAAATCTTGAGCCCCTTATGGGGCTTTTTTTATGAATATACTCCAGAAAGGAATCAATTTTAATTTTCCCTATCTTTAGTACTCACTAATACTATGTTGATGTTCACCGGGTTGAAACTGATATCAAAGATACCGGTCAGTTTACTCTGGCTTTGTGTTGCAAGTACTTCCCTATTTGCCCAGCCAAAGGATGACATCGTAAAACAGATCGACAGCCTGCTCAATGAAGGAAAATCCAGGTTTAAAACCAGTATAGACAGTGCACTTTTATTTTCTTCGGAAGCACGCCTTATGGCATTGAAAATCCAGGATACTCCCGTCATTGCCAAAACCAATGTACACAAGGCCTATTATCTAATGCTTGGTAAGCAACCTGATGAAGCGCTGGACCTTTTACGCTTTAACGTTGAACACAGCGAATACATCAGCAATGAATTATTGGGAGAAACTTTTAACACCTTAGGGGCGGTCTATGCTTTACATCAGGAACGCGACAAGGCAATTTCCAATTATTTAAGTGCCATTGAAGCATTTACCCATGATGAAAACAATAAAGGCCTTGCGCGCACTTATGTTAATATAGGAATGGTGTACAGCGCGTTAAACAGGAACGACCTTTCCGATTATTTTTTCGAGAAATCGAAATTCCATCACAGTCAGATAAACAATTCACTAAGTGTTCACAATCTGGATGAAGCGGAAGGACTTACAACTGCGGGAGCGAAGATAGATCTCGCCGAGAAGTTGTTAAAAGGACTGAAGAATGAGGAAAATACCAGATTAAAAGCCATTGTATATCACGACCTAAGCAAAGGATATTTTGAAGCTGAAAGATACAGGGACGCTATTGTTGCCGCAGAACGATCCATAGCAATTAAGAAGCAGATCAATTACGAGAGCAATGTCGATTTAGGGTATTATCTTATAGGTACCTCATATATTGAACTGGGAGAATATCAAAGGGCGATCCCCAATTTGAAAAAGGCGGAACTGTATTCTAAAAAGAAAAACTTATTGGTGAACATCTTCGAAAAATTGATCTATGCCTATAAAGAACAGGGAGATTTTAAAAGGGCTTTCGAAACTTCGGCTGTCTATACTAACTTAAAAGATAGTATTAATGCCCTTCAGGAAAACGACCGGATCGCAGCTATTACGGCCCGTTTTGAAACTGAAAAGCAGGCCGCAGAGATCGAACTGCTCGAAAGTGACAATGCCTTAAAAGAAACTCAGTTGGTAAACCAGCGAACCATTTTATGGGGATCGGCCATTGGGATACTTCTCTTGCTTAGTGTATTGTTCTTTGCCTATAAGAACCACAAGACAAGACAAAACCTTCAGTTCTCGGAACTGACACAAAAGCTGCTGTTAATGCAGTTGAATCCACATTTTCTTTTCAATGCACTTAATGGGATTCAGTATTTTATCAAGCAAAATGATGTAAAAAAATCTACCAGATACATTAGCAGTTTTAGCGGACTCATGCGACATATCTTAGAAAATTCCGTAGAAAAATTTATAACCGTAAAGGAGGATTACGAAACTATAAACGACTTTTTGGCGCTTCAGCAATTGGTACATAACAATGCCTTCCAATTTACGGTAGGGATCGAAGATGGGCTCGATGCAGAGAATGTAGGAATTCCTCCCATGCTTACACAACCCTTTGTGGAAAACGCTATCATACATGGAGTAAATGGGTTAGATGATGGAAAAATAGTGGTTCGGTACAGGCTTATGGAACCTAACGTAATTGTTGAAATAATCGATAATGGGCAGGGAATTCACAGGGTCCGAGAAAATGCCAACAGCTTGCATAAATCTATGGGAACCTCTATTACAAAACAGCGAATAGAGAATTTGCTTAAGACTGAAAAGTTTCCCATCGAACTTGAAATTATTTCGAACAGAGACGAATCACAACAACAGGGAACAAAAATTGTGTTAACTTTTCCAATGAAATATATATAAATATGGCTCAGTCCTGTTTGCTTATTGAAGACGATGTGTATACCGCCAGAGATGTGATGGAAACGCTCGAGGAGAATTTTCCTAACCTTAACTTGCTTCCGGTTGCGCATACTCTGGCTGAAGCGGCTAAAAGCTTAGATAATAACGCTCCCGATCTGGTAATTTCGGACATAAATTTACAGGATGAGGTAGTGTTTTCCCTGTTTCAGCAATACGAAACGATCCCATTTAAGATTATTTTCATTACTTCGTACAGTCAGTATGCAGTGGAAGCCTTCCGTTTCAGTGCTTTGGATTTTTTGGAGAAACCGTTTGAAGATGAGGCGCTGGTGGCTGCGGTTAATCGAGCCATTACGACAATAAATCTCGAACATTACAATCTTCAGTTGCAAACGTTTTTTCACAACTTTAATCCCGAACAAAAACGAAAGAAGCTCGTGTTAAAAAACCTGGAAGCGATTCATATTGTTGAGGTTGGAGAGATTCTATATATAAAATCTGATAATAATTATTCAGAATTCTATATCAACGATGGCCGAAGAATTGTGGTTTCCAAACCCCTTAAACTTTACGACGATCAGCTGGGAGGACAATCTTTTTTCCGAAGCCATCAGTCTTATTTGGTAAATCTGCATTATGCCAAAACCTTTCACAAACAGGATAGTACGCTCGAACTCACCTCGGGAGAACAAATTGCAGTGAGCGGGACCAAGGTAAATGCCTTACTTCATAAAATTGATTCCTTGTCTTAATTCAAGTCAGACCCCATGCAATTCTAATTATAACACCTTAGATTCTCATCGTTTCAAAATAAATCTTTTATTTCGTTGACTTTTATTGGGAAATCAACAACGGTCGAAATGAAATCAAAAGTCTTATTTCTTTTAGCAGGTTTTTTCTTTTTCTCGTTGGCGGATGTAAATGCACAGCGAAAAACCGATGAAGAAGTGCGTGCCGAGGCCATGGCGAAATCGGTAAAAAACTTCAATACGGTACTAACAAGATTGTACGGTAATGCCAGATTAAACCCTAAACCTAAATCAAGTTGTAGTAAAGAGGCAGTTACTTTTCTGAAAAATATTGATAAGAAGTCCCTTGTGCCCGACAATGAGACACTGGAAAAGGAGATCACACGAATACTGGATTCACTTGAGCCTAAGCTACCAAATTTCAAATATTATACACAGATAAGAATATTTAAAGCTTTTGTGGAAAGCAAATCTTACGCCGATTTTGTTTTTAACCTAACGACAAAGGATATAGGAGAGCTTGAACAAACCGCAAAAGGGAAATTACGCTTACTGGAATTGAATGCCTATTACAGAAAATTAAAGCGTATGTTAAAACAACCATTTACAGTATTTAAAAAGTCCTTTAAAAAGGGGAAATGTGTGTATAAGGTGGAAACTAAGCTGCAATTAACACAATTGAAGTATATGTTTAAAAAGAATAAGGATGCTCTAACAGCCAACTGGGATATCACCTCAAAAATAGTGATCGATTGTCCTTGTGTGACTGCAGACTCTAAGAGGTTTAGAAATGCCGTATTTGTGTATTCGTCTAAGAGTGTAGGGCCCATTTATACAAGGCGAGTAGGGAAGAAATCCGAATATACCCACTGGTATCTGGTAGCGCCCTATGGTTTGGTAATTGGTGCCATGGAAAAGCCAAAACTTGTAGCGCAGCAAATTTTATGCTGTACTGAAAAGAGTGGATTACCTCCCGAGAACAGTAATTATATTGAAATTCCCGATAAAGATATTAACTATAGAGATACATGGGTCGATGGCAGCCTGGGAATTTCATTTGGGAAGGATGAGCTAACCCTAGGAACCGCTTCTGGGGGTGTGTTTTTCAATGTAGGAAACATTTCAGGAAATCCGGTTCATATTGGTGGTAAACTTAGTGCTGTGACACCGCTGGGAGAAAAAGATATAAAGGAGACTAGAATTACGGTGGGACTAGGTGCCGAGTATCATATTCCACTTGGCAATAACAGATTAAATATTCTTACAGGAGTTCAGGGAGGGTATACGTTCGGTTCGGTTGAGGCCTTTGGATTTAAGGATAATATTTCCGGATTTTCTGGGATGGTGTATACCGGTGTTGAAATTCCTTTAAACAACAATATTGCCTTAGGAGTTTTGCTAAATGTATTCGAATACAGCAATCTTACCTTTAAAGCGGAAAATAATGAGTTTGAAAGCACAGTGAGTAATTCGATCTTTATTTTTGATCGTCCGTCAATTTCAGCTAATCTCAGGATTAATTTAAAGTAATTCTGACTAACCCGAATTTTTCCTTTTGGGATTAATTCAAAAAAAAGCCCCGAACCTGAGGAGTTTCGGGGCTTTGGTATTTATTTTTAGTTTTTTAATCGATGTAGTAGATATATCCCACATTTAACCAGTAGATCCAGTCATTCGATTTGTTTTCCGGTACGGGAAAGCCACCGTTATTTTCTTCGGAAGGATTTAAACCATCCACCCAGTTACTGAAATAATACTGCCAACGACTGTCGAGCATAAGATCGCTCAACGGACTTAACTTATATCGAATCCCTACACTCATCACCACAGACCAGGTACTGTCGCCCTCCTGTTGGAAAGCATCCCTGTATTTAGGTAAAGGTGTTGATATAGCCGTATTTAAAGGGCCTAATTCGGAGTAAACTTCAGGATCGAAACTTACATAATGTACCCCGAAACTACCAAATGGAGCAATTTTATAGCCACCTGCGGCAAAATCACGAATACTCAACGGGAAAAACTCTAATTGGGAGCCTATATCAAAAACTGTTGTCGATCCTTTCATGGCTCGCAATTGGTCTGCAATTAGTGATGTTTTATCCGGATCTACCCATTCACCAAAGTGTTCGAAATTGGTTTTGTGGTAGTCGATTTCATTTCTAATTTTAAAGTGATCGTTAAAATAGGTATCTCTTGTGTAACAGTTACAATCTGCCCGATAGGAGAAATTGATATAATGAACAATTCCAACCCCAAATCCAACATTTCCGGCATTTGTTTCGAAATCACTTCGCTGTCCAAAATCTGAGTAAAATACAACAGGACCTGTAATTATCCCAAGCTCATGGGAAAACCCGAATTGGCTGTAAATTTCCTGCTTAGGCAAAGCACAAAATAAAAATACCAATAGCAATAATCTGGTATTCATTGTTAAATCGGTTTAGTTTGAGACGTAACAAATATATAAAAACATATCAAACAGCGAAATATAATGATGATATTTAGCTTATTTGGAAAAAATTATAGTCCTATATAAACAGATAACTTATCTTTGCATCTCGTTACAAAAACGTCGGTTTAGTTGAATAATTATCAATAAGATCATTTTTTTGAACGAGCTAATATTAAAGTACGATCTTATTTAAACCAAAGTATTAATAATTTAATTTTATATACGTGAAACAGAGTATAAAAGATTTCATCGCCAAAGTAGAACAAAGTAACCCTAACGAACCTGAGTTTATGCAGGCAGTTACAGAGGTTGCAGAAACTGTTATTCCTTTTATCGAAGAAAATGAAGCCTATCAGGGTAAAAAATTGCTGGAGCGTATGGTTGAGCCGGAGCGAACCATTATTTTTAGAGTGCCTTGGACAGACGATAAGGGTGAAATTCAGGTAAACAGAGGATACCGCGTAGAATTTAACTCGGCAATTGGCCCGTATAAAGGTGGGTTGCGTTTTCACCCTAGTGTAAACCTCAGTATACTTAAATTTCTAGGTTTCGAACAAACCTTTAAAAATAGTCTTACAACACTACCTATGGGTGGTGGTAAAGGAGGAAGTGACTTTAATCCAAAAGGGAAGAGCGATGCTGAAGTTATGCGTTTTTGTCAAAGTTTTATGACCGAGCTTGCTCGTCATATAGGACCTGATACCGACGTACCTGCAGGAGACATTGGTGTAGGAGGAAGAGAAATAGGATATTTATTTGGGCAATATAAAAGATTGCGCAATGAGTTTACCGGGGTACTTACGGGGAAAGGCCGTTCTTATGGCGGATCATTAATACGTCCTGAAGCAACCGGATACGGAAATGTATATTTTGCAAAGAATATGCTGGAAACCAAAGGCGAAAGCTTTAAGGGTAAGACCGTTGTAATTTCCGGTTCGGGAAATGTTGCACAATACGCTGCAGAAAAAACATTGGAATTTGGAGGAAAAGTGGTCACTTTTTCAGACAGTGGTGGATATATTTACGATAAGGAAGGAATCAATGCCGAAAAACTTGCTTTTGTCATGGAGCTTAAGAATGTTAAACGTGGACGAATTAGTGAGTACACATCGAAATATCCTTCGGCCTCGTATCATGAAGGTGAGCGACCATGGGGTGTGAAATGCGATATCGCTTTGCCATGTGCCACTCAAAATGAACTGGATGAGTCAGAAGCTAAAACCCTTGTCAGTAACGGATGTATGTGCGTGGGAGAAGGAGCAAATATGCCTTGTACGCCTGAAGCCATTGCTGTTTTTCAGGATGCTAAAATTCTATTTTCACCAGGAAAAGCTTCTAATGCCGGCGGTGTTGCCACCTCGGGGCTAGAGATGTCTCAAAACTCGCTTCGTTTGAGTTGGACTGCTAAAGAGGTAGACGAAAAGTTACATGGCATTATGAATGACATACATGCAGCCTGTGTAAAATACGGAAAAGACGGAGATGGATATGTAGATTATGTAAAAGGGGCTAATGTTGCCGGCTTTGTAAAAGTTGCGGAAGCAATGATGGCTCAGGGAGTAGTCTAATCCTATCTGTAAATTATATAAAAAGGTTGTCTGAAAATGGCAACCTTTTTAGTTTGTATGCCGCAATAAATAGTATTTTAGCGTGTTATACTACTAAATGTAAATAACCTTATGAAGCAGCTTTTAAGCGCATTACTGCTCCTGTTTTATAGCATTACCTTTGCCCAGAACTTCGAAAATGAATGGTCGGGCTTTTTTTCGTATGTTTCCATAAAAGGAATTTCCCAAGGGAACGACCGCTTATATGGTGGTGCAGAAAATGCGGTGTTCACTTTCGACCTGTCTACACAGGAAATAAATACGATCTCCACCATTAACGGACTCTCCGGAAATAATATATCAACTATCTATTACAGCGATGAACACGGTTTACTTATTATGGGTTATGAAAATGGTTTGATCGAAATCGTGATCGATGGCGAAGAAAATGTTCTTAAGGTTGTTGATATCCTTGAAAAACCTACCATCCCACCGGATAGAAAGAGAATTAATCATTTTTATGAATACGAAGGAAATCTCTACATTTCCACCCAGTACGGGATATCGGTCTACGATCTTGATGCTCTTGAATTTGGGGATTCCTATTTTATAGGGGATCTTGGAGCACAGATCAATATTAAGCAAACCACTGTTTTTGGGCAGTTTATATACGCAGCTTCAAACGAGGGGGGATTGCGACGAGCATTGGTAGCCAGTGAAGATCTTATCGATTATGAAGAATGGACGACCCTGTCGGGGGGTGTTTTTAATGGTATTCAAACTTTGAATAATGAATTGTATGCCCATATAGGTAGCCGAAGAGTTGCCAGACAACAGCCGGGAAGTGGATTTGTTACTGTGCAGGACTTTAATGCAGATATCGTAGATTTTGGGGTGCAAGGTGATTTTCTAACGATCACCACTACAAGTTCAATCCAAACATTCGGAAATGGTTATGTACTACAGGCGGCCGCAACCATTCTACCTGGGTTCGATTATGTGGGCCAGTCTGGGTATACATTTAACAATACCCTCTATCTGGGAACTGTGGAAAACGGGATACTTGCTATTCCCTTCGGAACAAATCAGGCAACACAAATATTACCCGACGGCCCTTTGTTAAACCGCCCTTTTTCAATAGACGCATCTCCCGGACAGTTATGGGTGAATTTTGGTGATGTGAACGTCGATTTCAATCCTTATAACCCGCTTACATTCGCAGGAATCAGTAATCTTAGAGAAGGAGCATGGACAAATATCCCTTTCGAAGAGGTTTTGGGGGCTAATGATCTGGTAAATATTTCTATCAATCCGGAGAATTCGGAAGAGGTATATATGACTTCTTTTAATAAGGGGTTATTAAAAATAGAGGGTCAGACACCTACCATACTATATAACCACACGAATAGCCCTATGACATTGTTTCGTCCACCCGAGATCGATATTCGAATCTTCGGCTCTACATTCGATTCTCAGGGCAATTTATGGTTTGTACAATCTAAAGTAGACAATGGATTGTTTCGATTGACGCCATCCATGCAGTTTCAGTCCTTCGACATTACTTCGGTTATCCCCGACCCTACCGATGAACTGGCTTTAACCGAGATCGCAGTGAGCCGGGAGGGATATGCTTTCTTCGGTTCGACTAAGAACGGCGTTGTTGCATTTAATCCAACAGGTAACGTTTTTAAGCAGATGCTGGAAGAGCAGGGTTCCGGTAACCTTCCTGTAGAAAATATACGGGCACTTACTTTCGATAATCAGAATCGACTATGGATAGGAACACTTCGCGGCTTACGCGTACTCTTTAATGTTGCAGGTTTTTTTGAAGAAGGTGCAGACATAGACGCTCAACCCATTATTATTCTTGAAGACGGCGTCCCCCAGGAATTACTGTTTAACTTGTCAATTACAGACATTGCGGTGGACGGATCTAATAATAAGTGGATATCCACCGCTACTTCCGGAGTGTTTTATCTGTCTCCGAATGGACAGGAGACCTTACTTAGGTTCACAAAAGATAACTCACCTCTTCCTTCCAATAATGTGCAGGATATCGCTATCGATGATTTTTCAGGGGTTGTTTATTTTGCAACGGTTAATGGTTTGGTTGCCTATAACGGCAGTTCCACGGCCCCCAGAGATAATCTGGAAAACGTGTATGCTTATCCAAATCCGGTACGTCCCGGCTTTATGGGGAATGTTACCATCGACGGACTCACAGCTAAGGCCAATGTGAAGATCACCGATATTACGGGCAACCTTGTTTTTGAACAAACAAGCGAAGGAGGAAGCGTACAGTGGGATACCACCGCTTTTGGTCGGTATAAAGTGGCTTCGGGAGTATATCTGGTGTTAATTACTACCGAAGACGCACTTGAAACGAAAGTCTCAAAAATTATGATCGTACGCTAATGGTCGTCACTACTAAAGCCATTGTACTTTCTTCTCTAAAATATTCCGAATCCGATCTAATTGTAAGTTGTTTTACGGAAACCTTCGGATTAAAAAGCTATTTGTTACGCGGCATACTGAAATCCAGAAAGGGAAAATTAAGGGTTTCACATTTTCAGCCGTTAACGCAGTTAGATCTCGTCGCTGTTCATAAGAATAAGGGTACTTTAGAAAGAATTAGTGAGGCAAAAGTGCTGCAACCCTATCAAAGCCTTCATACCGATGTTGTTAAAGGGGCTATCGTAATGTTTCTGTCTGAAATGCTGAAAAATTCTATCAACGAAGAACATCCCGATCCCGAACTCTTTAAATTTTTGGAACAATCCCTGTACTGGCTGGACACTCATGACAAGGTTTCCAACTTTCACCTGCTTTTTTTACTGAAGCTGACTGCCTATTTGGGATTCTACCCGGACGTCTCAACAATTGAGGGTGAATACTTTAATGTAATTGAAGGAAATTTTCAAAACACAAAGGATGCAGTATCCTACGAAAACACTGGGGTTATAGCAATTTTTAAGCAGTTTTTTGGCATAGATTTTGATGAGTTAGACGCATTAAAATTGACCAAAAAAACACGTTCGGACGTACTTAATTTGCTGTTGATGTATTACAAATTTCATCTACAGGGGTACAGGGATCCGAAGTCGGTTTTGGTTCTCAACCAACTGTTTAACTAACTACTAAAAAGCATTATGCGCATACCCCTTTTACTCTTGGCAATCCTACTTTCGTTTAAAATTTCAGCACAGCAAATACAAGTTATAGAAGCAGATACCGGTCTTCCCATTAGTGGAGCAGCCCTTTTTAATGCCGACAAATCTAAAAGCGGGATCACCGACTTTGACGGAATGGTCGATATTTCAAATTTTTCGAATGACGAGACGATCACATTTCAGCATATATCACATTCCAGCATTAGTCTAAGTAAGGCACAAATACTTCAGGCCGGCAACTTAGTTTACATGGATACCATTGCAAGTACCCTGGATGAGGTAGTTGTTTCTGTTGCAAAATTCGGACAATTAAAAAGAGATATTCCGCAGCAAATTGTCACGCTCTCCAGTGAAGATGTTCTATTTGGCAATCCGCAAACTGCCGCAGATCTTTTGGAAAGCAGCGGACAAGTATACGTTCAAAAGAGTCAGTTAGGAGGAGGAAGCCCGCTAATTAGAGGGTTTAGCACAAACCGATTGCTTATTACAGTAGATGGAGTGCGTTTTAATACTGCAATTTTCAGAGCGGGAAATGTTCAAAATGTGATCTCTATCGATCCTTTTGCTATAGAGCGTACCGAGGTTATCCTGGGTCCCGGAAATGTGGTCTACGGAAGTGATGCCATTGGAGGGGTTATGAACTTTACTACTAAAAAACCAAAATTCTCTTTTGAAGAAGGTGTTTCCTACAGTGGAAATACTACGGGGAGGTATGCATCTGCAAACAATGAAAAGACCGGGCATATCGATTTTAATATCGGTCTTAAAGAATGGGCATTTTTAACATCTGTGACCTTCAGTGATTTCGATGATTTGAAAATGGGTAAACACGGTCCCGAGGATTACTTGCGTCCCCAATATGCCGAAACCATAAATGGGGAGGATGTGGTACTTCAAAACCCCGATCCTCGCGTTCAGGTACCAACAGGTTATAACCAGATCAACACCATGCAAAAGATCCGTTTTATGCCCTCTACCCATTGGGATTTCAATTTAGGGTTATTCTATACCACCACATCAGATTATCCCAGATATGACCGGTTGATACGAAAAAGAGGTGATGACCTTAGGGCAGCCGAATGGTATTACGGGCCGCAGGAATGGATGAGTGGAAATTTGCAGATTACCAATAAAATGGACAGCGGACTCTATGACCAGAGTTTAATTACCCTTAGTTATCAGCAATTTAAAGAGAGCAGAAACGACCGCGAATTTGATGCCGTGACCTTATTTCAGACCCAAGAGAAAGTGGACGCATATTCGGTTGGGATAGACCTCACAAAAAAACTAAATTCAGTATCATTGTTCTACGGAGTTGAAGGTGTTCATAATAAAGTGACAAGTTCAGGTAGTCAAACCGATATCACCAGTGGAATATCCATGACGGATGCTTCTAGATATCCTGACGGATCTACCTGGAGTTCGTATGCATTATACGGTAGTTTACAATGGAAGCTTGCAGACGATCTCTCGTTTCAGGGAGGCCTGCGTTACAATCATATAATTCTTGAAGCAACTTTCGATCCTGCCATTTACGATTTTCCTTTCGAAGATGCTAATGTAGATACCGGAGCATTAACGGGAAGCGCCGGCCTTACCTGGCAGGCGAGTGAAATTTTGGGATGGAAGCTTAACTTCGGAACTGCTTTTAGAGCACCTAATATAGACGATGTAGGGAAAATTTTCGATAGTGAGCCGGGTAGTGTGGTAGTTCCTAATCCCGATCTGAAACCGGAATACGCCTATAATGGGGAACTAGGTGTTACCTTAAATTTCAATAACGTACTTAAATTAGATCTGGCAACCTATTACACTCAATTAGAAGACGCCTTGGTTCGCAGAGATTTTAATCTGAACGGTGTTACTGAGATCGAATATCAAGGTGAATTAAGCAGGGTACAAGCGATCCAGAATGCTGCAAAAGCCGAGGTGTATGGATTTGAAGCCGGTTTGGAACTAAACTTTTGTGAGGATCTTCAGCTAACTTCTCAATACAATATTACCGACGGTTTTGAGGAAGATGATAACGGGGATCGAAATCCCATTCGTCACGCCGCTCCCCAATTCGGAAACACGCACCTTATCTGGACATGGAAAAAATTAAAACTCGATGCTTTTGCCGAATACAACGGTCAATTCGATTTTGAGGATCTTGCGCCCAGTCAGGCAGCCAATGATTTTCTATATGCCAAGGACAGTAACGGAAATCCGTACTCGCCTAAATGGTACACCTTAAATATTGGTGCGCAATATGAACTTACATCAGACTTACAGTTAAACGCAGTGTTGGAAAATTTAACCGATCAGCGATACAGACCTTATTCATCCGGAATTGCTGCCGCTGGACTCAACCTTATCGTAGCGGCCAGCTATAGTTTTTAGCCAAAGTCCGGGTATTTGCATTCTATTGTGGTTTCACGGGTTCTTTTTTTCCGCAGCAGGGAACGTTTATTTTTTGGAGGCATCAATTATTTCCTGAACCACTTCAGGATTTAGCAAGGTAGATATATCTCCCAGATCTTCGGTTTCCCCGCAGGCGATCTTCCGAAGAATACGTCGCATGATCTTCCCGGAACGGGTTTTAGGTAATCCCTCACTAAACTGGATCTTATCGAGTTTTGCAATGGGGCCGATCTCTTTGGTGATTAGAGCATTGATCTCCGATTTTAATTTTTCTTCTGAAGTGGCGGTTTCCTTTAAAGTTACAAAACCGTAGAGCGCGGTACCTTTTATGGCATGGGGGAATCCCACGATCGCACTTTCGGCAACCAGAGGATGTTCATTGATCGCATCTTCAATGGGAGCCGTTCCCAGATTATGTCCCGAAACGATGATCACATCATCTACTCTTCCTGTGATCCTGTAATTGCCTTCTTCATCCCTAAGGGCACCGTCGCCGGTGAAGTACATATTTTCAAAAGCCGAAAAATACGTGTCCTTATACCGTTTATGATCGCCCCAGATAGTCCGAGCCATTCCGGGCCATGGAAATTTAATACACAGTCTGCCACTTGCCGGATCACCTGCTATTTCTTTTCCGTTTTCGTCCATAAGGGCAGGTTGAACACCCGGAAGTGGCAAGGTAGCAAAGGTAGGTTTGGTATCAATGATCCCGGGCAATGCACTTATCATGATACCACCGGTCTCGGTTTGCCACCAGGTATCTACGATGGGACATTTGTTTTTGCCAATCTTATCATCATACCAATGCCAGGCTTCTTCATTTATTGGTTCGCCCACACTCCCCAGGACCTTGAGAGAGGAAAGGTTGTAGTCGTCAATATTGACCAAACGTTCTTTTGCCAATGCCCGAATTGCTGTAGGTGCAGTATAAAACTGTGTCACTTTATGTTTTTCAACGATCTCCCAGAATCTTCCGAAATCTGGATACGAAGGGACACCTTCGAACATGAGGGTAGTAGCTCCATTGGCCAACGGACCGTAAACAATATAGCTGTGACCGGTGATCCAACCTATATCTGCGGTACACCAATAGACATCGTTCTCGTTATATTGGAATACATTTTTAAAGGTAAATGCAGTATATACCATATATCCCGCTGTAGTGTGAACCATCCCTTTGGGTTTGCCTGTGGAACCTGAGGTGTAAAGGATAAAAAGCGGATCTTCGGCATTCATGGTTTCTGCAGAGCAATCCTCGTTGGCGTTATCCAGAAGCGGTTGTAGCCACAGATCTCTACCTTGTTGTAATTGAATGTTGGAGTTAATTCGTTTCGCTACAAGGACGGTTGTCACTCCGGGACAAGATTTCAAAGCCTCATCGACGATTCCTTTAAGCGCTATAGTTTTATTTCCACGAAAGGAACCGTCGGCAGTGATCACCATTTTACAATCGGAGTCCGCTATGCGTGTGGCCAGCGCGTTACTTGAAAATCCCGCGAAAACAACACTATGTACAGCACCAATTCGGGCGCACGCCAAGACTGAAACGGCAAGCTCTGGGATCATAGGCAGATAGATACATACCCGGTCGCCTTTTTTAATTCCTTGTGTTCTTAATACGTTTGCAAATGCACATACCCGTTTGTGTAACTGAGCATAGGAAATATGTTCAGCTTCTTCGGAAGGGTCATTAGGTTCAAACAGTATAGCGGTCTTATCTGCTCTGGTATTGAGATGCCGGTCCAGACAATTTTCGGTGATGTTGAGTTGAGCCCCTTCAAACCATTTTATTTCAGGTGTACTGAAATCCCAGTGTAGAACACTTTTCCAGGGTTTTTTCCATTGGAAGTGGTTCTCGGCTATAGCTGTCCAAAACGATTCGGGGTCACGAACCGAATCCTCATAGGCTTTTCGATACTCACTCTTATTGGTACAATGGTAGTTACTCATCTTCGGTAGAAATTGATCTTATTTCCCGGGTTTGAATGCTTACCACAAAACCATCTTCCAATACCTGCCGTTCTACCCATTCTCCATTTTCATCATAGGCGGTATAACGATAAACCGTTGCATGGTGAATTCCCGTATTGGGGTCTATATAAACATAACCCACTTCCTTTCCATCATTGTCGAGGTTATATTCGAAATTCCAGACAAAATTATCTTCAATATAATAACCGTCCTTACGTAAACGACCCTCATTTTCGTACAGCATGGCTCCGTCAAAAAGTAGGGTATCGGTATTTTTGTCGAAGGCTTCATACGCAATTTCCCTACCTTTATCGTCTAATTCGTATTTGAAATACATAGTGTTTATACCACCTCTGTAATAATCGGCGCCTGTCTTTTTACCCGATTCATCGTAACGGAAGACATTTTCCGAAAGCAACTCACCCTCATTGCTGTAATTCTTTACACTTAATTTTTTCCCATCGGTATCAATGACTTCAGATTGCATCAGATTGAGCGTATCTTTCTTTACGGCTCCGTTTAATTCCATAACCGAATAGGTTTTCGTAATATATTCGGTGATAGAATCATGCTGAAATGCGGCTTTGACAGGTACAGTTTCTTTTGATTTTGAATTGCAGGAGTTCAAAATAATTCCGAAGAGAAAAATCAGGCTGAAGGATCTAAAAGACATTGAAAGTTTTTTTAAAGATATGAATTCGTGAAAGTGTTTACAATAGGAAAACCAAATTAGATTTTTATCCGAAGACTTCCAAGATAAAACCTCATGACCTAATGATCATTTTTATAGTAATTTCAACTTGCTTATCCACCAAAGTTTTTTCCAGCCAACTTCCTGTATAGCCAATATTATAATCAAATCGGTTAATTGAGAATATACCCGAAAAGGTTCCTTCATGTAAGATCGCAGTAAACTGTATACTGCGAGTAACATCTTTAATAGTAAGGTCACCTTCAATGTTTAGCATCCCATTCGCTGTAGAAAGTACATTAGTTATTTCAAAGATCGCAATGGGATATTTGGGAGAATTAAAGAAATCGGGTCCTTTTAAATGATCTTCCAGCCTTTTTTTAGGAACAGGTTCGTGCTTAGGGATATCTGTAACTTCAATGGTGTGCATGGCTACTATGAATTTACCTCCCGTGATATGTTTTCCATCGGAAAGAAAGAATCCATCTTTAAGCAGAATACGTCCTTGGTGCTGTCCGGCTCCTCTCATTTTGGTTCCTTTCCATAAAACTTCTGAAGCAACAAGATCCACAAACAACGTATCACTTTTTGCTGTAGGGGTAAATTCGTCATGGGAAAATGCCTGGGATAGTATGTTGGGATCACTTGTGTTTTTGCATGATATTAAACACAGCATCAGTAGCAGGTAGAAACTCTTATTCATAATTTGGAATGTTTTTACCCAAAATGATATCCCTTGTGCCTGTTCTTAACGATCCTTCCTGTTTCAGATCCAATAATCCCGAACTACCTCCTCTTGGTGCGAGCGTATCTGTTTCATTTTTTGTTAGCAACGGATCTCCCGCAAAATGGCTGCTGCCTATCCAGTAATATGTACCATTGGGCTCAAGAATAGTAAAATGAATATGTGCTGGTTCAGTCCTGCTGGGATAAGCGGCAGGTACAAAGGTGTAAAAACTATATCGTCCGTTGCTGTCGGTTTTAACCCATGCGCGAAGGTAACCATGTCTTTTTGCCCATCCTTTTTCACCCCCACGGGTTGGATAAATACCTTCATTATTGGTGTGATGAACGTAGATAATAACACCCGATGCCGGTGTTTTTCCGTCTTGTTGATATACGGTGCCTTGTACTTTTATTTTGTCTTTCGCTTGTTTAAAATCGGGTAATGTGTCTGTAGAATAGATTCTCTTTGGGTGTTCCAAGACGGCCTCACAACCTTCGCAAGGTCCTCCAACAAGACGAAATTTTTGGGAATCCATCGAACTAGTACTCTGACTATTACAAGATGAGGGTACTATCACTAGGAGATAGATAAAAATAAATTGATAAAATTTAATGTCCATAGCAATGATATTTTTTTAAAAGTACGGACTCTGAGGTCTTAATGCTACAATTTTGTGGTAAGCTGAGTGCCTGAATGTCTAAGATGAGTTAGCTGAAAACGGATTTAAACTGCTTGCTGTAATTACGGCTTAGCCGAAGCACTGTTCCGTTATTAAGGACAACGTCGTAATCTCCGTTATGTCGAGACCGGTAAGACGTTACGAATCCAATGTTGACTATGGTGCTTTTGTGAATTCGGATAAATTGGTCTGATGCTTTTTCCAGCATAAACGCCTTTAATGAGCTGTTGTATAGATAGGTATTCTTACTGGTGACCAGAGCGATGTAGGGCGTTTCAGACCGTATGTACAGGATGGACCCGATGTCAACTAGAAATTTTCTGTTTCGGTGGGTTACCATTATTTTTTCTGAAGGCAGTTTATGTTTTGTTTCAACAGGAATGGGTTTTCTTTTCTGAAAAATTAAAATAGCCATACCATAGATCAGTAAACAGGAAACACCATGATCCAGTGCAGTATCTGAAATCAACCATAAAAATTTGAAGGTGTGAGCAAAAAAGAGCAGGGATATACTGAAGACCCATATGGAGAAAAGCACAATATGAGAAATACTTAAAAGGGTAATGATTATAATCTTATTCTGTTTTGCAAAACTAGTCACAAAGGGTTTCAGCCAAATAAGTATGGGAATAAACAGAAGCCAGAATGTTTCAAAAAGGATGGATTCAGAAAGGTAAAAACTATAGTCCTTTATCTCAGCAAGCAGGAGGTCCTTTCCCACTGCTGTAATTAAAATGGTTGCTGCGAAAAGTACTAGCAGCTTTTCTTTTTTAAGCTTGATTTCGAAAAATGGGGATACCATACCTTTTTATTGCAATTGTCCTTCCCATAAAAATAGTGAATTCATTCGGGACATGAGGTCATATCCTATAGGATATTAGGCTGCGTTGAGGTGAAGCACCAGGGTTTTTGGGATCTTCATCCTTTTGAGGATGCCCTTAAATCGCTCTTCATCCTTGATATTGGACATATACGGATCACTTTGCATTTGAAAATACATATCATAATCGCTAACATTCAGCGCCTTTTCCAAATAATGGAAGGCTCTTTCCTTGTTGCCGGCGACCGCATACATTTGAGCCAAGAGATAGGGTTGGTCATCCTCAAAAATCTCTTTTTGCCCTTCTATCTCTAAGGCCGCATTTTCTAAGTTGAGTACAAGTGAAACCATTATGCTGCTGTATGTTTTAGAAAACGCGTCTTCTTCTTGTTCGATTTCTATTATGGCTTCGTCCTTACATCCAAGCCATGCAAGGATTTCGCCGCGTAATCCGTGATCTCCGTTTCCGAAGGGTTGATAGACCAAATAGGTGTCCAGTGATTCTAAGGCTTCCTGAAAGTTACTTTGAAAGAAATAGTAGATTGAGAGCAAACGATAATTACTGGGATCCAACGGATCAATTCTTTGAGCTTTTTTAAGGATTTCTATTCGGTCTTCTAAAGCAATGGAGGGGTAGGTCGATACATTTCTTAGAACAACACTGTTTTCAGCATTTAGTGATAACGCCTTTTGAAAATTTGAATAAGCAGCGGGAAAGTTTGAATTGATCACATTAAAACGACCAAGCCATGCGTAGGCTTCGGCATATTCGGGATCCAGCGTGACTGCTTTTTGGGCTGCTCTTTGGGATTCTGCCAGCGCATTTAAGTTGTTGGAATAAACCCTATCCTGAAAATGAAGCTTGCTTTTAAGCAACCAGGCAGGCGCATAGGCAGAATCTATAGCCAGAGATTGATCGATCAAGGTCAATCCGGTCTCTGCGCCTTCTTTGGTATACCGAAGGGCTAAGCTTTTGGCCTGAAGATAGGCAGTATATGCCTTCACATCGGTCTTTTCAATTTTCTCACCTAACAGACTGGCCTGAAGTTTATAGGTCACCTCTTTGGCTATTTCATCCTGTATTGCGAACACATCGGCCATTTTTCGGCTATAGGTTTCCGACCAAAGATGAACACCATCGCTGGCGCGAATAAGTTGAACCGTGATCCTAAGATTGCTGTCGGCTCTTCTCACACTGCCTTCCAAGATGTAATTTGCATTCAATTGCTCTCCTATAGTTTTAATGTCCATATTTTTTCCTTTAAACGAAAAGGAAGAAGTTCGACTTATCACCCGAAGCTCATTGTTTTTAGATAAGTAGTTGAGGATTTCTTCACTTATTCCGTCCGAAAAATATTCGTTGTCTTTTGCCGGACTCAGATCTAAAAATGCGAGTACGGCTACCGATTTTTCGACGGCTGCATTGGAATACCCTGCTTCTATATTTTTGGAAATACCGTCGGTAGGACGCATTTTGGCGTAGATCACCAGAGAAATGATCACAAAAAGCAAGCTGAAGGTCCACAAGATGATATAATTTGCCTTCGAAGCTTTTGCCACCGATCCGGTCTCCGGGTTTTCCGGGAGTCGGCGTAAGCGAATTCCTGTTGCTCCAATGTCGAAATGCCAGGAGAGCACTAACCAAACGCCAAGACCAACAATTAACATGATGACTACAAATTGCAGCCAAAATTGCGATACGTTAAAAATGGTAAAAAGGATAGTGGCTACCTGAATAGTGACCCAGCTAAAGATCACATATGCCAAGGCAGCTTTAAGGACATTGCGGCTTTTTAAGTCTCTGAAAAAAGAAACCCACCCCATGATACCTCACCAAAGCGAAATTTTTATATCCGAAGATATGGTTCGTGGTGCACAAATAAAATTACGTCAAATTTTCTTAAGTTGATCTCCGGAGATTAAAAATAATTGCGTTCCTTCCGCGGCAACTATGCTGCAAATGATTGCAGGACAGGGGTTTGCTTTTTGCACCCTAAGTTCGCAACTATTCTTTTGCAGCTACAAGAGATGTAAACCCTCCATAAACCATTCTACCGGCATCAAAGATCAATTTGTCTGAATTGATCAAAGGCGCAACCAACGCTGCCATTCGTGGATCTTCCGGGACTTTTTTGTTGGCTAAGTCGCGAATTTCCTTTGACGGAAAAAGAACCCAGCCAAATACAATGTCTTCGTCCTCTTGTGCTTCTATGGCATCGGTAAATGACGTTGTGCCTTCCAAGAAAAGATCATCACCAACGAATTCAAAATACGCAAGTGCCCCATATTCTTTCCATATTTCAGCTATTTTTTCGGCAGCTTTTTTGTATTCCTCCAAATAAATTCGAGGGATGGGAACAACGAAGCCATCTATGTAGTTTGTCATATGCTTACTTTTTGGATTGTCATCATTTTGTTGCGCTTAGGGTTTCGTCTAATCCTCGTGAGTCCGTTTAGCGGATGGATCACCGTGTCAAAAAATTTGCGGGAGCAAAGCTTGCAAACCCTGAGCTAAATCGCAGCCTACTTCAGAGCGTGCGTTTCGGAGCCAGGACCAAACTGCCAACGCGATCTTGTCAGATTCTAAGATAGGTGTTTTTGATGAAATGCGTGGTTTTAGTAGGATTTTCAACACTGCAGAAATAGCCGATGTTACGCACTTTCTAATTTGCACGCACTTCTATCCTTTTGCTCTATCAATTCTTGATTTTTTAAGACATCTTTAATTTCTCCAATATATTGCTAAACAACAAAAAGCATAGTTACTTTGATAAATGTAAATAAAACTTGTCATTTATAAAAATTATATTAAATTTGTGTAAAATAAACCTTACAAATAAACAAATACACTTTACAAATGAAAAATAAGAACGTAAGCAAACAATTGAAAAAAGCCACTATTAATCTGGCGTTGTGGTCGCTTTTGTGGTTAATGTCTCTGGCATTGGCAACCTTTGGGCCAAAGTTTATCTGGCAACAGGACACCACTTGGAGTATTATCGCAATTGCAATTAATATGACTATTGGTTCAGGATTGATCTTGGCACACATCAAACACTTGGCTGCACTTGATGAACTTCAAAAGAAAATTCAATTGGATGCCATGGCAGTTGCTTTGGGTGTTGGAATCGTGGGAGGACTGAGTTATTCAGTAATGGACATAGCTAATGTCATTTCGGGTGATGCGGAAATTGCCTTTCTGGTGATGTTAATCGGTATCACTTATATTATAGCAATAGTCATTGGAAAAAAGCGCTATATATGAAAAATAAATTAAAAGTACTTCGCGCAGAAAGAGATATGACGCAAGCCGATCTTGCTGATTTATTGTCGGTTTCGCGCCAAACTATTAATGCCATTGAGAAGGGCAAGTTTGATCCAAGTTTACCATTAGCGTTTAAAATGTCGAATTTATTTCAATTATCCATTGAAGCAATTTTCGAATACGATGATAGGACATAATTCCAAATAAACGGGCTTTTAGTCTTCAATTTCATTGTGCATAACGGTTTCGTATAACGATTGTGGCGGGTAACCGTGTTCGGGATTTGTTTAATGGGAAGATAGTACAGTATGAGAATTCAAGTTAAAATTAATCCACGAGTAACTGTTAGCGATAGCCGTTGTTAGCGGTTCGTTGTTTTCCTTTCTATCATTTTAATTTAATACTATTTTCAATAATAGTGCTGCTAAATAAATTCCTAATCCATAAATAGTATGCGTTAAAAAACTACTAATTCTAGAAACTTTCGGATTCGGTGTTTTTGATGCTGCTACTCCAAATCCCAAAGCTGGTTGCATAATAAATAGGGGTGCTGCGACAGTCAGAATTCCTATAATTAATGCTGGAATAATTGTTGGGTTTTTAGTCCACCCAATTCCCCAAATAAAGAGTAACAAAGTGGTAAATGAAATTCCAATTAGATAGTGAGCAGTCCAACCTATAATTTTTTCGCCTCTTACCGGGGTTGATTTGGTAATGTTGTTATGATAAAATTGTCCTTTTGTGAAATGACCAATCCATCGTCCAACCAAACCAAAGTCCAATGATTTTATACCCAAAAGTTTCTTAATAATTATTTTGTAAATATCCATAACCAAAGTCGCACCAATCCCAATAAAGATTGCTCTCCAAAGAAATTCTATCCATTCGCTCATAAGTTATCGTTTCTTTATTTTAAAATTTGTCTGTTTTCAATGATTGCTAACGTGTTATATAAATACAGTATGTTCCACAAAAGAACTTGTACTAGACAAATATAACCTAAAATCATCCTTTTTAAGATCTTGTGTCCCAGCAATATATCCGTTGCAAACATTTACAAACGAAAGTAAATAAGTACCTACCGACTCTTTTCGAGATGTTGTTTCATATTTGTACTGTTGATTCGATGGAGTGGGTTCGTTGTGTACAGACAAACCGCTGGTTTCGATTCAGAACGAAAGTTCCCGGAAAGGATCCGGGATTCATCTTAACTGTTTAATTATTAAAATTTAAAATTATGAGTACACTAAGAAACAAAGTACAGTTGATCGGTAATTTAGGAAACGACCCGGAAGTCATTACGCTGGAATCCGGTAAGAAATTGGCAAAATTCAGTATTGCGACTAACGATACTTATAAAAATAAAGACGGGGAGCGGGTTACCGATACGCAGTGGCACAATATCGTTTGCTTCGGAAAGACCGCAGACGTGGTTGAAAATTACGTAGGCAAAGGAAAAGAAGTTGCGGTTGAAGGAAAGATCAATACCCGAAGCTGGGAAGACAAGGAAGGAAACAAGCGGTACACCACAGAGATCGTTTGTAACGAGCTTCTGATGTTGGGCAGTAAATAGCGCTCATTCACTGCTCTTTTAAAGCCGCTGCCTTGCGCAGCGGCTTTCTTAATTTATGGTGGCTCCGTTGTTTACCCCGGCATCATCGGGATTTACAAAAACAAGTTTACCGTCCGGCATTTCGGTCATTAGGATCATGCCCTCACTGTCCACGCCTCGTAACGCTCTGGGAGCAAGGTTGACAAGTACAGTTACCTTTTTCCCAATAACTTCCTCGGCCGTAAAACTTTCGGCTATACCCGAAACTATAGTTCGCACATCAATTCCGGTATCAACTTTCAGCACGAGTAGTTTTTTCGCCTTAGGCATTTTTTCGGCCTCAATAATGGTTCCCACCCGCATATCGAGCTTGGTAAAATCATCGAAGGTGATGGTGTCTTTTTGTGGTGTTACCGTTGCATTCATCGCTTCGTTATCTTTTTTACTTTGTTGTAATTTCTCTATTTGTGCCGCTATTTGCTCGTCTTCCATTTTACTGAATAACAATTCTCCTTTGCCGATGTGATGACCGGGCATAAGTAAAGCTTCTTTGGTTTCAATGTCCGACCAACGTAATCGTTTATTAGGATCTCCCTTCTTTAGATCAAGGATGTTATTTAGTTTTTCTGAAGTAAACGGCAAAAAGGGCTCGCTTAAAACGGCCAAGGCTGCCGCGATCTGCAAGGCCACATACATAATCGTTTGGGTGCGATCGGCATCGGTCTTTATGGTCTTCCACGGTTCTTCATCGGCCAGGTACTTGTTGCCCAATCGCGCGACATTCATAAGTTCCATTTGCGCTTCGCGGAAACGATAACGCTCTATCGAACTGGAGATCACCGCAGGATAGGCTCGTAACTCGTTCAGAGCCTGGCTGTCGGTTTCAGTAAATTCTGAAGGTTCGGGGACGGCTCCGTCGTAGTATTTATCCGTTAGCACAACCACCCGGTTGATGAAATTTCCGAAGATCGCCACCAACTCATTATTGTTTCGCGCCTGAAAATCGCTCCAGGTAAAATCGTTGTCCTTGGTTTCAGGAGCATTGGCGGTAAGTACATAACGCAATACATCCTGCTGGTTGGGAAAATCTTCTAAATATTCGTGTAACCATACCGCCCAGTTCTTGCTGGTCGAGATCTTATTGCCCTCCAGATTTAAAAATTCGTTGGCAGGCACATTGTTGGGGAGGGTATAGCTTCCTTCAGCCTTCAGCATGCTTGGAAAGATGATGCAATGAAAAACGATATTGTCCTTTCCAATAAAATGCAGCAGCTTAGTATCTTCATTTTTCCAGTAAGGTTCCCAATCCTTGCCTTCCCGGGCTGCCCATTCCTTGGTAGCAGAAATATAACCTATAGGTGCATCGAACCACACATAGAGTACTTTTCCTTCTGCTCCTTCCACCGGAACGGGAATCCCCCAATCCAGATCACGCGTTACGGCTCTTGGACGGAGGCCGTCATCGATCCAAGATTTACATTGTCCGTAGACATTGGTCTTCCAGTCTTTTTTGTGCCCTTTTACGATCCACTCTTTTAACCAGTTTTCGTATCGATCTAACGGAAGGAACCAGTGTTTGGTCTCTTTTAGAACCGGCTTGTTTCCGGAGATCACACTTTTTGGATTAATTAGATCGGTAGCGTTATGTGAAGTACCGCAATTTTCACATTGGTCCCCGTAACTTTCTTCGAATCCGCATTTTGGACAGGTACCCAAAATGAAACGATCGGCAAGAAATTGTCCGGCTTCTTCGTCGTACAATTGTTCGGTTACTTCTTCGATAAATTTTTCGTCGTCATAAAGCTTTTTAAAGAAATCTGAAGCCGTTTCATGATGGATCTTTGCCGAGGTGCGCGAATAATTATCGAATGAAATTCCGAAATCTTCAAATGACTTTTTTATAATAGCGTGGTATTTATCCACTACCTCCTGAGGAGTCACACCTTCTTTTTTAGCTTTTAAGGTAATTGGAACGCCGTGTTCGTCGCTTCCGCAAACAAATGCTACATCCTTATTCATTAAACGCTGGAAGCGCGCGTAGATATCGGCGGGTACATAGACCCCTGCCAAATGACCAATATGCACCGGCCCATTGGTATATGGTAAGGCGGCGGTAATAGTATATCTCTTTGGTGAACTCATGAAAATTTGCTAAAGCGCAAAGGTAGTATTTTCGGCAACAATTTAGAGATGATGAGGTATGGAAAGCCTAAGATTTATATCTTTAAAAGAAAAATGATGAAAAAACTGATACTAGCACTTATTCCGAGTTTTTTTATAGTGCTTACGGGATGCAAGAACGAAAATAAAGCAGACGCTCAGGATATCGAAATTCAAGCAGTGAGCGAAACTCCCTTCAAAGAGGTAACCACGCTGGAAGAAATTTCTAGACTTGCCAATCACGGGAAACTACACGAGGCATTTGCAAAAGGGGACATGAAATCAGAACTGATCTCTGCCAACGAAGGCATGTCTTTTTTAAAGTCTACAACAATATATCCCGGAACGGGGAATGAAGTGGAGATCGACTTTTTACCCAACGATTCCACCCGAGTTTGGCGGGTAACAGTCACGAACCGGTCCAATAAGTTTCATTCCAAGACAGGGGTAACTCCGGGGATGACCCTTGAGGAATTAAATGCGATAAATAAAATCCCGGTAAATTTTTACGGATTTCAGTGGGAATTTGCCGGAGCTGTCGATTTTAATGATGGGAATCTAACAAATGACAAATTGTTTGTGTATTTAAAGACCGATAAAGAGGTTCCTAAAGAATTTATTGGAGACGCGCCTCATTCTTCTTTGGACGAAAAGGCAAAAGAACTTAAATTATATGTGCATAAGATCATTTATGAAGCAGCAACGGCCGAACCACTATAAATTTAGTCATTAAGTAAAATAATATCACAGCATGATCACACCCCCATTACTCAATGAAGGCGATACAGTTGCCATTGTCTCTACTGCCAGAAAGATCACCAAAACCGAAATAGCACCCTTACTTGATCTATTAAAAAGCTGGGGACTTAACGTTGTGCTAGGGAAGAGCATAGATGCCTCAGACCATCAATACGCGGGAGATGATGCATTGCGAGCTTCCGATCTTCAGCAGCAACTCGATGATCCAAATATTAAAGCCATCTGGTGCGCGAGAGGAGGATATGGAACGGTTCGATTGATTGATGCATTAGATTTTTCAGTATTTAAGTCGGCACCAAAATGGATCATAGGATATAGCGATGTGACCGTATTACATGCTCACATTCACAACTTCGGAATAGAAAGCTTACACGCCAATATGGCCATCGATATCCTTACAAAATCTTCAGATACACGAGAAACTGTAAAAGAGGCCTTGTTTGAAGGGAAGTATACTATTCAATATACATCGACGCTGCCTCAAAACCGAACCGGAATGGCCAATGGACAACTGGTAGGCGGAAATTTATCGCTGCTTTCCGCTCTGTTGGGAAGCCCTTCAGCAATCTCTACGAAAGGAAAGATTCTTTTTATTGAAGATTTGGATGAGATGTTGTATCATATAGATCGAATGATGATCAATTTAAAACGAAATGGTTTGCTGAAAGACATCGCAGGCCTTATTGTTGGCGGGATGAATGATATGCGGGATAATAGTATTCCATTTGGGAAAACCCCTGTACAGATCATTGCTGAGGCAGTAGCTCAATACCATTTTCCGGTCTGTTTCGGTTTTCCTGCCGGCCATATAGACGATAACCGGGCATTGATCATGGGTCGCAAATGTTCTCTGGAAGTTGGGTCAAATTTGGTAACTTTACGATTCTAAAGCAGCACATCCTCCCCATAGTTCTATTATAACTATGGCCTATCACAACGAACTAGGACAAATTGGTGAGCAACTGGCAACCGATTATCTTTCTCGAAATGGATATACTATTCTAGAACGAAATTTTATTTTTCAGAAGGCTGAAATCGACATTATTGCACAAAAGAATAAACTCCTCATTGCGGTTGAAGTAAAAACCAGAAACAGTGATTTTTTTGGAGACCCACAGGATTTTGTTAGCAAGGGAAAAATAAAACTCCTTGTAAAGGCTGCGAATGAATACGTTCTAAAAAATGATCTCGATCTGGAAGTGCGTTTTGATATTATTGCTGTCTTAAAAAACAAGCATATAGAAAGTCTTCAACATTTTGAAGATGCGTTCTATCATTTTTAAGAAACCAGGGTTTGATGAAACGGCTGTAGAACTTTCAGTGCCTTATCCACCGAGGTGATCCTGTCAAAAGAAAGCAACAATCGCAATCCGTTGCGGGTTTGCTTTTCCTTCATCGTAACCTGCTGCGGATGGCTCTGCACATACTGTAACACTTCAGTAAACGAATTACTCTGATAAAATGCACTTTGCTGGTCACTCACAAAGTACCCTATAAGTTTCCCCTTTTTCATGATCACTTTCTCGAGCCCCATGGCTATAGCGATCCATTTAATTCTCACACTATTTAGCAGATCTTCGGCCTGTTTCGGAAGTTCGCCAAAACGATCGAGCAATTCATTTTCAAATTTTAGGAGTTGCTCTTCATTCTCTACAGCGTTCAGTTTGGTATACAGGTTTAGTCTTTCCGTTATATTATTGATGTAATCATCGGGAAACAGCAATTCAAAATCGGTGTCGATCGTTGTTTCCTTTACAAAGGCCGTTTTCTCGTGTTCGGAACCTGTATACAGGTCTTTAAATTCCTTTTCTTTTAGCTCGTCAATGGCTTCGGAAAGAATTTTTTGATAGGTTTCGAAACCTATTTCGTTAATGAAACCGCTTTGCTCTCCTCCCAGCAGATCTCCGGCGCCTCGTATCTCAAGATCCTTCATGGCGATGTTGAGTCCGCTTCCCAACTCACTGAATTGTTCAAGCGCAGTGATTCGTTTCCTGGCATCTTCGGTCATAGCCGAATAGGGTGGAGTGATAAAATAACAGAACGCCTTTTTGTTGCTTCGGCCAACCCTTCCCCGCATCTGATGCAAGTCGCTAAGCCCAAAGTTGTTGGCATTATTAATAAAAATGGTGTTGGCGTTTGGCACGTCCAATCCGCTTTCTATAATGGTTGTAGAGACCAAGACATCAAATTCATTATTCATAAACGCCAGCATAAGTTGCTCCAGTTTCTTTCCTTCCATCTGCCCGTGACCGATCCCGATCTTAGCATCGGGAACCAATCGCTGTATTAGCCCTGCAACTTCTTTGATGTTCTCTATTCTATTATGCACAAAGAATACTTGTCCGCCACGGGATATTTCGTATCTAATGGCGTCCCGTATGTTTTCTTCTCCAAACCTTACCACATGGGTTTCTATGGGGTATCTGTTTGGTGGCGGGGTATTAATTACCGAAAGATCTCGGGCTGCCATTAAACTGAATTGCAGCGTACGCGGGATAGGAGTGGCGGTTAGTGTTAAGGTATCGACATTTTCCTTGATGGTTTTTAATTTGTCTTTCACTGCAACCCCGAATTTTTGTTCCTCATCGATTATAAGCAGTCCGAGATCCTTAAATTTTACGGTTTTATTGACCAATTGATGGGTTCCAATAACAATATCCAGCGTTCCGTTTTCGAGTCCTTCCAGCACAGATCGTCTTTGTTTGGCACTTCGAAAACGATTCAGGTAATCTACTTTTACGGGCATTTCTGCGAGTCGTTCAGAAAATGTTTTATAATGCTGAAAGGCCAGTATGGTAGTGGGAACCAATACAGCGACCTGTTTGCCATTATCGACCGCTTTAAAGGCTGCTCTAATGGCTACTTCGGTCTTTCCGAAGCCAACATCTCCGCATACGAGCCTATCCATAGGTCGCTCATTCTCCATATCCCGTTTTACATCTTCAGTAGCCGTAACCTGATCTGGGGTATCTTCATAGATAAATGAAGATTCCAATTCGTGTTGCAGATAACTATCGGGGTCGTAAGCAAATCCCTTCTGAAGCCTGCGCTTTGCGTATAATTCAATTAAATTGAACGCGATCTGTTTTACGCGGGTTTTGGTTTTTTGTTTCAGTTTTTTCCATGCCGCACTTCCCAGTTTGTAGATCTTCGGCTCTTTTCCGTCCTTGCCGTTGTATTTGGTGATTTTGTGGAGGGAATGAATGCTTAGGTATAGGATATCTCTTTCGCCGTAAACGAGCTTGATGGCTTCCTGTTGTTTGCCCTCCACGTCAATTTTTTGGAGTCCGCCAAACTTTCCTATTCCGTGGTCGATATGAGTAACATAATCACCCACTTCCAGATTGGTTAGTTCTTTTAGAGTGATCGCCTGTTTTTTGGCATAACCGTTCTTTAGCTGAAATTTATGATACCGCTCGAAGATCTCATGATCGGTATAACAAACATTTCTGGCATCATCATCAATAAATCCTTGAAACAAAGGAAAGACGATGGTCTCATACTGAGAAACCTGTTGTTCGGCATCATCAAAAATATCGTGAAACCGCTTGGCTTGCTGTTCGCTGCTACAGAAAATATAGTTTTTATATCCCGAACCGGCATTGGAGTTCAGGTTTTCAATAAGCAAATTGAACTGTTTGTTGAATGAAGGTTGTGGACGCGTATGAAATTTCACTGCCGCATCTTCCGACTTGTTTTTAAACACAAGCTTTGTAAAATCTTCCAATTGCCGTTCTAAAAGCGAGGAGGTACAAAAAAGTTCGTTGGGTTCGGTTCTTTTTATTTCTGAAACGAGATCGGTATAGGCTTCGGTCGCCTTTTTGAAGAGCTTATCTATACTACTGCTCAACAATTCTTCGTTCTTTAAACACACCACGGTTTTGGAGGCGATATACATTAAGAAACTTTCACGGGTTTCATCCAGCAATTTGTTTTCCACATTGGGGATGATTGATATTTTCTTAAGCTGAACGTCTGACAATTGAGTTTCCACATCGAAAGTACGGATGCTGTCAACTTCATCTCCAAAAAATTCGATCCGGTAGGGTTCGTCATTACTGAAGGAAAATACATCCAAAATTCCACCTCGGACCGAGAATTCGCCGGGTTCTGTCACAAAATCGGTGCGCTTAAAATTGTATGCGAAAAGGACTTCATTTACAAAATCGATGGAAACCTCTTCACCAACCTTCAGTTTTAAGGTATTCTTTTCCAGTTCTTTTCGAGTCACTACCTTTTCGAACAATGCCTCCGGGTAGGTTACGATGATGGCCGGTTTTTTGCGCGAATTAATACGGTTTAATACTTCAGAACGCAACAATACATTCGCGTTATCGGTCTCTTCAATCTGATAAGGTCTGCGGTAACTCCCCGGATAGAACAATACATTTTGATCACCCAACAGGTTTTCGAGGTCATTGAGGTGATAGGCAGCTTCTTCTTTGTCGTTCAGCACTATGAGAAACGGAACTTCCGAAGTCTTAAAAACTTCAGCAATAACAAGCGATAAGGACGAGCCCGCCAAGCCTGAAACAATCGTCTTGGGTGAAGATCGGGCAATAATATCCCTCAGTTTTCGGGTTTGCGAAGACTGTGCAAAAAGCGAAGATACTACTGCTTTGCTCATGGACGGCAAAGATAGGTCGTTCAGAAATTTTATAAACCATAGGAACACAGTTTTATCATTTTGATAACATATAATTGCACGGTGTTTTGGTACATTTCTAGGATGGGAATAGAGACGTTCGATGTGTTTGTAATTGGTAGCGGAACTGCAGGTAAGACTGTAGCGTATGATTGCGCTGCCGAAGGAATGAAGGTGGCGATTGCAGATCACCGCGAATTTGGAGGTACCTGCGCATTGCGGGGCTGCGATCCGAAAACAGTATTGCTGGCAGCAACTGAAGCGCGGCACCTTTCAGAAAGTTTAAAAGGGAAAGGCATTGTTTCGGCTCCAGAAATTAATTGGCAGGATCTTCAGAAATTTAAAGACAGCTTTACACAGGCGGTACCGGCTTCCACCGAGAAAAAACTGAAGAAAGCGGGAATCAGGATGTATCATCAATCCCCACAGTTTTTGGATGAAAATACCTTGTCGGTTGAAGGAAAGACGGTTAAGGCCAAAAAGATCGTAATTGCTACCGGACAGAAACCCAGAGTATTAAAAATTCCCGGGCGCGAACATGTGTTGTATTCTGAAGATTTTTTAAGCATGCCCGAATTGCCCGAGAGCATTGTTTTTATCGGGGCAGGGTATGTGGGGATGGAATTTGCACATATTGCAGCCCGTTGCGGGGTTAAAGTCACGGTTGTGGAATTTGGAGACCGTCCGTTGGGTCCATTTGAAGAGGATATCGTAGCGCATCTCACCAAAGCTTCGGAAGCCCTGGGAATTGAGTTTATTTTTCATGCTGAAGTCACCAAAGTTGAGAAACTCCGGAAGAATTACAGGGTTTTCTTTCAGAAGAACGGGAAAGAAGAACAAATCACTGTGCAACTCGTTTTCAATACAGCCGGACGAGTGCCCTCTATTGACGATTTTGACTTGGATAAGGGTAATGTGGCTTTTGAAAAAAACGGGGTCACCGTCAATGAATTTTTACAAAGCACTACCAATGATTCTGTTTATGCCTGTGGGGATGTTTCGGCTAGTGGATCTCTGCCTTTAACGCCAACTTCTTCTCAGGAAGCCAGAGTCGTAAGTTTGAATCTGCGGAAAGGACGAAACACAAAAATGGATTTTCCTCCGGTACCTTCGGTGGTGTTTACGATTCCGCAGTTGGCGTCCATCGGACTTACGGAAGCTGAAGCCAAAAAAAAGGGCTATGATATAAGGGTAGAATACAAAAGTGTGCCTAAATGGTTTAATGCCAAACGGATCAACGAAGAGACCTATGCCTACAAAACCATTGTGGATAAAAAACGTGACCTTATTCTGGGGGCTCATATAATTGCACCTCATGCCGGAGAGATGATCAATTTATTTGTACTTGCCCTCTGCGGGAAGTTAAAACCCGATCATTTAAAAGCGATGATCTTTGCCTATCCTACCTGGGGGAACGATATTAAAGGCATGGTATAAAAGCCGGTTATTTCGAATGCAATAGACAATGTACCAATTTTTCCAAGTCATCTTTAGTGTTGTATACATTGGGAGAAACCCGAATGGCTTTTCCGCGATACGAAACAAAAATTTTATTTTTCGTAAGTAGGTCTTTGATATCCACGATATCCTTTCCTTCGGGAAGGTAGACCCCAAAAAGATGTTTACTCCTGTACTTAGCGTCTTCTATAAAAAAGCCTTTCTCCTGAAGTCTTTTCAGAGGTTTTTCGGAAATCGTTTCACAATATTGCTGAATGGCTTCAGGAGTCCATTCCAGTAATTGACGAATAGCTTCGGAAAGCATTGGGGTTAATATAAAGTTGCTCGATTCGCCCACATCGAAACGCACTGCCTTATCTTTAAACTGCGGGTTATAATTTACAAGATTTGAAAAATTCTCACTTCCACGGTGATTCATCCAGTTGTTTTCAATGGGTACACCCTGTTCAAAACGTTCGCCAAAATAGGCGAGACCCAGACTGTAAGGACCCAAGAGCCATTTATATCCTCCACAGATAAGTGCATCCGGCTTAATTTCTTTTACCGAAAACGGCAGGGCACCTACACTCTGAGTACCGTCGATAATTAAAAAGGCATTTTCTTCATGGGTTCGTTTACGAATTTTCTTGAGATCGAATAAAGTGCCGTCTGTCCAATGTACATGTGGAATTGCCACCACTTTGGTCTTAGACGAAATCGAAGCCAATAAGGCTTCGTTCCAACGCTCGGCACGACCGCTTGTAAGCGCAGGGGCCTGTATGGTCTTTAGACTAACTCCTTTTTCCTTTTCCAGTTGCTTCCAGGCATAATAGTTACTGGGAAATTGTGCTTCCAGCAGTATGATCTCATCACCGGCGACAAAGTCTATGTTTCTTATCACCGTTGCGATGCCATACGATACGGAAGGAATGATGGCGATATTTTGTGGATCTTCGGTATCGATCAAGGTCGAGAAGCGTTGTCGAAGTACTTCTTTTTCAGAAAAGAAATCTGTTTCGGTGATCGCAACTGGATTCGATTTACGTCTGAGATTGGTTATCCCTATATCTTCAACCGATTTGAGTTGAGGAGACATATAGGCACCGTTAAGGTAGCAAACATCCTTAGGCAAACTGAATCGCCCACTTTGATTTTTCAGCATTAGATTTTGGAATTTCTTTGGTGTGAATTCTTGTATTCTTTCCATTTCACATATGGTGCAGTGGCCTGATTCTTGTATCCGTGATACGCAGCACTAAAACAGAGCACCACTGCCACTCCAAGTGCCACATAGGATACAATGGGTGACTCCAACTCCCAATTCTTTAAACAGACAGCGAACAACGCCCACGCTAAAACAAGAGCGAATTCACGCATATTTCGTTTCCAGATTACGATCAAACCTAACATACCTGAAATAATAATCAATAAAATGGTCCAAGTAATTTCGGAGATTCCCCAACCGCTCCAATCTGTGCTTTTTAGAAAAGCGGCAATATTGGTAATAGTGGCTACCGTAATCCATCCGCCATAGATGACAAAGGGCCACCAGAGAAAGAGTATAACCGAAATTGGTGCGTCCCAAAGTTCCATTCGGTTTATCATAATTATTTTCAGAAGTGCTAATAATAATACGATCATGGCGAGAACCGACATATCGATATACCCATAAAGCCAAAAAATGATCCACAATACGTTAGCCACACAAGAAGTGACAAACCACCATCCGGTTTTAAGGATGAACGCATCATCTCGAACCGCTTTAAAAAGGCTTCTGCCTTGATAAATTATAAATCCGAATAAGAGCAAATAAATTAAACCCCAAATTGAAAATGCATACGATGCCGGAGTAAAAAGGGTTTGGTAGTTATTTGAAATTTCCCCTATGGTGGTGTTGTTTATATTCCCCGTACCCGCAGCATAATTGAACAGAATTACTGTTACAAACGAAATGATATTTGCGATCTGTAGGGTTTTTTTCATAATACGAGTATTAAAAATACAATTTTAAAAATGGATTAAGTGACGCAAATTACTTCATTGTCTGCAATGACGTATACGCGATCATTTTTCCCCGGTCGGAGTCTGTATTTACCCGTAAAGGTCCCAAACGCAGGAAGAATTAGTTGGTTTTCGGTCTCATAAAAACAAGATAATGTTAAGCGTTGTCTGCCAGATCCAATCATAGTGATACCCGGGTGTATGTGCCCTGAAAAATTGAACATTCCAGACTCGACGGTTGGGTGGTGGGTTAATAAGAACCCATGTAACCTCATTTCACGGAATACGGATACTCCCATGGCTTCATATCTAATGGGATCAATGATGTCGTGATTGCCTTCTATTAAAATAATCTCACACGAGGTATGCTGCACCCATTTCTGAAAGATATTCCATTCAGAATTAAGGCTGCTGTGAAAGAGATCACCCAGAAAACAAATGGTTTTAGGCTGTAACTCTGTAATAAGATGTTCCAGTTTCCTAAAGTTGCTTAGGGAGGCTTTCGCCGGGACTGCAGCACCGAATTTTCTAAAATGACTAACCTTTCCTAAATGTACATCTGCAATCAGTAGCATTTTTTCCTTCTTCCAGTAGATAGCTCCACTTGAATGAAGTTGAAATTCTTGATTTAATATCTTAATGGTATACATCATTTCTCCAGTTGTAATTTCATTCTTGAAATTCGGTCTTTAAGCTTTTCAGAAGACAGCTTTTCCCGAAGTCGATCGGTTATAATTGGAAAACTGAACGGAGTGGGCTTTTTACACTTCTTCCAGATGATTTCTTGCTTCATTATTCTGTTTAAGGCAATTCGAAGTCTTCCTTCCTCTAATTGATGCTCAAAGGTTTCCCTAAAGGACTGAAGATAGAGAAGATTTTCCGGTTCGTAATCTCTGAAAACATCAAACAGCAACTGACTATTGCTTTGCAAATGTTTCGTTTTTACTATTCTGTTAGGATACCCTTGAAAAACCAGTCCCGATATGACAGCGATGTCCCTAAACTTTCGTCTGGCCAGTTCGGTCGCATTTAAACTTTTCTGAAGGTCATCAAATAAATATTCAGAACTAAAAAGATTGTTGTCAATTAATTGTTGAATGTCCAATGGTTGGTCACTTAATAACTCAAATCCATAATCGTTATAAGCTATTGAAAATGTAATTGGATGTAACAAACTTAAGCGGTAAGCAATTAGACTACTCATGGCTTCATGTACATAACGACCCTCAAAGGGATAAAAAAGGCTGTGATGCCCTTCTCTGGTTTTAAAAGTTTCTATTAAGAACTCATGTTCGCCGGGGACAATAGATTCCATCTCCTGCCTCTCAAACAATGAGCTAAGCGCTTTGAGCTCGGGAGTTTTCTTCTTGTGTTCGGCTTCGCTTTGTAGTTCTTCTCGTAATATTTCACTCATTTGGGAAGACAGGGTCATTCGACCGCCCATAAAGCTAACGATGTTGGCCGACTTTTTAACCGATCTTCGAACCTGTGCGACCATCTGTCGCAAACGCACTAATTCGAGAGTTCTACCGGCAAAGACAAAAGTATCCCCCGGTTTAAGTTTTCCTATAAACCACTCTTCTATAGTGCCAATAAACCCTCCTCCCACGAATTTTACCGTGAGCATGGTATCACTTACAATCGTACCAATGGATAATCTATGCATCATTGCCGTCCTTCGGCTTTCCACTTTAAACAATCCGTTGGGTTTCACTTCTACTCGTTTGTATTCATCATAAGCCTGTAGACTCTGACTTCCAATCGTTATAAAATTGAGACACCATCTCCATTGCTCTTCTGTAATATCCTGAAAACAAAATGTCTGCTTTATTTCAGAGTAGATTTTTTTAGGATAGAATCCATCACTTACAGCAAGCGTGACCAAATACTGTATTAATACATCGAAAGCGAGTAAATACGGAATGCGATCTTCCATGATCTCATGTTTTACTGCTCGTTTTAATGCCGATGCCTCAATCAATTCTAAAGCGTGCGTTGGCAAAAAATAAATGACTGAAGCTTCATCGGGACGGTGGTTACTCCGCCCTGCGCGCTGTACAAATTTTGCTATCCCTTTAGGACCGCCAATCTGTATAATGGTTTCCACAGGGGCGAAATCCACACCTAGATCCAAACTTGATGTCGCCACCACAGCAGACAACGATTCATTTCGTATAGCCTGCTCTACCCATAAACGGGTATCTTTGGCAATACTTCCGTGGTGCATGGCTATTTCGCCAGCAAATTCGGGGTATTTTTCCAGTATCTTTTGAAACCAAATTTCGCATTGGCCTCGGGTATTTGTATAGATCAGGGTGGTTTTACTCTTTTTTATGATAGGAATGACTGCATCGAGTAAATGTAATCCCAGATGTCCGCGCCATGGAAAATTCTCCATTTTCTTAGGAATAATTGACCGCACCACGATCTTATTCTTTTTAGAAGATCTGATGAGTACCGAATTGGCTCTAAAACTGTCGTCCTTACCGAGAAGTACATCTTGTGCCTGTTCCAAATTTCCGATTGTCGCCGAAATACCCCATATACGTAGCTTTGGACATATTGCTTTTAATCGGGAAAGACCCAATTCCAGTTGTACGCCCCGTTTACTTCCAAGCAGTTCATGCCATTCGTCCACAACTACAGCTGTTAGAGTCGTGAACATTTTTTCGTAGCCTTTAGAGGCAAGCAATAACATTAGGCTTTCTGGGGTTGTTATAAGCAGATCGGGCATGTTTCTTTTTTGTCTGGCACGCTCACTTTGGGATGTGTCGCCTGTTCTTATTCCCACAGTGAGTCCAGTTTCCAGATCATCTGCAAATCGTTGTGCTGCCTGCTGTATTTCCACCGAAAGCGCTCGTAACGGAGTAATCCAAATGGCTTTTATTCCCTTGGTTTTATTTACTTTATACTCTGGATTTTCTCTTGTATAATTAAGTACAATAGGTATCCATAGCGCATATGTTTTACCGCTTCCCGTAGCAGCGTTCAGTAATCCGTGTTTACCTTGAAGAAATGCTTTCCATGTTTTTTTTTGAAATGGAAACGGTTTCCACCCTTGACGCTGAAACCAATTTTCGGCTATATCTATAAGAGCTTTCAATATGGTATAAGAGCTTTAAGATCGGATAATGTATTCGCCTCTTCAATAGGCTTGTCTTTTCTCCAGCGAAGAATACGAGGGAAACGTGTTGCAACCCCACTTTTATGGCGTTTGCTTTCGGCTATTCCTTCAAAAGCGATCTCGAATACATGATGCGGGGTAACACTTCTTACCGGGCCAAACCGTTCTATCGTATTTTTTTTGATCCAGGCATCAACTTGTCTGAATTCTGCGTCGGTGAGACCGGAATACGCTTTTGCAAAGGTTACCAGTTCTCCATTATCCCACAAGCCAAAAGTATAGTCTGTAAATAAATTTGCCCGGCGACCATGACCCCGCATCGCATAAGTAAGTACTGCATCAATGGTAAAGGGGTCAATTTTCCATTTCCACCAGTCTCCCTTTTTTCGTCCTACTAAGTAAGGGGAGTCTTTTCTTTTAATCATGAGACCTTCACTGCGCTTCTCTCTCGACAATGCACGTTCTTTACCGGCATCTTCCCACGAGTTGAAATTCATAGTATTACTTAAATATAACCCTATGGCGTCACAATCACAATTGGAAATAAGGGCATCGAGCAATTTTCGTCTTTCAGAAAATGACTTATTTCTTATATCTTTCCCTTGCCATTCTAAAAGGTCGTAGGCGGTTAAAATCACCGGGGTTTTATCTAGCAATGCCTTTGTAATATTCTTTCGTCCAATTCGAGTTTGTAAGGCATTGAAATTGCCAATTTTTTTATTCTTAAACGGAAGAATTTCACCATCGAGGACCGTTCCGTTGGGAATAGCGCCAATAAAATTTTGAAATTCAGGATATTTATCGGTGACCAGCTCTTCACCACGGGACCATACAAAGACTTCATCATTTCTAATTATTACCTGAGCCCGTATCCCATCCCATTTGTGTTCAAAACTCCAGTTACTGATATCTCCCATGGTTTCTTTAAAGTTTTCTTCTACAGCGTAAGCGAGATAAAATGGATACGGTTTAGAAAGATAATCGGCTTCGTTCTCTTCCAATATAAGTTCTCGAAATGACGTAGACTGGGGGCTCCAGTTTCCCATTAATTTGTAAGCCAGGATGTCTTCATCAATTTGGGTGGCTTTAGAAAGGGCGCGTGTCATTAATTTCTGACTGACTCCAATTCGGAATCCTCCGGTGATTATCTTATTGAATACAAATCGCTCAAAATAATTGAGTTTTAACCAATTTTCCTGTAAATAGATTTTTTTTTCAGCATCCGGAAGGGTCTTCAATTGAATTATTTCTTCAATATAAGCAGACAAGGATTTATCGGACTCAGCTTTAGACGCGGGAAGAATAAGCGCGATAGTTTCGGCCAGATCACCCACGATATGATAACTTTCTTCGAATAACCAAGAGGGAATTCCGCTTATTTCGGTGGCCCATTCCCGTAGGAGGGTAGTATTTACAGGCCGTTTTGGTCTTCTATGCGAAAGAATGGCAATTGTCCAAAGTTTATCTTGTTCTGATGCAGCCAGAAAATACTCGGTAAGGGCATTTACCTTTAACGTAGTTTTGTTGGTACTGTCCAGTGTTTTTATGAGTGCTGCAAATGCTTTCATTCATGAACCCCACTTTCTGTTTTTGAACCCACTTCGGCACCTTCTTCTTCAAATTGAGTTTGTTGGGTGCGGGCATCCATGCCAAGTTCCTCCCGAAGATACCGGGCAAATATTTCGGTATAACCGTGCGTTGCAATTACCTTTTCACATTGCGTATTTTCAATTGATTGTAACAAACCATCCCAATCTGCGTGATCACTTAACACAAATCCCTTATCAATGGCTCTCCGTCTTCTCGCTCCTCTAAAGGTCATCCAGCCACTCGCAGAAGCAGTGGTAAAGGGAACCATTTTTCTAATCCAGGTGCCGCCATGCGCACTGGGAGGAGCAATTACAATATTGCCCTTGAGCTCCTCTTTAGACGTATCTCTTGTAATTCGAATGGTTTCCGGTAAGCGATACATGGGACGAAGTACGTCGGTCATGTTCTCCACCGCGCCATGTGTATATATTTTGCCAATGGAGGTGTCTAATCCGTGAAGCAAGCGTTGCGCTTTCCCCAAACTGTATCCAAAGAGTACGGATGTCTTACCCTCTTGCTTATTGATACTCCACCAGGTATTTATATCGTTAAATACCGAAGATTGTGGCTCCCATTTGAAAGCCGGGAGACCGAAAGTTGATTCGGTTATGAAGGTGTGGCATTTAATGGGGATATAGGGTTCTGCGAGTCCGTCATCTTCAGTTTTAAAATCTCCGGTAAACACCCACACTTCACCTTTATATTCTACTCTCACCTGTGAAGAACCCACAATATGACCCGCTGGATGGAGTGAAAATCGAACTCCGTTTATAGTGAAGGATTCGTTCCATTTTTTACCGCTCACCGTAATTTCACCTAATCGATGTTTAATAATAGGAACATTATTATGGTGGGTAATGTATTTTTTATGCCCCCAACGACTGTGATCGGCATGACCATGAGTTACGATACATTTATTTACCGGTTTCCAAGCATCTATATAAACATCTGCCTGCTGACAATAAATTCCCGATTCATTAAAAACTAGTAGCGGTTGATTCATTTTTCTTTTGCGAACTTTTTAAAAATACTAAATCACTTTTTGCATTCGACCTATATTAAGAAAAGTTTAGGGATGAAAATTTTTTCAGCATTTGTTCTCACAAAAATGAAGCGGAGTAATCAACTTGGTGGGCAAAAGTTTTATATTTGTAGCATAAAAAGTAACTATGACATTTAGAGATCTATTTGAAAGCGGAGAGCATTCAAGAAACTTAGGACATTTTGCCTCTATTGCTAATATTGCTGCCATTGACGGTGAGTTAAATGAGCATGAAGAACGACTGTTGAAAAGATTTGCGAGAAAACTGGACATATCCGAAGCTGAATATGCCGAAGTTTTAAAAAATCCGAAACGTTTTCCAATCAATCCGCCAAACTCTTCTGAAAAACGTTTAGAGCGTATGCACGATCTGTTTGAAATGATCTTTGCCGACCATGAAATTGATGATGAAGAACGCGGTTTAGTAGAGAAGTATGCTATAGGGTTGGGTTACACAAATGAATTGGCAGCCAAACTCATTAAAAGATCAATTGAGATCTATCAGGGAGGTCTTAATCTTGAGGATTACCGGTATCTGCTAAACAGAGATTAATTAGACTCCCCTTTTTCGGCCTTACGCATAAATTCTTCGGCGGTTTCAACCATTCGTTTGCTTCCGCAGAAAAAGGGTACCCTTTGGTGTAATTCTGTAGGCTCAATATCCAATATCCTTTTAAATCCGTTACTGGCCTTTCCACCGGCTTGTTCTGCAATATAGGCCATCGGATTACATTCGTAAAGCAAACGTAGCTTTCCATCGGGGTTTTTCGAGGTGTTAGGGTAAATATAGATTCCACCTTTAATCATGTTTCTGTGAAAGTCTGATACCAGCGATCCGATGTAGCGGGATGTATAGGGTCGGTCTTCTTCCTCTTGCTGGCAATACTTAATATAATCTTTCACACCCTGTGGGAAATGAACATAATTCCCTTCGTTCACCGAGTAGATCGATCCGGTTTCAGGGAATTTCATATTGGGATGTGAAAGGTAATAGGTTCCAATCGCCGGGTTTAAGGTAAAACCATTCACACCGTGTCCTGTAGTATACACGATCATAGTTGAAGTTCCGTATACGATATAACCCGCAGCAACCTGTCTGTTTCCGGGTTGTAGAAAATCTTCCAATGTCACCGGAGTTCCTGAAGGTGTGATCCTGCGGTAGACAGAAAAAATAGTTCCTACCGAAACGTTTACATCTATATTCGAGGACCCGTCGAGCGGGTCAATAAGCACCACATACTTATTATCGTTAAGTTCATTTCGCCCTTTGATCGTAATAAAATCATCCTCCTCTTCACTCGCTATACCACAAACGATCTCGCGGTTGGTGAGGGTTTTAATAAACGCTTCATTCGCATACACATCGAGCTTTTGCTGGTCTTCCCCCTGGATGTTGGTATCACCGGCAGCACCCAGTATATCCACAAGTCCTGCTTTGTTCACTTCGTGATTGACAACCTTTGCGGCAAGACGAATAGAATTGATTAGTCGCGATAACTCCCCGCTGGAATATTTAAATTCTCCTTGATTTTCAATTATGAATTCGCCAAGTGTCTGATTTTGTTTTGCCATTGTCCGGTGTTGTCGTGAATTTGCTGCAAATATCGGGATTTTTAAGAAAATGAACCGATATTTGTGGTTCAAAACCAACCTAATGGAAATAAAGATTCGTAAAGCCCTGAAAGAGGACATGCCGGAGGTAATGGAATTGATTCATGAGCTTGCTGTATTTGAAAAGCAACCCGACGCAGTAGAAGTTACTGTAGCCGAATTGCAGAAAGAAGGATTTGGAGAGGATCCCATGTTTCTTTGTTTTGTTGCTGAGGTGAATGAAGAAATTGTGGGAATGGCCCTGGTGTATTTCAGGTTTTCTACCTGGAAAGGTCGAACCGTGCATCTGGAAGATCTGGTAGTGAAGGAAAACATGAGGAGTAAGGGTGTAGGCGAGAGGTTGTATCGCAGGGTGTTGGAATATGCCTTGGAACAAGGAGTGAAGCGTGTACAATGGGTAGTGTTGGACTGGAATGAAGGGGCTGTCAATTTTTATAAGAGGACCGGAGCTTCAATTCTTGAAGACTGGAAACTTGTAGAAATGGAGCCTCCCGAGATTAAGAATTATTTGAACAAAGCATAATGAAGATATTCAAATTTGGAGGAGCCTCGGTAAAGGATGCCGAAGGCGTAAAAAATCTGGTAACCGTTCTTAAAACAACGAATGAAAAGAATCTCGTTGTGGTAGTTTCGGCCATGGGAAAAATGACCAATGCCTTTGAAGAGGTGGTTAAGGCCTATTTTTCTGAAAAGAAAGGAATGGAAGCCGCTGTAAGTGGTATTTATGATTACCACATGGCGATCATTTCTGAATTATTTCCGAATAAATCTCACGAGGTATATACCAAAGTAAACGAATGGTTTGCCGAGCTGAAGGCCTTTTTAAAATCTTCAAAATCGAATAATCACGCTTATGTATATGACCAGGTGGTAAGTTTTGGAGAATTACTTTCTACTACCATTGTCTCAGCATACCTTTCCGAAGAAAACATACAAAATACATTTCTCGACGTTCGTAACTGCATCAAGACCGATGCGGGCTACCGGGATGCTAAAGTAGATTGGGAACAGACCAAAGAGGCTATAGAAGAGCGGGTATCCAAAAAAGGGATTACTATAACACAAGGGTTTTTAGGTTCTGAAGGCAGTAATAATTTTACCACAACCTTGGGAAGGGAAGGTAGTGATTATACTGCTGCGATCTTTGCCTATTGTTTAAACGCAGAAAGTGTAACTATTTGGAAAGATGTCCCCGGCGTATTAAACGCCGATCCCCGATATTTTCAGAAAACCACCCTGTTGAATCATATTTCGTATCGTGAAGCCATAGAGCTTGCCTTTTACGGAGCATCAGTGATCCATCCCAAAACATTACAGCCATTACAACGAAAGGAGATCCCCTTATTCGTAAAATCCTTTTTACATCCTTTAGATTCCGGGACTTGTGTGGGTAAAGGCGTGACACTGGATCCTCAGACTTCTTGCTTTATTTTAAAAAAGAATCAGGTACTTATTTCGCTTTCATCCCTCGATTTCAGTTTTATGATGGAAGACAATATTGGCGATGTTTTTAAGTGGCTGCATCAATACAAGATGAAGGTGGAGCTTATACAGAATTCTGCCATTAGTTTTTCGGTATGCGTGGATAATAAGTTTGATAATCTGGAGCCGCTGCTTGCCAAATTGCGTTCGACCTTTAAAGTAAAATGGAATGAGGGTGTAACACTTTTTACCGTTCGTCATTCGCAACCTTCAGAAATTAAGGCCCTTACTCAAAATAAATCGGTATTACTCAAACAGGAGAGCCGAGAAACCGTACAACTGGTTGTTCAGGAATAGTACAGATTGTTTAACTATCTTTGTGAATAACCCGAAGATAGAGGAGGACTCATCTTAAAATACTAACAACCACATGGGATTAGTTAATGCTAAAGAAGTAGCAAAGGCGATTAATGTCGATAAATTTGGATTTATTGGCACTACTATGGGGTGGTTTTTGATGAAGATGCTCAATATTTCTACCATGAATAAGATCTATGATAGAAATAAACATCTAAGCGATCTTGAGTTTATTAATGCCCTGCTAGATGAATTTGAAATTAATTTTGAAATTCCTGAAGAAGACTTAAAACGCATCCCAAAAAGCGGAGCCTTTATCACCATTTCTAATCATCCTTTAGGAGGTATCGACGGAATATTGTTGCTTAAATTATTACTGGAACTCCGTCCCGATTTTAAGATCATTGCTAACTTTTTATTACACCGAATAGAACCTCTGAAGCCCTATGTGATGCCTGTTAATCCGTTTGAGGATCGCAAGGATGTGAAGAGCAGTGTCATGGGATTTAAGTCGGCAATAACTCATTTGCGCGACGGCCAGCCATTAGGGATTTTTCCGGCCGGAGAAGTATCTACTTACAGAGATGGGAAACTTGTTGTAGATAGACCCTGGGAAGTAGCCGCAATGAAATTAGTAAAAAAGGCTGAAGTACCTGTGGTTCCTATTTATTTTCATGCTAAGAATAGCAAGTTCTTCTACCGTCTGGCTAAATTGAGCGATACTTTGCGAACTGCTAAACTGCCTTCAGAATTGCTAACGCAGAAAGAAAGAGTTATAAAAGTGCGCATTGGAAATCCAATATCTGTGGAAGACCAGCAGGAGCATGAAACCCTGGACGCGTTTACCGATTTTCTTCGGAAGAAGACCTATGTGCTCGCTAATCCCTTTCAGAAGAAAAAATTACTGGAAAATATCCCGAAAAATCTCAAACTACCTAAGGCGCCTAAGAAAATTGCAGGCCCAATCCCCGTGGCTGCTATGGAAGCAGAGATTGACAAATTGCGCAATGACGACAAACGGTTGTTGATTAGTAAAAATTACGAAGTGTTTTTAGCACAGGCCGATCGTATTCCTAATATTTTACAGGAAATTGGAAGATTGCGGGAGATCACATTTAGGGAAGTGGGTGAAGGGACAAATAATGCTACCGACCTCGATAAATTTGACAGTTATTACCATCATATGTTTCTATGGGATAATGATTCTCAAAAACTGGCCGGGGCCTACCGTATGGGTCTGGGCTCACAGATCTTTCCTAAGTTTGGAATAGACGGATTTTATTTGCAGGACCTCTTCCGTTTCGAACCCGAATTGTATCCCATGATGAGTAAATCCATAGAAATGGGAAGGGCTTTTATTATTAAAGAATATCAACAACGGCCTATGCCTTTATTCTTGCTTTGGAAAGGAATCGTACATACTACCTTGCGCTTTCCAGAGCATAAGTTTCTTATTGGCGGGGTAAGTATAAGCAATAAATTTTCTGAATTCTCAAAATCTTTGATGATTGAATTCATGAAATCGAACTATTACGATCCCTATGTGGCGCAGTATATCAATCCTAAAAAAGAATTCAAGGTGAAACTCAAGGATGCCGATAAGGATTTTATTTTCGATGAGAGTGAAGCCGATCTCAATAAATTCGATAAGATCATCGATGAGGTGGAACCCGGAAGTCTTAGACTCCCTGTACTTATTAAAAAGTATATTAAACAGAACGCTAAGGTTGTTGCTTTTAATGTAGATCCTATGTTTAACAATGCGGTAGACGGACTCATGTACATTCGTATTGCCGATCTGCCTGAAAGTACTGTAAAACCTGTGATGGAGGAATTTCAAGCCGAGTTGGAACAAAAATACCTCAATAAGAACGAAGAAGAGTAATTATTTTAGGGGTCGCTTTTTGATCATCCCTCCTTTTGCGTCTTTTATGCTGTGCATGACCAAAAATGCATTCTTATCAATTTTGTCAATTTCAGTATGGAGTCTGGCAAGTTCCAGACGGGTGATGAGTGTGTAAATAATATCGGTTTCGTTTAGTTTTTCTCCTCGCTTTCCAAAGCCACGTTTTCCATTGTAAATAGTACAGCCACGCCCCATCTTTTCAATGATCGCTATTCTTATATCTTCGCTATAATCTGAAATGATCGTGACTCCAACATACTCTTCAATACCGGATACTATAAAATCGACAGTCTTTGATGCAGATAAATATGTGAGCATGGCATAAAGCGCGACCTCAACGGTAAAAATATAGGCGGCTACGCCAAAGATTGCAACGTTAAAAATAAGGATGATGTCACCAATTGTAACGTGGGCTTTCTTACTGAGGAAGATTGCGAGGACTTCGGTGCCATCGATCACGGCACCCCCTCTAATTGCGAGTCCGATACCCGCTCCCAAAAAGAATCCTCCAAAAACGGCAATTAGCAATTTGTCATCGGTGATCGTGGGAAGACTGATAAAATGAACGAGTATCGCCAGACCGAATATGGCGACCAGACTTTTAAGTGCAAATTGTTTTCCTATAGCTGAAAAACCTAAAATAATAAAAGGAATGTTCACTCCTATAAGCAATATTGATAAGGGCACGCCGGTAACTTTGGTTAGGATAAGGGAAATCCCTGTTGCGCCGCCATCTATAAAGGAATTAGGAAGTAAGAAGCCGTTAAGTCCAATAGCTGCGGCGATTATTCCGAGCAAGATAAAACCGCTTTCCTTAAAGAAGTGGTTGAATTCGACTGCGGCCTCATTTAGTTGCTTTTCAAATTTCTTTCCGGATTTCTTTCCGGGAGTTCCTCTAAGTCTCCACTCGGCTATTGTTTTGGCTATATTTTGAAAAATAAACTTCATGAGTTGTTTTATGCGAATCTACTAAAAAACATGACAAAAAATCCTTATAAAACTTTATAAAAATTGCTTTTAGAATATAAAAGCGTCCCTTAATTATTCTTCGGTTTTTAAAAGTATACATCGACTAAGATACCGCCCATACCCTTTAGGATTTCTGTTCGAGCATAGGAGGTATCATCCTAAACAGTGTTGATCGTATCACGCTTTAATTTCAAGGCTTATAGCCCCATGGGAACTGATAAAAAATGACTCGATATTGATAAATTTTAACGTCTCATTGGACGCAATGAGTCGTTTTTGATCTTTCAATGCAATTGTTTTGCAGGGTATAAATTAAAAAAGCGTATAACTGAAAAACTAGATTAAAATGAAAGGTAAAAAACAATTTATTACAGGGATGTTAATCCTAACAGGCTTAATGATGAATTCCCAGGAGATACAATGGGGAGGCAGATTTGGTGGTATAGGTGAAGATGTGATCCGGTCAATGCAGGTTGACGGGTTGGGAAATACATATACAACAGGCTACTTTACAGATACAGCAGATTTTGATATTGGTACTGGGGAAGTATTTCTTACTTCAAACGGATTCTATGATGTCTTTATATCAAAACATGATACAAATGGTAACTTCGAGTGGGTTCGTAAAATTGGGGGAACCGGATTCGAATACGCTGTTGCAATGAATACAGATGATCTAGGGAATATTTTCCTAACCGGGGTGTACGAAGGCACAGTTGATTTCAATCCCGGTTCTGAAGAATATTTACTTACTTCATCGGGAGGGTTGGATATTTTTATATTAAAGCTCGACCCGAATGGTGAATTTGTTTGGGCCCGAAGTGTCGGGGGGGTTGGATATGAAGAATCTACGGCTATTGATATAACACCTGCCGGAAAAGTAATTATACTGGGATATTTTTATGAAGAAGTAGATTTCGACCCTGGAGTGGGAACTTATTTAATGAATAGTATGGGAGGTAGTGATTCCTTTATACTCACTTTAGATGAATTTGGAAATTTTGAATCGGGAGAACGTTTTGGAGGGAACGACCTTGATCTTGCCATGGACATGGTAATTTCTGATGCTGGAGGTATATACATTACAGGATTTTTTGAAGGTTCTGCCGATATGAACCCTCATGCCTTAGAAGAATTTATTGTGACTGCCGAATTAAATAGTCTTGCCACCTATGTTTTATACCTCAATCCGGATGGAGAATTTGTGAATGCTGTACACACGCGAGGGGGGAATACGCTTCCAAATGGAATAGCTACTGATATTTCGGGGAATGCCTATGTTACTGGATACTTCGACGGGGTAACTAATTTTGATCCCGACCCATTAGCCGGGAACCAGTATCTATTCGAATCATTATTAGCTTCCAATGCGTTCATCATGAAACTCGACAATGCAGGCAATTTAAGTTGGGCTAGGCAAGTAGTATCAGACGAACCTGTCTTCGCATATGATATTGCGGTAAACAGTCTTGGACAGGTACTTTCTACCGGTTATTTTGTTGGTTCGGCAGATTTTGACCCATCGACAAGTGAGTTTTTACTATCACAGGAATCGGTGAATGCCCAAGATGCTTATCTAAGTATTTTGGATTCTGAAGGGAATTTTGTTGATGCTAAAGCATTCGGGGGAATAAGTTTTATTGATACCGCCGATTTGGCATTAGATGCGGCAGATAATGTGTATTTGGCGGCACATTTTGAAACAACCGTGGACTTAAATCCCGACCCCAACGTTTCTGAAACAGTGAATAGCATCGCTTTTAGAGATAGCTATATCATTAAACTCACTCAAAATACATTAGGAATTGAAATACCTGCGTATATATCCTATAAGGTAGCACCCAATCCGGCAAATTCATATATTGAGGTTAGCGCGACTAAGAATCTTGTATCTACCAACTATGTAATATTTGACTTACATGGAAGAGCTGTGATCTCAGGAGTCTTCTCAGATTCTGGAGTTATCGATGTTTCATCGCTTAGGGCCGGGATCTATTTGATTAAACCACAAAATTTAGAACCATTAAAATTTATAAAAATTTAATAATCCTCTCTGGTTTTACATATTGTAAATTTACAAATAATGCCCTAATTTTCCGATGTGGAAGAATGGGGCATGTTTGTAGATTTTATACTGATAGGAGGCATGATTACTATGGCTTCTATGATCTTATTTTTGATAAAATCAACCAAAGATTTTTCAAAAAAAATTCTTATCGGATTTTTTCTAAGCGGCTTTTTCTTCTTTCTCTATTATTATGCCTTCAATCATAATGCTAAAATTCTAGGTTCCGTTGCATTTCTCTTCGGAAATGGGGTAGGCTTTTATCTGGGCCCATTTACCTATTTTTATCTGCGGTCGCTTTATGAGCCAAAAAATGAGATAGTTTTGAAATTGATGGTCGCCCTGATACCATTTTTTTTACACTGGATATTAGTAAATGTTCCTGTAGCCTTAAGCATTCCCACAGAATTATTCAGAACCTACGGAAAAGGTTATGCCGTAGTGGCAGATTATATAAATTTGGGTGAAAATTTGTTCTTCCTGTCTTTCCTATATTTCTCCTTCCGCGTAATGCGGGTTATGAAACAGAAACGGCATCAATTTTTTTCTGAAACTAAGAGGGGTAATTTGATATGGTATCGTATTTTGTTAATCGGACTCATCGTAATTATATTTCTGGATAGTTTGTTTTCGGTGTATGAATTAATATATCCTCCTCTTTCATGGAATATTGGCACGATCATAGCTTTTCTTTTTGTGATTCTCTACAGTCTGTTCGGCTACAGGGGTATATTTCAATCGCATTTAAAATTAGATTTCGCTGAATTAAATCCGCGAGAAAAAAATATTCATAACAACCATCCTAAAAAAGGTGAAGTATTGCATCCGGGTGGCAGCAGCGCGATGACTTCAAGTGAAGTACTAAAGTATACCCAAGACCTTAGCGTATTGATGGAGAAGAATAAGATATTCAAAAATGAATCTTTAAGACTCAATGATCTTGCAGATCAATTAGGAATAACCACAAAAAAGCTTTCAGAATTGCTCAATCACCATATGAACACAAGCTTTTACAATCTGGTCAATGATTATCGTGTAGCGGAAGTAAAAACCAAATTACAATCCAAGGAAAATTCAAGATATAATCTTGTAGGATTGGCCTTCGATTCCGGATTTCAATCTAAAGCAAGTTTTAATCGAGTTTTTAAAGAAAAGACCGGCATGTCTCCAGGCATGTACAGAAAGAAATTTCTTTCGACCTAAGCCGGTTAATTTTAATACTGCAGGATTATTAGCAAATTAGGGTTACCGACTATGGCTTTGGTTTAATTTTCGATCACAGGAGTTTTTCGCCATATCGCGATCGTATGATCATAAATCCTCCATATAAGGCCAATCCTAACGCTATGATCCCCAAAATGAGAAGTCCGAACTCCTCTTTTATATAGGTAAACACATCCTTTTTCCCTATTTGTTCAAATTGTCCGGTAAAGGCGGTTTTAAGAAAAAGAAACGCCATGATACAACTTACTACCCCGCGTGAAATGATTCCTGTATTCCCGGCTCGTATAAGCCATGTCTTAGAAATCTTTGGCAGCTTTGAAGCCTTTACTTCTTCCTTAAACTTGCCTTTATAGGCATGATAGAATTCATAAATTCCCTTTCCTGCAAGTACCAATCCAATTAGAACCGCAACTATCTCACCTGCTCCCGACGTCATGACTTTTCTAATTAAATTTCCTCCGGTAGCATTACTACCCAAAGCTCCCAATAAAATGGTTATCGCTATGTATATGAGGAAAGAGTAAAATAAGGCACTAATAAAGTATGCTGCTTTTTTTATAACTTTCTTTTTTTTGTTAGTTTCATCTTCCGAATTTCCAAATATTTGGACTAGTCGCCAGAAGACATATCCACTTAGTCCAACACAAATTAAGATCAATAGAATTTTACCGAATAATTGTTCCGAAATAAATTCTATGACATTTCTACTACCTGCTATTCTCCCCCCTAGTTTAAAGGCAGACATTGCTGTAAGTACTCCTATTAACAAATAGAGTATTCCCTTTGTGGCGACGCCTATCCGTGCAAATCGGTTCTTCTTGTTTTTCAATTCAGTGATTTAATTATGTAAGCAACTTACCGATATTCCGGATTTTCAAAATTCCAACGAGTGCCATCGTCCCAGTCTCCGCGTGAATTCCCATACCCCGGGTATCCTCCCTGATCCTTTAAAATTTTTGCCAGATGCAGTAAATTATAAGTCATAAAGGTAGTATTCCGGTTGGTGAAATCATTGTTTTTTGCATCACTTTCTTCATCATTATAGCTGGGGCCGGGTCCCGCTTCACCTATCCAGCCACAATCTGCCTGTGGCGGAATGCTATATCCAATGTGCTGAAGGGCGTATAAAGTCCCCATGGCGACATGCTTAATACCATCTTCGTTCCCGGTAATAATACACCCTCCTACCTTTCCGTAGAAATAATACTGTCCTTTATCATTGCGCCTTCCACTTTCACTATATAGTCGTTCGATAAGTTTAGTGGCAACCGAGGATTTTTCCCCAAGCCAAATGGGAGTTCCTATCACCAGAATATCGGCACTTTCAACTTTTTTCCACAGCGAGGGCCATTCGTCTTTTTCGGCTCCATGCTCGGTCATATCGTGATAGACTCCATAAGCTAGTTCATGATTCACCAATCTTACATATTCCACCGTAACCCCTTCGGCTCTCATAATCTTTATGGAAACATCCATAAGTGCTTTAGTATGACTCATTCGGGGAGATCTTTTAAGTGTACAGTTTATATAAAGGGCTTTGAGGTTGGAAAAGTCAGATTTCATGATGCGGTATTTTGGTGGTTATTTCTGAATCTTGAGTCGGGAACATTACAAACTTATTACATCGTGAATGCGGGCGATATTAAAACCTTCTTCAATTACAGCCTTATAGACTTCACTTTCGGGGTCGAGTAACGGATTGGTGTGATTAAAATGAATAAAGTGAATTTTGTTCTTTTCGGTTGAAGGCAGCGCTTTAAAAAGTGTCATACTTTCAATGACAAAGGGATGTGGTATTTCTGAAATATCCCTGTAACCGATCTCTTCGGCATCATAAAAAGTTGCATCCAGAAAGGCATAATCCACTTCAGAAATGGCATCTACAATTGAAAGTTCCCATTTTTCCCACTTATCGATATCGGGGATAAAGAGCGCTGATTTTGAAGGTCCTTCAATTCGATATCCAACCGTTTCTGAAAATTCATCGCGATGAGGAACTTTAACCGAAGTCACTTTCAGATGTTCTGAAAGTAGTATTTCTTCTTCAGCATGTATTTCGTTGAGAATAATGTTCTTGTTCGTGAAAAGCTGACTCCACGGTCCGTTGGTTTCCAGAAATATTTTCATACGCGGCATAGAAAATACGGGCACTTCAGAAGCATTTACAGCCTCTTTTCCCAGATACATGAGACCGGCGTAATGTCCAATATGCGCATGCGTGAGAAAGATCCCATCCGGGATTTCCTGTTCAAAACCTGAAAAGGTATGAAGCACTTTCAGTTGTGAGGTAATATCGGGTCCGGCTTCAAAAAGATAGGTTTGCTGTGCTTGTGTATCGATCAAACCCAATGAAACCACTTTTCTCAAGGGATCGGGATTTTTAAATAACGCTTTACAACAATCCCGTTTACATGCGATATGTGGTGAGCCGGCGTCCTGCACGGTGCCAAGGATTACCAAAGAGGTGTTGTCAACCACGGAGAAGGTAGGGTTCGGAACCGCGTTCGCATTTGTTTCATGCTGACTGTTGGAGCATGAACTAAACAGTATTAGCGTTATAAGAAACACAGCAATGGCCGGAACTTTTATTATAATTCTACGATATAAAGCTTGAACGATTACTGACATTTTTTTTTCTTATGGGCCTTGCTCAGATTGTTTTCAAGATAGCACTCCCAATAAATTACAGCTTCAGAAACCCTGGTCTTTAGAGCTGCAAGAAGGGTGACACCCTTAGTATTTCAACAGTTCTTACTCGGCATTTACTGCGCAGCCTGTTCCTGTGAGTTTTGACAATGCATTTGCATGAGTTGAGAACCGATTTACCTTTAGCACTAGCTCTCTAATATAGTGATAGAATCTTATCATTTTGCAATTTCCTTGTCAATTAACGAGATCAAATCTTCTATGTATTTCACAAGATCCCTGTGTATACCGGCCAGGTATCCATTATTCATAAATGATAGTCGTAAACCGTTTATAAATTTCTGGTCCTGATGTTGCCAGTTGGCGTCTTCAATTAGTTTTTTGTGTAACGAAGATTCAATATCCTTTGCCGAGAGTCGCTTCGGAAATCCGAAAGCAGGTTCTGTTAGGTCGAAAAATCCTAGGGCCAGCATATTTTCTGCATGTGGGTCGTAAAGATAGGTCTCGAATTCTCTTCGCATATGGTCTTCACCCGAGGCAATGGCTACATAGGTTTTGTCAAGCTCTAATAATCTGTTCTTTATCGAATCGTTTTTGATTAAACTAAGATTGCCCGAACTCAGTAATTCTTTAAAGGTATTGTTGTTAGGAACAAAGGTGTTCCATATAAAAACCCGTTCGTATGTATCAGTATAGCGCTCAACATCTTCAATCGTTTGAGGAGCCTCACCGTTTATTAATGCAGCACTGGCTTCGGCTTTTTCAAATCGATAGTTGGCAAAGTAGGTGCTGTTTTCAAGTTCACTAACCAGATCTGCTTTAAGGTTTTTCAGAAAATTGACTTCGACGGCTCTTTCTTTTCTTTTCTCATTCCAATTATTGATCTGCAATGCAATGAGTATCCCAATCACTACCAATACAATTTCCCCTATGGCATAAAGCGCATATTTCGAGAATCGGTTTTCTACCAGAAGACGTTGACGAATATGGCGGAAGAATTTTATCATTTAATTGCATGTTCCAACAGGCGTTTTACCCCATTGAGTTGAATTAATACATAGCTAATATACGCCAGCTTAGAGTCTAAATTTCCAATAAGAAATACCAAGTCTTTTTTTAATTGTGAATCTCTCACTAAGCTACTGAAAGCAGCATCAGCCATTTCTGGTTCAAGACCTATGTCACATTTCTCCGGTAGCATAACCGAAATGCTTCTACGCGTGCCTATATAAATGTCGCCACAATTTGACCGTATCCGGTCCTGAATTATATGTGGCATAATACTTCTTAGATTCTCTCTGTATCTATTGGGTAGACTAATAATGACAGATTCATTCCACTTTAGTTCATAATATGAAATGATGGATTGTTTTAAACTGTCACTTCGCAACAGATTTATTTGCCCGGACGCAATTAATTCCTGATACGTAGAATTTGGAGCTCTTGCATCGCTAATTTGACTTGCTTGGTACAGGTCGATCAGGCTCTCTTCAGGATTGTAATCGACATTGTCATAGTTTTCAAAATATTGAATAGCTTTTTTAGCACGATCACTTACCTGAGTATTGTATTTAATATAAGATTGTAGATAATTTTCTTCTTCATATAGATCATCCAAAAGACGTGAAATAAAATTTGCTTCTAATTTATTGTTCTTTCGATCTTCATTCCAATTATTTATTTGAAGGGCAATCAGAATACCAATGACTACAAGTATAATTTCTCCAACGGCATACTTTAAATACTTGCCCGTCTTGTTGTTTTCCATTAGGTTGAAGCGTATTTTACGAAAGAACTTGATCATGCCCTTAATAAAGAATGTTGTCCAGCGTCCAATCCAGTCTCTTTTCCATCATGGTAAAGGAACAATCTGAAAAGAATATTTCGTAGACTTCTCTTCTGAAGGCTATGAGTTCCATATTGCTGTACGTGTGTTCATGGACATTTCTATCTATTTTTTTCAATCTTTTTTCTTCAGAATCATTACTGAACTCTTTATAGATCTTATCGAAGGTCTCGGCCGAAACTTTAGACCTTATCATATCGAGCTCGGCTTCCGTCTCTTCATTATCTGCATTGGCACAAAGCAGCAAGATGTACACTTGTAATTCTGTTTTGGTCCATGATTTTGCCTTTTGTTCCATATTTTTTGGTTTTATATTAGTTTATTCGTTATTTATCTCTTGTTGTTACACCTTTCTCTTTAAATTGAAGTGAGTGAATAATAAACCACCACCGTCAATAAAAGAAACAGACCCAATCCCAACAATCTAATGGCCCTTTTTACATTCTTAAACTTCCAGGCCGCAATTTTTGAAATGATAAATATCTGTTCGCCCATTTGCTTAAACAACTGATCTTCATCCCTGCTGATCGCATAAAAGGTGTTAGAGAATTCCTTTACATTTCCAAACTTGGTGATCACATCTCCGAAAAAGAAAATATTCTTATCAAATTTCCCTTCAATCTTTGGAATAAAGCATCGTACACAATAGAAAATAGATGTGGCAGTACAACAAAACCAAAGGCCTATTAGCACGTATAAAACGATATTATTGGACGGACTGCTAAAAAGCGTTTCAAAACTTTTGTAGATAAAATTCAGTAGAATTCCGTAAAAAGATAAAATAAGACCTGCCTTAAGTTCGGAAGCTTTAATGAGACTGGTCACATAATTGATGCTTCCCCAATAGTGATCCACCATATCTGCCGTATGGCTATCCGGTGCGTGGATGGTTTCTTCCGGGGTTTTTAAAGGTTCTTGATGTTCCATGTTCGTCGATCGTTAGTTATGCGTTACATATGTTACTTATTCCAGGACTTCGTACACGGCCAAAGGGGCCAATTTATTTTTCAGAGTGATTTCACCTACTTTTTTACATTTAAATGATTCTTTAACTTTTTCGTAGCAATCTTCAGAAATAATGATCTGATTTTCTTTCGCAGCGTCCTGTAAACGGGCAGCCGTGTTCACTGTATCACCAATTACGGTGTAATCCAGGCGCTTTAAACTTTCAGAACCTATATTCCCCGAGATCATCTCACCGCTTTTAATTCCTATGGATACTTTGGGTTTAAATTGCAACTGGTCACCCATGGCCGGAAGTTCGTTTATTTTGCTACAGATAGCCAGGGAAGCATCGATCGCACGGTCTAAATGATAGTCTCCTCTAAACACAGCCATGATAGCGTCTCCAATAAATTTATCGATATAGCCTTGCTGAGCCATAATCTCCTTTACCATTTCATCGAAGTAGGAATTTATCATGGAAACCACAGTGTCCGGTGGAGCCGTTTCGCTTATTGCGGTAAAACCGCAGATATCGATGAAAGCAACGGTGGCTTCTATGGTTTCATTCGCCATGATGGTGGATTCAAATTCTTTATTTCCCATAAAGTTGAGCACATTCTCATCCACATACATCTTCAGAATATTATTTTCTTTTATGGCCTTAAGGGTTTCCTTTATATGCTGCGCATGCTTTAGCGTTTTCTCCATGGTCACCGTAAGGTCTTCAAAATTAATGGGCTTTGTGATAAAATCGAAGGCGCCCCGGTTCATAGCTGTTCTAATATTTTCCATATCCCCATAGGCCGAAACGATAACCGCCTTGATCAATGGACTAGATTCGTTTAGCTTAGTAAGCAAGGTTAATCCATCCATTTCGGGCATGTTAATATCGCTCATCACGATATCAATTTCGGGTTCACGTAAAATTTCTTCCAGGGCTAAGCGACCGTTTTCGGCAAAATAAAATTCGTATTCGCCTCCGCGGATCTGCTTTCTGAATTTCTGCTTGATGAGCGTTTCCAGATCGGCCTCATCATCAACAACTAATATCTTTGCCATACTTAAGTATTTAATAGTTTTTCCTTTAACATCTTAAAATCAACCGGCTTGGTTAAAAAATCATCTGCACCCAGTCTTTTCGCTGTGTTGTAATTTTCATCGTCACCATAAGCGGTTACCATCATTACCACCGGAGGAGGCGCGACATATTCGCTCTTAATTTTCTCCAGTAATTCCAAACCACTCATCCCAGGCATGTTGATGTCACTTAATATTAAAATAGCTTCCTGCTCCATCGCATTTAGCATTTGCAAGGCTTCTTCTCCGGAAAACGCAAACATAAAAGTGAGTTCTCCATTTCTAATTTCTTTTCGGAAGCGCTGCAGGAACAGATCTTTTACATCTTTTTCGTCATCTACTACAAGTATTTTCATAAAGCTATTTATTTAGTTGGGTAATGTGATGATAAATTCTGTGAATTCTCCGGTTTTAGTATTTACGCTCAGTTCCCCACCATGTCCTTTTGTAACGATATCATAACTCATGCTCAATCCTAACCCCGTACCTTCTCCGGTGGGCTTCGTAGTGAAAAAAGGTTGAAAAATTTTGTCGACCACATGCTTCGGAATGCCATTCCCATTGTCCTTTACTGATATAGTAATATAATTCATCTCTTTTTTGGTCGTCACTGAAACCGTGGGTTTAAATTCGGGATCTTTCCCTTGTTTTTTACGTTCGTTGGTTGCATAAAAGGCATTGGTGATCAGGTTTAAGATAACTCTTCCCATATCCTGGGGAATTACTTTTACTTTCCCCAGAGAATCATCAAAGTGGGTTTCCAAATTTGCATTAAAGGATTTATCCTTTGCTCGCAGGCCGTGATATGCCAGTCGCAAGTACTCGTCTGCCAGTTTATTGATGTCGGTAGGTTCCTTTTCGGCAGTGCTCTTTCGGCTGTGTTGTAACATCCCTTTTACAATTGCATCGGCACGTTTACCGTGATGGTTTATCTTTTCGAGGTTCTGTTTGATATCGGCGGCGATATATTTCGCTTCCTCAAAGTCTCCTTTCTCAATTTCTTCATTCATCTCATCGATCAGTTCGTTGCTTACTTCGGAAAAGTTATTGACGAAATTCAACGGATTCTGAATCTCATGGGCGATCCCGGCAGTCAGCTCTCCCAGTGAAGCCATTTTTTCAGACTGAATGAGTTGTGATTGAGTTAGTTTTAGATCGCTTAAAGTGGCTTCAAGCTGTTGTTTCTCGGCCAACAACGCAGCCGATTGTTCTTCTTTTACCTGTAGATCTTTAAAGCGCTGATAGGCGAAGGTGAATACATTTCGAAAACGATCCAGTATACTTTTTTGTTCCTTACTCAGTATTCCAAAATTAGATATTCCTACTGCGCCATTCCCAAAAGCGTACAAAATATAAGATACACTGTCTGCTTTAAGCAATCTCGGATCGTCTGCCTCACCGTTCTTCCGACGCATTTCGATAAGGTCTTGCAGTTGTTTGCCTTTCAGCACCATTTCAGAATAGCCATCGGTGGTTGATGCGATAACGCGCAATTGTTCTTCAAGGGTGGGATCATCGTCATAAGACATTTGAGTTACGGTTCCACCCATTTCATCGGAATAATCATAATCTGAAAAAGTGTGATCGTCTTCGTTATTTACATCGATAATGGCGTTTCGAATATCGCTGAAACCTAGAACTACTAACTGTTCATAGAATGCTTTCGCAATATTCAACAGGTCTGTAGATTCGTTCATGCTTAGCGCAACAGAACGTACCTTTTCCAGTGCAGCTTCAATTTTTGCCTCCCGCGCCTGTGCTTCGGCATTGGCAAGATCGGTATAGCGTTTATAGGCAAAAGTGAATACATTTCGAAATCGTTTCAGAACAACCTTTTCATCATCACTTAAAATTCCGAAGTTTGAAATTCCAATGGCACCATTTCCGAAGGAATACAGGTTATACGTAAGATGGTCGGTATTACGCAATCTCGGATCGTCCTTTTCGCCATTTCGCAACCGGGTTTCAATAAGCTCCTCTAATTCTTTGCCCTTCAGTTCAATTTCAAAAAAGGCATCGCTACCCGATTGAACTTTTTTGATTTGCTGTTCGATAACGGGATCACCGTAAAATGAAAATTTAGTGACCGCACTGGACATATCGTGGGAATAATCGTAATCCAGAAAGGTCTCTTCCTCATCATTGTGAATGTCTATAATGGCATTGCGTATTTTTGAAAATCCCAGTTCCAGCAATTGCTCATAGAGCACTTTTGCAATATCCAGCATATCATCCGATTTCTGAAGGCTCAATGCCACCGATCTTACTTTTTCCAAAGACGCTTCAATCTTCGATTCGCGCGCTTGTGCTTCGGCTTTTTGTAGGTCTAAAAAACGCGTGTAGGTTTGTTCAAATACTTTTCCAAAACGTTTTAAAATATCATTTTCAGTCTCGGTGAAATGTTTTCCGAAGTGATTGATGATAAAAATGCTAGTATATTTAGAAACACAACATGAGCGTGTATATCCGCCTTCACTTTTTAGGGTATCGTTTTTTTCTTTTGTGCTTAGGCTGGCCCACGGTTCATAGTTGAACAAATGCTTGAAAAAGGCCTGCTTTTCTTTTTGTGAGTAGCTTTCGGTAAAAAATCCCACGCCTTTTTTAATTCCTTTCAACAGGTTAGTATAGAAGGGTTTTTCAAAACGTGGAATTACAATTTCTGCTGATGTATTTGCAGTGCCTCCAGATCCCCAACATCTAATTTCAGTAGTTATATCGTCATTGATAGTTATAAATGAACCGCCATGAATGGAAATATTTAAAGCCAATAATTCTTTATGAAGTATATGGATTACCTCTTGTAATTCCTCACTGTTATGCATGGCCATACTTCTGGATCGCACACGTTCTAAAGACGCTTCGATCTTTGCATCGCGAGCTTGTGCTTCGGCTTTTTGGAGGTCTAGGAAGCGGGTGTAGGATTGTTCAAATACTTTTGCAAAACGAACGAATATTTCTTCGTCATTATACGGTTCGGTAGTTATAACCAAGAGATACCCGTGGTTAAAATATGCTGCATGCCATTTTTGCCAGGTTGGGAATGAAATTCCACTGTCCAACATTTCTTGAAATACAGTTTGTACATCCGGGACTGTGAGCATGTATTTGTAATGGTCTGCCAACTCTTTACCCTCTTTTGCAATCGAAAACAGCTCTATGTTATCTTGCCAACCTTTGTACATTGCCTTATGTACGGGGTCTTTGGTATTTGGAATTTTTAACGGAGGCATTACCCCGCGTTCATTTACAAACCAATATTCATCCACATCAGAATTTTTCTCACAGAAACCAAATCCGGTTCCCCAAAGAGCTCCTCCCAAACTAGTGAGTTGTTCATAAAGCACTTTCGCTACCTCAGCTATTTCATCACTTCGTTGCATTGCCATACTTCGGGAGCGAACGCGCTCCAAAGCAGTTTCGATCTTAGCTTCTCTGGCCTGAGCTTCCGATTTTTGTAAGTCGAGAAAGCGAGTATACGTTTGCTGAAAGACATTTGTAAAGCGTACCACCATGTCCTGATGATCATCGGGTAAGCGATTTCCTCCTACTATTAAAAGATAGCCTTGTTTAAAGTTAAAACAATGGATCACCAGGCGCTCGGGTGAAATAGCTAATAACTGAGCTGCCGATAAGGGGAAATTTTTGCTCGTTTCCGCAATGTAAGTTTGATGTTTAACAGTTTCCTCGGGATCCAGTTCGATAACCTTTAAGGGTTCCTGTTTTTTCCAACTTGTCACTATGGATTTCATGACCTTGGTTTTCGTATGGATCATAGCAACAGGTTGGTGTCTAATGCTTCCATCTGCCGGATTTACCCCATAACTGTAACCTATATGAGCTTTTTCATCAAATAATATATATCCGGCAGTAAGATGCTGAACTCCCAGATTGGAGAGCTCACGATATAACAGTGCTCCTGCTTCTAACAACTCATCACTATTATGCATGGCCATACTTCGGGAACGCACGCGTTCTAAAGAAGCTTCTATCTGAGCTTCTCTGGCCTGAGCTTCCGATCTTTGTAAGTCGAGAAAGCGAGTGTAGGTTTGCTGAAACACCTTTCCAAATCGATTAAAGATATCATGCGCATGAGGCACCTGCTCATAAGTTATGAACAACAGGAAGCCCTGGGTAAATCTTACCAAATGGTTTACCTGAAAAGTAGGTAGGGATAAATTTGCGTTTTTTAATTGCTCAAATGTTTCCTTGAGTTCGGGTAGGCTTTGCATATATTCATAATGGTCTTCCAAATCTTTGCCCCCTTGTTCATACACGAAAAAGTCTTCATTGTTTTTTATTGCATTGTACCAGGGTTTCAGGCTTTTGTGCCGGGTAAGTGGCAGATTAAAAGGCGACTGTATCTCGCCTTCACTACTCATAATACAGGTACTCGATTTTTGGTCATCAGATAATATGTTATAGCCGCAGCTCCAGGCCGGAATACCTAATTTCTGAACTTCCTGAAACAATACATTAGCGGCCTCTGGTAGTTCTTTACTTTGCTGCATGGCCATGGTGCGGCTCCGTACCTTTTCAAGTGCAGCTTCAATTCTCGCTTCTCTGGCCTGAGCTTCAGATTTTTGAAGATCGAGGAAGCGGGTATACGATTGCTGAAACACCTTGCCAAAGCGCATCAAGATCTTATTCTCATCTTCAGAAAAGGGAACACCTGAATAATTCTCGATATACAAACCAACATTATCCAACAATACTGTTGAAATTGCCAAACCTTCAAAACCAAAATACGTTGCTTTTGTTGCTTCGGGCAATCCGGGAATATGTTTGAAGAGATCTGTATAAAATTGATTTTTCTCTTCAAAACCCAATGTATTGGCGAAAAACTTTTGTCCGGTTTTCTTCGCTTTAATGAAATCGTTCCAGTGAGCGCAGTCGAAATAGGGGAGAACGATCTTTGGAAATACGGCATTGTGGTCTGCCAACCAAATGTGCATATCATCATTGTTCTTATAATCCAGAATAAATCCGGCATGCTCAATATGGATATTCAGTTTAATAAATTGGTCATACAAAACCTGAATGACGTCCTTTAGTTCTTCACTGTTATGCATGGCCATACTTCGTGAACGAACCCGTTCCAAAGCGGCTTCAATTTTGGCCTCGCGGGCCTGTGCTTCAGCTTTTTGAAGGTCGAGAAAGCGGGTATACGTTTGCTCAAATACCCTGGCAAACCGTTTAAAGACTTCATGCGCTTCGGGGACTTCCTCTCTGGTGATAAATAGCAGGTAGCCGTATTTAAAATAAACCACATGGTCTATTTGATACTCCGGAAACCCATTGTTTGTTTTTTTCAGTGTTTTTAAAACATCACCAATAACAGGAAGTGTGCTCATAAACTCGTAATGTGCAATACATTCTTTCCCGGCGAATTCTCTTATTAAAAGTGACTCACCTTGCTGACCTTTTTGATAATATTCCTTAAAAATACCTTCCCGTGGTACGGTATACCTATGTAAAACACCGGCTTCATTTCCAAACCATTCGGTAGACTCATTTTCGCCATAAATATTAAAGGCACAACCCCAGGTCTTAATTCCAAGCGCTCTTACCTGTTCGTCGAGCAGAAAGGATGTTTCAGCCAATTCATCACTGTGCTGCATTGCCATAGTTCGGCTTCTCACCTTTTCTAAAGCAAGTTCTATTTGGGTTTCCCTGGCCTGCTTTTCAGCATTTTGAAGGTCGAGAAAACGTTGGTGCGCCAGGTCGAATGCGCCGGCGAATTTTACCAGTATATCTATATCTTCTTTAGGCGGATCTTGTACGACGCCGGGTAAACTGTAGCCAATTTCTCCGTGTGTCGTTCTCGCCATGATAAATGTGAGTCCGCCAATATGCCTAATATCATCGTTTGTTGGGGCCTGTGGGTCTATGTTTTTAAAATTCCCCAGGGTCACCATCTTATCCACATAGTCAATAGCTTCTTCCACATTCATCGTATAAACTACCGTGGGTTTTTTGCTTTTTTCCCATTTTGCCAGTAGTGGAATGTCTCCGTGAATATGTCTGGGCAGCTCCATCACAAAACCAATCTTACTGCCATCACCCGAGGTCATTGCTTTCTCATAGGTTTCCGGCAACCACATCATGTGCCAGAAATAGTGAGCCTCGTGTCCCAATTTTGTAAATTCGGTACGCATGGTCACTACGATGTCCAGAAGATCTGTTGAGGCAGCCATGGCAACCGCTTGTGCTCTGATGCGTTGTAAGGCTGTTTCTACTTCCAGTTCCCGGTTTTTTTGTTCGAGTTCAAAAGTGCGTCGCTTTATGGCATCTTTTAGCTCAAGATTTTCGGCACTTACTTTATCGAAGCCAATAGTATCGCCTTCATCGGTTTTAGAATCCGGAGTAGAAAAATGCTGATAGATAAACCGCCAGCCTTCTTTATTTTCTTTTAGGGCATTTGTAAACCTAAATCGTCCGTAATACGTATAATCGGTTCCGTTAAGAAACCATGCGTCAAACAAATGCGTTATAAATACGCATTCTTCAAATTTTTCAATGATGCGAGTTTCATTCCTCAAATCGCATTTACCCGCCAACTGTGCTGCAGTATCGCCAAAAAACTTTGTGGTATCGGTTCGACTTAAAAATTCTTCGTTATTGGTAGAACCTATAAAGTGGAAGTCATCATCAAAATAGAAATCATAGGTGGTAACATCACCATTGAGATAGCTGTCCAACCAAGTGTCATAAACTTGTAATACCTCTTTCTCTATTTTTTTGCTTACCCTCATTATGAGTTGGTGCTTGGGATTGAAATAATAAATTCAGTTCCTTTATTTACTTCGGAAGAAACACTTAAGTCTCCTCCATGTGCTTTTATAATATCGTAGCTTAAACTCAGCCCCAATCCGGTACCCTGCCCGGTTGGTTTGGTGGTGAAGAATGGCTGAAAGATCTTTTCTCGTATCGCTTTAGGCATACCCATTCCATTGTCTTTCACCTGTATTTTTATGGTATTGCCCTCTTTGGTAGTGGTAGTCCACACTGTAGGTTTATAATCGGAAGATTCAGTCTTTTTTCGCTCTGAAACGGCGTAAAAGGCATTCGTAATGAGGTTTAGGACGACTCTTCCAATATCCTGAGGCACGATGTTAACGGTTTCAATGGTTTTATCGTAATCGGTTTCGAGGCTAGCGTTGAAGGTTTTGTCCTTAGCTCGTAAGCCGTGATATGCCAATCGAACATATTCATCTACCAACTGATTCATCTTTATAGATTCCTTTACTCCGCTACTGCTTCGGCTGTGTTGCAGCATCCCTTTAACGATCCCATCGGCTCGTTTTCCATGATGTGTTATTTTTTCGAGATTCTGAATCACATCATTTGCGATCTCTTTTACATCTTCCAGATTCCCATTTTCCAGTTCTTCTTTCATTTCATCCAACAATTCTTTACTTACTTCAGAAAAATTATTGACAAAATTGAGCGGATTCTGAATCTCGTGTGCTATCCCGGCCGTAAGTTCTCCCAAACTTGCCATCTTTTCAGATTGAATTAGTTGAGCCTGAGTGTTTTTGAGTTCTTCGAGCGACTGACTCAAGGCCTCGTTGGTTTCCTCTATAGATTTTCTCTTTTGTTCCAGTTCTTCTATAGTCTCTTCCAGTAATATTGCTGTGGTACGTTTCACCTTTTCGGTACGTTCCAGTTTAAATTCTGAAATTATCAAGGCTTTTTCGGCATCTTTTGCAGCTTTGGTAAGCGAAGTCTTTTCTTCTTCGGAAAGCTGTTCTGATTCCTGAATAAAATTGAGGATAAATTGTAAATTTTGATTCATTCTTTTTCCTTTAATGTAACCCAACAGCAGGCGCCTGCATGAAAATTTTGCTTGCCATTATATGACCTCCCAATTTCACCATAGGTAAAAAATCCGGCCATGGGTGTTTTCCAAAGTTCGGCAAGACCCTCGTTTTCTTCTGTTACAAAAGGACCTAAAGCAGGGTGTCTTCCTGCACATGAAAAGATCAAAAGGGCATCGGCCACTTCGTTGGGTGAATTTTTTAAGAGGTCGGCTTTTTCCAATATTTCTTCCACGATATCCAGCTCTGGTGGTTTTGTGAACCAGAATTTGGTGCCTACTGGCATTTCCATATCCATGAACAGTCCATTTTCTTTCTGGTTTATTTTCATCGGACTTTTTAAAATGGTTTCGTTGTTTTCACGCTCCACGATAAAGGGATATTCGAAAGATAATTCCCGAAGTACATCATATTCTTCCTTCTCCTCTAAATCTGTTCTGCCCAAATATTTTAAATACATATCCATTGCAGGCTTACCATCAATTTCAAGCAACAGATGTCCTTTGCTTTTTGTGACCATTCTGGAAATGCCCATGGGTTTCCAACCGGTTATGGCCATACCCTTTAGTTCAATGTTATCTGCATTGAGCACCAATGCAGAAATCCCATTGTCGGTTTCTTCGTCTTGCGTGAAAATGTATGTGCCCTTAAGGTTCCAATCGTCTCCTGCCAAACCTCCAAAGAATAGTTTTTCCGGACCAAGGCTTTCTTCCAGTCGGGTGACGAACTCATCGCCGTTGAAAAAAGCTCCTTTTTCGTTTAAGCCAGTAGCACAAACAATAAGGGATGGATTACTGAACATATTTTGTGCTTGGTCTGCCAATTGGGAAACCGCATCCTGTATGTTTCCTTCTCCTATGGGTTGAAAAAAAATCTTGTAATAGGCCTTGGGCATTTCCATTAACAAAATACCTATTTCGCCTTTGGTCTCATTGCCATTGGTAAACTCACCACAGGATGTTGCGCCAAGTATTTCAATATTATTATCTTTAAAGAGTTGGCGTACCGCCTCTCTATCCTGTTTCACCGAAATAAAGACAACGGCAACTGTAGGTGTAAAACCATCTGTTAGGCAGTTCTCCAAAGCGTTTTTTAGCTCTAAAATGGATGCGCCATGTATAGATTTTGATCTCATAAACTTTACTTTTCTTTTAGTGCGACGATACAGCAGGTGTTGTTATGAAATTCGTGTTTCCCTGTTTTTGATTTTCCGAATTCCCCGTAAGTAAAAAATCCTACCATAGGGGCATTCCAAACATTTTGAACCTGCTCGATCTCTTCCTGTATCAAAATCCCAAAGGATAAAAGTCGGCTTACGCAGGAAAACATGATCAAGGCATCAGCCTCGGGTTGTTTGTCGTTTTTAACGTCCATGCATTCCTGTACTACGATCTCAATAGCATCAAAATCGGGAGGTAGCGAAAATTTAACTTTGGCGCCCTGAGGAACAATGCCAGCACAAATAAGTGATCGGTCTTCTCTATTTGCCAGCATAGCCGTGCGCATAACGGGAGCTACATTTTCACGCTCCATCTGAAGCGGATAATAGGCCCCAATTTGAGTTACAATTTCATTTCCAGCGTCGAAATCAAAATCGACACCCAAATATTTTATGATCATATCCAGTGCAGGCTTGTCATCTATCGTATATACGATATTTCCTTCACTTTTTGTAATTGTTTTGGTTGTTCCAATTGCTTTCCACCCACAGGTGGCAATACCGTTTATCTCGATTTTATCTTCGTCAATAATAAGTCCGAGTAGCCCTTTATCACTACTATTTCCATACGTAAATGCAATTGGACCTTGTAGCGAAAGATCGTCGCCCGCCATTCCTCCAAAAATCGTGACATCGCTTCCGCATCCTTCTGTAATTCCATCTATAATATTTTCGCCATCCTGAGTCAACCATCCCGAAGTTATGATAAAAGCGGGGTTTGAAAATGCCTTTTTCCCCGCTCTTCCGAGTTGTTTTGCATTTTCAAAGGTTGTTTCGTCACCGGTCTCCATGAAGATTAATTTAAAATATTCCGGATTGATGTCTAACAACATGACGGTTATGCAGCCCTCTTCAATGTCGCCATCAATAAATTCTCCCGAGGTTGTAGCACCAAAGACAGCTATTCCATTTTGTTGAAACAAATCACAAAGGGCCTCGATATTGTGCTTTATGGACAGAAAAACTATGGCAAGGGTTGGAATGAAATCGTCTTTTACATGTTCCTTAAAGGCGATTTTTATTTCCTCAATGGATCTCCCTTTAAATGTTTTTGCAATCATGATCTATTTCAATTTTAAAAATTATGACTCTACGTTGCCTATCATTACTTTTACGCCACCTGTGGCGAAATTTGACAGATCATTTACGGTGTCTTGTCCTTCCGGAGAGGCCATAGTTTCCTGCATTTGCTCGATACTTGAAAAATACATTTCAGCAATACGATAATACTCACCTTTCTTGCCATCCGGGGTGCCAAGCACTTTTGTTAACTCCAATTTCTCAACACCTTCCATAGTTGCCGCAAGCGGAAGATGTTTTTCCTTATAATATTTTTCGAATGTCTCTGCATCTTTAGGATGCCCATACAGTACTGTGATCTTTAACATAGATTTAATTTTAAGATTTATTTTTCCTTTAAAGCAATACAACAAGTGGTGAGATTGTGCATTTCGAGATTACCTCCTTTGGTTCTACCCAGCTCGGCGTTGCTAAACATTCCTGCCATAGGAACCTTCCACACGTTTTTGATCCCTTCCAGTTCTTCGGTCATCATTGGCCCCAACGAGAGAATTCTTCCTGCACAACTGAATACGACCATTGCGTCTGCTTCTGGCATTTTATTTTTCTTTAATTCTTCCACTCCTTTTACTACCTTTTCCATCACATCGAAGTCCGGGGGTAGGGAAAACCTAACTTTCGAGCCCTGAGGTACGGTTCCACTGGTGTAAAAGGAACGGTCTGTCCAATCGACTACCAATGCCGGGCGCATCACAGGATCACCTTTTTCACGCTGTAGCTGTAAAGGAAAATTTGCGGCCAGTTCGACCAAAAGGTCTTTATTGTCGGGGGTGATGTTTTCCAATCCGCCATATTTAGTAGTAATATCCAACACAGGTGTATCTTCTACGGTAAACACATGATTTCCTTCGCTTTTTGTCACGGTTTTTTCGGTTCCTTCGGCTTTCCAGCCACAGGTAGCAATGCCGCTAACGGCTATATTGGCTTCATCAATGGCCATACAAACTATGCCTCCGTTACTTTCCTGTTTATTTGTAAAAACAAAGGTTTCAGTAAATGCGTAATCATCTCCTGCGCAGCCACCAAAGGCGTTCACATCCTGACCAATAATATCTTCCAATCCTTTCAGAACTTCTTCGCCATCCGTTTCAGCACCACTCAACCCCATTAAAAAGGCAGGATTCTTAAATTTATTCTGTGCTTTTTGGGCAATTTCATTTGCGACTTTACGATAGTTTTTATCGGGGTATTCTTCAAAGTAAATTTGAAAATAATCGGGATTCATGTCCATCAGAAGGATGGCTGCTGAACCTTTTTCGGTTTCCTCATCGATGAATTCGCCATTGGTGGTACAACCAAATATGGCAATGCCTTTTTCATCAAGGATTCGGGCAATTGCCTTGCGGTCTTGAGCTACCGAAATAAAAATAATGGCCAGCGTAGGAGAGAAGCCATCTTTCATGCAAAGCTCCAATTCAGATTTGATAGAGGCTGTAGCGTTTCCTTTTATCGATTTTGCTATCATTTGGTTCTAAATTTTAAATGCGGGATCATAGTACGTCTGCTTTTGTATTTTTTAAACCGGCTACAGATAATTTTCGATTTGGAGCACGTTTCAGCATTAATTTATAATTCGTACGAGCTTCTTCAAAACGATCTTGTTCCAAAAGCCAATCGGCATAAAGTTCTATGGATGGTTTCTGAATAAAGGGTGGGCCATAACTATAACTCAGACTTTCTTCCAATGATATGGCTTTTTTAAAGTGTTCCTCTGCCAAATCCAAATCCATATCCAAGTCTGCCAGCAATCCTTTTAATTGATGAGTACGCACTAGCACTTGAGTTAGATCCGTTTGGGTAAGATCACCCCGTTCAGCATTTGAGCAAAGTTTTGCAGCACCTTCAGTTACTATAAATGAACCGCGATTATGATCTTTTTCAGATAATTTTATGATACTATCCAAGCCTTTGCGGTCATTTGCGATATATGCTCGCATTCCGTCGAGAAAATGATGTTGAGAGCGGATCGAAATATTCAAGTCTGAAATATCCACCGGTATAGTTGCAATCTCATTGTTCCAATCGTTTGTTTCCACCAAATAGGTACCCTTTAAGAATACTAAATGGACTCTAGCCCTAATGGAGGGATCTTCAGAAACAAATTGTTGCATCTCTTTTACCATCTGTTTAGCCTTTTCACGCTGGTCTTTTTGAAGATACCCGTATTCCAGCCAATGAAAAGCATGATACCCCCTGGCATCATTGTCAAGCTTCTTTGCTTTCATACGCTCTATACTCGCATTGTACGAATCAATGTTTGAAGCGATCACTTCATCCCACATTCCCATGGCAACAAAGATGTGCGAAGGCATATGAAGCGCATGACCGGCGTCGGGGGCGACCTTTGCATACGCGTGAGCCGCATCCAAAGCAAGTGTTGCATGGTTGGGATCGTCATAAGAATGAATGAGATAATGCAGAGCCCCGGGATGATTTGGATTTTTCTCGAGAATTCCCTGAGAGATCATAGCACCCTTTTCATATAATTCGTTATCCCGACCTTCGGGAACAGAACCTAATAATGACAACGCATAAAAAGCAGCTACTTCGTGATTTCCGGAATACTTTTTATAAAGCTTTTCCATATATTCAGAATAGGCGATATCCCTTTTATTTTTTTCGGTCTTTGGCTTATAGAGGATCTTAACCGCGTTTATCATGTCCTGTTCCAATAGTGTAGTGCCTGCTTTATAGTTGAATTGATCCAACTTATCTAATACAGCAGTTGCGGCCTCATAATCCTGTTCAGACCATAAAGAATGATTATAGGACATTGCTTCTCCCCAATACGCCATAGCCATTTGAGGATCTATATCTCTGGCTTTTTGAAAGGCCTCACGGGCATCTTCATATTCAAAGGAGTGAAGTAATAACAATCCTTTTTCGAATTGAGGGATGGCTTTCGAGTTTCCCGAGATCTCTATTTTCACCTCTCCCAACTTTGCCTTAGATTCCTCAGGATTCTTACAGGAGAAAAAGCAGATTAGAATGGCGATTGTATATATTATTTTCATAAAAATGCTCTTGGATAATTGCTTAGCCATTTAAAGATAGAGAATCTATCCATTAAGCTATTCATTTATACTGTTATTCCAACTAGAACCCATACAATAGCACCGAATTAGACAATAACGACCTCCCTAGGTCGCTGCCTTATCAAATAGCGCAATTTTCGACTGAATTTATATTTGGATAACAGGCATTTTATTATCCTGTGGAAATATCTAATCATGCGAGGTTCGTTAGTACCTCTAAAGATATGAAAATTAGGAATTTAAAAAATACGTAATAGTACGTATCCTGAGCCGGGATCTAACTGATATATTTTTCAACAAATGCTTTGCAGTAGGCTTTTATTTCCGATCTGGTTTTCTGAAACGCTTCAAGGATTTCTTTTTCTGATCCATTGACTTTTGATGGATCACTAAAGTTTTGATGAAGACGTTTGGCATTTGGAGCGGGGATATAGGGGCAATTCTCCTGTGCGTGGTCGCAAACCGTAATAATAAAATCCCAGGAGATTCCTTCGTATTCGTCCACGTGATTGGAGGTATGACCTGAGATGTCTATTCCATCCTCTGCCATAGTGCGTACTGCTCCCGGGTTGAGACCGTGGGTTTCTATTCCAGCACTGTAGATTCTGGCTTTATTTCGGGCGAAGTGATTGAGATAGCCGTGTGCCATCTGACTTCTACAACTGTTTCCTGTACAAAGTACTAATACGTTTTTCATTTAAATAAGTTTTTTACTCCGACGTTCCATGATCACGTTATCATACCATTTATCGTCTCTTTTTGCTATTTTTTCCCGGGTTCCGATAATTCTAAAGCCACAATTCTGATGTAATTTAATACTGGTTATGTTCTGCGGAAAGATCCCCGCTTGCAATGTCCAGAATCCGGCTTTCTCACTTTCGGCAATTAAATGTAACAATAGCGTTTTTCCTATTCCACGGTTTCGGAATTTTTCTGAAACATACACGCTATCTTCGGCTACACCTTTATAGACATCCCGTGGTGACACTAAACTAATTGCGCACCAACCGCTAACACGGCCTTCAATGGTTGCTACAAAGCGGCAGACTTTCAGAAATTTGGTATTCCATTCTTCCCATGAAGGAACTGTGGTTTCAAAAGAAGCAATTCCCGTTTTCAGCCCTTCCGAATAAATTGCGGCAACGGCTCTATAATGGCTTTTATGGAACGGAATGATTTTCATTTTAACAACAGCCGCTACCAGGGGTGCAGCAAGCCGCTTCCACTTCAGAGAATTGCTCTGTCTTCACCTGCTCGGTGGTAACGGGAACACCACATATATCTTTAGCTTTACAGTCGGTTTTATAAACCCCTAAAATAATACGAACAGTGTTATCAGAGATTTCAAAATCATTGACGAATAGTTGTGCCGTATGAAAGGTACTGTTGCCGTATTCAAATTTCACTTCAGAAGAAAGATCAAAGGGTTTAATAGTTGCTACTTTTTTTAGAATGCCCAATGCTTTAAACGCACTCATAAATTCGGTTTTACCTATTTCGGATGGGCTTTCCCACAATTGAATTACCGTTTCATTCCAGGCATCGCTTCGCGCCCCGCAGTCCACTGAATCTATTTGTATATGTTTAATTTCAGTGATATGATAATTGGCACCTACTAATGTTCCCTGCTGATATTCAAAAAGCAAGGCTTTGTCTTTGTTCGATTCTAACAAACTAAGAAATTCTTGTGTTTTCATAACCTATTATTTTTAGCAGCACTGAGCCGCGGTATTTGTAAAGAATGATTGAATGTTTTCCTGAAACTCTTTAAACTTTTCCATATTTAGGCAATAACAAATGCTTTTACCTTCAAAGGTTCCCTTTAACAGACCTGCTTTTCTAATGACCTGTAAATGTTGTGATATAGTGGGTTGGGACAAACCAATTTCATCGACGATGTCACCACAAATACAATTTTCCTGCCTGCTGATGTACTGAAGGATCGATATCCTTGCAGGATGAGCAAGTACTTTTGCAAATTCAGAAAGTTCGATCTGCTCGGCGGTATGAATAGATAATTTTGTAGCTCCCATAGTTAAAAGTAATATTGCAATATTACGATGATAAATTGAAATAAAAAAACCTTTGAGTAATTTTTCAAAGGTTTTGTGTTTTTAGAACCAGGGTTTTTTACCCACCTGATAGGTTTGATAAAATTCCTCGTCGCTTTTGGTTAGATAAATAATTCCTTCTATTAATCCAACAATACCCGCTGCCATATACAGGAATATTCCGAAGAACAAACAGGAAGTTGCTATCCCAACAACGGTTAAAACCACTAATATAATTCCTTCCTTATTGTATCCCAGGATAAATTTATGAACACCAAACGCTCCTAAAACAATGGCAAGAATACCTGCCATGAGCTTTTTATTGTCTGCACTATTGGTTGCTTGATTCCAACCTTCCTTAAACTCGTTGGCGGTAGATTTAGCCTCATCGCCAACATTTCCTGCAGTTTCTTCAGTGTTTTTTTTAGTACTGTCGTATCCTTCAGTGTTATTTTCTTCACTCATAATTTTGATTGTATTTAGTTGAATGTTAAATATATAAATAAAATTCCATGTGTTTCTAACGGAATTCCTATAATTTTTATCACCTACAACTCACGGCTAAAGAAACGCACTGTCCACAGGCTCCCACAATTCTAATTTGTTACCTTCCGGATCGAGGATCCATCCAAACTTACCATATTCGTACTCCTCTATCTCACCTACAACCGTGACTCCTTCCTCCTTTAAAACTTTAAGTAGCTCTACCAGATTTTCTACTCTGAAGTTCATCATAAATTGTTTTTCACTTGGCTTAAAATATTGAGTATCTTCCTTAAAAGGACTCCATTGTGTCGAACATTTATTTCCGTCTTCGTCTTTCCACCAAAACGTGCACCCATAAGCATCGGTGTTTAGGCCTAAATGTTTGCCATACCAGTCTTTTATGCTGTCGGGATCCTTTGTTTTAAAGAAAAATCCGCCCAATCCTGTGACTCTGTTTTTCATGTTACATATTTTTAGAAATTATCATGTATTCAATTTATGAAAATTCGGCTATTATCTTATCGACGATCACCTTTGCTAATTTTTCTTTGCTTTCAACGGTCCATCCTGCAATATGCGGACTAACGATCACATTGTTGAATTCTAACAACTGCTGAAGGGCTTCCGGGGCGCTTTCAGAGGTAAATAGCGATTCGAATGACAATTGCTCGTATTCCAACACATCCAATCCGGCGCCCAGAATCTTTCCATCTTCCAAGGCCGAAACAAGATCTCGGGTGACCACACATTTGCCTCGAGCAGTATTCAGTAACCAAAATGGCTTTTTAAATTGCTCGATAAAATTTGAATTGACCATTTTATCACTTTCTGCCGTCCAGGGAATATGCAAGCTTAACACATCGGCTTGTTGCTGTAATTCGTTTAATGAGACCTGTTTGGCGTTCCCATCTTCAAGCCCGGGTAATATATCGTGAAAGATCACTTTGCAATCGAAACCCCGAAGCTTTTTTGCAAAGGCCCTTCCCATATTTCCATAGCCAATAATTCCCACTGTTTTTCCATCAAGTTCAGTCCCCCGATTGGCTTCACGGTTCCATTTTCCGTTTCGAATTTCCCGGTCTGCGATGTGTAATTTATTAAATACGGTTAAAAGCATTCCCAGAGCATGCTCTGCCACTGCATTGCAATTTCCTTCCGGAGCCGAAAACAAGGTAACCCCCTTATTTATAGCGCATTGAGTGTTTATACTTTCTAATCCGGCCCCTACACGGGCAATAAATTTTAAATTGGGAGCTGCATCGATAAATTTTTGATCGATCTTAAAGCGTGACCGAATCACTATACCGTGAAATTCGTGAATTTTTTCTTCTATGATGTCCTTTGGAGATGAATAATCTTCCCAATTGGAAAATCCGGCTTCCGATAGTTTTTGAATTAAAAGCGGATGATTCTTGTCCAGATGGAGAATTTTCATAACTAGATTTTTGGATACTCGCTTTGAGTACGTTCATCAACAACATTTCCTGTATGCTTAGTGCTTAGTTTTTCAAAAAGTAAAACATGCACTTCTTCACCGTCTTTAGTTTTTGGGCAATGAGCCACACCTTTAGGAACCACAATAAGTTCGCCTTCCTTGACAATTTCAACCTTATCCCGAAAATGCATTTCGAGGGTACCTTTTTGCACGTAAAACAGCTCGTCTTCGTCCTCATGGGTATGCCAAACGAAATCTCCTTTTATTTTTGCCAGTAGTACCTGCATATCGTCAACAACTCCTATTTGATGAGGATGCCAATGACTGCTGAAACGCTCGAACTTATCCTGGATATTGATGGGTGTCATAAGCGGGTATTAAAAAAACTAAAAATCAAGTACGAGCTTCGAAATAAAGAAAAAGAGAAAAATTCCGAAAATATCATTACTTGTTGTGATAAAGGGTCCGGTGGCTATGGCAGGATCTATACCGCGCTTATCGAGAATAATTGGAACAAAGGTACCTACCAATGCAGCCACAATTATCACCGATAGCATCGAAACAGCTATTGTTATTCCCACAAGAGGATCTAATCCCGCTATAAATCCGAAGATCACTACCAACAGTCCCAAGGTACTACCGTTTATAAGTGCTAATCCAACTTCTTTAACCAATCTATTAAAAAGACTTCCCTTTACATTGTCATTTGCAAGACCCTGCACTATAATTGCACTGGATTGCACTCCTACATTTCCGGCCATTGCGGCAATAAGGGGTGTAAAAAAGAACAGTATGGGAAAGCGCTCAAGGGCCTCTTCAAAACCCTGCATGATATAGACACTGCCCAATCCGCCAAAAAGACCCAACACCAACCATGGGAGCCGGGCTCTGGTAAGTTCCCAGATCGTATCATCGGCCTCAACATCCTGTGAGAGACCGGCGGCCATTTGGTAATCCTTCTCGGCTTCGTCCTTTATAAAATCGACGATGTCATCAATCGTAATTCGGCCTACCAGTTTTCCATTTTCATCAACTACAGGGATAGCCTCCAGATCGTATTTCTGCATTATACGCGCAACCTCTTCATTTTCGGTATGCACTGTCACATAATCTACTTTAGGAATAAAAATATCACTTATATGTGCTTTTTCTCCTGCGGTGAGGAGATCCTTTAAAGACAATCTGCCTGTTAACTGACCTTGTTTATTTGTAACATAAATAGAATGGACACGGGTTACATTCTTGGCCTGACGCCTCATTTCTCTAACACAACCTGCTACTGTCCAGGTTTCCTTCACCTGTACCAGTTCCTTCGCCATAAGTGCTCCCGCGGTATCCTCGTCGTATTTTAATAGTTCTACTATATCTGCAGCATGATGTTCATCGACGATCTTGTCAATAACTTTTTTCTGAATATCCTCATCGAGCTCGGCGATCATGTCCACAGCATCATCTGTATCCATTTCCTCGAGTTCGGCAGCGATCTCCTTAGGCGAAAGTCTGTCTAAGATCTTTTCCCTAACATCATCGTCTACCTCCATAAGAGCTTCTGAAGTCAGTTCGGTCTCCAGAAGTTTTATTAGATAGGTGGCTTCGTCGCTGTTAAGTTCTTCAAGAATTTCGGCAATATCGGCAAAGTGAAGCTCCTGCAATAGTTCCTTTAACGCAAGGCCATCTTTGTTGGCAATGTGTTGCTCTACTTGCGAAAGAAAATCATCAGTGAGTTGAAATGGCATCGTTCTCCAGTTTTTGGGTAAGCGCTATAAATTGCAGTACCGAAAGTTGCTCCGGCCGTTGTCCAAAGATAGTATCTTCTTTTAATTTATCTGAAAGATCGAAGGATTTTAAACTGTTGCGAAGGGTTTTTCGCCTTTGCTGAAAGGCAGTTTTAACAACCCGATAGAACATTTTTTCGTCACAGGGAAGTGAAAAATCTGCTTTTCGTTTTAATCTTAATACCCCGCTTTCTACTTTTGGCGGTGGACTAAATACTGACGGGGGAACGGTAAAAAGGTATTCGGCATCATAAAAAGCCTGGGTGAGTACCGAGAGTATCCCATACGTTTTACTGCCTTCTTGTTCACAGATGCGCTTGGCGACCTCCTTCTGAAACATCCCCGTAAATTCAGGGATCTGCGCTTTGTGTTCCAGGGTTTTAAAAACGATCTGCGTAGAAATATTGTAGGGAAAGTTGCCGGTGATGGCAAAAGCTTCGTCTCCAAAGATATCTGAAAGCTCGAACTTCAGAAAATCGCCTTCCAGCACTTGTAAATTCGTATCGGAAAAATGATCCTCCAAATAGGTAACCGATTCACTATCGAGATCCATTGCCACAAGGTCTATATCTTTCTTTATAAGATATTTGGTAAGCACTCCCATCCCGGGACCTATCTCCAACACCTTTTCATACCCTTCCAGAGTTAGGGTGTTGCTAATCTTTTCGGCTATAGATTCATCCTTTAAAAAATGCTGCCCTAAATGTTTCTTTGCGCGTACCTGATCTCCCATTATTGCTCACATACGATTTCGAGTTCGGTTCTGAAAGCAACAAATTTACCTTCAAAGACTCTGCTTTGCGCCCTTAATTCATCCGCATTCTCTTCATAATATCTTTGAAGTGTTTCCTTAGAGTCTGTTCTGTATTGTATCGAATAGGTCACCCCACCCATTTCTTCTTCCACCTGTACCTTAGTCATTAGTGCTTTGCTGAACTTCCCGGTATCCAGCATAGCAGGGATATGCTCACTTTTCATCCACTCCAGCCACTGGTCATGAACACTGTTTTCAATATTTATGGTAACATTATAGATGTACATTCGGTCAATTGTAGGTGGTTAAAAATTCATCGATCATACCCCGTAGTTCTTCGTATTTCATAAGCCGACTTCGTAATTGGTAATTATAAACAGCCAGGGTGTTTTTAAATTTTTTAGATTCATACACCGATCGATCCTGCGTTTTTGTCGATACCAGATCGAGATGATCCATTAGGTATTGCAGAAAATGATCGTTATAGGATTCGGCAGTAATTTTATCCAAGCCTTCGGCCCAGGTATAGTATTCGTACAGCCGTATTATATCTTCCTTCAGCTCAAAATTGCTCACCAATCGAATATCTCCCGATTCTATGAATGAATTATAAGAATTCCGTTTAATATAAGTAATGGGCAAATTCAGCATTTCTATAGAGAGCGCATTAATACTGTCCAGATCCCGTTTGTCTTCTATAAATGAGAGGAGTGTATCTAATGTATTAAGGGATTGTCTCACTTTTTCTGAAGCAAATTCAAAGTTATTTTTATTGAATTCCGTTTCCTCAATAATGTTCTCAACATGCCGATCTACCAGCTTTTGCTCTTTTTTTTGTTCCGAACAGGTGTTTAACTGAAAGGCTATAAGAATTCCTGCAATTACTACAATAAATTCAAGGAAATGATTGAGCCAATCTATTTTTCGGGTTCCGCGCATATCTTGAGATTGTGTGCTAAAGATAGTAAACTAAATATCAACTAAAGGGATTAGTTCACTGCATCACCCCGCAGGGATCTGAATTTTTTACGCGCTTCTACAAAGTAAATACTGTCGGCATAATTAAAGATGATCTGCTCATAGAATTCTTTTGCCTTTTGTGGTTGCTGAAGCTTTTCTTCATACAGTTTTGCCAATCTGAAATGGGCATCATCCGCCAAAATATCATCCTTGTAAAATTCGATCAACTTTAGATAATTTGCTTCAGCTTTTTCAAACTGACCGGTAATTTCGAACAACTCGCCTTGTTTCAGCAACGCTTCGTCTTCGATCTTTTCTCCCTTGTGATTGTTTAAAATATCATCCAATACCGTTATGGCCTCGGGTTCTTTTTTCTGAAGCGCCAACAGATCTGCCTTGGCATATTTTTTCAAAGCAGTTTGGGTAGAATCTTCCAATGAATTGTCACGTATCATCAAACTAAGCTGCATGGCGTCATTGGCTATGAGCTGTGAAGCCGATTTCCGAAGCACGTCCAACTGAACCTGAGCCCATTCAAAATCTCCCTTAAAGTAACTGGTTTCGGCAACTTTGAACCGTGCTTCCTGCGCCAACACATCATTCTTGATCTTACTTTGAACCTGTGAATAATAAATGAGTGCTTCATTGAATTTTTCAGAAAAGACAAGAATATCTGCCAACTCCATTTTTACTCTCGCTTCCTGATATACAGACAATCTCGTTCCGGACAGCTCCTTTAGGTTTTGTATGGCGGTGTCGGGTTTACCTGCAAGAAAAGCCAGAAAATGATTGTAGTCGATCTGTAAGCGATATGTGCTTTCGCCCATTCCGTAAGTTTCTAAAAGTGTGAGAAACTGTTTTTCGATCTTCGGATAATCTTCCTTTACGGCTGTAGCTAACTCGATCTTCATCATATATTGATGACTTTGCAATCTGGCCTCGGGGCTGGGCGCATTTTCAATGGCAAAATTGACGATGTCCCGCGCAATTTCATAATCTTGTTCCGCGATGGCGATCAGTGCCAGATCGATAATTCCCGTGAGATCATCTTCAGTTCTCTTAAATATCGCTTTTTGTTGTGCAAATGCTTTTTTAAATTCTTTTTGCTGAATAAACAACCAACTCAACAATTCGTTATACAGGACATCGGGGTTCTTCTGAAGCTCCCGCAATAGTGTTTTCCGAAGAATTTCATTAGCCTCGTTGGCAGGGTCATCGTTAACGAACATGCTGAAATTACGCTGAGCCACAGATCTGTAGGCAGCATTGCTCTGCATTAGCTCGAGATATTTGGTAAACATCTTTTCCAACTTACCCTGTTCGCCGTAAATTCGGGCCAGATGAGCATTGAATTCTTTGGTCGAATCTAACGTCATAGCGCGTTCATAGACTTCAACGGCTTCGTTGAGTAAACTGTAATTTTCGAACGACCGCCCAATATTATAAGCGTATGCCGGATTCTCATCGATATATCGAATGGCTTTATCATAACTTTCGGTAGCCAGCGAATCCTTGTTCTGAAGTGAATAATTATGTCCTAATTCCACATATAACTGAGGGATTGCTCTGGGGGAATTAAGTTTTTCTAACAGCAAGTGTTCTGCTGCCTGGAAGTTCTCCAGTTGCTGATTGCATTCTACTACAGCCAAGAAATAATCCAGCCGTCCGGGATTTTTCTCCAGAAGTTTTTCGTAGATCGTTAAAGCTTTTACAAACTCACCCTGCTCAAAATAGTTCTTTGCCAAAAGATCATTTTGAGAAACAGCCTGTGCCGTTGTAAAAAAGAAAACAATAATTAAAAGTAAACGCATCGGGTAAATATAACGATTTGATTCAGCTTACCGTATATCAAAAATGAAGCCGCGATCAAAAACCAGGATCACACCGGTTTAAGAGTGACTAACTGAATTTCGATCTTAGCCTATACGGTCGAATCCGCAATACGGAACGAGCACTTCAGGAATAACGATTCCGTCTATCGTCTGATAGTTTTCAAGTATCCCTGCCAAAACACGTGGGAGTGCTAAGGCGCTTCCGTTTAAGGTGTGAGTCAGCTTATTCTTCCCATCACTATCTTTAAATCTCAGTTTTAAACGGTTGGCCTGAAAGGTTTCGAAATTCGATACCGATGAGATCTCCAGCCAGCGATCCTGAGCGGTTGAGAAAACTTCAAAATCGTAAGTCAGTGCCGATGTAAACCCAAGATCCCCTCCACACAATCGCAGAATTCTATACGGCAACTTTAGATCCCGAAGAATATCCTTAACATGTTCAACCATTCCGTCTAAGGCAGCATAACTGTTATCCGGATGTTCAATTCGTACAATTTCAACCTTGTCAAACTGATGCAGACGGTTTAATCCGCGAACATGAGCACCGTAACTTCCGGCCTCTCTTCTAAAACAAGGGGTATAGCCCGTGCAGCAAATGGGCAGTTCACTGTGGTTTAACAGATCACCCCGAAACATATTGGTTACCGGAACCTCTGCGGTGGGAATAAGATAAAGGTCGTCTCCCGTTACATGATACATCTGTCCTTCCTTATCGGGTAATTGCCCGGTACCATAACCGGAAAGCTCATTGACCAGATGCGGCACCTGAAATTCGGTATAACCTGCCTCAGTGTTTTTATCCAGAAAATAACTAATAAGCGCACGTTGTAATCTTGCACCTTTACCTTTGTAAACCGGAAAACCGGCTCCTGTGATCTTTACCCCCAATTCAAAATCGATGAGGTCGTATTTTTTAGCCAGCTCCCAATGGGGAAGTGCGTCGGGATCCAACTCCGGAATTTCTCCTTCACTAAAAACCTCTTCGTTGTCGTTTTCGTCGGTACCTGCGGGAACCAATTCATTGGGGATGTTTGGGACCGTATATAATAGTTCCTGAAGTCTTTCCGCAGCACCGTTGAGTTGCTCTTGAAGTTCTTTTGACGCCTCCTTTAACTGCGTCGTTTTTTCCTTCAGCAGATTCGCTTTCTGCTGTTCACCACTCTGAAATAGCTTACCGATCTCTTTAGAAAAAGTGTTGGATTGCGCTAAAACTTCGTCGAGTTTCGCCTGACTTCCGCGACGTTCTTCGTCGGCCTTCAGGATATCTTCCAGTACTGCTTCGGCATTAATTCCACGTTTGCTAAGCGCTTTTAAATAAGCTTCTTTGTTTTCACGTATCTCGTGTACTTGTAACATGCGAATGGCTTTTAAGGCAGCAAATTTACGTAAAAAGCTGTTTTTATAGGTGGTTTACTAAGCTTCTTTTTTTATCGATAGATCAGATTAGCAAAAAAGAAATTGAACAGATTATTTTGCCTTGTTCTCTTCTTTTTTCTGATAATCCTTTGGGGAAGGCATGATCCAGTCATGGTGTTTAAAATGTTGCCACTTTTCGGCAGCAAGGTCCACCTTCGGGTCGATGTATTGGAAATAGGGACCACCGTTAACTCTAACTTTAGAATCTACATAAACTTCAACATCCCGGCCTTCTTTGGCTTCGGCTTGTTTTATGCGCTGGGCCAGTTGCCACAACATATCGGGTTTATTCTTGACTCCTCGTCGCTGTTTGGCGGTCAATAATTTGTTATGATCGTAACGAGTTCGCTTTTGGGTCGCTTTATCGACCACCCAATAGGTTGCAATTCCACTTTTTGCTCGCAGCATCATTCGCCAGCTTAATCGATGCCCTTCTTCAGTCCATAATACATCGTCCTGAAAAAACCAATGTCGGAGCGGAAGTGCGATCTGAACGATAAAATAAACCGAAAAGATCGCGATCAAAGCATTTCTATAGTTGGGAACGATGATTTCTCCGGCTGTGTACAAAGTTTTCTTCGGAAGAAAACGCTTCTGAAGCAATTGAGGAGAGAAAAAGAACAGGGCAAAGGCAATGGACATATACGGAAAGATCCCAATTTGAAACACCACTGAATTAAATAAATGAAAAAAGATAGATACAATAAATCCAATGAGTCGGGTTCGTTTCCACAGCATCAATGGTACAATGAGCAGATCGAACAACAAGCCAACATAGGCAATGCACCAGTGTACCCAGTTTAACTGTAGAAATTCTCCTATAAGCCAATAATCGCTTTTTCCACGCATAAACAATTCGGCAACCGAAGCATTAAGCCAATCGGGGTAAATTTTAGCTACAGAAGCATAGGTATACACGATCCAGACCTGAAGGATCAAAACCAACAATACCCAGCGGGGCATAGAGGGCGATTTTATGTTAGAATTCCGTAAGGCGTCCAGGGAAAACCAGCGGTGTGCCGGAAGAAATACCATGAGCCAGCATAACAGCATCATGAGATAATAGTGGTTGTTGTAGGAGGTTTTCTGCATGAGATAGACACAGGTCCACATAAGTGCATAACACGCCATGCTAAATCGATAGCGATAGCCCAGCATCACAAAGACACCAAACAATCCCATGAGGGCAAAATACCAGTACATCCCGCTGCCCGGCAGGGGTTGTAAAAAATCAAATCCTATAAAGTTGAATGTAAATTGTGGTTCTACAAGCGTGCGTCTTACCCAGCCTGTGGCGATTGCTCCAAACCCCTCGATAGCGATTAGTGCGCCAAACGCGATCCGAAACAAAACCAGACCTGTATTGTCTATATGTTTAAATAGAAATTTATTCAAGGTGTTCTAAAAAATTTCGGGCAAAGACTTCATCTTTTTTAATGGCCTTTTGTAATAGTTCCACCGATTCAAATTTCTCTTCGTCTCTAATATGGGTTATGAACTCTATTCGGATTTCTTTTTCATATAGGTCCCCGTCAAAGTCGAGAAAAAATGTTTCAACGGTCTTTTGCTTTCCACCTACCGTAGGATTGGTGCCAATACTGGTAATTCCGTAGACAATGGCGCCGTCGATTTCAGCAAAAACAACATAAACTCCATTTTTGGGAATAAGTTTGTAGGTCTCATGAATATGGAGGTTAGCAGTCGGAAATTGTAAGGTTTTACCAATGCCTCTACCGTTCACCACGGTTCCTGTGAGCATAAAGGGATATCCCAAATATCTGTTGGCGGTACTTATGTCCCCTTCCTTTAGTGCGTTTCTGATCTTGGTAGAACTTACTGCCACCTCATCCAGTTCCTGAGCATTGATCTCTTCTACCTCAAAATGATAGGTCTTACCGAATTCACGCAGGTCTTCGATATCTGCATTTCGGTTGCGGCCAAAGCGGTGATCGTATCCAATAATGATCTTTTTGGCCTTAAGCGTATTTACAAGAATATCTCTAACAAACTCCAGCGCAGTAAGCCGTGAAAAAGCCATGGTAAACGGATGGATGACCAAATGGTCCAATCCGGTCTTTTGCAGAAGCTCTTTCTTTTCGGCAATGGTATTGATAAGTTTTATACTGTTATCCTGCTGCAACACCATACGCGGATGTGGGAAGAATGTGAGCACCACCGAATCCAGGTCTTCCTTTTGAGCAGTGGAAGTAAGTTTTTTTAAAATAGCCCTATGTCCAATATGAACGCCGTCAAAGGTTCCAATGGTCACCACACTGTGACGCTCATTTTTGTAGGATGAAGCAGCGGTGTGTTCCTTCATCTTATTTGCCGTTAAAGGTATTCATGGTGATATGTATTCCTGCAAGCCCAAAGGACTCGATGATCTCACAACTTTTTTCCAATCGCTCGGGCAACAGTTTTTCCTCCTCCTCGGTCCATTCGCCCAGCACGTAATCTACCTGCCTTCCTTTGCTGAACTCGTCACTAATTCCAAAGCGAAATCTGTTGTAATTGGTAGTTTGCAACATGTTTTGAATGTCCTTAAGTCCGTTGTGACCTCCATCACTTCCTTTGGTTTTGGTTCTAAAAGTTCCGAATGCCAGATTCAGATCATCTGTGATAACCAAAAGATTTTCGAGCGGGATCTTTTCTTTTTCCAGCCAGTATTTTACCGCTTTTCCACTTAGGTTCATATAGGTTGAAGGTTTCAGCAATATAAAAGTACGCCCCTTTTTTTTATGAGTGGTCACATCACCAAGTTTTTCAGTTTCCCAGCTCAGCGATTCCTTTTCAGCTAAAAAATCCAGGATCTTAAAGCCAATATTATGACGGGTATTCTGGTATTTAGGGCCAATATTTCCTAAACCTACAATAAGAAATTTCTTCATAACATCCTCACTGTTTGGGTTGGGGTCAAAGGTTTTATGGTGACTTGTATTTCCAAAGAGTTTCCTGAAAAATGCGAGCATTGCGTTTTATTCTTCAGTAAAAATAAAAAAACATCCGCCTAATAGACGGATGTTTTAAGAATATATTATAGCTGAATGGATTATTCCTTAACCGCAGCTACATCATCTGTTTCAGTTGCCGGAACATCTCCCGCTTCTGTGCTTTCTCCATCTTCTCCTTCTTCACCTTCTTCGTCTTCAACTTCGTCTACGATAGCAGTACGTGAAGTTCTAACCTGACAAATTACAGTATTGTCTGAATGTAAGATCGTAAACCCATCAGTTTGTACGTCGGTAACATACATTTTCGCGCCAATCTTCATATCGGTAATATCGACTTCAATAAAATCGGGAAGATTTGCAGGCACTGCCTTTACGCGTAATTTACGCGTTACGATACGTAACACACCACCATTTCTAACGCCTCGAGAATTCCCAACTATACGTACAGGAATTTCCAACATTACTTCTTTGTCGTCGTAAATCTGGTAGAAGTCCATGTGCAGTATCTGCTCATGTACCGGGTGAAATTGAATGTCCTGAAGAATGGCATTGATCTTAGTGCCATCTTCCAAGGCAATTACAACTGTATGTACATCGGGGGTGTACACCAAGTGTCTAAATGCCAGTTCATCTGCTGAAAAGTGAATTGGTTTATCCCCTCCGTATACTACGCAAGGAACCTTTCCAGCATTACGTAAGGCTTTGGTAGCAACCTTGCCCACGCTTTCTCTTTGAGATCCGTTGATTGTAATTGATTTCATTTTACTTTATTAAATTAATTTTCTCTAATAGAGGGAATTCGCCCCCCTAAAGCCATTTTGGCGTAAGAGGGTGCAAATGTAAGTTTTTTTCTTAAAACAGTGAAGTTTTCGGGGGAAGAAAAATACAGAATCCACAAAGTAAATTACACCGACAAAATGATTTTATTCTTGGGCGTTCCCTCGCTGTGCTCGGTCAGGCTATCCGTTGCAATCTCACGGCTTACCGTGAGGATTTTCACTGCTATCCTTAACGCTCCAGGCGATAACTTAAAAGTCGTAGGTAGCGTGTCAAGAAACTAATAGATTACATTAAGAACTTAGAGCTTATCGATTTATTGGTGTGTACGCTCATCATCACATCTGCAAACAGATCGGCACAGGTGAGGACTCTTATTTTTTTGCTTTCCTGTTTTAAAGGAATCGAATCGGTGACGATCAATTCTTCCAGTTTCGATTTTTCCAGTCGGTCGTAAGCACTTCCCGAAAGTATAGGGTGAGTACAAATGGCGCGTACACTTAAAGCTCCGCGTTCCATCATAAGATCGGCAGCTTTGGTTAAAGTGCCCGCAGTATCTACCATATCGTCTACCAGCACAACATTTTTCCCATTTACATCGCCAATAAGCTCCATATGAGAGATCACATTCGCTTTTTCGCGTTGCTTATAACAGATCACGACATCACTTTCCAGCGCTTTCGAATAGGCATAGGCACGTTTCGATCCGCCCATATCGGGTGAGGCAATGGTAAGATTATCCAGATTCAAGCTTCTTAGATACGGTAAAAATATGGTGGAGGCAAAAAGGTGGTCTACCGGTTTTTCAAAAAATCCTTGAATCTGATCCGCATGCAGATCCATGGTAATGATGCGAGTCGCACCTGCGGTCTCCAGCATTTTAGCCACTAGTTTTGCTGCAATAGGCACTCTTGGTTTGTCCTTTCTATCTTGTCTCGCCCAGCCAAAGTAAGGGAGTACAGCTGTGATATGACGTGCTGAAGATCGCTTGGCAGCATCCAGCATCAATAGCATTTCCATAAGATGATCACTGTTGGGGTGCGTCGATCCTATGATAAAAACCCGGCTGCCACGAACCGATTCTTCGAACGAAGGCTGAAATTCCCCGTCACTGTAATGCGAAGTGATAATGTTTCCCAGGGGAGTTCCAAAGGCTTTTGCGATGTTGGTAGCTAAAACTTCACTTTGTTTACAGGCAAAGATCTTTGGTTCGGGAGTGGAATTCGACATAATATGGTGTACTTGTATTGGCTTGTTGCAAATGTATGGCAATACGAAGTGTTTCTGAAAAAATGCTAAAAAGATTTACTAACAATTTGGTATTAATTGTTTATTTTTGCCGTCCGTATGCTAATGATTTCCCGGGTTGTTTTCGGGATGAATGTGAAAAATGCCTTGGTGGCGGAATTGGTAGACGCGCTGGATTCAAAATCCAGTGACTTCGGTCGTGTGGGTTCGATTCCCACCCAAGGTACAACCTTTCCTCAGGGAAATTACAAGCGGGCTTCGTGAAGGAGCTCGCTTTTTTTATAAACTTTTTTATCGTCCGGCTTTTTAGTAAGAAATATAAAATTTCTGAATAAACCTGTATTTTTCTTACCTTTACATAGTGTAACCCCTTACTGCCCTATGTCCGATTTCTGGTTATATTTTACATTAGGACTGGAACATGTTCTCGATTGGACCGCCTACGACCATATTCTTTTTTTGGTTGTTCTTTGCGCGGCATATTCCTTTAGCTCCTGGCGAAAACTGCTTTTACTGGTTACCTTTTTTACACTTGGACATACCGCCTCGCTTTTGCTTGCGCATTATGAAATCGTAAATGTAAGCAGTGCTTATATTGAATTTCTTATTCCCATTACCATATTGATCACCGCCCTTTTTAATTTATTTACCGCAGGGAAGGAGCACAGACACCAAAAAGTAGTACTGCTGTATATTATCACGATCTTTTTCGGACTCATACACGGCTTCGGATTTGCCCGTTATTATGGAATGATGAAGCAGGAAGATAGCGTACTTCCATTACTCGAATTCGCACTTGGAGTTGAGGCTTCACAAGTGATCGTCGTTGGAATAGTACTTATCTTAGCGTTTATTTCTCAGATGTTGTTCAGATTTAACAAACGCGACTGGATCTTGGTGATTTCTTCGATAGTAATAGGTATGACCATCCCAATGGCCATTGAAAACTGGCCGTTTTAGTAAGAAAACCAAACTTTCATAAACTTTTAACAGCTAGAAACTTTGTCACCCTGTAACTTCCTCTTAATTTCGCTACTTATTCCGTGAAATGAAACCAAAGAAACAAGCTAAATACGATGTCGCCTATTTGCGAATGGCAGTAGAGTGGAGTAAATTATCTTATTGTAAGCGAAAACAAGTTGGCGCACTTATTGTGAAGGATAAAATGATCATCAGTGACGGATACAACGGAACCCCTACCGGATTTGAAAATGTATGTGAAGATGAAGAAGGTGATACCAAATGGTATGTATTGCACGCCGAAGCTAATGCGATATTAAAAGTAGCAGCTTCCACACAATCCTGCAAAGGGGCAACCTTGTACATTACAATGTCACCCTGCCAGCAGTGCAGTAAGCTAATCCATCAGGCCGGAATTACCAGACTGGTCTATTATCACGGGTATAAAGATGACTCGGGAATAAAATTTTTAGAAAAAGCAGGCGTTACTATTACGCATATAACTGATTTAGAGGAATAATGAGCATACATAAAAAATACATTCCATTGTTTCTGGCCATTGGTGTGGCCGGGGGTGTTTTTTTAGGTTCCAAACTCAACTTTAACGATACCACAGAGAAGATATTCGCAACTAACTCAAAAAAAGATAAGCTAAACCGTCTTATCGATTACATAGACTACGAATATGTTGATAAAGTGAACACCGACAGTATTGTGGATGTTACGGTAAACGGTATTCTTGAGAATCTCGATCCGCATTCGGTGTACATCCCAGTGGAAGATTACGAGAATAATGCAGATGATATGCGTGGAAATTTCGTGGGAATTGGGATTAGTTTTTACGAATATAAAGACAGTATAGCAGTAATTAGAGCCATTGAAGGAGGTCCGGCTGCAAAAGCGGGAATTCGAGGCGGAGACAGAATTCTGTATGCCGACGGAATTAAAATGTTTGGGGAAGAATTAGAGCGTGACAGCATTACTAAACATCTTAAGGGAGAGATCAACTCTAAAGTAAACTTAAAGGTATATCGTAAAGGCGAAGAGAAATTACTGGACATAAAGGTAAAGCGTAAAAAAGTGCCCTTGGTTAGCGTGGACGCTTCTTATAAACTCACAGACGAAATAGGATACATTAAAGTAAACCGTTTCTCCGAAACCACGTATGAAGAATTCAGTGAAGCTATGGAAGACCTCATAGACAAAGGGATGACTAAGCTGGTTTTGGATCTGCGGAATAACCCCGGCGGCTATATTCATTCCGCAGAGAAAATTATCGATGAATTTCTAGAAGATGATAAATTGATCCTAATCACCCGAAATAAGAGTGGTGAAGAAAATAAAACCTACGCCACCCGGAAGGGAGATTTTGAAAAGGGAAAATTATACGTACTCATCAATGAGAATTCGGCTTCGGCCAGCGAGATCGTTGCCGGGGCATTACAGGACAACGATAAAGGTGTTATTATTGGAAGACGTTCCTTCGGAAAGGGACTGGTTCAGCGAGAAATGGCTTTGGGCGACGGAAGTGCCATTCGCTTAACGATAGCCCGGTACTACACCCCAACCGGTCGATCCATCCAACGTCCTTATGGCAACGGTATCGACGCTTATTACGAAGATTATCAGAAGCGATATACAAATGGAGAGCTGAACAGCAAGGAGAATATTGAAGTGGCCGATTCTCTGAAATTTGTAACTCCAAAAGGAAAGATCGTATATGGTGGCGGTGGAATCATCCCCGATGTTTTCGTACCAAAGGATACAAGTGTAGAAAATGAAACGCTCGAATATGTGGCGCGTAGTGGATTCATGAGCTATTTTATATTTGAATATCTGGAAGAAAACCGGGCACAATTCAAGGGCATGAATTTTAAGCAGTTTACAAACAACTTTCAGGTTAGCGAAGAACTGGAACAGCGCTTTATCTCCTATTCGCGATTTAACGAAGCGCAAATCGACTTGTCCGGGTATGAAGCTACACTGAAGAAAGCTTTGAAAGCAAATATCGCTCAGCAATTATTTGGCCCCAATGCCTTCGAATTCACACTTAATGAAGGCGATGCCATGCTTCAGAAGGTGCTTGAAATGGAAATGGTTTCGGAAATAAAAAATTGAAAATCTATTTCTTTCCCGCAATTTTTCTAGATGCTTTTAGGATGAGCATCAGGAGGATCACACATGCAGCAGCTACAATACTAATTACCGCAATGGCGCTGTCCCCTTCTAACAGGTCGTCGAAATTCAGTTTAAAGGAATTAAAGATTATAAGTCCGATTGCGATCGCAATAAATATATATATGGCAACTTTCATAGGGTCATATTAATTAAACAATTCTTGAATATTTGAGGTGAATAATTTTACGGCGATCGCCAGCAATATCACACCAAAAACCTTTCTAATTACCGCAATCCCGTTTTTACCTAGAAATTTTTGAAGTCGGGCAGAGGTCTTCAGTACGATATAGATCACAATAATATTTACAATAATCGCAATGATAATATTCTCGGTATTGTATTCCGCTTTAAGCGAAAGCATGGTGGTTAAACTCCCCGGTCCTGCAAGCATAGGGAAGGCCAATGGAAAAATGGCCGCCATATCGGGACTGCTTCCATCGTCTTTAAAAAGAGTAACCCCTAGGATCATTTCTATTGCGATAAAAAAGAGAATAAAAGCACCTGCTACGGCAAATTCGTTCACGTTAATTCCAATGAGATGAAGTATTTCTTCTCCCAGAAACAGGAATATTATCATTACCGCGGCAGCTACGATGGCAGCTTTTTCGCTGTGAATATGTCCCGCTTTTTCACGCAGTGAAATAATAATTGGGATATTACCAACAATATCGATCACGGCAAACAGTACCATGGTGGCCGTGGCTATTTCTTTAAAATTAACTTCCATACGACTTAGATTCAGGCTGCAAAATTAGACAAATAAGTTGGAAGGATTAGACCGCAAACAGGAAGTTTTTCTAAAGATTTACTACAGCGGTCTATCTGCTATTTGGTTATATTTGCGGCATGTTTCAGTTAGGTAAAACCATCGTTTCGGAAGATATTATAGAAAAGGATTTTGTGTGCAATCTTTCGGCATGCAAAGGAGCCTGTTGTATTGAAGGGGAAGCAGGAGCACCCGTTACGGTTGAAGAAACCAGAATACTCGAAGATATTTATCCGGCAGTTAAGCCTTTTCTGCGTTCCGAAGGTATTGCGGCTATTGAAGCACAGGGAACATTTATTAAGACTAAGGACGGTGAATTGGAAACCCCCTTGGTTGAAGGAAAAGAATGTGCTTATGTAACCTTTACCGATAAAGGAATAGCCAGCTGTGGTATTGAAGATGCCTATAATGCCGGTAAGATCGATGCTGTGGCTCGCGGATTTAAAAAACCTATATCGTGTCATTTATACCCTGTTCGGGTTAAGGATTTTGGATTATTCGCGGCGGTTAATTATCACAAATGGCCTATTTGTAATGACGCCTGTACTTTAGGAAAGGAATTAAAAGTTCCGGTTTACAAATTCGTAAAGGAAGCGCTTATTAGAAAGTTCGGGAAGAACTGGTATGCAGAACTCGAAAAAGTAGCTTCAAAACTGTAATTTTCTCCAAGTTTTTATAAAGGTTACATATCTTCTATGTGTTGTTACATGGGTTATATATTGTTCCCTGGAGTGACCCTATCTTTACATCAGAATTTTAATACAAATTTACCCGTTCACATTGTAAGTTACACAACTGATAATCACTATCTTAGCAAGTATTAACCGACAAATTAACCAAATTAGAATTATGAAAAAATTAATCGTATTGTTTTGTGTAGTAGTGTTTTTTGCTTCCTGCGAGAATCCTGTTTCAAAGAAGATAAAGGAAACAAGAGAAAACGTATCCAACACTACGAAAGCTGTTAAAGAACTAAATAAAATGCAGGAGGATATTGAAGAGTTAAAGGATGAGGAGCCTTTAACTAATGATGAGCTCAAGGCATGGCTTCCGGATGAGATCAACGGAATGAAACGCGTGGGATATAAAGCGGGTCAGACCGCCTATATGCAAATTGCTCAGGTAGAAGCGACCTATCAGAACGAAGACAAATCGAAGAAATTCAAGGTCCAGGTAATCGATGGAGCCGGCCAGATGGGTGCTGCCGCCACAGCAGGTTTTAGGATGGTTTTCTCACAGGATTTTGAGGAAGAGGATGAAAATAAAATGAGAAGGACCGTGAAGAAGAATGGTGTAAAGGCTATTGAAGAGTATCGGAAGAATTCTAATAACAGTGAGATCCAGTTAATGGAGGGAAACCGCTTTTATATTAAAGCTAATGGCACAAATATGGATTTGGATGAAACCTGGGACGCAATTGAAGAATTGGACGCAGGGGATCTAGGTTAAAATAATTGGAGTAAATCTTAAAATGACCACTTTCGATATCAGTTTGAAAGTGGTTTTTTATATTCTGAATGTTAAAAATGAAGAAAAAGGGAGACATTCTGAAAAATAAATATGGCAAATTGTGTGTAAAATTTATGTTGACAAATCCTCGGGCAAACCCTTGGTGAAGGGAAGTAAAACGGAACTGTAAGAGGGTTTTCAACGACTCAGTTTGATATTGTTGATAACTATTTTAAATATTCATAAATAATTGAAAAACAAGAACATAACTACAGTTTTTAACATTATGATAATAACAGTTTAAATTGCCTTGTGTTGAAAACTTTGTTGAAAACCTAAAGCTCATTTTGCCTTAATTGCTTCATAATTTTTTCATATTTGTTAGTCCCGAGTAACGACAAAATTATTTAAGAATTTAAAACGAAGGACAATGAGCGCAGTAGAACCAATTTTACAAGAAAACGAAGGAAGATTTGTAATTTTTCCAATTCAACATCACGATATCTGGGAATGGTACAAAAAATCTGAGGCAAGCTTTTGGACGGCCGAAGAGATCGATCTTCATCAGGATCTTACAGATTGGACATCAAAACTTAACGATGATGAGCGCTATTTTATAAAACATATCCTCGCTTTTTTTGCAGCCAGTGACGGGATCGTAAATGAAAACCTTGCCGAGAATTTCGTAAACGAAGTGCAATACAGTGAAGCTAAATTCTTTTATGGCTTCCAGATCATGATGGAGAACATTCACAGTGAGACCTATTCCCTACTTATCGATACCTATGTAAAAGATGATAAGGAAAAGGATAAGCTGTTTAATGCCATCGAGAATTTTCCGGCTATCAAGAAAAAGGCAGACTGGGCATTGAAATGGATCGAGAGTCCGAGTTTTGCAGAGCGGTTAATCGCCTTCGCAGCTGTGGAAGGTATCTTTTTCAGCGGAGCATTTTGCTCTATTTTCTGGCTTAAAAAGAGAGGCCTTATGCCGGGATTAACCTTTTCAAACGAATTGATATCACGTGATGAAGGCGTGCATTGCGATTTTGCCGTACACCTGCACAATCATCACCTGGTTAATAAAGTGTCTAAAGAACGTATTAGAGAGATCATAGTAGATGCTTTAAATATTGAACGTGAATTCATTACCGAATCACTTCCTGCAAGCCTTATTGGCATGAATTCTAAACTAATGACACAATACCTGGAGTTTGTAACAGATCGTCTATTAGTGGAATTGGAATGTGAAAAGGAATACAACGCTACCAATCCATTCGACTTTATGGATATGATATCATTACAGGGAAAGACAAATTTCTTCGAGAAGCGTGTTTCCGAATATCAGAAAGCAGGCGTAACCAACAAAGACAAAGAGTCTAACAAGATAAGTTTCGACGCAGATTTTTAGAAAAGATACCGTCCTCCCCAAGGCGGTCTTTTCATCTTAAAACACTGAAAACGTGAGGGTTAAAATTCTCACCAAGGAAAATATATTCAAAAATAAGTAAGTAACCTCAAAAGAAGTAAGTATGAACGTAATAAAGAGAGACGGCCGCAAAGAACCTATCATGTTCGATAAGATCACCGCAAGGGTTCGTAAATTGTGCTATGGACTAAATGAGCTGGTAGATCCGGTAAAGATATCCATGCGGGTCATTGAAGGGCTATACGATGGTGTCACCACTAGTGAGCTGGATAATCTTGCAGCCGAAGTGGCAGCAACGATGACCACATCACACCCGGACTATGCCCGATTGGCCGCACGAATCTCAGTTTCAAACTTACACAAGAATACTAAGAAGACCTTTTCTGAAGTAATGACCGATTTATATACGTATGTAAATCCGCGTACCGGGAAAAAAGCACCATTATTAAGTGATGAGGTTTACGAAATTATAATGAAGCATGCCGATGAACTCGATTCTACCATCATCTATAACCGTGATTTTGGATACGATTATTTCGGTTTTAAAACCTTAGAACGTTCTTACCTATTAAAATTGAACGGTAAAATCGTGGAGCGTCCTCAACACATGCTTATGCGTGTTTCTGTTGGAATCCATTTAAACGATTTGGCGGCTATAAAAGAAACTTATGAATTAATGTCTAAGAAGTTCTTTACGCACGCCACTCCTACCTTGTTTAACAGCGGGACACCCAAACCACAAATGTCTTCCTGTTTTTTATTGGCCATGAAGGACGACAGCATCGACGGTATCTACGACACCTTGAAACAAACTGCCAAGATCTCGCAGTCTGCCGGAGGAATAGGGTTATCTATTCATAATATACGTGCTACAGGATCGTATATTTCGGGAACGAACGGAACGTCTAACGGAATCGTACCCATGCTGCGGGTCTTTAATGATACAGCTCGTTATGTAGACCAAGGAGGTGGCAAGAGAAAAGGTTCTTTCGCGATCTATGTAGAACCTTGGCACGCCGATATCTTCGACTTTCTCGATTTGAAAAAGAACCACGGAAAAGAAGAAATGCGGGCACGGGATCTCTTTTATGCTATGTGGATTCCCGATCTGTTTATGAAAAGAGTGCAGGAAGACGGAGAATGGACACTGATGTGCCCAAATGAATGCCCCGGTCTTTTCGATACCCATGGCGAAGAATTTGAAGCCTTGTATGAGAAATATGAAGCCGAAAACAAAGGACGTAAAACGATCAAAGCCCGTGAACTATGGGAAAAGATCATGGAATCTCAAATCGAGACTGGAACGCCTTATATGTTGTACAAGGACGCTGCAAACCGGAAGAGCAACCAGAAGAATCTGGGAACCATTCGTTCTTCCAACCTTTGTACCGAGATCATGGAATATACTTCAGCAGACGAGGTGGCCGTATGTAATCTGGCCTCCATCGCGTTACCTATGTTCGTGAAGAATGGAGAATTTGATCATAAAGAATTGTTTCGTGTAACAAAGCGGGTCACTAAAAACCTAAATCGTGTTATAGACCGGAATTATTATCCGGTAAAGGAAGCCGAAAACTCAAATTTCCGTCACCGTCCTGTAGGACTTGGAGTACAGGGATTGGCAGATACCTTCATTATGTTGCGTATGCCGTTCACGAGTGACGAGGCTAAAAAACTGAATCAGGAGATATTCGAAACTCTTTATTTTGCTGCGGTCACTGCTTCTATGGAAGAGGCGAAAGCAGACGGAGCCTACGAAACGTATAAAGGTTCACCAATTTCTGAAGGGAAATTTCAGCACAACCTTTGGGGTATAAAAGACGAAGAATTAAGTGGTCGTTGGGACTGGGGGAAACTGCGCAAGGATATTAAAAAGCATGGAGTTCGTAATTCATTGTTGGTAGCTCCAATGCCAACCGCATCCACGTCGCAGATCCTTGGAAACAATGAAGCCTTCGAACCGTACACGTCAAACATATACACTCGTAGAGTACTTTCGGGCGAATTTATTGTGGTAAATAAGCATTTACTGGAAGATTTAGTAAGCCTTGGCCTTTGGAACGAAGATCTTAAAGAAGAGATCATGCGTGCTAACGGATCTATACAGGATGTGGATAATATTCCGCAGGACTTAAAAGAACTATACAAAACCGTTTGGGAATTGAGTATGAAAGATATTATCGATATGTCTCGCCACAGAGGATATTTTATCGATCAGTCTCAATCTCTCAACCTCTTTATGGAGAACGCAAACTTTGCAAAACTTACTTCTATGCATTTCTATGCCTGGAAGAGCGGATTAAAAACCGGAATGTATTATCTGCGCACCAAGAGCGCGGTAGATGCGATCAAGTTTACGCTTAAGAGCGAAACCAAAAAAGAGCCGGTAGGAGCCGTAGCCGAAGCTGCTACAGTAGATGCTACATCTGCAGCCTCCAACAAACCGCTAACACCACAGGAATTACGTGAAATGTTATCCAAATCGAAGGATGCAGAGGACGATGATTGCTTAATGTGCGGTTCTTAATTTTTATGTGTTAAAAGATGTGTGGCTCTAATTTAATTAGAGCCACACTTTAGTTAAAGGATGATGAATATAAAAAAAACATGCTGAGATAGTGAATAAAAAAAAGGGATGTCGTGAGAGAACATCCCTTCTTGTCGGTTAAAATATACGGTTTCTGTCCAGTATAATTTAAAGTTGAAAAATTGAGGAAAATCTCACCTCATTTTCTTTTTCAAATGTAAGTATTTGAAACTTCCTTGACAAGTCAATTCTGTTCTCTTAACATTTTAATTATAAACTATAGATTGTTAACAAGATTTATATTGTTAATATCTTAAAATTGAGAAAACAATGAACAAAGTAAAAATTTCAATTAATCAGTTGGTTGATTTCAGATTGGCTACACAAAATAAAAAGCTTAGAATCCTAAGAGATCAAAAAAAGGTTAATCCCTTTAGAGCAAATTGGTATCAAATGTCTCGAAGTCGAATTAAAAAATCAATTGCCACAGGTGGGGATTTAGAACCAATTTTGGCTGGAATTCAAGAGTTAAAAAATAGGAGAAAACTAACTCCCATGCAGTTAAATAATCGCAATGTATCTATTGAAGCAATGCAGAGATTTTTGAGCATTAAAATTCCAAAAATTTTTAATAATCCAATTACTGTGGTCAAAAATGTTCAGCATAAATCAATAAATATACAAGGTGTTGAAGTTATCATTTCTCCAGATTTGATATTTCGTGCCGAAATTGACGGCCTAACATATTATGGAGCAATAAAACTACATATTTCTAAGAATAATGTATTTGATCGGACCCAGTCAAAACAAGTTGCTGCAGCATTATATAAGTTTATGGATGATAATGTTAAAGAGTCAAAAGGGAAGGTTTTGCCTGAATTTTGTATTTCATTAGACGTTTTTGGGGATAAATTCACCTCCGCTCCAAAAAATTTTATTAAATGCTATGGAGAATTAGAAAGAGTATGTGAAGAAATAAAGTTTCTTTGGCCTGCCGCATAGTAATAATTTAATACATTAAAAAGGGAGGCAAATCGCCTTCCTTTTTTTATAGATTCTGCTATATTAGCTTTTTTGAATGCTATGGAAGAAATATTGCCGGTGGCAAGTCACTGTTCTTTTTGTGATACAGAAATGCAACCCGAACAGTTCTATTGTGAGCAGTGCGGATTCCCCGAAAGGAAAACAGAATTTGAAAAATCACGCTTTCACGCAAAGCGGGTACGAAAAAAGCAATGGACTCAGGAAGCTTCAGGGAAGATCAGATCGGGGCGAATCAGCCTCTTTGTCGTAGCCGCGATTTCCTTACTTACCGGAATATTCTATTTTTACAGATATGAAGACAATGCCACTTTAATTGCCTCTGCTATCCTCGCCATAATCTATTTAGGACTGGGCTTTTGGTCGCAGCAACGTCCGTTAATTGCGCTTATCCTCGGACTTTTAGTCTTCGTAACCACCATTGTGATCAACGGTCTGTTCGAGCCTGAAACTATTTATAAGGGTATCATTTTGAAGATTTTTATCATTGCTTATTTAGGAAAGGGTATTAATTCGGCTTTACAATTGCGTAATTCGGAATAACGCATGGAACGAAATTGTCCTAATTGTGATCAACCATTAAGAGTCGAAGCTTTGTTTTGCGGGAATTGCGGGAAAAAGATTTCGGTGCGAAATATGGACGTTGAGAACAGCAGTGTTCGCAATGTCTTACTTTTTTATGTCACCTTTTTAATCTATGCTATCGTTTCCTGGGCGATCTACGCCGAAAGTGATTCCTTGCTTACGGAGATCCTTCTTGAGACTGTCTTTGTGTTGCTAACGGTTTTATTTAGTCTGTTCGATGCCAAACGTATTCTGGCGCTCTATAACAGCACCTACATTACTTGGAGAAGTCTTGTTTTCTCTATTGTATTTCCATTTATTACTGCCGGTCTTGTTTATTTTGGAATCGAATATCTCAATGAATTACTCGATGAGGTGAGTTACAATCTGTTTTATGACTATATCGGGTATGAAAACTCCTTTTTCTGGGCGTTCCTGTTTATTGCGATCATCGCACCCGTTTTTGAAGAATTGGCATTCAGAGGATTTTTATTCAATCAGTTGGGAAATGTTTCCACTCCTCAAGTCACCATATTAGCGACAGCGATTTTATTTGCTTTGGTCCATTTTTCGTTTATTTCCTTCGTCTGGATCTTTCCCTTCGGGTTGGTATTGGGATATCTAAGGCATAAATACAAAACACTTTGGTTGGGGATGTTGGTGCATTTTATTCATAATCTATTGGTACTGATGATAGAATATTACTATTTTAACGAAGGTGATATTTTTACGCTGTAATGAAGCCTACTTCAGAATATCGGTACCCAGATATTCATCATTCTTATTGTAATACCAGGCTCTTACTTTCGGCATTCTTATATCCTGAATAATTTTTTCTTCAGAAAGAAGGATGTATTCTCCGGTATTTTTTCCTTCCTTTTCGGGATCGCCCTTAAAGAACTGATACATTTCCAAGGCATAACTTTTCGGATTAAAATAAAAGAACCACACATCCTTGCCCACAGCTTCATCGTAGCTTACTCTTAAAACCAGATATTCCTTTCCTTTAAATTCTTTTCTAATGACCTTCTCATCAATCTGCGTTCCGGGATCTTTTAACTTCATGGGCAAACCGTAGAGGTAGGTGTAATAATTCTTGTATAGGCGAGCTCTGTCGCACTTCTCCTTAAAGCTTGATGAAGCTGTTGGTTGTACATTTCCCTTACTGCATATCGTAAAAGAACAATCGTCCTTGTCTAAGGTGTACTGGGTGGTAATACTATCTTTTTCAACCGAAAGATTGAAAAACTCATTTGGAAGATCGATAGTAACCTCACTCATTCTTTCCGGGCTATTTGGAGTTTTTAGCTGAACAAAAAAGCTGGCATCAAACTTTTGCCATCGGTCTGAAGGATCGTGGTATGCAATAGCTTTTGCGAGTAATTCAGTTCCGCTAATTTCCTGAGCCAAAGTGACACATGGCAGTATTCCAATTAATATTCCCAAGAAAATAGTTCTCATATAGTGGATTTTTCAGAATAAATATAGAATAAAAAACCTTGCCCGATCAGAGCGCACGGGCAAGGTTAGAATATTTAATACATCAGATTACTTCTTGTAACTTCTGTAGTATTCTTCCAATAAATTGGTAAGAGCCGTCACCAGATCCTTTGTTTCCAGTAGCAAGCTGAAATACAAGGTTGTATTCTTCGGGCTGGATTCTTCGGTTCGAGTTCGTGCTATTTGCTTGTCGATCTTTTCTGAAACAAAGCGGAATAGTTCATTTTTCTTATCCAAGATGGAACTGATTTTTTCAATTTCCCGATTCTTAAAGATACTTTCTATTTCAGTTAGAAGTGCTTCGAGCGTATTGTCTATCTCCTGAAGGTCTTTTATCTGATTGAATCGAAGTGCTTTGTGATTATTGTTCACGTGTTTGTAACTCGCTTTGGCAATGTATTCCAAAGATTGAGTAACATCGGTGAGATATCCTAAAACAATGATATAGAAGTTACTTCCCCGCACACTTGTTTCATCCAGATTTTTAATAAAGTAGAAGATGTGATTACGCAGTTCTTCAACTTCATCGTCCAGTTTCTTAACCCCTTTTCTACTTTTCTTAAGTCGGGAGGTATCCTGCTTGGCTAATCCCCGAAGCATATCGCTGTAGATCTTATTCGTTCTTTTTACAACACTAACGATGGTATCTGCACTCTCTTCAATTATCCCTTGAACTGTGCTACTCGCAGCTTTTTTCAGTTTATCGGGAGCAGTTACCACGTTACTTCTCTTTTTGTGAACCATAAAGTTACGGATCAGGAGCAGAATGGCTAATAACAGCAATACGGGAATCATTACCTGCTGATTCCAATTAATAAGGAATGCAAGGGTTCCGGCAGCAACAAAGGCACTAAACGCTGTAAAGAACCATCCTCCAATGACATTTAAAACACCGGCTACTCTGTAGACTGCACTTTCTCGCCCCCATGCTCTGTCTGCCAGGGAAGTACCCATCGCCACCATAAACGTAACATAGGTTGTAGATAGCGGTAATTTCATCGATGTTGCTATAGAGATCAAAACTCCGGCCACGGTTAAGTTTATTGATGCCCGAATCATATCGAAAGCTGGAAGCTCATAGGATTTACTCTTGGGAAGAGCTACCACGGGTTTTTCAAAACGCGAGTTCATATTTTCCAAGGTAGATTTTGGCAGAATCATGCCTAACCCGGCAGATAGTTTGCTGCTTCCTTTTACGATAGCGCGTGAAAGCATATTTGGCTTAAATTTCTCATGTCCCTCGCCTTGTCTTGAAAGTCCGATCTCGGTATCGGTAACCGTTTTAGCTTTCTTCGAAAACCATAATGTTAGGACCATGACACCACCTGCAATAAACAGTAACATGGGTTCTGCCGGAACTTTGGTAGCAAGAATATTCATAGAGAATGCAGTAGCTGCTTCTCCCGATGCCGCCCAGGCTTCATACGAATGATAGGCTGCCATGGGTACACCAATAAAATTTACCAGGTCATTTCCGGAAAAGGCGAGCGCCAGTCCGAAGGTTCCTATTCCGATCACAAAAATGAGAATACTCTTTTTAAAGATCTTCATAAAAGCATAGGAGAATAAGGTCCAGAAAACAAAACTCCCGGCAATTAGCAGCAAAGTCTGATTCTCTAATATTCCTTGAAAATCTCCGTAATAGGGTGTTCCTTTAAGTCCCTTCAGAAAAATAAAATATCCGATAGCGGTAAGCGCAAAGCCCCCAAAGAGCGCTCCAAAATTCCTGATCTTCTTCTCATAATGAAAGGTAAATATAAGTCTCGAAAGGTATTGGACCAGCGCACCTACCGTAAATGCAATAACAACCGATAGCAGGATTCCGGAAATAATTTCGGTGGCTTTATCGGTATTAATATAGTTTCCAAGATCTGCCCAAGATTGAGTGTCATTAGCGCTTATTTTGATCAAGGCAACCACTACCGCGGCACCCAGCAATTCAAATACTATAGAAACTGTTGTAGATGTAGGCATTCCCAAAGTATTGAAAAAGTCTAACAACAGTATATCGGTGATCATAACCGCCATGAAAATAATCATGATCTCGTTAAAATAAAATTCACCCGGCACGAATATTCCTTTACGGGCAACTTCCATCATTCCACTGGAGAACACGGCGCCTATAAAAATTCCAAGACTTGCTATGATCATGATACTTTTAAAGGATATCGCTTTGGACCCAATGGCCGAGTTTAGAAAATTTACGGCGTCATTGCTCACTCCCACAATAAGGTCGGCAATGGCCAGAACGGCAAGAGCAACGAGCATAAATAAATAAAAATTTTCCATGAGTATGTTTAATTAAACTGGTGCAAATTTCTTATTAAAAAAGAGTTTATTTGTTACCAAATTGTTATGTATTTTCAGTTAAAAATGAAGGTCGAAACCAATTCGGAACTCAATATTATCCGGCTCTCCACCCCGAGACGTATAATTGATATCGGTTTGAACCTTTAGTTTATGTCCAACAATATATTTTGAAGCTCCCAGTGTGTACTGCTCACTATTGTCAGATCCGGTGATTGGATCGAAACTCAAGTTGGTAAAACGGCCCGCGACCTCATAATTATTCTTGAACAAATACCCGGCTTGAAAGTTAAAAGCATTTCCTGTTAACACAACATCTCCGGTAGGATTTCCTTCGGCGTCCATGGCAGGAAGCCCGTTTTCTTCTACTGCTATAGGTGCATCAGCATCTCGATTCGCATATTCGGCCATGATAGAGAGTCCATCGTATTTAAACATAGCATCTACAAATATCGTGGTAATATCGGTTTTGTACAGTCCGGTAGAGGTAAACATATAAGACCCTAAATTGCTCCGGGTTTTTACAGCATCATCATTATAATCGTATGTAGCGGCCAGCATAAGCTTCGGAGTTTTTTCTCTTTTCAGATCGCTCTGAACATAGTCTCCTCCTCCCTCAAATTCACCAAATGGAAGTACTTCTATCCTTCCGGTGTATTGATGTCCCCCTAGGTTCCCGGATACAATATTTCGTCCTTCCCCTTGCGATAGTGCAAATTTTTCACGGATAATAAAGCTTTCTGAAAGATTAGCGTGATGGCGAATTTGAATTCCAAGGTCACGGTCTATATTAAAGCGGCTGTTGAGTAAAGACCGGTCGATAAGCTGAAGGTTTGCTGAGGATACCACGCGTTCTACGTTTCCGGGAAGTTTAGTTTGCCCGGCCCATAGTTCGAAATTCTCATAAAAATTCCACATAATAACAGCGTCGAGAATATATCTGGGAGCATTGCCTGTAAATTGATTTGCTCCCGAAATATCACGGTTAGACAAACCAAGTTCAATTTTGTACTTCAACTTTGGTGAATAAGCAAAACCGTCAAATTTTAATCGGGCTCTTCTTATAAGAAAGTTTTGTTCGGGCTTACCATATGAATCCCCGTCGTGATCCCATTGAGACATTGCTCTAAACTGAATACGAGGCGCAAATTTAACGCTCCATGAGCTGTCTTTAGCGACAAGATTAAGCATTCCCTTGCCAAACTTGGTTTCTGTAATTTCTTGTGAATTGGCAGAAATGCATACGCATAACATAGCCACAAGAGTGAGGTAATGACATTTCATTTAATATCGATTCTAGTTTTTGTCGTTGCAAAGAACCGATTTCTATGTTAAGTTAATGTTATGCCATCGTAAAGAAACCGAGATAGGCAGTAATTTGAGGCACTTTAACAAGTCTTTATTATCGTAATTGTTATTTTGTTTATATTTTTGGCCTTTGTTAAATCAAATTGTCTCTGTATAAGTTTGAAATTCCTACCAAAAATATTCTTGTCATTTTTTCTCAGCCTTACCCTATTGGCACCGGTGATCATAAATGTAATTACAATGGATCCGGATGCAATAGTAGTAACCAATATTCTAGAAGAAGAGAATAAAAATACACTACAGTTCGATGTGGATGAGAAAAAGGTAGTGCTGAATCTTTATAAATGGTTTCAGGATTTTCAATATACTTTGAAAGGCAAGAATAACCCTCATTATCGGGAAGCCTTCAGTAGCTATACCGTCACAATTCACCTACCCCCTCCTGAATTTATAGGCTAATATATTTTCAACGTTTTGTTTTAACTTGTTCAGTCTGAATTGTTATAGATTGAACCTATTTTATTAGCTATAATGAATAAATTATTTGATTTTAAACATTTTAAAGGAGACTTGTTTGGTGGAATTACTGCCGGAATCGTTGCTTTACCTCTTGCATTAGCTTTTGGTGTAAGTTCTGGTCTGGGTCCAAGTGCGGGTCTTTATGGTGCTATTTTCGTTAGCTTTTTTGCAGCTTTATTTGGTGGAACCAATACACAAATTTCGGGACCAACTGCACCAATGACAGCAGTGAGTATGGTAGTAATTGCGGGGATCATCGCCGTGAATGACGGAGATGTGAACAAAGCGCTACCTGCAATTCTTACTGTGTTCCTCTTGGCGGGACTAATGCAGATTGGACTGGGGGTGCTAGGTATAGGGAAGTATATAAAGTATATACCCTATCCGGTAGTTTCAGGATTTATGACTGCAATAGGTATCATTATCTTGGTTACCCAGATTCTTCCGGCTGTTGGATATTATCCAAAGGAGGATGCCGAATTTGTAGATCAGTTTAAACCACTCGCGGAAGAGTTAATTTTAGAGAATATCCTCAGAGAAGAAGCAGGAGAAGGCATATTGGTTTTGGAAGATTTTGAAGAGACCATAAAACGTTCTGAAACCATTTCTCAAGCAGATATTTTAAAAGAGTCACAGACACTTGCAGCAGCGAACGCTTCCGGTGTAATTGGTTCGATTAAAATGCTTCCTAAAGCGCTAAATAATATTAATTGGCTGGAATTGCTATTGGCATTAGGAACCATATTAATTATTTATGGTTTTAAACGCATTACCACAGCGGTACCCAGTACCTTGGTTGCGTTGTTGGTCATGTCGGGGATAGCATATGGATTTAGCCTTGATTATCGTCCCATTGAGCAGATTCCAAGTGGATTGCCCCTTCCTAATCTGGAAATATTTACCGGATTCAGCCTTGCCAGTTTAACCCCTTATATTTTCACGGCACTTACACTTGCCTTACTGGGAGCAATAGATTCATTGCTCACTTCGGTGGTGGCCGATAATATGACTAAGACCAAGCATAAACCAAACAAGGAATTAGTGGGTCAAGGTATCGGAAATTCTATAGGTGCTATTTTTGGCGGAATTCCGGGAGCGGGAGCGACCATACGAACGGTGGTAAATATAAAATCGGGAGGAAAAACTCGTCTTTCGGGTATGATGGCCGGGGTTTTATTGCTGGTGATCCTTTTGTCACTAGGTCCGGTAGCTTCACAAATTCCCGCAGCAGTACTAGCTGGAATCCTTATCACGGTAGGAATTGGAGTTATGGATTATAAAGGGCTAAAAGCAATTCCTAATATGCCCAAAGCCGAAGTTATTATTATGATAATTGTATTGGTACTGTCTTCGGTATGGAATCTCGTGTATGCAGTAGGCATTGGTTTAGTGATTGCTTCACTTATGTTTATGAAGAAAATGGGCGACCTTACTGCCGAGCGGTCCGATGTAAAACCATTATTAAAGGAACAGGCCTGGGACGATGAACATAATTTTCCTGAAGCTTTAAAAGAAGAAGTCTTTATAAAGCACATTAAGGGCCCGTTGTTTTTTGGTTCTACTAGTGATTTTCAGCAACTAGCTCAGCAGGTTCCGAACACGGCAAAAACTGTGGTCATACGTTTAGATCGTATGCAATATATGGATCAATCCGGGTTATATGCCATGGAAGATGTTCTTGTAGATTTGTCCCGTAGAAATATAACGGTGTTGTTTGTGGATGTACAAACCCAGCCGCGATACATGATGGAACGAATTGATATTATACCCGATCTTGTTTCTGAAGACCGGATTTTTAAAACATTCAAAGAATGTTTAAAGTGGATTAATGAAAATGTAAAAGATAAATATTAAGATATGAAAGCACATACAAAAGAAACGCAGGCCACTATGACCCCTCAAAAGGCGTTGCAATTTTTAAAAGAAGGGAATGAAAGATTTCAAAATAATCTAAGAGCCAACAGAAACTTGTTGCAACAAGTAAATCAAACTACCGATGGACAGTTTCCGTTTGCTACCATTTTAAGTTGTATAGACTCCAGAGTTTCTGCCGAACTGGTATTCGATCAGGGGTTAGGAGATATTTTCAGTATTCGTATTGCGGGTAACTTTGTCAATGAAGATATTTTAGGAAGTATGGAATTTGCCTGCAAGCTTGCCGGGACTAAACTACTTGTAGTATTGGGACATACCAGTTGTGGGGCAGTAAAAGGGGCTTGTGATCACGCCAGACTTGGAAACCTCACTAAGCTTATAAATAAGATTGAGCCTGCGGTAGAAGCGGTAAACGAGCCTACAGACGAAAACCTTCGCAATTCTTCAAACCTGGATTTCGTAGATAAAGTTGCTGCAAAAAATGTGGAAATGGCTATAGATAATATCAGAAAAGAAAGCCCGATACTAAAAGAAATGGAGGAGAAAGGTGAGATTAAAATTGTGGGTGCTATGTATGATATAAGTACCGGAAGTGTTTCATTTAACTAAGTGAAGCAGGTTCTTTATTGAATTATAAATCCCGCCTTTTGGCGGGATTTTGCTTTTTACAAGAGAGGCTATCTTTGTATGGATAGCCTCTACACTTTTAAATCTAGTTGACAAAAACTAATCGATCTATGAAAAGTGCTGTTCAAAGAAAGGAGGTTTGTGTAGTCTTATTGTCACCTAAACTTTAAAAAAACATTAAGTTACATGAGATCGTTCCATACAACAATATTAATTACATAAAAAACTGAAAAACAAATATTTAAAAGTTTAATGTAAAATTAACGTTAAGTAAACCTTTCATAATTGTTAAGTATTTAATATATTTGAGTAAGCATTTATCAATTAAAAGATTCACTATGAAAAATACGTTAATACTTTTGGCATTGTTACTAACGGTGGGAGTTGCCTTCGGTCAAAAAATTAAAAAGGATACTTTCGTAAAAAATGGAGAGCTTATTGAAGCTACTTTGTATCATGACAATGGAGTGATCGCTCAGACCGGCTTTTACAATGCTCAGAATAAATTAACGGGTGAGTGGACAAGTTACGATACCTTAGGAAACAAAACAGCAGTTGGGACTTATGTGAATGGTGAAAAGACAGGAACCTGGTTTTTTTATCAGGGAAACGAGATCAAGGAGGTTTCGTATATGAACTCAAAGATCGCCAAGGTCAAATCATGGACATCCGGTGAAACCAGAGTTGTTTCTAACCGATAAAAATTAATAAGAGAAAAAAAGACCCTCTTTCAAGGGTCTTTTTTTGTTTAACACATTTAATAATCAATTAAAAAGTAAGACTATAACTCAGACTTATTTTTTGTCCGGGATTCCATTTACTATATATCTGATCTGTGGCGCCAAAAGATTCATAAATGCTTTCTATATCGTCATCCAACAAGTTTTCAAATCGTAAACCTATCGTAGACTGATTGTTTTCACCAAATCTTTTGGATATGTTTAATTTCACATTGTGAAAGGGTAAAGTGAAAACATCGGGGATATCTTCACTTCCAACAATTTGCAGGGTCTTACCCTGAGTGTTGTAAAAAACACCTCCCTGCCATCCGGAGTCTTCGTCTTCATAATTAAATCCAATATTAATTAGATAAGGTGACTGCCCCTGTAGCTGACGATTATCATCCAATGTTTCACCATCTCTCAAATTATCAAGCCGGCTTGATCGCTCGTCGGTACTGTATTCCTGTTGTGATTCAATTAAAGAAAGATTTACATTAAGGTCAATATTGCTTAATCCGGTAATAAAGCCAAGATTCTTCCGCACTTCTAGTTCACCTCCAAACACCATGGCATCTCCTAAATTTAATGGTGTAAACTGCCCGGTAGCTCCTCGGATAAACGAGAGCTCAATAGGATCTTTAAACGACTTGTAGAATCCGCTTACTGCAAAGAAATCACCACCTTCTCCATACTTTTCATACCGGATATCGAAGTTATCAATATATGAGGGCTGAACATGTATGTTTCCAATAAAGAATGTACTGTTTATAGGATCAAATATTTCAGCAAGTGAAGCTTCTTTAAACGACGGTCTAGCGGTTGTTCTTGAATAGGATGTTCTAATTTTTTTGTCTGCCTCTTCATTTAGATCGAAGATTAAATTGGCCGATGGGAAAAAATCGGACTTATCAATGATGGTTGTATCGTCAAAAATATCCCCTTGCTGGTTCTGTCCTGTATATATAAGATCATATTTTTCGAAGCGAACACCGAGAATAGCATTAAACCAGTTGTTTATCTTAAATTCTTCAGAAATATATGCCGCACCAATTGTGATCTCCGAATCGAAGGCATCAGATTCATTCGAATCCTCTCTTACATAAACCCCACTGTTGGTTTCAGCATCGTATATATTTTCTTCAGATAATAATGCATCGGGATCACCGCCAAATATCGTACTTGCTATGTTAATTAGGGGGAAGGAATATTTTTCAATCGAAAAATCACGTTGCTTATAGGTGTATGCTCCTCCAAATTTTAATTTCGCATCATAACCAAATAATTGATGTTTACGATCTATTCCAAGTTTCCCCGAAAGATTCACTTCTTCCAGATCTCTAAAATATCGGCTTGCGTCCCCTGATTCACTGGGTTCAATCGTAAATATTTCTTCATTGGTTTCAGGATCAATCGTTACTCGAAACGGAGTTACTCTAAAATCCTTGTCGTACACCAATGCAAGAGAGGGTGATAGCTTGTATTCAATGGTCCAGTTTCCTTCATCCAGCGAATGTTTTCCGCTGAAAAGCATATTGGAAATGGAACGTTGGGTATATATAAGGTTGTCTTTCTTTATATCGTTAGAATTATTTACCCGGTTCGACTGTCTGAAAATTGAGGCTTCAGATTCACCATTCTGGATATGCAGGAAATTGATTCGGTATTTAGACTTTTCAGTTTTAAAGGATAATCCAGCCAATCCGCTAATAAGCACGTTATTATTTCCAACTTCCCCGGTTTGAGTTCGGTCGGGACGCAACTCCAAGACAGAAGAATCCTGATCGTCCAGTCTAAAAACTTGCCCGTCTATATATTCATCATAATAAGCAGTTTCATTTCTGTAGGAAAGAGAAGCTAAAAATCCCAGTTTATTTTCTCCTATATCAAAGGAATTACCCGCAGTAGCCGAGAAGTTTACATCCATCAAACTTTTCTCACGCTGGGCAGCGAGTGTATTTTCAAAACGACGGGTTAAAATTTCAACTACTTCCCCGTTTTGTTGGGGTAAAGGGATTTCCTGAGCTGAAGGAATAGGATTATCACGAAGTCCGTCGTCAAAGCCTAAGTAGTCAGTTCCACTTTTGGCATCTACCAAATAGTCATTCTTAAAATGAAAGTCGGAATTATATCCCAAGCCGATCGAAAGACTGTATTGCTCACTACCGGGAATATCTTTGGTTACGATGTCCACAACCCCTCCGGTAAAATCGGCGGGCTGATCGGCAGTAGAAGATTTTATTACAATAATATTGTCCAGAATCTGGGTAGGAAAAATATCCAATTGGAGGGTGTTACGGTTTGGATCAAGTCCCGGTACGTCTACGCCGTTTAAAATAGACTTGGTATATCGATCACCGAGACCTCTTACATAAACAAATTTCCCTCCTTGTACCGAAACACCCGGAACATTTTTAACAGCACTGGCAATATCACTGGCGCCCGACTTTTTTATGGATTCTACTGAAAGGCCATCCAATAGTACAACAGAGTTCTTTTGAAAACTTAAAACGGCCGATTCAGTATTTTGACGGGCTGTGGCCGTAACCACAACCTCATCAAGTTGTCCCGCACTCGCATTGAGGGTAACATTGATCGTTGTAGTCCCTCCTGCTTCTACAGAGATATCTGTGATTTCTTGTGTTTGATACCCTACAAATGAATACACCAGAGTATAGGTTCCTGCTTCTAGCTCGAGGGCATAGATCCCGTCAAAATCTGATGTAGTTCCCTTTTGAGTATCCTTAACGATAACATTTGCAAAAGCCAGAACGTCGTTAAATTCTCCATCATTTATTTTTCCTGAAATGGTTCCGGATTGTGAAAAGGCAAGACCGGATATAAAGAAGGTAATGAAGAAATGTAATAGTGTCTTTTTCATTTATTTGTCTTAAAAATATTATGTAAAACAATTGCTCGCCTTTTAAAAAAGCGAGCAATTGCGGCTGATATTTAAATAATTATAAATTGGGTATTCGCGATTAAAAAGCTCCTCTTGAACTTGCATAAGTCCAGCCAAAGGAACTAAGGTTAGCACCACCTGTTGTTCCATTTGCAGACCAGTTGGCAGCTCTTGTTGTAAAATCAGGGTTTAGGATAATTTCGGTTTCTCCGGTTCCGGTCTTTTCAATAAAGATTTCATTGGCCGGGGTTACATCTACAACCCAGTTCTGAAAAATTATATCTCCGTTTAAAAAGTTTTGTGCTACTCCGTTATTGTCAAGCTCAACATCCGATTCAGCTTTAAACCCAATAGCCAGAACGTTTTTTGTGGTTCCCATAGCACCATCTCTATAGTCGGCATATTCTCCGTTCTCGGTGTTGAGGTTCCCAATCATGGTAAGGCCATCAATCACAAATGAGCCAAGTAAAGACCCTTCAGGACCATCGATTTCCAATCCGTGATCTGAGATATCTCCGAGAACAACTACAGAATTTGTTATGGTTCCCGAATAAGCCTGGTCTATATCGAGTCCGTCATCTCCTTGAGCCCAAACTACAATGTTTGATGCATTTACTGTACCCCCGAAGAATTCAACTCCGTCATCTACATTACCTACCACTTCAATATTGGAAATTGTAGTTCCGCTTCCAACACCACCCAACGTAAGTCCGTTAATTTCATTTCCTTCTCCTATCAATGTTCCTCCATGACGAATAGAAACATAATTTAAAGTCCCGGAATCATCACCCGGATTGTTGCCACCATAGAGTCCGTTGGTGTCACTTGCCGGTATTCCTTCAATTTGTGCCTGTGTAGCGTTTCCGTCGACTGAAATTGGAGCTCTACCCAGAATTAGTAAACCACCCCAAAGTCCTCTGTCGTTTTGAGATAAATTTGAACCCGAAGATTGGCCCACCTGTATGTTATCTGCTATTGAGGTGAAAATAATTGGATTGCTCGCAGTACCGTTGGCTTCAATTTTTCCACCTCTGGCAATGATAAGTGTTGAAGCGTTTGCTTCCTGTCCGGCAAATGCCTTTATAACAGTACCTTCTTCTATACTTAGTGTAACACCGTCGGTTACTGTAACTCTTCCTTCCAGCTCCCAGATAAGGTCGTTGGTTAAAGTCATATCCTCCGTGATCTGTCCGGAAAGACGAGTGTTAACTACAGAGCCGTCGTCACCATCATCTGTCGGTATCACAGTTCCGTTGTCATCTCCGCTGCAGCTTACTGCAAAAACCATTGCAGTTAGTGCAAAAATTGTTACGTAAAAATTTTTCATTGTTTTCAAAGTGTTATTGATTTATTGGTTTAAATTTTCATTGCAAATAAACAAGCACAATGTAAAGTTGGTGTTAGTTACAGATTACTAGTTCTTTATTCTAAGGTTATCTAAACGTTAATCACAGACCTTCTTTAATTTTTTGCACGGCACCCCTAATTTGGTATCTTGCATCCTTAAACGAATCAACTATGATGCAATGGGAACAGTTGCTATCCCTGAAACGACAAGGGGATATAAATAAGCGCCTGCGAACCGAACAGGATGAAACGCGACTGGGATTTGAAGTAGATTACGACAGAGTGATCTTTTCGTCGGCCTTTAGAAGTCTTCAGGATAAAACGCAGGTCATTCCACTTTCCAAAACATCTTTTGTACATACCCGCTTAACACATAGTCTTGAAGTCTCGGTAGTGGGAAGATCTTTGGGAAGAACCGTTGGAAAGGCAATTCTCGAAAAACACCCTCAGTTACAAACCGTCCACGGACATCATTTTAATGACTTTGGGGCTATAGTGGCGGCTGCGGCTTTGGCACATGATATAGGAAACCCACCCTTCGGACATAGCGGAGAAAAAGCGATTGGAGATTATTTCCAAAACGGAAACGGTAACAGATTTAAGGCGAGGCTTTCCGATAGTGAGTTTCAGGATCTTATTGATTATGAAGGTAATGCCAACGGTTTCAAAATTCTCACAGAGAGTAAGCAAGGCGTAGAAGGGGGATTGCGATTGTCGTTTGCAACATTGGGAGCATTCATAAAATATCCTAAAGAATCACTTCCGAAGAAACCCACTAAACATATAGCCGATAAGAAATACGGAGTCTTTCAGAGTGAAATTCCCTTCTTTACTGAAGTTGCCACTGAGCTTGGATTACAACCAAGAGCTAAGGGAACGAGCATTAGTTATTGCAGGCACCCGCTTGCCTATTTGGTAGAAGCTGCAGATGACATTTGTTATACTATAATCGATTTTGAAGACGGAATTAATCTCGGATTGATCGAAGAGGAGGTTGCCCTCGAATATCTTATTAATCTTGTTAAGGACACGATCAATAGAGAAAAATACAACAGTCTGAAAAAAGCATCAGACCGATTAGCATATCTGCGATCTTTGGCGATTAACACCCTTATCACTGAGGCATCCGGTATTTTTCTTCACCACGAAGAACAAATACGATCCGGAGATTTTTCAGAAGCATTGCTGGATAAGAGTAAGTTTAAGGCACAAATTGATGATATTCTTAAAATAAGTATAGAAAAGATCTATAAAAGCAACGAAGTGATTGAAAAGGAGATCGCCGGATATACGATACTATCTACCTTATTGGACACCTATACCACTGCCTTTGAAAACCATCTCAATAATAGGGCGCGGCATTACGACAAACTCATTTTAAAGGAATTCGACGGAATGTTGGATAACAAAGCTTCTGAATATGAATATTTAATGGAATGCTGCAATTATATTTCACGACTTACCGATGGTAATGCCCTTCAGATCTTTCAAAAGATAAAAGGAAATCTTTAATGAAACGATTTAATTGCCTTTAGTATTTTTTCTGAAGAGATCCCTGCCAGATCGTGTAATTCGGTTACGGTGCCGTGCTCCGGAAAACAATCGGGAATTCCAAGAATCTCAATTTTATTGTGGTACTGATGGCGTACTGCGAATTGTGAAATTACACTTCCGAAGCCACCATTTATAACACCGTCTTCCACTGTAATGATGTGGGTATACTCTGAAAAAATCTGATGCAATAATGCTTCGTCCAGAGGTTTTAAAAATCGCATATCGAAATGCCCCACTGTCGAACTATCATCCAACGATTCAATGGCAGCTGAAACATTAGAAGCGATAGCACCTATACTTAGCACAGCAATTGTACTACCGGATTTGAGCGTTTCTGCGTGGCCCATTTTAATTTCTGAAAAGGGAACCTTCCAGTCTAAGATGGTTCCTCTGCCCCGCGGATATCGTATCGCGATAGGATGTTTCAGTTCCAGTTGAGTGGTATACAAGATGTTGCGAAGTTCAATTTCATTTCTGGGGGCAAAGATCATTAGATTAGGGATACAATTTAGATAAGCGAGATCGAAGATCCCATGATGTGTGGCCCCGTCTTCTCCCACGATGCCCGCACGATCCAAACAAAATATTACAGGAAGATCCTGTAAGCAAACATCGTGAATTAACTGATCGTAGGCGCGTTGAAGGAAGGTAGAATATATGTTACAATATACAGTGAGGCCCTGTGTTGCGAGCCCGGCAGCAAATGTCACGGCATGTTGTTCGGCGATTCCCACATCGAAGGCGCGTTCAGGGAATGCATCCATCATAAATTTCAAGGAACTTCCGGTAGGCATGGCGGGAGTAATTCCCACGATCTTTTCATTCTTACCGGCGAGTTCCACCAGGGTTTTTCCGAATACATCCTGAAATTTGGGCGGCAGAACAGTAGTTCTATCCTTGGGTAGTAAGTCTCCGGTTTCGGCATCAAATTTTCCGGGAGCGTGGTATTTCACCTGATCTTCTTCAGCTTGCCGCAGTCCTTTTCCCTTTTTGGTAATTACATGAAGTAATTTCGGACCTTTTATATCTTTTAATCTGTTTAATTCTGAAATTAGTTTTGAGATATCATGCCCGTCTATAGGTCCGGAGTAGTTGAAATTTAAAGCTTCAAATACATTGTCTGTTTCAGGGGCACCGTCCAGTGTTACTTTAGTTAGGTAGTCTTTAAGTGCGCCTACACTCGGGTCTATGCCTATCGCATTGTCGTTCAGGATCACCAGGAGGTTCGTAGAGGTAACTCCGGCGTGGTTAAGCGCTTCAAACGCCATACCACTGGCTATGGATGCATCTCCTACCACGGCAATGTGCTGTCTGTGGACAGCACCTGTCAATTGCGAAGCAATTGCCATACCCAGCGCAGCTGAGATTGCCGTGCTGCTGTGCCCGGTTCCAAAGGCGTCGTATTCACTTTCACTTCGTTTTGGAAAACCGCTTATACCGTTTAAACGTCTGTTGGAATCGAAGATATCTTTTCTTCCGGTAAGGATCTTATGGCCGTAGGCCTGATGCCCTACATCCCAAATAAGAAGATCTTCGGGAGTATTAAAGACATAATGCAATGCAATAGTGAGTTCGACCACTCCAAGACTTGCTCCCAAATGGCCTTCTTTTACCGCAACGATATTAATTATAAAATCACGAAGTTCCCTGGAAAGTTGAGGCAGTCGATCTTCGGGAATTTTACGCAGATCTTCGGGAAATTTAATACTATGAAGCAGTCTGTCCGGCATTGTACAAAGATACGGTTATTCGCCGTTCGTAAACAGGGATTCCTTAATTTTGAATTTTAAACATTCCATAAAAGATGCTCAAACCTTACGATGATAACTATTTTATGAAACGGGCACTGCAGGAAGCAGAACAGGCTTATGTAAAAGGGGAAATTCCAATAGGTGCGGTGATCGTAAGTAATGATCAGATCATTGCCCGGGCGCATAACCTTACCGAAACATTGAACGATGTCACTGCACATGCCGAAATGCAGGCGATTACCGCAGCGGCAAATTATTTGGGAGGGAAGTATCTCACCAAGTGTACATTGTATGTCACTATAGAGCCTTGCCAGATGTGTGCGGGAGCGTTGTATTGGAGTCAGATATCCAAGATTGTATACGGTGCCAGAGATGAGCAACGTGGATGTATTTCTTTAAACACCAAATTACACCCTAAAACGACCATGACCGGAGGAATATTGGAAAATGAAGCGGCTCATCTTCTTAAAAAATTCTTTATAGAGAAACGGAATTTAAACTAAAAAAACCCGCTTCATTGGAAGCAGGTTTTTGGCTAGCGGTTGGTATGATATATCTATTCGTGAATGACGCGCACTTGTGCCGCAACCATTCCTTTTCGTCCTTCTTCTTCAACATACTCTACTTTGTCGCCCTCGTTAAGTGCCTCACCATTAAGACCTGTTACGTGTACAAAGATGTCTTTGCCGGTTTCATCATTGGTGATAAAACCGTAACCTTTTGATTCGTTAAAAAACTTTACTGTTCCTTCCATTGTAAATAAAAAATAAATTAATAATAAGAAACAAAGGTAGTATATATGGCGGGATAGGGAAGTATTTTGTTAAGAATTTTTACAAAACAACTGATTTATAGCTTCTTATCTTTACTGAATTTCCTCATTTTTTCTATGTTCTCTTTAGTGAGCATATAGTCTTTTACGCTTCTTTTCCGCCAGCGATAATAAATAAATAACGGCATAAGTATAAAAACACCAGTCACGATAGAAATTCCGATTAAAAAATCCCCTGTTGCAAAATTGTCCGGCTTTATATAAAACCCTATACCTCCACAAATAAGGATTGAAAAGAATAATATGATTATAACGTACTTCATAATTTTATCTTCCTGAAAAGTCTATGAGTTTCCTTCGGTATGCAGTTAGTAATTTTGATTTAGAAACAAATCCGTAATATTTGCCCTTGGAGATTACCGGGAGATTCCATGCTCCCGAATCCTGAAATTTTTTCATGACCTGCGTCATTTTATCTTCGGCTAAATTAATAATTGCCGGGGGATTTTGCATGAGATCACGGGCAATTACTTCATTGTACAACGATTGATCGAACATAACCGGTCTCAGATCATCTAATAAGATGATTCCTTCCAAGGCCTGAGTTTCGGTATTGACGACCGGAAATATATTGCGATTTGATTTTACAACGGCTCTGTGTACGATCTCTCCTAAAGTAAGATCGGGTGATACTGAAATAAAATTCTGTTCCACTACCGAACTAATGTTCATTAATGTGAGCACAGCATGATCCTTGTTATGGGTGATCAACTCTCCTTTACGTCCTAATTCCATGGCGTAAACCGAATGTGGAACAAAGTATTTTGTGATAGAAAATGAAATGGCAGCTGTGATCATTAACGGTACAAAAAGCTCATAACCACCGGTTACCTCTGCAATCAAAAATATAGCTGTTAAAGGTGCGTGTAAAACCCCTGCCATTAAACCCGTCATCCCAACCAGCGTAAAATTACTTTCCGAAACCTGTGTGGAAAGGATTCCGGTTGAATTAATGATCTTCGCTACACAATATCCCATGATGCTTCCCATAAATAGCGTAGGAGCAAATATACCACCAACACCTCCCGCACCAAATGTCAGGGAGCTGGCCACTACCTTAAACAACACTAATCCAACTAACAATGCAATGACCATCCATACATTGCTCAGGTCGAGATTAAAAATGTTGTTTTCCAATGCTTTTTCAGGGTTTCCCTGCACCAGATTATTTATCACGTCAAAACCTTCCCCGTAAAGTGGAGGAATAAAATAAACCAAAACTCCTATTCCGAGTCCGCCGATTATCAATCGCTTCACAGGAGACCCTATCCGCTCAAAGAATTTCTGAAAACGTTCGTAAGTTTCGGTAAAATAAATGGAGACGAAACCGGCGATTATTCCCAGGAGAATGTAAAACGGAATATTGCCCATAGTAAATTCATCCTGAATACTAAAAGGGAGCAGAATATCATTTCCGAAGAAAAAATACGAAGTAAGTAATGATGAAACCGAGGCTAATAATAAGGGAATTAACGAGACCAACGTAAGATCGAGGCTAAACACTTCCACCGCGAAGATAATGGCTGCGATCGGTGCTTTAAAGATCGACGCCATAGCGCCCGCAGCTGCACAACCTATGAGCAGAGTGCGGGTTGCCTGATTCATATGTAACAAACGGGAGAGGTTTGAGCTTAAAGCTGCTCCCGTGGCAACGGTGGGGCCTTCAAGCCCTACCGAGCCTCCAAACCCTACTGTGATCGGTGCCGTGATCAAGCTTCCGTACATTTGGAATTGACGCATTATTCCTTTTTTCTTTGAAATAGCAAAAAGGGTCGCCGGAATGCCCTGAGTGGGAGGGTTTTTAATAAAATATTTTATAATAAGGTAGGTTAATCCCAATCCGATAATGGGAAAAATAAAATAGAATGCAGTTTGGTACTCTTTAATGAGTGTGCCCTTTAAGAGCAGTTCTATAAAATGTGTTCCGTTCTTTATGAGTACCGCTCCAATACCCGACAAAAAACCAACAACAATGCTTACAATAAAAACGAACTGCTTGTGCGGAATATGCTTCAAACGCCAGATGAGGAATCGCGTAAGTAATGTTCGCTTTTGATTAGGCATATATCAGATAAAAAATCCTGCAAAGCAGGATTTGTGGTTATTTTAAATCTAGCCGAAGACCGAGCTCGTTAAGCTGAGCCTGATCCAAAGGGGCAGGAGCATCGATCATTACATCTCTTCCTGCATTGTTCTTCGGAAAGGCAATAAAGTCCCTAATGGTTTCTTGTCCGCCAAGAATAGCAACCAATCGATCCAGTCCAAAAGCAATTCCTCCGTGTGGTGGCGCACCAAACTGAAACGCATCCATTAAAAATCCAAATTGTTCTTTTGCCTCATCCGGAGTAAATCCAAGATAATCGAACATTTTAGCCTGTGTTTTTTTATCGTGAATACGAATCGATCCTCCTCCAATTTCATTTCCGTTCAATACCAGATCATAGGCATTTGCTTTTACCGCGCCCGGATCAGACTCCAAAAGTTGCATTTGGCCGGGTTTTGGACTGGTAAACGGATGGTGCATGGCATGATAGCGCTGAGTATCCTCATCCCACTCCAACAACGGAAAGTCTATAACCCAAAGCGGGGCAAATTCATTGGATTTACGCAACCCAAGTCGCTGTGCCAACTCCATACGAAGCGCACTTAACTGTCCTCTCACTTTATTCTGATCTCCCGAAAGCACACAAATTAGATCTCCTTTTGAAGCACCTGTGGCCTCCGCCCATCGGGCAAGATCCTCCTGATCATAAAATTTATCGACCGAAGATTTAAAGCTTCCGTCTTCATTACAACGAACATATACCATTCCCAAAGCCCCTATCTGAGGTCGCTTTATCCAATCTATCAATTGATCTATTTCCTTTCGCGTGTACTTATTTCCTTCAGGAACAGCAATACCTACGACCAATTCTGCCGAATTAAAGACATTGAAATCCTTGTGCTGCGCAATAGCGTTCAATTCGCCAAATTCCATTCCGAAGCGAATATCGGGCTTATCGTTCCCATAACGCTTCATCGCTTCCTCATAGGTCATTCTCGGGAAATTTCCCGGTGCTACACCGTGGATTTCTTTTAGCAAATGACGTGTTAACCCTTCGAAGGTGTTTAAAATATCCTCCTGTTCCACAAAAGCCATCTCACAGTCGATTTGGGTGAACTCAGGTTGTCTGTCGGCACGAAGATCTTCATCACGAAAACATTTTACGATCTGAAAATATTTGTCCATTCCACCTACCATTAGCAACTGCTTGAAAGTTTGTGGTGACTGCGGAAGGGCGTAAAACTGCCCTTCGTTCATCCGAGAAGGAACAACAAAATCACGAGCCCCTTCGGGAGTGGATTTAATTAGATATGGTGTTTCAACCTCCACGAAATTCTTGTCTGAAAGATAATTGCGGACAGCCATGGTTACCTTATGACGAAAAATAAGGTTTTCTCGTACCGGATTTCTTCGTATATCCAAATACCTGTATTTCATTCGAAGATCTTCCCCGCCATCAGTCGCATCTTCTATCGTAAACGGAGGCGTTAAGGCTTCGTTGAGTATATCGAGTTTGGAAACGAGAATTTCGATCTCGCCTGTAGGCATATTCGGATTCTTGGATTCACGCTCTATAACGGTTCCAGTAACCTGAATGACGAATTCCCTACCCAATTTTGCAGCTCGATCCATCATCTCTTTGGGAGTGGATTCCTCATTAAAAATAAGTTGAGTGATTCCGTAGCGATCCCTAAGATCTACCCAAATTATAAATCCTTTATTTCTTATTTTCTGAACCCAACCCGATAGGGTCACTTCCAGATTAATATCGTTTGCGGTCAATTGACCATTTGTATGCGTTCTGTACATTGAAGCTTGATCGAATTATACTCAGTATTGCGAGTGAAGCTGCAAAGTTAAAAAGATATTGATGATTGCAGATATTTTGAAGGCTATTATTATATGATTTTCAGGTTCTTCTAAAAATATCTGTGTTAATATGTGTGTAAATGCAATAAATTCATAAAATCTTTAGTAATTTCGGAGAATTAACCTAAAATTAACAACTATGAAACAAAACAACTCTAATCGCAGGATGCTCCTGCTATTATTATTTATTTTTCCGTGTTTTGTGTTTGCACAAACAACCATAACCGGAACAGTAAACAGTGACAAAGGGGATACGATTCCTTTCGCAAATGTAATTGAGAAAGGAACCACCAATGGAACGACTACCGACATGGATGGTAATTTTTCTATTCAGGTTTCAACTGTACCGGCGACCTTAGTATTTTCGTCTTTAGGATTTGAAACTGTGGAGCAACAGGTATCATCGGCTGGAGCTATTTCTGTGACTATGGCCGAATCTGCCGAAGCGCTCGAAGAAGTTGTAGTAACCGGACTGGCTACTTCAGTAAAAAGAACCAATTCCGCTAACGCAGTAGCTTCAATATCGGCCGAAGAACTAACAGGTACAACACCACCACCTACACTGGATGGAGCGTTGTACGGGAAATTTGCCGGAGCTATTGTAAATGCAAATTCCGGAGCACCTGGTGGAGGATTGTCGATCAAACTACGTGGTGCTACCTCACTTCAGGGAAACATCCAGCCATTATATATTATTGATGGAGTGTATGTAGATAACTCTTCACTTGCAGCAGGTCTTAATGCTGTTTCCGCTGCCGCCGCAGGAGGAAGTGCTTCTAACCAGGATAACCCAACGAACAGAATTGCAGATATTAACCCTGAGGATATTGAGAGTATTGAGATTCTTAAAGGTGCGTCTGCAGCGGCAATCTACGGATCGCGTGCAGCTGCCGGGGTGGTGATCATCACAACCAAAAAAGGTAAAGCTGGAGAAACTAAATTCAGATTCTCTCAATCTACCGGTTGGAACGAGGCCATAAACTTATTAGGTCTTAGAGATTACACTACCGAAAGAGTCCGTACTTCATTTGGGGATGCTGCGGCACAGGAATTTAATCTTGCGCGTGCTCAGGGTAGGCTAATTGATTATGAAAAGGAGATTTACGGAGAACACGGGTTTATAAGCATCACCAACTTTAGTATGAGCGGTGGAGACGATAAATCTAAATTCTATGCCGGGGTAAGTCATAATAACGAAAATGGTATTGTACAAAATACCGGTTATGAAAAAACCTCGCTACGTCTAAATCTGGATCACAAGCCTAAAGATTATTTAAAGCTTGCATTAAGTACGAATTATATCTATTCTTCTTCAGATAGAGGGTTCTTTAATAATGATAACTCCGGAACCACTATTGGGGTAACCCTTACCGGTACTACTCCGTGGTTACAGTTATTCCCTGATGAGAATGGAGTATATCCGGACAATCCTGCAGGGGCATCTAACCCACTACAAACACGTGATCTGGTTAGAAATAATGAAACTGTAAACCGTGTTATTATGGGTGGATCGGCTAATCTTGATATATATCGTGCCGATAATTCAAATCTTGAATTGATACTTCGAGGCGGTTTGGATTTCTACGGTCAACAATCTAGAGCGATCTTTCCAAAAGAGCTTCAATTTCAAAAATTGATCAACGGTGGTCTTAACGGTGTATCCGTTCAAGGTGAAACTCAGAATAAGAATTATAACTTATCTGCTTTCCTTGTACATAATATAAATACCGATAGCGATATTAATTTCAGAACTCAAGCAGGTCTTACTAGAGAGTATTTCGACCAAAATACGCAGTTAATTACAGCGTCAGGATTGGTTGCTTCTGAAACCAACGTCGATCAGGCTGCCAATACTGGGGTGAATCAAACCCGACTTTTACAGGAAGACTCAGGATTCTTTGCACAGGAAGAAATTAACTTTAAGGATATGTTTATTGCTACTGTTGGTGTAAGAGGGGATAAGTCCTCGAACAATGGAGATGCAAATGAATTATTTTACTATCCTAAAGCATCACTTGCAGTAAATCTTAATGAAATGGGCTTCTGGGGCGATGGTTCTGTTTGGAATCAATTTAAGCTTCGAGCAGCCTACGGTGAGGCAGGAAACTTCCCTCCTTTTGGAGCCTTGTTTACTTCCTATAATGCCTTTTCAACCGACGGCTTGTTAGGAATTAGCCTTATTGGAATTAGAGGTGATGGATCGTTAAAATCGGAAAGACAAAAAGAACTTGAATTTGGTACAGACCTTGGTTTCTTTGATGGACGTTTATCCCTCTCCGGAACCTATTATATCAAAACAATTGATGATCTAATCCTTCGGGCAGCCTTAGAACCTTCAACAGGTTTTACCACTCAATTCGTAAATGCAGGAGAGCTTCAGAACAAGGGTATCGAACTTTCATTGAATGCTACGCCTGTGATCACGGATGATTTTCAATGGGACCTCAGTGTAAACTTTTTTAAGAATACATCAGAGATTACTCGATTAGATGTGCCAGCATTTAATGTTGGAGCTTTTGGAGCAACTTTGGGAACCTATAGAATCGAAGAGGGCTCAAGTGCAACTCAAATCGTTGGTATTGGACCAAACCCGGGTGAAAACGGATTCCAGCAATTTGGAGATTCAGAACCTGACTTCCAGATGGCATTTAACAATAGCCTGAGATATAAGAACTTCGACCTGTCTTTCTTATGGCAATGGAAAAATGGTGGGGAGAATATTAATCTTACCACATTGCTTTCCGACTTAAATGGTACGACCCATGATTATGATGATATCGCACTAGACCCAGAAGGTCAGTTAGGTAATGGAGATTATAGATTGAGTCAGTTAGGCTCTTCAGCAGAAGTGTTTGTAGAAGATGCGTCATACCTTCGTTTACGGGAATTAGGTCTTTATTATACCATTAATAAAAGAGCCATGTCCGGAGTGTTAGGTGGGAATATAGACAGTGTTCGCTTAGGATTTTCCGGAACTAACTTGATCAATATTTTCGACTATAACAGTTACGATCCTGAGGTGTCTAACTTTGGTGGCGGAACAATCTTTACAGGAGTAGAGGTAACTCCATTTCCATCTTCAAAAAGATTCTTATTTCACGTAGCAGTTAACTTTTAAAAAAAAATTATTATGAAAAAACACATATATAAAATTTTGTTCTTTGCTTCGATCATGACAACATTGGTGTCCTGTGAAGTAAAAGAATTTTCAGACCTAAACAGTCCGGAGGTAGATGCCTTCCGGGAGAACCTTACGAGGGGGGACTTACAAGATCTGGTTGGAGGGATCCTCTACAGTTCCAGAGTAACCTTAGGAACCTATTTTGACGACAACGGGATCATTGGAAGAGAATATTACAGATTCTCAAGTTCCGATCCTCGTTTTACGACCGATCTGCTGGGTGGGGATAATTCGGTATTAGACAACAATACCTTTTATATTACCAATCCCTGGGCAGCAAGATACCGAACCGTAAAGAATGCAAATTTAATTCTCGAATTCCTTGATGGTCAGGATACGTCAGCTCAATTTACGAATCAGGAAGTTACTGCAACAGAAGGATTTCTTAAAACCTTTATCGCTTATGAATTACTGCTTAACTTGAATCTTACCGACGAGAATGGGATTCGTGTTGATGTAACCGATGAAAATAACTTAGGGCCTTTTGTTTCTAAATCTGCAGCATTGTCCGCAATACGAGCGATGTTAGTAGACGCGGCTTCAGACCTGTCCAATGGTGGTGGAAGCTTTCCGTTTCTTCTATCTTCAGGATTTGCAGGATTCGACGACCCTTCATCATTTCTTCAGTTTAACAAAGCAATTTCAGCACGTGTAGCTGCCTATCAGGGAGATGACGCTGCCGTTTTAAATTTCTTAGGAGATTCATTCCTGAACTTGAGCAGTGGTGACCTGGATACAGGAGTATACTATACCTTCTCTGAAGATCAAACTAGTTTGATCAATCCACTATTTATCTCAGTTGGAGGATCTTCTGCTGCTCAGGCACGTATCGTAGAGCCTTCGTTCTTTACAGATGCTGAAACAGGGGATACCAGGGTTGCTGCAAAGACCGCACAACTTAGTGGGCCTGTTACTTTAGATGGACTGGAAGGAGATCATATAGTCTTCGTATATCAATCTAACGATCAGCCTATCGCTATCATAAGAAACGAGGAGTTAATTCTTTTGTATGCTGAAGCGAATATTTCTATAAATCCCGCCGAATCTGTAGCAGCCCTGGATCTAATTAGAGCCAGTGCAGGCTTAGGACCATATACCGGTGGATTAGATGCGGCCTCTCTTACCGATGAGATGCTTCATCAGCGCAGATATTCCTTATTTGCTGAAGGACACAGATGGATAGACATGAGACGATATGGACGATTAGGAGATCTTCCATTGGCAAGACCGGATGATGATGTTTGGGATAAATTCCCAATTCCATTGACCGAGAATCAATAATAGGTTAATAAAAACAAAAAACCCTCTTCAAATCGAAGAGGGTTTTTTAATTCTTGATCTTTTTAATTATGCCGGATTTAATTTTCCGGTTTTGTCTTCTGAAAATCTGATCTTCGCACGATTCAGCAAATAAAACATCGTAGGCACAATCACCAGAGTTAAGAAGGTCGCAAAACTCAATCCGAAGATGATCGTCCATGACATTGGACCCCAAAAAATGGTATTGTCTCCGCCAATATAGATCTGCGGATCGAATTCAGTAAACAAGGTAAAGAAGTTAATATTAAACCCAATAGCTAAAGGAATCAACCCTAAGATCGTGGTTATCGCTGTTAAGAGTACCGGTCTTAAACGATTCTTTCCGGCCGCGATTATAGCTTCTCGATAATCGGTTCTGCTTAACAACTCATCTTCTCCTATTCCTAATTCTTCCTTTTTACGGTCAATGAGCAATTGCGTATAATCGATGAGTACGATCGCATTGTTCACCACGATACCCGCTAGTGATATGATCCCCATCATCGTCATAATGACCACGAAATCCATCTGAAAGATCACCAACCCAAACAATACCCCTATAAAACTTAAGATTATCGCTACAAAAATGATAATAGGCTTAGATACCGAATTAAACTGAGCAACAATAATGAGTAGTATTAAGGCCAAAGCGATCACCAAGGCTGAAAATAAAAAAGCCATGTTTTTATCCTGCTCTTCCTGTTCCCCTGTAAAATCGTATGAAATTCCGCGCGGAAACTCATAATTAGCAAGCGATCCTTCTATTTTCTGAACGATCTCGGTAGCATTAGCACCTTCCAAAACATTAGAATAAATGGTAATAACGCGCTTTAAATCTTTTCTTTTAATAGAACTGAAGGTGGCAATATTTTCGGTCGTAACCAGAGCCGAAATCGGAACACTTCTAAGGACCCCTTTATTGTCGCGAAATGTTATATTTTGATTGAAAAGAGCACTTTCATTATACCGGTTTTCGTTTCCGAAACGAACAAAAATATCATAGTCATCTTCCCCTTCCTTATAGGTAGACGAATCGAAACCGTAAATAGCACTACGTAATACCTGACCCACCTGAGCGGTACTTACTCCAAGCTCTCCAGCCTTCTTGCGGTCTACAAACACCTCCATTTCAGGTTTATTCTGATTAACATCCAGCTTCAGTTCTTCAATACCGGGTATCGACTGACTGTTAATATATTCCTGAACGTTTTGTGCTTCAGCCAGTAGTTGGTCGTAATTATCACCTTTTAATTCAAGATTTATGGCATACCCAGCCGGTGGTCCATTTGCATCTTTGTCCACAATAACGCTTACTCCAGGATAGCCCTGTACTGCATTTCGCAATTCACTTAGTACATCACCACTGCTCACTTTATCCCCATCTTCATCATAACGGTATTTGAATTCCCTGAACAAAACGGTTACTTTTCCCCGGTGAGGCATTTCGTTTGTCGAAGCTCCATCGGTTTGAGGGTTCCCGGCACCTTCACCCACCTGAGAAATAATTGACTCTGCCATAAAATTGTACGGCTCGCCATCCTTCATATACTTGTACTTGTCCAATACATCAAATACCTGTTGTTCAATAGTACGAGTAATCTCATTGGTCTTTTCAATATCGGTGCCTTCAGGATATTCTATATAAACGATAGCCTGATTTGGCTGGTTCTCCGGAAAGAACAATATATTGGGCTGAGCCAATCCGAAGACTATAAAAGATAAGATCAATAATCCGAAAGTTCCGAAAACGAATTTATAGGCATTACTTCCTCGTAAAGCAAAATCCAGAAATTTATCATATCTGCGCTCTAAAGCCGGCAGCCATTTCTTCTGGAATTTCTTAGATCCGGGAGTAAGCACATACTTAAAGAACCATAATAATGCCGCGACAAAAACAAATAAGTTTCCAAAGCCAATCAATGTGCTGGGGCTTCCAACGGCACCCAGTATACTAAATAGAATTCCAACGGCAAGTAATCCCAACCCTTGCTTTAAAAGTGAGGTTTTCGCTCTGTTCTTCCATCCAATGAATGACATTACCAGTGCTGCGATGAGCACTATGGTCCCTAAAATCTGAAATATAAGATGCGTTTCGGTTAAGCCTGAAATTATAAGTAATCCTCCAAAGATCAATAAGGCCAGACTTATCCTGAACAAACTCTTTTTCGAGATCTCACCTTCTTCGGTTTTCATTAATACCGAAGTTAACATTGAGTTTATGACGAGCGCCACGAACAACGAAGAAAATAGTACCATGGCCAGAGTAAGCGGGAAATAGATCATAAATTTCCCCATTATACCGGGCCAGAACCCCAACGGTAGAAATGCGGCAAGAGTCGTGGCCGTAGATGCAATAATGGGCCATGCGATCTCTCCCACTCCCTGTTTAGCCGCTTCCAATCTGGGAACCCCTTCATCCATGAGACGATATACGTTTTCGACCACAACGATCCCGTTATCCACCAGCATTCCGAGTCCCATGACCGTAGCAAATAATACCATGGTGTTAAGCGTGATATTCATCCCCAGAAATCCTCCAAAGATCGGTAGGATAAGGAATGACAATAAAATCGATAGCGGGATAGCAATACCTACAAATAGTGCATTTCGAAAGCCCAGAAAGAACATTAAAACACTAACAACCAGCAAGACCCCAAATATGATACTGTTCTCTAGCTCGGCTACCTGCGCTTCTGTGCGCGTAGATTCGTCACTGGTTATAGATATTTCCAGATCGGTTGGTAAGTAGGTCCCTTTTGCTTCATTAATTATTTCCTTGATCTGCGCTATAGCGGCGATCATGTTTTCACCGCTTTTCTTTTTGATACTCAACATGACCACAGGCTCTCCATACTCACGTGCATAGGTGGTTTTGTCTTTTTCTCTAAAATTTATGGTCGCAACATCACGCAAGAGTACAACGCCGCCATCTTCCTTTACCACGATATTTTCGAGGTCGTTGGGTTTGTCGATCTCGCCAATTACCCTGATATTTCGTCTAAGACCATTCTCAATAACATTTCCTCCCGAAATGGTGACATTCTCATTCTGAATGGCTTGTATCACCTGATTTAAACTGAGATTGGCAGCAGTCATTTTATAGACATCCACCGCAACCTCTACTTCCTTATCCTGAACCCCAAGAAGGGTGGCTTCCTTGATCTCCGGGAGATCTTCGATCTCGTCCTGAAGATCTTCAGCAAACTCCTTTAGCTGCTCACTGGGATAGTCTCCTTTCAAATTAATTTGAGCGATGGGAGTTATTTCTGAAATATTGAGATCGAACGCATTGGGCTCGACCTTAGCTCCTCCATCGATGGTAGGCCAGTCCTGTTGCGCTTTTACAGCATCGATCTTATCTTTTACCTTAACCTTTGCCTCTTCAGGGGTAATGGTTTCTTCAAATTCTACCGTGATCATGGAATAATCCTGAAGTGAATTGGATGTGATCTTGGTAACTCCCGAAATATCATTGATCTCTTCTTCCAAAGGTTTGGTTATCAACTTTTCGACATCTTCGGCCGCATTACCGGGAAATATGGAACTTACATAGATCTTTGATTCAATGATCTCCGGAAAGGATTCCCGGGGTAAATTTATATACGACATTAACCCGCCAATTAGGACGATCCCAATAAGCACAAATACCGTCATACGGTTATCTATCGCCCAGTTAGAAAGTCCGAAATATTTTTTCTTTTGTTCCATTATGGTCCTGATTAGTTGGTGGTTTTAATTTTTACTTTCGAACCGTCTTTAAGTGTTAAGGCGCCTTCTTTCACAATGGTTTCTCCATCCTCAAGACCGCTTAATACTTCAATCTGTCCTTCGTATTTTTTTCCGGTTTCAACTTGTCGTTTTGTCACCATAGCTTCGTCATTCTCCACTTCAGAAATTAAAAACACAAACTTTTCACCCTTACTGTTCTCCTGTATTACATTGGCCGGAATTAATTTAGCGTCATCCTCGCTGTAATCATTTATTTCGAGCTTGGCAACTAGATTCGGCTTTATCATTTTATCCTTGTTCGGAATATCGATCTCAATATCGAATGTCCTGTTATTCGGATTAATATAATTACCTACACTTTTAACTTTACCATCGATACTGGTATTGAGTGCCGGAAAGGATACCTTAACCTTGGTTCCCTGAGTAATACTTCCTAAATAATTTTCAGGAATTGACGCCTTCACATACATGTCGCTAAGGTTTACTATGCGCATTAGAGCCTGAGACCCGGGCGCTACTACCTGACCCTGCTCGGTGATCACTTCGTCTATCTCCCCGCTAAAAGGAGCCCGAACCGTTGTTCTGCCCAATTGAGCTCTCATCTGATTCACAGCGCTCTGCGAAGCTTCCATATTCGATTTGGCTTGTAAATATTGTATCTCACTTCCAATTTTTTGATCCCAAAGACGTTGCTGACGCTCATAAGTGGTCTTTGCTAATTGATATTGGGTTTCCAGTTGTGCCAACTGATTTGAAAGTCCGCCGTCATCTATTCTCGCCAGAACCTGTCCTTTACTTACCCGATCCCCTTCTTTAACATATACCTTCGTTAACAATCCCTGATATTCGGGATAGATGAGAATATTCTGATTGGTCTCAACATTTCCCTGTATGTCAATAAAATGTGAGAATAAGGTATCATTAACCGTAAAGGTTGTAACCAAAGGATACTTCTTTAAGGTGTCCTTTTCTGCGATTGCTGCATCGAGTTGAGCTATGACCTTAGAAATACTGTCATAGGACGCCATAACCGTTTGTTTTTTGGCCTTGATAGCTTCAAGATCTCCGCTTTCAATAACAGCATCAACCGATCGGGGATCTGTTTCTCCACACGAGATAAGTGTAAGGGAAGCAATTAGAAGGATGAATATATTTTTCATAGTAAGCATATTTTCGTGATTAGTTGTTGGTTCTTAATTGCGGAGTATTTAATACAGTCTCCAGATTCGCTTTATTGTTTATTAGCTCTAACATAGCCTGAAAATATTGTTGCTGAGCCGTGTACAATTGAGTTTGTGCCTGACGCAGATCGAAACTGGTTGAAAGGCCTTCAACAAACTTTATATTGTTCTTGTTCTCAATTCGTTGAGCCAGTGCCAGATTTTTCTTGGCGTTCTCGTAATTCTCTATCGAAAATTGATAATTACTCTTAGCACTGTTCACTTCAAGTTGAACGTTCTGAATAGTCTCTTCCAATTGAGTTTCGGCCTGCTCTAACGCAATTTTAGCCCGTTGCGTTTTTGCACTCCTCAATCCGCTGCTAAAAATGGGGATATTCATATTCACGCCTAATATGGAGGATTGAAACCAACGCTGGTCACCATCAAAGAAGGAAAACTCATCACTATTGGCAGCGGTACCGTAATTTACAAAGGCCGAGATGGTTGGAAGGGCTCTGCTCTTTTCCAGTTTAAGCTCAAGATTTCGTTGCTCGGTAAGATTGTACGCTATTTTGTAGTCCACATTTTCCTCAATATTCACTTCGGCTTCGAGAAAACGAAGCGATATATTGTTCTCGGCCAGATCGTCGAGACTATCTTCAAATAAAACATTCGACTCCACATCTATGCCCAAAGCGACATTAAACATTTGTCTTGCGATAGAAGCAGAGCGATACGCATTGTTCAAGTTGGTTTCTATATCCAAAAGCGTAATTTCCAATTGTTCCACACTTTCTTCTTCCGTTAAACCATTTTCATAGATCTTACGGGTTTCGAAAAGGTTCTTTTCAAGATTTTCTTTATTCTTTTCAAAAATTGCAATAAGTTCTTCGGATAGCAATACACTGCCGTAGGCATTGATGACGCCTTTGCGAACTTCAAGATTTGTTTTCTCGGCGGCATTTTCCGAAAAATCCAGAAAAGCCTTGGCGGCCTGCAGCCCTACTAAATAGCTTCCGTCAAAAATGAGCTGATCCAGGGTGGCAGTAGCCGAAGCATTTTGTTTGGTGCCAAAGGTAACGGGAACAAAAGTACCGGGTGCTCCACCTGTAAATTCACCCGGAATGAAGGTAACAGGCTGCTTAAGATTGTTTTGGTAATTTATATTTCCACTTATTTGAGGCAGTCCCGTTGCCGTGGTTTCCCACTTTTGCTTTATAGCTTTTGCAATGTCCCTGCGGGCATTGATGGCGGTGTAATTACTGTCCAGAGCAAAGGATACAGCTTCTTCCAATGTAAAACTATAGGAAGATTTTTCCTGTGAAAATGACAGAATTGAGGTACATACCGCAAATATTAAAATGAATATTCTGGTCATTATGTTGATTGTTGATTGATAATTTTATTTAAAGTTTTAAGCCCTTCTTTGGTAACGATCCCTCTTAGATGGTATTCAAGATATTCTGAAAGCAGAAATGCCTTAGGGAAATTTTCAACCGGGAAAAGCGAATCGTCTTTAATTCCCATAACACCAACATAATAGATTCGGGAAACAAAACCGATGTCAATATTCTCTCTGTAAAGCCCCATTTCCTTTCCTCGTTTAAGATTTTCAACTGTACAATCTTTCATAACCTCGTGCTGTTGTTCTTTTACACTTTCGGCGATCTGTGGGTAATATTTCTGCAGTTGATATTGAGGAGAGGATTTTTCGTCCTTTAATTGCAGCATCATAAATTTCTTGATCTCGTATAATTCTTCAATTGGGTTTTTATCAGATTCTCTAATATGGTCGATACCACAAGAAATCTTGTTGAAAAGTAACTGAGTTACTTCACTCACAAGCTCCGTTTTGTTTTTAAAATGAGTGTATATCGTTTTTTTGGAGATACCCATTTCATTGGCGATGTCGTCCATAGTCACACTTTTAAAACCAAAAGTGATGAACATATCTGCCGCTTTTTGTATAATCGTTTCTTTCATTTGCGGGTGCAAATGTATATCACGGAAACTTTAAAAACAATAAAAGTTTCCAAAGTTTTACATTTATTTAACATTTTGTTAAAAAATCCGGGTGAAGGCATTAAAAGTTGATCTTTGGGTGGTATGTAAAAGGCAAGTATTATTTTAGCCGGAAATTTGCAAGTAGTACATGAAGGATTTATCTGTATACCGCGAGGCCATTGAGTCACATCTATCCAATATTCTGAAGGTAAAGGAACCCGTTCAATTGTATGAACCTATTTCGTATATCATGTATCTTGGAGGGAAAAGATTGCGACCGGTATTAACCTTAATGACTTGCGATTATTTCGATACTCCTATTGAAAAGGCTATGAACGCTGCTCTGGCCATAGAGCTTTTCCATAATTTTTCATTAATTCATGATGATATAATGGACCATGCGCCTTTACGGAGGGGAGAAGAAACCGTACATGAAAAATGGGATGTCAATACAGGAATCCTGTCCGGCGACGCTATGCTTATATTAGCATATCGGTTATTTGAAGATTATGATCCGGAGTTGTTTAGAGATCTTGCCAAACTTTTCAGTAAGACTGCGATTGAGGTCTGTGAAGGTCAACAATACGATGTGGCATTCGAAACCCGGGATGATGTTTCCATAGATGAATATGTAAAAATGATCGCCTATAAAACAGCGGTTTTATTGGGAGCGGCATTAAAAATGGGGGCCATGGTAGCGAATGCTTCGGAAGGGTCTCAAAAGAGCTTATATGATTTCGGATGTAATCTTGGGATCGCGTTTCAGCTTCAGGATGATTATCTGGACGCTTTCGGCAATGCTGAAACTTTCGGTAAGCAGGTAGGTGGTGATATCATTGCCAACAAAAAGACCTTTCTGTATTTAAAAGCGATGGAGCAGAGTGCTGAATCAGATCGGGAAACCCTTCAGCACTTATTCGGAATTTCTCCCAAAGATCCTTCTCAAAAAATCGAAACGGTAAAGCAGATCTTTCAGGAAACCGGTGCGGCTGAAGCTACTCAGCTTGAAATAAAAAAATACACGCAAATGGCTAATAAGGACCTTGAAAGTCTGGAACTTTCCGAAGAGAAAAAGCAAGCCTTCAGAGATTTTGCGACTACCTTAATGAATCGTACCGTTTAAAAATAAACCCGCACAAAAGGCATCCAAGCATTTGCATAAATACTATCCTCCTCCTCGTACAACACATCATATCTAATGCCAATCGTTACATGTTGGGTTCGATAACCGACACCCAAAAACAAAGCGGGATACCAATAAGTATCATCTTCTATTCCAAGGGATTCTTCGAAATTTCGAGAGACATGGAGTTCCTCAAACTCGGCAGAAAGCTGAATTTCTGGAATCACATTGTATAAGCCCAGCACACTACCTCCTAAAATGGTAGCATTGTAACGATCCTTTAAACTACTATAAGTTCCATTAAGCCCTACCCCCAATGCAAATTGAGAATTGAACTCGTAAATGGCACTTGGTGCCAGGGTTCCGCTAAAAAAACCATCCCCAAAACTAAGTCCGATTCCACCTCCAAATCGAACCTGTGACCAGAAAGGCGATCGCTTTTCCTGAGCGAATGTATTCAAAGAAATTAGAAGCAGACAAAGTGAGAAAATGAGTTTTACAGAACACCGTCTTTGGGCTAAATTCATTGGGAAAGTTTTAAGATTAACCAACTATAAATATATAAAATCGAGGGGGGAAGTAATTAGAATTGTTGTATTTTTGTAACGTTTTATCAAAAAAGAGTCTTCTATTTTCCAATTATGGATAAATTTTCATTTCTCAATGCGGTTCACCCTTCGTTTATCGCAGATCTTTACGACAAATATTTACAATTTCCGGATAGTATAGAGCCCAGTTGGCGCGCATTTTTTCAGGGGTTCGATTTTGGTATCGAGAACGGATCTTTGGAAGCTTTGGGAATTGAACAAAACGGAGTTGAAATCCCGGGTGATGTACTCAAGGAGTTTCAGGTAATCAAACTCATTGACGGTTACCGAAACCGCGGACATCTTTTTACAAAGACCAATCCCGTTAGAGAGCGAAGAAAATATATTCCAACGCTGGATATCGAGAATTTCGGCCTCAGCAATGACGATCTTCAAACCACATTTAAAGCCGGAGAGGTACTCGGAATTGGAGAAGCGACTCTGGAACAAATTATTAAACACCTCAACAGTATTTATTGCGATTCTATTGGGATCGAATATATGTATATTAGAAAACCTGAAGAGATACAATGGATTCAGGATAAGCTGAACATCAATGATAATCAGCCAAAATTTTCCGAAGCACAAAAAAAACACATCTTAAAAAAATTAAATGAGGCGGTCGCCTTCGAAAATTTCCTGCACACCAAATATGTTGGCCAAAAGCGTTTCTCGCTTGAAGGTGGAGAAAGCCTAATTCCTGCCCTCGACACCTTAATCGAGAATGCAGCCGAAAAGGGAGTGGAAGAGTTTGTAATGGGAATGGCTCACCGAGGTCGTTTAAGTACCTTGCTCAATATCTTCGGAAAAAGCGCAAAGGATATATTTAGTGAGTTCGACGGTAAGGACTACGAACAGGATATTTTTGACGGTGATGTTAAGTACCATCTCGGATGGACTTCAAAACGAACTTCAGACAGTGGAAAGGAGATTAACCTCAATATTGCGCCTAATCCATCACACTTGGAAACAGTTGGCGCAGTAGTTCAAGGAATTGCCAGAGCGAAACAGGACCGAAAATACAAGAATTCGATCGAAAAAGTCTTGCCTATAGTCGTCCACGGTGATGCTGCCATTGCCGGACAGGGAATAGTTTACGAAGTTGTACAAATGGCCCAGCTTGATGGATATAAAACAGGGGGGACCATTCATATAGTGGTTAACAATCAAGTTGGATTTACCACTAATTATCTCGACGGACGATCCTCTACTTACTGCACCGATGTAGGTAAAGTAACTTTGTCCCCTGTCATGCACGTGAATGCCGATGATGCGGAGGCTGTGGTGCATGCCATGCTTTTTGCACTGGATTTCCGTATGACTTTTAAAAGGGACGTATTTATAGATCTGCTAGGGTATAGAAAGTATGGGCATAACGAAGGTGACGAACCCCGCTTTACACAACCTCAGCTATATAAAGCGATCGCGAAACATCGCAACCCGCGTGATATTTATGCCGAGAAGCTATTCAAACAAGGAATTATAGATGAAGGGTATACACAAAAATTAGAAGAGGAATACAAAAATAAATTAGAGGAAAAACTGGAAGATTCACGTAAAGTGGATAAAACCGAGATCACGGCTATCATGAAAGATGCCTGGGAAGGTTTCCATTATGCTCAGGAAGAAAAAATGATGGAAGCCGTCGATACTACGGTCGATATTAAAGATCTAACCGAGATCGCCGAGGTGATCACTCAGCTTCCAAAGGATAAAAAGTTCCTGAGAAAGATCAGTAAACTAATTGACGCCCGCCACACCATGTATTTTAAAGACAATAAGTTGGATTGGGCTATGGGGGAGTTATTGGCCTATGGCACTTTGCTGAAAGAAGGGTACGATGTGCGCATGTCCGGACAGGATGTGGAACGTGGTACCTTCTCTCATCGTCATGCTGTAGTAAAGGTTGAAGAGAGTGAAGAAGAGATCGTGCTTCTTAATAATTTAAATGGGAAACAAGGCGATTTTTATATTTACAATTCATTGCTTTCAGAATATGGCGTCGTAGGATTCGATTATGGATATGCCATGGCGAGTCCTAATACACTTACCATCTGGGAAGCACAATTTGGCGACTTCAGCAATGGCGCCCAGATCATGATCGATCAATATATTTCGGCAGCCGAAGATAAGTGGAAGACTCAAAACGGTTTGGTCATGCTTTTACCACACGGTTACGAAGGTCAGGGTGCAGAACATTCTTCTGCTCGAATGGAGCGTTATCTTCAAATGTGTGCGACAGACAATATGTTTGTGGCAGATTGTACCACACCGGCTAATATGTTTCATTTGCTGAGAAGACAAATGAAGGTGGATTATCGCAAACCACTTATTATATTTACACCGAAGAGTTTGTTGAGACATCCTAAAGTGGTATCCACTAAGGAAGATTTTGCTGAAGGTAGTTTCCAAATGTTGATCGATGACACCGAAGCCTTAAAGCGAAAAGACAAGATAAAAACACTGGTGTTTGTTTCGGGAAAATTCTATTACGATCTGCTTGAGAAACAGGAAGAACTAGGAAGAAAAGATATGGCCATTGTTAGAATAGAGCAACTGTTCCCATTGCCCATTGAGCAAATGAAAGCTGTAATGAAGCAATATAAAAATGCGAAGGATGTTGTTTGGGCCCAGGAAGAACCAAGAAATATGGGAGCCTATTCTCACCTGCTGTTGCATTTTGATGAAGCCAAGAATTTTAGAGTGTGCAGCCGAAAGATGTATGCTGCGCCGGCATCAGGAAGTTCGGTGCGCTCAAAGTTACGTCATGAAAAAGTGATTGAAAGTGTTTTTAGTACAGATTAGATTAAATAACCAAGTCCGAAAAGGAAAATAGAAATTATATGGCATTAGAAATGAAAGTTCCCTCACCTGGGGAGTCCATAACTGAAGTTGAAATAGCACAATGGTTGGTTGAGGATGGAGATTATGTAGAGAAGGATCAGGCTATCGCCGAAGTGGATAGCGACAAGGCCACCTTAGAATTACCAGCAGAAGCCAGCGGAATTATCACCCTCAAAGCAGAAGAAGGTGATGCTGTCGCGGTTGGAGATGTTGTGTGCCTCATCGATACCGATGCGCCTCGCCCCGATGGAAAGGAGGAGGTTGAAACCTATAAAAATCCGGGAGACGAAAAAGGAGAAGGAAATGCGGGCCCGGATCTCGATAAAGCCGATGCCGAGAACAAGGATACCGGAGAGAAAGCCAAAGCACTGGTTCAAACACCATCGAAATCATCTACGCCATCTCAGAAACAGGATCAAAAAACGTATGCCAGCGGAACCCCGTCTCCAGCGGCCAAAAAGATTCTTTCAGAAAAGGATATCGACCCTTCAACGGTCAAAGGGAGCGGTCGTGATGGCCGAATTACCAAATCGGATGCCGAAAATGCAAAACCCTCCATGGGTTCACCCGGAACCGGTGGCCGAGGGTCTGAACGCAAAAAACTCTCAATGCTGCGCCGTAAGGTAGCCGAACGACTGGTTTCAGCAAAAAATGAAACGGCCATGCTCACGACCTTTAACGAAGTGAACATGTCTGCCATCTTCGATCTTAGAAAAGAATACAAGGAATCGTTTAAAGAGAAACACGGTGTGAGCCTCGGATTTATGTCATTTTTTACTTTGGCCGTGGTGAGAGCTCTGGATCTTTATCCCGATGTCAACTCAATGATAGACGGAGATTATAAGATTACTTACGATTATAAGGATATTTCAATTGCGGTTTCCGGACCAAAAGGGCTAATGGTGCCTGTAATTCGAAATGCTGAAAATCTTACTTTCAGAGGAGTTGAAAGTGAAGTAAAACGCTTGGCCATACGAGCCCGGGACGGGCAGATAACTGTGGATGAAATGACCGGAGGAACCTTTACCATATCTAATGGAGGTGTCTTCGGAAGTATGCTCTCAACACCCATTATCAATCCACCTCAATCGGGTATCTTAGGGATGCACAACATTGTTGAACGCCCCATAGCAGTAGATGGAAAAGTGGGGATTGCACCTATAATGTATGTTGCATTGTCTTATGATCACCGAATCATCGATGGAAAGGAGTCTGTTGGATTTCTGGTTGCTGTAAAAGAAGCGCTTGAAAATCCCGAAGAGCTTTTAATGGATAACGATATAAAGAAAGCCTTAGAACTTTAATCACGCAAATTCAATACAATAAAAAAACCCCGGAATGTTTCGGGGTTTTTTGTTTGCTTAGTTAGTTGAAATTAAACCTGGCTATTATTTATATGAAACAAAATAATTCAGAATGTTAAGCAAAATGATGCTAACAATGGATAGAATTATTAAAACAACGACTACTTTCTTCAGTGTTGTTTTCTTATTCGTATAATTCTTTTTCAGCATCGCATCTTGCATAGTGTAAAGATGGGAAATTACTTACTTTATTAAAATACGTGTTAACACGTAATTTTTATATAAGCCTGTCGTGATGCTCTTTAGCCCAGATAAGTAGACTGTTCGTCTTGGGTTCCAGATTTAGTTTGGTAATGATATTACTGCGATGCTTTTCGACGGTTCTATAAGAGATAAATAATAAAGAAGCGATCTCTTTATTGGTTTTATCGTTTGCAATGAGCTTCAGAATTTTTTTTTCTGAAGGAGTTAGGATCGAAAGTGAATCATCGTACTCTTTATTTGTACTTAATAATTCCTTGATCTTTGGGCTAAAAAAGGCGTCTCCTTGTGATACAGTAGTAATACAGTTTTCGATCTCTTCTAGAGCAAATTCTTTCAATACATATCCAAAAATATTGAGCTCCTGAGCTTTTTCATATAATTCCCGCTCTTTATGCAGGGTAATGAGAACAATTTTAGTGTCTATACCATTAGCCTTACATTTCTTTGCGATCTCCAAACCACTCAAGTATGGCATCTGAATATCTAAAATCGCTATATCGGGATTTAATTTGGTAATAAGATTATATGCCTCTCTGCCATCGGTCCCGCTCCCAACAATGTTGTATTCCCGTTCGAGTAAAAAATCGTTTAACCCTTTCAGTAAGAGAGGGTGGTCGTCTGCTATGATGATCGAATGACGATTCATGATACCGGAAATTGAAATTCGATTAATGTACCGTTATTTTTCTTAGACTGAACGATCATTTGCCCGTTAAGGAATTTAGTTCGCTCCATAAGCGTCTTTAGCCCCAGTGACTTTACAGCACTGTATTTTTCAGAAAAATCGAATCCAATCCCATTATCCTTAATAGAAATGACGATCTTATTGGGAGCTTTTGAAATTGAGACCTTGCTGGCTTCCGCCTTGGCATGTTTAATAATATTGCTTAAACTTTCCTGAACTATGCGGTAAATATTAACTTCCTGCTCAGAATTAAAAAGATTATCTATGTTTTCTATTTCTGAAGATATAAAGAGCGTGGTGTTTTCATCAACCTGATTAATAGTATATTCTATCGCCTTGGTAATGCCCATTTCCTGAAGTTGAAAAGGATGCAACGCTCTAGAAATTGCTCTTACTTCATCAATGGTCTCGTCTACCATAGATTTAGTTTCGGTATCACCGGTATTCAGTAATTTATTTTTTATGAGTAACAGCCGCTGTCCAAGACCGTCATGCAAGTCTTTGGAGATTCGCAATCGTTCTTCTTCTTGTGAAATAAGCAGATCCTGGCTGTATTTCTCCTGAAGTAATTTTTTACTTTTTAATACCTGTCGGTTCCTGTATAATAATAAAAGTCCAAAAAAGAGTACTAGTGCTATAATGATAAAAATTATCAATTCCTTAAAGGCTTGGTTGTCTTTTTCCAATAGCTGGATGCTCGCACTTTGCGCTACGAGTTCTTTTTCTTTCTTTTCGGTCTCATACAACGTTTGATAGTATGCCAGCGAATTGGCAGTACTCCTGTTATACACCGAATCTTTTATAGCCGTATATTGACTGCGGTTCTCGACACTTTTTTGATAGTCGCCATTGGCTAAATATAGGGCAGCCAGAAGATCGTACGATTCTAATATCGCATCGGTATAATTATAAGATTTTGAATCATTCAGTTTTTCCAGAGCATAATCAATGGCAGTATCATAATCTTCTAGCGCAAAATGAAAATTGGCTATGGCGCCATTATAAGATATTCTGGAACTGATATTTTCAACACCTTTAATCCACTCACTTAATTTTAATACTGCTTTGGCCGCATTATCAGTATCATTCTCTGAGGAGTAATATTCCACCAGTTTTGAGTTGACATAGATTAACTGATCTATGCTTCTGTCCTCCTCCGGAATACTCTCAAGGATACTAAGCGCCATATGTAAATTCTCGAGAAAGCGTTTTTTGTCTCCCTGCTTTTTATAGTCCAGGGCCTGATTGTAGTATTCTACTACCAGGTAATTATTCAAGCCCAGTTCTTTAAGCTTTACGATAATTTTATCCCGTTCTTCCTTCGCTTTATCGTAAAACCCATTCATACTGAACATGGTTGTTATACCCTGCTGCGAATGCACCATATAGGCGTAGTCTTCTAAAGCTTCAAAGTATTCATACGCTTTTTTATAGCTTTCCCCGGCAGGGACAAATTTACCTAAGCTCGAATAGGCCTGACCTCTGAATAAATAGGCATCAGCCTTATAAAGAGAGTCTTTTACACCAAAATTTTCCAGTGCCAAAGTAAAATCATCTATCGCATCTCTGAGGTTAATTTTAAAATTGGCATTGCCACGCTTCAGATATAATCCCCCTAATAAAAAACTATCTCTTATCTTATATTTATGGGCGATAATACCGTTAATTATTGTCACCGCTTTCTCCGGCTGATTCTTCCGATTAGTAATAACCGCCTGTAAACGCATAGCCTTGCGAGCTGCCTGTTCGATACTGTCCATTTCCTTTGCCAGGTCTATGAACCGGAGACTATATTCTACAAATACATCGTCGTCTTGTCGGTAAGATTTGGATATCACTGAATCCAAAGCGGTTAATTTTTCAGATACATTCGATGTCGTTTCGGCTAAATTCTTGTAATGTTCTATATCCTGAGCATTCACCAATAAGGAGTGCACACACAAAAGAAGTAGGGAAAAGAATGATTTTGTCAAATCTCTATTGGTTTGTTACAGGAAGACTTTAAAAATACTAAAAAAATGTAACGCGCTGATTATTTAACATATAAAGCATTTCGTCCATAATCGATCACAGCTCGAACCTCCTTTAAAAAATCGGCGCCTATAATTCCGTGCACGACCTCTTCTTCCACCTGGGAAAGTGCTTCGTTTACATGGGAGAGATCGAAAATAATAAATGACATCTTGTTCAGTGTCCAGGATCCAATGGTAAAAGTATTGTTCCATGTTACTTCCGTAAGCATATTTATGGCACCCGCACCGGCTGCTTTTATTGAACTTTCTTCACTTTTCATAGCAAAATACGATACACTCTCGAAGCCAATACAGCTCGTTGATGCTCCGGTGTCTAAAATAAAACTACCCTTTTTCCCGTTGATGCTAGCGGTGAATTTATAATGCCCGCTATTTAATTTTTTTAAAGGGATTCTGTAAAACCCTTTCTTCTCCAATAATGATCTAAGTTGCGTCACCCAATTTTTTTTGTAAATATAGGCAACAAAAATGGTTAGCTTTGCAAACATGTTAACCGATACCCACACACATCTGTACAGTGAAGCCTTCAATGATGACCGTGAAGCAATGATGCAGCGTGCCTTTAAAGCAAAGATCAATAGGTTTTTTATTCCTGCCATAGATTCTGGATATACCGAGGCAATGTACGCTCTCGAAAGCCGTTATCCGGAGCATGTTTATTTAATGATGGGATTGCATCCTACATCAGTTAAAGAAAACTATAAAGAAGAACTTGCCCATGTTAGAGCGCAGTTTGAAAAGCGCTCGTTTTATGCGGTGGGTGAGATTGGTATCGATCTGTATTGGGATAAATCCACTTTGGAAATTCAGAAGATCGCATTTAGAGAACAGATAAAACTTGCAAAACAATATACTTTGCCAATTGTTATTCATTGCAGGGAAGCCTTCGATGAGATATTTGACGTTTTAGAAACCGAAAAAGATGAAAATCTCTTCGGAATTTTTCATTGTTTTACCGGAACTCGGGAGCAAGCAGAGCGAGCCCTTTCCTTCAACATGAAACTGGGAATTGGAGGGGTGGTTACTTTCAAAAACGGAAAGATCGACCGGTTTTTAGATCAAATCCCACTAACGGAGATCGTGCTCGAAACCGACTCACCTTATCTTTCGCCTGTACCTTACAGAGGGAAACGGAATGAAAGTAGTTACCTATCTTTAGTCTGTAAAAAGGTAGCGACGCTCTATGGAATTTCTGAAGAAGAAGTCGCAAGAATAACCACCGAGAACTCAAAAGCCGTATTTGGAGTCTAAACTCCGGGGAACTTAGTATTTAATACAAACCTAATGAAAAAGCCAGCTAACATACTCCTTATCTACACCGGAGGTACCATTGGGATGATCAAGGATTTTGAAACAGGGACCTTGAAAAATTTTAATTTCAAAGATCTGTTAAAACATATCCCCGAATTAAAACTTCTGGATTGTAAAATTGCGACTAAAAGTTTTAAAGAGCCCATAGACAGTTCAAATATGAACCCAGCATATTGGGTAGACCTTGCAATGATCATTGAAAAAGAATACGACAATTTTGACGGATTTGTAGTGCTGCACGGGAGTGATACTATGTCCTATACCGCCTCGGCTTTGAGTTTTATGTTGGAAAACCTCAGTAAACCGGTAATTTTCACAGGCTCACAACTTCCCATTGGTGACCTTAGAACCGATGCCAAAGAAAATTTGATCACCTCGATACAAATTGCAGCGCTGCAGGAAAAGGGAAATCCTAAAATTTCTGAAGTAGGACTGTATTTTGAATATAAATTATACCGTGCAAATCGAACGACGAAGATCAATGCCGAACATTTTGAGGCATTCGCTTCCCTAAACTATCCGGCACTGGCAGAAAGCGGTGTTCACTTAGTGGTTTCCTCTGAAGTACTCTATAAACCCAACAGGCGGAAGAAGCTGAAAGTAAATAAGAAGCTGGAATCTGGAGTGGTATTGCTGAAGATGTTTCCGGGAATGGATGAAGCGACAATATCACATATTTTAGCTTACGATAAAATGAAAGGTTTGGTATTGGAAACCTATGGTAGCGGAAATGTATCGAATGAGGAATGGTTTTTAAAAGCTCTGAAATCGGTTGTAGCCAGAGGCATACCTGTTGTGAATGTTACGCAATGTTCTGGAGGAAGTGTAACCATGGGACTTTATGAAACCAGTGTTGAACTTAAAAAAATGGGAGTGATCTCTGGAAAGGATATTACTACTGAAGCGGCTCTTGCAAAAATGATGTATCTTCTGGGTCAGAATGTATCTTCCAACAGTTTTAAGACTTTTTTCGAAACATCATTACGTGGAGAAATGCAGTAAATAAAGACTTGAAAAATTTTATCAAACTATTTTTTTTTTGTTATTTGCCGACCCGTTCTTAATCATAGTATTTTTATTTAGAGAGGTGGCCGAGTGGTCGAAGGCGCACGCCTGGAAAGTGTGTATACGCCAAAAGCGTATCGAGGGTTCGAATCCCTTCCTCTCTGCGAATACATTTATAAGGGAGTAATTTTTACAAGCTCGCTTGATAAAAATTACGACCGAAATAAATGTACAATTGCGAAGCAATTGCAGCAATCTTGTATTCCCGGCATACCCTTCCGGGATCATCGAGCGCAGCGAGATAATCCTGAATTGTGCTAATTTGTGTTGTATGGTGTTCCGGGATCATCGAGCGCAGCGAGATAATCCTGAATTGTGCTAATTTGTGTTGTATGGTGTTTTGGGATCATCGAGCGCAGCGAGATAATCCTGAATTGTGCTAATTTGTGTTGGATGGTGTTCTGGGATCATCGAGCGCAGCGAGATAATCCTGAATTGTGCTAATTTGTGTTGTATGGTGTTCTGGGATCATCGAACACAGTGAGATAATCCTGAATTGAAATAGTTTGTTTGTGGCTCTCCTGTAGATTTACAAGTAGGGGTAGCATCATTTCCATATGCCAAAGTCCTTTAGAGAAACCGATTTTGGAATCCGGAAATTTTCCAGATTATACTTAGTTATATGAGACTCAACCTATTCGATCTGAACCTTCAAACCTACGTTACATACTGGGGGTCGGTGAAGTTTAACCGTTTATCTAATCAAAAATATATAATTGTAGATTAACTAATAATTTTTATATCTTTAAACCTTTAACTAAAAACAAACTTTAAGTCGATAGCAATGAAAAAATTATTTTCTATTATGGCAATTGCCGCACTTGTTTTTGCGGGATCATTTAACGCAAATGCAGCGGAAGCACAAATTATGCCTACCAGCGTACAAACTTTGGTAAATGCAGCCACGGTAACCATTATTCAGGATGAAGAGGCTGCCTCTGCAGAAGAGCCACAAGGTTGGCATCAGAATTTAAAACAACGATTCATCGAAGGTGGTCCCGGATTTATGGGAATCGTACTTTTGTGTTTAATTCTTGGATTAGCAATTGCTATAGAGAGAATTATCTACTTAAACCTTTCTACAACGAACACTCAAAAGCTTGCTGAGAACGTTGAAGATGCATTGAATAGCGGTGGTATTGAAGCGGCCAAGGAAGTATGTAGAAACACAAAAGGACCTGTTGCGTCTATCTACTATCAGGGTCTAGACAGAGCCGATGAGAGCATTGAAGCAGCCGAAAAAGCTGTTGTTGCTTATGGTGGTGTTCAAATGGGACAATTAGAGAAAAATGTTTCTTGGATTTCATTGTTTATTGCTCTTGCTCCTATGCTTGGTTTCATGGGAACAGTAATAGGTATGATTCTTGCATTCGATAAGATTCAGTCTGCAGGTGATATGAACCCTTCACTTGTAGCCGGGGGTATTAAAGTTGCATTATTAACGACAGTATTTGGTTTGATCGTTGCTATTATACTGCAGATCTTTTACAATTACATTATTGCTAAAATTGACAGTATTGTAAACAGTATGGAAGATGCTTCTATCACATTAATCGATATGCTGGTAGATTACAAAAACAAACGATAATTTAAAATATACCAAATAATGGGTTTACATAAAATATTAAAAATAGTAGCATTGCTTCTAAGTGTTGCAGGGATTATCTGTTTAGGGATAATTTTGGCAGCCGGAGACGATGTTGTCAAGGAAACCGGAAAGGGTGTCGATGGCTTCTTATATGTAGCGTACATCATTTTTGCCCTGGTACTTTTATTCGTTCTGATATTTGTTCTTAAAGGTCTGCTCGCAGGCGATATTAAGAAAACACTTATGTCGGTTGGAGTATTCTTACTTATAGTAGTAATCTCTTATGTACTTGCTGATGGAGTTGAAACTCAAATGAGAGACGGTGAAATGCTTTCAGCAAGTGGCTCGAAGTGGGTAGGAACAGGACTATATACCTTTTACATCTTAGCAATTTTTGCTATAGGTGCTATGATTTTCAGCGGAATTAAAAAAGTAACAAAATAATGGCTAGAAGAGCATCACCCGAAGTTAATGCAGGATCTATGGCAGACATTGCCTTCCTCTTGCTTATCTTTTTCCTGGTAACTACTACCATCGAAAAGGATAAGGGGATCGCACGTCAGTTACCTCCCATTGAGCCTCCTACGGAGGAGCCTCCATTAATTAAGCAAAAGAACCTGTTCATTGTAAATGTGAACAAAAGCGACCAATTATTGGTTGAAGAAGAGTTAATGGAACTTAAAAACCTTCGCCAGGCAGCTATCGATTTTCTGGATAATGGCGGAGCTCCGGCAGGAAGCCCTGAACATTGTAACTACTGTAAAGGAAAACGTGACCCGGCATCGTCCGATAATCCCGATAAGGCGGTTATTTCGGTGCAGAATGACCGTTTAACGTCTTATAAGATGTATATAAGTGTTCAAAATGAACTGGTAGCGGCATATAATTATTTAAGAGACCGTGAGTCACAACGCTTATACGGCTGGAAATTTACCGAAGTGAAAAAAGCGATTGATGAGGGTAACTACCCTGGCGGAGAGACAGCCATAGCAGAGGCGAAAGAGAAACTTGAGAACATTCAGAAATTGTTTCCTTTAAAACTCTCTGAAGCCGAACCGAAAAGCAGAGGACAATAAACAAAAAGCGATTATGTCAAAATTTAAAAAGAAAAAAGGCGGGGAAGTCCCGGCAGTAAACACGGCATCTTTACCGGATATTGTTTTTATGCTATTGTTCTTTTTTATGGTAGTAACGGTACTACGGGATAATAACCTTTTGGTAAAAAATGAATTGCCAAAGGCCGATCAGGTTGAAAAGTTGCAAAAGGACAGATCTGTATATATCTATGCCGGAAAACCAAGCGAACGCTATAAAGACAAGTATGGAACTGAAGGTAGAATTCAGATCGGAGATAAATACACCGATGTTTCTCAGGTGGGATCTGCTTTGGAAGAAGCACGTCGTAAATTATTACCCGAACTACAGGATAAAGTAATGGTTGCCCTTAAAGTCGACGGGGAGACCAATACAGGTCTCGTAAGTGATATTAAGCAGGAATTAAGAGAATTGAATATGCTTAAAATAATTTATATTACTACTCCCGGGAACGAAACCGATAATTAGAAATTTGATACCCCTTTATATAAAACGCCTTGATACTTTTCAGGGCGTTTTTTTGTTTTACATATAAAGGAAATACATTTATCTTTATCCTATGTCAATTATTCAAATGCGTTTGTTTTTCTTCTTTCTGTTGGCCACAACTTGTTGCGTTATGGCTCAGGATACCATTCAATCCTCACCGGATACAAAGTATCGTGAAGATCAGTTTTACATTGGAGCTACTTACAATCTCATCACACAAGTGCCGGACGATGTAAATATACGCGGACTTTCTGGAGGCGTGCATTTTGGCTTTGTTAGGGATATACCCTTTAATCAACGTAGAAATCTCGCGATAGCCGTTGGCGCTGGACTTTCTTTTGATCGCTACGGACAAACATTGTTTATAGGTGAGACCGATTCAGAAAAGACTATTTTTAGTGTGTTGGATGATGATATTAATTACGACACAAACAGGTTTAGTACGGCTGCTATCGAAGCTCCTATAGAATTTCGATGGAGAACTTCCACAGCCGAATCCTATAAATTCTGGAGAATTTATGCAGGTTTAAGGGTTGGTTATGTGTATTGGTATAAAAGTACCTTTAAACAAACTGATAACAATGTGAATCAAACCGATATACCTGAATTCGACCGGACGAGATTAGGGCTTACCCTTAGTTTTGGATACAATACATTTAATTTCTATGGCTACTACAGTATTAATCCCTTCTTTACCAATGCCGCGACTACCGATGGACAACAGGTAGATTTTAAGACCATAAAGGTCGGACTCATATTCTACATTCTATAACCAGAAATTGAGCAATATAAATTGCGGAACGACACCTACAAAAAACCCGGTGATTATCTCCGGATAATTGTGTGATTCGGTATGTAATCGTGATGAAGCGACCCACCCGTTAGCAATAAATAACAGAACGATCCAGAGCAGTAAATTGATCTTAAAATGTATGCTGAGCGCCATTAGGAACATGGTAACACCTGCAATACCCATTTGATGCAAACTGATCTTGATCTTAAAAAAAACCAGTATTAAGGCAGTTATCGCTGAAAACAAAATACCCACGAAAAAATAATACAATTCAATACTGTCGTAAGGGTCAAAGACCATCTTAATTATTAAAAGCAAAAGCACGCTTTGGATCATAAGTGGCACCTTGCGCTCTTTTACTTCTTCTAACTGAACGGAGGAAACTACGTTAAGGTTTTTTAATAGGTAAAATGTGATAAGCGGAATGAGTAAGGTAATTATTGCTACGGCTATTAATTTTGCTCGTATCAACTCCGGATCCACATACCTTGGTGTAATAATAAAATACAGGAAAGTGCCTAAGAGAGGCATCAACAGTGGATGAAAAAGATAGGCTGCAATTCGTAAAAAATAATTCATCAAATTTCTTTTCTAAGTCTTGCTACAGGCATATCCAATTGTTCGCGATATTTTGCCACGGTACGTCGGGCAATGGGATACCCTTTTTCTTTAAGAATCTTAGCCAGTTTATCGTCGGTTAAGGGCTTCTTTTTGTTTTCCTCGGAAATCGTTATTTCAAGGATCTTCTTAATTTCCCTCGTCGAGACGTCTTCACCCTGATCGTTTTTCATGGATTCACTGAAAAACTCCTTAATCAGCTTAGTACCATAAGGTGTATCCACATATTTACTATTGGCAACTCTTGAAACAGTCGAAACATCCATGTCAATCTTATCGGCAATATCCTTTAAGATCATAGGTTTTAATTTGCGCTCATCGCCTGTTAAAAAGTATTCCTTTTGATGGTGCATAATGGAGTTCATCGTGACAAAAAGAGTTTGCTGTCTTTGTTTTATAGCATCAATAAACCATTTTGCAGCATCCAACTTTTGCTTTATAAACATCACCGCATCCTTCTGGGATTTCGATTTATCCTTAGATTCCTTATACCCCTTTAGCATATTTGTGTATTCTCTAGAGACATGCAACTCGGGTGCGTTTCGACCGTTTAAAGTAAGCTCAAGCTCACCATCGACGATCTTAATGGCAAAATCGGGCACTACGTGTTCTACCATTCTCGTATTTCCTGAAAAGGTTCCGCCCGGTTTTGGGTTCAACCCCTCAATTTCGTGTATGGCATCCCGCAGCTGATCCTCGGTAATATCGAATTTCTGAAGTAATTTTTTATAATGCTTTTTGGAAAAATGGTCGAAGGATTCTTTTATGATCGCTGTTGCCAGCTCAACTTCTGCAGTGGGTTCTTTGCGCTCCAACTGAAGGAAAAGACATTCCTGAAGATCTCTCGCCGCAACGCCCGGAGGGTCTAACTCCTGTACGATCTTAAGTACCTTCTCTACTTTTTCTTCCGAAGTGTATACATTTTGAGTAAATGCCAGATCATCAACGATGTCCTGAATATCCCTCCGAATATAACCACTTTCATCTACGCTTCCTACCAAAAATTGTGCGATCTCTTCTTCCTCATCGTCCAGCCTATATGTATTTAACTGCTGAAGCAAGTGCTGATTAAATGAAGTGCCCGAAGCATAGGGGGTTTGCTTTTCCTCATCGTCGGCACTGTAATTGTTGGCCGACAGCTTATAACTGGGGGTCTCATCATCACTTAAGTAATCATCTACGTTGATGTCGGTTTCAATAACTTCCGAACCATCATTATAATCATCTTCATAAGCGTCTTCATTGCTAAAATCATCATAAGGATCTTCATCATCCTTTCCGCCTTCAAGAGCAGGATTCTCCTCCATTTCCTGAGAGATCCTTTGCTCGAATGCCTGCGTGGGAAGCTGAATCAATTTCATTAACTGAATCTGCTGAGGCGAAAGCTTCTGGGATAATTTAAAGTTTAATTGTTGTTTTAGCATTGCAATTGCGTTGTTCAATATAAAGTTAAAAAAAACCAGCTACTTACATACGTAAGCAACCAGTTTTAATATAATGTTGTGATATGTTTTAATGTCGGAAGTCGGAAGTCGGAAGTCGGAAGTCGGAAGTCGGAAGCCAGAAGTTGATTGGTAAATTAGAATTCGGCATTTCCAGGGGTACGCGGATAAGGGATCACATCGCGAATATTACCCATTCCCGTTACGAACTGAACCATTCTCTCAAATCCTAGCCCGAAACCGCTGTGTACTGCTGTTCCGAATTTGCGCAACTCCAGGTACCACCACAGCTCCTTTTCATCGATACCCATCTCGGTGATTTTCTGCTTTAGTACGTCATAACGCTCTTCCCGTTGCGATCCGCCGACGATCTCACCTATGCCGGGGAAAAGCACATCCATGGCTCTAACCGTTTTACCATCCTCATTTAAACGCATATAAAAGGCTTTGATCTTGGCAGGATAATCGAAAAGAATTACAGGGCACTTAAAGTGCTTCTCCACCAAAAAGCGTTCATGTTCACTTTGTAAGTCGGCACCCCATTCTTCAATGATATACTTGAATTTTTTCTTCTGATTTGGTTTCGATCTTTTTAAAATGTCTATGGCCTCAGTATAACTTACCCGTTTAAAATTATTGTCGATAATGAATTTTAGCTTATCGCGGAGCACCATGTCACTCCGCTCTGCCTGAGGCTTGCTCTTTTCCTCTTCCAAAAGGCGATTTTCAAGAAACTCCAGGTCGTCGGCACAGTGGTTCAGCGCATAGTTAATAATGTATTTGATAAAATCTTCGGCCAAGTCCATATTCCCGGCAAGATCACAAAATGCGATCTCCGGTTCTATCATCCAGAATTCTGCAAGATGCCGTGATGTATTACTGTTTTCGGCTCTGAAGGTAGGCCCAAAAGTATATACCTTACCCAGCCCCATAGCATAGGTTTCAGCTTCCAACTGCCCACTCACTGTAAGATTGGTCTCTTTCTCGAAAAAATCTTCTTTATAATTCACATTGCCCTTCTCATCGAGTGGGGGATTCTTAGGGTCCAGAGAGCTTACTCTAAACATCTCTCCCGCACCTTCTGCATCGCTACCGGTGATGATTGGCGCATGCATATAGTAAAATCCGTTCTTCTGAAAATATTCATGAACGGCAAACGCCAGCTTAGACCGGATTCTCATTACCGCTCCGAACGTATTAGTACGCACGCGTAAATGAGCCTGTTCTCTAAGTTTTTCAAGGGTATGACGCTTGGGAGATAGTATGGTAAGTTTCACATCTTCAGGATTTGCCTCACCAAGGATTTCAATTTCCGAGACCTGCACTTCCACACTTTGACCCTGACCCTGACTTTCAACCAGAACACCGGTAACAGAGACTGCTGCCCCGGTTGTGATCTTTTTCAGAATTTCTTCATCAACTTTTTCGAAGTCTACAACACACTGTAAATTTTTAATGGTGGATCCATCGTTTAAAGCAATAAAACGATTACTTCGGAAGGAACGAACCCATCCTTTTACATTTATCTCATGTATTGAGGGTTCAGTCTGCAATAATGTAATGATCTCTGTATGATGCATGATTCAATTTTTGAAGGGGTAAAGATACTTTTTACGAATAAAATGAACAACTAAAGCACTAGCTATCATCATCATTTTCATCCTCTCCGTCGGGAATGATTTGAAGGGCAGGTTGCTTGAAGGTTTCTTTGTTCGCAATACTTCTTTCCAAAGACAATAATAAACAGGGAAGAAGCAATAAATTGGCTAGCATGGCAAATAATAACGTTGCCGAAACCAGCGCTCCCAAAGCCACAGTGCCGCCGAAACTAGATATGGTAAATACCGAAAACCCAAAAAACAACACGATAGATGTATAGAACATACTCACCCCGGTCTCCCGTAATGCCGCGTATACCGATTTTTTGATCTTCCAGTTATTAGCGATCAATTCCTGCCTGTATTTTGCCAAAAAGTGAATGGTGTCATCCACCGAAATTCCAAAGGCTATACTAAACACCAGTATGGTGGAAGGTTTTATAGGAACACCCAAGAAGCCCATAAGTCCGGCGGTTATAATAAGTGGGAGTAAATTAGGAATTAATGACACCAGGATCATTCGTGCACTTCGAAACATCCAGGCCATAAAAAGAGCGATGAGAAAAATGGCTAGCGATAATGAAATCACGAGATTGTTAACGAGATATTTCGTTCCCTTCTGAAATACTACAGCTTTTCCTGTGACCGAAACATTATATCGTTCGGGGGGGAATATCTTATCTATTTTAATTCTAAGATCCTCTTCAATTCTTTCGTAACGCTCGGTTTCGGTATCCTTCATAAAAGTCGTGATACGCGCATATTGACCGGTACTGTCTACATAACTTGATAGAAGATTCGAATTTTCAACACTGTTCTTTGCATAGGAGAGTAAAAAAGTTCGCTCTTGACTATTAGGTAATTGATAATACTCTGGGTTGTTGTTGTAATAGGCCTGCTTGGAGTATTTTGTAAGTTCGGCGACCGAGATTGGGCGGGAGAATTCGGGAAATTCCTCAATAAACACCTGCAATTCATCAATTCGCTTTAAAGTCGCGAGTTTCATCACTCCCTTAGGGCGTTTAGTGTCTACAAGGATCTCCAGAGGCATGATTCCCTCATATTCCTGTTCAAAGAATTTGATATCCTTAAAGAATTCTGCTTTTTTCGGCATATCCTCAATAAGACTTCCCGAGATCTTTATTTGGAACATCCCGATTATACTGGCACATAACAAGACAACCGCTGAAGTATAGATCGCTATTCGGTGTTCCCTCACCGTAACTTCCATCCAGTTTACAAAGCGTGCGATCCAGTTTTTATTCAGATGCTTTAGGTGCTTGTATTTCGGAATTGCCATATAGCTGTATACTATAGGGATAATAAATAAACTAAGAAGAAATATAGCTATGATATTAATGGACGCAACTATACCAAACTCCTTTAGAAGTTTGCTGTTGGTAAGAATGAATGTCGCAAATCCTGAAGCCGTGGTTACATTCGTCATCAAGGTGGCATTTCCAATTTTACTGATGACCCGTTGAAGGGATTTTGCCTGATTCCCGTGATTTTTGATCTCCTGCTGGTATTTATTGATAAGGAAAATGCAATTTGGAATACCAATAACAATAATAAGCGGTGGGATCAACGCTGTGAGAACCGTTATCTCATAATGCAACAAGCCAAGGATGCCAAAAGCCCACATTACCCCAATGATCACGGTTGCCATTGAAATTAAAGTCGCTCTAAACGATCTGAAAAAGAAAAAGAAGATCATGGAGGTTACCAACAATGCAGCCCCGATAAACATTCCTATTTCATCAATTATATTTTGTGAGTTTAAGGTTCGGATATAGGGCATGCCCGAAGTGTACACCTCAATTCCTGTCTGTTCTTCAAAATCTTCAATTAACGGAATGAGATCTTCAACGATAAAATCTTTTCGCGCTGCCGTATTTACAATGTCCTTTTTTAAATAGATCGCCGTGCGTACCGATTGTTTGTCCGGACTGTAAACTAATCCTTCATAAAAAGGAAGGTTGTTAAATAACTCATAGGAATATCTGTTGAGTTTTTTTTGAGTGAATACACTGTCCTTTATAAACGGTACTAATTGAAATCCTAAAGTGTCGGTTCGTTTTTCTAATTTCTGAAGATCTCCTACAGACAGTGTTAGATCGACTTCGGTGTTTGCGCCAATATCTTTCGAAAGAGTGGTCCAGGCAGTAAATTTTTCAGGGGTGAATAACGAAGAATCCTTAACGCCTATAACGATCAGGTTTCCTTCTTCACCGAACTCTTTTAGAAATTTTGTGTATTCCAGATTTACCTCATGATCGTCTGGCAGAAGGTTTGCTTCGGTATAGGTAAATCGCATATGCTTCCATTGTAACGCGAGAAGCACGGTAATTGCCGCAATAACAATGAGAATAGTAGTACGATTCCGCAAAATGAATCGGGCGACTGTGCTCCAAAATCCTATACTGAATAATTTATCCAAATCTAACTTCCTTTTGGCCCGGGCAAAGGTATGAATTCTCTTTAAGGAAGGATATAATTCGCTTTGCTTTTATTGAGCTAAAGCTTCAGATAAAAAGTAAATTTGAAAGAAATATTGTCTTCCGTATCGGGCAAATGATAAAACCCGTATCTGTATGCAAAACTAAGTCCGAACCCAAAAAGAAGTTTATTTAATTCAAACCCCGATTCAGAATAAACTTCGGTAAGTGTATTAAAAGGAATTCCTAAATGTTCTTCTGAATTCTGAAGGTCTCCCAAAGCATGACGTGTCACAAAAACAAGTTCGGGTTTAAATCGCTTCCCGAGGTTAAACCTACGCAAACTGTGTTTCACCTGAAGCGTTGTAAGTCGGTCTGAAAAGAATTCCCCGAAATACATGGTTTCAAAGCTACGTCTCCCGGCTACAGAAAAACGCTGAAAGATCTCATCCTTGGTTGGACTGTTGGGATAGGCATGAAATAGGTGCGTTAGGGGGACTTCACCGGTAGCAAAATTTCCTTCCAGCAAAATGTTGGTAGAGGATAGGTCTGTTCTTTTTATATAGTAATCGAGCTTTAGACCAAATTTTGTATACGTAAAATCGCTTCTCACTATTCCGGGAATACCCTGGGTTACTTGAGCACTTATTTTCGGAAATCCGTCAAAATATTCAATTCTTCCGTCTTCGGTAGTAAAAAAATTGGTTTTCGGACTTATACGAACAGACGCCGTAACTTCAGCGGTATTGTAACTGTCGTAAAAGATACCGTCATCCAAGAACCGATAATCTTCAATCTGATCAATTCGGGAGCGGGAAAATCGCAATTCAGAAAGAAATTTTGGGCTAAACTCATGCTGGATATTGGTTTGCCATGTTCGGTATTTATAAAATTGTGTCACATTAACCAGACGTGGTTCGAAAACTGAATACACTCGCGCGTCGGTTAAATAATTAAACGTTCCAATTTCCCGAATATCATCTATATAGGATACATTGATCCAGGTCTTGGTTTCGGCATTTAAACGCACACTTCCACCTAAACTGAATTTAATATCCTTATCCTTAAATCCGCGCGCAAAATAGCCGCCCAGTTTTACGTCATCGAAGAGCTTCTCATTGGTTAATCCGCCTACGCCCAATCTAATTCCTTCGTAATTGTTGTATTTTATTAGATATCTTAGATCGACATCAAAAAAGCCGATGGGATAAAATCCTGTACTTAACGGACTATCCTTCTTTTCGGTTCGGGTTGCGGTTGTATCTTGTTTGGTTTGAATTGCCGGCTCCTGCGCAAACACAGCTATTTCCAAAAGCAGAAATATTAATAAAAGTAAGTTGCGCATAGAGGGATGAGGTTCAAAATGTAAAATTAAAAACAAAGCGGCATATAGCCGCTTTATTTAGTATTGTTTAACGTAGTTTACGCTTAAACCTTCATTATTTCCGCTTCTTTTCGCTCAAATATTTCATCGATACGCTTAATGTGAGTGTCGGTCATGGTTTGAATATCGATCTCCAGATTTTTCTTCATATCTTCAGAAATGTCCAGTTCTTTGATCTCGTTATTAGCGTTCTTTCGGTCATTTCTAACCCCTATTTTTGCTTCTTCAGCTTCGGCTTTCGCTTGTTTGGCAAGATCTCTTCGACGTTCTTCGGTTAATGGTGGAACATTGATGATAACACTTTCGCCGTTATTCATCGGATTAAAACCCAGATTCGCTAAATGAATTCCTTTTTCAATTTCGGGAATTAATCCCTTCTCCCAGGGTTGTATGGAAATAGTCATCCCATCGGGAGTGTTTACGTTGGATACCTGATTTAACGGTGTTGGTGTTCCGTAATAATCGACCATTACTCCTGCAACCATAGAAGGAGTGGCTTTTCCTGCCCGGATGTTTACAAGTTTTTTTTCTAAATGCTGAAGCGCTTTACCCATGGCTTCCCGGGTACTGTCGATTATAAATTTAATTTCTTCTTCCATGTTATAAATTTTATAAGCGGGTTTTCAAAAATGATGCCACTGAAAATTATCTGAAGTATTTAAAGATTTACTTTGGTTCCAATCTTTTCACCAGATACCACCTTAATAAGGTTGCCTTTGGTGTTCATATCGAATACGATGATCGGAAGTGAATTCTCCTGGCTTAACGTAAAAGCCGTCGTATCCATAACTTTTAATCCTTTTTTTAGGACTTCATCAAAGCTAATAAAATCAAATTTAGTAGCTGCCGAATCTTTTTCGGGGTCGCCGGAATAGATTCCGTCAACTCGTGTACCTTTTAGGATAACATCGGCGCCAATTTCGATTGCCCGGAGTACTGCAGCAGAATCGGTTGTAAAATAAGGGTTTCCGGTTCCGCCACCAAAGATTACTACTCTGCCTTTTTCAAGATGTCTTATTGCTTTTCTACGAATAAACGGTTCTGCTACTTCATTGATCTTAATAGCGCTTTGAAGCCTGGTAGGAATATCTTCGTCTTCCAAGGCGCTTTGTAATGCAAGTCCATTTATCACTGTTGCAAGCATTCCCATATGATCTCCCTGTACACGATCCATACCACGGCTGGCTCCTGCCACACCCCTAAAGATATTGCCGCCGCCAATAACAATGGCAACTTCAACACCTAAATTGGTAATTTGTTTTATTTCTTCGGCATATTCTTTAAGTCGTTCGGGGTCTATTCCATACTGTCGGCTCCCCATTAGGGCTTCGCCCGAAAGTTTTAAAAGAATTCTTTTGTATTGCATAGCGGAATTTTACAGCGTAAAAATAAAGAAAATATTTGACGATAAAATCATAAAATAAAAAACCGCCTATTAGTTTCACTAATGGCGGTTTTACTACTTAGCAATGATATACTTATGCTAACGATACTCTTTTAAAAGACACCACATCAACATCACCGTATGTCTTCACATATTCGGCAACAGATTTCTTTTCGTCCTTGATAAAGTTCTGATCCAACAGGCATTTTTCCTGATCCAAGGTTGTATTGTCTGAAATAAATCTTTCAATTTTACCCGGAAGAATTCTGTCCCAGATCTGTTCAGGTTTGCCTTCTGCCTTCAATTCGGCTTTAGCATCTTCCTCGGCCTGTGCTAACACTTCGTCGGTTAGCTGCGCTCTGGAAATATACTTAGGAACGTTTTTAAGGGTTTTACCCAGACGTCCTAATTCGATATTGTCTTTTTCAATAACAGCGATACGCGCTTCAGTTTCTGAAGCTACAAAAGCAGCGTCAAAATCTTTGTAAGATAGCGTTGTAGCTCCCATAGAAGCAACCTGCATAGCAACATCCTTGGCCAAAGTTTCAGCATTGTCAACTGCAGATGATAATCCAACCAACGCAGCGATCTTATTACCGTGAATGTAAGAACCAACGAAAGGGGCTTCTAACGATTCGAATGCACCAATCTCAATTTTCTCACCAATAACACCGGTTTGCTCCAAAAGTTTTTCTTCAACCGTCATTCCATCGTAGTTTGCTGCTAAGAATTCTTCTTTTGAAGAGGTTCCAAGAGCAATCTCGGCCATTTTGTTTGCCATAGCAACAAAATCGTCATTCTTCGCAACGAAATCGGTTTCGCAGTTCAAAGAAACAATAACTCCTTTCGTAGTATCGTCACTTACTTTCGCAATAACAGCACCTTCGCTAGAATCTCTGTCGGCTCTCTTTTCAGCGATCTTCTGACCTTTCTTACGAAGGATCTCAATAGCTTTGTCAAAATCACCTTCGGCCTCTACTAATGCCTTTTTACAGTCCATCATACCGGCTCCGGTTTTTTTGCGTAATTCATTTACTTCTGCGGCGGTTACTTTTACCATCGTACTCATTATTTTAATTTTATGAAATAAATTTATTCTTCTTCAGTTGATGCTACTGCCTTCGCAACAGCTTTCTTCTTTGGTGCTTTATCTTTTTTAGCTTTTGGCTCGTCGTCATTTTCTTCTTTTCCGCCTTTTCTTTCAGCCAATCCTTCGATCACTGCTTCAGAAACTCTAGACATTACCTTTTCGATAGATTTTGAAGCGTCATCGTTAGAAGGAATTACATAATCGATCTCACGCGGATCACTATTGGTATCAACCATAGCGAAAATTGGAATGTTCAGTTTTTGAGCTTCCTTTACGGCAATATGCTCACGTGTAGTATCCACAATAAACAATGCTCCCGGAAGACGACTCATATCGCTGATAGAACCTAAGTTCTTTTCCAGCTTAGCACGAAGACGATCTACTTGCAATCGCTCTTTCTTTGAAAGCGTGTTAAAAGTTCCGTCTTGTTTCATACGGTCTATGGATGCCATTTTCTTTACAGCTTTTCTAATCGTAACAAAGTTGGTAAGCATCCCGCCCGGCCATCTTTCAGTAATGTAGGGCATGCTCGCGTTACCTGCTTTTTCAGCTACGATATCCTTGGCTTGTTTTTTGGTAGCAACAAAAAGGATCTTTCTTCCGCTCGCGGCGATCTTTGAAAGTGCCTCACAAGCTTCATCAAGCTTTGCTGCTGTTTTGTAAAGGTTGAGGATGTGGATCCCGTTACGCTCCATATAGATGTAAGGAGCCATGTTCGGATTCCATTTTCTGGTGAGGTGACCAAAATGTACACCTGCATCCAGTAAGTCTTTAACTTCTGTGTTTTTTGCCATTTTTTAATAGTTTACGTTCTGTAAATAGATAGCAACCTTTTTTTGGTTATCTGTAGCATTGGGCCGAAGATTCACCGTTATTATGGTTTAGATGCTAAACTAGTTTCCGCCCGTAGCGGAGAACAGCGATTTTTAATAAATAATAAATATGAACTTAACATTTGAATTGGGTACCTTCTCGTGAAGTACCCAATCCAAAAATTTTTCTTAACGTTTCGAGAACTGGAATTTCTTACGCGCTTTCTTCTGTCCGAATTTCTTACGCTCAACCATTCTCGGATCTCTGGTCATTAAACCTTCCGGCTTAAGCACCAATCTGTGCTCTTCATTTACTTCACACATTGCTCGAGACAATGCCAAACGAATAGCTTCTGCCTGTCCGGTAATTCCACCACCAAAAACATTTACGTTGATATCGTACGTTTTGTCGTTATCAGTTAATGTTAGGGGTTGTCTTACTTTATACTGAAGCGTCGCCGTTGGAAAATAAGTTTCCATGTCACGCTTGTTTACTGTGATGTTTCCTTTTCCTTCAGAAAGGTATACACGAGCCACAGCTGTTTTTCTTCTACCAATTTTATGAATAGTATCCATTACTTACTTTCGTTTAGGTTAATGGTTCTTGGTTTTTGTGCCTCCTGACCGTGTTCTTCACCGGCGTAGACTTTTAAATTTCTGAATAATTCAGCACCCAATTTATTCTTAGGAAGCATCCCTTTTACAGCTTTTTCAATAACTCTTGCAGGGTCTTTACTGAACAATTCGCTGGCAGTCAAACTACGTTGTCCGCCAGGGTAGCCTGTGTGACGTATATAGGTCTTGGCCTCCCATTTGTTTCCTGTTAGGTTGATCTTTGCGGCATTGGTAACAATTACATTGTCTCCACAATCAACATGAGGGGTAAAACTTGGTTTGTGCTTTCCGCGAAGTAATTTTGCTACTTCACTGGCAAAACGACCAAGTGTCTGCCCGTCAGCATCAACATGTAACCACTCCTTAGTAACGGTGGCTTTGTTGGCTGAAATTGTTTTATAACTTAGTGTATCCACTTTTATTGATTTTACTAACTGTCTTCACCCACAGTCAGTGTTAAACATTCCTTCTTTTGGATAAATCGGGGTGCAAATGTACTATTATTTATTTGAAAAACAACACATCAAACTTTATTTTTTGTAGGCAACAAATCAAGTTTTCATTCGATACAATTATCAATTACAGTCTTATAAAGTAGTCTTTTCAGTGCAGTAAGATTTAATAATGGGTCCCTCATATTTTCTTATTATATTACATCAGGACAACGATAATTGTGACAGGGTTGTTAAAATTTTCTTAAAGAAGATATAAAACTGTCACTTCGCGTCGTTTTAACAGTCTCTTATTCATCAATCTAACTAATCATGAAGTCTAATCAACTCTTCCTATTACCCTTTTTTTTCTTGGGGTTTTTATCTATTCAATCACAGGAATCCGAAAAACCGGACAAAAAAACATATACCACAACAGCCGTTGCACATGAAAACGCTCCTGTTATTGATGGTCTCCTTAATGATGCCGCATGGGAGACTGTGGAATGGAGCTCCGGTTATGTTGAAAATCAGCCGGACAATGGCACCGACCCAACCGAGCAGACTAAATTCAAGATACTTTATGACGATAAAAATCTTTATGTGGTCTTTAGATGTTATGACAGCGAACCCGATAAGATCGTAAAACGACTCTCACGCCGTGACGGTTTTGAAGGAGACTGGGTAGAGATCAATATCGATAGTTATAACGACGATCGAACCGGATTTTCATTTACTTTAACTGCTGCTGGGGTAAAGGGAGATGAGTTTATTTCGAATAATGGGAATAACTGGGACAGCAGTTGGAACCCCATCTGGTATGCCAAAACTTCTATTGATGCCGAAGGCTGGGTGGCCGAAATGCGAATTCCCTTAAGTCAGTTGCGATTCGGAAATGAGCAAGAGCAGGTATGGGGGTTACAATCTACCCGAAGGTATTTTAGAAATGAGGAGCGCTCACTCTGGCAACCGGTACTTCCCAATTCGCCGGGTTGGGTAAGTGAATTCGGAGAATTGCGAGGCTTAAAAGGCCTAAAGCCCCAAAAGCAATTGGAAATTCAACCTTACGGATTGGCACAGGTCGATACTTACGAAAAGGAGCCTGGAAATCCTTTTCGGGATGGAAGTGACAGTAGATTTACAGCCGGCCTGGATGCCAAGATCGGGATTACCAATGACCTTACTCTGGATGTCACTATTAACCCCGATTTTGGTCAGGTAGATGCCGATCCCGGTGCTATAGCATTGGACGGTTTTGAGATCTTCTTTCAGGAAAGACGTCCCTTTTTCGTAGAGAATAAAAATATATTCGATTATAGTTTTGCAGGTAATCAGGACAATCTTTTCTTCTCAAGAAGAATAGGACGAAGCCCCCAGGGTTCTGCATTCGGGCCTACAACAGCCTATGTGGATTCACCCGACAATTCAACAATTTTAGGAGCCGCTAAATTTAGCGGTAAGACAAAGGATGGATGGTCTGTAGGGGTACTTGAAAGTGTCACCGCAAAGGAGTATGCCGATGTCGTAGATGTCAATGGTGATGAAAGTGAAGTTCAGGTGGAACCGCTTACCAACTATCTGGTGGGAAGAGTCCAGAAAGACTTTAACGATAGAAACAGTTTTATAGGAGGAATTTTCACGGCAACTAACCGGAGTTTAGAAGATAATCTCATGTTTTTACATGACAATGCGTATTCGGGTGGCCTGGATTTTAAACACAATTGGCAGGAACGAAAGTACTATGTGGAAGGCAGTGCCGTATTAAGTCAGGTAAATGGCTCTGAAGCAGCCATCACCAGAACACAGCGGTCGATCGTGCATTTATTTCAGCGTGAAGATGCTGGACATGTTTCGGTTGATGAAACCAAGACTTCATTAACCGGTACGGGAGGTCGCTTCGAAATTGGTAGAGGAGGTGGGGGAAACTGGCAGTACAACCTGGGAGGAAACTGGCGTTCCCCGGAGTTGGAACTGAATGATCTCGGATTTTTAAGGCAAGCCGATGAGATTCGCCAATATGCAAATGTTCGGCGGTTCTGGAACAAACCTACCAGTTGGTTTAGACGTGCGAGACTTGGTTTTAATCAATTTTCAAGCTATGACTTTGAAGGTAATTTCAACAGGATCCAATATGAAATTAATGGGAACGTAAATTATATCAATAATTGGTGGACCGATTTCGGGGCCGCCCATAAACCGCGCATTTTCGTAAATACCACATTAAGGGGCGGCCCCAGATGGCGATACTCCGACGAGAATTTTTGGTATTTGTTTTCAGGAACCGATGAACGGAAGAAATTAAGTATGGTTGTAGGTTATGTTAATTCCAGAGCGAGCCAGGATAACTTTTCTTTGGATCGTTATGAGATCAGCTTCAGATATCAACCCCTCAATGCACTCAGTCTTTCGTTATTAGCCGAATACGAACAAAACCCAAGTAAGACCCAATATGTGAGTCAGCAAAACTTCAACGGCACGACGCGCTATATCATGGGGGCCATCGATCAAGAGACCCTGTCAACCACACTTCGGATTAATTATACCATTAATCCCAATCTTTCGGTACAGTATTATGGTCAGCCCTTTATTTTCAGAGGACGATTTTCAGATTTCAATTATGTAAACAATCCTATAGCCGAAGATCTGAACGAGCGGGTTACCCTTTATGGAGCCAATCAGATCGCCTTGGACGGCAACACTTATCATGTAGATGAGGATCTTGACGGGATAACCGATTATTCCTTCGGAAAACCGGATTTGGCTTTTGTTCAGTATCGTTCAAATTTGGTAGTACGCTGGGAATATATTCCCGGCTCTGAAATCTTTTTAGTCTGGTCGCAGGGGATTACCGGACTAGGGGAAGCTTCCAATGATTTTGATACTATAATCGACAATCAGTTGTTAAGTGAGAGACCGCAAAATACATTTTTGATCAAGGCGACATATCGTTTCGTATTGTAAGGAAACATTAACAAATTGCTGGCAATTTTTTGTTTTTAATTCTGTTGTTTTGTCACCTTAATTAAAAATAAAAAAAAATGAAAAGGATTTTATTATTGCTGATAGTAGCTGTTGCTGTTACTGCCTGCTCAAAGAACGATGACGATTCCGGTAACAACGGAAGTGTTTCTGTAGAAGGGAACTGGAAATTAACTTCGTTTACTACTGAAAACGAGTATGATCTTAACGGTGACGAGACTGCATCCAACGACGTAATGGCTGAAACGGAATGCTACCAAAATGAAACCATCGTGTTTAACGGAAATGCATCCGGAACTGCTAATTCAACTTCTTATGCAGATATTACGCTGGAACTTGTTGCAGGAACAACCAACGAATACGAGTATTCTGTAACCTGTGTAGAGGAAGATGATGCTACGCAATTCGCATGGGTGCAAACAGGTGATACGGTTACTCTAACATTTGCCGGGTTTTCTTATATCGGAACCAAGGTAGACGACCAGATCACGATTGTCCTTGAAGAAGGTCTTGCCTTTGAAGTTGAGGATGGAAATGGAGGCACCGTTTTGGTTACTGAAGACATTACTTTTGTGTATACCAAGCAGTAAATCAGAAGTTTTTGAATAAATAGAAAAGCTCCCTTTCGGGGGCTTTTTTTAATGGGCCTCCAGCCAGTTTTCACCTTCTCCTATTTCAACATCCAGTGGGACAGCTAGTTTGTAGGCATTTTCCATTTCAGTTTTAATGAGGGGGCGAAGTTTGTCCAGCTCTGGTTTATACGCATCAAATACGAGTTCATCATGTACTTGAAGAAGCATCTTGCTCTTAAAGTTTTCTTCGGAAAGTCTCTTGTGAATATTGATCATCGCGATCTTAATAATGTCTGCTGCACTTCCCTGAATAGGGGCATTTACTGCGTTTCGTTCGGCGGCACCCCGCACCACACCGTTACGAGAATTTATGTCCTTTAAATATCGTCGTCTGCCCAAAACCGTTTGTACATAACCATGATCCCTGGCAAAATCGACCTGCCGGCTCATATATTTCCGGAGTTTGGGATAGGTTTCGTAATAGGTGTCGATAAGATCTTTGGCTTCACTTCTCGACAGGTCGGTTTGATTGCTTAATCCAAATGCTGAAACCCCGTAAATAATTCCGAAGTTCACGGTTTTAGCATTCCCTCTTTGTTCTCGGGTGACTTCGCTAATGGGAATACCAAATACTTTAGCAGCGGTTGAAGCGTGAATATCTTCTCCGTTCTTAAATGCGTCGATCATAGTTTCTTCCTCACTAAGTGCGGCGATGATACGGAGTTCTATTTGTGAATAATCTGCTGCCAACAGCACATGATCCTTATCTCGGGGGATAAAGGCTTTTCGCACTTCCCTGCCTCTTTCGGTCCGTATGGGGATATTCTGTAAGTTAGGATTATTACTGCTTAAGCGGCCGGTAGCTGCAACTGTTTGCATATAATCGGTATGCACCCGGTTAGTGGAGGGCTCAACCTGAGTAGGTAAGGCATCCACATAGGTGCTTTTTAGTTTTGTGAGTCCGCGATACTCCAACACATCCCGTATAATACTGTGATCTTTGGCAAGATAGGAGAGCACGTCCTCGGCCGTAGAATACTGTCCGGTTTTTGTTTTTTTCGGTTTATCGACCAGTTTCATTTTGTCGAAGAGAATGTCTCCCAATTGTTTTGGTGAGGCGATGTTAAATTCTTCACCGGCAGATTCATATATGGCTGTTTCCAGTTTTTTTATGTCGTTTTCCAATTCTGAAGAGAGCTTTCTTAAGAAATCTTCATCCAGATTAATTCCTTCGAGTTCCATATCGGCCAGGACACGGAGCAACGGAATTTCAATATCATCGAATAGGGTTTGTGTATTGGCTTCGCCCAATTCATTCTGAAAGTGTTCTTTTAACTGAAGCGTAATATCGGCATCTTCAACGGCATACTCGGTTTGTTGTTCTATGGGAACCTCTCGCATCGATTTCTGATTCTTTCCCTTTTTCCCGATCAATTCGGTAATTGAAACCGGGGTATAATTGAGATAAGTTTCTGAAAGGACATCCATATTGTGACGCATATCGGGATTGATAAGATAATGTGCCAGCATCGTATCAAACAGTTTCCCTTTAACGGTCACATTGTATTTGGCGAGTACTTTGATGTCGTATTTTAAATTCTGACCGATCTTTTCAATATTCTCGTCTTCGAAAAAGGGGCGAAGCGTTTCAATAAGCGATTGTGCTTCTTCCCGGTTTTCAGGAAAAGGAACATAAAACCCCTTGGTCGCTTCCCAGGAAAAAGCGATTCCTACGAGCTCTGCTGTTATGGGGTTCAATCCTGTAGTTTCTGTATCAAAGCACACGGATTTTTGTTTCATTAAATTCTGAAGAAACAGTTTGGTACCCATTCCCGGTTGTACCGTCTGATAAAAATGCTCAGTCTCGTTAATGGTATTTCTCGAGCTGAAACTTTTTGCAGTCTCTGAAGCCTCGCCATCACCTCCAAATAATGTAAATTGTCCGCTGCCTGCTTGTTTTCCTTCATTTGCAGAAGAAGAAACAGATACTGAGGATTTAGAATTTGAGGCCGTATCTTCCGCTTTAGGCTTATCTCCATGAGAAGTCCCGTTAGAAGCCATTCCTTCAGCAGTAAAGGTTTTAAGAAAATTATCTTTCAACCTTCTGAATTCGAGGTCCTCGAAAATTTCGGTGACTCCGGCGATATCGGGTTCGCTCATTTCAAAATCTTCCTCGTGAAACTCAACAGGAACATCGAGCATGATCCTTGCCAATTCTTTTGATAGCAAGCCAAGCTCCTTTGCAGCCTCGACTTTTTCCTTCATTTTGCCTTTTAACTCATGAGTGTTGGCCAACAGACCTTCCATACTGCCGTAAGCAGCAATAAACTTTTTAGCGGTTTTCTCTCCAACCCCCGGTAGACCCGGGATATTGTCACTGCTGTCTCCCATCATTCCCAGAAAATCTATCACCTGTTTGGGATCATCCACTTCAAACTTAGCTTTTACCTCAGGGATCCCCCAGGTTTCGTATCCGCCGCCGAATACAGGGCGGTACATAAAAATATTTTCAGAAACCAATTGTGCAAAGTCCTTATCAGGGGTAACCATATAGGTTTTGTATCCTTGTTTTTCGGCTTTTTTTGCCAAAGTTCCTATAACGTCATCGGCTTCAAACCCTTCTTTCACCATAATGGGAACATGCATGGCTTCTAGTATTTTGCAGATATAGGGTATAGCCAAACTTATAGCTTCGGGGGTTGCATCCCGGTTTGCCTTGTACTCGGCATACATTTCGTTTCGCGATTCACTTCCGCCTTTATCGAAACACACCGCCAAATGATCCGGCCGTTCACGTTTAATTACGTCGAGTAAGGAGTTCATAAAACCCATAATAGCCGAAGTATCAAGGCCTTTAGAATTAATTCGCGGATTTTTTATAAAAGCGTAATATCCACGAAAAATAAGAGCATAGGCATCAACAAGGAAAAGGCGTTTTTGATCGGACATGTGTAGTAAAAGTTATTCCTTCAAATGTAAAAAGAACGCTTTAGAAAACAGCTTTTTCAAGAATAAAAATCCGCCGCTAGCAAAAGTGACTTTTTTCACTAAGATATAATTGTATTATCAAGGACAACTATTATTTTATTTCTTGAACTTCAAAAAAAGTGTAAACATTTGAACTTGATACAAGGTAATTAGCCGGGCTTGCGATAGCAACGATTTCTATATATTCGCCGGCGTTAAGCTCAACAACACCATCAATAGTTTTATGTTGAGCATTCGCACTCACCGAAAAATTATCTCTTTGATATAATGCACCATTCTTGTAAATAGTTGCGTACAACGACCCTGCAGGCTCTGGATAGTTGTTAGCTCCTAATGCACAGTTTACTCGATAATATCCATCTCTCGGAGCTACAAATCTGTTATTGGTTGTGTCAAAATCTGAATTGGTGTCAAATACAGTAGTGTCGAACATAATTTTTGTTGCCCCATTTGGTAATAATTGAGATGAGTTTAGGATTATTCTCACTATAGATGTTGTGGTTTCTTCAGTCGGGGAGGTCCAGAAAGTAACCCCAGCTCCATTGGTAGTTAGCACTTGACTTGCTGTGCCATCTGTTGTTGGCAATGTGTAAGCATCGTTAATATTAATCCTACCATCTTTGTATATAGTAAGCGCATTACTTCTGGCGACAGCGCTTGTACCATTGCCAATGGAGAAAATTTTATCAGAGGCATTAAATGAATTTGGATTAACCGGAGTTGATAAATTATTATAGACTCCAACTGCGAGCTCGCTGTATGATCTTGCTTCAACCGAACGCCCAAATGAGATTGCATAAACACCGGAAGCTGTGGAGGTTCCAAAGGCGGTTGAGTTTGCGCCAGAAGCAGTTGAACCAGAGCCAAAAGCAGTTGAGGTAGTACCTGAAGCAGTTGAGGAGGTGCCAAAAGCTGTTGCTGTATCTCCGGATGCTATGCTAAAGCTTCCAAACGCAGTTGAATAACTAGCAGTTGCGTCGGTTCGATTGCCAAACGCGGTGGCATAATTCCCTGTTGCTTCACTTATTGAGCCAAAGGCGGTAGCGTAATCTCCCGAAGCGATTGCGTTGATTCCAAAAGCAGTTGACCTTAGGCCAGAAGCTTCGGTGCCATCTCCAAAAGCAGTAGAATTTACACCAGAGGCATCAGCACCGTCACCAAAAGCCGTAGCATAATCGGCAGTTGCTAAAGAGCCATATCCAAAAGCTGTAGCATAATTTCCTGATGCTGTATTTCCATATCCAAATGCGGTTGATGCATTTGTTCCTGACGCTGTATTATTACTACCTAAACTAGTTCCGCCGAAACTAGAGGCAACATTATTTAACCCAATTGCGGTTGAATAGTCGCCGATGGAAGTATCATCCCATTGTGTTGATGTTGTACGACCAGCTCGGAATGCAGATTTTCTTGGATAAAAGAACATTTTTGTCCCTGCTCCGGACAATGATAATATTGCGCCTACGCCATAGGTTCCTGTATTTTGAAAACCATCCATACCTTCTATAAGTACAGCACCAGCATCGGCGGTAATGACCCGTCCTGCACCTGCGCCACCTTCGTCATAGGCTTGGTTTAAGGTATTTTGAGTGTCTACTGCCCCACCTACTGAAATCCAAGTAGTCGTGGTATTGTTCCAATAATAAAATCCCTTTGTTGGCGAGCCATTTCCGGTTGCAAAAACCATCATTCCGTCTTGTGATTCAGTGGGGGGTGGTGATGGGAAATCATCAATTCTTGGTATTAAAATACCATCCTCATTAGAAGGTGTTGCCGCATTTGTGGCGGTAATATCAAGTGTGGCTTGAGGTTCTGTATTACCAATACCTACTTGAGCGATACCTAAACGAATACACCCCATACAAATAGAAAAAAATAGAATAGCCTTCATATACATTTCTTTTTAAGCTACCGTAGCGAAGTAGGTTAAGTTTTATTCATTCTAAAAAAGGTGATTTGTAGTGCCTTTTAAGAACATTTGGGAAGCTAATAGGATAAAAATATACTAAGAGCGTCAGGCTGTAAATTCTATTTAGTGAAGAGTGTGTTTTTTTTAGTGAATGACTTTTGTGAAAATTTAAAGAGAATTCAGTTTTGTAAGTACAGCTACTTTATGTGAAGTACTCAATGGAATTTCTTCTTTATTAATATAAATACTTGAAGTACTTACCGAATCAATTTTTTTAAGGTTTACCCAATACGATCGATGTGTTTGCACAAAATTGTTAAGATTGAGTAATTCCGATGTTTTTTTTAGGGTATGTGGCACCAAGTATTTTTCTGAAGCCGTAATCACATAACAATAATTGTCGAATGCCTTTAAATACTTAATACTTGCTTGATTAATTTTATGGATTCGACCTTTCGATTTAAGTAAGATAAAATCTTCATTGGTTAGCGAAAAATTATGCCAGGCCAATTCAATATTAGAGCGTAAGCCCGCTTCAGTAAAAGGTTTTACTATGAATCCTAACGGTTGTGTTTCTTTAACTCGTGTAATGGTGTGTGGATCTGTTTGGGAGGTAAGATAGAGGTAAGGAATGTTTCTTTCGTCCAATTGTTTAGCAAGATCTATCCCATCTTTTACCCCTTCAAGATGTATATCCAATAAAACTAAATTGGGAAGGCTTTTGTCAATAGCAATCAGTGCTTCTTCATACTCATCACTATTGCCAATTACATTAAAACCTTGATTAATTAAGGTAGTGGTAATAGTCGCAACAATTAAAGGTTCGTCTTCTACGAGGTAGATATTAAGTGATTTCAAATAAGATAATTTATTGTTCAACATTGAAATTACTCGAAGGAATTATGAAGCGTATTAAAGATTTAGTGAATGTAGCTATTTATTTAGTAAATGGAAGCACTGGAAATAAAGAGACATGACAAAAGGCTTTAGTTTCGTGGTTCTAGTATCAGAGCTGTTTTGATTCTAATTTCTCAAAGCTCTACCTCTAATTAATTAATAAAGCATCAAAGCTCATTAAAACGGCGCATGTCTAAAATGGCTATTGTGCCAGTTGATGGAGCTGATTGATAACTGAGTGTCGCTTTTAATTTCTTTGCTAACGATTTTATTAATTGAATTCCAAATGAGCTCTCCTTAATTTCGGTAGGAATCCCCACCCCATTATCTTCCACTTGCAATTGTAATGTTTCCCCTATTCTTTTAAGTCGGATAAGCATCCTGCTTTCTTCGTTAACAGGCTTAAAAGCATGTTTTAATACATTGGTGATCAATTCGTTTAAAATTAGACCCAATGGAGTTATAGTTTCAACGTCTAGAACCAATGGCTCAACGTCCAAGTTGTAAATAAAAGCATTTCCTTCAAATTGATGACTCTCAAAAATGTCATTGGTAAGATCTGTAAAATATTCTTTTGTGTTAATTCCTACCAGTTGATCTTTACTATACAATTTTTGATGAATTAATACCATAGAACGCACTCTGTTTTGAGCTTCTTTCATCGCTAATTTTGCTTTGTTGTCTTCTATGTTTTCAGATTGTAAATAGAGCAGTGAGGACACGATCTGAAAACTATTCTTTACACGATGATGGGTTTCTCTTAAAAGCACATTTTTTTCATCAACAGTGGCTTCCAATAGCTTCTTTTGTTTCGCTAATTGCTTATTTTTCTTTTGATTTTTAAATAGAAAAAATCCAACTAAAGCAGCTACCAATAAACCCGCTAAGGCAAGTAATAAATAAAGTTTCTTTTCATGCGCTGCTTTTTCAGTTTCTAAAGAAAGCACTCTAAGTTGTGCGTCTTTTTTTTCGGTTTCATACTTTGTTAGTGCTTCGGCCATGTTATGATCTTGCGTTGCCGCTAAAACAGAATCTTTTAACTTTTGTGACTCCATAACAATTTCATAGGCATCCTTATACTCTTTTTTTTCAGAATAATAGACTGCCAAGGCATTGTAAGACTCAATAAGTTGCTCAACATGATTTATCCTTTTGGCAATAGCGACTCCTCTTTTTAGTAATGGGAGGGCCTGAGAAAATTGGTTTTGATTAGTATAGGCTATTCCCATTCCAGTATAGGAAACTGCATGTAATAGTGGGATTTGATTTTCAGAAACATATAGTTTTGAACGTGAATAAGAAGAAAGTGCTCCAGAGAAATCTTTATTAAAAATTTTTGAATTCCCTTGGTTCATATAGGAAATCCCGGCATTTAGCGAGTCGCCATTTTTAAGATAAAAACTAATTGCTTTTTCAAGCATTTCATCGGCTTCCAGATACATGCTATGATTCATGTACAAAATAGATAAGTTGTTATTTACATTGGCAACCCATCTTTCGTCTTCTATAGATGATGCAATGTCTCGCGATAGTAGGTAGTATTTCTCAGCATTTTTGAAATCATCCGTTTTTATAAAGCAAGAGGCAAGATTATTATACAATTGGGCAAGTTCAGAGGATGGGATGGATGCATCCAACGTTCGTAAAGACTCTAAATAATAAGAAATAGCTTCATTATAATCTTCTGTAACATAGCTAGCCATTCCTTTGAGATTTAAAGACTTGGCATAATATTCTTGAACATCAATAAGCTTTGAAATTGAATCGTATACCCTGGCATATTCAATAAGGTTTTGAGGGCTTGATCGCCATTCTAGATCAACAATTTCATCAAGAAAATTAAGTTTTTCAATATCTGAAGAAATCTTGTCCAATCGAACCATAACGTCATTAGTCTGAGATAAAGAAATGAAGGATGCCAAGATTAAGCATAGACAAGAAAAGATGGGCTTTGCCATTTTAATCTGGTTGAAATGTTAAGTGCTATTACAAAACTTATTAAATATAGGTTTTAAACTAAAAGTTTTGAGTGAATGAGCTATTTTTTTTAGTGAGTTTAAATTTTTTATATAAAAAAAAGACCGTTTCTAAAAAAACGGTCCTGAATGTACTGTGAAAAAAACGTATGTCGCTATTGAATCTGATCGGGAGGAATATAAGCGGGAACGACATTTTCAATGGGATCGATGGACATAAGATATTTATAAATTGCTTTTAAGTCGTCCTCTTTAAGCTCGGCAAAGGATTGCCAGGGCATGGGAGGCATTATTGGCCGGGTACCCTCCATTCCTTTATACTTTCCTTCGGTCATTGCTTTTTTAAATTGCGCGAAACTCCATTTTCCAATTCCCGTATCATCGGGCGTTAGATTGGCCCCAAAACTAACCCCCCAGGGTCCAACTGCCGCAGTGAGGTCACTGTGAAAAAGAATCCAGCCACCGGGTGTTATTTGGGATTTGTCTATGGGCGGAAGCTTTGCATCTGCCGGATGACCCATTAACCATCGGTCCAAGTCGGAAACGGGACCATTTTCGGTCATTTTCTTAGGCGTGTGACAATGATCACAGCCTATTGCCTTCACGAGGTATTCACCTTTGTCGATCCACTGTGCTTCAGTAAGACCCTTTTTTGAAGGTTCCTTTTTCGGTGAATAATCCTCTTTTTTGTCTTGACAGCCCATCATTCCTATGATGGCTATCATCATAACTGTTTTAAATATTAATGGTTTCATAAAAAATATTTAGTATATGAAAGTTAACGAATTTGTTCCACTTCAAACCAAGTTTCTACACTATTTTGATCGACCAAAAACCCTGAAATGGAGCTATTTGCAAAAATTTCTACGTACTGTGAAGCAGCCAGAGCGACTACCACATTAATGTCTCTGTGAACCACCCCATTTCCTTGATGTGCATACAACGATTGTTTAACCAAACTTCCGTTTACATAAATACCAATACCAAAATCGGTTACAGATGTGGAGGTACCTATGCTGTGCCAACTCGCACTAATGCGATAATATCCGGCAGAGGGAGCTACGAAGCGATTAGTCGTGGTATTAAAATTACTTTGAGCATCGAAAACAATAGTGTTGAATGGTAATTTTTCATACCCGGTTCCGCCATGACTATAAAAGCTACTTAGATTAGCTTGTGACAGCCCAAACGAAGAAATATCGGGAGAAGGATCTGCCCATCGGGCATTTCCGTTGGCATCACTTCGCAATACTCTTCCTGCAGCTTCGGTCCCATCGGTATATTGAAAATTGTCGTCTACTCTAAGATTATCGCCCACATACACATTCCCGGATCCATTGCCAGCCGTACCATTTCCAAAATATCCTGCCCAATTGTTGGTGCCACCGGTTGCAGAGGCATATAAACCGTAGTTGTTGGTGCCGTTTCCGGTGACTCTGGCTTCCACGGCTGTATTGGTGGTACTATTGGCAGAATTTATGCCGGATACTGCAAAAGAAGATGCTGAGGTTCCAGAGGTATTCACAAGAAAGGATCCGCCGTAGACATCTCCGGATAAATTGTTGGACGCAGTCACCAAAATACCGGAAGAGGCCCCGATGGAAGAATTTCCAGTATAGTCAATATTTACACCTCTATAGTCACTTCCGGAATATTCGATATCCAGTGTGTAGTTAGGGTTGGTGTTGCCTATACCTACATTTCCTGAAACACCGGAATATTGGTCATTGCCCGAAATCGTCCAATCTGAATCTGTAGAGTCCAACGAAGAAAGATCTACGGTGCGGGGAGGAACACCGTCGTTCTCTATTTCCAATGTTAAAATATTGGTGCCATTGTTAAAATTAAATGTGTCAATGGTTTGCTCATCGGTATCGGTAAATACGTTTGAAGCATTTGTCCAGGATGCATTTCCGTTTATATCTGAACTAAGCACCCGGTTCGCCCCTTCATTTCCATCGCTGTATTGGAAGCTCCCCACCAGATCCAGGGTTGCTGAAGGATTGGTTTCCCCAATTCCGACATTTCCGTCCTCGTCAATTCGCATATGTTCAACCAATTGCAAGGATGAATTGCCCGTATAGAACGCCAGCTGTCCGTAATAACTAGAAGACAGGGTACCTAACGCCTCTATTTTAGCTACTCCTTCACCAAAACTCTGTAAACGGTTTCCGAATATGATCTGACCAATGGTACTGTTGGTGTTATTTTGTTTTCCCAGAATTTCTAAAGAGGCATAATCGTTATTGCTTGCGGAGTTATAAGCTTCAAGAGTAAGCGTTCTGCTGGCTCCCGGAAAATAGACCGGGTCATTCGTGCCAATTCCCACATTCCCTTCATCGTTTACATAAAAACCTACTTCTCCCAATCCGTTTTTAACTTCCAAACCGGAAGTTGCCGATGAAGTCCCGTCGCCTTCGATACTTAATTTACTGGAAGGATTGGTATCACCTATTCCTACATTTCCTGTAACCGAAGAATATTGGTCATTACCGTTAAGTGTCCAGTCTGTATCATCGAAAATTGAGGATGGATCGGTAAAGGATAGTTGCCCCGAACCATCGGTGCTAAGTACTTGATTGGACGAACCATCGGTAACCGGAAAGGAGTATCCCGTGGTCGAGGGATTTCCCATATGTATCAGACCATTAACCCGCAATAAATTATGTACATAAACATTACCGCTTCCGGCGTTTCCATTGCCAAAATAACCTGCCCAATTGGTACTGGATCCTCCATAAGCGTAGGCTTCCAGTCCAATATTGTTAACACCTCCTGTGGTTGCCGAAAAGCTTCCTCCTGTATTGTTATTTCCGTTGGAAGCTATACCAACGACCCCTGCATTATCAGATCCTGAGCCTGCTGTCTGTCCTGCCACACCAATATTGACCGTAGCATTGGCGTTATTGACACCATTTACTGCCGTAGATAAAAAACTGTTTCCCGAATTGTTTAGACCAAAATATCCCCCATAAATATAACTGCCCGCATTGGTGCCACTTCCTAATACTCTTAAGGCTGCCGCATTGGTATCGGTTCCGGAATAACTGTATTCCAGTTGTGCTCCCTGAAGGTTAGAGCCAGTGTATTGCATCTGAAATTTCGCGGCATTTGGAGTGGTTCCAATACCTACATTTCCGGTATTTCCTGAGATAAGATGTTGCCCAGAGCTTGTCCAGTCGGTATCTGAAACCCCAACAGCGATCCAGCTGGTGCTGTTTTGATCCCAATAGTAAAATCCTTTAGCCGGTGTTCCGTTCCCTGTTGCAAAAATTAACATCCCATCTTGAGCCGAAGCAGGGTTCGTGCCGGGGAAATTATCAATGCGCGGAATCAATATTCCATCGGTGTTAGAAGGTGATGCAATACTACTCGATGTAATATCCAAAGAGGCATTGGGAGAAACTGTTCCAATTCCCACTTGCGAAAAGCTCATTTGGTAAGAAAGGGTAAGACCTAAAAAGAACGCTATATATTTCATCGTGAATAATTTAATAGTGTTGCCACAGCGGACTTCAGGTAGAATCGGGACAAAAAAAGGAGACGCTTTGCTTTTTCAAATGTAGCGAGACACATAGAAGTTGTTAATATTTTTTAGTGAAACGGGGATTTTTTTTAGTGAAATTTAAAATTCCTCGATCAATTAATTTCTTAGATTTATATAAAGGACTTCAGTAGAGAATGGCTTCAATTATTTTAATAATCACACTTTTTAGTTTGTTATCGAAGTGATTTAAAAGGCAATTCGTATTTTTCGGCTCTAATATTTTAAGATGACCAAATTCTCAATTGCCATTCACGGTGGGGCGGGAACCCTTGTTAAAGGTTTAATGACCCAAGAGTTAGAAACTCAGTATAAGGAAGCACTTCGAAACGCACTAGACGCCGGCTATGCTGTCTTAAATGGAGGGGGTACATCACTGGATGCTGTTGAAACTTCAGTAATGTTGTTAGAAGACAGCCCGCTGTTTAATGCGGGTAAGGGAGCTGTTTTTACAGCCGATGGAACCCACGAGATGGATGCTGCGATCATGGAGGGTAAAAACCTAAACGCCGGGGCCGTAACATTGATCACCGGCATTAAAAATCCGGTACGCCTTGCACGGGATGTAATGGAAAAAAGCGATCATGTATTTTTAGCTGGTGACGGAGCAATGCGCTTTGCAAAAGTTAATGGATATACCCTCGAAAATGAAGACTACTTTTATGATGAAGTCCGATATCAACAATGGCAGGGAATTAAGGATAGCAAGACTTTTCAACTAGACCACAGCGTAAAAAAGGATGGGAAATTTGGGACTGTGGGGGCAGTGGCCTGTGATGTACACGGCAATATTGCTGCGGCTACTTCTACCGGAGGAATGACCAATAAACGATGGGGGCGCGTTGGAGACAGCCCAATGATAGGCGCCGGGAACTATGCCAACAATAGAACCTGCGCCGTTAGTTGTACCGGTAGCGGTGAATATTTTATACGAGGAGTAGTTGCCTACGACGTTTCCTGTTTAATGGAGTATAAAGGAATGACATTGCAGGAAGCGGCTTCTGAAGTGATTCAAAACCGAGTATTAAAAATTGGAGGCGACGGCGGACTCATAGCCGTTGATGCCAATGCCAATATAGCCATGCCATTTAATACCGAAGGCATGTACCGGGCATTTGCCACTTCCGAAGGAAAAAGAGGACTTGGAATCTATAAGGATTGAGGCTCAACAACCGGAATTCCCAAAGGTGATACCTTAAGTTTATTCTTTTTAATATTGAAACGATCCCCATTGGCCAAGATATGAGTCTTTAAATTATTTAGTGACATTGGAGATCCAACAGCAACACTATCTTGATTGTTGTGCTTGAGTTTTCGAGGGTCGAATAATATGACCATGCCGCTTCCTATCACTTCCACCATATTGCAGTTCTTAATTACAAGTCCTGTATCTTCGGCCAGTCCAATTCCTATAAGTTTTGGAAATTTGGCGACAGCTTCCGCAAGTCGGCCAAAGCGTCCACGCCTTATAAAATGCGAATCGATGATAAGGTTTGGAATAAAACTCATTCCTTCTCCCATACCTACGGCACCTTTTATAAACGATTCTTTACTGCTTCCGCCCGTGATCATTTCTTTAGACATGCACATGGCACCGGCGCTGGTTCCGGCGATCACAAAGGATTCATTTTTATAACGTTCCATCATGATCTTATGTAAGGTCGTACCGCCAATTTTTCGAGTAATATTAGATTGGTTTCCTCCAGAAAACATTACACAATCCGCCTTTTTCATGAGTTCGATAAATTCGGGATCTTCAGACTGTTTACGCTTGCGTATATCCAGGACATGAAGGTTTGTGCATCCGAGTTTCTGAAATGCCTGTATATAATTTTGGCCTACCTCTTCGGGAATACTCGATGCCGTTGGGATGATAAGGATCGTAGCATCTTTTCCACCACTTTCTTTTACCACTCTTGCGAGGATGCCATCTTCGATAAATTCCAGATGATAGATCTCACTGGTCTCTATTCCTTTGTCTTCATTTCCACCAATTGGGATCAAGGTTCCTTTTATGTCCATAGGTATTTTATTGGGAGCAAAAATAGGAGTTTTGTTCTAAAAAAAATTATATATTTATGATCTTTCGATATATTTAAACTAAAGCCAATCAACATGAGGATTAGAGAAATAAATGCAATGCGCGGGCCTAATTACTGGTCGGTACGCCGACATAAGTTAATAGTAATGGTCCTCGACCTCGAAGAGATGGAAGATTTCCCATCTAATAAAGTTGATGGATTTAGTGATCGTCTCAAGCAAATGTTTCCTACCATGTTTTCTCACCGCTGTTCAGTTGGAGAGCCCGGGGGTTTTTTTCAACGGGTTGATGAAGGTACCTGGATGGGTCATATAATTGAACATATAGCGCTGGAGATCCAAACGCTGGCAGGTATGGATACGGGCTTCGGAAGGACCCGAGATTATGGGGAACACGGGGTTTATAATGTGGTGTTCAGTTATATCGAAGAAACTGTTGGACGTTTTGCTGCTGAAGCTTCAGTACGCATTTGTGAAGCCTTGATCGCCGGAGAAGAATACGATCTGGAATCGGATATTCAAACCATGCGTGAATTGAGAGAGGCCGAACGTTTAGGACCCAGCACAGGTTCGATAGTTGAAGAAGCAGCCAGTAGGGGCATTCCATGGATACGATTAAACAAATATTCTCTATGTCAGTTAGGTTATGGCGCCAATCAGAAAAGAATACAGGCCACCGTAACCAGTGAGACCAGCAGTATTGGAGTAGAACTTGCCTGTGATAAGGAAGATACAAAATACCTGCTCGAGCAGGCCGAAGTAGAAGTGCCCAGAGGGGATATTATTTCGAAGGAAAGTAGTTTGGAAGAAGCTTGTCGTTATGTAGGCTTTCCATTGGTAATTAAACCTATAGACGGTAATCACGGCAGAGGAATTACGGTTGACATTCAAAATTACGACGAAGCATTAGTTGCTTTTAATGCGGCAAAAGAAGTTTCTCGTCGTGTGATCGTTGAAAAATTTGTTACCGGAGAAGACTATAGATTACTGGTGATAAATAACGTACTCGTTGCCGCAGCAAAAAGAACCCCTGCTCATGTTATTGGAGACGGAAGATCTACTGTGGAAGAGTTGGTCAATAAGGTTAATGAAGATCCCAGAAGAGGGTATGGGCATGAGAATGTGCTTACCATGATAACTATTAATGATCTTACTAAGACCATTATAAAAGATGCCGGATATACGGTAGATTCTGTGTTGCCGGAAGGTGAGCGCCTTATCTTAAAGGATACAGCCAACTTAAGCACGGGAGGTACTGCCGAAGATGTAACGGATATTGTTCATCCGGCCAATGTTTCCATGGCAGAGCGTATTTCAAAGATTATCGATCTCGATATTTGCGGCATCGATATTATGACAGACGATATTAGCAAACCACTTTCTGAAACCGGAGGAGCCGTCCTTGAAGTAAATGCGGGACCAGGATTTAGAATGCATCTGGCACCCACAACCGGGCTGCCCAGAAATGTAGCGGCACCTGTAGTCGACAAACTCTTTCCTCAGAAAGGGGATACCGGAAGAATACCTATTGTAGCTATCACAGGTACTAATGGAAAAACTACAACAAGTAGACTAATTGCCCATATGGCTAAAATGAAGGGCTATCGGGTTGGATATACAACCAGTGATGGAGTTTATATTCAAAACCGGTTGCTAATGAAGGGAGATTGTACGGGTCCAGCGAGTGCCGAGTTTGTTCTGAAGGATCCAACAGTAAATTTTGCTGTACTCGAATGTGCCCGTGGAGGGTTACTTCGCGCCGGACTCGGATTTGGAAATTGCGATGTGGCTGTGGTGACCAATGTTGCGGCAGATCATTTAGGTTTGAAAGGTATTCACACTATAGAACAATTGGCAAAAGTAAAAGGTGTTGTTCCCGAAACAGTACTCCCGGACGGATATGCAATACTCAATGCAGACGATGACCTTGTTTACGATATGCGCCGTGGTATAAATTGCAATCTGGCGCTTTTTTCAATGGATGAGAACAATCCGAGAATACAGGCATTACAGCGTATTGGTGGAATCACAGCCGTTTATGAAAACGGTTATGTAACTATCTGTAAGGGCTCCTGGAAGATGCGAATTATGAAAGCCGAGAACATCCCGCTTACCTATGGAGGAAAGGCAGAATTTATGATCCAGAATGTATTGGCTGCTGTGATTGCTGCAAATGTACGTGGTATTAGCATAGAGGATATGAAAGCGGGTCTGGAGACATTTATTCCTTCAGCCTCACAAACCCCAGGTCGTCTAAATTTGTTCGAGTTTGATAATTTCAAGATCTTACTGGACTATGCTCATAACCCGGCAGGGATGCGTGCCCTTCAGAAATTTTCTGATAAATTGGAATGTACGGTAAAAGTAGGGATCATTGCGGGAATTGGTGATCGAAGAATTGAGGATAATAACGAAATGGGAGCTATCGCCGCCGAAATGTTCGATGAGATCATTATTCGTCAGGATAAGCGATTACGTGGTAAGACAGAAGAGGAACTAATTAATATGCTACATGATGGAATTAAAAGTAAAGATCCAAACAAAAAGACTACGATCATTCCTTCCGAAAGAGAAGCGATCACTTATGCAGTAAACAATGCTCAAAAAGGATCTCTTATTATATTATGTAGTGATGTAATTCCAGATGCCTTGGATCTGGTTACGAGATTTAAAGAACAAGAAGCGAACGGAGAAAAGGTGTTTGCTGATTAATCCATTTATTCCGATTCTGGTCTTATTTGAAGGATCAGGTTTCAGGAAAATTTCTATTCAACTTGGGTTATTTCAAATTGAAAGTAGGGCTCTTGCCCAACTACATTAATGGTAACTGTCCCGAAGGGGGAGCTATTGTGTGCATAGATTTCAACCGTATCTGAAGCATTCAGAGACAACAAACTTTCTACGTATATTGATCTTTCCGCGTTGGTTCCGTTGCTGGCTATACTATAAGGGGAGCCGTTTACATAGATCGCTATTTTGTTCACCACAGAACTGGTAACTCTCATCCTGGCATTTACTTGATAATAACCGGCGGTCGTGGCTGTAAAAGCATTTGTGGAGGTGTCAAACTCGTTATTACTATCAAAGGATTCTATATCGAAGGGAAGTTTTTGCCAGGTCGATAATGGTATCGACTGATTACTGCTTAAAGTTACCCGAACCCTCGATAATGAGCCGGAGCCACTACCATTTTCCCAGCTTAAAGTACCGGAACCGTTCGTCGTTAAAACCTGGCCGTTAGAACCGTCAGATGTCGGGAAAGTATAGGCTTCATTAAAAGTTACGGCACCAGTATTAAAGACTTCAAGTGCATTGGATCTAGCGCTAGCTGAGGTTCCGTTTCCTACTACAAACGATCTGTTTGTTCCTGATTTGTTGTAGGAGCCAACCGCCATTTCATTTGTGCCGGTAGCAAGTGTACCGTTGCCCATTGCCGTCGAGCCATAACCGGAAGCAACAGAGACCAAACCTGATGCAAAACTGTAACTTCCACTGGCGATAGTTCCGGCATTCACTGCAAAGGATCGATCGCCAATATTCGAATCATCCCAGGCTGTAGAATTAAATATTCCACCACTTCCTACGCTTCCTGCCCTAAAAGCTGCTTTATCCGGATAAAAGAACATTCGATTTCCTGCGCCACTTACACCCAATGTGCGACCGGCATTAAAAGCTCCCGTAACAATAAGGCCATCCAACCCTGCAATAGTGACCGCGCCGTTGTCTGCCGTTATGGTTTTACCTGCCCCGGAGCCACCTTCATCATAAGCGGAGTCGAGCGTATTTTGAGTATCGCCATCTCCGGTGATTGTTTGAAAAGTTATATTTCCCGAACCATCAGTAGTCATTACTTGACCATTTGTTCCATCTAAAGTGGGGAAAGAATAACCGGTTGTGGCCGGATTTCCAATTTGAAACTCGCTATTAGTGCGTAAAATATTCGTGTCAAACTCACCATAAATAAGGGCATTATTCGCATCGGCATTAGAACTTTCAATATAAAGTTTGTTACTTCCTGTTTCATTAAAACCGGCATTCGACCCAATAAATATATTAGAACTTCCGGTACTATTACCTCTTCCCGCACGATAACCTACGGCCACATTGTCGGATCCGGTAGAATTTAAGGTAAGGGATTCCAGACCGTGAGCTGTATTCCTGGCACCGGAAGAATTCGAATACAGCGATCTGTATCCACTCGCTGTATTACTTCCCGCCGTGTTAAAAAACAATGCCTGAACACCATTGGCCGTATTATATCCTCCAGAGATATTATTGTTTAACGCTCCATGCCCGGTTGCTGTATTATTGATTCCGGCTGTATTTGAAAATAAGGCATGATATCCCAATCCCGTATTGCTATTACCACCAAGGTTGGCTCTTAGTGCACTTAAACCCACCGCGGTGTTTTCAGACCCGGTTGTATTTGTTTCCAGCGCTAAATAGCCTACAGCGGTGTTGGACTGTCCTGTGCTGTTATTTTCTAAAGCTTCAAAACCCACTCCAACATTTCTGTTATCACTGCTGTCATCGGCTGCTCCTGCGTTTATTCCCAAAAACACCGAAGAACCATTTTGAGTTCCATCACTATCGCTTTTTCCGTCGGAAAGATCATCCAATTTCTGAGCTCCTGTTCCCCCAACAGATTTCCAAGACGATGTTCCCTGGTCCCAGTAATAAAATCCTTCGGAAGGAGTTCCCAAACCGGTCACAAAGACCATCATCCCATCCTGTGAAGCTGTGGGATCTGTTGCCGGGAAGTTATCTATTCGCGGAATTAAAATTCCATCGGTGTTAGCGGGAGTACTTACATTTCCGGAAGAAATATCCAGAGTAGCTTGGGGATTTGTATTATTAATCCCTACCTGAGCGTGAACTGCGAAGCCTAAAAATAAAATTGATAGTATAACGGACCTTTTCATAGTTGTTGTTTTTACAAAATCCACAACTAAGTAGGAAAGTTCAATTGTGGTAGAAGAATTGGAGACTTCAAATTTAAGAAGGCGGTAAAGTTGAAACCTCTATGAATTCATACATTTTAGAAAATCCATGATTTCTTAGGCGTTATTATAAGCCTTAAAGTTGCCAGGGGGATCGAAGAAAAATAGGGGTAAACAGAATGGTCTTTACTAGTAAGAGTAATAAATTAGGCTTAGGATCGTAGTTTAAGTTTTATGTCCTCTTTATGAGAGGCGGTTAAGGGGACGGTATGTCCTGACACCACCAAACTGTCAATGGTCATCTTTGACACCTTACGAAGATTAACTATAAACGACCTGTGCGTTTTTGCAAAATGTACCGGATTTAAGCTTTCAGAAGTAAATTTCAGTGTTTTAGGAACCAAGAAGCTATGTGCTTCAGTAATTACATAGCAATAGTTGTCAAAAGCTTTCAGATATAGGATGTCTTCTTGATTTAATTTATAGGTCTCTCCTTCCGATTTAATTATTAAAAATTCATCTTTGGTGAGTGAAAAATTGTGCCATGCCAATTCTATATTACTACGTAAGCCCGCTTCAGTAAAAGGTTTTACAATAAATCCCAATGGCTTCGTTTCTTTTACTCTGCTTATGGTAGAAGGATCTGTTTGAGAAGTGAGATACAAATAGGGAATATACCTTTTGTCTAAAGCTGTGGCCAAGTCGATACCGTCCTTTTCCCCTTCCAACTGTATATCCACTAAAACAAGATCCGGCTTGGATGTTGAAATTTCAGTTAGTGCTTCCTCATATGTTTCTACATCACCAATCACATAAAATCCCTGTTTTTTTAGCGCAGTTTCAATAGTTGCGGCGATTAGCGGTTCGTCTTCTACAATTAAAATGCTTAGTTTTTGCATGGAAAATAATATTTCTGAAAATACTTAAAATAGGATTTTGGATGTGCTAATTTTTAGTGAATGCTCCTAATTATTAAGTGAACCGTTACGTCTTATAAAACTTTGAACCGAGATATGCTTAAGGTTGCTACAGTTCCATGGGGAACACTTTGTGAAAAATTCAGTGTTGCCTTTAACTTTTTAGCTAACGCTCTCATCAGTTTAATTCCGAATGAACTTTCGCGTATTTTTTCCGGCATGCCTTTTCCGTTATCACTTACCTTTAATATCAAGTGGTCGCCTTCTCTTCCAAAATCAATATGCATTTTTTGAGAAGTCTTGGTTTCCACAAATGCGTGTTTTAGGACATTGGTTATGAGCTCGTTTAAAATTAAACCTACCGGTGTTATTGTTTCTATGTCGAGTACCATAGGTTGTACGTTTAATTCATAGCTCATCTCATTCTTTCGCGAATGATGACTTTCGAAAATGTCTTTAGTGAGATCGCTGAAGTATTCTTTGGTATCTATGCCAACCAATTGATCCTTATTATACAGTTTTTGGTGAATCAATACCATAGATCGTACTCTGTTTTGGGCTTCACGAATTGCCAATTGTGCCTCTTGGTCCTCAATGTTTTCAGATTGGAGATACAAGAGGGAAGAGACGATCTGAAAACTGTTCTTTACTCTGTGGTGCGTTTCCTTAAGTAAAACATTTTTTTCATCTAGAGTGGATTCCAATAGTTTCTTTTGTTGTGCCAGCAGTTTGTTCTTTTTCCTGTTCCTAACAAAATAAAAAGTTAGAATGGATAGTACAACAGCAATAGAACCAAGAATGAGGTATAGTAATTTTTGAGCTGCCGCTTGTTTATCGAGTTCTCTGTCTTTACGTTCTGTATCGTACCTTACCTCATAATCTGCTATTCGAGATAACATTTCGCTCGTACGAATACTATCTTCCATAACCTTCTGATTTTTTAATGCCTCATACGCTTTTTTATAATCTCCGGCAGCTTCGTATAGCTTGGTAAGCAAGGCTTTTTCGCGGGAATGACCAATGAGATAATTTACTTTTTCCAGTCTTTCAATCGTTCTTTCCATTATTGGAATGGCCTCTTCCGGGGTGCCACGATCGATCATGGCTTGCGCCAACACAGAGGCTGAGGTTGAATATGCATTGTAATTATTTAAACTGTCACTGGCTGCGATCACCTTTTTGAGATGCGAAATACCTTCAGGCGTATTGGCTTCCAAAAGAACCGATTCTACCGGGAAGTGATAATCTGGGGTCTTTAATTCTTTTGCCTTATAATATTCTATCAGCATTTCGGCGTAATGCGCCTGCTTAACGTGATCCTTCACTTCATTAAAATGATCGGTAATTAAATAAAGAAGAAAACCACGCGCATGATGTTCGGGATATTTGGACATTTCAACCCACGCTTTTTCGTAGTACATGCTTTTTAAGTCCGAATTTCCTAGGATGTATTGAATATCTCCTTTTCGCTGATAGACTTGCCATAACATTGGACCTAAGTCCTCTAGATTTTCTAAGGCTATTTTTTCAGCTTCATTGACATAAAAAGTTGCTGAATCTACAACCGTTGTATTGACATAATGACTCGAAATTAAATGGTAGAAGTCATGTATCATTACATGGTTATTTAATTCCTTGGCCCATTTAAGCCCTTGAAATCTTATTTCTTTGGATCTCTCGATCAAGCCATTATTGACCAAATTGGGACCGTAACTTAGGTAGGCATACATTCTTAGCTCTTTTTCCGAAGCATATTCAGTATCCAAATAGTGATAAAGAGGCAGTGCCGCTTTAGGTTGCATCCTCGACATTTTTTGCGTAAGCTTTCCTATCTCCATCTTCTTCGCATCAGATTTCATGCTTTTAGATACCGCAACGATGCTATCGATGTATGTTTCTGAAATTTCTTGAGCAGAAAAGTGGGTAGGATTGAAACACCAAAGGAAGAGCAACAGTATTAGCCGTAGCTTCCATGTATTAACACATATGGAAGTGCCTTTAATGTATTTCACGGGCGTAACAATTTAATCGGTTACTGCAAGATACATTATTTCAGAAAAATAGTAACGATGGTTAGAAAAGACAGGATTTTGGTTAAAAAGAAAAGCCATCACAGTTGTGATGACTTTTCGCCCCAAATTTGATCGGTCAGCCAGTGGCTGAACAACCTACTTATGTCATGTAAAATTACAAAATTTATCCTTTGGTTGACAGGTTTAGGAAATAATTAACTGATTTTGTATTAATTAGCTGGACTTAAGGCACTTATTTTTCGTTTTTTTATTCCAAAAATAAGGATGTATCCATAGCATGCGATCATTAATAATAAAGCAACTTTAAACCCTACATTATCGGTTAAAAATCCGTACAGCGGTGGAATAACAGCTCCACCAACGATAGCCATGCACAGCAATCCTGAAGCCTGAGGTTTTAGATCGCCAAGACCCTCTAGCGTAAGTGCAAAAATAGTGGGAAACATAATCGAATTGAACAACCCAACTGCCAGAATCGACCACATGGCCATCATTCCTCCTGAATTCATTGAAATAAGCAAGAGTAAGGCTGCCGAAATCGCAAAAATACCCAATACTTTAGGTGGCGACATGACTCTGGTGAGATAAGACCCTATAAAGCGGCCAACCATCGCACCGCTCCAGTAAAAAACCACAAATGCACCAACAATGGCTTTGCTGTCCATAGTTGAAAGCTCATTGTTTAATATCCTTTCAGCCATAATTTTCATGGTTTCATTTTCAGATATGACAGTAGCGAGGTTCATATCGAGAAAGTAATTTACAAGATAGCTGCCGATAGCGACTTCAGCCCCCACATATAGAAAAATCCCGATGACGCCCATCAATACTGTTTTATTCTTTAAAAGTTTAAAGTAACCGCCTTTCGGACTTTCCTGCATAAGCTTCGGAAGTTTTATAAAGACAAAGAGGAGCGCCAGAATTCCAATAAAAGCGGCGATCCACAAGAACGGTTGCTGGACCGCTCCGGCCTCAGACAAATAATAATTTCGTGTTTCAGCTTCAGTGAGAACCGAGATCTCTTCCGAAGACTTAATGCTATCACTTAAAAGGAACATAGCCCCAATTACAGGAGCGATAGCCGTTCCGAGGGAATTAAACGCCTGCGAAAGATTCAGCCTGCTGGAGGCTCCTGCTTCACTCCCCAATACCGAAACATAAGGATTTGCTGCTACCTGAAGAATGGTTATTCCGGCTGCCAATGTAAAATAGCCCATTAAAAAAACCGGAAAGGATCGCGCTGAAGCGGCCGGGTAAAACAACAAGCAGCCCAAGGCCATAGTGATTAGCCCTAGAACAATACCTTTTTGATAACCGATGCGTGACAACAAAAAACCGGCAGGTACCGAAAATACAGCATAGGCAGCAAAAAAAGCAAATTGCACCAAACCTGCCTGAAAATAAGACAACTCAAAAACATCTTTCAGCCTTGGAATTAAACTATCAACTAAAACCGTAATAAACCCCCAGAGAAAAAAGAGGATAGTGATCACAACAAATGCCGAACGAAAATTTTTGGTTGAAGTCATGGATTTAGCCTTTATTGTAGAAATCTGAAGGAATATTGGTGTTTTTTCCGTTTTTGTAAGTGGTTACAGAAAAGCCTTCGTGAATCCCGTAAAATCCGGTTTCACCTTTTTTATTGACCGCGATATAACCTACCTGAAAATCCTTGTAGTTTGGAGATTTCTTAATGATTCGTGCTATGGCTTCTTCGCAGGCTTGTTGAGGTGTCTTTCCCTGTCGCATCAATTCTACGATGAGAAAACTCCCAACGGTCTTTAACACTTCTTCTCCCAGGCCGGTCGCTGTGGCACCACCCACTTCATTATCGATAAAAAGACCAGAACCAATTATAGCCGAATCGCCCACACGTCCGGCCATTTTATAGGCGAGCCCGCTGGTGGTACATCCTCCCGAAATATCCCCATTTTTGTCAATGGCCAACATGCCTATGGTATCGTGATTTTCAATATTGATAATGGGTTTGTATTCTGAAGTCTTTTTCCATTCTTCCCAGGCTTTCTTTGAAGTTTCTGTGAGGAGATCGGTGCGTTTAAAACCCAAGGAAACCGCAAATTCCTCAGCTCCCGTACCGGCAAGGATCACGTGGGGTGTATCTTCCATGACCTTACGGGCGACAGAGATAGGGTGAATGATATGCTGCATGCAAACCACCGCGCCATAATTTCCTTCCTTATTCATTATACAGGCATCGAGCGTGACACGTCCGTCTCTATCCGGGAGACCACCAATTCCTACCGACTGACCTTCGGCATTGGCCTCTTCAACCATACAGCCTTGTTCGACAGCATCCAGAGCCGATTTACCTTCCTGAATGACTTCCCAGGCTTTAGCAGTGGATTCGGGGACATTCCAGGTGGCGATGACTAATGGGATATTCGATGTGGCGCCGGGAATCATCGCATTGTTTTCTTCTGAAGGTTCCTCCTTACATCCAATTAAAGCTGTTGTGGCTACAACTCCCAATCCGGTGAGTGATGCGCTCTGAATAAATTTTCTCCGTTTCATGCTTTTTGGTTAGTTATTTTATTTCAATTTCGTCCACGAATATCCAGGCTTTCCCATTAAAAGGAGCTCCCAGATGCCATTGGGGAAGGTCGCCCAGATTTTTGGCGACTATTTTTATATATCGACCACTGTTTCCATTCAAATCAAAGGAGAGGGTTTTTATCTCGGTTTCTTCCGAAGGTACTTCTGAAGGAATCTGTTGTGAGGGTAAACTCCTTGTAAAAGTTTTAGGATCGTCCGAAACATAACACGCTACTTGGGTGGGATAAAAGATCCAGCTCCGCTGATCCTGTAAAAAATTGACGCTAATGGTCTCAATGGGTTTTACACTTCCCAGATCCACGATGGCAATAAGATCGGTATCCTGATATCCTTGCCAGGCTCCTGTTCGAAAATCTCGGGCACCTCGAATCCCATCGATAAGTGCGTTTGTACCCCCGGCATTATATTGATTGGCATAGGCTGTTTCCAGCCGAATGCTCAGGTTGGGGTCGATCTTATAGAATTTGGTAGTAAGTGTACTGCTTACAATTCCGTTATTCTCGGCATAAGTTTTCAGTACACTTTCTTCTGAAAGAGGGATGGGTTGAGTGTATTTTCTGAATACCGAATCGTTAATACTGTAATAAATTTCTGCTTCATCTGAAGCAACCTCGAGGACCACCTCGGTCGAGTTCTTAAAAGCAACTTCTCCCATCGCTATAAACGGCGCGGGAGTGATCAAAGCGTCTTCTATGGATGTCTTCGGAATATTGGCATCTTCGGTACCCCAGTTGGAAGGAGTGCTGGTCATTTCAAAGACCAGTGCTCCGCCATTTATTATTTCATCATGCTTTAAATAGCTTCTCTCCAATGGTTCTCCGTTGAGCGTAGCAGTTTTTATATACTTGTTTTGCGCCGAGATTCTTAAGGCTTCAATAGTAAATTGTTTGCCCGATTCCAGATTAATGGTAGCCTTTTCATAGAGGGGGGTTCCAATAATATACTGGTTGCTTCCGGGTGTCACCGGATAGAATCCCAATGAACTTAAAACATACCAGGCGCTCATCTGTCCGCAGTCTTCATTGCCGCTAATCCCGTCCGGACTGTTCGTATATAATTCGGTAAGGATCTTGTGTACTTTGTCCTGAGTAATATAGGGTTTGTTTACGAAATTATATAAGTAGGCCATATGATGACTGGGTTCATTACCATGGGCGTATTGTCCTATGAGTCCGGTAATATCTGCCTGATCCCTTCCCGAAGTTTCCGTTTTAGCCGTGAACAGATCATCTAGGTGCTTTTTAAAAGCTTCTTTGCCTCCCATTAATTTAATAAGACCCGAAATATCTTGCGGCACATATAGGCTATATTGCCATGCATTGGCTTCGGTATAATTAAAATTTACTTCATAGGGATCGAAAGGAGAAAACCAAGTGTTTCTAAACCGCCCCTGCATAAAGTTGGATTCGGGGTTAAAAATATTCTTATAGTTTTGAGCCCTTTCAGTAAAAACCACATAATCCTTTTCCTTATTCATGGCTTTGGCCATTTGTGCGATAGTCCAGTCGTCATAAGCATATTCCAGAGTTTTAGAGGTCGACTCGCTTTCTTCTTCCACAGGGATATAACCAAATTTCTTATAGGCTTTCAGGCCAAGTTTATCTTGCATGGCACTGTGTTTCATAGCCGTGAAGGCCTTTTCGGCATCATAACCTCTTATCCCTTTTAAATACGCATCGGCGATGACGGGAACGGCGTGATATCCAATCATGCATCCTGTATAATTGGCCGAAAGGTCCCAGATGGGCATTATGCCGCCTTCATCGTATTTAGCTAGGAAGGTATTGATAAAATCATTGGTTCTTTCCTGTTCAATAATTGTATACAACGGATGAGCAGCTCGGTAGGTATCCCAAAGGGAAAAAACGGTGTAATAATCAAAATCTGTAGTTTGATGTATCTCAAGATCCATTCCTCTGTACTTTCCGTCGACATCCTGATACAGATTAGGAGCGAGCATGCTATGATATAAGGAGGTATAAAATATGGTTTTGTAGTCATCTGAAGGACTTTCAATCACGATCTTTTCAAGTTGTTCCTCCCAGGCTATTTCCGCTTCGTTCTTTATTTGCTCAAATGATTTAGTGCCAATCTCGGTTTCGAGATTGAGTTTTGCGCCTTCCACACTAACTGCCGAAATTCCTACCGAAATATATACGGGTTCATTTTCGGGGTTGTCAAATTCCAATCCCGCCATTCTGTTACGGCGATCGGGTGATCGATGAAAAAATGTAGGTTGTTTCGTAGGATGTGAAAATTTTAAGTAAAAGAAAAGTCGTTGGTCTTCGGCCCATGCTTTAGAGTGCCGAAAACCTGAAAATTCGGTATCGTTTATTTTTTTGATGTCGAAATCCAGCAACTTATCGCGGTGCTCCAAATCGATGATAAGATGTTGATCCTTAGAAGAAGGATAGCTGTATTTGTGCATTCCGGCCCGCTTGGTGACGGTTAATTCAACTTCAATATCCACACTATCGAGACGAACTCTGTAATAACCCGGCGATGCCGTCTCATTTTCATGAGAAAAGTGTGCCCTGTAACCTTTTTTACCATCAGCCCCGTTGTGGAATATTTGAGAATTTGTGGGCATGAGGAGGACATCACCATAGTCGCTCACGCCTGTGCCACTGAGATGCGTATGTGAAAATCCGTAGATGTAATTATCACTGTAATGATAACCGCTACAGCCGTCCCAGCCTTCAAGACGGGTGTCGGGGCTCAGCTGCATCATACCGAAGGGCATGCTTGCACCCGGATAAGTATGACCGTGGCCTCCGGTACCTATAAACGGATTTACATATTCTATAAGAGCTCTATCTTTAATGGCCGGTTCAGGTTCAGGAATATGGTAACAGGCGGAAAACAGTATGAACGATAGCAGTAGGAAAAAGTAGTTACGCATGTAGATTTTGTATGCTGAAAGATACTAAAAACAGTTAAAAAAAAGTAAATAGGTTTTGGCAGGTATTAAAACATAGTATCTTTAAAAATTCTGATAACGTACCATGCGCTGGATCATTTTTATTGTCATTTATATTTTAATCGACCTTTATGCTTTTCAGGCCATACGAACGCTCACCCGAAACCCCTGGATAAACGGAGCATATATTTTCTTTTCTCTAGCAGTTCTAGCGGCCCTAATTTATCAGCTTAACTTTTCAGGTTCACCGCGACTAATGGCACCGGGAAGCATGTATATATTTGGTTTTTTTCTGGCCTTTCTCGTTCCTAAAATTATACTTGTGGTATTTATGTTTGGAGAGGACATTATTCGTCTGTTTGTTGGATTGTTCTCTAAAGTTGGGGGAGGCGACGAAGGATTTTATATGCCGTCCCGGAGAAAATTTTTAAGCACATTGGCGCTTGGCATTGCAGCAATTCCCTTTGCCTCTTTACTTTATGGAATGTACAGAGGGAAATATAATTACAAGGTTCTCAAATACGCTTTAGAGTTTGACGATCTCCCTGAAGCTTTCGACGGGTACACCATTACTCAGCTTAGTGACATTCACAGTGGAAGTTTCGACAACCACAAAATGGTAAAATATGCGGTGAATTTAGTTAATGAGCAACACAGCGATGTCATTTTGTTTACGGGAGATCTTGTTAATAATGTTGCTGAAGAAATGTTGGACTGGAAGGATCTTTTTGGCTCTTTAAAGGCGAAGGACGGGGTCTTTTCGGTGTTGGGAAATCACGATTACGGGGATTATGTTGCATGGAACAGCACATCTGAAAAGGAGGAAAATCTTGAACGACTGAAAGAATTACAAAAGAGAATGGGATGGGAACTCCTGTTAAACGAACATAGATTCATTGAAAGGAATGGAGAAAAGATTGCATTAATTGGTGTGGAGAATTGGGGAGAAGGTGGGTTTAAAAAAGCCGGAGACCTCAACAAGGCCTGTGCAGGTCTGTCCAAAGGTGATTTTAAGATTCTTATGAGTCATGATCCTTCGCACTGGAAAGCCCAAGTTAAGGAAGATGAACGCCATTTTCAGCTTACATTGAGCGGACATACGCACGGTATGCAATTTGGGATAGAGATTCCGGGTTGGTTTAAATGGAGTCCTGTAAAGTACCGGTACGAAAATTGGGCCGGTATTTATAAGGAATTTGGAAGATACATTAATGTAAACCGAGGATTCGGATATTTGGGTTATCCCGGTCGTGTAGGAATATGGCCCGAAATTACCGTGATCCGACTTAAAAAAAGTGCTAATACCGCTTAATTTGCGGGAAATGCTATATTTGTAGTACAATTGTTCAGATAACACCTTAGACCTATGTCAAAATTTGGAGAATTAATTGAAACCCGGGTACCCGTTCTACTCGATTTTTATGCAGAGTGGGACGAAGCCTGTAAAGACATGCATGCTGTATTACGAGATGTTGCGGCAGCTTTGGGCGATAAGGCCAGAGTGATTAAAATTGATGTCGAAAAAAATAAAGAGCTGGCCGATGCGCTCCGGGTTAAAGGACTCCCAACATTGATGATCTACAAGAATGGTGAAATGAAATGGCGTCAGAGCGGTGAACAGGATGCCAATACCCTAATTGGTCTGGTAAAAGAATACGTTTAGTCTATTTTCATCCAACTTATCTATCTTTTTCTTTTGAGAAATTAAGACTATTTCTATGCCTCTGATTTTCAGTATGGTGTAACACTAAGATCTTATTTAATGAAAATTTCTTTCTGATTTTCTTTCATTTTCTTTACATTCATCGTTTAATTGCGTATATTTTAGACAAAATGCATAGACATATGCTATTTTCTAAGTTAATCTAACAAACCTAACTTAGTATAACCTCAAAAATCTGATGGAGAACACATTATGTTTACTAAATTATCCCTGTTTACCGCATGCCTCTGTTGTATTACATTACATCAGCTAACAGCACAAGTTGGAATAGGAACAACCACGCCTGACCCCTCTGCTGTATTAGACATTTCCTCCACGAGTCAGGGGATGTTAGCACCTCGGATGACCACTGCCGAAAGAGTGGCTATATCAAATCCTTCGGAAGGTCTGCTGGTTTTTGATGTCACTGAAGATGCCTTTTATTATTACAATACTACATCGACTTCCTGGGTTAAGATCTTTGGAGGTGCATCAGACCGTTCAAATTTTGTGCTGGTACAAAGTGAGGCTGACTTTCCTTCACCATCGGGGGGAGTGATCACACTGGACGAGAATACTTATTATGAAATTAATGGTCTTATCACCTTAACCAATTCCATCGACCTTAACAACGCCTATATTTCCGGCTTGGATTCCGGAGAAGATATTTTGTCTTCGGCAGGAACGATCTTTGCCGGTACTTCCGGTGGAAGTATTCGGAATATTACCATCACCGGTGGAGGTACAGCTTTCAATATTACGGGAGGAAATTCACTATTGCTGCAGAACACTATAATTGATGGAATGAGCAGTGTTGGTACTATAAGCGGTGTGGGCGTATACTTTTCCAACATCGTTCAATATATTAATAATACCGACGGAATTACCTATAATGATATAGGAAATCTGTTACTCAGTAATCAGGGGTGGTTTGGAAATAATTCCGGGACGTACGAGCGCTATACTGGTTCATTCGCACTCATAGAAAAGGTTAGTGGTTTTTCAACTGTTGCTGCCTCCGTAACCGGAGTTGATGTTAGTGGTAACCCAACAGTAGGTAATGGTGTCATCATTGGAACTGTGTTTTCGGGTGCAGGAACGTATGTAGAAAAGTACACTACAGGTTCATATCCGGGATATAATTTTACAACAGCTTGGACAATCAACTGTCCCGGAATACCTAAAGAATTTGACGATGATGCTTCAGGTAATTTTTATTATGACGGTAGTTTAACCAGTGGATTTTCTCAATCGATAACCAATAACACGGCTGTTGAAATACAAGGTTCGGGAAGTTTCAGTACAACCAATTTGTTTCGATTTAGCGGTGGAGGAGGAGGAAACCAATTAACATATGAAGGCTCCAAATCAAGAGATTTTCAGATAAACGCCTCATTATCTGTAAACGTAAACGGTGCTGCCGGAAACTACTACGCTTTTGTGATCGCTAAAAATGGCACTGTGGTCACCCAGTCAAACGCTGTGGTTTATATAGCGAGTGATAGTCAGATTCAAAACGTCTCGTTGAATACAGTGGTTTCCATGGATACTTCCGACTATATAGAGTTATATGTACAGCGACTAACCGGTACCGGCACCGATACCCTATCAGTTTTCTCGGAGAATTTAAGCATAAAGTAAACTCGAGGTTTACCTTAAATGTGAACTAGATTAGTACCTTAAGCCAAGAGATTATTTTCCCCTAGAAGGGGATATAAATGACTGTAGATCTTAAGGACAATTATTTAACAAAAGTTTTTACAAACGTAATTTTCAGTAATGTACATTCGCACAATTTTTACACCCAATAATTAAATGAAAATATCAAAATCCTACTTATACAATGCCATGGCTCTGTTTTTGATCGTGGCTCTTTCGAGTAGTTCTTTGATCAACGCTCAAGTTGGAATTGGAACTACATCACCCGACCCCACTTCTATTCTGGATATCTCTTCAACTACGCAAGGAATGTTGGCACCAAGAATGACGACAACGCAACGTTCGGCTATATCTACACCGGCTAATGGTTTATTGGTTTTTGACACGGATTTAAAAGCTTTTTATTATTACGACACTACCACGACTTCATGGATAAAGATTAATTCTTCGGCAGAAAAAAGGGATAATTATAAATTGATCAAATCGGCTTCCGACTTATCTGCTGAACTTACTGCCGGTGGAGGTTCGAAATATTTACTTACCTCAAATACATTGTACGAGATCAATGGAACCATAACAATATCATTCCCCATTGAATTGAATAATGCTTACATCACCGGGAGAGATACCAATGAAGATAAGCTGGTACGAGCGGGCGGAGTTCTTTTTACAGGCACAACCGGAGGAAGTATTCGAGGAGTTTCACTAACGGCATCAGGAGCAGGAGGGACGGTTTTTAGTATTTCGGGTTCCAGTGCACAAAATCTAATTTTCAGAGATAGTTTTGTGATCGGTTCTAATTCCGTAGGAAGTATTAGTGGCATGGGACTGGTATTTATAAGTATTGTTCAGTATGTAGGAAATACTTCAGGAATTACCTTTACTAATATTAACAGATTACTGCTTAGCAATGAAGGTTGGGATAGCAGTAACGCAGGAACTTTTGAAACCTTTACAGGTAGCTTCGACCTCATTCAAAAAGTAGGAGGATTTAGCAATGTAACAGCGGGTAAAACAGGGATGAGAGTAACTGGAATCACAGGTATTACCGGAGATGCGATTCTCAAGGAAGTAGTATTTTATGGAGGAGGAACGTACATAGCCGGAACATCGCCATACACTGGATATAATTTTACAAAAAGCTGGGTAGTAAATTCTCCCGGAATTCCTGTGGAGATGGATGATGTTGCTTCAGGGAATATTTATATGACAACCCCTGCAACCACTACTTTTACAGCCAGCGGTGCTGCAGGAAGAAAAAAGATAAGCGGGACCACCTCTTCGACGGAGATGTTCAGGACCTCTTCTGCTGTAAGCAATCGGATCGTTTATGAAGGTTCCAAGACGCGGAAGTTTAACATTCAGGCTTCCTTCACGGTCGATGCGGTCAATAATAACAAGTTCTTTACCTTTTTTATCGCAAAGAATGGTGTTGTTTTAGCGCCCACTTCCATTTCAACAAAAGTAATTGGTGGCGGTGACGAACGCGCCTTGTCGTTCACAGGAACCACCACTCTGGCGCCTAATGATTTTATTGAGGTGTGGGCTCAAAATGATACAGATACTTCGGGACTAATAGTCCCTTTCTTGAATCTCTTAATCTATTAATGTCATTGTATTGTTTCCTAAAGCCCTTTGGAAACAAGATGATTTTTATTTAAAAAGTCTAAAACCTTCGGTAGCACGTATCGAAGGTTTTTTTCTGACTTTACACTATCGTGAAATACTACAATGCTTCCAGGACGTATGTTTTTTATGACATTCTGAAGGCATTTTTCTTCGGAAAGTTTTGCGTTAAAATCGCCGCTTAATACACTCCACATTATAATATGATAGCCCTTTTTCTGAAGGATTCGCGATTGCTTTCCCGTTAATTTTCCATAAGGAGGTCTGAATAATTTTTTCGTCGTCGTTTTTTGACTTTCCGACTGCTCACGTCTTCCTTCAGATAAAGCTTCTATTTCAGCCTCTGCCATTAATACATCTGTTAAATATTTCGAGGACTCCGTTTGCCACCCATTGAGGTGATGAAAAGTATGATTTCCTATGGTATGCCCTTCTACGATAATACGTTTAAGGAGAGCGGGATGTTTTTGTATGTTATTACCTATGCAAAAAAAAGTGGCTTGGGCGTGATATGCTCTAAGAAGCTCTAGGACCCAGGGCGTCACTTCGGGGATGGGACCGTCGTCGAAGGTAAGATATACATTTTTGGTCTCTTTGGGAACTGCCCAAACTCTTTTCGGAAACATCCGGTGTAACAGCTTGGGCGATTTTACCAATAAGGAATTCATTTATGGCAATCAGTTTTCTACTTCCACCCCATCCAGAAGAGCTGAATCCATGGGCATTTCAAGGGAATCTTCAATTGGCAGCTCATTTTCCATATCGATTCCTTCATTCTCATTATAAAAATGACGGAAAAGTTTCAAATAATCATTGAATTTGGTGGCTTCCGCTTTTGCAAATTCTTCAGTATCATAAACAATTAGGATATCGATTAACCCACGGTAGCGTTCCATATTACTGATAATCTCTTCAGCTAAACCATATTGACGTTTGATCTTCATTCCGCTGAAGTAGATAAGATTTTCTTGATACTTTTTCGACACATCTTTATAAATGGCACGTGCTTTTTCGGGCTTGTCCAATTCAAAGTAACCTAAGATATAAGGCTCGAGCAGGGTATAGAACTCGAAGTATTTTACCGGCATTTTTTCCATGGCTAAATCGAGTACTTTCTCGGCTTTTTCATTTTTGCCCTCATTCATCAAGGTTTCGGCAAGACGGGCTAGATTACTGCGATATGTAATTCCGTTCTTTCGGGTTTCTACATCGTGATAGATATCCGGGCTTCCGCTGTTACCCCAATCCCAGCTCATGACGATATCGTACATTTTATCAGAATCTATCCGTCCCATATCAAAGGGATTTTTCTTATCTACCGGGGTCCTAATAGGAACCAATTTGTATACCACACCTTCCAGCTGAAGATAATCCTTCATCCACAGGTAATCGTCATCCCCAAAGCTTCCGCCGCTAAAATAAATTGGTCGTTCCCAGTTGTTATTTGCAACAACATCCAGCATCATCATTCGGTTCTTGTAAAGAATATCGTCCTTCACGTTTATATCGATATACGGTACGATCTTGTCTGCATCTTCCTGCTTTACGATTCCATTTCGAAGCACTGCTTCTTTGTCTACCGGAATTCGAATAACCTTGGAAGGAAACGTATTTGCAAACTGCCCGCTTTGCAGTTCTACGGTCGTAGCCGGACTGTCATTGGCTACCCAGTTCATCCATGTTTTTATGTCTATGGTATCCTGTTTGGTTTGCTGAAAGAACAAGAAATCCCGTGATCCCACTTTGTATTTATCATGTGTGAGTTGTGACGGAATAGGGTCACTGCTAAACGCCTTCTTTTTCATATCATCTATATACCAATCTGTTTGGAACAGGCTCGTATTTACAATCCGCACATCCTGTCTGTAACCTTCAATATTCTGGGCATACCACAACGCAAAGGTGTCATTATCTCCTATGGTAAACAAAATAGCATTTTCATCACAGGAATCCAGATACATTTTGCCCATAGAGCGAGCGGTATATTTTCCGGATCTGTCATGATCATCCCAGTTCTGAGTAGCCAGCAGCACCGGTGCCGCGAGGGTGGTGATTCCAATAACTAATGGGATCGCTAACTTTGGTTTTATATATTCTTTGGCGAGTTCGTACAGCGCGTATACACCAAAACCAATCCAAATTGCAAATACATAAAATGATCCCACCAAGGCATAGTCTCTTTCTCTGGGTTCGAAAGGTCGCTCGTTTAGATATACCTTTAGTGCCAAACCTGTAAACAGGAAGAATACCAGCAGTACCCAGAAGTTCTTGGAATCGTTCTTAAAATGCAACACCAGCCCTAAGATACCCAGTATTAAAGGAAGGAAATAGTAGGTATTTCGGGCTTTATTTTCTTTAATATCCGTTGGTAAGTTTTCCTGTGATCCAAGGCGCCATTCGTCAACAAAATTTATCCCGCTTATCCAGTTACCGTGAAGGTCATCCAATTGTCCCTGTACATCATCCTGTCTTCCGCTAAAATTCCACATAAAATATCGCCAATACATATAGCCAAACTGGTATTGAAACATAAATTTTATGTTTTCGAAAAAGGATGGTTTTTCGATATCCAGGTAATCCCTGAAGTTTTTTAGAAAGGAATCATATTCTTCACTATCAACCATTCCTTCTGCAAATGCCTGCTTAAATTTTGAGACCTCCTCTACTAATCGGGCTTCACCTCGGAACTCTCTTTTTACTTCAAAATTGAGTCCGTTGGTGAATTCCAGATAGTTGGCATTGTGTTCAGGGCTCCACATTCGCGGGAGAAAGGCTTTGTGAGCATCGTCTGTATTTTGACCAGCATTTTTATAGTTGTTTACAATGACATATTTGCCGGCATTTTCATCTTTTTCATATTTGGGTTTATCATCCTTATAGGGATTGTCCCTGTCGAGACCGGCGTAGGCTTCAGTAAATAATGGTCCGTAAAAAAGGTGGGTTTCGGGATATTGTTCTCTGTTGTAGTATGCAAGAAGTTCTCTTGCGTTATTAGGATTGTTCTCGTTTATAACAGTACCTGCATTGGCTCGTATGGGCAACATTAACCAACTTGAGAAGCCAATAAAGATAAACAGGATACAAAGCAATAAGGTATTTAGCTTAACGTAATGCTTCTTCCGCGTATGACGTAACCCCCAATAGAAAAGAAATATAAACAGTAATCCGGCGATGACAGTTCCTGAATTAAAGGGGAGTCCGATGGAATTAACGAAAAACAATTCCGAAGCACTAAAGAACTTTAGTGTCATAGGTAAGAGCAGCTTAAAGATAAACAGCAGTATGGAAACATTGATCACTAGTGCAACTATAAAATTACGTACGGTAATCGTTTTATAATGTTTAAAGAAATATAGGAATCCAATGGCTGGAATAGTTAGTAATCCCATGAAGTGAATTCCGAATGAAAGCCCAATTAGAAATGCAATTAATATGACCCACCTGTTTCCGCGCGGAGTGAGCATTTCACGTTCCCAACGAAGTCCGCAATAGAATAAAGCCGACATCCACAATGCTGCAGCGGCATAAACTTCGGCTTCTACTGCATTATACCAGAAACTGTCTGTAAATGTAAAAGCGAGTGAACCTACGGCTGCGCTTCCCAAAATTGCTATCGCATTATTTTTGTTGATCTCCGTATTCTTGGAAACCAGGTTGGTTAGCAAAATGGTAAGGGACCAGAACATAAACAGTATGGTGAAGGCACTGGCAAAAACCGACATTAAATTGATGGTAAGTGCTATACTGGAAGCTTCCATAGCAAAAATAGAGAAAAATGCACCCAAAAGCTGATACAGAGGCGCTCCCGGAGGGTGCCCTACTTCGAGATTACTGGCGGTGGTTATGTATTCCCCGGCATCCCAGAAACTCGCGGTAGGTTCGACAGTTAGCCAATAGGTGAGTAAAGCTACGGCGAAGACAAACCATCCAAGAATATTATTCCATTTTTGATACTGAAAAGACCCCATTGATGTGTAATTATTGGTTGATGCGAATTTAGTAATAATATAAATAGCCGCAAGGCATAAACTATGCTAACGCAATTTGGTTAATAGTTATTACAATGGCTTATGGTTTGTGCATTTTTTGCAAAAAAATGTTTGTTGGAGTGAAACTTTGTATTAAATTTGCCCCCTCCTACGCACCACGTTGTAGTGATAGGGAGGGCGAAGCCCTCCTGAAATATGGAAATTGGCCTATGGTGTAACTGGCAACACGTCTGGTTTTGGTCCAGAAGAGTCTAGGTTCGAGCCCTAGTAGGCCAACGAAACCCAACCGAACGGTTGGGTTTTCTTTTTTTTAAAAAGGTTGCCTCGGCAACCGTTGGCCTACGATTAGGTAGGTGGTTGTTCTGGCAAAGTTGTAATTTTTATAATACAACTTTGCCAGAACTTTCCGTCCCCCATTTTTCCAACTGTGGTGGTTGGGTTTCAGAACTTTCCGTCCCCCATTTTTCCAACTGTGGTGGTTGGGTTTCAGAACTTTCCGTCCCCCATTTTTCCAACTGTGGTGGTTGGGTTTCAGAACTTTCCGTCCCCCATTTTTCCAACTGTGGTGGTTGGGTTTCAGAACTTTCCGTCCCCCATTTTTCCAACTGTGGTGGTTGGGTTTCAGAACTTTCCGTCCCCCATTTTTCCAGCTGTAGTGGTTGGGTTTCAGAACTTTCCGTCCCCCATTTTTCCAACTGCGGTGGTTGGGTTTCAGAACTTTCCGTCCCCCATTTTTCCAACTGTGGTGGTTGGGTTTCAGAACTTTCCGTCCCCCATTTTTCCAACTGTGGTGGTTGGGTTTCAGAACGCTCTGTCCCGATCTTTTATAAGGCTCTAATGGATCGTATATTTAGAACAGTGAATCGAGGCTATTTGGAAATCAAGCGTCATGCGAATTGCGGCCTTCTACTTCCATATCGATCACTCTGGCCACAGTTTTTACCAGTCGGTGATGATTCTTTACAAAAGGATTACTCTTATCCCACACATAACCGGCCAGTACGCCACATATCTGTTCCTTGATCTTTGGATTTTCAGGACGATGGAAAAATATTTTCTGAAGATTCCCGGTATACCACTCTTTAACATAGGTAGAAAATACTTCAACACCTTCCTTTAAATGGTTAGAATACTCGGTTTCCCAATCTACATGCTCTCCCTTTAGTTGACGTGCGGCCATTTTAGCCGAGCGCAGGGCGGCTTCAGTTGCAAAAGCGACTCCTGAAGAAAACACCGGATCGAGAAATTCGGCACTATTGCCGGTAAGGGCATACCCTTTCCCGTACAATTGTGACACCGATTTTGAATAGTTCTTTATTTCTACCGGCTCAAATTCATATTCAAGTCCGTTGAATCTATCAAAATAATGATTAGAAAGTTCCATCATTTTGGTAAGTCTTTCTGAGGCGGATCCCTTATAGGATTCCAAAAAAGTTGTGGGACCCACAAAACCAATGCTTGTTATTCCGTTTGAAAAAGGAATCACCCATAGCCAGACTTCATCGGTGACCACGTCAAAAGTAATGATGGTTCCTTCTTCTCCCTTGGGTCTTCTGCTTTCATTCACGTGTGTAAACAGGGAAGAGTGCTGTGGCAGTGTTGAGGGCTTGTCCAGGCCAAGTAACCTGGGTAATACTCTTCCGTAACCGCTGGAATCAATTATAAATTTTGCATGTATACTGGACAACACCCCTTCGTTATCCCGTATGGTAGTAACCGAATTTCCATTTTCTGAAAAATCCACGGCCACAACTTCCAGCTCAAACGCAAGATCAACCCCACGTTCCACTAAGCTCATCGCCATAGTATTATCAAAATCGGCACGTGGAACCTGCCAGGTCCAATTCCAGCCCTCACCGTGTTTTTTGCTGAAATCGAAATTACATACCACGCCATTTTTCATAAAGCGGGCACCCCGCTTTATTTCATAGCCTTGCTTTTTTAAAACATCCAATAAACCGGCTTCCTCAAAATGAGACATCGAACTGGGCAGCAGACTTTCTCCAATCACAAATCTCGGGAAGCTGTTTTTTTCTACCAGTTTTACATTATATCCGGCATTGTACAAATAAGATGCAGCAACACAGCCCGAAGGACCTGCACCAATGATCAAAACATCTACTCTAGATTCTTTCATTTCTGCATCCAGTTTTAGAACTTAGAATTATTATACATTTGCAGTCCAAAATAACTACTTTAGTTTAAGTTATTCTATAGTATTTTATAAAAAGTGAGAGACTCTGAACATGATCACAATTAATGGCGGATTAAAAATAGAAGATTTTTATAGGGTAGTCCTTAAGGGCGAATCTGTTGCTATTAGTGAAAACGCTTTGAACCGAGTCGAGGAGAGCTTCAATTTTTTGCGGGAATTTTCAAAGAATAAGGTCATTTATGGTGTAAACACCGGTTTTGGACCTATGGCTCAATACAAAATTGAGGCTACACAGCAAATCCAACTCCAGTATAACTTAATTCGTAGTCATTCCTCGGGAAGTGGGAACATCCTTCCTGTAGACTGTGTGAAAGCAGCAATGTTAGCCCGCTTAAATACTTTGTGTTTAGGAAAATCGGGGGTGCATCCTTCAGTCATCCAGTTAATGGTCACACTCATCAATAAAAACATTACTCCCATCATCTATGAGCATGGTGGGGTTGGAGCCAGTGGTGATCTGGTGCAATTGGCACATCTTGCCTTGGTTCTTATCGGTGAAGGCGAAGTAATTTACAAGGGTGAACGCCAAACTACTCAAGAGGTTTTTCAGAAGGAAAATATAAAGCCCATACAGGTTGAATTACGTGAAGGTATCGCACTTATGAACGGTACCTCGGTGATGACTGGGATTGGAATACTAAATACCATCAAAACCCGAAATCTCTTACATCGAATGGTGTCCGGTTCGTCCGCCATCAACGAGATCGTAAAGGCCTATGACGATCATTTGTCCCTCGAACTTAATATGTCTAAAAAACATACGGGTCAGCGACAAATTGCCCAACTCATGCGCGAACATCTTACAGACAGTGGCCTCACAAGAAAGCGTGAGCATCACCTCTATAATGGAATATCTGACGATGACGTTATTGAAGAAAAAGTTCAGGAATATTATTCCCTGCGTTGCGTTCCGCAGATTCTTGGTCCGGTCCTGGATACACTCACCAATGTTGAAAAGATCCTTATTGAAGAAGTAAATTCGGCAAATGACAACCCCATTGTGGATGTGGAGACTCACCAGGTGTATCACGGTGGAAATTTCCATGGGGATTATGTTTCCCTAGAAATGGACAAACTTAAGATCGTCGTTACAAAAATGAGCATGCTGGCCGAAAGACAGCTTAACTATTTGCTAAATTCAAAACTGAATGACATCCTTCCACCCTTTGTAAATATGGGACAACTCGGACTTAATTTCGGGATGCAGGGGATTCAGTTTACCGCTACCTCCACCACAGCCGAAAACCAGATGCTGTCTAACCCAATGTATGTTCACAGTATACCCAACAATAATGACAATCAAGATATAGTGAGTATGGGTGCCAATGCGGCATTGATCACTAAAAAAGTGATAGAAAATACGTTTGAAATCGTAGCAATTGAAATGATTACCATTGTTCAGGCCATTGATTTCCTGGAAGCCAGAGACCAAGTATCTTCAAAGACGCGTAAATTGTACGATGAGATTCGCACGCTTGTGCCGGTTCTTAAGGAAGATATGGTTATGTATCCCTTTATTCAGAAGGTAACCGAACTACTCTCTGAATCGGAATTATAATAAATTTGAGTATGAAATATGCTTTAGTCACAGGAGGATCACGCGGAATTGGTCGCGCCATTAGTCTGCAACTCGCCCAGGATCTGGGATATCATATTCTAATCAATTATCACTCAAACAAGGATGCGGCATTGGAAACCCTTAAGCAATTGGAGAATACAGGAAATAAAGGGACGCTCTTAGCCTTCGATGTTTCCAACTACGATGAGGTACAAACGGCCTTATCTCAATTTCAGAAGGAAAATGAAAATGCAGTAATTGAGGTGATCGTAAACAATGCGGGAATCGTAAAAGATGACCTTTTTATGTGGATGAAGCCGGAGGATTGGCATAACGTGATCAAGACCAGTGTAAATGGTTTTTATAATGTTACAAGTCTACTAACTGAAAAACTGATCCTGAATCGATACGGACGGATCATAAATATTGTCTCTCTATCCGGTTTAAAAGGTACGTCGGGTCAAACGAATTATTCGGCTGCCAAGGGGGCCGTCATTGCAGCAACGCGATCGCTGGCTCAGGAACTAGCCAAAAAGAAAATTACCGTTAATGCTGTGGCTCCCGGTTTTATTGCTACCGATATGACCAGTGAGCTGGATGAAAAGGAGTTGAAAAAACTGGTGCCCATGCAACGATTCGGGAAATCTGAAGAAGTAGCACATGTGGTATCATTTCTGGCTTCTGAAAAAGCATCCTACATTACCGGTGAGGTAATTAATGTGAACGGAGGAATCTACTCTTAAGCATACTTCGGTAAAACAAAATAATTGGGCTATTTTTGCGGAGTACCCTCGAAACTCTGAAGGGTATGGATTTGTAATTTAATATCCGAAAAGAAGCAATGGCAGCAGAATGGGATGGGAAATCCAGAGGAACCGTACTCGGATTCAAAATTTTTATATTCTTTATAAAGCATTTTGGCGTTAATGCCGCCTATGCTCTTATGCATCTGCCTATTCCGTATTTCTATGTTTTTTCGAGAAAGAATGTACGGGGATTATTTTATTATTTTCGAAGACGATTAAAATATTCCCGATTTAAGACTTTTATAAGTGTCTATAAAACCTATTATGTCTTCGGACAAACACTTATCGATAAAATAGCGATCTCTTCAGGCTTGCGAAATAAATATACTTACGAGTTCGACGGAGAAGAAAAACTGAAGGAAGTTCTCGATATGGGTAAAGGCGGAATTCTCATTAGCGCTCATATGGGAAATTTCGAACTGGCACAGTATTTTTTTAAAGACAGAGTAACCAAAAAAGCCATAAGCATTGTCATCACCGACCAGGATCACAAGGAGATCAAAGAATACCTCGATCAGTTTTTAAAGAAGGACAGAGCACATTTTATAATCATTCAAGACGATATGTCTCATATTTTTGAAATTAATGCTGCCCTCGCTCAAAATCGAATTATTTGTATCGCCGGCGATCGTTATCTGAATGTCAATAAATGTATGGAAGCCGAATTATTAGGAGCCACGGCAAAATTCCCAATGGGACCATTCCATATGGCGACCCGCTTACAAACTCCGGTATTGTTTGTTTATGTGCTTAGGGAACCGAAAAAACACTATCATTTGTATGCCCGAAGAATAGAGATAGACAGTAATGATCCGCAGGTTTTACTAAATACATTTACAAATCATCTGGAACGGGTTGTTAGAAAATATCCTTTGCAATGGTTTAATTTTTATGATTTTTGGGATGATAAACAAAATCGCAGATCGGCATGAAACTTCCGGAACTTCCCTTAAATGATGCATTGATGATCGAAGGATTAATTCCGCATCGATGGCCAATGGTATTGCTCGATACAATTCTGTCTTTCGACTCTCATAACATTTGTACCGGATATACCATTCCAAAAGACAGTATTTTTCTGAAGAATGGATCGTTTACCGAAGCCGGTATACTCGAACATATGGCTCAGTCTGCTGCAGCTTATATGGGCTATTCGGCATTTGCCTTAAATGAAAATCCTTACATTGGATTTATTGGAGCCATAAAAAAAGCGACGATCATTAGACTTCCAAAGGTTTCAGAACGAATTGAAACGGAAGTGGAAATTCTTTATAATGCAATGGGGATGCTGATGATAAAATGTGAAACTTGTCTTCAGGAAGAAATCATAGCATCCTCAGAAATGAAAACCGTACTTCAACCATGAATTTATGAGCAAATCGACTTCCCATAATAGTAAGCTGAAGAATACTCATGAGATCCGGGTACGATTTAATGAAACCGATCCTCTGGGAATCGTTTGGCATGGCTATTATATTCAATACTTCGAGGAAGGCCGCGAAGCTTTTGGGCGGGAACACGGGATATCCTATCTGGATATTAAAGCCGAAGGGTATGTATGTCCGATCGTAAGAACCACCATGGAACACAAACTACCCTTACGTTACGGTGATGTGGCGACTATCGAAACTGTGTTTATCCCTTCGGAAGCGGCAAAAATGATCTTTCGGTATAATATTTTTAATGAAAACAAAGAACTAGTTTGTCATGGCGAAACTATTCAGGTTTTTACAACATCCGGAAATATGGAGTTGGCATTGCTCAATCCCGCTTTTTACAAACGATGGAAACATAAAATGGGTCTGTAAATGAAAAAAGCATACCTGTCATATAATAGTATTATTTCCAATCTGGGCTTCGACAGTAAGGAGGTGGTTGAAAAGATAAAAAATGAGGTTTCGGGAATACATATTGAAAATGATCCTCAGCTTTTTAATGAACCATGCTATGCTTCTGTTATCCCTTCTGAAAAACTGCATCTGGAATTTCAAAAATTGAGTTCTGATAACGGTTACAGCCGACTCGAAAAAATGTTGCTGCTTGCATTGTCACAAGTGATCTCCAGCTCTAAAATTTCACTGAATTCTAGAGTAGGATTGATTCTGTCTACCACCAAAGGAAATATTGACAGTCTGGAGAATGATAGTGAATCGAAGAGTGCTTATTTATCGCAGTTGTCTTCAGTTTTAAAGATTTTTTTCGGGTTTAATACAGAACCATTAGTACTTTCCAATGCCTGTGTTTCAGGATTACTCGGAATAGTGACTGCCAAACGATTCATCGAGCAGGGTAGGTATGATCATGTATTTGTGGTGGGTGGAGATATTATTTCCGAATTTGTGCTTTCGGGTTTTAATTCCTTTCAGGCGATGAGTAAATTTCCCTGCAAACCATACAGCAAGCACAGAGATGGTATAACATTGGGAGAAGTTGCTGCCTGCGTATTGGTTACTTCAGAAAGAGAAAACCTCCCGAATGAAGCAGTGCAAATCCTTGGGGAGGGCTCACGCAATGATGCCAATCATATTTCCGGACCCTCGAGAACCGGAGAAGGTTTAGTCCGATCGGTGCAATCGGCCATGAGCGAAGCAAATCTAACCGAAAAAGATATCGACTATATTTCGGCTCACGGAACGGCAACGGCATTTAATGACGAAATGGAAGCCATAGCTTTCAACCGTTTGGAGATGGAGCATATTCCTTTAAACAGTTTTAAGGGATATTTTGGGCATACTTTGGGTGCTTCAGGTCTGGTCGAAACTATAGTAGGGATGCACTCCCTTCAGCAAAACACCTGTTTTGCATCTCTGGGATTTGATGAGATCGGACTCTCAAAGCCACTGAATATCATAGAAAAAACAACACCCAAGCCGTTAACCGTATTCTTGAAGACATCATCGGGTTTTGGAGGATGTAACACCGCAGCGATCTTTCAGAAAGTAACGCAATGAAACCAAACCATACAGAAATTAAATAGCAAAAGCGATATGATAAAAAAACCTAAAAGAGCCATCGACGCATTACAGGAAGCACAGACTATTGCTTTTGCTCCATTTGTATTTCAAACAGCCGTTTCACTGAAAAGACTTGGAGTCTTCAACTATATTTTTGAGAACCGGGAGAAGGGCGGCGTGGGGATTGATGAAATTGCATCCCAATTATCAATTAGTGAATACGGAATTGGGGTATTGCTGGAGATGGCTGAAAGCTCGGGTCTTGTGACCCAAAATGAAGCCTATAAATACGAACTCACAAAAACCGGATATTTTTTAAATTATGATAAAACCGTAAACGTCAATTTAAATTTTACTCATGATGTCTGCTATAAAGGACTGTTTCACTTGGAGGACGCTATCAAAACGGGAACACCGTCCGGCTTAAAGGAGTTGGGCGACTGGAAGACGATTTACGACGGACTCTCACAGCTACCGGAACAGGTTCAGCGTTCTTGGTTCGATTTCGATCATCACTATTCAGACGATATTTTTACCGAAGCGCTCGACAAGGTTCTTGCTTCTAAACCAAAATTGTTGTTCGATATAGGTGGAAATACCGGGAAATTCGCTATTTGCTGCTGTAAGAGAGACCCCGACATTCATATCAAGATCATCGATCTGCCCGGGCAATTGAATAAGGCCCTTCAGAATGCAAAAAAGCATGGAATGGAAACCCGCATTTCGGGACAGGAGATCAATTGGCTTGATAGTGATCCGCAGATTCCTGCTGGGGCTGATACGATATGGATGAGTCAGTTTTTGGATTGTTTTTCTGAAGAAGAGATCTTAAAAATTTTGAGAAGCTGTGTGGCGTCCATGGATCACAACACCGAATTATATATTACCGAAACTTTTACCGACCGACAGAAGTTCGACAATGCAAAATTTGTATTGGAAGCGACATCGATCTATTTTACGGCCTTGGCAAATGGAAACAGTAAAATGTACCCTTCAACGGTGATGATCGATCTGGTTGAAAAAGCCGGGCTTTCGCTTGTAGAAGATGTACCGTTGGGTGAATTTCATACAATTTTAGTGTGTAAAAAGAAAGACTAATTCGTGAAACATAAATTTCACATAACACATTTTTGCCATATAAAAAACGAGACTTTGTACCTAAATGGTGCAGAGATATTTTATAGCGAGCAATCAAATTTTGCGCTATTTGCCAAAGATGCTTATAATGAACTCGGAATAAAATATGCTCGTTTCTTCAAGATGGACAACCTAAGTAAACTCGCATTTCTCGGTGCGGAGCTCATCCTGAAGAGAACGGATACCACTTCTGAAGATATTGCCATGATATTTGCAAATCGGGCTTCCAGTCTGGATACCGATCGAAAACACCAACAGAGTATTTCAAATAAAGAGCATTACTTCCCCAGTCCGTCGGTGTTTGTCTATACCCTTCCCAACATTTGCATAGGTGAGATATGTATACGGCATAAGCAATTTTCCGAGAATAGTTTTTTTATATTTGACAGCTTTAATGCTCAACCGTTATTCGATCAGGTGAACAGCCTTCTGGAGATGAAAAAAGCCTCGAAAGCACTGTGTGGCTGGGTTGAATTTGATAATGAGAATTATGAGGCATTTTTGTATCTCGTTGAAAAAACAGGAGATCGGCCGCATACAATAGATGAAATAAACAGATTATATACCACCTAATGACTGAATTAAAACAAGAACTGAAGGAAAATATTATTGAACTGTTGAACCTTGAAGACATTGCAGTAGATGAAATTGCCGATGACGACGCTTTATTTGGAGACGGTCTGGGGTTGGATTCCATAGACGCTCTGGAATTGATCGTAATGTTGGATAAGGATTACGGAATAAAATTAACCGACCCCAAAGAAGGAAAAGAGATCTTTCAGTCAATTACGGTTTTAGCAAATTACATTGCCAAGCACAGGACAAAATAGAGAGACCCGGGCTGTTGCCATTACCGGAATGGGGATCATTTCGGCTATAGGCAATACCGTGGCAGAGAATTTAAGTGGTCTGCGTTCCTCCGCTTCCGGAATTGGAAATTTAGAACATATTACTACCAGCCATGCTTCCGAAATTAAGGTGGGTGAAGTAAAAATGACCAATGCGGAACTTGCTTCTATGTTACACCTTACAGAAGAACATAACTATACCCGAACCGCACTTTTAGGCGCGATCGCCGCCAAAGAAGCACTCCATAACAGTGGTGCCGATCTTAAAGACACATTAAGAACCGGCCTAATCTCTTCCACCACTGTGGGTGGAATGGATATGACCGAAAAATATTTTAAGGAATTCACCTCCCGCCCCGGAACCAGAAAATATATTAACAGTCATCTTGCCGGAGACAGTACGCAGAAAATAGCCGCCCAATTGGGCATCACCGGATTTGTAACCACCGTTAGTACGGCCTGTTCTTCTGCTGCAAATGCCATCATGCTGGGTACCCGATTAATTAAAGCCGGAAAATTAGACAGGGTGGTAGTTGGGGGAACCGATGCGCTGTCAAAATTTACCATAAATGGATTTAAATCGCTTATGATCTTGAGCGACGAGGCTTGTGCACCCTTTGATGCCCACCGAAAAGGGTTAAACCTGGGGGAAGGAGCAGCATATTTAATACTGGAATCTGAAGCCGTAGCTAAACGTGAGAAACGATATATTATGGCATGGGTTAGGGGCTATGGCAATGCAAATGATGCTTTCCATCAAACTGCATCGTCGCCAACGGGAGATGGAGCTTATATGGCAATGAAAGAGGCCTTGAAGACAGCAAATCTCAATGCCGCCGATATTGACTACATCAATGCCCACGGCACCGCAACTATGAACAACGATCTGTCGGAAAGTGAAGCATTAATACGAATATTTGGAGATCACCTTCCCTCTTTCAGCAGCACAAAATCGTTTACAGGGCATACGTTGGCAGCCGCAGGGGCTGTCGAAGCAGTATTTTCAGTGTTGGCACTTCAGGAACAAACCGTATTCCCGAATTTGAATTTTTCCACGGCGATCGCCAAGACGCAACTGATACCCGAAACCCGTATTCAGAAAAAGAAAATACGTAATATACTGTCCAATTCCTTCGGCTTTGGAGGCAATTGTACGTCACTTATCTTCGGTACATTATGAAAAGATGCTTTATCCATAGCGCTGTTGCCATTTCTGCTCAGGACACTTTTTACACCGAAGATTTTCTGAATCATGCTCAAGGAGTTTCGTCCTCATTCGCAAATGCTATACATCCCGATTATAAAAAACTGATCTCCCCAGTTGCTGCCCGCAGAATGGCCACCGGAGTAAAAATGGGCGTTGTTGCCGCCAAAGAAGCACTACGTGAGGCATGTATAACCGAACCAGAAGCAATACTACTTGGCACAGGTCTGGGATGTATAGAAGACACCGAGAAATTTCTAAATACCATTATCTCTAACAACGAGGAATATATAAGTCCGTCGGCATTTATTGAATCCACACACAATACTGTTGGTGCGCGTATCGCCTTAGGTATGAATTGCAATTCTTATAACACGACCTATGTTCATGGGTCGGCTTCCTTTGAGTCTGCCCTTATTGATGCGCAACTAATGGTATGTCTGGAAAATAAAAAGAATGTTTTGGTGGGAGGAGTTGACGAACTTGGCAAGGAATTTATTAATTATATGAGTATGCTCGAAGCTTCGGAAAAACAAGGAATTACTGTTCCTTTTGGGGAAGGGGCGTCTTTTTTTATATTGTCTTCGGAAGACTCCGAAGAGGGTATAGAATTAATCGCTGTGGAGTTATATGAAGTGATACCTGAAGTAGCTATTGCAAAGAAGACTGAAGCGTTTTTAAATCGAAACGGTTTATCTTCTAACGACGTTGATGCATTTATTTCGGGCCACAATGGAGACGCTTTTGACCGATATTACCAAACCCTTGCGAATTCTCTTTTTGCCGAAGTACCTCAGCTATCGTATAAGCATTTGAGCGGGGAACATTATACCGCATCCGGATTTGGATTTTGGGCGGGATATAGAATTCTGAAGGAACAGCACATCCCTCAGGCACTTATTGGGAGTAAAGCTCCTGAACGACCCGTTAAAACGATATTGTTGTACAATCAGATTAAGGGAAGGAGTCATAGTTTTATTCTACTTTCCCAATGCTAAAATTTAAAAATATATCTGTCCTTTTCCTGCTTTTCCTTGCTGTAATGGTCTGGATAGGGATGGCAAATGATTTGCCCATATGGGTTTATTTTATTCCGGTCTTAATTTGGTTATGGATCGTAATGATAGGATCCTTTAGTTTGAGCTGGAATTTTCACCTTAAAGCTTTTACGGGCCTGAAGCGGTACTCCAAAATGGAAGTTGCCATCACTTTCGATGACGGTCCGCACGGTCAATACACTCCCGAAGTGCTTGAGCTCTTAAAAAAATATGATGCCAAGGCCACATTTTTCCTCATTGGGAAGCAGGTACAAAAACACCCCGAACTGGTAAAAAAAATGAGTACTTCAGGGTATGCAATAGGAAATCATTCTTTTTCACATACACCCGCGATTAGCTTTAGCAGTACGAAGACCTGGATGTCAGAAATAGAACAAACCGATAGCATCATAGAAAAAATAACCGGTTCTCAACCTGCTATTTTTCGTCCTCCTTATGGGGTCACCACGCCACATCTGGCCAAAGCGATTAAACGAACAGGACATAAGGTAATAGGGTGGAATGTACGATCTTATGATACTGCCATAAACGATGCTGAACTTATAAAAAAGCGGGTGATCAACCGTGTAAAGCCGGGCAGTATTATCCTTTTTCATGATACCCAGGCAAACACTGTAGAGGTTTTGGAACATTTGTTGCTATTTTTGCAACAAAACCGATATAAAACGGTTTTGATAAAGGACTTTTTGAATGAATAAAACGATTAAAATATTCTCGCTCATTCTTCTCTTCACACTTACTCAAATCACTCTGGGGCAGGAACTAACCACTTCACAACAGAACGAGTTGAAATCGAAGGTGAAGCTGGCAGCACAAAACACCAAAACTATTGTGAGTGACTTCGAACAGGTGAAGCATATGGAAGTTATGGAAAGCGACATTCCGTCCAATGGGAAATTAGTTTTTAAAAGTCCAAATCTTATTCGGTGGGAATATGTGACTCCCTACAAAAGTACTGTGGTTTTTAAAGAGGATAAGCTGTTTGTGAGTCAGGATGGTAAAAAGGATGCTTACGATCTCAGTTCAAATAAAATGTTCCGTTCACTTAATTCACTTATCGTAGGAAGTCTGAACGGTGATATGTTCGACAATTCGAAATTTGAGATCACCTATTTTACCGATGCGGTTGGTTATAGGGTAGTGTTTGTTCCAAAGGAAAAGAAAATACTGAAGTTTATTGGCTCTTTTCAGCTGAAATTCGATAAAGAAAAAGGAGAAGTTCTGGAAGTAAAGCTGAATGAACCCAACGGCGATTATACTCGAATCACCTTTCAGAATAAAAAACTGAACTCGGCCGTTTCCGAACAAGAATTTAAACTTTAGCTTATGTCCTTTCAGAATTTTTATCGGGTTCTTGAGGAGAAAAATACTGTAGACAATGCCATGGTGTATACCATTCAATTAAATAAAGCACATGATATTTTCAGGGGACACTTTCCGGGAAAACCCGTAACTCCGGGTGTCGCTATGCTTCAGATTATTAAAGATCTTACCGAAGGTCACACGGGCAAATCGCTTTTTATGCAGGAAGTGAAGGATGTAAAATTTCTTTCGGTTGTCGACCCTATGATCGAGCCGATGCTGCTATTTTCACTTCGGATGGTTCGGGAAGCCAATATAATAACAGTTAAAAACAATACTTCCACACCGGATGCGACCCCAGTATTAAAATGTAATGTTACTTTTGTAGAAGAATAACCAATATTATGATTCGCGGGAGAAGCTAAGGTGTATGGAACTACCGGACATTACAATGAACATGAAACAGCTTAAATGCTGTGTGGTCATTCCTACCTATAACAACAACAAAACGCTTAAAAAAGTGTTGGATGGGGTGCTGGAGTATACTTCAGATATTGTACTTGTCAATGATGGCTCTACCGACAATACCCTTCATATCCTTGAGAAGTATCCGCAAATAGAACAAATCCATATTCCGAAGAACAAAGGCAAGGGGAATGCACTCAAACTCGGATTTAAATACGCAGTAGGGCTTGGTTATGATTATGCAATAACTCTCGATAGCGACGGGCAGCATTTTCCCTCAGATATTCCCGTATTTATTGAGGAGCTAGTTAAATCTGACAATAAGAATATGTTGCTTATTGGAGACCGAAACATGAATGAAGCCGATGTTCTCGCTCGTAGCCGTAAGGGAAACCGGGTATCCACGTATTGGGTGAAGGCGGTAACAGGTCTCGACCTCAAGGATTCTCAATCGGGGTTTAGGTTATATCCAATAAAGGCTTTAGACAAAATTCGATTTTTCAGAAATACCAAAAAATTTGAGTTTGAAGTTGAGGTAATTGTAAAAGCGCATTGGTCTGATATCGAAGTGAAGAACGTTCCTATCAATATCCTATACGATCAAAGTGAGCGGGTGTCACATTTCAGACCGTTTATGGACATTGCGCGGATCGTCGTCCTAATCATTTGGTTCTTATTGGTAAAGCTTTTTTATATCATTCCGCGGAATTTTATTCGCCGACTAAAAAAAAAAGGCATAAAGCGATTTTTTCTTGAAGACTTTTTGAGAAATGGCGATTCCCCCAGAAAAAAGGCACTCTCAATTGCGCTCGGGGTATTTATCGGCCTATCACCGCTTTGGGGTTTTCACACCATTATTGTGATTTTTCTTGCGATCCTGTTGAAATTGAACAAAGTAATCGCTTTCGCTTTTTCGAATATTAGCTTGCCGCCGTTTATCCCGTTTGTGCTGTTGTTGAGTCTTCAGACAGGAAATCTCGTTTTGGGGCAGGATACTTATGTCGCCAAAGAGGATCTTATTGCAGATTTTGATCTTCTTAGTCATTTGGAAGCTTATCTCATTGGTAGTATAACTTTGTCGGTGACTGCAGCTGTGGTTTCGGGAGTTATCGGATATCTGGTGCTGAGTGTTCTTCAGCCTAAAAAGATAATAGCAAATGGATAGGGTATTTATATCATTTCACAATTACTTCAGGAAGCGAAGATTGTTATTTTTCGCAGGACTGTTTGCTGTTTTTATGATCTTACTTTGGGGAGCCTCTAAAGTTGAATTTGATGAGGATATTTCAAAATTAATTCCTTCTTCGGCACAAAATGAAAAATTACAACAGATCATCGAATCGGCTGCATTTAGTGATCGAATTATCATCCATCTCCAACGAACTTCTGAAGGATCTGTTCAGGACCTAACTAATTATGCTGAAAAACTTCTCGATTCATTAAGAAATAACTCGGGCGACCTTATTGCTAAGATCCAAGGAGAAGTAGCCGAAGAAAATATGCTGGAAACTCTTGATTTCATTTTTCAAAATATCCCGCAGTTTCTAAGCAAATATGATTTCGACCGGCTATCACGGAAACTTAACCAAGACAGCATTGAGAATCTGGTTGCAACAAATTATAAGACCCTTGTATCTCCGTCGGGTATAATCGCCAAGAAGACTATTGTTCGCGATCCGCTGGGTCTTTCCCCTACAGGTCTGAAAAAACTCAAAAAGTTGGGCTCCGGGGATATTTTTGACGTAAGGAACGGATTTTTGGTGAGTAAGGACGAACGGCATTTGTTGTTGTTTGTGAGTCCGAAGTACAAATCAAGCGAAACCGAAAAAAACGAGGCGTTGGTAGATATGTTGTTTACGATCCGTAATAATCTTCAAGCAGCATATCAAGATAGGGTCAGCACCCAATATTATGGGGGAGCCATAATTGGGGTTGAAAATGCGAGACAAATAAAAAAGGATATACAATACACCGTGGGGATAGCACTTTTAATCCTTATCCTCCTTTTCATCTTTTTTTACCGAAAATTAGTCCTTCCTATCATTCTTTTCACGCCCACGCTAGTCGGGGGTCTATTAGCAGTATTTTGTCTGTCTGTGTTAAGAACCGAAATTTCCGCAATTTCATTAGGAATAGGCTCGGTACTCATAGGTGTAACACTGGATTATTCTTTACATATTCTTACTCACATCAGGAATCACGAATCGGTGACTCGTGTCCTGGTACAGGTTTCCCGACCCATTGTAATGAGTAGCCTAACGACAGCGCTAGCATTTTTATGTTTGCTATTTGTAGATTCAAGGGCGCTTCAGGATCTTGGGATATTTGCTGCGATAAGTGTACTTGGAGCGGCCATAGTCGCACTACTGTTTATTCCCTTAACTTACAGAGTTCATAACAAGGAGGCAGTAAAACGGACTTTTATCGATCGTTTGGCCGCTTATCATTTTCATAAGAATAAAGCGCTTACAGCTGCCTTAATTTTACTTATCGTATCGAGTGTCTTTACCTATACAATGGTTGGTTTCAATAAGGATATTGCACAATTAAATTATACCTCTGAAGAGATCCGGCAGGCAGAAATTGGTCTGGATGAACTGCTTAATACAAGCTCTAAATCTGTGTATGTGGTGGCGCACGGAGGGGATCTCCAACAGGCATTGGAAGCCAATGACAGCGTTTTCAAAATCCTTCAGCTGCTAGATAGGCAAAACGAAATTCTCAGCTTTAATTCGGTGGGTGCCTTAGTCGCTTCAGAAGTTCAACAACGGGATAGGATTTCAGCATGGGAGAAATTCTGGACACCCCTGCGTAAAGAACAAATCAAAAATGATCTCATAAAGAGTGGCGCGGCCTATGGGTTTAAACCGACGACCCATAATGAATTCTATCAATTACTTGATGCCGATTTTACCCCTGTTTCTCTCGACGACTATAAGGCACTCGGACTAATCGATATAGATGATTTTATTAGAATCGATTCTGAAATGAGTACCGTAACTTCCCTTGTAAAAGTTTCAGAAGAAAACCTTCCGAAGGTGAAGAGTCACTTCATCGATATAGATCATGCCACGCTTATTGACCGAGTAGAAATTAATGAAACGCTGTTGGGCAGTCTTCAGCATGATTTTAACCGATTGCTCCTCTATTGCTCCATACTGATTGTCTTCCTGTTGCTGCTGTACTTTCGGAACTGGAAGCTATGGCTGGTTACAGCTATACCTATTGGAATGACCTGGCTCGTCACTGTTGGGCTTATGGGATTGTTACAAATCGATTTTAATGTTTTTAATGTCATCATTTGCTCCTTTATATTTGGATTGGGAGTGGATTACAGTATTTTTATTACCAATGGTCTAATTCTTGAACACAAAACACAACTACCGGCATTAGCTACTCATAAGACTTCAATTTTGCTTTCGGTGATCACAACTATACTTGGTGTTGGTGTGCTAATATTTGCAAAACATCCGGCATTGTATTCTATTTCAATAGTCACAGTAATTGGGATAATTTCCGCACTGTTAATTGCGCTTACTTTGCAACCCATATTGTTTAATCTTCTTATTTTTAATTCTGAAAAGAAAACACCACTATAACGCTATGGGAAAAATAAGAACGGTGCCTATACCCAGAGTGAAGCGTATTTCCAAAAAGGAATTCACGGAAACTTACTACAAACCGCAACGTCCTGTGATCATTGAAGATCTCACGAAGGATTGGCCTGCTTATACAAAGTGGAATCTGAATTATATACAGGAACATGCCGGAGACCAGATTGTGCCTCTGTACAATAATGAGCCCACAAAAGGGCACACCAAGTCGGTCGTACCCGCCAAGAAAATAAAATTGTACGATTATATCGAGATCCTTAAATCGGGCCCTACCGATCTAAGGATGTTCTTTTATAATCTGCTAAAGAAAATGCCCGAGCTAGAAAAGGATTTCAGTTATCCCGAGATCGGACTTAAATTCTTTAAAAAATTACCGGTGATGTTCTTTGGTGGAGAAGGCTCTAAAGTGCTGGCACATTATGATATGGATATGGCAGATCTGGTACATTTTCACTTTCACGGGGACAAAAGTGTTACATTATTTGCACCCGATCAGGCAAAATACTTGTATAAAGTTCCCTTTACGGTGCATAATCTGGAGACCATAGATATGGAAAATCCCGATTTCGAAAAATATCCGGCACTTCAAAATGTAGTGGGATTGTCGGCCCAAATGAAACACGGGGACGCTCTATATATGCCTAGCGGATACTGGCATTACATCACCTACCTCAACGCAGGATTTTCAATTACGCTTAGGGCTTTTCCGAGGAAACCAAAAGCGCTGGCCAAATTATTCTACAACTTATTGTTTATGCGAAATATTGAAAACGGCATGCGCTATCTTCTTGGTCAGAAATGGGTCGATTACAAGGAAAACAGTGTGCTTGCCAAAGTAAACAAGAGGTATAAGCAGCGCCCTCAACATGATTAAAAAGGGAGCGACATACCTGTTAATGCTATTGTCGGTTTTGTCGATGTCTTCCTGTGGAATCAAGGCTTCACTCAATGATAGACCGAATCTTAGTTCATACAATATTAATATTCCTGAAAGAACTGTGATAAACGATTCTACCTTTTCTATCGGGAATAATTTTCTGCTTAAAAATCGATTCGGGCTGTGGGAAATGTATGTGGAAGGGGATCCTTTGGAACTCGGACTCATTTCCGGAAGTCTGAGCAGAGAATTGGTTCTCAAGCAGGAAAGGGTGTTTATGGAAAAGATCTATGATTTGGTTCCTTCTCAAGGCCGACGTAATTTTCTTCGGAAGTTCTTATCTTGGTACAACCGTAAAATGTACCTACATATAAAAGAGGAGTTCAAAGCAGAGATCTACGGAATAAGCCGATTTTCTTCTTCCGAATATAATGAACTTGCAACACCGTATTTAAGGTCCTTATATCTGCACGGAGCTCATGATATAGGCCATGCGCTTCAGGATCTCATGTTGGTGGGTTGTTCCTCCTTTGCAGTGTGGGGTGAAAAAACACCCGATGGTAATTTACTTATTGGCCGAAATTTCGATTTCTATGCAGGAGATGAATTTGCCGAGGAAAAGATCATTGCGTTTGTGAATCCTTCGGAAGGCCATAACTTCATGTCGGTAAGCTGGGGTGGAATGATAGGTGTAGTCTCCGGGATGAACGACCAAGGGCTTACCGTCACTATAAACGCCGGAAAATCGAAAATTCCACTGGTGGCAAAAACTCCCATTTCCATCGTTACCCGTGAGATCTTACAATATGCTGCCACCATAGAAGAAGCAGTGGCCATTGCTAAAGAACGCGAAGTTTTTGTTTCTGAAGCGATCTTTATAGGAAGCGCTAAAGACGGAAGAGCCGCACTTATTGAAATGTCACCTACAGATTTTGGTGTTTATGAGGTTACGAACAGCGAGCAACTAATTTGTTCCAATCATTTTCAGTCTGACGTATTTAAAAACGATCGCAGGAATATAAAACAGATCGAAGAAAGTCATTCGAAATACCGTTTTACACGGATGGAAGAGCTGTTGGCGGAAGATGAAAAAATTAGTCCCACCGAAGCCGTCGCCATCCTACGAAATAAAAAAGGTGTGAACGATACGATACTGGGCTTTGGCAATGAAAAGGCGCTCAATCAGTTGTTGGCACATCATGGAATCGTCTTTCAACCAGAAGATCTTCGGGTGTGGATATCATCAAATCCATATCAGTTGGGCGAATTTGTATCTTACGATCTTAACGAAGTCTTTAAGGATCGAGAAGGAAACCCTGCAAAAGAAAGTATGGCGATACTTCCGCTAACCATCGCGAAAGACCCTTTTGTAGATACGCCGGCATTTAAAAATTATGAAGATTACCGAATACTGGAAAGGCTGGTAGAAAATGCCATTGAAAGGGATAACGATCTCTTACCGTTCACGCTTTTAGCCTTACAACAGAAAAACCCTGACTATTGGAAAGCATATTATCTAACAGGAAAGTACTACAATGAAAAGGGATATTATGCGGCAGCGTTAAGAGCCTTTGAAACGGCCAATAAAAAGGTAATACCTACATTGCCTGATAAACAGGAAATAGAGCGTAATATTTATAAATTAAAACGAAAACTTAACCGATGATCCCTGAAACTGAAAAGAAAAGCAGTGCCGATATAAAAAAGTTTCAGGAAGGAGCCCTGCAGGAGATGCTGCGGTACGTTCATAAAAATTCTCCATACTATAAGACGCTGTTTGATTCAAAAAACATTAAACCAGATGATGTCAATTCTCTGGAAGACTTGAAAAATATTCCGGTTACAACCAAGGAGCAATTGCAAAAAAGGAATGATGATTTTATTTGTGTTCCGAAGAAAAAAATTATCGATTATGTAACAACCTCGGGCACTCTGGGAGAACCTGTGACTTTTGCCCTTACCGAAAATGATCTGGAACGACTGGCGTATAATGAGGCAATTTCTTTAGCTTGTTCGGGAATCACCGAAGAAGATGTGATTCAATTAATGACTACCATGGATCGACGTTTTATGGCAGGGCTTGCTTATTTTTTGGGTACACGAAAACTCGGCGCCGGAATTATTAGGGTGGGGTCCGGAGTGCCCGAATTACAGTGGGACTCAATACAAAAGTTCAGGCCTTCATATCTTATTACTGTACCCTCATTCTTGCTAAAATTGATCGAGTATGCGATGCATCATAATATAGATTTAAACGCTTCAGGGATAAAGGGGGCCATTTGTATTGGAGAACCCATACGAGAGCAGGATTTTTCTTTGAATGCGCTGGGAAACAAGATCACGAACCATTGGAAGATCAAACTCTTTTCTACCTATGCTTCTACCGAAATGAGCACGGCTTTTAACGAATGTGAATACCATATAGGGGGTCATCATCATCCCGAACTTATTATAGCCGAAATACTCGATGATAACAATGAGCCGGTTGAACAGGGTACTGTTGGCGAGTTGGTTATTACAACACTTGGTGTGGAAGCAATGCCGCTGCTTCGCTTTAAGACGGGAGATATGGTGCAGGCGTATTACGAGCCCTGTCAATGCGGCCGACAAACCATGCGTTTGGGGCCTGTGGTTGGAAGGAAAAAGCAAATGATCAAGTATAAGGGCACCACCCTTTATCCTCCGGCTTTGTTTAATGTACTCAATCATTTTAATGAGATCGACAGTTATGTTTTTGAACTTTTTAAAAACGATATAGGCACCGATGAAATTCTGCTAAGGATTGCTGCCACTGATCCCTCGGAAGAACTTTTAACTGATATTAGGGACCATTTCAGAGCAAAATTAAGGGTGAACCCAAAGATTGAATTCTGTGATTTGAAGGAAATAGAAAAAGTGCGAAATGCGACGGCAAGTCGGAAGCCACGAAATATTATCGATAAAAGAACCTAGCCGGTCTATCTGTTTTTAATAGGAACACTTTCCGTCAATAAGCGCCAGGTATATTTGTTGCCACTTGATTTATCCAGATCGAAAACCGAATAATACCGTAACATATTATTGGGATTTTCAGGGTCAATTCTTATAGGACTAAGCGTGTCTGGCCGATTGCTCTTATGGATGGCAAATCCATTTACCATTTGTTTCCACTCGTTGTTTCGGAGTATATAAACATAGTATTTATTGAAATTTGGATCCTTTAATCTGGAATTCACCAACAATACATCTCGATCCAATTCCGGAAATCGCAGACTCGATAAGGTGGCACCGTAACTTCCAGGGATTTGGATATCGGGTAACAAGGTATTTTCGAATGATACTGAAGTAATTGCCCGCCTCGTGTCTACATTCTTTACATAGGCGTAAAAAGGTACTTCTCCGCTTATAAAATTTGCCGAAACAGCGCCATCGGGAGTCACGGGAGCAACGATGATCTCCTTTTGGTCAGGGGCTTCAGTTTTTTCGGGTGTATTGCCTATGATATCGCCTCCCGGTTTTCGAGGAGGTGTTCCACAATTCAGAAAAAATAAAACAATAAAAACGCCTAACGTATATCTCATCAGATCTTGAAAGTGATCACGGGCATGTTCGCATGGTTTACCATATCTTCACTAATACTTCCATTAAAGAAATGTGATAATCCTTTTCGGCCATGCGTACTTATACCAATTAGTTGCACATGATTTTCCTTGGCAAAATTGAGAATTCCTTTTTCTACTGAATTGTCATTGTAAATGTGTAGCGAATAATGCGTGGTATCAACTCCCTTGACAAAATTGGCCATAATTTTCTTTGCTTCGGAAGATGTTTTAAAGTCGTTAGGAGTATTTATGTACAATAAATGAAGCGTGGCATCTACATTTTGAGCGAAATTGAGTGCCTCTTGAAAGGGTTTTTTGCATTCTTCCGAAAAATCGGTGGCAAAGACAAAACTGTTGATCTCAAACTTGGGATGATCGTTTTTAATAACCAGTACCGGAATCTTAGAAGTGCGCACCACCTTTTCGGTATTACTTCCTATAAACATCTCTTTAAATCCGCTGGCTCCATGCGAGCCCATGATGATGAGGTCGATATTGTTGTCCTCTACGGCCTTGCTAATATCGTTGTAGATTTCACTGTGCCCGATCGTTTCGTGAATTGTGGTATCACTTAAGTAGGGTTTTTTTCTTATTTCGCCAAAGCGTTTTTTTGCCAACTTTATAAAATACAAGGCTTCAGGAAGGCTTCCCGTATCGCCCGAATTGGCCAGGTGTAAAGGAACTTCCATTGAATGAAGGAGAAAAATTTCGCTGTTAAATTTCGCTGCCATCTGGGCCGCTATTTTTAAAGCATTTTCAGCTTGATCTGAAAAATCGGTAGGCACTAAAATTCGTTTCATACGCTAGGGATTAGAAGTGATTAGTAACCATTAAATTACAAAAATAAAACGGTTGTTCATTGTTTTTTTAATTTTAAAATTTATACTATATTTGCAGCGAATTTGATACGTAACTAGCCGAGGGGACAAAAAGTCCCCTCTTTTTATAGCTAAAAATGATGTTGGATAAAGTAACAATGCTGCTTGAGCAGGCTCTGGAAAAGAATTCATCTTTGTTTCTTATTGATCTTGAGATCACAGATAATAATCAGATTCGGGTGATCCTGGACGGAGATAATGGTGTTACCGTTGAAGATTGTATTGCAGTGAGCAGGGAAATTGAACACAATCTGGACAGGGAAGAAAACGATTTTTCTCTGGAAGTGATGTCTGCTGGTGTTTCAGAACCTTTGTCTTTTCCGAGACAATACAAAAAGAATTTAGGCAGAAAACTAAAAGTTAAAACCAGGAAAGGGGAGCAAATTGAAGGCGAGGTTACCGAGGCAACCGATGACAAGGTGACGCTTATTTGGAAAACCCGTGAACCCAAACCAATTGGTAAAGGAAAAGTAACGGTTCAAAAGGAAGCCGTACTTGACTATAGCGATATTGTTGAAGCAAAAGTGATGATAACATTTAATTAGAATGACATGGAAAATTTAGCGTTAATTGATTCTTTTTCGGAATTTAAGGACGATAAACTGATAGACAGAGTAACGCTTATGGCGATACTTGAAGACGTTTTTAGAAACGCCTTGAAGAAAAAATACGGGAGTGACGATAATTTCGATATTATCATCAACCCCGATAAAGGTGACCTCGAAATATGGAGGAATCGTGTTGTTGTTGCCGATGGGGAAGTTGAAGATGAGAATGAAGAGATCTCACTAAGTGCAGCCCGTAAGATCGAACCCGATTTTGAGATCGGCGAGGATGTTTCGGAAGAAGTAAAACTCATCGACCTTGGAAGACGTTCTATTCTCGCCTTGCGCCAGAATCTTATCTCCAAGATCCACGAACACGACAACACCAATATTTATAAGCAGTTTAAAGAACTTGAAGGGGAGATCTATACGGCCGAAGTTCATCACATTCGCCATAGAGCTGTCATCCTGCTCGACGATGAAGGGAATGAGATCATTCTTCCGAAGGACAAACAAATTCCTTCAGATTTCTTCAGAAAAGGAGATAACGTTCGCGGAATCATTGAAAGCGTTGAGCTGAAAGGGAATAAACCGGCTATTATTATGTCGAGAGCCAGCCCCGTCTTCCTTGAAAAATTATTCGAACAGGAGATCCCTGAAGTATTCGACGGACTTATAACCGTGAAGAAAGTTGTGCGTATCCCCGGAGAAAAAGCGAAAGTTGCTGTAGACTCTTACGACGATCGTATCGATCCGGTAGGAGCCTGTGTAGGAATGAAGGGTTCTCGTATTCATGGCATAGTTCGTGAATTAGGGAATGAGAATATCGATGTGATCAATTACACCAATAATTTGCAATTGTTCGTAACCCGTGCTCTAAGCCCTGCTCGAGTGACTTCCATTAAATTAAATGAGGAAACGAAACGAGCGGAGGTCATTTTAAAACCTGAAGAAGTAAGTAAGGCCATAGGACGTGGAGGACATAACATTCGACTCGCAGGACAACTTACCGGCTACGAGATCGACGTGCTTCGGGAAGGTGCGGAAGAGGATGTTGAACTTAGAGAATTCTCTGATGAAATTGAAGAATGGATCATCGCCGAATTCCATAAGATCGGTCTGGATACCGCAAAAAGTGTTCTTGAACACGACATGGCAGATCTTGTAAAACGTATCGATCTGGAAGAGGAAACTATACAAGAGGTTATTAACATATTGAGAGAAGAATTTGAAGAGTAGTATAAAGATTAACTACTTTTATAGATATTTTTAGAGAATAACAGGAAAAAGCATTTATGGCTGAAGTAAAAACAAAAAGGCTAAGTCAAGTATTACGGGAATTTAATATCTCGCTGGATCGTGCTGTGGAATATTTAAGTTCCAAAGGGCATGATGTCGACGCAAGTCCGAATACCAAGATCACAGGAGATGAATACGAGATACTTTTTGAAGAATTTCAAACCGATAAGAGTAAAAAAGTTGCTTCCAAGGAGGTAGGAGAAGAGAAGAGAAAAGAAAAGGAAGAACTTCGTCTCGCCCGGGAAAAAGAGATCGAGGAGAAAGAAAAGAAAGAAGCCTCAAAGGTTGTTAAAGCTGAAGCTAAATTAAGTGGCCCTAAGCAAGTGGGGAAAATTGATCTCGAAAAAGGAAAGGACAAAAAAGAAGAAGCACCAAAGGTTGCCGAGGAAAAAACTCCTGTAAAAGAAAAAGATGCTCCTAAAGCCAAAAAAGAGGAAGCGCCTAAAGCGGTAGAGGAAAAAGTAGCAGAGAAAAAGGAAAAAGTTGCCGAAAAGGCTCCTGAAGCTGAAAAGACTAAAGAGAAAGAAGTTGTAGCTGAACCCGAAATTGAAGAAACGGCAAAATCTTCTGTAGTTGAAACCAATTACAAAAAACTCGACGGGCCAAACTTTACCGGTAAAAAAATTGATCTTACTCAGTTTAAAAAGCCTGAAAAGAAAAAAGATAAGAAGGAAGATGATAAGAAGGAAAAGAAAGGTAGAAGACGCAGAATAAGCAAAGAACCTTCAAAAGGAGGTGGAAACCAGCGTGACCAGCGCGGAAGAAAAGGCAGAACTCATACTCCAAAGGAAGAGCCAAGCGAAGAAGAAGTACAAAAGCAGGTAAGAGAAACCCTGGAGAAACTACAAGGGAAATCTTCCAAGGGGAAAGGTGCAAAATACCGTAGAGAAAAAAGAGATAGCCACCGTCAGAAAACGGAAGACGAGCAGGCACAACAGGAACTTGACAGCAAACTGCTTAAGGTAACCGAGTTTGTCACAGTAAGTGAGGTTGCTACCATGATGGATGTTCCCGTAACTCAGGTGATTTCTGCCTGTATGTCTCTTGGAATGATGGTGACCATGAATCAGCGGCTTGATGCTGAAACCCTTTCTATAGTTGCCGATGAATTTGGCTTTGAAGTTGAATTTATAACTACCGATATAGAAGAATCGATCCAGGTTGAAGAAGATGCACCCGAAGATCTGGAGCCTAGAGCGCCTATCGTTACCGTAATGGGACACGTAGATCACGGTAAAACCTCTTTGCTGGATTATATTCGTGAAGAAAATGTGATCGCAGGAGAATCCGGAGGAATTACCCAGCATATTGGTGCCTACGGAGTGGAATTGGAAAACGGTCAAAAAATTGCATTTCTCGATACTCCGGGTCACGAAGCGTTTACCGCTATGCGTGCCAGAGGAGCTCAGGTTACCGATCTTGCTATCATCGTGATCGCTGCAGATGACGATATTATGCCACAAACCAAAGAGGCCATAAGTCATGCACAGGCCGCAGGCGTTCCCATCGTTTTTGCGATAAATAAGATCGACCGTCCATCGGCAAACCCGGATAAGATAAAAGAAGGGCTTGCAAATATGAACCTGTTGGTAGAGGACTGGGGTGGAAAGATCCAATCCCATGATATTTCTGCTAAAACCGGAGAGGGAGTAAAAGATTTGTTAGAAAAAGTATTGCTGGAAGCCGAAATTTTGGAGCTAAAGGCAAACCCAAATAAACCTGCTGTAGGAACCGTGGTGGAAGCATTCCTCGATAAAGGACGTGGGTATGTTTCAACCATTTTAGTACAGGGCGGAACTCTAAAAATAGGGGATTATGTACTTGCCGGTCAGCATAGCGGAAAAGTAAAAGCTATGCACGATGAGCGAGGGAAAAAGATAAAGGCTGCAGGGCCGTCTACGCCGGTTTCCATTCTTGGACTGGACGGAGCACCTCAGGCCGGTGATAAGTTCAATGTGTTTGAAGACGAACGTGAAGCTAAGGACATTGCCAACAAGCGTATGCAGTTGCAACGTGAGCAATCGGTGAGAACACAGCGTCATATTACCCTGGATGAGATCGGGCGACGAATTGCGCTTGGTGATTTCAAGGAATTGAATATTATACTGAAGGGTGATGTGGACGGATCTGTGGAAGCATTAACCGATTCATTCCTGAAACTTTCTACGGAAGAGATACAGGTGAATATTATTCATAAAGGTGTTGGTGCCATTACCGAAAGTGATGTGCTACTCGCCTCTGCTTCCGATGCAATTATCATTGGGTTTAATGTAAGACCAATGGGTAATGCCCGTCAGTTGGCCGATAAGGAAGAGATCGATATCCGTATGTATTCAATTATCTACGACGCCATAAACGATCTGAAGGATGCCATGGAAGGTATGTTATCTCCAGAAATGAAAGAGGAGATCACAGGGACTGCAGAAATTCGAGAAACCTTTAAGATCTCTAAAGTTGGAACCATTGCAGGTTGTATGGTTACTACCGGTAAGATCTTCCGTAACTCGGGTATTCGATTGATCCGTGAGGGCGTGGTAGTCTATACCGGTGAGCTGGCTTCACTGAAACGATTTAAAGATGACGTGAAGGAAGTGGCTAAAGGATACGATTGCGGACTTCAAATTAAGAATTACAACGACATCAAAGAAGGCGATATCGTGGAAGCTTTCCAAGAAGTAGCAGTAAAGAAAAAGTTGTAAGACAAAGAAATTATACTGAATAAAAAAAAGCATCCTGGAAAGGATGCTTTTTTTTTTAATATCATTTTTTTATTTCGGTTCTTTTCGACGTTCCGGTTTTAACGGAAAAGCGCTTGGAAATATTTTCTGAATTTCCAACAGCGCACGATCGGCTTCCAGTCTGGTGGCGAAATTTCCAACCCAAACCTTATAATTAGGCGTTTCATATTCTATGGATGCAGGCCAGGTTCCATAAGAGGCTCTGTATTTTTTAATTACAGAATTCGCCCGGTTCAGTTCGCCGTAATACAGCTGAATCGTATATCCGTCGGTAAGTTTATTTTCTTTTTCAAGTGACTTTTTCAAACTTAATAATTGTTCGATCTTAGGATCCTGATTTACGGTCACAGTTCCCGATTGCGCCGTAGAGACTTCAGAATACAAAAGAATTAAAAAGCTGATACTAAATATTTTAACCTTGTGTTGAAATTTCATATATTAGTTTCTTTGATGCAAATGTAAATCTTATAAACTTTAGGAAGTGCAAATTTATTATTTAGAATAAATATAAATTAACTGTTAACACTTTATTTGCATTTCTAAAATCATCTTTAAAACGTACTTTTGCACAGTTATTTTAGGTGCGTAAACACACTCTGGGTTTGAAAGAAAAATAACCAATTACGTGCCAAACTATTGACAATAATTTAACCATTAGTATGAAAAAGGTGAACTACCGAAATCTGCCGTCTCAATTGTCACTTTTGTTGTTAGCGCTTCTGCTGACTTTTTCAATTAATCTTAATGCTCAGGATACTTCGGCCGTTGCCGATGCCGAGGCTATTGCCGACGTGGCACCTGCAGATGCAGGAGGAGATATCGCAGCTGGTGAACAATTGTTTAATGCAAATTGTGCGTCTTGTCACAAATTGGATAAGAAATCCACCGGGCCGGCGCTTCGTGGTGTAGCTTCCAAGCACGACAGAGAATGGTTATATAAGTGGATTTCCAATAGTACAGAATTAATTGCTTCGGGAGACTCAAAGGCGGTACAGCTTTTTGAGGACAATAATAGATCGGTGATGACACCTTTTCCTGCATTATCGAATACAGACATAGACAATATTCTTGCCTATACGAGTCAGCCGAAACCTGAACCCACTGTCGCTCAATTACCTACAAACGGTGGTGGTGAAGGAGATTCTGGTGTATCGAATAATTTGATTTTAGGAGTGTTAGCACTTGTATTCTTAATGTTGGTGATCATGCTATTCTTGGTAACCAAAACGTTGAGAAGAATCGCCGAAGCCAACGGTGTTGAATATCCAAAAAGTGAAAAGCACACACCACTGTGGAAGGCCTTTGCCGAAAACCAGTTTATGGTTTTAGTTACCTCAATATTTCTGTTGTTAGTGGCCGGATACTTTATGTATGGTTACTTTATGCAGGTTGGGGTAGATCAGGGCTATGCTCCGGTTCAGCCTATTCATTTCTCACATAAGATACATGCCGGAGATAATCAAATAGATTGTAATTACTGTCACTCTTCTGCAAGAAAAAGTAAGACATCTGGAATTCCTTCTTTGAATGTTTGTATGAACTGTCATAAGAACATATCAGAATACGCCGGGGATGTTAATCCGGAAGAAGGATACACGATAGACTTTTACAATGCAGAGATCAAAAAATTATACGCGGCCGTTGGTTGGGATGAAGCTACACAAACGTATACGGGTGAAGAGAAGCCTGTAGAATGGGTGCGAATTCACAACCTCCCCGATTTCGCTTATTTTAATCACTCACAGCACGTAAGTGTTGCGGGAATTGAATGTCAGAAATGTCACGGACCGGTTGAAGAGATGGAGATCGTTGGTCAATTTGCTCCATTAACAATGGGATGGTGTATTAACTGTCACCGTGAAACGAATGTGAATATCGCAGGTAATGAGTATTACGAAAAGATTCACGAAGAACTCTCTAAAAAATATGGAGTGGACCAGTTGACCATTGCACAAATGGGCGGATTGGAATGTGGAAAATGTCACTATTAAAAACTAAGGAAAATTTCAAATAGCAATATGGCATCAAACAAGAAATACTGGAAAAGTGTTGAAGAGCTAAACGAGAACAGCTCTATTGTTGATACGCTACAACAAAATGAATTTGTAGAGCCTATACCAACAGATGAATTCCTTGGAAACAAGGAAACGTTGGAGACTTCTTCAACCACACGTCGCGATTTCTTAAAATACGTTGGTTTTACTACGGCCGCAGCTTCTTTAGCAGCATGTGAAGGACCCGTTATAAAGTCTATTCCTTATGTAGTTGGTCCCGATGAGATCGTACCCGGAGTGGCAAATTACTACGCCACAACCATGGCAGACGGTTTCGATTTTGCCAATGTGCTTGTTAAAACAAGAGAAGGAAGGCCTATTAAAATTGAGCGAAATGATCTGGCAGTAAATTCCAGTGTGAATGCCAGAACCCAGGCTTCTGTATTGTCGCTTTACGACAACAACAGATTGCAAGGCCCAATGGTAAATGGTGAAGATGTTAGTTGGGAAGATTTTGATATTGCCGTTGCCGGAAAAATGAACGAAATGGCGGGTAAGGATGTTGTATTGTTAACTCAAACTTTCGCCAGTCCGTCAACTACAAAATTAATTAAGGAATTTGCTTCAAAATATCCAAACGTACGTCATGTAATTTACGATACGGTTTCTTCTTCGGAAGCCATTCAGGCTTTTCAGAATAAATTCGGAAGTAGAGGATTAGCCGATTACGATTTTTCAAAAGCTGAAACGATCGTTTCAGTAGGAGCCGATTTTCTTGGAGATTGGCAAGGAGGTGGATACGATAGTGGATATGCAAAAGGACGTGTTCCGAAAAATGGAAAAATGTCTAAGCATATTCAGTTTGAAGCTAATATGACATTAAGTGGTGCCAATGCCGATAAGCGTGTCCCGGTGACTCCATCTCAGCAAAAAGAAGTATTGAAGGCACTAACCGGAGGAAGTGCTTCAGGCTTGCCCGAAAACGTAATGGCAGCTGTTGAAAGTGCTAAGAATCATCTGAGAAAAGCCGGGAATAAAGGAGTGATCATCACCGGATTATCCGATGTTGATTCCCAAACCCGAGCACTGGACTACAACGCAAACAGTATAGTGATGGATTCTGCCAAGCCACGACTTACCCGTATGGGGAATGCAGTTGAGGTGAAGCGTGTCATGGACGGTGTGATTTCGGGAAGTATAAAAGGACTGATTACCGTTGGTGTGGATCCTGTCTATTCTTTCCCTAGCAAGGATTTCGCTGTAGCCTACGAAAATTTAGAGATGACACTTGCTTTCACAATGAAGAAGGACGCAACAGCATCTCGCGCACAGTTGGTAGCGGCCACGCCACACTATCTCGAATCCTGGGGTGATGTGCAAATGAAGAAGGGTACATTCTCTTTGATGCAACCAACGATCAGAACCATTTTTAATACCAGACAATTTCAGGATTGCTTGTTAAAATGGACAGGAAATACAAACAACTATTACGATTATATTAAGGAAAACTGGAGTGGTGTTTTAGGTTCTACTTCATGGAATAAGGCGTTGCATGACGGAATATTGGTAAGCGACGCACAGGTAGAAGGAGATGAAGCTACCCTAGATGAAACGTCGGCTACTCTGGAAAGCAATACGGCTAATGGAGCAATGGCCATGACCACTCAAGATGGCGGAATGGAGCTTACGCTCTATACTACAACCGCATTGGGAGACGGGCAACAGGCGAATAACCCATGGTTACAGGAGATGCCCGATCCAATCACCAGAGCTGCCTGGGACAATTACCTTACGGTTTCAGCTTCAGATGCCAAAGCAATGAATCTCGAAAACACCCATGTGGCTAACGGAGCTTTAAACGGAAGCTACGTGAATGTGAAGATGGGAGATATAGTGATCGAAAAAGTACCGGTGCTAATTCAGCCCGGACAGGCAAAAGGATCTGTTGGTCTGGCTTTAGGTTACGGAAAAAAAGAAGCTGTTCAGAAGGAAATGCAAACCGGAGTGAACGCTTACCGCTTGTATAATAACTTCTCGGCGGTACAGAATGTAACTCTTGAAAAAACAGGTGGAGAGCATGAGTTTGCCTGTACTCAATTACAAAATACAATGATGGGGCGTGATATCATTCGTGAAACCTCACTTGAAATATTTAAGACAAAGGATGCGAAGGAATGGAATGCCGTTCCTCTTGTGTCTAAGGATCATGCTATGATCCCGGTAACTTCGCCGGATGCTGATCTTTGGGATGAATTTGAACGCGGTGTAGGGCATCATTTTAACTTGTCGATAGACCTTAACGCTTGTACCGGCTGTGGTGCTTGTGTGATCGCTTGTACAGCAGAGAATAATGTTCCTGTCGTTGGAAAAGAAGAGATAAGAAAGAGTAGAAATATGCACTGGTTGCGTATTGACAGATATTATTCCAGTGAAGAGGCTTTTGCCGGTGATCTTGAAAAGAAAGAGAATATTTCAGGTCTGGGAAGTTCATTGTCTGAATTTGCCGAACTGGAAGTCGCTTCAGAGAATCCTCAGGTCGCTTTTCAGCCTCTAATGTGTCAGCATTGTAATCACGCACCCTGCGAAACAGTTTGTCCTGTTGCGGCAACATCGCACGGCCGTCAAGGGCAAAACCACATGGCTTACAACCGTTGTGTAGGCACTCGATATTGTGCGAACAACTGTCCGTATAAAGTTCGAAGATTTAACTGGTTCTTATATGCCGAAAACGATGAGTTCGATTATAACATGAACAATGATCTTGGTCGAATGGTATTGAATCCAGACGTGGTAGTTCGTTCTCGTGGAGTTATGGAGAAATGTTCAATGTGTATTCAGAAAACACAGTTGACCATTCTTGAAGCAAAACGTGATGGCAGAGCAATTAAAGACGGAGAATTCTCCACGGCTTGTTCGGCAGCATGTAATACCGGAGCGATCGTTTTTGGAGATATCAACGATCACGACAGCGAGATATACAAAAAGAAAACAGATAAAAGAATGTATCACTTACTGGAAGCTGTAGGTACAAAACCCAACGTGGTGTATCAGGCGATGGTAAGAAATACTGAAGAAGTTTAAACTAACTAAGTAATAGTATATAAAGATATGGCGTCGCATTACGAAGCACCTATTAGGCAACCCTTAGTTACGGGAGATAAATCCTACCACGATGTTACAGTGGACGTGGCTGCACCTGTTGAAGGCAAAGCCAACAAATCATGGTGGATAGTATTTTCCATTGCTCTAATTGCCTTTCTATGGGGAATTGGGTGTATTATTTACACCATTTCCACGGGTATTGGAGTTTGGGGGTTAAATCCAACAGTTAACTGGGCCTGGGATATTACCAACTTTGTTTGGTGGGTAGGTATTGGTCACGCAGGAACACTAATTTCTGCAGTACTATTGCTCTTCCGTCAAAAATGGAGAATGGCGGTAAACCGTTCGGCAGAGGCGATGACTATCTTCTCAGTGATCCAGGCGGGATTGTTTCCAATTATACACATGGGACGGCCATGGCTTGCGTATTGGGTACTGCCAATTCCAAACCAGTTTGGTTCTTTATGGGTAAACTTTAATTCACCATTACTTTGGGATGTATTCGCGATCTCTACGTATTTATCTGTATCGCTGGTATTCTGGTGGACAGGATTACTTCCCGATTTTGCAATGATTCGTGACCGCGCGATTACACCTTTTACCAAAAGAGTTTACAGTATCTTATCCTTCGGATGGAGCGGGCGAGCAAAAGACTGGCAACGATTTGAGGAAGTTTCATTGGTTCTCGCCGGATTGGCAACACCGCTGGTACTTTCGGTACATACTATTGTATCCTTTGACTTTGCTACATCGGTAATTCCGGGATGGCATACCACCATTTTCCCACCGTACTTCGTAGCAGGAGCGATATTTTCAGGATTTGCCATGGTAAATACGCTGCTAATCATAATGCGTAAGGTGTCCAATCTTGAAGATTATATTACCATTCAGCATATAGAATTGATGAACATCGTGATCATGATCACAGGTTCTATCGTAGGGGTGGCTTATATTACCGAATTGTTTATCGCCTGGTATTCGGGTGTTGAATACGAACAGTATGCATTCCTTAATCGTGCAACCGGTCCTTACTGGTGGGCGTATTGGGCAATGATGACCTGTAATGTATTTTCTCCTCAGTTTATGTGGTTTAAAAAATTGCGAACCAGTATCATGTTTTCATTCTTTATTTCCATCGTGGTAAACATAGGAATGTGGTTTGAACGTTTTGTGATCATCGTTACTTCCCTGCACCGTGATTATCTTCCGTCCTCTTGGACGATGTTCTCACCTACATTCGTAGATATAGGGATCTTTATAGGAACTATCGGATTCTTCTTTGTTTTGTTCTTGTTGTATGCCAGAACTTTCCCTGTGATCGCACAGGCTGAAGTAAAATCTATTCTGAAAAGCTCGGGAAGTAAATACAAAAAATTGCGCTCAGAGCATGGAGACGATGTAAAGCACTATGGAGTAATTGCAGGAGGTTCTAAAGTTTCAGGAACAGCCACCACAAGTACCGGTACCATAACGACTTCTGCAGTAGATGATGAGAGAGTTGAAAGTCTGTTGGATGGTATTGGAAGATTCGATCCTGCGACCCAAACTCAGGACGATCTTAAGAAGATTAGTGGCGTTGGGCCCGTTATGGAACAGAAATTACATCAACTGGGTATCTACACCTTTGATCAGGTAAGTAGAATGACCGATAGAGAATATGACCTGTTAGACAGTATAATCGATGAATTCCCGGGTAGAGCGAAGCGCGACGATTGGGCCGGACAGGCATCAAAACTTAAAAACAATCAGTAGTATGGCATCAAAAGTGATTCACGCTATTTATACAGATGACGACCTCTTAATGCAGGCTGTGAAGCAAGTGAGAGGTGAACATTACCATATTGAAGAGGTGTATACGCCTTTTCCCGTTCATGGTCTAGACAAGGCAATGGGACTGGCTCCTACGCGAATTGCGATCACCTCCTTTCTATACGGATTGGTAGGATTATCGGTTGCAACTGTAATGATGAATTATATCATGATACAGGATTGGCCTCAAAACATTGGGGGTAAACCGAGTTTCAGCTATATTGAAAATATGCCGGCATTTGTTCCCATCATGTTTGAAATGACCGTATTCTTTGCTGCTCACTTAATGGTGATCACCTTTTATATGCGTAGTAAATTATGGCCTTTTAAAAAGGCGGAGAACCCTGATGTGAGAACTACAGATGATCATTTTTTAATGGCAGTAGATGTTGGAAACAATGATGTAGAACAACTTTCAAAGTTTTTATACGACACAGGTGCATTGGAAATTAGTTTAATTGAAAATGACGAAGACCACTAATATGAAGAAATTAATCAACATAAGCTTAGTAATGGTAGCTTCCCTGAGTTTGGTTTCCTGTTTTAATTCAGACAAACCTAACTATCAGTATATGCCAAATATGTATGAACCGGTGGGCTACGAAACCTATGGCGAATACGATGTCTTTCCGGGTAATATGGAAGCCATGTTACCGGCAGAAGGATCAATTCCTCGTGGATGGCAACCTTACGATTATGAGAATACAACAGCCGGTTTAGAACTTGCTCGTTTGGAATTGAAAAACCCTCTTGAGGTAACAGATGAAAATCTTGCGGCAGGAGCACAGTTATACACAATATATTGTGCGATTTGCCACGGGGATAGTGGAGACGGGATAGGAACTTTAGCCGAGCGAAAGAAATTTTTAGGGATTCCAAGTTATGCAGATCCGGGACGTAATATTACTGAAGGTAGTATTTACCATGTGCAGATGTATGGGCTTAATGCAATGGGGTCTTATGCTTCTCAAACCAATGAACTGGAACGTTGGCAAATTACACAACACGTTATGAATCTAAAAGCTGCTTTAAAAGGCGAGCCCGGGCTCACCCCGAGTATTGCAGATTCAACACTGACAAATACGCCGTCATTAACCGAAAATAATACTTCTGAAACGACATCAACTTCAGAAGATCAGTAATTAAAGAATTAAGAGAATAGCTAGAGATATGTATACGCTACCTAATAAATTGAAACTGTTCGCTACTATTTTTATGGTGGTTGGCGCCATTGGAATCATTTCAGGATTTCTTACCACACCGTCTACTACGGCTGAAGTAAAAGAAATGATGGCCGATGCACATCATGACGAAGGAACTGCCGGAGACCACGAGATGATGAAAGATGAGCACGCCGGAGGTCACGATGAAACCAAAGCGTCGCATGGTGTGAGTAGTGATAATGCCCACGATAATGAGGAAGAACATTTATTGCATACTTTGCATCAAATGCAGAACAGACCATGGTCTGCCCTTTATATCGCATCTTTCTTCTTTTTCATGATCGCTTTAGGAACCCTTGCCTTTTACGCAATACAGTATGCGGCACAGGCCGGTTGGTCACCAGTATTATTTAGAGTGATGGAAGGAATAACGGCCTATCTTCCCATAGCTTCAGTGATCTTATTTGTTCTTTTACTATTGTCTGCTTTTGGAGTAAATCATATTTTTCATTGGATGGATCCCGAATTAGTTGATGTTAACAGTGACAAATACGACAAGATCATTGACGGAAAGAGTGGTTATCTTAATGTACCTTTCTTTCTTATCCGCGCAGCTATTTACCTTATAGGATGGAACCTTTATAGATTCTATTCGCGAAAATATTCACTCCGAGATGACGATGCTACAGATAACCGTTGGTTTAAAAAGAATTTTAAAATGTCGGCGGTATTCCTCGTATTCTTTATAGTAACCGAATCTATGATGTCATGGGATTGGATCATGAGTTTCGATCCTCATTGGTTTAGCACCTTGTTCGGTTGGTATGTATTTGCCGGAATGATGGTGTGCGCATTTACGGTAATCGCCATGGTTACAATGATTTTAAAATCTCAGGGGTATCTGGAATACGTGAACGATAGTCATATTCACGATTTAGCAAAATTCATGTTTGCCTTCAGTATTTTCTGGACCTACTTGTGGTTTTCACAATTCATGCTTATCTGGTATGCAAACATCCCGGAAGAAGTAACCTATTTCGTTACCAGAATAGAAGATTATAAGCTACCATTCTTCGGAATGTTAGTGATGAATTTTGTTTTCCCAGTTCTGTTATTAATGAACAGTGATTATAAGAGAATAAACTGGTTCGTGGTAATGACCGGAATAGTAATATTAGCAGGCCACTATGTCGATGTGTTCAATATGGTTATGCCGGCTACCGTTGGAAAATCATGGTATATTGGATTACCTGAAATAGGATCGATGCTGTTTTTCTTTGGACTGTTTGTTTTGGTAGTGTTCACAGCACTGGCAAAAGCGCCGTTATTGGCGAAAAACAATCCGTTTATGAAGGAAAGTAAGCATTTTCATTATTAATAAAAATTTAGAAGACAGATAACGATGACCGCATTTTTAGTTGTATTAGTAATCATTCTTTTTGGCGTTGCTGTTTGGCAAATGAGCAAAATATTTCAAATGTCTCAAACTGCGCAAACCGATACTTCAGAAATAGCTAACGAAAAGGATAACAACATTAACGGATGGTTAATGCTGGGATTTGTGTTTTTCATTTATATCATTTTGGCAGTGTGCTTCTGGAAATGGTTTGATGTGTTATTGCCGGTGGCAGCATCAGAACACGGTCTGGAGATTGACCAGTTGATGCTGGTTTCGATGATACTTATTTTTATCGTCGGGATCATAACGCAATGGTTGTTACACTATTTTGCCTTTAAATACAGAGGTGACAGACCGAGAAAGGCATTGTTTTACGCCGATAATGATAAACTTGAATTTATCTGGACTATTATTCCTGTAATCGTTCTTGCCGGCCTTATTATCTATGGTTTGTTTACCTGGACCGATATAATGAATATCAATGAGGAAGACGATCCTATGGTTATTGAACTGTATGCGTATCAATTCGATTGGAGAGCGAGATACAGTGGTGAGGATAATACCTTGGGAGAGGCAAATGTTCGATTGATTGAAGGTGTAAATCAACTCGGTGTAGATGGTTCAGATCCGTATGCTCAGGATGATGTAGTCGTAAACGAATTACATTTGCCTGTAGGAAGAAAGATTATTTTTAAAATGCGATCTCAGGACGTATTACACTCAGCCTATATGCCGCATTTCAGGGCTCAAATGAACTGCGTGCCCGGTATGATCACTCAGTTTTCATTTACCCCAACCATCACCACAGAAGAGATGCGTGAAAATGAGGACATTGTCGCTAAGGTAACTAAGATTAATAAAATTAGAAGAGAAAATAGCCTTGCCTTAGCTGCTAAGGGGGAAGAACCTCTGGAAGAATATGTGTTTGACTATATACTTCTTTGTAACAAGATATGTGGAAATAATCACTACAATATGCAGATGAAGATCATAGTAGAAACCGAAGAAGAGTTTAACGCATGGATGGAAACTCAAAAAACCATTTCAGAAACTCTAAATCAATAATAAAAATAGTTTAAAAAGATATGTCAGCACACGCACACGACCACGCAGAAGATCACCACGATGATCACGGACATCATCATAAAGAGACCTTTATAACTAAATATATCTTTAGTCAGGATCATAAAATGATCTCCAAGCAGTACCTTATTACAGGGCTGTTCATGGGTATCATTGGTATTGCTATGTCTATTCTTTTCAGAATGCAATTGGCCTGGCCCGAAGAACCCTTTACAATATTTGAGATCTTTCTGGGAAAATGGGCAGAAGGTGGTGTAATGGACCCCAATGTGTATCTGGCCTTGGTTACAATACACGGTACCATTATGGTATTCTTTGTTTTGACCGCCGGATTAAGTGGTACATTCAGTAATTTGTTGATTCCGTTGCAGATAGGAGCCCGTGATATGGCTTCGGGATTCCTCAACATGATCTCCTATTGGTTGTTTTTCCTATCAAGTGTGATCATGGTTTTATCGTTATTTGTAGAGGCAGGACCGGCTTCAGCAGGATGGACTATCTATCCACCACTTAGTGCGCTACCGCAGGCTATACCAGGATCTGGTGCCGGTATGACCCTATGGTTGGTTTCTATGGCAGTCTTTATTGCATCTTCGTTATTGGGATCATTAAACTATATAGTTACCGTAATCAACTTGCGAACTAAGGGTATGTCCATGACGCGACTTCCGTTGACCATCTGGGCGTTTTTTGTGACAGCTATCATTGGGGTTGTTTCCTTCCCTGTATTATTTTCTGCTGCCCTCATGCTTATTATGGATCGTAGTTTTGGAACATCATTTTTCCTTTCAGACATCTATATTGCCGGTGAAGTACTCCATAATCAAGGAGGGTCTCCTGTTTTATTCGAACACTTGTTCTGGTTCCTTGGTCACCCGGAAGTATATATTGTAATCCTCCCGGCGATGGGACTGGTTTCTGAAATTATTGCTACGAGCTCACGAAAACCAATATTTGGTTATCGTGCGATGGTTGCTTCAATACTTGCGATCGCGTTTTTATCTACTATCGTGTGGGGACATCATATGTTCGTTACAGGAATGAATCCGTTCCTTGGTTCGGTGTTTACATTTACAACACTTTTGATCGCAATCCCTTCCGCGGTAAAAGCATTTAACTGGATCACGACACTCTGGAAAGGGAATCTCCAGATGAATACCGCCATGTTGTTCTCTATAGGATTTGTGTCTACTTTTATTTCAGGAGGACTTACGGGAATTATTCTTGGTGATAGTGCATTAGATATAAACGTTCACGATACCTACTTCGTTGTAGCTCACTTTCACTTGGTAATGGGTATTTCAGCGCTGTATGGTTTGTTTGCCGGAGTATATCACTGGTTTTCAAAAATGTTTGAAGGACGGATGCTCAATAAGAATCTGGGCTATATACATTTTTGGGTGACTGTGGTAGGTGCTTATGGAGTTTTCTTCCCTATGCACTTTATTGGAATGGCGGGACTACCTCGACGTTATTACACCAATACCAATTTTCCGTATTTTGACGACCTTACCGATGTAAATGTGGTAATAACAATCTTTGCTATTATTACGGCCGCAGCACAGTTGGTATTCCTTTATAACTTCATCCACTCTATGTTCTACGGAAAGAAAGGACCTAAGAATCCTTGGAAGTCGAATACACTTGAATGGACCGCAGAAGTAAAACACATCCACGGAAACTGGGATGGACCTATACCTCATGTGTATCGATGGGCGTATGATTACAGTAAGCTCAATGCCGATGAGACAGATTATGTCCTTCCGGGGCAGGATTATGCACCACAGCACATTCCGCTTCAGGAAAACGAAGAAGAAATGCATCATTAACGAAAAGATGTAAAAAGATAAAAGCCCTCCCTAACACTATGTTTTGGAGGGTTTTCTTTTTTATCTTAGCGTTCTTTTTATAGACGTTATGAATACCGTTAAAAAGATCGTCAAACATTTTGGAGCAGCGGTATCGGGTACTGAAGAAGATTATACTTCAGGCAGTATTCGAAAGGCTATTTTTATGTTATCGGTTCCTATGGTGCTGGAAATGATGATGGAATCTATCTTTTTTCTTGTAGATGCATACTTCGTTTCAAGTCTTGGACCAAGGGCTATAGCGACTGTAGGTCTTACCGAATCTGTACTGACCTTAGTTTACGCTATTGCCATTGGATTAAGCATGGGAGTGACTGCGATCGTTGCCAGAAGAACAGGGGAAAAGGATAGGGACGGAGCTGCCAAAACAGCGGTGCAGTCTATCATTCTTGGGATTGCACTTGCCATGATGATAAGTGTTGTGGGTATTCTATTTCCAAAGGAAATCCTAGCTCTCATGGGTGGTGAGCCAGAGCTTATTGCTGAAGGTTACCAATACACCCAGATCTTACTTGGGGGTAATGTAACCATTATGTTGCTTTTTATTATAAATGCAATTTTCAGAGGAGCCGGAGATGCATCTGTAGCCATGAAGGTCTTAATAATTTCAAATATCCTGAATATAATTCTTGACCCTATTTTTATTTTCGGTCTCGGACCAATTCCGGCTTTTGGTGTTAAAGGAGCCGCGATTGCTACAACCATTGGCAGGGGATCTGCAGTAATTATTCAACTGCTCATTTTGTTTTACGGTTGGAGTAAGATCAAAGTAGGTATAAAGGATTCTATCATAAGGCTAGGTATAATGATGAACCTCATTAGGGTCTCACTGGGAGGAATCTTCCAGTTTATTATAGGAACCTCGAGTTGGGTTTTTTTAATGCGCATTATGGCCGAATTTGGCAGTGAAGTGTTGGCGGGCTATACCATTGCAATTCGAGTTTTGATGTTCACGCTGATGCCTTCCTGGGGCATGAGTAATGCAGCGGCAACACTTGTGGGTCAGAATCTTGGTGCCAATCGGCCCTTACGCGCAGAACGATCTGTATGGAAGACCGGTAAGTACAATGCAATATTTATGGTTATCGTCTCTTTGGGGTATTTGTTTTTTGCCGAGTATATTCTGAAAATATTCAGTGAAGATCCACAGGTTATTAAATATGGTGCATTGAGTCTTAGGGTGATCGCAGCAGGTTATGTATTCTATGCCTATGGGATGGTAGTCATTCAGGCATTCAATGGGGCGGGTGATACCCGTACGCCAACTATAATTAATTTCTTTTGTTTTTGGTTGTTCCAACTTCCATTTGCCTATGTTGCTGCTTTGTACTTTAATTGGGGTGTTTTAGGGGTGCTACTGGCTATAACACTGGCCGAAGCCCTTATCGCCGTGATCGGGGTGTTCCTGTTTAAAAGAGGAGCCTGGAAAACCGTTAAAGTATAGTCTTTTATGCGCTATTCATCAGAAATACGTGAAACTACGTATTGGTACAAAATGGAAGGATAAGTACCTTTATGCTGTTAATACTAGTTGACAGGAAGAGGAGCCTGTCAATTCCATAAAGCTGCAATTTGATTTGTGGCTTTTTTTATTTACCTCCTCGGGCAGGATAATTCTTTTCGTTTATAAAATCGATAGATTTCAGTAGATCATCAAACTGAGGTCGGGCAAACGGCATGGTTTGAATAGATGCACTATACAGCGTTTTATCGGGTCTTACCAGAAACAAGGCAGGTTCAGAAAACACCTCGGGTTCCTCATCTTTTATCGCTTTTGAAATATACAAACCCCAATCCCTGGCTATTGCTTCGGTCATACTGTAAGCGACGGGAACATTCTTTATATCCCATTTTTCAGTTGAAATTTTAGCTCTTTTTTCAGTATCCATGCTAATAGCAACTACATCAACTCCCCGGTCTTTAAAGTCGCTTAACTTCTTTTCGAGTGCTTCAAGATATTTTTTACATACGGGACAGTGTAATCCACGGTAAAAAATCATCATTGTAAAATGTTCCGGGTTTTGGTCCTTTAACTCCCAATCCCCTCCTTCTACTAACGGTAATTTCAGATCTGGACAGAGTGCATTTGGCTTTATCATAGTTTTTTATTTAAAGATAAAAATTGAAATAAAGACAATCTCACAAGACTCTATTAAATGAGTGTTAAATAGTTATAAACAACGCTCGAATAAGAGTCTTACAGTATAATTACAGTTCGTATATTTGTTTTATGAACGAAAATCTTGACCCAACCGACGAAAATCTGAGTCCGATCGATCTCGACATAGAGAAGAAATTGCGACCCCTTACATTCGACGACTTTACAGGGCAGGATCAGGCACTGGAAAATCTTCAGATCTTTGTTCAGGCGGCAAATCTAAGAGATGAAGCACTGGATCATACCTTGTTTCACGGTCCCCCGGGCTTAGGAAAAACCACCTTGGCCCATATACTCGCCAATGAACTTTCGGTAGGGATAAAAGTAACCTCCGGACCCGTACTCGACAAACCTGGAGATCTGGCTGGATTATTAACTAATCTCGATGAAAGGGATGTATTATTTATCGATGAAATTCACAGATTAAGTCCTATCGTTGAAGAATACCTGTATTCGGCTATGGAAGATTATAAGATCGATATAATGATCGAAACCGGGCCCAATGCACGTTCTGTTCAGATCAATCTAAACCCGTTTACTCTAATCGGTGCTACTACCCGTTCGGGGCTGTTAACGGCTCCAATGCGAGCGCGATTCGGAATATCTTCAAGACTTCAGTATTATACTACCGAACTACTCACCACGATAATTCAACGTAGCGCAGGAATTTTAAAAATGCCCATTTCAATGGAAGCCGCTATTGAGATCGCAGGAAGAAGTAGAGGGACGCCACGAATTGCCAATGCGCTATTGCGCAGGGTAAGAGATTTTGCTCAAATAAAAGGAGACGGGAATATCGATATAAAAATTGCCAGAATTGCACTGGAAGCTCTACATGTGGACGCACACGGTCTTGATGAAATGGACAATAAAATATTAACTACCTTAATAGATAAATTCAAAGGTGGACCGGTAGGGATTACGACGCTGGCAACTGCAGTTTCGGAAAGTAGCGAAACCATTGAGGAAGTTTACGAGCCGTTCTTAATTCAGCAGGGCTTTATTATAAGAACACCCCGGGGTCGCGAAGTAACTGAAGCGGCCTATAAGCATCTTGGGAAAAGTAAGGGTCCTTCTCAAGGCGGACTTTTTTAATATGCCGAAAGCACCGTTTCTGAGTGCTCATAAATTTTGAAATGCCAAAGCACAAAACATATAATTACCCCAGATCACTTCCATTGCTCAAATTTTTTTTGAATGCCGAAGCCATCAGGAAAAATCCGCTCCCATTTCACAGAAAATTCTTCAATAGCTATGGGGATACCTTTTCGGTGAACCTGGGTAACGGTAAACGAATATTATTGTCCCGGGATAAAGAGGTGGTGCAATACATACTTCAGAAAAACCATAAGAATTATTTTAAATCTACGATTCAGACAAAATATCTTTCGAAGTATCTGGGCAATGGATTGCTTACAGCGAATGGTGATTACTGGCTTCAGCAGCGACGCCTTATTCAACCTGCTTTTCACCGAAAGAAAATGGAGTCGCTAATAGCTCTCATTCAGGAGACCATAGAAGAGGAACTTTTTGAATTGCCAACAAAGAAAGAAGTTGATGTTTTTAATGTGATGAATGAATTAGCATTTAATGTAGTGGCAAATGCACTCTTCAATGTATCGGTTTCTGGAGAAACCCTAAAACGACTTCAGAAGATCATTCAGGAAATACAGCTATTTTTAGTGAAAGAGATCAGGCTTCCGCATAAAGGATGGTGGTTTCATGTGAGTGGACAAGTTAAGAGGCATAAACAACTTGCTCAGGAATCCAGGGAAATTATTCAGAAGATCATCGAAAAACGTAAGGAATCTAACGAAACTCATGAGGATCTTTTGGATATGCTTCTGGCCACGCGATATGAAGATACCGGGGAGCCTATGACCACCGAGCAACTCATAGATGAAATTTCGATTCTATTCGTCGCAGGGCATGAGACCACCGCCAATGCGCTCACCTTTACCATATTTTTGCTGGCAAAACACCCCAGTGAATGTCAAAAAGTTTACGAAGAAATACTGAAAGTTACTGCGAAAACCTCAAATCTCACAGAGCAAATTAAAATCATGGAATATACCAGAGCGGTGATAGACGAATCCATGCGTCTGTATCCACCCGCCTGGATCACAGATCGCGAGAATCTTGAAGACGATATTATTAAAGATTTTCATATTCGGAAAAATACTCTGGTGGGTGTTTCCTTTTATGAGTTACATCGTCATCCCGAATATTGGGAATCACCCAATGCGTTTAAACCCGAACGTTTTATTGGGGAACAAAAGAAACTCACCAATGACTGCTATTATCCTTTTGGTGCCGGCCCCCGCATGTGTATTGGTATGAGTTTCGCCGTTTATGAGATGGTTTTGGCAACGGCCTATATCGTGAAGAATTACAGGCTTAAAACCAATAAGGTTGATATAAAACTCAACCCATTGATCACTTTAAAGCCGATTGGAGTTACAGCTACTTTTGACAAAAGGAATAATTAAAATTGAATGCGTTAAAACCTGTGGACCACAGAAATAAAAATACACAGCTCATTAAGACCGAGGCCAAGCGCCTGGGTTTTATGTCTTGTGGGATTAGTAAGGCCGGATTTCTTGAAGAGGAAGCACCGCGTCTGGAAAAGTGGTTGAATAACAACATGCATGGCGAAATGGGATATATGGAAAATTATTTCGATAAGCGTTTGGATCCCACCAAACTGGTTCCCGGTTCTAAAAGTGTTATTTCATTGTTGCTCAATTACTATCCTGAAAAAACGCAGGATCCCGGAACTTATAAGCTCTCGAAATACGCGTACGGAACCGATTATCACTTCGTGATCAAGGATAAACTGAAACAGTTACTTTTCTTTATTAACAGTGAAATTGGCGATGTACACGGTAGAGCTTTTGTCGACTCTGCTCCGGTCCTAGACAAAGCTTGGGCGGCGAAAAGTGGATTGGGCTGGATGGGTAAGCATACGAATTTGCTTACCAAACAACTGGGTTCATTTTATTTTATTGCTGAATTAATATTGGATCTTGAACTCGAATACGATACTCCGGTTACCGATCATTGCGGTTCTTGTACAGCCTGTATTGATGCCTGCCCAACTGAAGCAATAGTAGAACCCTATAAGGTAGATGGCAGTAAATGTATTTCTTATTTTACCATCGAACTTAAAAATGAGATTCCAACTTCCTTTAAAGGGGAGTACGATGATTGGGTGTTTGGCTGTGATGTTTGTCAGGACGTTTGTCCGTGGAATCGTTTTTCTAAATCTCATAGGGAACCCCTGTTCGATCCTAATCCCAAACTCTTAAACATGAGTAAAAAGGATTGGGAGGAGATTACTAAAGATGTTTTTAATGAACTTTTTAAAAAAAGTGCGGTAAAGAGAACCAAATACGAAGGTTTAAAACGCAATATTAACTTCCTGAAAGATTAACGGCGATTATTTTCTCATTTCAGCTAACCTTTTACCTTTGTAAGTTCTATTTAACCAGCCTATGAGCAAACAAAGTAAACGTCGCGAAGCACTATTATATCACGCAAAACCCCGTCCGGGGAAAATTCAGGTAGTTCCAACCAAGAAGTATGCTACCCAACGTGATCTTTCGCTGGCGTATTCTCCCGGAGTAGCCGAGCCCTGCCTTGAAATAGAAAAGGATGTAAACAACGTTTATAAATATACGAATAAAGGAAATCTAGTTGCGGTTATTTCAAACGGGACTGCCGTACTAGGGTTAGGAAATATTGGTCCTGAAGCTTCCAAGCCTGTGATGGAAGGGAAAGGATTGTTATTTAAGATATTTGCCGATATCGATGTCTTCGATATTGAAGTAAACACAGAGAATATAGATGACTTTGTCTTGGCAGTTAAAAGCATTGCTCCAACATTCGGCGGAATAAATCTGGAAGATATAAAAGCACCTGAAGCTTTCGAGATAGAACGAAGACTAAAAGCAGAACTAAATATCCCGGTAATGCACGACGATCAACACGGGACAGCTATTATTTCGGCCGCTGCCTTGATCAATGCCCTGGAGATCGCCGAGAAAAAAATCGAGGAAGTACGAATTGTAATTAGTGGTGCAGGTGCCGCAGCGGTCTCCTGTACTCGTTTATACAAGGCCTTTGGAGCGAAAGCCGAAAACATTGTAATGTTGGACAGCAAAGGAGTGATTCGAATGGATCGGGAAGGTCTTTCAGAAGAAAAGGCAGAATTTGCTACTTCCAGAAAGATTGATTCCCTGATAGAAGCCATGAAGGACGCCGATGTTTTTGTAGGTCTTTCAATTGCAGATATCGTTACTCCAAAAATGCTAAAAGCAATGGCCAACGATCCTATTGTTTTCGCTATGGCAAATCCCGACCCTGAGATCGATTACGACCTGGCGGTTAAGACGCGCAGTGATATCATTATGGCCACCGGAAGAAGTGATCATCCCAATCAGGTAAATAATGTACTGGGCTTTCCGTTTATCTTTCGTGGGGCACTCGACGTGCGAGCAACCAAGATCAACGAAGAAATGAAGATGGCTGCTGTGAAGGCTCTTGCTGCCCTGGCTAAAGAACCGGTTCCCGAACAAGTGAATATTGCGTATGGGGAAACTCGCCTAAACTTTGGTAAAGAGTATATCATTCCAAAGCCCTTTGATCCCAGACTTATTGCTGCAGTACCTCCTGCTGTGGCCAAAGCCGCAATGGAGAGTGGAGTAGCTACCGAACCGATTTCAGACTGGAATAAGTACAGAGATGAACTTTATGAACGAATGGGTAGCGATAACAAGATTATTAGACTGCTCATAAACCGCGCGAAAACAAATCCGAAAAGGATCGTTTTTGCCGAAGCCGATCATCTGGATGTTTTAAAGGCAGCTCAGATCGTTTCCGATGAAGGTATCGGTATCCCTATTTTATTAGGACGAAAAGAGATCATTCATGAGTTGATGGAGCAGTTGGAATTTGAAGCAAAAGTGGACGTCATCGACCCGAAAAGTGATGATCAGACTGAAAAGCTGAACGAATATGCTGAAAAGTTCTGGAAAAACCGGCGACGGAGCGGAGTTTCCCTCTATGACGCTCAAAAGCTGTTACGAGAGCGTAATTACTTTGCTTCTATGATGGTTTTGGAAGGTGATGCGGATGCTATGATATCTGGATATTCAAGATCTTATCCATCAGTTGTTCGTCCGGTATTGGAAACCATTGGTAAATTTGAAGGGGTGAGTAAGGTGGCCACGACGAATTTGATGCTTACAAAAAGAGGTCCGTTATTCTTAAGTGATACCTCTATCAATATTGATCCAACAGCTAAAGAGTTGGCAAAGATCGCCCAGATGACCAACTACACCATGAAAATGTTTGGTTTGGACCCGGTAATTGCGATGATCTCTTATGCCAATTTCGGATCCTCCAAGGATCCACATGCAGACAAGGTAAGAGAGGCAGTTGAATTACTGCATAAATCTAATCCGGACATGGTGGTAGACGGTGAATTGCAAACCGATTTTGCTCTAAACCCGGTAATGCTTCAAAGAAAGTTTCCATTTTCAAAACTCGCGGGTAAAAAAGTAAATGCATTGATATTCCCTAATTTGGATTCTGCTAACAGTAACTACAAGTTGCTCAAGGAGTTGAACAGTGTGGAATCTATTGGTCCCATTATGCTTGGTTTAAAGAAACCGGTACACATTCTTCAGTTGGGTGCAAGTGTTGAGGAAATTGTGAATATGGCCGCAGTTGCCGTGGTAGATGCACAACAAAAAGAAAAGAGACAAAAGGAACTTAAAAAGCCTAAAAAGTAAAGAGATTTTCATATTTGCAGGGATGGCAGATGCAAATAATTATGCTATATTTGGGCGATTAACATTTCATTAACGAATGATAACCCATATACAGGGAAGATTAGTAGAAAAAAATCCAACTGATGTCGTTATAGATTGTAATGGGGTAGGCTACTTTATCAGCATTTCGTTACATACATTTTCACAACTCCCCACAAGTGAAAATGTGAAATTATTTACGCATTTACTGGTTCGCGAAGACTCCCATACATTGTATGGTTTCTCGAGTGAGGCGGAGCGTGAAATTTTCAGACTGTTGATCTCGGTTTCAGGAATTGGGGCAAGTACGGCGAGAACCATGCTTTCTTCACTTTCGCCGGATCAGGTAACTGAGGCCATAGCGGGGAATGATATCGCATCTATCCAGTCGGTTAAGGGAATTGGTTCTAAAACAGCGCAACGCGTTATTTTGGATCTTAAGGATAAGATTTTAAAAGTATACGGATTGTCGGGGATTTCTGCTGTTTCGAGCAATACGAATAAAAATGAAGCGTTATCAGCTTTGGAGACGTTAGGATTTGCAAGGAAACAAGTCGAAAAGGTTTGTGATAAAATTATAGCACAGGACCCGGAAGCATCGGTAGAATCGATTATTAAACAAGCTTTAAAAAATTTGTAAAAATTGGGCGCAAAAAATTACGATTACAAAAGGAGCTTTTTTAAGCTTATAATAGTTTTAAGTATCATTTTTGGCAGTACAACCGCTGTAACAGCACAAGACTCTACAGCAACCGGCTCGGTCATGGGTAGAATGGAACTGCCAAATCCACAAAGCATTGAGGATCTTTACACCTACGATCCTATAACCGACAGATATATTTATACTCAGGCGATAGGGGACTTTAACATTACCTACCCTATAATTCTTACTCCGGAAGAATATCAGGATCTTATCCTTCGTGAACAAATGAAAGCTTATTTCAAGGAGAAGATCGATGCTGCCGACGGAAGAAAAGAAGGTTCTGAAGAATTACAAAAAAACCTGCTTCCCACATTCTATGTGAACTCTAACTTTTTTGAAAGCATTTTTGGTGGAAATACTATAGAAGTGATTCCGCAGGGTAGTGTAGAAATGGATCTGGGACTCCTGTATACCAAGCAGGATAACCCTTCATTTTCCCCAAGAAACAGAAGTAACCTTTCCTTCGATTTCGACCAACGAATAAGCCTCAGTTTGTTGGGAAAAGTTGGAGAACGCCTTCAGGTGACGGCTAATTACGATACACAGTCTACGTTCGATTTTCAAAACCAGATAAAACTGGAGTATACTCCAACCGAGGATGATATTATTCAGAAGATAGAGGTAGGTAACGTAAGCATGCCTTTGAATTCAAGTTTAATTCAGGGAGCACAAAGTCTGTTCGGAGTTAAAACACAGCTTCAGTTTGGAAAAACAACCATTACAGGAGTCTTTTCTGAACAGAAATCTGAAACCAGAACCGTGGTTGCGGAAGGGGGAGCGACGATAACCGATTTTGAACTATTTGCCTTGGATTACGATGAGAACCGTCACTTCTTTCTAGCGCATTACTTTCGGGATAATTACGACAGGGTGCTTAGGCAATACCCGTTTATCAATTCTAATGTGCAGATCACACGTGCCGAGGTTTGGATCACAAACCGAACTAACCGTACCGAGAATGTAAGAAATATTGTGGCATTGCAGGATGTTGGAGAATCCGATCCTGCCAATGTGGGATTAGCAGTTCCTCCCGGAGGATTTATAAACAAGCCTCGTGGTTCATACCCGGATAACAGTAATAACGATTTTAACCCTTTTGGTATAGATGATAATTCGGTACCGTCTATCCTGAATCCTGCAATTCGAGATATTGCCACGGTTCAACAAGGATTTAGCGGTGTACAGGTGAGTGAAGGAATCGACTATGTGACATTGGAAAATGCAAGACGACTTCAACCCAATGAATATCAATTGAATTCTCAAATGGGTTATATCTCGCTAAATCAGCGACTAAATAATGACGAAGTACTTGCGGTATCCTTTCAGTTTACCGTTGGAGGAAAGGTATATCAGGTAGGGGAGTTTTCTAATGATGGTGTAGAAGCTACCGGACAGACCATTCCCGGTGATCCAAGTAATCCTGGTGAACCGCCAACCGGAGGACTTCCGCAGAACTTGGTGGTAAAGCTCTTAAAAAGTAATATTACCAATGTAAATGAACCTGTTTGGGATCTTATGATGAAAAACATCTATCCTTTAGGGGCATTTCAGTTAGAACAGGAAGACTTCCGTCTAAACATCTTATATACAGATCCGTCACCGCTTAATTATATTACTCCCGCGCCGGGGACTCCCGAATTTCCTGCAGTTCCTCTTCCAGAAGATGTTGAGGACACTGTTTTGTTGAGAGTATTTAATTTAGATCGTTTAAACTTTAATAACGATCCGCAGCAAGGAGGAGATGGGTTCTTCGATTTCCTACCGGGGGTCACAGTAGATACTCAAAACGGAAGGATCATCTTTACCAGCGTTGAACCATTTGGAGAATACCTATTTAACAAATTAGATAATGATGCCGGGGGTCCCGAAAACTATGATATCCCTTCAACCTATAACGCCAACCAGAATAAATACGTTTTTAGAACCCTATATGAATCTACTAAGACCCAAGCCGAACAACAGCAAAGTGAAAAAAATAAGTTTCAGTTAAAAGGTTCTTATAAATCTACCGGGGCCGACGGAATTCCTATTGGAGCATTTAACGTCCCACAGGGATCCGTAACCGTAACAGCCGGAGGAAGAGTACTTGTTGAAGGCGTAGATTATACGGTTAATTATCAATTAGGACGCGTACAGATATTAGATCCTGCCTTGTTGAATTCAAACACTCCTATAAATATTACCACCGAGAACAACACGCTTTTTGGTCAGCAAACAAAGCGATTTACCGGTTTAAATGTAGAACACAAATTCAATGAAAATTTTCAGGTTGGAGCCACTTATTTAAATTTGAATGAGCGTCCGCTTACTCAGAAATCCTCTTATAATGTGGAGCCCATTAACAACACAATTTTTGGAGTAAATGCCAACTTTTCTACCGAGGTACCATTTCTAACACGTCTTGTAAATAAACTTCCTAACATTGATACCGATGTGGAGTCTAATATTTCACTGCGTGGTGAATTTGCATATTTAATGCCGGGAGCTCCAAAGGTTTCAGATTTTGATGGTAAAGCCACGGTTTACGTTGATGATTTTGAGGCATCTCAAACGGAATTAGACATTAGTGCCCCTTTAAACTGGTACCTATCCAGTGTGCCTATAGGCTTGGGTGGAGAGCAATCGAACGGTAATTTTGCGTATAACTACAATCGTTCGTTGCTTAACTGGTATACTATCGATCCTATCTTTTACAGTAGTCAGCGACCCAGTGGCATAGGTGATGAAGACTTGTCTTCTCCATTTACCCGACGAGTATTCCGTGATGAGATCTTCCCCAATCAGGATATTATTCAGGGGCAAACTCAGGCGCTATTTACATTGGATCTTGCTTACTATCCGGGTACAAGAGGGCCTTATAACTTTAACCCTGCCGCGGGAGGGACCAACACATTGCCAAATCCACAGGATCGCTTTGGAGGAATTTCCAGACAATTGACCACAACAGATTTTGAACGATCTAATGTAGAGTATATACAATTCTGGATCATGGATCCTTTTATCTATGACGAAAATGCGGGCAATACAGGAGGTAAACTCCGATTTAACCTCGGGAACATTTCCGAAGACATTTTAAAGGACGGTAGAAAACAATACGAAAACGGACTTCCACAGGACGGAGGAACAACCAATACCACACCTACTGCCTGGGGTAAAGTACCAACCAACCAGTCTTTAGTATACACTTTCGACACTCAGGGTCAGGAGCGAATTAATCAGGATATTGGATATGACGGACTAAACGACGGTGAAGAGGCCAGTCAATTTCCTGCCTTCGCAGGTTTAAATGACCCCGCGGGAGATAACTATTTATACTTTTTACAGGCCGAAGGAAACATTTTGGAGCGTTACTTACAATACAATGGTTCTGAAGGGAACTCACCCGATAATGTAACCAATACCAACCGAGGAAGTACACCGCAACCCGATGTAGAAGATATAAACCGCGATAATACCATGAACACTGTGGACAGCTATTTTGAATACGAAATAGATATAGTTCCCGGGATGGACATTGATAATAATGATTATATCACCGATGTTAAAGAACTCGATGTAACGCTTCAGAATAATGAAACCATTCCGGTACGATGGGTTCAGTTTAAGGTGCCAATTAGTGAACCGGATCAGGCAATTAACGGTATAGCCGATTTCAGATCGATTCGATTTATGCGAATGTATCTTACCGAATTTGCCAATAATACCATACTGCGTTTTGGTACTTTAGAATTAGTGCGAGGGGATTACCGTCGATACGAGCAAACGCTCGATCTAACCGGTGAAGATCCCGACATGGATGACACTATATTTGAAAACGAGGCGGTAAGTATCGAACAAAATGAAAACAGACAGCCCATTCCTTACGTTCTACCTCCGGGCGTAATTCGTGAAGAATTGAATAACAACAACAACCTTATTCGTCAGAATGAACAATCACTGGCACTACGGGTTTGTGGATTAGAACCCGGTGACGGTAGAGGGGTTTATAAGAACTTTAATGTGGATATGCGGCAGTATGAAAATCTGGAAATGTTTATCCATGCTGAATCGCTAATTAACGAAAATGCGCTTTCAGACGGAGATATGGTCGCCTTTATTCGATTAGGAAATGACCTAAGTCAGAATTTCTATGAAATTCAGATTCCTTTAAACCCTACCTCTTTTGGAGTTACATCTCGGGAAGATATCTGGCCTATTGAGAACCGTTTAAATTTGCCGCTACGACTTCTGCAAGAGGTGAAAACAAGAACGTTGGGTGATCCAACTATTGATCCAACACAGATCACATTTTACGATCAGTCCGAACTAGACGAAACCGGCGCCGACGGACCGGAGAACGATTTGCGAATTGGTATTAGAGGGAACCCTAGTTTTGGTAACGTTCGTGTGATCATGCTGGGAATGCGTAATACTACCGGGAGTGAAATTTGTGGAGAAGTTTGGTTCAACGAATTACGTCTTTCTGAATTGAAAAATCAGGGTGGTTGGGCAGCTGTTGCCAGTATGGATGCGAATATGGCCGATTTTGCCACGGTGAGTGCTACTGCAGGAAGAAGTACCGTAGGATTTGGTTCTATAGAACAGGGACCGAATCAAAGAAGCAGAGAAGATCTTCAGCAATATGATGTGGTTACCAACTTTAATCTGGGTCAGTTATTACCACAAAAATGGGGAATTCAATTACCATTTAATTACGGTCGAGCCGAAGAATTAATCACTCCGCAATACGATCCTGAGTTTCAGGATATCGAGTTGGATCAGCGACTTGATAATACTGAAAGTGAAGCTGAAAAGGATGCGATCAAAGAACAATCTGTAGATTACACGAAACGACAAAGTGTAAACTTTATTGGAGTGCGTAAAGACAGAACCGGAGATGGTACACCTATGCCATACGATATTGAAAACTTTACTTTTTCATATTCTTATAACCAGGTCGATCATCACGACTTTGAGATAGAAGATGCTCTGGAACAGACGGTAAACGTAGGAGCAACCTACAACTATAGTTTTGTTCAGAAGCCCTATGAGCCATTTAAGAAAAATGACTCCTTATTTACCGGAAAATACTGGCAGTTCCTAAAGGATATCAATTTCAATTATTTGCCGACGAATATTTCGGCCAGCTCTAATATAATCCGTCAGTATAACGAACAGAAATTCCGGGAATTGAATCTCTTGCCTGGAAATATAGGGTTGCCGGTATTGTATCAGCGCAATTTCCTATTCGATTGGCAATATACCATCAACTACAATTTAACAAAATCCCTGCGTTTTAATTTTAATTCATCCAACAATCGCGTAGTTACCAATTATATTGATGACGAAGGATTTGCAGACAATTCTATTGGGGTTTGGGATGGATTCTTTGAAGTGGGTGACCCAAATCAACACTTCCAATCCCTGCAACTTAATTACGATCTGCCGTTTGATAAGTTCCCGTTCCTCAAATTTATAAGAGCGACCTATTCGTATACAGGAGATTTCCAGTGGCAGGATGGCAGTGATCTCTTCAATTCGATTCCAATTACACTTAGTGATGGAACCACTGAAACATACGATCTGGGAAATTCTGTACAGAATGCCAGTACTCATCGAATTAATTCGAGTCTGGATATGAATAGCTTTTACAGGTATTTAGGATTTACGAAGATAACTTCAAGCAGTGGTGGTGGTGCCAGAGGCGGTGGAGGTCGTGCAGGAAACGATACCGGCCGCGGTGGTGACGGCGGAGGAAAAGGTGATGAAGATGGAAAAGGCGATGGTGGTGGAGACGAGAAAACTCCATCGGTAAATAGTCTTTCTACCGGTGATGGTGGTGATGGAGGAGACGCACGTCGTGGTGCTGCAGGTGGCGGTCGTACCGCAGCAGGTGGCGGAAGCGGAGGATCACTAAGTGGAGGTGATAAGGCTGTAAATACGCTTATTGGGCTACTAACCTCAATTAAGAAAATTCAATTCAATTATGAGGAGAACAATGGAATTTTCCTTCCCGGATATACGCCGTCTGTAGGATTTGCGGGAACGCTCAAACCAACTGCCGGATTTACATTTGGTAGTCAGCGTGAGATACGCGAACTGGCCGCCCGGAAAGGTTGGCTTACCTTATATCCCGAATACAATGAGCAGTATACTGAAGTAGAGACAAGACAATTGGATGCTCAAATTAATATGGAATTGCTTCCTGACCTTAAAATAGATTTCAACGGAAACAGAATCTATTCTGAAAATTATGCAGAAAATTATATTGTTGAGGACGGATTATATCGTTCTCTGGCACCTAATACCTTCGGAAATTTCAGTATTTCAACATTATTGATAAAAACGGCATTCGGAACTAGTGACGAAAACAGCTCTGATGCTTTTAATGATTTTAGAAGTAATCGATTGGTAGTGGCCGATCGCTTGGCGACCGATTTTTATGGTTCTCCTAACTTCCCGCGAGATGAAGATGGTTATCCTGTTGGCTTTGGGAAAGGAAGTCAGAATGTTTTGCTGCCGGCTTTCCTTGCCGCCTATAAGGGTAGCGATGCTTCGAGTGAAAAGACAGGGATATTCAGAGATGTGCCACTTCCAAACTGGGATGTGAAATATACGGGACTCATGAATCTTGCCTGGTTTAAGAAACGTTTTAAACGATTCTCTGTTCAGCATGGATACAGGGCCGGATACACGGTTAATCAATTTCAGACTAACCTGGATTACGATCCTAATAATCCTTCGGCTACAGATCAGGCCGGGAATTTTAAGAGCAGAATTTTCTTGACCAATGTTAATCTTACCGAACAATTTAGCCCCTTGATTCGAATCGATTTCGAAATGAAGAATTCGATCAAGATCCTTGCTGAGTTACGAAAAGACAGAGCGCTTTCATTGAGCTTTGCCAATAATCTTCTCACAGAGATTCAAGGAAATGAAATTGTTTTAGGTCTTGGATATCGTATTAAAGACCTGAAAATAGGAACCAACTTTGGAGGAAATAAGAAGATCCTTAAAAGTGATTTGAATTTTAAACTGGATCTTTCAAGAAGAGATAACAAGACTATAATCAGATATCTGGATATTCAGAATAATCAAACTACGGCCGGACAAACCATTTACGGTCTTCAGTTTACTGCCGATTATGCGTTGAGTAAAAACCTTACAGCATTGTTCTATTACGATCATAGTTTTTCAGAATATGCGATCTCTACGGCCTTTCCTCAGACAACAATACGAAGTGGATTTACATTGCGATATAACTTCGGAAACTAAAATAATAAACCCAACTAAATTTTAAACGATTATGAGTGTTCCTTCAGAATTAAAATATACAAAAGACCATGAATGGGTGCGCATCGATGGAGATACGGCGACCATAGGGATAACCCAATTTGCTCAGGGTGAATTAGGAGATATTGTATATGTTGAAGTAGAAACCGTCGACGAAACGCTGGATAAGGATGAAGTTTTCGGGACGGTTGAGGCTGTTAAAACAGTTTCAGATTTGTTTTTACCCCTATCTGGTGAGATCATCCAATTTAATGATACCCTGGAGTCTGAACCAGAAAAGGTGAACGCAGATCCTTACGGAGAAGGCTGGATGATAAAAATGAAGATATCGAATCCTGCAGAAATCGATCAATTACTGGATGACGCAGCCTACAAAGAACTTATTGGGGCCTAGAATATTTCTTTATACAGGAATACTTTACACCGCGCTGATCTCTGTTGCTTTACTTTCGTCTACCGCAGAACTACCCCGGGTAGAAACTATTTTTCTCGACAAGATCGTTCATATCGTGCTGCATTTTTTCCTGTTTCTTATTTGGGCGATATATTTTTCAACTACAAAGAATAAAGTGTTTACCGGTAATCCTGTGCTCTGGTCATTTTTATGTTGTCTTTTATATGGCATAATTATTGAGTTATTACAACAGCAGTTTACAACGACTCGGCAGGCAGATATTTTAGATGTAGCTGCGAATACAATAGGATCAATTCTTGGTATTGTTGTGTTTTTAAAAATAAAAGACAGAATCAAGCGTAAAATTTGACTTTCGTTTTATTTTACAATTGTTTTTCTATATTTTAGCAACTATATAAATATACTATTATGGAACCCAAAAAGAATCCGAAGGCCGATGTTAGTCGCAGGAGTATGATCTTCTTCCAGTTAGGAATGATTTTAATGCTATTTGTGGCATGGCAAGCTATTGAATGGAAAACATATGACAATTCCAATCTTGGACGTGATATGTTAGACGTGGGAGATGAATTGGAAGAAGAAATTCCAATCACTCAACCCATTACGCCACCTCCACCACCTCCACCGCCTCCACCGGCACCTGAAGTGATAGAAGTAGTAGAAGACGAAGAAGAAGTAGAAGAAACCATAATAGAATCTACCGAAACAAGTCAGGAAGAAGAAATCGTTGAGATCGAAGAGATCGAAGAAGCAGTGGAAGAAGAAATTGCAGACGTGCCGTTTGCGGTAATCGAAAATGTTCCAATCTATCCAGGTTGTGAAAGTGCCGGAAATAATGCCGCTAAAAAGGCATGTATGTCTGAAAAGATCCAGAAGTTCGTTCAGAAGAAATTTGATGCAGAATTAGCAAATGATTTAGGTCTTGATGCCGGACGACAACGAATTTCGGTACAGTTTAAGATCGATAAGAACGGAAATGTAACCAACGTGCGTGCACGTGCTCCTCATCCTAAATTGGAGCAGGAGGCAATTGATGTAGTAAATCAGCTGCCTAAAATGACGCCCGGTAAGCAACGTGGAAAAGCAGTAGGAGTACTATATGCACTTCCAATTGTCTTTGAAGTACAAAATTAGAGTTCCTGATAAAATATGTAAGTAAGCCCTTAATTTATTAAGGGCTTTTTTTTTGGCATAACACTTGTATTATATAGGATATAGTAATCCTTAAACACGTACGTTATGAAACCATCTGTGCAGAATTTTCGAAGCGACCCACCAAAAAAGCTTTCAAAAAGAGAGGATAAAAAACGAATTAATATTAACTGGAATTCCCGCCTGTTCTTTCAGCTCGGGATCATTGCCGGTTTACTAATCGTGTTTGCATTAATGCAAAGTACGCTGGGTATGACCGCCAAAGCGTATAAAGTACATGAACGCCCCTTGTGGGTAGAGCCCCCTGTAAAGACTTTTGTGGTGGAACAACCCAAGGTAGAAGTGAAACAAGAGGTTGTAAAGAAACCTCCGGTGGTTAAGCCGAAAACAATTACGGAAGTTATTGAGGTTATCAAAAATGATGATCAAACCAAGGTGGAAACGAAAAACACTTCGGTCGACGTACCAAAGACAAATGAAGAACCGGTAAAACCGATAAAAACGAATGTTGTCGTTGATGTTCCTAAGGGGCCAAAAAATATTAATGTTGTTGAGTTTGCCCCGGTTTTCCCTGGATGTGAGTCCATGGGCAATAATGAAGCTCAAAAGGATTGTCTGGCTTCCAAACTACATGAATTTATAGCCAAAACATTCGATACCGATAAATTTGCACATTACGATACCGGAAAATCCCTTCGTATTGCGGTGATGTTTAAAATTGACGATAAAGGGAATGTAGTAGACGTGGTTGCCCGCGCTCCCGATTCCAAGTTAGAAAGAGAAGCCCAGCGAGTGATCAATAAATTACCTCGAATGACCCCTGGCAGACAAGGGGATATGCCTGTAGAAGTTATATACACGATACCTATCAAGTTCAACATTGATTAAACAGTAAAGCCGCTCATTTCACGAGCGGCTTTTTTAGTACTGTTCTTCATGGTAAAAAAACCGTATCTTTCGGCTATTAAAATGCTATCGCACGATGAAGATACTTGCCTCACTTCTGGTTTTTTTAATTTCAAACTTTATCTTTTCCCAATCTAATACAGCAGTCTTCGAAAAATATCCGGTGTTCCCTGAATGCACAGCATCAACTGTAGACCAACTTCCCGCCTGCTTCAATTTTACGCTAAGTGAGTTTGTTTATTCAAATTTTAAGACACCCGAAATTGTTGCTTCGGAAAATTATAAAGGTACCATTGCTGTATTTTTTGAAATTGATAAAGAAGGCGATTTCAGGGTAATTTATGTTGATGCGTTTTATGACGATCTGAAGGAAGAAACAAAGCGGGTGTTTGGATTACTTCCGAAGATAACTCCCGCAACCTATAATGGTAACCCCACTTATGTTCAGTTTACGATGCCAATAGCCATTCCCTTGCAGCAGCCGATTATGGGTCAGGGTGTAAGTACAGTGGGTAAAGAAGCGGATTCCCGCGAGGAAAAACGACAGGACCTAACGAATGAATTTGAATCGATCGTGAACCTCCCTTATGAAAATGAGGAGTACAGTAGCGAAATAAATATTCCGCTTTCGCATCACAATTACAGCTTATTCGATCCTGCTATGAACCGCGTAGGGTTAAACAATCACACAGCACAGAAACCGTATCTCTACAGTGAAGTAAATAAATATTACAGCTTTGAAGATGAAAATGCGAAGTTGCTTAAAAATAAAACCTCTTGGTTTGGCAGGAAGCTATGGAATGAACATATGGTTACTATTAAGGGAGCAGATTACTGGATCACTTTCGATCCTGGTGTCGATCTCCAGGCCGGAAAAGATACCGATGCCGATATAAATACGTACAACAACACCCGATTAGTCTATACTCAGGGAGGTATAGGAAAGAGCTTTAATTTTTTTGCAGTTATCTATGAAAGTCAGGGGCGATTTGCTGACTATTTTAACCGATTTGCCGAAGCGCGTAAACCCGATGGGGGGAACCCTGCTATTATTCCGGCACGTGGGATCGCAAAACAGTTCAGAAAAGATTCTTACGATTATCCCATAGCAACAGGTCATATTTCCTATTCGCCTTCAAAATGGTTTAATTTTCAACTTGGTCATGGCAAGATCTTTATTGGTGATGGATATCGGTCCCTTTTGCTAAGCGACAATGCCAGTCCATATCCGTTTGCGAAGATCAATTCTACATTCTGGAAATTAAAATACACCAATACGTGGATGTCACTTCGTGATGTGCGACCGGCGGTTACTCTCGACGGATCGTTCAGGACAAAATTCATGGCAAACCACTATTTAAGTTATAATGTTACTAAACGTCTGAATATTGGTCTGTTCGAGTCGGTCATCTGGGAAAATGACAACGACAGAGGCTTCGACTTTAACTATATTAATCCGGTGATCTTTTACAGAGCCATAGAGTTTTCTACAGGTTCACGTGGGGGAAATGCCTTAGTGGGATTGAGTGCCAAATATAAATTTACAGACAGGGTGAACACATATGGCCAATTAATTATTGATGAATTTTCATCTGGTGATATATTTGGCGGAGAAGGAAGTTATAAGAATAAGGTGGGATATCAATTGGGCGCAAAGTACTATGATGCGTTCGGATTGAAAGGGTTATTTTTGCAGGCAGAATACAACCGAGTGCGGCCCTATACCTATTCACATAATACCATAGTGTTGAATTACGGGCACAACAATCAGTCGATGGCACATACACTGGGAGCAAATTTTTCAGAATTTATTGGTATTGCGCGATTTCAGAAAGGAAGAATTTTTGGGGATGTTAAGGTTATTCTGGCTAAAAGGGGATTCGAATTTAATACAGCAAACGATGATCGCTTTTACGGCGGAAGTATATATGGTACCGAAGACCTTAGAATTTCGGATAATGGTAATGAACTGGCACAGGGGAATACTACAGATTTCTTTCATACTGAACTCCAGGCAGGATATCTTATAAATCCGGCAACAAACCTTAAGTTTTACGCAAGCTTGATCCTAAGAGATTTCAAGCCCATGCTGAATACAGAAGATGTCTTCGAAAACCAAACAACTTGGGTCAATTTTGGAATAAGAACAGATCTGTTTAATTGGTATTACGATTTTTAAAGTCCGCCGCCGTCACCGTCTTCCTTCATTTTATCCTTTATTTTCTGCATTTCTTCGTTGCTCGGACTGTTTTTCAATTTTAATTCCTGGTTTTTTAATGCCTGATCTTTTTTGGCTTTAGTATCTTCATGTTTTTTCTTTATGTCCTCAATATCTTGTAGATCTCTTTCTCTTTGCTTCATTTCTTCGCCGAGTTCGGCATCGGCATTTTCATACATGATTCGTAAGATTTCCTGATTAGTTATAAAGTGATCTCCGAAACCTTGAGCATCATATTTAGCAGTTATATTCGTCATGGCCAGAACTTCCTCCAGAGTTTTCCCCATTCCATATTGCTTGAAAACTGCTTCTTGAATGTCGCTCAACATTTGTTGAGAATATTGAAGATCTGAGACTGCCGCGATATCTCCATGGCCTGGGATGACTTTAGTACTCGCATTGATCTTTTTTATGGCTGTACCCAATGCAGTAATATAACCATCTACAGAACCACCATTTTTTACGTCTATGTACGGGTATCTTTTACTAAAGAATACGTCTCCGGTATGCAACACATTACTTCTGCTGAAATAGATCATAACATCTCCATCGGTATGAGCATTCTTTACGTGAAATACCTCAATTTCTTCTCCGTTGTAATAAAAGGTCATATCTTCATTAATGGTAATTACCGGTAATTGTTCTCCATCGGTTTGTTCTTCCGAATTCTTAATGATATTTACGAGTCGGGATCTGGCGTTCTCATGAGAAATTATGGTAGTTCCGGTTTTAGCCATTTTACTGTTTCCACCGGTATGATCTCCATGATGATGTGTGTTCACTAAAAATTTTACAGGAACATTTTTAAGGCTTTGTATGCGCTTAAGATTTTCTTCAACAGCCTCGTCAAACTGATTGTCGATCATAAAAATTCCGTCTACCCCAATACTAATTCCAATATTACCACCTCTGCCCTGCAACATATAGACATTGTTGTTAACTTTTATAACTCTTGCATTGAATTTACCATCGCCATCGTCCTGAGCGACCATAGAAAATCCCGCTACCATTAAAGCGATACTAAGTGCAATTTTTAATTTCATCATTTATACTTTTTAATTAGAGTTTGAAAATAGTGAAAAGCTCAAATATAATACTAACAATATCTAATTAATATTGTGCGAAAAGGGGGGTTGATGTATCTTTGCAGCGCAAAAAAAGAATACTTGTCTATAGCCCGATCACATTCTGTTCCAGGTTCTATCATAAGGAACTTTAAAGAAATAACCAAAGTACGACTTTCGGTAAGTGTGGTATTTTCGTCTGTGGCAGGTTATCTATTGGGTGCCGAAACTATAGATTACTATATACTATTGCTTTTATGTATAGGGGGCTATTGTATGGTAGGTGCTTCCAATGTTTTTAATCAGATCATTGAACGCGACCTTGATGCCTTAATGGATCGTACTAAAGACAGACCGCTTCCTGCGGGGAGAATGGGAGTAACTCCAGCCTTTATCTTGGCAAGTATACTTACTCTTACCGGAATTGTAGTATTGTATGTGATCAATCCACAAACTGCAATGTTTGGGGCAATTTCAATCTTCATGTACGTGAGTTTATATACTCCGCTAAAGACACGCACACCTCTATCTGTTTTTGTAGGGGCTTTTCCAGGAGCAATTCCCTTTATGCTGGGATGGGTGGCTGCAACTAATGATTTTGGAATAGAACCCGGTACATTGTTCATGATTCAGTTTTTTTGGCAGTTTCCTCACTTTTGGGCCATTGGTTGGTTTTTATATGAAGATTATAAAAAAGGTGGATTTTTTATGCTGCCTAACGGAAAACGAGATAAGGGAACCGCAATTCAGGTAATACTATACAGCATCTGGACTGTTTTGGCTTCGTTAATTCCGGCAGTGGGTGTTACCGGACGATTATATATTACGCCTATTTCAGCGATATTGATTGGAGGAATAGGAATCTGGCTTATTTACTATGCGGTAAGGTTGTATAAATTGAAAACTGAAAAAGCAGCAAGACAGCTAATGCTGGTTAGTGTAAGTTATATCACATTGTTGCAAGTGATCTATGTTGTAGATAAATTTATTAGATAATGGATTATACCGAAGGAACTGAAGAGAAAAAACAAAACCGGGCAAAGAAAATGATGCTATGGTTTGGAATCGTAAGTCTTGTTATGAGCTTTGCGGGATTGACAAGTGCTTATGTAGTAAGTAGTGAACGGAAGGACTGGTTGACCGATTTTCAAATTCCACAAGCATTTTATATCAGCCTCGTGGTGATAATATTAAGTAGCGTTACTTTCCATTTTGCCAAAAAGCTAGTTTCTGAAGAAAAGAATAAGCCCGGAATGGCGCTTTTAGTGGCTACTTTTATATTGGGAATTGTATTTATCATCCTTCAATTTATAGGATTTTCACAGATCATTGAAAACGGATATTTTTTTACCGGAAGCGAGAGTAGTATAACCACCTCATTTATTTATTTGGTAGTTCTCTTGCATATAGCACACTTGGTGGTAGCCTTAATTTCTGTTCTGGTTGTAATTTATAATCATTTTAAACTAAAGTATGTAAAAGGGAAAACGCTGGGAATTGAATTGGCTGCTACTTTTTGGCATTTCGTTGATATTCTGTGGATTTACCTGTTTTTGTTCTTTTATTTTGTTAGATGATCAATTAATTTTAGACCACTCTAAATAGCTCATGATTGTTCATTAGAGCCGAATTTTTAGAAATTGACCGATGATGTTTCTTTAGATAAAAAATAGTCGTATTTTTGAACCCTTAAATAAAACCAATTTCTTTGTATGGAAGCTACTGTTGTTGAAACAGGTACTGAAGGAAAAACCTGGGGTGGTGGTAATCAACCCTTAAGAGCGAGTTACGGTAAAATGATGATGTGGTTTTTCATTGTTTCTGATGCCTTGACTTTTTCAGGATTTCTTGCCTCTTATGGATTTTCAAGATTTAAATTTATAGATTCTTGGCCTATTGCAGATGAGGTGTTTACTCACTTCCCATTCCTGCACGGTGTGGATGCCCCCATGTACTATGTGGCATTTATGACATTCATTCTTATCTTTTCGTCTGTAACCATGGTGTTAGCCGTGGATGCGGGTCATAAGATGCAAAAGAATAAAGTAATTCTCTATATGTTCCTTACCATCATAGGAGGACTTATTTTTGTTGGTTCTCAGGCTTGGGAATGGGCAACTTTTATAAAAGGAGATTACGGCGCCGTTGAGACTAAAGGTGGAAAGATCATTCAGTTCTTAAACACTGATGGGGAACGGGTAGCTCTTGCAGATTTTGCAAAACATTTGCCAACTACCGCAGTGACTCATACCGAAGGAAACGGAGTTTGGTATGAGGCCGAAGAAACTCAAACTTCATTTAATATTGAAGAGGTAAAAGCAGGATTTCTCGCCAATGAAAATCTCTTGGTTAGAACACAATACCTTAATGAAAATGGCGAACCAACCGTACTTTCAAGAGAAGAATCCGTTGCCAAATTGGTCAATGACGGAAAGCTGGTTGTTGAAGGAGCCAACTTAAAACACAATGAATACGGTACACCGTTATTTGCCGATTTCTTTTTCTTTATCACAGGATTTCACGGATTTCACGTATTCTCCGGGGTAATCTTTAACTTAATCATTTTCTTTAATGTCATCATCGGAACTTATGAGCGCAGAGGGCATTACGAAATGGTAGAAAAAGTGGGGCTATACTGGCACTTTGTAGATTTAGTTTGGGTATTTGTATTTACCTTCTTTTACCTTGTTTAAGCAGCATAATTAAATTATAATGGCACACGATCACAAACTGGAAATTTTTAGAGGACTAATAAAATTTAAGTCTAACGAAGCCAAAATATGGGGAGTTTTTACCTTCCTTTCTATCGTTACTATCATTGAGGTTGCATTGGGTATCATGAAGCCCGAAGCGCTAATAGGAAACACCTTCCTGGCAATGAAGTTGCTTAACTGGATATTCATCATATTAACTCTGGTTAAGGCATATTATATCACCTGGGATTTTATGCACATGAGAGATGAGAAAAAGGGTCTTCGCAGATCTGTAGTATGGACAGCTATCTTTCTTATCTGTTACCTTGTTTTAATTCTTCTTATTGAAGGGGATTATATTTTCGATGTTTATAAAGCGAACTACGTTAAATTCGATTTTTAAGAACCGCATTCTAAGATTTTTAAAGCTCTGTTTTACAGGGCTTTTTTTATGATCTGAGATTTCAAAAATTAACGATATTAGGTTGCTCATACATCTTTTAGGCTGTATTTTTGTACTTGTTTTTTTGTAACTGTTCTCATTAAACTTCGGTAGTAAATCCAAATGTTGTGAAAATTAAAAAATATCTCGTTTTAAGTATTTTATTCATCCTTCCGTTAACGATGTATATGTTTTTTGCTTCGGGAAAGGATAACTTTGGAAGACTTCCCGTTCTAACTCAGGGTGTTTTTGATATTTCTGAATTTACGACCATGGAAGGGGAGTCAGTAACACTCTACGGAAATATCACCGTATTAGGATTTTACGGCAGGGATCCGCATTCTTTTCAGGCCAATGCCTTTAATCTAACACATAAGATATACAAGAAGAATCGTGAGTTTCAGGACTTTCAATTCGTCTTTCTAATGCCTAACGGGTCTGAAGCAAGCGCTTTGAAACTAAAGAATGAACTTTCAGAAATTGTAAATACCGAACAATGGAAGTTCGCCTTTGGACCGCCAACAGCAGTTGTAAGAGTTTATAACTCCCTAAAATCGTCTTACCCGCTGTCTGAAGATCTTTCCACACCGTTTGTTTTTATTATCGATAAAGACGGAAACCTAAGGGGCAGAGATGACGATGAGGACGTAGGGACGTTATATGGTTTCGATGCCCGCGATTATGCCGAGATCAACAATAAGATGAGCGACGACATTAAAGTGATTCTTGCAGAGTATCGCTTGGCGCTCAAAAAGTATAAAGCCGATAGAGAAATTTAAGATGAAAAAAAATTATTCTTACATAGGGATCACATTTGTAATACTCATTTTTGGAATATGGGCTGTCCCGAAGATCGTAGATCATTTTTCGGAACCCGATATGGCCGTTATTGGAGAAGTACCTCCATTTAATTTTACCAACCAGAATGGAAATGCTATTTCAAATTCTGATTATTCGGGAAAAGTATATGTGGCTGAATTTTTCTTTACAACCTGCCCTTCAATATGTCCCATTATGAATAGGAATATGGTGATTATTCAGGATGAATTTTATGGTAATCCGAATTTAGGATTCGCCTCCTTCAGTATTGATCCGGCCTATGATACTCCTCAGGTGCTTAAACAATATGCCGAAAACTATAAGATCACCAGTCCTAACTGGCATCTACTTACCGGGGACAAGGAAGAAATATTTAAATTGGCAAATGAAGGTTTCAATCTCTACGTAGGTGAAGCTTCAGAAGTGGAAGGCGGATTTGAACATTCAGGGTTTTTTGCTCTCATTGATCAGGACGGAAAAATAAGATCGCGTTATGACGAAAACGGAAATCCGGTTATTTATTATGATGGCCTGGAAGCCGAAGGCATTGCCATGCTAATTGAAGACATTAAAAAATTACTCTAATCATGGAAGTCACCCCTTCAGAAAAACAAAAAAAATATACAGTCTGGATTTGGATTCTTTCAATTGCAATTCCAATAGCAGTTGCAGTATTATTTACCGTACGAATTCCAGGGGTTGAACGATTGGGGTTTTTACCGCCCATTTATGCTACGATTAATGCTATTACTGCAATTTTGCTGGTTACTGCAGTTATAATGATACGAAGAGGTAACAGAATTATACATGAAAGGATCATGAAGACCTGCATATTGCTTTCGGCGCTGTTTTTAATTATGTATGTGCTTTATCATATGACTTCAGATTCTACCTCCTTTGGAGGTGAGGGCATTCTAAAATATATTTACTTTTTTATATTACTCACACATATACTATTATCAATTACCGTCATTCCGTTTGTATTGATCACTTATGTAAGAGCGATCTCAGGGAACTTTCCAATGCATAAAAAAATAGCGCGCATAACCTTTCCCATTTGGCTATACGTTGCAGTTACCGGGGTAATTGTTTATTTAATGATCTCACCCTACTATTAATGAAAAGAACGGTCTTCATAGTATTAGTTGTTTTAACCATCGCAGTATTGCCTGCCGATGCGCAATGTGCGATGTGCCGGGCGGTTTTAGAAAGTGAGGAAGGCGGTGAAGCAGCAAAGGGAATCAATAATGGGATCATGTATTTAATGATCTTTCCTTATCTTCTTATTGGTGGAATTGGATATTTTGTTTACCGAAGCAGGCAAAAAGCCAAGAATGACCGTAATTAACAAAAGTTTTGGGTTTTTATTTGTAACAACTTTCTCTCTAACGGGACAAATGGCGCAGACTTTAAAGGTAAAACAGCTAAAGTCTTAACATTAATTTCACAAAAATATAGGATGTATTCCTGTACTTTGAACTCAAATTTATAGTATGATCGAAATCAAGGACTTACACAAATCCTATGTGATGGGTGCCAATACACTTCACGTTCTAAAAGGAATAGATTTTACTGTTTCTGAAGGAGAGATGGTTTCTATCATGGGTTCATCAGGTTCCGGAAAATCTACCCTACTGAACATTTTAGGCATGCTTGATGAGGCCGATGAAGGGAGCTATACATTAGATGGTACGGTCATAAAAAACCTGAATGAGCGCGTTGCTGCCCGGTATAGAAATAAATTCCTTGGTTTTATCTTTCAGTCATTCAACCTTATAAACTACAAATCGGCCTTAGATAACGTCGCCATGCCTCTATACTATCAGGGTATTAAACGGAACGAACGCATGGATAAGGCAATGCATTATCTCGAAAAGGTAGGTCTGGGAGATTGGTCGTCTCATTTACCTAGTGAACTCTCCGGAGGACAAAAACAACGTGTGGCCATCGCCAGAGCATTGGCCAGTGACCCAAAGGTATTACTTGCCGATGAACCTACAGGTGCATTAGATACTAAAACTTCTTACGAAGTTATGGAACTAATTCAGGGAATTAACGATGAAGGCAAGACAATACTGGTGGTTACCCACGAAGATGATATTGCCCATATGACCAAACGGATCGTAAATCTAAAGGACGGGATAATTATTGATGATTCTGTCGTAAATCAGGTGCGAGCAAAGACCGAATCATATGTTTAACTTAGAGCGTTGGCAGGAAATACTTGAGACCATACGGAAAAACAAACTCCGTACGTTCCTAACCGGGCTTTCGGTAGCTTCGGGAATTTTTATATTGGTGATTCTTCTTGCTATTGGTCAGGGAATGCAAAATGGAATCGCTCAGGAATTTGAACAGGATGCTGCTAATCGCATTAGTGTATGGACCGGGGTAACCTCCGAAAGTTACAAAGGGTTAAATCCCGGCCGTCGAATCCAAATGGACAATGCCGATTATGAACGTGCAGAGTCTAAGAACATCGATGAGCTCGAATACAAATCGGGAGTTTACAGCATTTGGGGTGGTCTTACAACATATAAAAATGAAACCGGCAGCTATCGAATAGAAGGGGTTCGTGGCGATTATCAGTTTTTGGAAAATGCTAGTCTTACCAATGGTCGCTTTATCAATCAGAGCGATCTGGATTCTTATGAAAAGGTAGCAGTCGTTGGAAACCGTGTGTATCAGGATCTGTTCAAGAATAAAGAGGCTTTAGGGGAGTATATTGAGATTACCGGCATTAAATTTAAGGTCGTCGGAATTTATACAGACCCGGGGGGTGAACGTGAAGAAACAAGGATCTTTATTCCACTTACCACCGCTCAACGGGTTTATAATGCGGGAGATAAATTGCGTTCGCTCGTATTCACCCTCCAGCCGGAAGATAATTTTGAAAAAGCTTTGGCAGCATCTGAAGCCTTTTCGGCCGAATTAGAAGCTGACCTAAAATCGAAACATACCATTGCACCAACAGATATGAGTGCGGTGAATATTAATAACTCTCTCGAGAATGCAAAGCGATTTTACGATCTTATGAACATGATCCGTTGGTTTTTTTGGGGAGTGGGGATCTGTACCATTATTGCAGGAGTTGTAGGTGTAAGTAATATTATGCTGATAATCGTAAAGGAACGCACTAAGGAAATAGGAATTAGAAAGGCCATAGGAGCACAACCGCTTTCCATTATTGGAATGATCTTACATGAATCCATTTTTGTGACGGCAATAGCAGGTTTTTTCGGACTGGTATTTAGCCTGTTCTTGTTAGAGATGGTAGGTCCTCTTATAGAAACGGATTATATAAGAAATCCTTCGGTCGATTTCGGGGTTGCCATTACGACCGTAGTTATATTAATCGTTGCCGGTGCAGTAGCAGGATTTTTCCCGGCGCGACGCGCTTCAAATATTAAACCCATAGTAGCACTTCGAGATGAGTAAATTATTCAGCAGAGATAGTTGGGCAGAGATCATTGAAGCCTTGAGCTCAAACTGGTTCAGGACGTTGTTAACGGCTTTTGGAGTGATGTGGGGAATCTTTATTCTGGTCATCCTTCTCGCAGCCGGTAATGGACTGGAGAATGGTGTAAAGCAGGGGTTTGACGGGATGGCGACCAACTCTATGTTTATGTGGGCACAAACCGCTTCTAAGCCATATAAAGGTCTTCCCAAAGGCAGACGCTATAATTTCAAGACCGGGGATGTAGAAGCAATAAAACAGAATGTTCCTAATTTGCGATTTGTATCACCCAGGAATCAGTTGGGAGGTTTCAGAGGGTCCAACAATGTGGTACGCGGGTTAAAAACAGGGGCCTACAATGTTTATGGCGATTATCCCGAAATTATTCAGCAGCAACCCATGGATATTACCTCGGGGCGCTTCCTGAATTATTCCGATATTAATGATAAACGAAAAGTAGCAGTAATAGGTGAAGGGGTGAGAACAGGGCTGTACGAAACTGGGGAGGAGGTCGTGGGAAGCTATCTAAAAATAAACGGGGTCAATTTTATGGTCATTGGTACATATAAAAAGAAATCTCAAAATGGAGATGCGGAAGAGGCTCAAAAAGAAATATTTGTGCCATTTACAGCTTTTTCTCAGGCATTTAATATGGGAGATCGTGTAGGTTGGATGGCGATCACTGCTCAGGATGGCTCGTCTATCACACAATTAAAAGAACAGGTTTTTGATGTGGTGAAATCCCGTCATTCTATACATCCAGAGGACTCCAGAGCCGTTGGAAATTTCGATCTTTTTGAAGAATACAGTAAGATTAACGGTTTGTTTATCGCTTTAAATTTTGTAGCGTATTTTGTTGGGATCTTAGTATTACTTTCCGGAATAATTGGTATTAGTAATATTATGCTCATTGTTGTCAAGGAGCGTACCAAGGAAATAGGAATACGTCGAGCTTTGGGAGCAACGCCATGGAGTATTCGGGCTCAGATCCTGCTCGAGTCGATTTTCCTCACCATCATTTCGGGTATGGCGGGAATAGTTTTTGCCTCATTCGTCCTTGTTTTGGTGAATTTTGCCATGGATGGGATGGATACGAGTGAGATGATGTTCTTGAACCCTTCGGTAAACATAGGAGTGGTCCTTATCGCATTGACCATATTGATAATTTCAGGTTTATTGGCCGGTCTAATTCCTGCACAAACCGCAATAAAAGTAAAACCCGTAGAAGCACTACGAGCAGATTAAAATATAACAGTAATAGAATTAAATTCAGAATGAAAAAAACAGGAACCATTATAGTATTAGCAGGGATTGGAATATTTTTTGTCCTTTCAATGTTTTGGCTATATTCTAAGAATTCAGAGGATCCGGTCATCTACGCAACCGAATCGCCTTCAAAAAATACGATCATAAAAAAAACAGTGGCTACAGGGAGCATTGTTCCTAAGGAAGAAGTGTTGATAAAGCCTAACATTTCGGGTATTATCGATGAAATCTTTGTGCAGGCAGGAGATGTGATACAAAGCGGTGATCTAATCGCAAAAGTAAAGGTTGTGCCCAATGTTAATTCCTTAAGTAGTGCAAAAAACAACATAAACAGTGCCCGTACTCAGGTTGAAACTGCTAGACTGGCATTGGAGAGCCAAAAAAGCATTTATGAGAGACAAAAGGAACTTTTTGAAAAAGGTGTGATCTCGGCAAATGAATTTGATAATGCGCAACTTAGCTATAATCAGGCGCAACAGCGTTACAATCAGGAAAAAGTTGGGCTTTCAGGAGCACAGCAAACTTTCGATATTGTTAAGACGGGTACAACCAGTGGTTTAGGAACTTCAGCCAACACCGAAATACGGGCAACGGTGTCTGGAATGGTGCTGGATGTGCCGGTAAAAACCGGAAATCAGGTGATCGAGGCTAATAATTTTAATGATGGAACGACTATTGCCACCCTCGCCGATGTAAACCGGATGATCTTTGAAGGGAAAGTAGACGAAAGCGAAGTGGGTAAAATAGCCGAGGGGCTTCCACTGGAGATCACAGTAGGCGCCATAGAGAACAAGAATTTTGATGCAATACTGGACTATATTGCTCCCAAGGGTGTAAGTGAGAACGGTGCTATTCAGTTTGAAATAAAAGGAACGCTTAATAAAAAGGATACTACCTTTATACGAGCGGGACTAAGTGCAAATGCTTCCATTATCCTGGCAAGGGCAGACAGTGTTTTGTCGGTGAAAGAAGCATTAATTCAATATGATCCCAAAACACAAAAACCATTCGTAGAAGTGGAAACGGGAGAACAACAATTTGAACGAAAGGATGTTGAGCTTGGAATAAGCGACGGAATTAATGTGGAAATAAAAAGTGGAGTTTCTGAAGGGGATAAGATCAAGGTCTGGAATCAGATAAAGGCTGCGCCCGATTTCTCCAAATCTCAGTAGGGAGTAATTTATGGGTCAATTCTGTAACACTTTTAACATTCTCAAGACAAATTCAACAACTACAATTTTTATGAAGAACTTAGTAATCATCCTCATTTTGCTTTTTACAACATCACTTGTTGAAGCACAAACAAAAAAATGGACCTTGAAAGAGTGTGTTGTACATGCGCTTGAAAATAATATTTCGGTGAAGCAGAGCGCTTTGGATGTAGAACTCGCTGAAATCACAAAGAGTGATGCTGTTGGTAATTATCTGCCCACTTTAAACGGAAGTGCTTCTAACTCATGGAATACAGGACTAACGCAAAACGTAACCTCGGGGGTATTGGAAACTCAAACCTCTCGAAATTCATCCTATGGATTAACAGTTGGGGTAGATATTTTTAAAGGTCTGGAGAATTTAAGAACGAGTCAGCGCGCTAAATTAACCGAACTTTCTGCCCAGTACAACTTGAGTAAAATGCAGGATGACATTACACTATTTGTTGCCAATGCATATCTTCAGATCCTTTTAAATAAAGCTAATCTTGAGGTTGTAACCTCTCAGAATATAGTTACTCAGGAGCAGTTACAGCGCACCAATGATCTGGTTGATGCGGGAGTATTACCCAGAGGTGATCTTTTGGAGATCCGGGCTACAGATGCTTCGGAAAAACAACAAATTGCCATCGCCGAAAATGCCGTGGAGATATCTTTGATAAGTCTGGCGCAGTTGCTGTTAATTCAGGATTACGAGAATTTCGATATTGCCGATGAAGACTTCGAGATCATAGACGAAGGTATTTCGTCCAAACAAATATCAGAGATTATCGCTTCGGCCCAGGAGAATCGTTCCGAAGTAAAGATTGCCGAGAACAATCTTGATATTGCTGAAATAGATCTTAAACTGGCCAGAAGTCAGTACTATCCTTCTTTAAGAGGGTTTTTCAATTATAATACACGGGAATCAAATATTGCGCGATTTGCAACTGGAATAGACCCGAATAATCCAACGATCACACAGGAGATCGGGGTGGTTCAGTCTACAGGAGATGTGGTTGTGGCGACGGGACCAAATACGGTGCTTCAGGAACTTGATCCGTTACCATATTTTGAGCAGCTTTATCTCAATGATGGAATTTCGTATGGCGTTCAGTTAAATGTTCCTATTTTTAATGGTTTTGCGGTACGAAACAATGTAAAGCGAAGCAAGATAAATGTAAGGCGACAGGAATATTTACTGGAGCAGACCAAATTGGATCTGGAGTCGAACGTATATCAGGCCTATGTAGATGCCAAAGGTTCGCTGAAAGCATATGAGGCGGCCCTTGTAGCTCTGGAATCTCAGGAATTAGCGTATCAATATGCCAAGGACAGATATGATGTAGGGTTGACGAATGCCTTCGATTTCAGTCAGTCGAAATTGCGCTATGACAATACAAAGATCGAATTGAATCGAGCCAAATACGATTATATCTTTAAGTTGAAAGTATTGGAGTTGTATTTTGGAATTTCAGCAACCGAACTAAAGTTTTAACCATGAAGAAAAAGACACTTATTATTTTAATTGTTTCTGTTGTAGTGCTATTAATTTTACTCATTGGTGGCAAAAAAGCCGGTTGGTTTGGCAAGGACGGAAATGTTCGGGAAGTGGAGTTCTCTAAGATTGAACCCATTGATATTATTGAAACTGTAGCAGCTACGGGAAAGATTCAGCCGGAGGTAGAAGTAATGCTTTCTTCGGAAGTATCCGGAGAGATCATAGAACTTCCTATTAAAGAAGGACAGCAAGTGAAGAAAGGAGATCTCTTGGTAAAAATAAACCCCGATCTAATTCAGGCAGCTGTGAGTCAATCGATTGCCGGACTTCAGAATGTAAAAGCACAATTGTCACAGGCCGAAGCCAATCTTAAGAATGCCGAACTCAATTACAACCGAAACAAGGCGTTATTTGAAAAGGGAGTAATTTCCAAAGCAGAGTGGGATCGTTCAATTAATGAATACGAATCTGCTCAGGCCAGTAAGCAATCTGCATATTACAATGTACAGAGTGCTGCTGCAAATGTGAAACAGTCTCAGGATAATTTATCCCGAACTAATATTTATGCTCCAATGGATGGAACCATTTCCAGACTCGCTGTAGAGCTTGGCGAACGAGTGGTAGGAACCGCTCAAATGGCGGGAACTGAGATCGTTCGAGTGGCAAACCTAGACAATATGGAGGTTGAGGTTGATGTCAACGAAAATGATATAGTAAAAGTATCTCTGGGTGATTCTACCATCGTTGAGGTGGATGCATATTTAAAAAGAGAATTTAAGGGGATTGTGACCGAAATAGCGAATTCGGCTGAAAATGCGGTTTCTGTAGATCAGGTTACTAATTTTAAAGTAAAAGTTAGAATTCTTTCAGAATCCTATGCAGACCTAACCGAAGGAAAGCCCGAGTATTATTCCCCATTTCGGCCGGGTATGACAGCTACAGTAGATATTATTACCAATAAGAAGGAAAACGTTATAGGCGTGCCCATAAGTGCTATTGTGATCAAGACAGACACTACCGGGAATGCAAGTACAAGAGTTCAGGAAACCACTTCGACTTCGGGTGAAAAGTATGAGTGTGTTTTTGTTAAGGAGGGTGAAAAAGCCAAACTAAGAGTAATAACCACCGGGATTCAGGATGATTCGAATATTGAAATAACGTCTGGGTTAACTGAAGATGATGTGGTGATTACCGGTCCTTATAACACAGTGACCAAACTTTTAAAAACCGGAGATGAAGTTACCGGGATGACCCCTAAAAAAGAAATTAAAGAGGACGAGGAATAATGGCTACGATCTTATGTCTTGAAACAGCAACGACAAATTGCAGTGTAGCGCTTTCGGTAAACGGAAGCGTTATTTCATTACGAGAGGATGATAGTCCCGGATTTTCGCATGCCGAAAAGTTACACGTTTTTATAGAGGAGGTGCTTAGAGAAGGCAGACTAAAAAACAAAGACATTGATGCCATAGCTGTGAGTAGAGGTCCCGGATCATACACAGGTCTTCGAATTGGCGTCTCTGCAGCCAAAGGGATGTGTTTTGCTTTGGACATCCCGCTGTTGTCCATTGCCACATTACAGAGTCTTGCCGCTGGTGTAATGTCTTCGGAAGGGTTGGTCATTCCAATGCTCGATGCCCGAAGAATGGAAGTATATTCAGCCGTGTATTCTCCTAAAAACATTCAGATTCGGGAAACGAGAGCCGAGATCGTTACGCCTCAATCATTTGCTTCATTTTTAGAAAAGGGCAGGGTAACTTTTGTTGGGAGTGGTGTAAAAAAATTTAAAGAAATTTGTAATCATCCCAATGCTGTTTTTATAGAAGGAATATCACCATCTGCAAGAAATATGGCAGCATTGGCGGAAGATAAGCACAAAAAAAGCGACCTGGAAGATGTCGCTTATTTTGAGCCTTATTATTTAAAAGACTTTCTTTCTCACTAGCGTTTCCCAATGGTATTGTAATATTTAATGACGCGTACCAGATCGTTTTCTTCATTTAGATCTAGTTGGTTTTGGGAAACATAATCCTTTACGAGATCCTGATTTTCTCCAAACACTTTCAATTTTTTGTTTCTGGAAGTGGGGAGTTCATAGAATTTCCCGTCTTTAGTGACAATATAATAGACCGGGCGGTCTTTGAATTTTGCCGGTGTGTCACGTGTTATTGAGGTAGAAGCAGTTTTTGCCGGAGTAAATTCCTTGACATGTTTCTTAAACAAATCGTACCTATCACCTTCATGCAATATCTGGAAGTAACCACCGCCTTCTATTCCGCCTTTATAAGGTGCGAAAACGAAGATATCCTTATTATTGATCTTTACAAAGATATCGGGAGACTTGGTAAGTACTTTGGCTTCATCATCGGGTGTTGTAACCGATTCCTTTATTTCAATTTCATCGGCCATTGCGTTGTACCGAAGTGCCACATTGGTGGCAAGTAAATCACTGCCATTATATACGTTGCCGGGTAAATAGGAGGGAGTATTGTATGGCGTTCCACGATAACTATCGGTATCATCGTAGTTTATACCCTGATCCTGACGCTTAATATATTCGTCAAGCTGATATAGGTCATTGGTAAATTGACGCGTTCCATAAGGAGTGTCAAAATGTTGAGCGGTAATACTACTAAGACTTCCAATTATAATTACCGTAAGGATCACTATGTTCTTTTTCATATTTATAAATTTTATAGGAGAATCCAATTATGCTATTTTGGAATTCTTATGTTAAATGTAAATATGGAAAACAGTAATTACAAGTGTAACTGGTCGTTATTTATCAAATTACGGTCGAAATTTATAAATCAAGACCCTTTTTAATGACATTAAACCACAGAAAATCAATAAATTAAATTTTTAATTGACGGCAGTGTGCCAAAACACAGGGCTCATTACGGATTATTGAAGTAATTTTAACTGAGACACGGTAAAGGATTTTTTTATCTAACATCTATACATTGAAACGACGATAATTTTTATGAAAATAGCGATACGAGTTCTATTTGTTTTATTGTTCTACGGCGCATCGGGCCAGAATATTACCGATGATGCTCTCAGGAATAAAACTTTCGAATCGTTGATAGATCTTTACGATCGGAATGTGCAAGACACGGTGTTTGCCGAAAGGATCGCGCGTTCTTATATTGAAAGAGCAAGAACAATTAAGGATAGCACACGAATGGCACGAGGTTACCAGCGATTGGCTTTTATCTCTAAGCCTCATTTAGCGGTTAAATATCTCGATACTACCATTATCTTATCCATGAACAGTACCCACAGAAATTTTCCTGCATCAGGATACCTGTTTAAATCGTTCTACCTCTACAATAATGATGAATATGAAAAGAGCCTTCAAAATGCAATATTGGGCTATCAATTTGCCAAGAAGAAGAATAATCTGGAACAGCAACTTACAGCTTTACATCAAATGAATGGTGTAAACGAATTATGGGGTGATTATGAAAATGCCTTAGAAACCGAATTTATTACTTACGACCTGCTTTTTGAGAATCAGGATATTGCTAATTTTTCAGAATATTACCTGTCATCTCTGGAGGGAATAGGAAAGTGTTATGTAAGGTTAAACAAGCCCGATTCGGCATTGGTTTATTTTAAGAAGGGGATTGAAGCATCGTTAAAGGCAGAGGATACGATCACCTATTCGGCTTTTGTTTCTCAATCGGGTACCGCCTTATATGTAAAGGGTGAATACCGGGCTGCACTGGATAGTCTTGAGAAGGCAGATGTTTATCGTGAAGAGTTTAACAACAGCTATTTGCCCAATTATTACTATTATGCCGGAAGTGCTTATTACAATCTCGGCGAAAAGGAAAAGGCAGTCTCCTATTTTCAGAAAATAGATTCCATTTACGAAAAAACACATGTGTTGTTTCCCGAACTTCCCCGGGTATATGATAAGCTGGTAGGATACTATAAAGCGCAAGGAAATGACGACTTACAACTGGCCTATCTGTATAAGTTGGTTTTGTCGCTTCGGTTAATTGACGACAAGCGCATTTATATAAAGGAAAAGACAAGGATCGAATTTGAGATCCCTAAACTGGTTGAAGAAAAGGAACTTCTAATTTCAAATCTTGAAAAACGAAATTCACGATCAACCAAAACAATATGGATAGCGTTTGGGTTTTTGGGGCTTAGTTTGATCGCTTTATTCTATTACTTTAAACGACAACAAGTGTACAAACGCCGGTTTGAAAACCTGATGGTGGTTAACAGTGGTGAACCCTCTGTAGCGGAAGAAAGTGAAAACCCGGTCGACGAAGAGGAATCTACAGGAATAGCGCCGGATATCATTAATGAAATCTTGGAGCAACTTGCCATCTTTGAGAAAAAGAAACACTATTTATCTCAGGACATTTCTCTAAATGAGATGGCCAAATCCTTTGGGACCAATTCAACCTATTTGTCAAAAGTTATTAATATCAGAAAACGAAAAAACTTCTCTCACTATATTAATGACCTTCGAATTGAATTTGCCGTGCAGGAATTAAAGATCAATCCAACCTTTCGAAAATATACCATAAAAGCTATTGCTAATGAAAGTGGTTTTAAAAGTGCTGAATCCTTTTCCAAGACTTTTTATAAGAAACACGGTATCTACCCTTCTTATTATCTGAAACAATTGCAAAATACCAATTAAAAAAAGCGACTCGAAAGTCGCTTTTTTTATAAGGATTGAGAACTATTATTTTCCAATGCCGTCGTAATATTTTATTACCCTAATTAGGTCGTTCTCATTATTGAGGTCTAAACCATTCGAGGAAACATAATCTTTAACAGCATTCCTATTTTCGGCAAAAACTTTGAGCTTTTTACTTTTAGAAGCAGGTAACTCATAAAATTTCCCTTCCTTCGTTACGATGTAGTATACCGGACGATCGGAAAACTTAGCCGGTGTATCACGGGTAATCGATGTGGTTGCTTTTTTCTCGGGAGTAAACTTTTTTGATGGCTTTTTAAAAAGATCGTATTTCTCTCCTTCATACAGCACATGAAAATAACCTCCCCCTTCAATACCTCCTTTATAAGGTACAAATACATAAATATCTGTGTTTATCTTAACATAGATATCGGGAGATTTTGTGAGCACTTTGGCGTCGTCATCAGACGTGGTTAACGACTCTTTAATTTCAATTTCATCTGCCATTGCATTGTACCGTAACGCCACATCGGTTGCTAATAATCCATTGTTTTTATAAACATTACCCGGCAAATAGGAAGGGTGATTATATGGAGTACCGGTATAGCTATCGGTATCTGCATAATTAACTCCCTGATCTAAACGCTTTATGTATTCATCAATTTGATATACTTCATTAATAAATCTTCGGTTTTGAATTCCGTCCTGAGCAACAACCGGTAACAAAGTCCCTGTTATTAATACGACTAGAACTATATTTTTTAACTTCATAAAATAAGCTTATAGGGTATTGTAATATTTTACAAGATCTACTAATTCGTAATCCTTGCTTACATTTAATTTTTCTTCCTTGATGTATTGCTTCACTTCTTTTTTGTGATCTGCGAATAATCCAATTCGTTTGTTTCTGGAATTAGGGATCTCTTCAAATTCTCCGGTTTCAGTAACCAGATACATAACATCTATTTCCTTATACATGGGAAGAATGTCTGAGGACACCGAATTAATAGATTTCTTTCCTTCAATATATTTCTTCTTGATCTTTTTGTAAAGACTTTTATTCTCACCTTCCACCATGACCAAAAAGTATCCTGAAACGTCACTATTGGAGGTAGGAGTCTTGTACACGTACATATTATTTAATATTCTCACGTAAATATCGGGAGACTTAACAAGAACTCTTGCTTCAGAGTTAGAAGCATTCGCGTTGGATTTTATTTCTATCTCATCTCTAAGCACATTGTAACGCAGCACTACATTGGTCGCTAAAACATTATTTGTTCCGTAAACCGTCCCATTTTGAAATTCATCATTGGCGTATGGAGACCCGGTGTAGTCTTTTCCGAGAGTTGCTGTACTAATTGATTTATCTGAGACGTATGTTTCAGTTTCTTGATCGGAAATTGTTGTTTGTGCAGATGCGGATGTAATTGCTAAGGTTACAATAAATAAACAGCGGGTAAAAAAAGATCTTTTCATTTTAAACAATAGTTCTAATTAATTAATAATATTCTTTCAGGTAATGTCAAAAATAAAGGCAACAACCATACCATGTAACTAATTCGTTTTGGCATTTAAAAAGGAATGTCGTTTTAATAAACCAAGACTTTCCAGAAATTACCATTGCAATGTCTTTTGAGGAGAAAAACAGTCGCAAAGGCGCGAATATACTCAAATAACCAATATATTTTTGTTAAATAACTATTAATTGTGATTGTACAGATGTACATCTCGCTGCGGAAAGGGAATTGAGATTCCCGCAGCTTCCAGTCGAGATTTACCCTCTTCCAAAGTGTAAAACCGCACGTTCCAGAAATCTTCAAGTTTGGTCCAGTACCGGGCGGTAATGGTCACAGCACTATCACCGAGTTCGGTAACGATAACCATTGGCATCTTATCTTCGATCTTTAAAATTGGTTCCTGTTCTGTTACTAGATTCATCAGGATGTCTTTTGCAGTTTTTATGTCACTGTCGTAACTAATTCCGAAGGAGAGTGCTTCACGTCTTATGCCTTGAGAAGTATAATTTACGATTTTGTCGTTGGATAGTTTTCCATTGGGGATGATCACTTCCTGATTCCCAAAAGTGAGCATTCGCGTATTGAATATAGAGATCTCGGTTACCGTTCCATCCGATCCCTGTGCTGAGATAAAATCACCTACTTTAAACGGCTTTAACAGCAATATTAAAACTCCTCCGGCAAAATTCGCCAGGGAGCCCTGTAAGGCCAAGCCAATTGCAAGCCCAGCTGCACCAATGATGGCAACCAACGATGCCGATTCCACACCGAGTTGGGTAATTACCAGTACAAAAAGTACGATCTTAAGTCCCCAGTTAATTAAATTGGCGATAAATTGCTCAAGAGTGACGTCATAGTCTTTCTTCTCAAAGAATTTATTCACAACCCTGTTTATGATCCTAATGAGCCATAATCCTCCGATCAACAATAGGATCGCTGCTAAAATACTAGGAATAAAATCGATCAGTTTTTGACCGTATTCTTCTACATAAATTTCCAGATCTTTAAATTTTTCCATTAAATTATCGTGTTATCTTTATTGATTCTAATGCTTTTTCAGTTTCAGTTACTGGCAATTTGCAGGTATTGTTGACACAAACATAAATTAATGTTTTTCCTTCCGAATAGCGTCCCTCCAATAAATAACTGTCACTTTCAGAAGTACTCCCCGCGATCAGCATATTTGGGATATACCGGGAATTTATCTCGCTAATTTTTTCCGAAGCCTTTTCACCTACAATAACAACTTCGTAATACTTGGTTTGATAATTAGATAAAAGATCCAACCAGTTCGAGAAACCCGACGGATATTTGTCTGCTTCGGGTTGTACGTTTTTCAACATTTGTTTAGCCGTTTCGGCATATTTCGGGTTGTCGAAATAATGAGAAAGTTTAAATAAGTTCTTCGCCATTATTGAGTTGGACGCGGGGATGACATTGTCTCTGTATTCAAAATTCCTACTAACCAATTTGCTGTCGTCAATTGATGTAAAATAAAACATGTGATTTTGCTCATCAAAGAATTTTGTAAAGGTATATTCAGCGAGATTGTTCGCAGTGATTAGCCATTTCTCATCCATGGTGACCTCATACAAGCTTATAAAAGCCTCAATCACCGAAGCGTAATCTTCTAAATAGCCATTAATTGAACTCTTACCATCCTTATAATTGTGAAATAATGCGCCCGAAGTTTGCAATTGCTTATCCACTATAAAATTGGCGTTCTTTAGTGCGGCATCCAGGTATGTTTTTTTCTGAAATGTTTTATATGCATCTACATATCCTTGGATCATTAATCCGTTCCAGGAGGTAAGTGTTTTGTTGTCTAATCGTGGCTTGGCACGCTGATTTCTGAATTGTAATAGTTGCTTTTTCCAGTTTGCTTTTTTCTTCTGAAGGTCTGCTGAAGAAAATGAAAATTCCTTTTGTATCTCCATATCACTTTTATCTCGAATAAGTACGTAATGATCTCCTTCCCATTTTCCGAAGCTGTTTACATTGTAATACTCTTTAAAGATATCGAAGTCTGAACCCAATAAAGTCTGAAGCTCCTCCTTTGTATAAATATAATAGGTGCCTTCTTCCAGCTCGCCGGTTTTGGTTTCACTGTCGGCATCAAGGGAAGAATAAAAAGCTCCTTCATCATTTGTTAATTCATTAGCGATAAACTCTAGTGTTTCAAAAACGATTTCTTTATAGAGCTCCTTTTGGGTAAATGCGTAAGCCTTGCTGTAAAGACTAACCATTTGGGCATTGTCGTAAAGCATTTTTTCAAAATGAGGTACATGCCATTTTTTGTCAACACTATAACGTGAAAATCCGCCACCTACGGCATCGTAGACCCCTCCATAAGCCATTTGTGTAAGGGTGAGATTCACATAATCCAGCAACTCTTTATCATCATTCTGTACGGCGTGTCTAAGCAAATACACATAATTATTGGGCATCATAAATTTCGGGGCTCGCTTGTAGCCGCCAAATCTATGATCAAAACTTTCTTTCCAAGTCTCGACCAAGCTGTTAGTGTCATACGATGTGAGGTCCACATCTGCTGTATTTAACTCAACCAGATCCATGCTTTTTATACCTTCTTCAAGTCTGTTGGCGTATTCTGTAAGTTTTTCAGGCTCGGTTTCGTACAATTCCTGAATGCGCTCAATAGCAGTTATCCAGTCTTTTTGTTTAAAATAAGTTCCGCCCCAAACAGGCCGTCCATCGGGTAAAGTGATTACATTTAAAGGCCATCCGGCGCTTCCGGTCATTAATTGAACTGCATTGATATAGATTTGATCTACATCGGGACGTTCCTCACGATCTACTTTTACATTAATAAAATGGGCATTCATTACAGCAGCCACGGTAGTGTCCTCAAAACTTTCCTTTTCCATGACATGGCACCAATGACAGGCCGAATAACCAATACTTATTATCATAAGTTTATTCTCTTTCTGTGCCAATTCCAGTGTTTCATCATTCCACGCACGCCAATCTACAGGATTATGGGCATGCTGTAGTAAATACGGACTTGTTTCATTAATAAGAGCATTTGTATGGTTGTGTTCTTCCAAAATATCTTTTTTTGAATTATTGCAGGAATACAGGAGAAAGGTGGTTAAAGCGATGAATATAAGTTGTTTCATATTGGAAATTTGAGAAACAAAAATACGCTTTTGTGGTACAAAAGCGTAGGGATCGAATTTTTTCAATATAACTTATTTAACTTCGAAGGTAATCTTTACATTAACTCTAAATTCGGTAACCTCATCTCCACTTACCATGGCACTTTGCTCACGAACATAAACAGATTTTATATTCTTTACACTTTTGCCCGCTTGTTTAACAGCATTTTTCGTGGCATCTTCCCAGCTAATATTAGAATTTGCAAGTACTTCGATTACTTTTAATACGGCCATAGTCATTCTGGTTTTAAATAAAAAAAAGTTTGAATTCCCAAGATACGATTTAAAGGACCATTTTTTCTGAAAGATTCGTTAAATGGTTGGAGTTTTCAGATCCTGTTGAGATATTTCTAATACCTAACCATTTATTGCCTCCACTTTAGTAACTCTGCCGTTAAGCATTTCGTTTAACATGGTTTCGATACCATTTTTTAGAGTAATCGTTGAGGATGGGCAGCCGCTGCAGGCGCCCTGAAGGATGACACGAACTGTTTTAGTGCTTTCGTCAAAAGAGTCAAAGGCAATATGCCCACCGTCACTAGCCACTGCGGGTTTTATATATTCATCAAGTATTGCGATTATTTCTTTGTCTATTTCTGAATAATCCTTGGTTTCGTTGTTTCTTTCTGAAGAATTTTCTTCGGAAGCATTCTTATTGTGAAGGATCTCATCATCTAAGATCGGCTTCCCGTCTTCAATATATGTGCGGATAAAATCTCTCACTTCCATGGAGATCTCTTGCCATTCGGCAATATTGAATTTCATAACCGAAATATAGTTGGCACTGATGAATACTTCTTTTACGAAGGGGAAGTTAAACAAGGCTCTTGCTATCGGAGCGTGCATCGCTTCATCAATATTTTTAAACTCGAAGGTGCCTGTCACCAAAGGCTTGTTTGCGACGAATTTTAACACGGCAGGATTTGGGGTGCTTTCTGCGTATACGGTAACCGGAATTTTTTTTGAAGGCTCATCTTCCGTGATTACGGGTTTGCCCGAATCCATATACTCCGAAATTGCATCGGCAACTTCATCCTGAACATCACTCCATGCTACTATATTATATTTTTCAATAGCTATGAAGTTCTGAGAGATATACACTGTTTTAACAAAGGGCAGATAGAATAATTGTTGCGCAAGCAAACTTGGCTTTGCCTCGTCAATATTCTTAAACTCATAGCTTTTGGCCTGAGTAAAAAATGAACTGGCAATAAATTTAACAATATTTTCGTTGTTAGTGGGTTGAACTTGTATGTTAAAATCGGGCATTTGGCGCTTTTTTTTGCAAAAATATAAAAAGAAAACCAATGTAATCAATATATTTGGGGACTTAACACCCTGCATATGAAGAAATTTTTACTCCCCTTAACACTTCTCTTCTTTTGCGTTGGATTTGCACAGTCTATAGACGTAAATAACCCTGCCGATCCGGAAACTGCCTATACTCCATTAGAAATGATAACAGAAGTCCTTATGGGCGGAAGCGATTGTGGAGATGTTGAGTTTATTTTATTACAAGAAAACCCGGATGGTGTTGCTAACCCTGCCGTTAAAAGCTGGGGATATTTTGATGCCTCTGGTACAACTTTTCCTTTTCAAAGTGGTGTAGTGTTGTCCTCTGGTTGGGCCGAAAGCGCAGAAGGACCAAATGCCTCTGGGGGTGTCTCCGATACCGGAACCGGTTGGGCTGGTGACAACGATCTTAAGATAATCCTCGACAATCAAAGTGGTGATAATGAACCCACAAATAATGCTACTATTTTTCAGTTTACTTTTGTTCCGGTAATAAGTAATATTAGCTTCGATTTTATATTTGGTTCGGAAGAATATGAAAACCAATGGGAATGTTCGGCATCATTTAGAGATGGCTTTGCTTTTCTTCTTAGAGGCCCAGGAATACCGAACGATTCTGGAACACCCTTTGGAGGAACAAATATCGCTGCTGTCCCGGGATCTGCCGGAGTACCTGTAAGTACACTCTCTATACACTCCGATACGTTTACCTGTGGAACTGAAATACCCGGTACTAACTTTTTCCCTAATCTATACGTTAGTAATAGTGGTGCAAACAATTTAAATGAAATAGAGTTCGATGGTTATACCGAATCGTTGACGGCGCAGGCTATGTTGACTCCGGGTGAAACTTATGAACTAAAGATGGTGATTGCCGACAGAGGTGATACCGCTTTTGATTCGGCAGTATTCTTCAGAGCCGGGAGTTTTAATATTGGAGTAAGTCTTCCTCCCGACCTCACCATCGCAGCCGGAAATGCGCCTTGTGAAGGCGAGGAAATTGAAATTGCGGTCGAACCGGATCCAACAGGATCGACAACGTATCAGTGGTATATCTACAATACGGTTACTATGGTATTCGATCCTATTCCCGGAGCCACTAACAATTCAATCGTAGTAACACAATCCGGGACCTATCAAATTGAAGCTGCCATAAATGGAGGATGTACAGCAACCGACGAAATTATCGTTGAGTTTGCTCCTCAGCCTACTGCGGCTGTCCCAACAGATCTTATTATATGTGATGAAGCTCCCAACGATGGTTTTGCAGAGTTTGACCTTACAGTGAAGGACGCCGAAATTATGAATGGGGAACCTAACACATTTGTAGAATACTATACAACGCTTAATAATGCTCAGTTAGGATTGGATCCTATTCCAACCCCTACTGCCTGGACTAATACGGTGATGGGCTTTCAAACTATTTATGCTCGTTTGCAGGAAATGTCTTTTGGTTGTTATGATATAGTACCATTAAACGTTCAAGTCGACGATGCTCCCTCGATTACTGATCCCATTAGTGATTATTTTATATGCGACAATGATCAGGATGGATTTGAGGTTTTTGATCTCACGAGTAAGGATTCAGAGATCTTGAACATATTGGTTAATGTTACTTTGACCTATCACACCTCGCAGGCTGATGCTTTGGGTGGTACTAATGCTATTGCGAATCCGACCAATTATGTAAGTGGTGGTGAACTTATCTGGGTACGTGCTGAGAATAGTGCGGGCTGTGTTACTGTGGGTAGTTTTGGGTTGATTTTGGGTGATATTCCGATGTTTGTTGAAGTGGATGAGTTTGAGCAGTGTGATAATGATGGTGATGGTTTAGAGGATTTTGATCTCAACAGTCAGAATGCTACCATAGTGGGTGGTAATTTGAATTTGAGTGTTAGTTATCATCCTACTTTGGGTGATGCTCAGGGGGATAGTAATCCTTTGGGTATTCCTTATACCAGTGCTGGTGGTGAGTTTATATGGGTACGTGTTGAGGATAATATGACGGGTTGTTATGGGACCTTTGAGATGGAGTTGATCGTTTTGATGGCTCCTGAGATCTTTGAGCCCGATCCTTTGACCTATTGTGATGATGACAATGATGGTTTTGGTGAGTTTACCTTAACGGATGCCGATGAGGATGTTGTCAACGGGAACCCATCGGGGAATTTGGTGGTGAGTTATCATGAGACGTTGGCCGATGCACAAAATGGGGTCAATGCCTTAAGTAGTCCGTATACGAACGTGGATCCTTTTACTCAGACGCTTTATGTTCGTTTGCTGGATCTGGCTACGGGTTGTTACAGTACTACGACCTTGCTTTTGATCGTACAGGACAGTCCTTTGATCAATGATCCTGCTGCTTTGGTGCTGTGTGATGACGATGGAGATGGTGTTGAGATCTTCGATCTCACTCAGGTGGAGCCAGAGGTGTTAGGTTCTTTGGATCCTGCCAATTATACCATTAGTTATTATGAGGATCCTGCCCTTACCATTGCCATAGTCAATACCACGGCCTATCCCAATATAAGTAATCCTCAGACGATTCATATTGTTGTTGAGGATATTGCTAATGGGTGCCAGGGTCTCACGACGGTGGAACTTATTGTGAATTTACCTCCTTCCCTTGTTGCTCCTACGCCTTTGGAGCTTTGTGATGTTAACAATCCCGGGGATGAGATGGAGGCCTTTAATTTAGAGAGTAAGACCTTTGAGATCACCGGTGGTGATCCTACCATTGTTATCACCTATCATGAGACGCAAGGGGATGCCGATGCGGGTATTAATGCGCTCAATAGTCCTTATGTGAATACGGTTCCTCAGCCTCAGACGATCTATATACGTGCTGTTGGTGGGGGTACGGGTTGTGTGGTGAGTCAGGGCTTTACTCTGGATCTGGTTGTGAATCCTTTGCCTTCTCCTGTCACGCCGACTCCTTTGGAGGTTTGTGATGTGAACAATGATGGATTTGCGATGTTCGATCTCACGAGTAAGGATGCTGAGATCATTGCGGGTGAGCCGGGTGTTATTTTAAGTTATCATGAGACACTTTCGGATGCGAATTTGGGTATTTTTCCTTTGAGTAGTCCGTATCAGAATATAGTTGCAGGTATGCAGACGGTGTATGCGCGTGCGGAGTATGGTGTGTCTAATCCCCCTCCCAACAATACGGGCTGTTTTAGGGTTGTTGAGTTGGATCTTATTGTGTTGCCTACCCCTGTTGTTCCGTTGAATTTGGATCCGCTTATCCTCTGTGATGTGGATGGCAATGGCAGTGAGGTTTTTGATCTCACCCAGCGTGCGGCAGATATTTACGGCACTCAGGATCCCTCCCTGTATAGTCTTACCTACCATGAGAGTTTGGCAGCTGCTCAGGCGGGTACTCCCTTTATAGGCAGTCCCCAGTCCTATACGAATTTGAGCAATCCACAGACGATCTATGTTCGTTTAGAGGATAATTCCTCGGGATGTTTTAAGATCGGTCAGTTTGAGTTGCAGACCCCTTCGGGTCCTGCGGTGACTCAGCCTACGCCTTTGAGTGTTTGTGATGATGTTGGTGAGCCCTGGGATGGTATTTCGGTATTTGATCTTACGGTAAAGAACGATGAGATCACCGGTGGTGCTTTGGGTGTTGGGGTGCGATACTATGAGACGTTGGCCGATGCTCAGAATGATGAGAATGTTATCGATCCCGATACGGCCTATACGAATTTGACCAATCCACAGACCTTGTATGTTCGTGTGAGTGATGGTAATACGGGATGTGTCAATACCACTACGACCTTAACGCTTCGCGTGAGTGCCAATCCGGACCCCGAGGCTCCCGATGCCTTATCGCTTTGTGATGTGAATGACCCGGGTGATGGGGTAGAGGTGTTCGATCTAACGGTTGTTGAGGCACAGATCTTAGATGGTGAGACCTGGGATGTTAGTTATCATGAGAGTTATGATGATGCCTTTGCGGGGGTCAATGCTATTGTTGATCCTACCCTGTACAGCAATTTAAGCAATCCACAGACGATCTACATTCGTGTGACCAACAATACGATCCCTGAGGCTTGTTTTGAGATCGTTACCTTGGAGCTTATTGTAAATCCGCTTCCTGATGCGAGTGTTGTTATAAGTGATTATATCATTTGTGAGGTTCCTTCCAATGGTATGGCCTTGTTTGATCTAAGCAGTAAGATCCCTGAGATCTTAGGGGGTCAGGATCCTTCAGTTTTTGTGGTTAGTTTCTATGAGAGTCAGGTTGAGGCCCAGGGGATGCTCAATCCGATACAAAATACTACGGCCTATCCCAATAGTACGAATCCACAGACGATCTATGTTGGGATCTTAAACAGTCAGACGGGTTGTTATGTTGCTACCCAGAGTTTTGACATAGAGGAGCGTGAGGGTGCTGTTGCCAATACTCCTGCTGCACCGTATGAGATATGTGATAATCTGGGAGATAACGATGGCATCGGGGAGTTTACCTTAGATGGCAGCACTGTGGAATCTCAGGCGCTTATCGATGAGATCCTGGCGGGTCAGGATCCTTCGGTGTACTTGCTTAGTTTCTATGAGAGTCTCTCCAATGCTCAGACGGCCACAGATCCTTTGGCTGGCACCTATGTGAATGTTATCAATCCCCAGGTGATCTATGCCCGTGTTGACAATAGTGATACGGAGTGTTTTGAGATCACTCAGGTGATCTTAAAGGTGGAGCAGCTTCCCGAGCTTACCCTGGAGGAGAGTTATCGTTTGTGTGTGGATGCCAATGGGAATCCTATTCCAGAGGAAGAGGGTGCTTTGTCACCTCCTGTGATCGATACGGGACTTGATGCTTCGCTCTACAGTTTTGAGTGGTATTTCAACGGTGAGATCATCTTGGGTCAGAGTGATCCGTTTATCACGGCCCTAGAAGGGGGTACCTATAGTGTGATAGTGACCGAGTTGGATAGTGGATGTAGTACAGAGGGTGTTACCACGGTGGTGCTTTCTTCGCCTCCTTTGGAATATGAGGTATTGGTCTCTGAGGCATTTTCATCGAGTCATACCATCACGGTGAATGTGACCCAAGGCTTGGGTGAATGGGTGTATCAATTGGATGATGGTGTCTTTCAGGTGGAGAATGTCTTTGATGGGGTATTACCGGGGACACATCTGGTGACCATCAAGGATGCCAATGGGTGTGGTAGTGTAACCGTTGAAGTTGGGATCGTTGATTATCCAAGGTTTGTCACACCCAATCAGGATGGCTATCACGATACGTGGAACATCATTGGTATTGCCGATAGTGACCCTACGGCAAAAATTTATATATTTGACAGGTTTGGAAAATTGTTAAAGCAGATCAGTCCCCTTGGCGAGGGCTGGGATGGTACCTATAACGGGAATCCATTACCGTCGAGTGATTACTGGTTCCTGGTGGAATACAAAGAAGACGACACCACCAAAGAGTTCAGAGGTCATTTTACCCTAAAACGATAGAATAAAAAAAATATGAAGCTTAGAAAAACCTACTTTATACTACTGTTGTTAGTAACACCATTTGCATTTTCACAGGACGGTATACCAATATATTCCGATTATTTATCAGATAACCTTTATTTACTTCACCCATCAATGGCAGGAGCGGCGACACATAATCAGATTCGCTTAACAGCCAGGCAACAATGGTTCGATCAGGAGGAAGCCCCTAATCTTCAAACACTTAGTTTTAATGCTCGTTTAGGAGAACAATCTGGAGTTGGAGCCATAGTATTTAGCGACCGTAACGGATATCATTCTCAAACCGGAGGATATTTAACCTATGCGCACCATATTATGTTTTCAAGAAGCGAGGCCGATCTAAATCAGTTGTCATTTGGATTGAGTGCCGGACTTATTCAATCTAAGCTTGACGAAACACAATTCGATCCGAATGACTTCGACCCGATTATTGCCGGAATTATTCAGAGTTCATCTTACTTTAATGTAGATGCCGGATTATCATATAACTTTCTAAACTTTTCAGGGCATTTCACGGTAAAGAATATCATCTTTCAGAATAGAAGTCTTTTTTCAGAAAAATTTGAGCCTAATAACCAAAGACAATATCTGTTTTCGGCAGCGTATGCAATTGGAAAGTATGGGTCTACATGGACTTATGAGCCTTCTCTGCTATTTCAGTGGAAGGAACGAACAGGCGAACAGTCTGTGGATATAAATTTTAAAGCATACCGCGAAATGGATTTCGGTCAGTTATGGGGAGCTTTATCTTATAGAAGAAGCTTAGACGGTGCCGAATTTTTGAATGGTCAGGAAATTAAAACACAAAAACTACAATACGTTACTCCTGTGGTTGGAATTAATTATAAGCAATTCATGTTCGCTTATACCTATTCATACCAGGCAGGAAATGTAAGATTTCAAAGCGGTGGTTTTCACCAAATCACTCTTGGATACGATTTTCTTGGAAGCAGACCGGAACCTTACGATTGTAATTGTCCCGCGATCAACTAATAAAAAAAGCCCCTGTTTAGGGGCTTTTTTTTACTGCCAGGTATACTTCTTTTTTTCTGCCTGTTTTTTTAAAGCATTGATCATGGCGCTCTCCAAACCATTTTCAGATTTGGGTTTATTCTTAACCAGATACTGTCGTCTTTTTTCATTTAGTCTTGCAATCTCAACTTGAATTTCATCACGCTCTTTCCGCTGTTGTGCTACGTATTTTTTGATCTCTGCGGTTGACTTTCCTTTTAGATTTTCAGGAAGTTCCTCCTTCTTCAATTCCTCATAACTAAAGCCGGCCTTTTTTTCAGCATCCACCAGATCCCAGGTACTGTTATCATACATATGTGAACTTTTGGTAACCGTTCTACTCACTGCATTTGCAGTTCCATAGCCTTTTGCATTCATGTCCTGGGTTTCCTGATTCGCTAATTTGTTTCTTCCACTACGACCATAAGGAACATAGGTGCTGTTAAGGCGAATGTTGAGTTGTAGAATTAGATCGTCATAGGGCGATGCAATATGTATGGTTTGTTGATTGTGATTAATCGCAATATAGTCACCATAAGTAAGATTTGCGCCTTCTTGCCATTTTGACGAAACGCCATGATTAAAATCACCACAGAAAATCGTGTTTACTACGATGTCTTTTTCTTTTGCTTCAAGAGCTGCATCCCTGTAGTTGATCTTTCCTTGAGTAAACGGTTCATTACCCGCAATAAAGATCATTTTTAGGTCATCGGCATCATTTCCCCAATCTAGCTGCTTGATGGAAGACATGATTACTGTCCCACAATATTCGGATCCGCCATTGGTGGTGAGTGAAAATAATTCCTTTGAGACTTCATCGAGATCGGAAGTAAACGATAGGATCTGTCTAATAAAACCGTCGCGATCGCTAAGACCATCGTTTCCGTACTCATATAAGGCGATCTCTAGTTTGGGGCGCTCATTCCTGCATCTTGCATACGAAAGTTCATTTACGATCTCCCAAAGTTGTGCTTTGGCCTGATCAATAAGACCGTCCATACTATTGCTGGTATCCAACAGCAATGCTACTTTTATGTAGTGCCCTTTGGTTATGGGGGCAGTATCTGCTAAATTATTTTTAGCCGATTCGTTTGATCCTTCTGCTTTACATGCGAAGGCTGTGATCATGGTAAGCCCTAATAGTGTTTTCTTGATAATTTTCATGATTTATTGATCTTGTGTTTAGTCATTCATTGAATCAGTAGACGAAATAAGTATTGCTGTTATCAGATTAGACATAAGTGGTTAAACCATCTACAATTGTCGTTTCTGTCACTTTAATCGTCGGGTAAACTTATGTTCATATTTCTGGTTAAAAAACACGGGATGAGTTAACAGCGCGAGTGAATGAGGAAAAGGATGTTTTTGGTTAGGGAAGTACATTTAATCCGGTAAAAATGGCTTAATAGTTGAGGAAGGCTATTTCATTAAGTGGGGTAAAGTGCGTATGTTTACTTTAAATAATTATGAAGCACCTCTTTTCTATATCAATCTTAATAGTCGTATTGCTGGGTAGTTCCTTTGTATCCGGTCAAACAAGACGTACATCACCTAATAGTTTTATACTAAAAGGAAAGGTGGTTGAAGCAGAAAGCAACAGCCCAATAAATCGTGTTAATATTGAAATTTTAGGAGGAGATTATGCTACAACCAATGCCGACGGACAGTTTAGAATTGAAGCTGAGATAGGTGATGAGCTCATCATCAAGAGTGACGACTTCGAAACAGTTTATTACAAAATTAAAGATCAACAATTTGTTACAGTTCGGGTAAAGAACAATACCGAAGAAGAATCGGTTGAAACACTTAGCGCTAATAAGAATAAGTCTTCCGACCTTTTTAAAACCTACATAGATTCTTCGCGATTCTATTTAAAAAAAGATGCTAAAAGGAGTATCGAATATATTACCCGGGCACTGGAATCGGTTCCCGGTAAAACAGCCAGCCCAACCCAAAACAGTATCGCGTTTGAGACTCTCGGAGATATAAATTCATTTTGGGGACAGGACGATCTGGCCATTTCAAATTACAAGCGAAGTATTTCTAACAAGATCACCATTAGTGCTCGTATCAAGCTTGCTTCGGCCTTCCGAAGAAATAATAACTACCAAGAAGGAATAACTCTGTACAAGAATCTTTTGGCGGAGAACCTCACCGAGTATCAAAAAGTGGAAGTCTATGAAGGCTTAGGTGATAGTTACAAAGCGATAAATAACTTGAATGAAAGTGTTTCAAATTACCAGAAGGCCCTCAATCTTGCCGAAAAACACAGGATCACTCCCAAGATCACAGATCTTAATTCGAAAATGGGCAGTGTGTACGCAGAAAGCGGTTCGGTGGTTCGAGCTGAAGAGTATTTCGATAATTCATTGAACCTTGCGCAAAAGGAAAATAAGAAAAGAGCCGTTGAGGAAAAAGATAAGGTAGCGGATTTTTATAATCAGAATCAAGATTTTGATAAAGAGATCCAGCTTAGAAATGAAACACTAAATGAGATACAATCGCTGGATGATTTTGGAACCAGTGGCGTGGTTGAAAACAGCAGTCCGTTGACACCACAGCGTCAAAATTATAAAATTGCAAATGCTTATGTAGCCCAACAAAAGTTTACGGAAGCTATCCCTTTCTTGGAAAAAAGCATTAGAGAGGCAAGTAAGAATGAGGATCTGGTAGTGGAGAAAGATGCGACCAGAAAATTGTCTGAAGTTTACAGGGACATCGGGGATTTTGATAAAGCAGCCGAAAGCTACGAGCGCTATGTGGAAGTTGTGGACGAACTTTATATTAAAAAAGAACAGGAAATCTCACAGGCCGCCAGGTTTAGTAAGGACATCGCATTAAAGCAAAATAGAATTACCAATCTGGAAAGCGAACGTGAACTAAACGAAAGCAGATATAAACTAGCTTTTGAAAATCAGGAACTGGTTGAGAAGAACAACAGGATCCAAAAGTGGATCATTGGGTCTTTGATCCTTATTGCGCTATTATTATTGTTTACGGCCTATATTCAGTATAAAAATGTGCGTCAGCAAAAATACGCCAACAACCTGCTTGCTTTAAAGTCGTTGCGAACGCAAATGAACCCACATTTTATATTTAATGCGCTCAATTCGGTAAACAGTTTTATTGCTTCCAACGATGAACGCACAGCGAACAAATACCTGAGTGATTTTTCTCAGTTAATGCGTGCCGTACTGGAAAACAGCGAAGAGGATTTTATTTCGTTGGAAAAGGAGATCGAGCTATTGCAGCTGTATGTAAAACTGGAGCATTTCAGGTTTAAGGATAAATTTGATTATACCATTGATGTAGATCCCAACATAGCCGTAAACGAATTTGTGATCCCACCCATGCTGCTTCAGCCGTATGTGGAGAATGCGGTGTGGCACGGACTTAGATACAAAGAAGAAAAAGGCAATTTGACTATTCAGTTTCAGCAAATAAATTCAGAAACCGTAAAAATAAGGATCAGTGATGACGGTATAGGCAGAAAAAAGTCTAAGGAGTTAAAGACCGATCACCAGAAGAAACAAAACTCAAAAGGAATGGGTAACATCGAAAAGCGAATTGCTATTTTGAATGAGATGTATAAGGACAAGGTAGATGTGACTGTGACCAATATATTTGAAAATGAAGAAGGGACCCTGGTGGAACTTATTTTAAAGAAAGACTAATGGAATTACGAGCAATCATAGTAGAAGATGAAGAAACCAGTAGAGAAATTCTGAAGAGTTATCTCGGTAAATACTGTCCTTCCGTTTTGGTAAAAGGCGAAGCAGCCAATGTGGAGGAGGCATTGGTGTTAATTCGGAATAACGATCTGGATATTGTGTTTCTCGATGTGGAAATGCCCTACGGAAATGCATTCGATCTGCTCGACACGGTGGGTGACCGTCAATTCGAAACCGTATTTGTAACCGCGTATAATCACTATGCAATTGATGCCTTAAATGCGCATGCTTCCTATTATTTACTGAAGCCTATTTCTATCGACAAATTAATAGAAGCCGTGGATTATGTAACTGAGATCAAGGAAAAGGAAAACAGTCTTCAAAATACTATATTGCAGCCTAAGAACGCTCAGGTCACCGGGAAGATCACCATTCCGCTTCAAAACGGTTTTGAGGTTCTTGAGATCGAGAATATTCTGTATTGTCAAGCAGATGATAATTACACTCAGATCTATTTAAAGGAAGGGAAAAAGTTGGTGAGCAAGACATTAAAGTATTTCGAACAATCTCTTGCCGAGAGTGGCTTTGCACGAGTTCATAAATCATATCTCGTAAACGTAAACGCCATTAAGGAATACAAAAAAGGTAAGGGTGGAAGCGTGGTCCTTTCCAGCGGAAAGCAAATTATGGTGAGTCCGTCGCGGAAAAAGGAACTGCTGGCGTATTTTAGTTAAAAGTCTTTCTTCTCTACCGAGATTTCTTCAGAAAAATCCTTGAGCAGGAATTTAAGGGTCTTAACCTCCGAATTCGTATAAAATTTCAAGGTTGGTTTTGAAACATCCGTCCGAAGCAACTGAAGTCGTTCCAGTATACTTTTCGTTTGTCGTGCTACTGCCATTCCCGAATCGATGATCACGATATCATTTGGAATCAAGTTCCTGATCTGTGGAATGAGGTAAGGATAGTGACTACAGCCCAATACAAGGTAATCTACTTTTGCCTTCACCATGGGCGTAAGGTATTTTTGAAGCAGTTTTATCATTTTAGGGCTGTCCAGAGTCCCGGCTTCTATAAGGGGTACTAGGCCTTCACCTACGATTTCTACTACGTTTATATCTTGGGTAAACTCGGTTGCCGTTTTGTGAAACAGATCACTGGTTAAAGTTCCTTTAGTTGCCAGAATTCCGATACTCTTAGTGCTGGTGTTTAATGCAGCGGGTTTAATGGCAGGTTCAATCCCGATGATAGGGACTTTAAAGCGCTCCCTCATTTCAGAGATTGAATTGGTTGTTGCGGTATTACAGGCTACTACTATGATCTTGGCGCCCATTTCCAGCAAAACCTCGGTGTTTTTTATGCTGAGCCGGGTGATCTCTTCTTTGGATTTGTTGCCGTAGGGTGCATTTTTGCTATCTGCGAGATAGATTGTGTGTTCGTAAGGAAGTAAGGCATGAATTTCCTGCCAGATCGACGAACCGCCTACTCCGGAATCGAAAACACCTATGGGACGTTGCTCATTCACGAGTATAAATGTAAAGAAACTTGTAGGTATTATAATAAAAACTGCCCGTCAATTGACGGGCAGTTTTTAAATATTTTAAAAAAGTGATGAGCTATTAAATTCCCAATTCCTTTTTCACTTCTGCCAGAAGATCCTTACCATCTGCTACCAGTAATCCGCCACCTTGTGTAGCATCAATAACATACTGATACCCTTGAGCTCTTGCCACTTTTTGAATAGCCACACGAGCTTTCTCTAGGATGGGTTGAAGAATATCAACTTCTTTTTGTTGAAGATCCTGCAATGCTTGCTGACGGTATGCGCCAATATTATTTTGCATTCCCTGAACTTCTTCTGCACGCTTCTGATTTTCGTCATCGGTCTTAGACTCCGCTTCGGCACTATACTGCTTGATCTTTGTATCAAGTTCTCTTGCCATTGCCTTGATCTCGGTATCGTAGGTCTTTTTAAGTTTCTCAAGCTGACTTTGAGCCGCTTTCATTTCAGGCATAGCTTCCACTAAAGCCTGAGTATCGATATGCGCCACCTTAGACTGTGCATTGGCAACTGTCGTTGCTCCCATGAACAATATTACGGCTACAAATAATAATTTTACTCTTTTCATTGTAATTGTATTTAATTTAAGTGTTATACTAATTTGGATTTATTTATTCTTCTAATTTTCCTTGATTGTTTCCACCATTTCCTTCTCCTTCTCCTTCTCCTTCGCCTTCACCTTCACCGGCATTAGGTGGGTTTCCATTGTTTCCTCTAGCCTGAGCTATGGAATCTTTTCTGGCCTGACGTTCGTCCAACAAACGTTGTCTACGTTCTTCGAATTCCCGTTTCTTCACTTCACGAATGGAATCACGAATACGTTTTCTTTCAGCCATTAAGGCTTCACGTTCATTTTTCTTATCTTCAACAGCTTTCTCACGTTCTGTAACAGCTTCTTCCTCTTCTTCAGAAAGTTCTTCTCGCGCTTCTATTTCTCGCTTTTCTTTTTTATTGGTGGCCTCGGTTCGCTTGGCAGCGCGATTAATACTTCGTAGCACCTGGTCACTAATGTCGTTTCTTTCCGCAGCAAAAAGCATTACAATATCGGCAGATTTGTCGAATATAAAATCATACTTCTTGGCTTCGGCAATTTCCTGAACAATATTAAAGACTTGATCCTGAATAGGTTGAACCAATTGTCTTCGTTGTATCATAAGATCGCCATTGGGACCAAATCGATCTTGCTGATATTTTATTGCTTCGTCTTCCTTGATCTTAATTTCTTCTTCCCGTTCTTCGATCAGTTCTTTGGTTAGTAGTACACGTTCGTTACTAAGATCTAATTTCATTTGATCGATCTCATTCTGTTTTTTCTCAAGATCTTGTTTCCAACGTTGCACTTTTCCATCCAACTGTGTTTGAGATTCACGGTATTCAGGTACATTTTCAAGAATATATTCCATATCAATATATCCTATTCTAGCTCCTCTTTGTGCGTTTGCCATAAATGAAAAGCAGAAAAATGCAAGCGCTAAAAAAAGTAAATTTTTTGTTTTCATAATTGTTGGTTGTTTAAGAAAATATCGTGCCAAGATTAAAACTGTTGTCCAATAATAAAATGGGTTTCCCATCCATTTGGTTCACTTCCGCCAAGAATTGGGTCGAATCCATAACCAAAATCGATTCCCAATAATCCAAATGCCGGCATAAATATACGCAATCCGGCACCGGCAGACCTATTAATACTGAATGGATTATAGTTTCTGAATCCATCGTAAGAACCTCCCCCTTCGGCAAAAGTAAGCACATAAATGGATGCTAACTGCTTTAAAGTGATAGGATACCTCAATTCTAACGAAAATTTATTGTAAATGGTATTTCCGTCGTTACTAGAAAGTGATTGATTGGGATATCCTCTTAGCTGAATAACCTCCCGGCCGTCCAGACTAAACGCACCCAGACCGTCACCCCCAACAAAGAATCGTTCAAAAGGAGGAACTCCTCTATCCTTGTTATAAGCCCCTAAAAACCCGAATTCTGTATTAGTTCGGAGCACTAATTTATCAATTATTCTCGTATACCAGGATCCATTGAACTTTATTTTATAATATTCGAGCCATTTAAATCGTTCCTGATCGATTTCTGCTATGCGCTCCCGGCCGTCGACCGTGGTAATATCCAATTCGGCGCGTTCGGCTGCCAGACCTTCATAATCCACACTGTTAAATGCGGAATATGGTGGTGTCAATTTAGCGGTAATACTAAACTCTGAACCTGTAATAGGATAAATTGGGTTGGTAGCCGTGTTGTTTCTGCTAAGTCCAACCGTATATGCAAGGTTATTGGCATAACCATCACCGAAGGTAAACAAACCGGTGTTGTAGTTCTTTAAATTATAATGCTGAAAGCTTATCGCCTGAGAAAACTGAAAATAATCGTCCGGCCATTTTAATCTTTTGGCAAGTCCAACAGATCCACCGGTGATGAGGAATCTTCGGTCTTTATCGACATCTCTTGTCGAGAAATCGTAGAAATACTGTACCGTATGAGAAAATGAGGTGCTTAACTGAATCGGCTTTTTACCCCCTAACCAGGGTTCGGTAAGTGAAATACTATAGGTTTGATAAAAACTACTGGCCTGAGCCCTAAGGGATAATTTTTGTCCATCACCCATAGGCAAGGGTTTGTAGGCCGATCCATTAAAAATATTTCGCAAAGAAAAGTTGTTGAACGAAAGTCCTAACGTACCAACAAATCCACCCCCACCATAACCACCTTGTAGTTCAATTTGGCTGGAACCTTTTTCTACTACCGAATATTCCATATCCAAAGTTCCATTATTCGGATCAACGTTCTTAAAATTAGGGGAAAGCTGTTCGGGATCAAAAAACCCTAGCTGACCTAATTCACGAATTGTTCTTACTACGTTTCTGCGGCTGTATTTTTGTCCCGGACGAGTACGGATCTCACGGTAAATCACATGATCGTTGGTTTTGGTATTTCCCACAACAGAAATGTGATCGAAATAAGCCAGTTTTCCTTCAATGATCCTGATCTCGAAGTCCAGAGTGTCATTTCTAACTCCAACTTCTACAGGATTGATCCTGGAGAACAAATACCCGTTGTTTTGATAAAGGTTAGTGAGGTCGTCGGCATCGGGTTCCGAATCATCTGCAATACGTTCCTGTAGTAGCGTTCCATTATAGGTTTCACCTTTTGCGATTCCTAGTAATTGTCGGAGTTGGGAATCGGTATAAACACTGTTCCCTATAAAATCAATATCCCCGAAATAGTATTTTTTTCCTTCTTCAACATTCAATTTTAGTGTTACATTTTTCTCGTCTTTTACGACTAGTGTATCACTTAATATCCGGGCATCCCTGTATCCGTTTTCTTTGTATTTTTTAATGACATTGGCCTTATCTTCTTCAAAGGAACTCTCGGTATACTTCGAGCGCTTCCAGAATCTGATAATATTCTTGCGCTTTACATTTTTCATTGCGCGACGAAGTTTTTTATCAGATAATCTTTCGTTTCCTTCAAAAGTAATCTTGCTAACTTTTACGCGTTCGCCTTTATCGACCGCGATGCGCATGTTCTTAGCAATCTCTGTTCCGGTAGAATCTAAATGGGGTGTAGTGCTTATGATCACTTCGGTATTAAAAAACCCGTCTTCCCTAAATTTATTTGTAATATAGTTCTTTGTAGTGGTAACCAGGTTCTTTGTGATCTTCACACCGGGTTTTAGGTTGTTGTCCTTTAATATTTCCTTTCTCTTTCCCTTTCGAACACCGTCTATGGTTACCTCGTTCATTTTAGGCAGTTCGACAATATAGAGCTCAAGATCAATAAGATCCCCATCAATATTTGTGACATAGAAGGCGATGTCGCTAAAAAGATTTTGCTCCCAAAGTTTTTTGGTTACAGCACTCAACTTTTCACCGGGAACAAAGATACGATCGCCTTTTCTTAAACCGGTAAATGCGATAACTGTTTGTTCGTTAAAACTCTGAGCCCCTGTTACTGTTAAATTGTTGATGGTGTATTTTCTGCTGCTGTTGAGATCTTTTTGCTGAGCAGTAACACTAAAAACCAATAGTATTGTAAAAAGAAACGTACAATAAAACTTTTTAAAGGTATGCAATGGCAGGCTATTTTTTAAGTTGCTCACTTGTTTTTCCAAATCTTCTTTCTCTGTTTTGATAATTTAATATTGCCTCAAAAAGATGGTTTTTTGTATAATCGGGCCAAAGTGTTTCGGTAAAATACAATTCGGCGTATGCTAATTGCCATAATAGAAAATTACTAATACGTTGTTCACCGCTAGTGCGGATTAACAGATCTACGTCTGGCAAATTTTGCGTGTAAAGATGATTATTTATAACCGATTCATCAATATTATCGGGCGAAATTAGGTTATTTTTAACTTTATGACTAATCTCTCGAACAGTTTTTGTCAATTCTTCTCTCGAGCCATAGCTTAGCGCAAGAGTTAAGGTTAACCTATCGTTATTTTTTGTCTTTTCGATCACCGCCAATAGCTCATTTTTGGCCTTTTTGGGAAGTGTTTCTAAATTGCCGATGGCATTCAGTTTTATGTTGTTCTTTTGAAGCGTATCAATTTCTTTTTTCAGGCTATTAACTAAAAGCTTCATTAAAAGATCTACTTCCATTTGGGGTCGGTTCCAATTTTCTGTAGAAAATGCATATAAGGTGAGAAATGAAATATTGATCTCGGCACAGGCTTCAACGATCTCTCGCACTGCTTTTGTTCCGTTTTCATGCCCTATGCTTCTAAATAACCCTTTTTGTTTAGCCCACCTGCCATTTCCATCCATGATCACCGCGAGGTGCTTGGGTAATCTTTCCAGGTCTATTTGGGATTCTAAGGACATATTAAAAGTTGCAATAGCAGGGTCTTCTACCAAAGGTGAATGTTAAAGTAATTCCGGTAAACACATACCAGTCATCACTGTTTAGATTTCCAAATTTAAGGCTTTCTTCGTTTGCTAGTTCATTTACAGGATTACTACCGTCCAAATCGTCGGTAAAGGTATATCGTGCTCCAATTTCAAAGCCAAGGACCATTTTTGTACCTACCGTAGTTTTAAATCCTACCACCATTGGAATCGCAACTGCACCATCTCTGTCGTAATCCACTATTACATTATCTGGCCTTTTATAAAGTGCATTGTAACCAAAATACGTAAGTCCTGTGTATAAATAAGGCGTGGATACGGGTTGTCCGCTGTACATATTGAACTCCCAAAATGTATATTCGATCCCAATAGATAATTCTGTGATCGTATTTTCGAACGAATACCCTCTTTGCTGACGCCTACTTTCGTTAGAATCATTGTCATCACCTTTAATATTCGCAATGAGTACAGAACCTCTAAAAGAGTGACGCTCACTTCGGTTCCATTTAAAGATTCCTCCAAACGCCAGACTATTGGGGGAAATGTAATTGGTTTTGCCAACATCTCCTATATAGTTAGTACCACCGAGTATTCCACCTATCTCATAGGTTTGAGAATGTCCGATAAAAGTGACTGTTATAAAAAAAAGTACGGTTGCGAAATACCTCATATACCTTAAAAGTTTGCAAATATAATAATAAACTTCGCTTATGCGTCTTATAAGCGAATTAGTCTCTGTTGATTAACAAAATTTCGGGTAATTTATTGTTTAGTTGCGTTTGTCTTCACCCCATAGTAATTTTTCACGTAGCGTTTTAATAAAACTATCGTTGGGAAGTTGTACTAATTTAATAGTGAATGGGGCTTTTTTAATAAAGATAAGGGTGTTGTCCTCTAAAGTTGCAATACGTGAATCCAAAGAGATCAGGTAACTTTTTTCCCTTCCTGAAACCTTCAGGGTTAATTCACTGTTATCGGGAATTACAAAGGGTCTGGCATTTAAATTATGGGGAGCAATTGGGGTTAATACCATACTGTTAGTGGCAGGATCTAAAACCGGGCCTCCGCAACTTAAACTGTAACCCGTAGAACCGGTAGGTGTTGCGATAATTAAGCCGTCTGACCAGTAGGAAGTAAGATACTTTTCGTTTATTCTGGTCTCTACCTTAATCATGGAGGTAGTATTCTTTCGGTTAATGGCAACTTCGTTCAGCGCAAAGTTTAGTGGGGTGATCTCACCGGATTCAGGTAGAGTGCTAATAGAAAGCAAACTTCTTTCAGATAAAATATAATCGTTATGGAGGATCTGATCTATGCTCTCCGTGATTCGTTCCTTCTGAATGGTTGCCAAAAACCCTAGACGGCCTGTATTAATACCCACAATAGGTATTCCAAGGTCACCTACAAATGTTACCGACTTTAAAATTGTACCATCCCCGCCAATACTGAAAAACAGATCGTAACTCTTATCGAGCTTTGTAAAGGTTTTGTAATCATTGAAACTATTCCCGATCTCATCATTTTCATTGAGAATTCGCAAAAAATTCTTTTCAATTACGATCTCCGCCTCGTGCTTAATAAGCGCTTCGAGTATGCGCTCTATATAGGTTTCTGAATTTTTATGATAAAACTGACCGTAGATACCTATCTTCATAACATTATATATTTAGGTATTTATCCAGATAGTTAGACCGATTTCGAAGATCATCCAGAAATTTATCCTCGTCGTGGTTTGAAACCACTTCGTAGTTGTATCTTCTGAAGGTTTGAACAATGGCATTCATTCCGGTATGGCCTATTTTTAAGGTAGCCTGCATGATACCGTTCTCAATTTTTGAAATAAAAACACCCAGAATTTTTGCGTCATTCGACTCCACGATCTGGCAGATCTCAGAAAATGAGTATTCACGCATTCCCTTTTCAATTACTATAATTCCTCCGGCTTCATTTAAGAAAGGAGTATTGTTAAATAAACTCATAATATCGGCAAGCTCATAATAACCCATATAGCGATTATCGGGTCCCAGGACCGGCATTATGTTGCTATTGTGAAGTGCAAAGGCTTCTAATATGTCTAGCCAGTTTGCCGAATCCCGAACATAAAAAGGTTCTAATGCATAAGAGTACTCACTTATCTCCTTATTGCCTTCAAAACAATGCGCATCCGTTTCAGAGATGCAGCCGGCATAGCGTCCATCTTTGGTGACCGGTATATGAGAATATGTGAGCTGATTAAAAGAAGTTTGAACTTCACCTATCTTCGATCCGATGTCGAACGGGCCAATATCGTTTATAATGTATTGTGCAGTTTTCACAGCTGTAATTTTTATGCAAAATACTTAAAATAAAGATTTAATTAGGAAGCTAAGCTTTGTATTTTTGTTAATTCCAAAAATGAAAGATGACAAAGTTAAGTGTGAACATTAATAAAATAGCAACGCTGCGCAATGCAAGAGGGGGTGATGTGCCTAACGTGATTGATGCAGCGATCAATATTCAAAAATTTGGTGCACAGGGTATCACGATCCACCCCAGGCCCGACGAACGACATATACGCTATAAGGATGCCTATGATCTGAAATCTGTGGTTTCTACCGAATTTAATATAGAAGGTAACCCCAATGAAAAATTTATTAAAATGGTGCTTGAGATAAAGCCAGATCAGGTTACCCTGGTTCCTGATGCTGTAGACGCCATTACTTCTAATGCGGGTTGGGACACTCATAAGCACGGTGAGTATTTAAAGGAGATCATTTCAGAGTTTAAAAGAAATGGAATTCGGACCTCGATTTTTGTCGATCCCGAAATATCAATGATCGAAGGTGCCGCAGCATCAGGTACGGATAGAATAGAACTGTACACCGAGGAATTTGCCACACAATTTGAAAAAGGCAATCAAAACGCTATCCGGCCTTATACAAAATGTGCAATGAAGGCGTCGGAATTAGGTTTGGGTATTAATGCCGGTCATGATCTTTCGCTCAACAATATTCGATTTTTTAAAGAGAACATCCCCAATTTGCTCGAAGTATCCATTGGGCACGCCCTAATCTGTGAATCATTATATCTGGGACTGGAAAAAGTAATAAAGGAATACCTGAAAAAATTAGCCTGATCATGACGTTATATTCACAAATTATTGGAGAAGGAACCCCCTTTGTAATTTTGCACGGATTTTTAGGAATGGGTGACAACTGGAAGACTTTAGGAAAAAAATTCTCTGAATTAGGATACCAAGTGCATTTAGTCGACCAGCGAAACCACGGGAGAAGCTTTCACAGCGATGCATTCAATTATGGTATTATGGCTAAGGACCTCCGCGAATATTTTGAACATCACAAGCTCGATTCTGCTGTACTGCTGGGGCATTCCATGGGAGGGAAGACAGCCATGCAATTTGCGGTAGACCATCCCGAAAAAGTATCGAAACTGATAGTGGCAGATATTGCTCCTAAAGAATATCCTCAGCATCATCAGGATATTTTGAAGGCCCTCCAATCACTCGATTTTGAACAAATTAGTAGCAGAGGAGAAGCCGAAGAGGTGCTTTCGAGCTATATTGAGGAAGAAGGAACAAAACTTTTTCTGCTGAAAAACCTATATTGGAGAGAGAAGGGGAAGTTGGGATTGCGGATGAACCTGAAGGTATTAGCCGAAAAGATTGAAGCTGTTGGAGAATCATTGCCAAGAACTACCGTATTTAAGGGAGAAACTCTTTTTTTAAGAGGCGGTAGATCGGGTTATATAAGCGAATATGACGAAGTTTTAATTCGAAAACATTTTCCAAAAGCTCAAATTAGAACTATTTCTAATGCCGGACATTGGTTACATGCCGAAAATCCTTCCGAATTTTACCAAAATGTTAAGGATTTTTTATAACATTGCAATACATATTTATTATGTATGCATAGTAAATTGAGATTCAGTCCAGTAGATTATGCATTAAACATTAAAATATACATCTTTAAATAAACCTTTAATCTAAACTTAATCTATTATGAAGAAAGTAGTACTATTGGTTGTGATTACTCTAATTACAGCCGTAACGTATGCCGGAGGCTATCGGGTGAGTCTGCAGGGAAATAAATCTCTGGCAATGGGCCATACCGGGGTTGCCGTGGTTAACAGTACCGAAAGTGTCTTTTTTAACCCAGCCGGACTCGTATACCTTGAAAATAAATTTAGTGTGACCGGTGGAGCATTCGGAGTATTTTCGAATGTTACTTACCAAAACGAAAGCACAGGTGAATCTGCGGTGACAGATAGCCCGGTTGGAACCCCATTATATCTTTACGCCGCGTATCAGGCTACCGATTGGTTGGCGTTTGGGCTTGGAGTATACACCCCATATGGAAGTACCGTAGAATACGAAGACGATTGGGCAGGTTCTCACCTGGTAAACAACATCGACCTTCAGGCTATTTTTATACAACCCACGGTATCGATAAAATTAAGCGAGCACTTTAGTGTTGGTGGTGGTCCTATATATGTTACCGGATCGGTTAATTTTAACCGAAACCTGAACAGAACGCTTTCAGATCTTGACGGAAACAGAAGTGAAGTTACTCTCGATGCAACCGGAGTAAGCGAATGGGGTTGGACCGTTGGAGCGATGTTCTCTCCAACCGAGAATTTTAGAATTGGCGCAAATTATCGTTCACAGATTCGTTTGAATGCTGAAGACGGCGATGCCGACTTCGAAAATGTTCCCAATTCACCATTGGTTCCTTTTGCAGATACTACTTTCGATGCACAACTCCCGCTTCCAGCGGAGATGACCGTTGGACTATCTTATCAATTCTGTGACAAGTGGTTATTTGCTTTCGATTATAACAGAGCTTTTTGGGATATTTACGAGTCATTAGACATCGATTTTGCCGATGAAAATATTCCAGATTCATTTAATGCACGAAACTATAAAAACGCGTCTACCTATCGATTCGGACTGCAATATGAGGCGACCAGTATGTTCACTTTACGTGCAGGGTATTATTTCGACGAATCTCCGGTTCAGGAAGGATTCTTTGCACCAGAAACACCACGTAACGACAGTAATGGTTATACTGCCGGACTTACAGTAAACCTTAGTGAGCGTTTTCAGATCGATGCTTCATTCCTATATCTGCACTTTAAAGAAGTTGAAGCATCTTACGATGCGTACTTCGAAAATGGAGTGGCAGTACCTTTTGGCGGAAGATATAAATCCAATGCTTTTGTACCGGGATTAGGTGTTACTTATAAAATGTAATTGAAAAAAATTCAGAAAAAATGAAAAATACTATTAAAATATTTATTGGCTTACTGGCAATTGGCTTTGTGAGCTGTGAGCCTGAGTTTGAAAACTCAGTAACAGATAGCGGATTCTATTCCAGTGGAGATGCAGATGTTTCTAATTATGTAGCTGTAGGGAACTCCTTAACGGCAGGATATGCAGATGGAGCTCTTTATATCGACGGACAGGAAAACTCATTTCCAAATATAATGGCACAACAATTTTCATTTGTTGGCGGTGGAGAATTTACCCAACCATTAATGTCTGATAATCTTGGGGGATTACTATTGAATGGGACTCAGATCGCGAATAATCGTTTTGTATTGGCTGCAGATGCTACCGGTACTCCGTTAGGACCGGTTATTCTCGACGGCACCCCAACTACCGAAGTAACGACAAGTGCAACGGGACCATTCAACAACATGGGTGTTCCCGGAGCTAAGAGTTATCATTTAGTAGCACCGGGCTACGGAAATGTTTCAGGTGTTGCAACCGGACAGGCCAATCCTTACTATGCGCGTTTTGCGACTAGTGGAAATGCAACTGTCATTGCAGATGCCACTTCTCTAAATCCAACATTCTTTAGTTTGTGGATAGGAAATAATGATATCCTTGGTTATGCGACTACCGGAGGATCTGGTGTAGATCAAACCGGAAATTTAGATCCTTCAACGTATGCCTCTAACGATATTACCGATCCTAATGTTTTTGCTGCCGCTTACAGTGCACAGGTGGATGCGTTAACTGCCGGTGGGGCGCAGGGTGTTTTAATCAACATTCCCGATGTTACCTCAATACCTTATTTTACTACAGTTCCACAGCGCTCCATTCCTTTGGATGCTGCTACTGCTGCTGCTTTAAATGCACAGTTTAGTCAGTATAATACGGTATTATTACCCACTTTGGTGCAGTTTGGAGTTATTACCCAGCAAGAAGCAGATCTAAGAATGATTAACTTCTCTGCAGGACAAAATTTCCCTATCACCACAGATGACGATCTTACCGATGTGAGTCAGGTGCTACAAGGACCTCCGGCGAACTTACCTGCAGCCCTTGCTAATTTACTCGGGCAGCTTCGTCAGGTAAACAATGACGATCTTGTTATATTAACGGCATCTTCTGTTTTAGGTTCGGTGCCCGATCCTGGCAATCCTTCGGGAGTGATTGGAGTAAGTATTCCAATTGGGGAAGAATTCGTTCTTTCGGCGGTTGAGCAGGAAAGAGTTTCTGTTGCTGCTAATTCGTATAACGCCACGATCAAGGCACTTGCCGACGCTAACGGTTTAGGGTTTGTTGATGCCCGTGCTGCCTTGGCACAGGTTGCAAATGGAGGCGTTTCTTATGATGCCGGCTTATTGACTTCGGCTTTCGTGACGGGAGGAGCATTTTCGCTGGATGGCGTACACCCAACACCGAGAGGATACGCATATACGGCGAACCTGATCATCGATAAGATAAATAGTTTGTATAATGCCAATATTCCTAAAGTGAACATTGGAAACTATCGAACTGTAACCATATCGAATAATCTTTAAAAAAAGATTTAATAATTTATTCAACCGTCTTCATTTCGAAGACGGTTTTTTTTATCTTTATAAAAAACAGAGGATGCGACTAATTATTAAACTCTTACTCACGGCTCTAGCTGTGGTTATTTTGGCTAAAATACTGCCGGGAGTGGCAGTAGAAGGATATCTTTCGGCTATTATTGTTGCTGTAGTTGTGGCCTTATTACGGTTTATTGTAAAACCGATCCTCGTTATTCTAACACTCCCCATTACCATTCTTACCCTTGGGTTGTTTCTGCTAATTATCAATGCCTTTATTATCCTTTTGGCAGATTATTTTATCGACGGATTTGCGGTGACTAATATTTGGTGGGCATTGCTCTTCAGTCTGCTCTTATCGCTCCTTCAATCTATCTTATATTCAATTTTCGATAAGAAATAATACCCATCTGTTTTCCAACGTATAAAAGCTTGTTGGGTTCTTCAAATTATCGTACTTTTGCACCCGCCTTCAGAAGAAATTAACAGGCGATATTTTCACGGAAAATTTTTCAGAAAAATGAACATTACAAAAAAAGACATTGACAGTTTAAATGCTGTGGTGACAGTAGAAATTTCGAAAGAGGATTATTCAGAAAAAGTGAATACTATTCTCACTAACTATCGAAAGAATGCAAATATTCCCGGATTCAGAAAGGGTCATGTTCCCATGGGAATGGTGAAGAAGCAATACGGAACAGCTGTTTTGGTAGAGGAAGTTAATAAATTGCTTCAGGAAGCGCTTCACAAATTCCTTACTGAAGAGAAGTTGGATGTGCTTGGAAATCCACTTCCGAAGAACGAAACGGAAATCGATTGGAAAGCCGAAGATTTCACGTTTGAGTTTGACCTAGGATTGGCACCTCAGTTCGATGTTGATGTGAAGGGGAGGAAAGCTGTTACTCAGTACAAAATTGTTGCCGATGAGAAAATGTTGAACAACCAAGTGAAAACGATTCGTAAACAATACGGGAAACTCATTGCCAAGGATGCTGTGGAAAAAGGTGATGAAATTACCGGAACCTTTACTTCAGAAGAAAAGGAAATATCTCAAAAAACCACCTTTTCCACTGAAGAAATTAAAGGAAAAAAACAACTTACCGCACTACTTGGAGCAAAAGTTGGGGATACTGTTAGCTTAAAGACCAAAGGACTTTTTAATGACGATCACGATAACCAGAAATATCTTGGAGTTTCTCATGACGATGCTCATGGTTTGGATATTGAAGTTACCCTTACGATCGAAGAAGTGAATGCCCGGGAGATGGCAGAACTCAATCAGGAATTGTTCGATAAATTGTTCGGTCCGGGTGTGGTGTCTTCAGAAAAAGAATTAAAAGAGAAGATCAAGGAAGATGCAGAGAAACAATTTGAGCAGCAGAGTGATCAAAAGCTATTGAACGATATAGTGGAATCGCTAATCGAAAATACAAAATTCGATCTGCCCGATGCGTTTTTGGAGCGATGGATACAGGTTAGCGGTGAAAAACCCTTATCGGAAGAAGCGGCGAAGGAAGAATACGCCCGAAGCGAAAAAGGGTTGCGTTATCAGTTGATTGAAGGAAAAATACGTGCCGAGAACAATTTGCAGGTCACCATGGACGAACTAAAGGACTATGCGAAGGATATGATCAAGGTTCAGATGGCTCAATTTGGTCAGGCAAACCCGAGTGAAGAAGAATTGGATGGTATTGCTGCTCGTATCTTATCAAATGAAGACGAGGTAAAGCGTATAGGGGAGCAATTGAATACCAACAAGTTGCTAAATTTCTTTAAGGAAAATGCAAAATTAAAGACTAAAGAAGTTACTTACGATGCTTTCATTAAGGAGGCTTACGCATAATTCAGCAATAAAATAGTTATATTTAGGCGTTGAATTCTTGGATTCAACGCTTTTTTTATGCTATTTGTACAGGGCATTTAATAACTGAAAACAGATTTAAGAAATTTATGAATTACGGAAAAGAATTTAAAGATTTTGCAATTAAGGATCAGGGGATCAGCAGTACTTATTATGATACCATTATGAGTACAATGTATCCTATGGCTTTTACTCCAAATATTATTGAAGAGCGACAGATGAACGCAGTGGCTATGGATGTGTTTTCGCGTCTTATGATGGATCGTATCATATTTCTGGGAACAGGGATTAGCGATCAGATTGCCAATGTAATTCAGGCACAGATGCTTTTTCTCGAAAGCACAGATGCTTCAAAGGATATTCAGATTTATATTAATTCGCCCGGCGGAAGTGTTTATGCAGGGTTGGGGATTTACGATACGATGCAATTCATTAAGCCCGATGTAGCGACCATCTGTACAGGAATGGCAGCTTCTATGGCTGCAGTGCTTCTTTGTGCCGGTGAAAAAGGAAAGCGAAGTGGTTTAACCCATTCACGGGTTATGATCCACCAACCTATGGGAGGTGCGCAGGGGCAGGCAAGTGATATAGAAATCACTGCCAAGGAAATTCTAACGCTTAAAGAAGAATTATATAGGATCATTGCGAAGCATAGCGGACAAACTTACGAGAAGGTATTTGAAGACAGTGATCGTGATTACTGGATGAAGGCTGAAAAAGCTCTTGAATACGGGATGATAGATGAAATTCTGTCTCGCGGATAACGATTTACAGACAAAGAAAAGGAAGATATTATGTCGAAAGAAGATTTAGAATGTTCATTTTGCGGTCGTAAAAAGGCCGAAACCAACCTGCTTATTGCCGGGCTGGATGCTCATATCTGTGATCGCTGTATCGAGCAGGCTCACGGTATTGTGGTTGAAGAGGCATTGCACTCTAATAACAGTGAGATAAGCAAGGATTTAATGCTGAAAAAGCCCAAGTCGATCAAAGAATTTCTTGACGATTATGTTATAGGGCAAGATCATACCAAAAAGGTTATGTCTGTTGCTGTTTACAATCATTATAAGCGTTTGTTGCAGCCCAAGAATGACGAGGATATTGAAATTCAGAAGAGTAATATTATTATTGTAGGTCAGACCGGAACAGGGAAGACCTTAGTGGCCAAAACTATTGCGCGAATGCTCAACGTTCCGCTTGCCATTGTAGATGCAACCGTACTCACGGAAGCAGGCTATGTAGGGGAGGATGTTGAAAGTATTTTGACACGTTTATTACAGGCTGCCGATTACAACGTTGAAAAGGCACAAAACGGGATCGTTTTTATCGATGAGATCGATAAGATCGCACGAAAAAGTGACAACCCTTCCATTACACGTGATGTTAGTGGGGAGGGAGTACAGCAGGCATTGCTCAAATTATTGGAAGGAACAGTGGTAAATGTACCGCCGAAGGGAGGAAGGAAGCATCCCGATCAGAAATTTATAGAGGTAAATACAGAGAATATTTTGTTTATCGCGGGAGGTGCATTCGATGGAATAGATCGTCATATTTCCAAGCGATTGAATTTACAGGCCGTTGGTTTTAGTGCTTCTAAAAAGGAAGATACGATGGAGCGGGATAATATGCTTAAATATATAATTCCGAAGGATCTTAAAGACTACGGACTCATTCCCGAGATCATTGGAAGGCTGCCGGTGCTCACCTACATGAATCCGTTGGATAAAGGAACTTTGCGAGCTATACTTACCGAACCCAAAAATGCAATCATCAAGCAGTACAAGAAACTGTTCGAAATGGACGATATAGAGTTTGTAATTACTGAAGAAGCTTTAGACTTTATCGTGGAGCAGGCCATAGAATACAAGCTGGGGGCACGAGGATTGCGATCCTTATGTGAAGCCGTTCTCACGGATGCGATGTATGAATTGCCGGGTAGTGGTGAGCGCAAGCTGAGAGTTAATAAGGAATATGCAGTCAATAAGCTGAATAAATCGACTATAAAAAAATTAAAAGCGGTCTCCTAAGTTGTAAAACATAAAAAAAACCGCAACTAATGTTGCGGCTTTCCTCTCCTAAAAACTTAACCTAACTTAAATACTACGGTTGAACAATTACCGTTTTTACTTCCTTATGTAATATCTTCTGTTGAAATTGTTCTTTCTTATTCTTTAGCGTATACCCTGCAACTTCTGTACTTTGTTTCTTCACAGAAATTGCGGTTCCGCAGGAGGTGAATGCTACGCCCAATAGCACTACCATACTTATATATATACTTCTTTTCATTTTGCCCCAATTCAATATTATATATCAAATGTATGCTGTAAGAAAAGGACTACCAAAAATTTTAGCCGAACGGGAAAACTATTCGATAAACTGCAGTTTTAAAACTAAAATAATGTTAAACGCCTTAAAATCAGAGAAATAAAGATTTTATTGATTTAAGGACAGCAAATCTTCAAGATATTCCCTTGAATTTGAAAGTCTTGGAACTTTGTGTTGTCCTCCCAGTTTGTTCTTCAGTTTTAACCAATCGTAGAATAATCGTTCTCTTGCGCAGTGGATCTTAGGTGCTTTTAGCGTGGTATTATTAAAACGCTTGGCTTCATAGTCACTGTTCACTTCTTGAAGCGACTTATCCAAAAGCGTTGAAAATGTTTTAAAATCGGTTGGTGGTGTTTTAAACTCAATGATCCATTCGTGTGCTCCTTTTTCTTTTCCCTCCATAAAAATTGGGGCCGCAGTATAATCTACGATCTCGGTATTCGTGAGTTCGGTGGTTTTTCGCAGTGCAGCTTCGGCATTTTCAATAATAAGCTCTTCCCCAAAGGCATTTATATGGTGTTTGGTGCGACCGGTTACTTTTATTCTGTACGGATCTACCGAGGTAAAACGCACCGTATCCCCAACTTTATAACGCCAGAGTCCAGCATTTGTCGTAATTATTATGGCGTAATTTTGCCCTTCTTCCACCTCACTTAGCGGTATTATTTTTTCTTCTGAAGTACCATAGCCATCCATAGGAATAAATTCGTAAAATATCCCATAATCGAGCATGAGTAGGAGTTCGTTGTTGTCATTCTGATCTTGAATGGCAAAGAATCCTTCTGAAGCATTGTAGATCTCATAGTATTTAAACTCATCTTTTGGGAGTAATTTTTTGTACTGAGCCACATAAGGATCGAAACTCACCCCACCATGGAAATACACTTCGAGATTAGGCCAGATCTCAAAGAGATTGTTTTTTCCGGTAGTTTCCGACACGTTATTTAGCAACACCAGCATCCAAGAGGGAACACCCGCCAGACTGGTAACATTCTCTTTGATCGTTTCGTTTACGATGGCCTGCATTTTCGATTCCCAGTCACTCATCAGCGAAACTTCATTGCTGGGAGTACTGCTAAATTCGGCCCAGAAGGGCATATTATCAATTAAAATAGCCGAAAGGTCTCCAAATACGGTCCCATTTTCCTGATAAAGCTCTTTACTGCCACCTAGTCTGAGACTTTTCCCCACAAACAACTGGGAATTGGGGTTGTTGTTCAAGTACATACAAAGCAGATCCTTGCTGGCTGCGTAATGACAATCTTCTAAGGAATCGGAACTTACCGGGATGAATTTACTCTTGGCGTTGGTGGTTCCACTGGATTTAGCGAACCATTTTATTTGAGAAGGCCAAAAGATATTGTTTTCCCCTTTTCTGGAGCGCTCTATCCGTGCTTCGTTCTCTTCATAAGTGGTAACCGGTATTCTTCTTGCAAATTCTTCATAGCTTCGAATAGTCGCAAAATCATACTCTTTTCCAATTTCAGTGTTTTTTGCTTTTATAATTAAGTTTTGCAATAGCTCGTTCTGTACCTCAATGGGATATTTTAAAAACAGCTCGATCTGGTGAAACCGTTTTTTTAGAAACCACGATGCAATAGAATTCACTATGGGTATTGGCATATTTTTGAGCTATCTTTATGCTTTAAAAATAGCAATTTTCTTCCAATGAATTACGAAGGGGTCTTAACAAAAATGCAGACAGAGAACGGTTCACCTATTCAATACTACCTTATTTTCGAAAACGATTTTCTCAATATGAATCAATTGTTAGACAAAAAGCTGTCCATTAAGTTCTTAGGCTACCAATGTCTCAATTGTAAATTACAGAAGAAGATCTACCGTCAAGGGTTTTGTTATGATTGTTTTTTTCTAATTCCGCAGGCTGCAGACTGGGTAATGCGTCCTGAATTGAGCACGGCGCATTTGGATAAGGAAGACAGAGACCTCGAATACGAGAAAAAAGTTCAGCTTCAGCCTCATATAGTGTATCTGGCAAATAGCAGTAACGTAAAGGTTGGAGTAACCAGGAAGGCTCAGATTCCCACAAGATGGATCGATCAAGGGGCTCATGAAGCCATAGAGATCGTTGAAGTTCCAAACCGGTATCTCGCCGGTATCACCGAGGTTGCACTAAAGGAGCATGTAAGTGATAAGACCAATTGGCGTACCATGCTTAAGAATGAGATCGAGGACGAAGATCTAGTGGATTGGCGAAACAGATTAAAACAGTATATCCCGGAGGAAGCTCAACCGTATTTTATAGAACGTAATACCGAGACAAATCTGGAATTCCCTGTGCTGCGCTTTCCGAAGAAATTAAAAAGCCTGAACCTTGAAAAATCCCCATCCTATGAAGGAGTATTAAAAGGAATAAAAGGACAGTACTTGCTATTTGAAGACGATACGGTTTTTAATGTCCGCGGCAGTGAAGGTTATGTGGTAGGCCTTACCATAAATTAACCTCCCTTTCCGGTAGAATCGGTTTCTTTCTTATTTTTTCCGAACAATCCTCCAAGAATATCCTTTACTACCTGCGTCGTATTTTGCTGAGTTCCCTTTGGATCCGGATTTGACGCATTGGTAGAGTCCTTCGGTTTTGTAGTGTTATTTCCTTGTCCGATTAGATCTTCAAGAATATTGGTTCCTTTGTCTTTTAATTCCTGTTTTTGCTTATAAATAAGTTTTTGAGTAAGTGTTTTTACAGCCGCTTCAGTATTTACTGAAATGTTAGGGCTGCTAAGCGTTCCTTTTATCCCAATGGGAAGTGCTACCGACATGTTTTCGGCATCCCCCGGATCCAACTTGGACAATAGTTTGGTTACCTCACCACCCAAATAACGTGCAGGCACATCCATTGAAAGATTATAATCGATGGTTTTGTCCAGTCCGTGACTCCCCGAAGCCGTAATTTTTACTCCTTTTACATTAAAATCGAATGGTTTTACTTCGATCTTTCCATTGTTAAAGGTTAAGGCCGTGCTTACATCTCGCAAACTTAATCTGTCGATATTCAGAAAAGCAACCTTATCTCCAAGCTTGGAGAGCAGCGGTGCTTTTTGTGGATCCACTTCGGCAGTAATTATACGCGCCAGACCACTTCCCACGAGCGATGATAATTTTGGGGTGAGATTTTCGTTAAGCTCTCCATTTAATTTAAGCGTGGTGTTGATATCGCCGTTGAGTGCATTCGCTATGGGTGCGATATACTTCAGAATTTCTAACTGAGTAAAGGATTGTGCGATATCAATTTTGCTAAGATCAAGGTCCATAGCAAAGGTTGGTGTAACGTTTTTCGTGGAAACATTCCCCGATAGTGCAATGTTTCCGCCAAATATATCTGAAGTTACATTATTAAGAGAAGCAGTTTCTTCCCTTACCCTGGCAGTGCCTTTTACATTGTTCAGTGTAATATTATCGTACACTACCTTATTGGCTGTAAAATTAAGCGTGGCGTCGAGAAAATCGGGAATCTTAATGGCATCTTCTTTTTTAGCAGCAGTTTTTGAGGCTGAAGTGTTGGTTTCTGAAAGGCTTGATTCGGGTTCTTTAAAATCATTTAGATTAAAAGTGTTGGACTGTACGTTAAAACTTCCTTTTAGATCCTGCTTTGCCATGATCCAGGGAATGAGATTTACAATATCCCCGGTCGCCTGAAGATCTGTAGTGCCTGTGGTTGCCGCCAAATTTGTGAGTTTGATGTTGTTTCCGGGACTCATGGTAATATTGGCCGAGGAGACTTTGATCTCGTCTTTGAAGGAAGCATCCTTATAACTGAAATGTGTAATGGAAGCAGAACCAGTTGTTTTAATATTCTGGTATTGTTCGTTTTCTACCGAATTCATATCAAAATTCGTATTTACATCGGCCTTGAAGATCCCGCTGAGTTGTTGTTCCATTTCCAGGGGAAGCACTTTTTCAATGTTTGCCAGGTTGATAGTGCCTTTGAGCGCTAAATTCACCAAAGCATTTTCGGTAAGATTTCGTATGCTTCCGTTGGCAGTAAAGAGTTCCTCGTCGATTTTAAAACTTAGATCGCCTATAGTAATAAATGTGTCTTTCAAAAGACCTGTTTCATTTTTGAGACTGGCATCGATAGAAATATTTCGTACCGCTTTGGGTAGATCGGGGTATTTAAAGGAAGCATTATCACTTTTAATGGCAATGTCCATCTTCGGGATATAGGTGTCGTCTATGATGCCTTTTAACGAACCGTTTACGGTAAAATTTCCAGTAGTAGTTACTCCGTCCAGTTCCTTTACATAGGTCTTCGGAATAACCGCTAAAAAGTTTTTAAAGTCGGAAGAAGGAGTTTTAAAAGCAAGGTCTATCTCGTTGTTCTCTTCATTTACTTTTACGAATCCGTCGAAAGTGAGCGGCAGTTCGTTCACTTTAGCTTCATTCTCGAGAAAAGTGTACTTCTGGTTTTCGAGGTCTAACTGAAAGATCGCGTCCAGGGCCACGCTATTTTCTTTTAGGTATTCGATATCGTCAATACGAAGAGAAACCAATGCATTGGTTTTGGTGTCCAGTTCAGATTGAGCTAATGAGAAATCACCGGTTCCCTCGTGGTTTACCTCTTTCAACATTAAAAAAGTTTTGGTTTTAGCGTCCAGATAGTTGATACGGGAATTGGTGATCTCGTATTTTTTCAGATCGAATGTGAATCCCGAATTCCCTTCAATATCGTCGGTTAGTGGTGCATCTTTTTTGATGGCAATGTCGTAGTTAGCATTTCCAGTGGAATCTATAAGAATATTGACAAATGTCTTGTCGAATGTTAAGGCATCTACCAGTATGGGATCGTCGCCGCTCTTAAACAATTGAGTGATTCCCATATCGATCTTTACAAATTCTCCCGCTGCCAGTGTGTCGCCTTCAAATGGTGCTCTGTTGATCACACTGAAATCTTTAATGGTAAGTGCCGCATCGGGGAAACTTCGGAACAGACTAAGGTCGAAGTCGTTCCAGGCGACCGTCGCATTGAGATTATTGTCTATGGTCTTTTTAACCAGTTTCTCTAATGTTCCTTTTAGGAATAAGGGTGATAATGCCAATACTACAAGTATGATGGCAAAAAAGATTCCTATTATTTTTAATATTTTTTTCATATTTCAATTTTTTATTTTGAATCTTCTACAGATTCAACTCTCCTTAAATTCAGGCTGTCAATTTCTTCTCCTGTTTTGAGATTAAATCTTTTCCGGAGGGCAAAAACCGCTGCATATAAAAACGGAGTGTCGAGTGCGGCAATTAGAACTTTAAATAAGAATCCGCTAAGCAACAATGGCCAAAACAGTGCCCAATCGATCTTTCCGAAGCTGCATAATAAAAACAGCACCGTTGAGGTGTCTACCAGCTGTGAGAAAAAGGTGGAAAAATTATTCCGAAGCCACAAATGCCTGCCATTAGTCAGTCGTTTCCAGAAATGGAAAATATAAATGTCTATATATTGAGCTAGCAGATATGCCATCATGGAAGCGAATACTGCAATAGCTGTTGCGCCGAATACCCTGTTAAACAGAGCGTCGTCTATTGGGCTCCAACTGGTAGCAGGGACTTCAGCAGAGGCAAACACGATCAATAAGGAAAAGAACGAGGCAAAAATACCTGCCGTCACAACTTCGTTGGCCTTTTTCCTTCCGTAGACCTCGCTTATAATGTCTGTTATAAGAAAAGTTATTGGATAGGGCAGAATTCCTACCGAGATCTCGAAGGTGTATATTCCGAAGAAATCCCAATAAAAGAATTTCTGAAAGATCAAATTGGAAGCTACTAGTGAAGCTATAAACAGCGCAGCTAAGATGAGATAGATGCGTTGCGCCAACAATTGATCCTTTACAGTATGTACAGCCACTTAATTTGGTTAAGTATACAAATTTAATGGTCAATCTTTTTCTTTTCCTTAATTTCGTCTTAAATGTTAAAATAGCCTTGTATTAAACCAAATCAGCATATATACCTCGCGCTGGGGAGCAACCTCGGAAATAAATTTGAACACCTTCAAACGGCCGTAAACGCTGTATTTGAGAGGATTGGTACTATCTTAAAAATATCTTCGGTTTACAGAACTCCCGCCATGGGCTTTGAAGGAGATGATTTTTTGAATTGTGTGTTATGGGTGCAAAGCTCACTACCTCCTAAGCAGGTACTGCAAATTGTACATTCCATTGAAACGGAGATGGGACGCATACGTAAAAAAAGCAAGGCATATGAGTCACGGCCTATCGATATCGATGTTCTTTTAATAGACGATCTGGAGATAAAGACAAAAGCGTTGACGATCCCTCACCCGGAGATCTCGAACAGAAGGTTTGTATTACAGCCTTTGGCCGAAGTGAACTCACAGTTGATCCACCCCTTGCTTAATAAGAAGGTGATCAAACTCTTGGCTGAAACTTCCGATAACAGTGAGATAGAAAAACAATCGAAATGGCTCCGAAACCCAAGGCAGGATTATGATCTTTCGGCTTTTAATTATATAGCAATAGAAGGTAATATAGGCGCTGGAAAAACTAGTTTGGCAGAACGAATTGCCGCTGATTTTAATGCAAAGTTGATCTTGGAGCGATTTAAGGACAATGCGTTTTTGGCCAAATTCTATGAAGACAAAGCGCGATATGCCTTTCCTTTAGAGATGGCTTTTTTGGCAGATCGCTATCAGCAACTATTGGAGGATATTAATCAGTTTGATCTTTTTAAGGATTGTGTTGTAACCGATTATGATGCTTATAAATCCTTGATCTTTGCCAAGGTGACACTTCAGGAGGAAGAATTCAACCTGTATAAAAAATTATTTCATCTTATGCATAAAGAATTGGCAAAACCCGATATTTATGTATATTTATATCAGCATACAGATCGATTACTGGCAAATATAAAGGCTCGGGGACGGAATTATGAGCAGCGTATTGAGGCCGGATATCTCAAGCAGATTCATGAAGGATATTTAGCCTTTGTTAAAGGTCAACCCAGAGACAAGGTAAGGATCATCGATATTTCGGAGATGGATTTTGTGCAGAATAGAAGCGACTACCTTAAAATTCTGAAGCAGATCACAGGGGATACAGGCGAACATTAGAGTTGAAGTTTTTTCAGTTTACTGAAAAGATCCCAGATCACAACCCCGGCACTTACAGAGATATTCAACGAATGCTTCGTACCGTATTGGGGGATCTCTAATACTACATCACTTTTTGAAACCACCTGTTGTTGCACTCCTTTTACTTCATTTCCAAAGATCACGGCATATTTTGTATCCGGTTTAATGGTAAAATTCTGAAGGAACACGGCCTGCTCTGCCTGTTCAACTGCCGCTATTAAAACGCCTTCATTTTTAAGTCTTTCTATTACTTCGGAAGTCTCTTTAGCATATTCCCAGGCAACGCTGTCGGTTGCTCCCAAAGCTGTTTTCTGAATATCTTTGTGAGGAGGTTTAGCTGTAATTCCGCACAGATATATCTTCTCGATCAAAAACGCATCGGCAGTCCTGAAAACTGAACCTATGTTGTTTAAGCTTCTTATATTATCAAGTACTATGATGAGAGGTGTTTTTTTTGCGACCTTGTAATCCTCGACTCCAATTCGATCGAGTTCGCTATTTTTTAGCTTCCTGTTCTTCATAAGTCAAAATTAGGGTTTTCAGGATAGAATAATTGTTAATAAAAGTGGATAAATGGACTTTGATTGGTTTCAAAAACCAAGAGAGATTTTTTACATTTACTACATACACAAAAATGAAATGCAGTCCGTTCTAAAGGACATGGATCATGGCGAAGAAGGTAACTCCATTAATGAAGCAATACAATACGATAAAAACGAAGTATCCCGATGCTTTGTTGTTGTTCAGGGTGGGGGATTTTTATGAGACTTTCGGAGAAGATGCAGTACGCGCCGCAGCCATTCTTAACATTACACTTACGGCACGAAACAATGGAGGAGACCATGTGGAACTGGCCGGCTTTCCGCATCACAGTTTAAATACCTATTTACCAAAACTTGTTATGGCAGGGTGCAGAGTAGCCATTTGCGACCAGTTGGAGGATCCTAAACAAACAAAGACCATAGTTAAGCGAGGTGTCACCGAATTGGTAACTCCGGGCGTGGCACTTAACGATGATATATTATCTTCAAAATCGAATAACTTTCTGGCCAGTGTTCATTTTGGCGAAAAGAATTTGGGAGTATCCTTTCTGGATGTTTCTACGGGCGAGTATCTAACCTCACAAGGCTCGCCTGAATATATAGACAAATTGCTTCAAAATTTTAATCCTAGCGAAGTACTGTTCAGTAAACAAAAGAGAAATCAATTTACAAAAACGTTTGGGGACAACTTCCATGTGTTTTATCTTGAAGATTGGGTTTTTCAGCCAGATTATGCCAATGAATTACTTCAAAAGCATTTTAACACCAATACTTTAAAAGGGTTTGGAGTAGATCACCTGGAAGAGGGCGTTATTGCCGCGGGTGCTGCCTTGCACTATTTAGGGGAAACACGGCATACACAGTTGAAGCATATCGCCAGAATTTCACGAATTGCCGAAGATGAGTATGTCTGGATGGATCGGTTTACGATAAGAAATCTGGAATTGTACCATTCTCATCAGCAAAATGCCGTGACCTTGTTAGATGTTATCGACAAGACCATCTCCCCAATGGGCGGAAGATTGCTCAAACGTTGGATGGCATTGCCATTAAAGAATGCAGAGAAGATCGTTAGCCGCCATGAAGTGGTAAGTCATTTTCTAGAGGATTTGGCTGGATTAGAGCGTATGCGTCTTCAAATAAAGAAAATAGGTGATTTAGAGCGATTAATCTCCAAGGTAGCTACAGCCAGGATCAATCCTAGAGAGGTCGTTCAGTTAAAAAATTCACTTGAAGCCATTGTACCTGTAAAAGCACAGGCACTACACAGTAAGAATAAGTCACTGCAACGTTTGGGAGAGCAATTATCAGATTGTGAGGAGCTTCGGAATAAAATAAAGAAAACCCTCAACGAAGTCTCTCCTGTAAATATTGTAAAGGGTAATGCCATTGCTACCGGCTTCAATACCGAATTAGATGAATTGCGAAGTATTTCTTCAGGCGGAAAGGAATACCTTGATAATATGCTTCAAAGGGAAGCAGCGCGTACCGGAATTACATCACTAAAAATTGGTTCCAACAATGTATTTGGTTACTACATTGAGGTAAGAAACACACATAAGGATAAAGTGCCACCCGAATGGACGCGCAAGCAGACTTTGGTCAGCGCCGAACGCTACATTACCGAAGAGCTTAAAGAATACGAAGCGAAAATTCTTGGCGCAGAAGAAAAGATAAGCACTTTGGAACAGGAATTGTTTGCATCTTTGGTATCCTGGATGCTTCAATATATTGGCGAAGTGCAGCAAACAGCCTCGGCTGTTGCTCAACTGGATTGCCTGGGATCTTATGCCATACTGGCTCAAACCGCAAATTATACCCGTCCGTTGCTCGATGAGAGCTTCGATCTCGATATTAAGGAGGGTCGACACCCGGTAATAGAGCGGCAGTTACCTCCTGATGCCCCTTATATTGCCAACGATGTCTTTCTCGATAGGGAAAACCAGCAGATCATCATGATCACAGGGCCCAATATGAGTGGTAAATCGGCTATTTTACGGCAAACAGCACTCATTGTGCTGTTGGCACAGATGGGAAGTTTTGTCCCTGCTAAAGCCGTGAGAATGGGATGTGTGGATAAGATATTTACCAGAGTGGGTGCTAGTGACAATATTTCGATGGGTGAATCGACCTTTATGGTGGAAATGAACGAAACGGCGAGTATATTGAATAATATTTCGGAACGCAGCCTGGTATTGCTCGATGAAATAGGGAGAGGGACCAGCACGTATGACGGGATAAGTATTGCTTGGGCAATTAGTGAATATGTACACGAGCATCCTTCCAGAGCCAAGACCTTATTTGCTACTCATTATCACGAATTGAATGAAATGACCGAGACTTTTTCCAGGATTAAAAATTACAATGTTTCGGTAAAGGAATTAAAAGACACGGTTTTATTTCTGCGGAAACTTGTACCCGGCGGGTCTCAGCACAGTTTCGGGATTCATGTAGCAAAGATGGCCGGAATGCCGCAAGCCGTGTTACAGCGGGCTAACAAGATCTTAGGTCGGTTGGAAAAATCACATTCTTCGGAAGAACTTACCGACGAGATGAGGGCAATTTCAAAAGATGAGATGCAATTGAGTTTCTTTAAGCTGGATGACCCATTGCTGGAGGAGCTTAGAGAAGAGATTTTGGATATCGATATCGATACGCTTACTCCGGTGGAGGCGTTAATGAAGCTAAATGAAATTAAAAGGATGCTACAACGAAATGCTTCTGTAAAGCTGAAAAAATAGTGCGTTTATTCACAGAAATATTTTAGTAAAAATATCTTTGCTTTTGCTTTAAAAATTTTAAATTTGCGTCCGCTTTAGCGATAAAGCCACGTTCTTAATAAATCTGCGAAAATAGCTCAGTTGGTAGAGCGCCACCTTGCCAAGGTGGAGGTCGCGGGTTCGAATCCCGTTTTTCGCTCTAAGTGTTACCCTGCTGAAGTGGTGGAATTGGTAGACACGCTGGACTTAAAATCCAGTGGACAGAAATGTCCGTACGGGTTCAAGTCCCGTCTTCAGTACAGATGAGTAAAAACCAAGCCGAAAGGCTTGGTTTTTTTGTTTAAAAAAATTCGGAAGCTTGCTTCAAGATATTTTTTTAAACAAAAAAGGCGATTCATGAAATGAATTGGTTTTTATTTTGACGCTGTTGATTTGGGACTCGCCGCAGGCAATTCCCGTTAGATTAAATTCGGAAGCTTGCTTCAAGATATTTTTTTAAACAAAAAAGGCGATTCATGAAATGAATTGGTTTTTACTTTGACGCTGTTGATTTGGGACTCGCCGCAGGCAATTCCCGTTAGATTAAATTCGGAAGCTTGCTCTAAACTATTTGATCCAGTTACCTATATTAGGTTTTCCAAGATTATCTGAATAATAAGATGCCGGCAGGTATTCTGAACGAGAACAATTTAACGATCATTCAGCCCCTTACCGTTCAGAATATGTTCCATATATTTTTCAACCCTGGAGGTTCGTGTTTTTGATTGTTTAGCCCCTGAAAAATAAAGCAGATATCCTCGTTTACGTCCCGGAGTTAACGCTTCAAATGCATTTTTTAAGTCAGGAATCTCTTCTAATTTCGTTTGAAATTCGACAGGGATTTCAAATTCTGATGTTTTTTTATAGGCCACTTCCAATCCTGCTTTTTCGACTTCTATAGCTTCATAGATGTAGGATCTAATAACCGCCTCCAATTTTTTGATTTCCTTTGAATTAGTAAATCGCAACTGACGGGCAGATTGAACGTTTTTTGTTTGTTGCACCAGAATTTTGTTGCCGTCTTTTAATAATGCGCCCTTAACAAACAAGAGTGCACAATATGCCTTAAATCCGTGAATTAGTACAATGTTACTATTTTGAAATGTGTAGCAAGGAACACCCCACTTTAAAGTTTCGGTAAGTCCGCAATCCAAAATAATGGATCGAAGCAGTTGATATTCATGTTGCCAAGGCGTATCTTTTTCAAAGAACCAATCGACTTCAGGATTCATAATTATTTAGTTTTCAGTTGCTGTAGGCACCTCATAAAATTGGAAAGAGAGTTTTTACAAATCATCGCTCCAAATCTTTTTGATCTCGTCGTCTACATCTTTCTTAAGGTCATCACTGCCATCGGACTTTTTGCTGATCATGATAGAGATATAGACTAAAAACAGTAGTATAGGAAGCACTATAGGTAGTGAGTACCAGAAGTCGAATTCATCTATATATTGGATCTTGTAATTTATAACCCCCGAAAACTGGAATAGGAACATAGTAAACGGGACGAGAATTGCGTATTTCCACCAGTTCTTTGAAGTTAAGAACCATATCCCGGTGAGCAATACAAATGTAAGTTTGGTGATGGCGGCATGAACATAGATTTGAACATTGTTAAACCCTCCGGATTCTACAGTTCCCAGAAAAGTATGCCATTCGTTGGAATCTGCCGGAGCATATTTATAGAGGTAGAATAAAAAAGGTGTTGCGATCAATACTATTGAGAGCAACACCCCTTTAACGATATTCAGTTTCCTACCCGTTTGGGGGAATCTCGTACTTGTTCTTGTCGATTTGTTGGTCATTAGATACCAGTGATTCTGGAGTACAGCTTGCCATAAATGCAAGCACAGCTAAAATAAACATTAGTTTTTTCATAATAATAAGTATTAAAGGTTTAAAAAAAGTAATCTACTTATTATTAAGAAAATTCTTACTTCATAGAATAACTACTTATCAAATAGTTATTTACAATTTAATATTCGTACCGTTCAATATGAATCTGTAAGAAAACCCTTCAAATGTAATCTTTTTTATTTTTTCTGAAAGAGGTACTTATGTAAAAAGTCGATCAATTTGTTACCCAGTGGAAAATACAATGCGAAGAACAGGGTCATAACCAGAGCGAATGTATATTCACCAAAATATTGAACCAGTATATTGTCGGGGTAAACGTAGGAAGTCTTTAAAGCATATCCGGCAAATTCGAGCAATCCCATGGCGAGAAGGCCGTAACAGTATTGATTAAAGAATGAATAGTCTCGCAATAGAACAGAAACCGGAACCATATAAAGAATGTAGCAGGTTATTATTTGCCACCAATGTGTAAATTTTGCGATTTCGGCATACTGACCAAAAAAATTCATTCCCAGTCCCCATAGAAAATAGATGATCACGTACAAAAGTAGCTTTGAACCGCTTAGACTTTTAAAATTTTCGATTAGTTTTCTTATGATAATCATAGGGAATTAACTGTGGCAAGGTAAAGAATTAGAGCATCATTGAATAATTTGTAAAACTCACTATTTCGCGATATTGTATAAAAAAACCCTGCATTGCAGGGTTTTTTTATCATGTAACAGCAATTAATTATCGTCGTTACCTTCAATTTCATCTTCCACGTCATTGGCTGCGTCCTCGATAGCGTCACCCGCATCGTCAACCGCATCTTCAATAGCGTCTCCGGTGTCATCTGCCATTTCTTCTACTTCAACTTCTACTTTTTCCTCTTTAGTTTCTCTACAAGAGTAGATTGATAGTACTAAGCATAATGATGCAAATGATAAGACTAGTTTTTTCATAATAGTTGTGATTAGTGATTATTAAGGGATAAAAATATGAAAATTATCAGGGATATTACCTATCCCTTAAAATTTTTATGCATCATCTTCTCCTGTCATTTCATCGGTTCCATCAATTTCTTCCTGAATTTCTTCTCCTGCTTTTTCAAGCGCCTCTCCCGTTTCTTCAGCAGCCTCCTCTATGGCCTCACCGGCTTTTTTCAGGTTATTTTCTGTGTCTTCAGCAGCAGCTTCAATGGCTTCTTCGGCCTTTTCTCCTGTAGTTTCTCTACACGAATAGAAGGCAAACACCATGCAAATAGCAGCAAAAATTATAAATATTTTCTTCATAAGTAAGGTAGTTTATAGTTTAACAATCCTTAAAGGTAAAAATATTTTTAATACAATTCCTTTTCAGTTAGGTATTTCCAATACCTTTTAGGTACATGTTGAAGGTGAAGTTTCGTATTCTTCCTAGAAACTATATTGGTCATTTTAAAATAACTTTTCCACAAAACTTGGAAGTCACTTTCGTCCCTAGTGTAAAAAAGAGCTTTGTTTTGGGAGGAAAGGGCATCCTTTTTAAAATCAATCTTCACTATGATTACATGATTTCCGTTATAATAAAGACCATAGTTGCGCTTCTCATCATAAATTATCCATTTTTGATCGGCATATCGCTTTTCAAAATGAGAGCAAATTAAAGGAAGTACATTGTAATCGGGAGAAATTGTAGCAAAATAGATATTGTCTTTAGTTTGTTTAAAACGTACGAAGGCTTCCATTCGATGTTTTTCGCGATGAATCTTTTTTGCAATTTGAGATAATTTTAGAACCACCGGGGAACTGTAATCTGATGCGATACACTTCTCCGACTGTAGTGCTATTTCTATAAATTTTAGCATAAGATCTTCTCCTCCGATAATTTCAGATAGATAGGCCTTATAGAGAAAGCTTAAACCTTTACTTGAACATTTCTGTTTCAGCTTAAGCCACACTCGTTCGGCTTTTTTATCATTCGTTATCACTTCTTCAATGCTATCGAAAAGATTTTTGGACGTGAAAGCAGCCTTGCGAATGCGCACTTGCTGCATTTTATATTCATACTTTATGAATACAGCTGATAAGAACCCGTTAAAGGAACCATCATACATTAAAATTGTAGTCATCTCACTTAGTTGATGGAGTTAAAGAGGTTGAGCTGTTGGTCGAATGTTTTCCTGAATTTACTAGTGGAATTTTGAAGTATTAGCCCCTTTATCTGAGCCGCCGTGCGATCCTTCGATTCATATTCACCCGAATTGCAAAGAATAAAATATTTGGCTCTGTTGGATGCTATACCTAGTGCTTTCAGATGATCCCAATTTAACCTTCTGAATCGGCGAGCCTGAATTATCTTATTTACCGATTTTAAACCCACACCAGGAATTCTGGCAAGCATGAATTTGTCAGCTTTGTTTATATCTAAGGGAAATAAATCTAAGTGCCGTAGTGCCCAACTTAACTTAGGGTCGATATCGGAATCAAGGTTTGGATGCTCAGGAGTAAGGAGTTCGCGAATATCAAAGCCATAAAATCTTAAAAGCCAATCGGTTTGATACAACCGATTTTCTCTTAACAAGGGGACTTCGGTCCCAATGGCCGGTAACCTCTCATCATAGCTTATAGGAATATAGCCCGAATAATAGACACGTTTCAAATTAAATTGTTTGTAAAAATATGCCGAACTGTACATAATTTCTGCGTCTGTTTCACCCCCTGCTCCGATAATCATTTGGGTACTTTGACCTGCCGGCGCGTATAGCGGGGTATTTTTAAATTTTCTCTTGTCATTCTTATATTGAATTATTTCGTTTTTCACTTTATTCATGGGCATAATAAAATCTTTCCTGTCTTTATCGGGGGCTAAAAGTTTTAAGCCCTTTTCAGTAGGAATTTCAATATTAACACTCAATCTGTCCGCGTACAATCCTGCCTCTCTCATAAGTTCATCACTTGCGCCGGGAATAGATTTTAAATGGATATAACCATTAAAATTTTCTTCCAGTCTCAATTTCTTTGCAACACCTATCAATCGCTCCATAGTATAATCAGGATTCTTAAAAATTCCACTGCTTAGAAACAAGCCTTCAATGTAATTTCGCCGATAAAATGCAATGGTAAGATCTACTACCTCCTGCACTTTAAAAGCGGCGCGTTTAATATCATTACTTTTCCTTGTGACGCAATAGGCGCAATTGAATATGCAGTGATTGGTCAAGAGTATTTTCAATAAGGATACGCAGCGGCCGTCTTCAGTATACGTGTGGCATATCCCAGAGCTTGAGCTATTGCCCAATCCTTTATTTTTATTTGTACGAGTACTGCCGCTTGAGGAACAGGAAACATCATATTTAGCAGCATCGGCCAGGATGTCTAATTTTTCTTTAATTCTTTCGTAATTCATAGCCTATAAATTTGGAAATATGCCAAAAATATGGAATAAATCCATGTTTTTGAATAAATAATTAAATTTATTTAGGAATATTTCCAATATTTCTTAACTTTGAGTATGGACTCAAAATTATCTGTGGAAGCGAGAAGATTCAAAAAGGTACGGGAAGAGCTTGATCACACCCAACAATCTTTCGCAAAATTACTTGAAATAGGTGCCAGTACTGCCGACATCGAAAGAGGTAAAACAAAGGTACCCGGAAAAGTTGTAATGAAATTGTTGCAGCTTTTTAACATCAACCCCTTATGGCTTTATGGGAATAGTTTTGTTCAGTACGTCGATCTAAATGGGGGAGATGTAAGTCCGAAAGTTATCAGCATCGATTCAAATGATAAGGACACTATACTTTTGGTGAATCAAAAGGCAGCTGCGGGATATCCTCATAATATTCAGGATGTTGATTGGTACCAGTCTCTACCGGCATTCAATATTCCATTACCCCAATATCGAAATGCAACCTATCGCGGATTTCAGGTGGAAGGAGATAGTATGTTGCCTAATATTCGACCTAATGAATGGGTGTTGGGAAAAGCTGTTGCGAGTATTTCAGAGGCCAGTGACAGCAGGATCTATATTGTTGTGCTTAAAGATTCGGTGTTGGTTAAAAAGCTTCAGAAAATCTTAGGATCTCCGGACAAAGTAAGATTACAATCTCTAAACCCCAGTTATTTACCGATAGATGTTCCAATCACAGATATTCAGGAATTGTGGATGGTAAACAGCAAGCTAAGTTTTGGCATTGACGAGCCTTCAGATAGTACGTTGCTACGGCAGCTTCAAGAGTCCATGGAAGAACTTAAAGGTCAGATTAATAACTTAAATACATAAAAAAACGACCCCGTTTGAGGTCGTTTTTCATGATATTAATGGTAATAATTAGGCGTCGTCGTTTTCGGTTTTCACCTTCATTTTCGATTCGCCATCTTCAGTTTTAATTTTTACTTCCTTATTCTCTGTTTCCATTTTAATCTTGGTCTCATCGTCATCGGTTTTCACCTTTATATCGGCTCCATCTTCCTTCATTTCTTTAATGATGGCCTCTTCTTGAGTCATCTCTTCGTCTGCTTCTTTATTAGTATCTCTACATGATGTAAATGATACACTTAGGAAGAGTACTGATAAGAACACAATCGCTACTTTTTTCATAATGTACGTTATTTGTGATTAGATTTATTAATGTGGATTAGGCGTCGTCTTCACCACCTAAACCGGTGTTTTCTTGGGCTTCATTAACTCCTTCTTGGATGGTATTTTCCACAGGGTCTGAAGCATCGTCATCTACAGCATCTTCCACAGCGTCTTCGGCATCATCCATTGCATCCTCTATATCGTCTGCAACGTCTTCAACGTCGTCGGTTTTTTTAGTATCCCTACATGACACAAATGCTGTGCTAAATGTAAGAATCATCGCTAAGCTTAAAACTATTTTTTTCATGACAGTTCTTTTTTTAATGTTATTTAATCGTCGTTACCAATTTTATCGATTTCTTCATTAATTTCTTCATTCACCTCTTTGTCGACCTCTTTGGCAGCTCTTTCCAGAATACCTTCAGCTTCTTCGGTTGTTGTTTCGGTCTCAACTTTTACTTCTTTGACGACCTCTTTGGTTTCGGTTTCCCTACAAGAGGTAAAAGAAACAGTAGCAATCACAAGGGTTGCAGTAATAAAAAATCTTTTCATAATGTTGTGGTTTATTGTTAAATGTAAAGACAAATCTACAGATTTTAACATTTGGCAAATGGTAAAGTTTTACTAATAATTTTAACAATTAGCTCATTTTCTCCAATTTTTTAACATAATCCATCGTTTTCTCTGTTGCACCGATATTACTGTTCACAAAATGCTCGGTTATCATTGCTGTTTTTGATCTGAATTTTCGGTCTTCGATCAACTTGGTAAAGACTTTATTACATTCTTCTGCGTCTGATACAGAAAACAATCCGGCCAATTGCTGAAGTCTGATCGCTTCAGGAAACTTTTCATAATTTTTTCCAATTATGACCGGCACCCCAAAAGTAGAGGGCTCAAGAATATTGTGTAGTCCTGAAGTGCCCATAGCGCCTCCCACATAGGCAATATCGGCATAATTGTATATTTTACTCAATAAGCCTATGGTGTCTATAATAAGGATAGGATATTCTAAGAGCGTCTTATCATCCATTTCAGAATAAAGCACTGCCGGCTTCTTCAGCCGTTTTTTAAAATTTTCAATTTTTCCGATTTCGATCTTATGTGGTGCGAGAATAAATTTTACATTTGCCGGAGCAGCATTTATATACTCCAATAATATGGCTTCATCTTCTGGCCAGGTACTTCCGCATACCACGCATAAATTATCCTGCTTAAATTCTTCAATAAATCCTAGCGTATTATCCCGCTCTATTTGTTGTGAGACTCTGTCGAAGCGCGTATCACCACTCACAGTAACATTATGTATCCCAATACTCTCAAGCAATTCTTTAGAAGCTTTATCCTGAACGAATAAATGCGTAAAAGTTCTTAAGGCCTTCCGCATAAAACCTCCAAGTGGTTTAAAGAACATTTGCTCCTTTCTGAACAAGCCAGAAACCAATAATACGGGTATCTTCTCTCTTTGTAAACAAAACAAAAAATTAGGCCAGAACTCGTATTTCACAAAAAAGACCAGAGATGGGTGTACCAACCGGATAAATTTTCTGGCACTGGTCATGGAATCCATGGGTAAATAAGTTACCACATCTGCGACATTTGTATTCTTTTTGATCTCATACCCTGAAGGTGAAAAGAAGGTAAGGACTAATAAATAATCAGGGTACTCTTTTTTAACTGCTTCCATGATGGGTAAACCTTGTTCGTATTCTCCCAAGGAAGCACAGTGAAACCAGATGGTCTTGTCGGTTTCTGAAATTTTATTCTGAAGGGTTTCAAAGATTGTTTTACGCCCTTGGACAAAGAGTCTTAATTTTTTACTGAACCACTGCGCGATCCACAAAAGGAAGTAAGTAATTCGGGTTAAAAAATTGTATAATATTAGCATGAAGATCAACTTAACTGCTAAAATACGCTTCTTTGTTAAATTACATTGCTTGCCGTTTTCAATTTTCGTAGTTTTACCTCAAGCTATTCATAACATTTATCCGCCAATACGAATATGAAAAAGATACAGATGGTTGACCTTAAAGGTCAGTATGAACATATAAAATCACAGGTAGATACTTCTGTACTCGATGTGATCGAATCCACCGCTTATATTAATGGCCCCGAGGTTCATCAATTTCAAAAAGAACTTGAAGATTATTTGGGAGTAAAGCATGTTATTCCATGTGCAAACGGTACCGATGCGCTTCAAATTGCGATGATGGGACTTGGATTAAAGCCGGGCGATGAAGTGATCACTGCCGATTTTACCTTTGCAGCCACAGTGGAAGTGATTGCACTTTTGGGTCTTACTCCAGTGTTGGTGGATGTAGACCCCGTTACCTTTAATATCGATGTTGAAGCCATAAGAAGGGCGATCACTCCAAACACAAAAGCGATCGTACCGGTACACCTCTTTGGATTATCGGCAAATATGGATGAGATCATAGAAATTGCAAAAGAGCACGATTTATATGTAATTGAAGATAATGCTCAGGCTATAGGCGGTACCTACACCAATAAAAATATGCAAAAGGCGAAAGCAGGAACTATTGGCCATGTAGCTTCTACTTCCTTTTTTCCTTCGAAAAATTTAGGTTGTTACGGTGATGGAGGAGCAATTTTCACCAATGATGATGATCTTGCTCACATTATTCGTGGGGTGGTAAATCACGGGATGTATGAAAGGTATCATCACGATGTTGTAGGTGTTAACTCCAGATTGGATTCTATACAGGCAGCGATTCTTCGGGCTAAATTACCCCATCTAGACAGTTATAACGAAGCCAGAAGAAACGCGGCTCGGAAATATTCTGAAAAGTTAAAAGGAAACCCTAATATTATTACACCTACAGGTGCCTGTGATTCGGAGGGGTCGATCTGTGATAATTGCGACTGTCATGTATTTCATCAATATACGCTGCGAATATTAAATGCCGATAGAGATGCCTTAGTGAAACATCTTAACGAGAATGGTATTCCCTGTGGTGTGTACTACCCAATTCCCTTGCATCTGCAAAAAGCGTATGCCGATGAACGCTACAACGAAGCCGATTTTAAAGTTACCAATCAATTGGTAAAGGAAGTGATTTCATTGCCAATGCATACAGAATTGGACGACGAACAAATTGAATTCATCACACAAACCGTGATAAATTTTGTCAATAGATAATGAAGAAAATTTTAGTTACCGGAGGATTAGGCTATATAGGCTCTCATACCGTAGTTGAATTGCAACAATCTGGGTTTGAAGTTCTAATTATAGACAATCTTTCCAATTCCAGTATTAATGTTCTCGAGGGTATCACAGAAATTACTAAGATCGCACCACAATTTGAACGTCTTGATCTTCGAATAAAACAGGATGTGATTTCTTACTTTAAAGAGCATAGTGATATCGATGGAGTTATTCATTTTGCGGCCAGTAAGGCAGTCGGTGAAAGTGTAGAGAATCCATTGCTTTACTACGAAAACAATCTTAACACCTTAATTTTTTTGCTTCAGGAATGTAATGTAAGAGGTATACATAACTTTATTTTCAGTTCTTCCTGTACGGTTTATGGAGAGCCCGATACGCTGCCCATAACGGAAAACGCACCGGTAAAAGAGGCTATGTCGCCCTATGGGAATACCAAACAAATTAGTGAAGAGATCATTTCAGATGCGTGCTCTGTATCCGATCTACGATCCATTGCGCTTCGGTATTTTAATCCTATAGGCGCCCACGAAACCGCCCTAATAGGAGAATTGCCTTTGGGGGTACCACAAAATCTCGTGCCTTTTATCACACAGACCGCAGCAGGGATCCGGGAACAGCTTTCAGTTTTCGGAGATGATTACGATACACCCGACGGAAGTTGCATTAGAGATTATATTCATGTAGTAGATCTAGCGAAGGCCCATGTTGTTGCCATGCAACGCCTGTTATCTGATCTAAATACTGATAATTCGGAAGTTTTTAATGTGGGAACAGGAAAAGGAACTTCGGTGCTCGAGGTAGTACATGCCTTTGAGAAGATAACAGGGAAATCTCTCAATTATAACATTGTAGAACGACGCCCGGGGGATGTGGCTTCGGTATATGCTCATACAAGAAAGGCCAATGATATCTTAGGATGGAAGGCCGAACGATCTCTCGAGGATGCTTTAGAATCGGCATGGCGATGGGAACAACATGTAAGAGGGTTGTGATTTCAATTTTTTTACGTTCAAACGCTTCTAATACTTTAAATACAATATAGATGAAAAATATCCTTAAGTCGCTGTTGATTGCTCTGTGTTTTTTGATATCCTTGGGCATTAACTCCCAGGACTTGTTTTTGCATTGTGGAAAGATTATAGACACTAAAAATGGTGAAGTACTTACCAATAAGACCATCATAGTTTCCGGAGATAAAATTATTGCCATCGAAGATGGATTTTCATTTCCGAAATCTGAAGGCTATCAGATCATCGATCTTAAAAGCAAAACGGTGCTACCGGGGCTTATCGATATGCATGTGCATCTGGAAGGGGAAACCGGACCCAACCGCTACTTGGAACCCTTCACATTAAATGATGCCGATGTTGCTTTTAACGCTGCCGAAATTGCAAACCGCACGTTAATGGCTGGGTTTACCACTGTTCGAGATCTTGGAGGTAGCGGTGTTAATGTTTCCCTTCGGAATGCCATCAATCGCGGGAAAATTATTGGTCCCAGAATATATACAGCCGAAAAGGCGCTTGGCACAACCGGAGGCCATGCAGATCCAACCAATGGAGTGAAGAAGGAACTCATGGGTGATCCAGGACCTAAGGACGGTGTGGTAAACGGAATTGACGACGCGCGCAAAGCGGTTAGGCAACGATATAAGAATGGTGCCGATTGGATCAAAATTACAGCTACGGGAGGAGTACTGAGTGTTGCAAAAAGCGGAAAGAATCCACAATTTACTGAAGAAGAGATCAAAGCAATTGTAGACACGGCGAAGGATTATGGAATGTTTGTCGCAGCCCATGCCCATGGAGATGATGGAATGCAACGTGCAATTCGAGCCGGGGTGCTAACCATCGAACATGGCACGTTGATGAGTCTGGAGACTATGAATTTAATGAAACAATACGATGCATATCTGGTTCCTACCATTACTGCCGGAAAATATGTGACTGAAAAGGCCAAGATCCCAAATTTCTATCCGGCGATCATTGTGCCCAAAGCTCTCGAAATAGGACCCAAGATCCAGGAGATGTTTGGAAAAGCGTATACACAGGGAGTAAACATTGCTTTTGGTACCGATGCCGGGGTTTTTCCCCACGGAGAGAACGGAAAAGAGTTTGGTTATATGGTCGAAGCAGGAATGCCTCCTATGGCGGCAATCCAATCGGCAACTATCACAAATGCTAAGGTGCTTCAGATCGAAAACGAATTGGGACAATTGTCAGCAGGCTTTCTGGCCGATATTATTGCGGTAGACGAAGACCCTATTCAGAATATACAAACCCTCGAAAACGTTGTGTTTGTGATGAAAAACGGCGTGATCTACAAGAATTAACTACGGTTTAACCAAGGTTTAACAGTCTATACTTGGCTGTGGATCATACCCTTTGTTTCTTTGTGCCCCAAAAAATTGAGTCATGAAGTTGATATCTGTAAAAAGAAGAACCAAGAACGAAAAGAGGTTTACCCAAAAGATGGGGATGCTAACCACTAAGGTGGTCTATATTAAAAAGGCTTTTCTTTCCATTCCCTATAAGACCTTGCATAAATATCGCGAAACCTATTATGGTGAAATGAAAGATTGCGATGATTGTGCTATAAGCGCTTAATTTACCGTAATTAAACCTCAGCTTTAGAGGTATTTGCATCGCGGTCAATTTTTTTAACTAGACCCTGCAGTACATTTCCCGGACCTACTTCTATAAAATGAGTAGCGCCGTTCGCGATCATATTCTGAACACTTTGTGTCCATTTTACCGGAGCGGTAAGTTGTGATATAAGATTTTTCCTTATTTCTGAAGGATTAGTTACTGCAGTTGCCGTTACATTCTGATAAATTGGACAGGCCGGTTCAGTAAATTGTGTATTCTCAATCGCTGCTGCTAATTCTTCTCGCGCCGGTTCCATTAACGGACTATGAAATGCGCCACCTACGGGTAAAACCAAAGCTCTTCTTGCACCTGCTTGTTTTAAAGCTTCACAGGCCGCATCTATCGCCCGTACATCACCACTAATTACAAGCTGCCCCGGACAATTATAATTTGCAGCCACTACAACGCCTCCGGTGTTTTTACAGATATCTTCTACAATATGGTCTTCCAATCCAAGTACTGCCGCCATAGTGGAAGGCTCTATTTCACAAGCTTTTTGCATGGCCAAAGCGCGGGTATGCACCAACTTTAATCCATCGGTAAAGGCAATGGTTCTATTGGCAGTTAAAGCAGAAATCTCTCCTAAAGAATGTCCTGCAACCATATCGGGAGCGAAGGAATTTCCCATCACTTCTGCAAGAATTGTGGAGTGCAAAAAAATTGCCGGTTGGGTTACATTGGTTTCTTTTAACTCATCGGCAGTACCTTCGAACATGATCTTGGTAATGTCGAAACCCAGTACTTCATTGGCATGAGTAAAAAGATCTTTGGCTTTTGCTGAGGACTCATAAAGATCCATTCCCATTCCTGTAAATTGGGCTCCCTGGCCCGGAAATATATATGCTTTCATGTGTTGGTGTTTACATTTACAAAAATATGGTATTTCTATGAATAGCGCCTAACTATTGAAGTTACTTGTGACAAATATCCACTACCAAATAAATTTAAATGCACTAAAAGATAATACAGTTGCCAAACAGGAAGTCGGTCTCGCCAGTGGGGTTCAAGCGGAAAAATAGTGTGATATTCTTCAAAAAGGCCTGACGGAAATCCACCAAACAGGTGCATCATACCGATATCCATTTCTCTGGGAGCATAGGCAACAGCAGGGTCTATTAAAACCGCTTCGCTCTTTTCTGAAATGAGGTAATTCCCGTTCCACAGATCACCATGAACAAGAGACGGGGCTTCGGAAGGGATTTCTTCTGAAATATTCCTGAAAAATCGATCTGAAACTTTTAAGTCAAACCCTTTTTCCAAAGCAAGTTTAAACTGTGGATCCAAACGCGCGGCGATATAAAAGTCTGAGGCTGTGTTCGAATAGTTATTTTGCTGCGGAAGACTTCCAATATAATTGGAATGATCCAGTCCAAACCTTTCTGAAGTATTTTGATGTAAATGCGCCAGATTTTGAGCAAAATCTGACCAAATATCGTTATCCTGAATCCCGGGTCGGATATACTCCAGCAAAAGATAAGCATAGTCTTTATATTGACCTTGAGCGATCACTTCAGGAATTCTGAAACTTCCGGAATTGACTAAAAGCTTCAGCCCGGTGGCTTCAACAACAAACATATCAGGAAATTTTGAAGCACTATTCAGTTTTAAAACGAAAACACCTTCAGCACACTTCAGAAGAAAAACATCATTAATATCACCTCCTTGCAGCGGCTTAACTTCATTAAGCTGTAGATTTTGCTGTGTTGCGATCTGCTGAAGTACTTCGGTCATGAGAAAGAATATTCACTTTATTTTCTCATCCAGGTCTGATAACTAAATGAGTATTTGTGACGGTCATCTCGCTCGTGATGCACTTCAGAGACAAGTTCCCATTTCTCGACGGGAATTTCAGGAAAATAAGTGTCTGCCTTAAAACCGCCGTGTACCCGGGTCAATTCTATTTTATCGGCTACCGCCATTCCCTGTTTGTAGATCTCTCCTCCGCCTATGATAAAGGGTTGTTCATCGCTGTGAGCTTTGAGAAGTGCTTCGTCTAAACTATGTACAATAATGGCACCTTCTTTTTGATAGTCGGAATTGCGTGTTATTACAACATGGGTTCTGTTAGGTAAAGGTTTGGGAAAGGATTCGAAGGTCTTTCGTCCCATGATAATAAAATGGCCGGTAGTAAGTTGTTTAAACCGTTTAAAATCGTCCGGAAGATGCCAGACGAGATCATTGTCTTTTCCCAGTTCGTTATTTTCGCCGGCGGCGGCTATCATTGTGATCATTCTACGTCCGGAGGTAATGGGTTGTGGATTTCGGTTTTTTTTTCGGGTAACTGAATCTCGTCTTTCATTTTTTCGCTCATTTCCTCGATACGTACCTCCTGTTTGCGCTTCAGCTTTTCAAGTTGCCTGTCTTCCCATTCCTTACCCATAAATTTATTCATAATAAAGACATTGAAGATATGGATTAGGAACAGAAATGCCCAGATAAGTATAGCCCAGACAAACCAGTCTTTAATAAAAAAGTCATTCCCAATACCCAGTACCGGATTAAGTATAATGAGGAAAACCGAACCTGCCAAAAACACAATGAAGTGCTGCATTAATCTTTTTTTGGCTTTAATTCGCCCACGAGCGTATTCGTATTGTTCGCGTTGTTCGGGATCAATTCTGTCGGTTTTTTTAGATTTTGAGAACATAGTTGGTTACTTTTATGGCTATCGTAAATTTACCGAATTTTCACTGTTTTATCCACTCTTATGGAAGAATTAAGGAAAGAATTTCCTGTTTTGTCCCGCTATACCTACTTAAACACACCCTCATGCGGACTTATTTCAAAATCACTCAACGAATGGCGTTCGACGCACGACCGATCTCTTTTGGAAGAAGCAAGTATTTTTAGGGACGCTCATAAAACGCATATCAAAGAGATAAAGTCTACTGTGGGACGCTTTTTTAATGCTTCTGAAGGGGATGTAGCATTAATTCCAAATTTCACTTTAGGTTTAAATATGCTCTTAGACGGCCTTCCTAAAGGATCCAGAATATTATTGCTCGATAAGGATTATCCTTCAATTAACTGGGCCGTGGAGTATAGGGATTTTGAAATTTTCTACGCTTCCATCGATCAAAACCTTGAGGCAAATATTGAACAAGCTGTTATGCACCATCAACCCGATGTATTTGTTTTTAGCATGGTACAATATCTTAACGGAATTAAGATAGATGCACTTTTTTTAGATCAGTTGAAGGCCTATCACCCCAATCTCTTGCTCATTGCAGATGGAACCCAGTATCTGGGGACCGAACTGTTTAACTTCTCTGAAAGTGCGTTGGATGTAATGCTTGCAAGTACCTATAAGTGGTTGATTAGTGGTTATGGCAATGCCTTTATGATCATAAAAGATGATGCTAAACAAAGGATTACTCCCAGAAGCATCGGATTTAATTCGGCCGATGGAATTTTCGACTCACGGGATGAGATCTCTTATATCAAATATTTTGAACCGGGTCATCAGGATACGCTCAATTTCGGCAGTCTGAAGTTTTCGCTCGAGTGGATGGAAGGGTGTGGTGTTAAACATATTGCCGAAACCAATGGGGAGTTAATCCGTAATGCAAAGGAAGTATTTTCAGAAATGGGATTGCTTGAGACTTCGGTACAGAATCGAAAGGAACATTCTACGATCTTCAACTTAAATGCCGGGGAAGTCGTTTTTCAGAAATTAAGGGAGAGAAGGATCATCTGTTCACAACGTGCCGGCGGAATACGAGTAGGGTTCCATTTTTACAATACAGCAGATGATTTGAACAGGTTAATTGATGCCCTCAGGTCTTAATCGACCAGTGCAACACTCCCAAAGTATAACCATTTGCATTTATGCTAAAGCTCAATTCTTACTTTAACGGTTAGTTGATCTTTAGCTAAAGAATTTGGTGTTGAGAAATGAAGATAAATCCGTGGTTTAAGAGTGTTGAATACCACTACTTTTTTCTAATCCCTCGTGTTGTAAAGGAGAGTCCTTGTTGGCCCGTGGTCGATATCATTACGGCTTCAAAGAAAGGTTCCAGTGCTTGTTTCTTCATTGCCCATTCAAACACAAAATTTGCTCCTGTTCCGCCCTCTTTATCATCTTCATTTACCACGATCTCTATGGTTTCCATTGGCCTTACAAAAACAGGCGTCGTAAGATATTTTCTAATGAGTTCGCCATGGGTGTTGTAATAATTAGCCGATTTCACATAAATGGTATCATTTAAGCTAATGTTTCTTATGCTGACAGTAGCAGTTAGGTCGAAGGTAAAATTCTGATTTCGTTGATAGATCTCTGAATACACCGGTAAATAAGTACTGCCTTCTTCCAGGCTGTCTTTCATAGGAATAGTAGCTTCACGAGCAGACCAATCGTTATTAGGGGGAAGATTTTTATGTACGGTTAATGGATTTTCGCATGCTACGATTCCCAGAAGAATAAATAAAAACCCAAAGTATTTCATAGTATTGGCTTTAGTTTGCTATAAATTACTACTTTTTTTTCCTAAATAAATAATCTTTATAATAATTCTTGGGATCGGCGAAGGTAGTCTCAATTCGCAAACCCGATTCCTCTGCCAGCCACTGCACCACCTTATCATCATATTTCTGCGAGATCTCGGTATGGATAGTTTCCCAAATATCGAAATGAACCTTAAGGTCTAATGTCTCTATATAAATATCATGGTCTTCTGTAGCTACCAGAAAACTCTTTGCTGTACCGGTTTCGGGGTCATAACGCTCCCAATGTTTAAATTTTGAAACATCGAAATTTGCGCCTAGCTCTTTATTGATCCTAACCAATAAATTTTTGTTGAAAGCAGCCGTAACCCCTGTTTTATCGTTATAGGCATCCAGAATTCGTTGTGGATCTTTTTTTTGATCGAAGCCCATAAACAGCATATCCTCATCGCTCATGGTATCATTTAATTTGCTCAGAAATTCAATGGCCCTGTCGTGCAAGAGGTTTCCGATATTCGAACCCAGCACCATGATCACTTTTTTTCTGGAGGTAAAGCCTTGTAATCGTTCTAAAACTTCGAAGTATTCTCCTTTTTCTCCATCTACCTGTACTTCCGGTATTTCTTCAGTCAAGGCCTTACTTAGCTTGTCTATGGCATTCTCACTAATATCAATGGGTTTATAAACAAAATTGAAATTATTTTCCGTGAGATATTTTAGTAGGATTTTAGTTTTTTTTCCATCGCCGGCACCTAACTCTATAAGGTCAAAGCCATTTTCATTACCTCTGAATGCATTCGCGATCTCTGCCGTATGCGTTGCGAGAATTTCGAATTCGCACTTAGTGAGATAATATTCCGGAAGTTCCATGATCTGTTGAAAGAGCGCGTCCCCAGCTTCATCGTAAATGTATTTAGAATAGAGATATTTGGGATAATGCGTAAGCCCATTTAGCACATCACGCCTGAAAGCTGAATCTATTATGGGTGGAGTTTGAGAGGTCATAGCGAGGTAGTCGTTTTTATTTAGCTAACCTTATACCGGTAAATTGCCAGCGCAAATTTGTTTGAAAGAAATTGCGATAGGTAGGTCTGGTGTGATTTGTTGAAGTGGCTACAGATCCTCCACGAAGTACTTTTTGATTGACCATGAATTTTCCATTGTATTCTCCCAAAGCACCTTTATCTTTTTTATAACCGGGATAGGGTAGGTAGGCACTTTCTGTCCATTCCCATCTGCTACCCCAATTGAAATTTTCTTCAGCCGCCTCCCATTCAAATTCGGTGGGCAGTCTGCACTTCTTCCATTGTGAATATGCGAATGCTTCAAAGTAGGATATATGGGTTACCGGGGCTTCTTTTGTTATTTTCTGAAGGCCTTGAGCTGTATACTGATACCATTGGTTTTCAATTTTATGCCAATACATGGGTTGGTGAATATTATTTTGCTGAATCCAATCCCACCCTTCTGCGTGCCAATAATTGAAATCCTTGTAACCGCCCGAATCTATAAATTCAATGAACTCATCATTCGTAACCAGCTTATTGGATATCCTATATTCATGCAGATACACTTTATGTCTACCCAGCTCATTGTCGTAGCAAAACGTTTCGGGATCACTATGGCCAATTTCATATATCCCCTCATTCATTTCGATCCATTTTTGCTTAACATCCTGAACGGGATTTTCCTGAAATGAATCGTTATATTTTGGAAGTAACGGGTTATTTCCTAGAATATATTTTATATCGGTGATCAATAATTCCTGATGTTGTTTTTCATGATGTATTCCAATGAGGAGTATTTCTTCTATTTCCGATGAAATTTCAGATTGAAGGAACTCTTTCATCTCGTTGGTCACATAATGACGATAATCATAAACCTTTGCGACCCCCGGTCGTGAAAGATTTCCTCGATCATTACGAACAACTCTTTTTCCTACATTTTCGTAATAACTGTTAAAAACAAATGCAAAATCATCGTCAAACAAACGATAATTAGGCTTGTAAGGTTTTAAAATGAATTCTTCAAAAAACCACGAAGTGTGACCAAGATGCCATTTAGGAGGGGAAACGTCTACTATGGGTTGCACTACATAATCTTCAATCTCCAGAGGCTTACAAATAGTTTCAGTGTATTGTCTGGTTTCCAGAAAAAAGGTTACGATGTTCTCGGTTTTGATCATAAAAAAAGTGTCAAACCGCTCTTGGTTGGACACTTTAAAGATAAAAATTAAATTTCGGGAAGATGTTTAGGGAATGTTAAAGCCTAGTTTCCCTTAGTGCGCTTTTGCTTATTTGGTCTTTTAGGACCTTCAACTTCAAAAATAATAGGAAGCGCATAGAGAACATTTACTTTTTCTCCTCGCTGCTCACCGGCTTCCATTTTTGGTAAAGCCGATACTACTCGTATGGATTCTTCTTCGAGCACAGGATGTGGAGCTCGGGCTCTTATATCTTTTACGAAACCCTGATTGTCTATTTTAAATTGTACGGCTATACGATGCCTTCCTTTATTCAGATTCAGGGAATCTGCTAAATTTAGGTTGAAATTCTCAGCCACAAACGCACTGATCTTTTGAGACATACATGTTTTAAGTTCATTATTCGTGCTTCCTTCACAGCCGGGATATACAGGAACTTTCTCTATGGTCGCGAATGGAACATCGGCTCCTGTTTTGGTGTTCGAATCGCTTTGTGCGAATCCAATGGTCGATGATAAGATCAGACAAACTACAAACAATGATCGCATTATCATTTTCCGGTTTTAAAAGTGAAAGGAACAGAGTATTTTATGGCTCTGGGTTTTCCTCCTAACATTCCGGGTTTTGCCATTTTAGGTATGGCCATGATATTTCTTTTGGCTTCCTCCTGAAGTGCTGCAGTACCACCACTTACATTCTTTACTTCCACCATTCCTTTTTCATTGATCACAAAATCTACGATAACCCGACCCTGAACATTGTTCTTATATTCGGCCGCAGGGTATTTAAAATTCTTTGCAATATGTGTGGCTAATTTTGTGTTGAAACAATTGTCCCGTTGTGTGGCACTCCCTTTTTCACAACCTGGCCAAACTGGTGCGATCTCTTTTAAAGTCACCGTATTTTTTTGTACGTCTCCCCACTCTTGCTGGGCAAACATGGTGGTGCTAAATATAAGTGTTAGGACAAAAATGGTGTTTTTCATAGGTAGGATTATTTTTTTAAACGGCAACCGCTCCTTTAATATGCGGATGCGGGTCATAGTTTGTAAGACTAAAGTCATCAAAATTGAAGCCAAATATATCTTTTACAGATGGATTTAGCAACATTTTTGGTAAAGGACGTGGATCACGAGATAATTGCAGCTCCACTTGCTCCATATGATTGCTATAGATATGAGCATCACCAAAGGTGTGAACAAAATCTCCGGGTTGATAACCGCAAACCTGTGCCATCATCATCGTAAACAACGCGTAAGAGGCAATATTAAAGGGGACTCCTAAAAATATGTCTGCACTTCGTTGATATAACTGACAAGATAATTTTCCATTGGCAACGTAAAATTGAAAAAATGCGTGACACGGAGGAAGTGCGGCTTTTCCATTCGCTACATTTTCCGAAAAGGGCTTAGAGGTATCGGGCAAAACGCTTGGATTCCACGCGCTCACCAACATTCTTCGACTATCGGGGTTGTGCTTTAAGGTCTCAATAACTTCCTTAATTTGATCGATCTCCTCGCTGTTCCAGTTCCTCCATTGGTGACCGTATACCGGTCCAAGATCTCCGTTCTCATCGGCCCACTCATTCCAGATACGCACTCCGTTTTCCTGAAGGTATTGAATGTTTGTATCTCCTTTCAGAAACCAAAGCAATTCATAAATAATGGACTTTAAATGTAGCTTTTTGGTAGTAACCATCGGAAATCCTTCGCTTAGGTCGAAGCGCATCTGATATCCGAACACACTTTTTGTGCCGGTACCGGTGCGGTCGTGTTTTTCAACGCCATGTTCGAGGACGTGTTTTAGGAGGTCATGGTATTGTTTCATAGTCGGAAAAATTCTAGCGATAAATGTAAAAAACGCGACGTATTTAATAAACCACAGAAGTGGGGATTTATTATAAGTTATCAACGATTTTATTCAGAAATGCGTTCAGACTAACCAATGAGCATTCCTGCAATGGTAGCCGTAAGCAGCGCGGCCACTGTTCCCCCTATAAGGGCTTTTATGCCAAAACGGGCCAGCGTTGTTCGCTGACTCGGTGCCAGTACGCCAATTCCTCCGATCTGTATCCCAATAGAAGCGAAATTTGCAAAGCCGCACAAGGCATAGGTGGCAATTACAATGGATCTGTAGTTCGACAAGGTACCCGACTGTTTTAATTCACTCAGGGTGGCGTAGGCATAAAATTCGTTGAGTATGGTTTTTTCTCCCAGCAACTGACCCACAATAGTAATATCTTCGGCGGGCACCCCTATGATCCAGGCCACCGGCGCAAAGATATTGCCGAGGATATACTGCATGGAGAGTCCGTCAAATCTTCCGTCGGTACTGGCAATAATTTTTTCGTTTAGTCCGGTAGGACCTCCAATCCAATCGACTGTGATCCAGTTAAAGACCGCCATGATCGCAGTAAAAACCAACAGCATGGCACCTACATTAACAGCTAGTTTAAGGCCTTCAGTAGTTCCTCGAGACACGGCGTCTAATACGTTGCTTCCAATTTTTTCTTTCGAAATATCCAGTTTTCTATCCACTTCTTCAGTTTCAGGAAATAACATTTTTGCAATCAGAATTGCTGCAGGTGCAGACATGATCGAAGCAGTAAGTAAATGTTTAGTGAACAGGATCTTTTCGGCATCACTGTCTCCTCCCAGAAATGCTATAAATGCCGCGAGTACTCCACCCGCGATAGTAGCCATACCGCCCACCATTAGGCAAAGGATCTCAGACTTGGTCATCCGATCGAGATAAGGTTTTACAACCAGCGGGGCTTCAGTTTGACCAATAAATATATTCGCTGCTGCCGCCAGACTTTCGGCACCGGAAAGACGCATGGTTTTGCTCATCACCCAGGCAAATCCCTTTACAAATAATTGAAGGATTCCGAGGTAGTACAGCAAGGATGTAAAGGCTGAAAAAAAGACGATCGTTGGCAATACTTTAAAGGCAAAAATGTATCCGAACGTATCCATATCGGCTACCAGCCCTCCAAATAGAAACTCTGATCCTTTTTCGCTCATATTGAGAAAGGCAACGATCTTATCACTAATCCAGTCGAAGGCCAAAGCAACATATTCTACTTTTAGAACGAGCACAGCAAAAATGATCTGTAAAGCCAGCCCGGAAATTACCAGACGCCAGTTTATTTTTCTTCTATTGCTGCTTAACAGATAACAAACAAGCAGTAAAAAGGAGATTCCTAGTATCCCTCTAAGGATACTGCTAGTGCTTATTCCAACACCTTCGTCTGGATCGATGGCTAACTTGGAATTTTCATCTGCAATGACTGTAGAAATTTCTGTTTCGGTAGGTGTTGTGAGTTTGTAGCTCACCCTATTTTCTGAAAAGACAAGCGTGCTGTCGGTGAGTTCAGAAATACGAAATCTTCGAATAGTATCACTTGGCTTGTTAAAAAAGAGCACCAGCAAATTATTCTGAAAAATATAATCCCCGCTGGCCTCTATGGCGTTTTCGTCTTTCAGTTGATAACTAAATGCACCATCTGAAAGTTTAAAATAGTCGGTATGCTCATTTATTTTGAAGAGTGGTTGACCTTCCGCTGTAGTGACCTCTGAAATCTGCCAGTTTTTTTCGATGCTTTGACCTAAACAAGTTCCGAAGATTGCGATGGTGAAAACTACAAATAGAAACTTTTGCATAAAGTTTAGTTAAGGATCACTGTCTTTTTGAAATTTCATCCCGTATGGCCGCCGCTCTTTCATAGTTCTCATTGGCTACAGCCTGATCCAGCATTTCATTCAGTTCTTTAATACTGAATTTGGAAAAATCTTCTGTAGAAACCGGTGATACCGATTCTCTATCCTCACCTGTAATCAATTCTTCTATGACTGCCTCTTCCTCTTTGGAAATATCCTGCTTCTTTTTCTTTGGAGCTGTTTTGAGATAAATCCCGGCTTTATCGAGTATATTTTTATAAGTAAAAATGGGAGCTTTAAAGCGAAGCGCCAAAGCAATCGCATCGCTGGTTCGAGCGTCGATGATCTCTTCGATCTTATCCCTCTCGCAAATAATACTGGAATAGAAGACTCCGTCCACCAATTTATGAATGATTACCTGCTTTACGATCACATCGAAGCGATCGGCAAAATTTTTAAAAAGATCATGGGTTAAAGGTCTGGGGGGTTTAATTTCCTTTTCCAATGCGATGGCTATCGATTGAGCCTCAAATGCACCAATAACTATGGGCAGTTTACGCTCCCCGTCAACTTCACTCAAAATAAGGGCATAAGCACCATTTTGAGTCTGACTGTAAGAGATTCCTTTTATGTTAAGTCGAACTAAGCTCATATATATGTAAAAAGGCTGATTAAACAAGGGATTTACTTATCTAAACAGCCCTTTTTTCCGGGCACAAATTACTAAAAAATTATGCGTTTTGCGCCTTAAACTCCTTTAATTTTTCAGTGAGCTGAGGTACAACTTCGAAGGCATCGCCAACAATTCCGTAGTCTGCCGCTTTAAAAAACGGTGCCTCGGGATCGTTGTTTATTACCACTTTTACCTTAGATGAATTAATTCCTGCCAGGTGCTGGATCGCACCACTAATTCCTATAGCGATATATAAATTGGACGCTACCGGCTTACCTGTCTGTCCCACGTGCTCGCTATGAGGTCTCCATCCCATATCACTAACCGGTTTTGAGCAAGCTGTCGCTGCTCCCAATGTTGCTGCCAGTTCTTCAAGCATTCCCCAGTTTTCAGGACCCTTTAAACCTCGGCCGCCCGATACAACGATCTCTGCATCGGCGATGGTCACTTTATCGGTGGCTTTATCGACCGAAAGCACATTAACCGAGAAGTCATCATCGCTAAGTGATGGTGAAAAACTTTCGGTATTGACATTAGTATCGTTTTCTTTTACACCGAAGGCATTTTTTGCCAATCCAATTACTTTAACATCTGTTGTAATTTCGGTATTAGAAAAAGCCTTGTTGGTGAACACGCTGTGTTTTACTTTAAATGGTGCGGTTCCGGTGGGAAGTTCAGTAACGTTAGGCACATATCCTGCTTCCAGATTAACGGCTACCAAAGGAGCCATAAATTTGCAGTTCGCACTTGACGTAAGCACTACTACTTTAGCTTCTTCTTTTTTGGCGGCCTGCGCGATCATGTCGGCGTATGCCTCCGCATTGAATTCCTTTAACTTGTCGTTGGAAACCTCTAAAACCTTGGAAGCCCCATAAGCACCAAGTTGAGCGGAATCTCCACCGTTTACCGACACAGCGGTCACCGAGGTTCCCATCATATCTGCGATACCTTTGGCGTAGGATACGGCTTCAAACGCGATCTTTTTGAATTTTCCTTCTTCAGATTCTGTATATACTAAAATTGACATATCTTAAATAACTTTTGCTTCGTTGTGTAATAAATTTACCAGTTCGTCCACACTGTCTACCAGCTTCACAGCTCCTTTTGGAGCAGGTTTTTCGAAGGTCACAGATTGGGTTTCGGCAGATGCTTCAACAGCTTCCTTTACGTGTAACGGTTTAGAACGCGCCTGCATGATCCCGCGCATATTCGGAATGCGAAGGTCGCTTTCCTCTACCAGACCTTTTTGTCCTCCTACAACTAAAGGAAGTGTGGTTTTAAGGGTTTCCTTTCCTCCATCGATCTCTCTGATGGCGGTAACATTTTCTCCTTCGATCTCCAGATTAATACAAGTGTTTACAAAATTTGCACCGGTGAGTTTAGAGATCATTCCAGGGACCATTCCGCCGTTATAATCGATAGATTCGCGCCCGCCTATCACGAGGTCGTATCCTCCGTCTTTTACAACATTTGCGAGTTGTTTAGCCACAGAATAACCATCTGTTGCCGCGGTATTGACACGAATTGCTTCATCGGCGCCAATTGCTAACGCTTTTCTTAAGGTGGGTTCTGTTTCAGGTCCGCCAACGTTCGCCACATGTACGGTTGCGCCTTGCTTTTCTTTAAACCACATAGCACGGGTAAGACCAAATTCGTCATTCGGGTTAATAACAAACTGTACCCCGTTGGTGTCGAATTTCGTGTCACCATCGGTAAAATTGATCTTTGAAGTAGTGTCTGGTACATGACTTATACACACTAATATTTTCATTGTAGAATTGTATTTGTTTATGTAACTGTTTTCGATGATTTCTAAAGGCGTTTACCCTCAGTTCTTGCAGAAATTCCTTGGATGATTCCGATTCGGATTTCGCGGCTACGAAGATACATATATATTTCTGAATTTTACTATGCATGCATAGTAAAAATTGAAGAAATCCTGTAAAAAAAGTATGAGTACACATATAAATAATAGTATTTTTGTTTCTTCCGAAGAAAATTGAGAACTACTAATCGAGATACCTTACAAATGAAGACTTTACAATTCAGAGAAGCCATCCAGGAAGCCATGAGTGAAGAAATGCGTCGCGACGAGAGCATTTATTTAATGGGAGAAGAAGTTGCCGAATACAACGGTGCATATAAAGCCAGTAAAGGAATGTTGGACGAGTTTGGCGCCAAGCGGGTGATCGATACCCCTATTTCCGAATTGGGATTTTCGGGTGTCGCCATTGGTTCTGCAATGAACGGGAATCGTCCCATTGTAGAGTTTATGACGTTTAACTTTTCTTTGGTGGGGATCGATCAGATCATAAATAATGCTGCAAAAATTAGACAAATGAGTGGCGGACAGTTCAACTGTCCAATCGTTTTTCGCGGGCCCACTGCATCTGCCGGACAATTGGCAGCAACGCATTCGCAAGCCTTTGAAAGCTGGTACGCCAATACTCCGGGGTTAAAAGTTATCGTGCCCAGTAATCCCGCCGATGCTAAGGGATTATTGAAAAGTGCCATTCGTGATGACGATCCGGTAATTTTTATGGAAAGTGAACAGATGTATGGTGATAAGGGCGAGGTTCCGGAAGGCGAATATCTAATTCCTATTGGTGTAGCCGAAATTAAACGAAAAGGAAAGGATGTGACTATTGTTTCCTTCGGAAAGATCATAAAAGAGGCTTATAAAGCGGCTGAAACACTGGCTGAAGAAGGTATAGAATGTGAGATCATCGATCTGCGTACCGTGCGACCAATGGATCATAATGCCATCCTTGAGTCGGTAAAGAAAACCAACCGATTGGTGATTCTTGAAGAAGCATGGCCTTTTGGAAATGTTGCTACCGAGATAACCTACCAGGTGCAAAGTCAGGCATTTGATTATCTTGATGCACCCATTGTAAAGATCAATACGGCCGACACACCGGCACCGTATTCCCCTTCCTTGCTTAAAGAATGGCTACCTAACAGTGAGGATGTGATAAAAGCCGTTAAGAAGGTCATGTACAGGGAGGAATGAAGTCGGAAGTCTGAAGTAGAAAGACCGAAGTATGGAATGTAATAAACTCAGTAAAAGGGATAAGGCGACGGAAAATTTAGTGCCTGGCCATTAGCATTTAATAAAGCACATTTTCACAGACTCTTAGGTCGAATTCGTGGGTGTACTCAAAGCATTTTTTTAAGTCGGGAGGCTAAGATTTAAGAGCATTTTAAGGTAATGGCACTAAGATTTGTTGTTTATTTGCTTTTCAAAATCTTTAAATTAAAATTTTAAAGTCTCCTTTTCGTTTCCTACTTATGAAGCACACCTTACTTCTTCTACTTTTATTTACTTGCTCAATTGGATTTTCACAGACCAAAGTAAGTGGAGTTGTAAACGATGCTTTTGGCGACCCTGTTGCTTTCGCAAACGTTATTTTCAAGGATTCTAATGAGGGTACTATTACCAACGAAGATGGTCGTTTTTATCTCGAAAGTGACGAAACGTATTCTACCTTATTGTTTTCATTTGTGGGTTATGCCACGCAGGAAATGGAGCTAAATCAGCGTGCTACCTACGATATAAAGGTGATACTTGAGGAAGAAGCTGCTTCATTGGATGAGGTGGTGGTGTTTAGCGGAAAAACGTCAAAAAAGAATAATCCGGCGATAGATATTCTTAAAAAGATCTGGGAAAACCGAAGGGAGAACGGTGTTAAAAAGTTTAAGCAATACCAATACGACAAGTACGAAAAACTGGAATTTGATCTAAATACCATCGACTCGGGTCTCATTAAGAGCAGAGTCTTCAAGGGTATGGAGTTTGTTTTCGACCAGGTGGATACTTCCAATGTGACTGGAAATACCTATTTACCTATTTTTATTAATGAGGCGTATTCTAAAGTTTATGGAGATAACATTCTCAAGGAAGAAAAAGATGTACTGGAAGGAAATAAGAATTCAGGGTTCAACAACAACCAAACACTTATTGCCTTTATAAAGGATCTTTATAAAGAATACGATGTGTACGATAATTATTTAAAATTCTTCGACAAAGCATTCACCAGCCCATTATCAACAACGGGTGTAGATGTTTACAATTATGTTTTACTGGACAGTGCATACCGGGATAACAAATGGTGTTATAATATTGTGTATTATCCCAGGCGTAAGAACGAACTTACCTTTAAGGGCGATTTTTGGGTGAATGACACCACCTGGGCGATCAAAGAGATCAATCTTCAGGCCTCTAAGAGTGCCAATCTTAACTGGGTCCGTGAGGTTTATATTGAACAGGAATTTGATGTTTTAAATGATTCTATATTCCTAATTACCCGAGATTATTTTTTAAGTGATTTCAGTTTCAGAAAAAAAGAAGGAGCCAGAGGAATTTACGGTAAGCGAACCACCCTCTTCGACAATTACGTTTTTGATATTCCTAAGGACAAGAGTTTTTATTCTGAACAGGTTGATCCGTACCAATACGAAGTATACAATCGTCCGGATGAGTTCTGGGAGCAGCGGCGAATGGAGCAGCTTAGTAAGGACGAGAAGGGGGTATATAAGATGTTGGATACGTTAAAAACAGTTCCGCGATTTAAAACACTTTACAATCTGGGGGCAACGCTGGCGAGTGGGTATTATGAAATGGGCAATTACGATCTCGGTCCTGTTTTCTCGGTATTTGGGTTTAATGAAGCTGAAGGATTGCGGATTCGTCTGGGAGGTCGAACATACTTCAGTCAGAATGACCCCTGGCGACTTGAGGTTTTTGGCGCGTACGGATTTAGGGATGAGCGCTTTAAATACGGACTCTCTGCAAAATGGTTGCTGGACCGTAGAACACGCCTAATCGTTTTTGCGGGTAATCGAAAGGACGTAGAACAAACCGGTGCAAGTTTAACCAATAGCAACGATGTTCTTGGAAGGAGCCTGGCGTCTTCTTCACTTATATCTGTGGGTGCTAACGACAGGCTTACACGAATAAACCTCACTACCGCCGGATTTGAAATGGAACCCTCAAAGAATCTCATCTTTAGAGTTACGGGTTCTTACCGCACCTTAAGATCGGCGACAGATACTTTTAGTCTGGATTATTTTGATGAGAACGGCGAGATTCAAAGCAGGATACAGCAACCTGAAATCGAATTTAGCGTAAACTTCACTCCGGGAAAGAAGACATCGGGGTACGGTGTAGAACAAACGATCATAAACGATGGCGATTATCCTACCTTCTTTTTGGGGTATAGCTTAGGACTACAGGGAGTTTTAGGGGGTGATTTTGAGTATAAAAAATTGCAATCCCTTTATACGCAACCATGGAATATTGGCGGATTAGGGCGTTTGTACTCTACAGTGGAAGTAGGAAAGATCTTTGATCCAGTACCTTTGGCATTATTAAGTCCTGTTCCCGGAAATCAGACTTATTTTAGCTTATATAATTCCTTTACGAATCTGGATTATTACGAGTTTGTGAGCGACACCTATGCTTCGGTGCATTTGCAGCATAATTTTGGAGGGCGAATCTTCTCAAGGATACCATGGATTCGGAAGTTTAATTTGAGGGAAGTTATTGGGTTCAGAGCAGTGTATGGTGAAATTTCGGAAGAGAATATTGCGATTAACGCCTCCAATATCATGTATCAGGCTCCCGGTGATGTTTATTACGAATACAGTATTGGTATTGGAAATATCTTTAAAGTGTTCAGAATTGACTTTAATTTCAGAGGTAATTACTTTAATAATCCGGATGCACGTAAGTTTGGAGTAACAGGAATTTTTGGGTTTTCATTTTAGAATTTTTTGTATATTTAACACTCTCCAAAACAGAACCTTAGCCTATTTTATTAAAAGAACTAACTATGAAATCGGCATTAATACTGTTTTTTTGTTTCATTTCTACACTTTTATACGCAGATCCCGACATAAAATTCTATTATGAATACGGTCCTACCGGCTATACCATGTACGCCGATAATTTTGAAGTTTGTCCGGTAACCGTCGAAATAGATTTTATGCTCCTGAACCTCGAACTTGTGGATGGAAGGTCTAAATTTCATGTCGTACCGCCCCGAACTACCAAACATAAATTAGTAGACCTTAGAACGATCAATCCTGTGTACGACTACAGCTTTCAGTATACGACCAAAACATATTTTGGAGATCCCGGTCATTCAAAGTTTGATGCTGTTTTTCAATATTACCTGCCCTTTAAACAAGGAGGCTCATACCGAGTAAAACAGGGATATTTTGGATCTTTTTCCCATAATAATTCCTATGCCATAGATTTTGAAATGCCTGAGGGAACCGAGATCTATTCGGCCCGAAGCGGAATTGTGGTTGATGTGGTACAGGATAATGATCGCTCATGCAGCTCCTCTGAATGCGCAATTTATAATAATTATGTCCTTATTTATCATCCCGATGGTACATTTGCAGAGTATGCGAACATTAAAAAGAACGGAGCAAGAGTGTCTAAAGGAGATATTGTAAACAGAGGTCAGCTGCTTGCCTATAGCGGAAATGTGGGCTGGACGACCGGACCACAATTACACTTTGAGGTTTTTTTAATGCAACGGAATAAACGTCAGTCCTTTAAAACGAACTTTCTATACGGCGATGGAAGTGATTACAGTCTGTTGGTCGAAAACCAACGATATTCAAGATTCTATTGAAAATTAATTACTTGCACCTAAACACAGCAGGATCCTTTCTTTTCTAATTTCCCTTCAATTTAATATTTCGTATCCCAACCTATTTTACTACTTTTGCACACGCTAAAAAGAAATGATCTTTTAACTAAATAATTTATAATGGAACAGAACATTATTTATGTACCAATTGCTTTGGCTGTCTTGGGCCTATTGTTTATGCTCATTAAGATGAGCTGGGTAAAAAAGCAACCCGCGGGAAGTGACCGCATGCAGTTTATTTCAAAAAGTATTAAAGAAGGAGCTCTGGCATTCCTTAATGCTGAATACAGACTTCTTGTAATTTTTGCAGTGATCGCCGCTGTCTTATTATATGTTGTGTCAACATTGGTGCCCAATACCAGTTGGATGATCGTTCCGGCATTTATTATTGGAGCCATCTTTTCTGCTTTGGCAGGAAACATTGGGATGCGTGTTGCTACTGAAGCGAATGCACGTACTGCTGAAGCCGCCAAGACCTCCTTGCCACAAGCGCTTAAAGTTTCTTTTGGCGGTGGAACTGTAATGGGACTTGGTGTGGCAGGTTTGGCTGTTCTTGGTTTAAGTTTGATCTTTTTGTTCTTTCTAGGCCAGTTTATGGGTGAAGAAGGAACGTTTTACGGTAACATGACCATAGTGCTTGAAGCACTTGCCGGGTTCTCCCTTGGAGCCGAAAGTATAGCGCTGTTTGCGCGTGTTGGAGGTGGAATCTATACGAAGGCTGCCGATGTTGGTGCCGATCTTGTAGGTAAAGTTGAAGCCGGTATTCCGGAAGATGATCCCCGTAATCCAGCAACGATCGCAGATAATGTTGGAGATAATGTTGGTGACGTTGCCGGAATGGGTGCAGATCTTTTTGGATCGTATGTAGCGACAGTTCTTGCAGCCATGGTGCTTGGAAACTATGTGATTAGAGATATGTCTGCTGTAAATCAGTTTACAGATGCATTTAACAATATGGGCCCTATTCTTCTACCTCTTGTAATTGCTGGAGTGGGAATTTTAGCATCTATTATCGGAACACTATTCGTTGGAATAAAAAATAATGATGCCAAAGAAGCTCAGGTTCAAAAGGCATTGGATATGGGTAACTGGGCAGCTATTTTGCTAACCTTAGTGGCTAGTTGGTTTTTAATCGACTGGATGTTGCCCGCAACGATGAATATGAATTTCTTTGGAGAAGGTGTTAAAGAAGTTGCCTCTATCAACGTTTTCTGGTCTGCGTGTATCGGACTTGCAGTTGGAGCCTTGATCTCATTTGTGACCGCATACTATACTAGTTTAGGCAAAAAGCCGGTTATGGATATCGTGGAAAATTCATCTACAGGAGCAGCGACAAATATTATCGCCGGATTGGCTGTAGGTATGAAATCTACATTTGCTTCTGTTCTTTTGTTCGCTGCAGCGATCTATGGTTCTTATGAACTTGCAGGATTCTACGGAGTTGCTTTGGCAGCATCGGCGATGATGGCTACTACAGCGATGCAGTTGGCGATTGATGCCTTCGGACCTATTGCAGATAATGCAGGTGGAGTTGCCGAAATGAGTGAATTAGAACCTCACGTTCGTGAGCGTACTGATATTCTGGATTCTGTTGGAAATACAACAGCAGCCGTAGGTAAAGGATTTGCAATTGCATCTGCCGCGCTTACTGCACTGGCTTTGTTTGCAGCATATGTGACCTTTACGGGAATTGAAGGGATAAACATTTTTAAAGCCGATGTATTAGCAATGTTATTTGTTGGTGGTATGATCCCGGTAGTTTTCTCTGCTATGGCGATGAAATCTGTAGGAAAGGCTGCCATGGAAATGGTTCAGGAAGTACGTCGTCAGTTTAGAGAGATCCCTGGAATTATGGAAGGAACCGGAACTCCCGAATACGCAAAATGTGTGGATATATCTACAAAAGCTGCATTAAAAGAAATGCTACTTCCCGGACTTCTAACCATAATTTCGCCTGTGATCATCGGTTTAGTTTTTGGAGCTGAACCATTAGGAGGGTATATGGCAGGAGTATGTGTAAGTGGTGTCATGTGGGCTATTTTCCAGAATAATGCAGGTGGTGCATGGGATAATGCTAAAAAATCGTTTGAAGCCGGAGTAATGATCAACGGTGAAATGACATATAAAGGTAGTGACGCTCATAAGGCTGCAGTAACGGGTGATACGGTTGGAGATCCGTTTAAGGATACTTCAGGTCCATCTATGAATATCCTTATCAAACTTACGTGTTTGGTTGGATTAGTAATCGCTCCTATTTTGGGTGGTCACGGTAACGACACCGATACCGGTCTTCACGAATCT